>CAVPQV010000003.1:0-916134 GCA_963707625.1 uncultured Gammaproteobacteria bacterium
TGATGTCCATCCAGAACTGACCCACTTAGGGGCCTAATTTCCATCCAAAACTGACCCACCTGACCTCACTACCCTGAGCAATCTTTGCGCAGGGGATAAATGGAGTGATCAATGTGGGCATGTTGGCCAAGATTCGGCGGATGCACTTCCGCGACAAGTTGTCGCTGCGCGAGATTGCCAAGCGCAGCGGCTTATCCCGCAACACCCTGCGCCGCTGGCTGCGGCAGCGAGACGTGACCGAGCCGGTGTACCCGTCGCGGGTCAGCCCCAGCATCCTGGACCCCTACCGCGAGCAGTTGGAAGCGTGGCTGCGCACCGACAGCCACCGGCCCAAGCGCGACCGGCGTACCGCACGGGTACTGTTCGAGCACCTGCAGGCCCAAGGCTATCCCGGCGGCTATGGCCGGGTGGCGGCGTGCGTGCGCCGTTGGCACGTCGCCGGCGGCGCCATTCCCCATCGCTCCGCGTTTGTGCCACTGCGCTTCGGACCCGGCGAGGCCTTCCAGTTCGACTGGAGCTGCGAGTACGCGGTCATCGGCGGCGTGCGCAAGCGGCTGGAGGTGGCGCACGCGAAGCTGGCCGCGAGCCGGGCGTTCCTGGTGGTGGCCTATCCGATGCAGAGCCACGAGATGTTGTTCGATGCCCATGCTCGCGCCTTCGCCGCATTCGGCGGCATCCCGCGCCGCGGTATCTACGACAACATGAAGACCGCAGTGGATCGGGTTGGCCGCGGCAAGGAGCGCGTCGTCAACGCCCGCTTCCAGGCAATGTGCGGGCATTACCTGTTCGAGTCGGAGTTCTGCAATCGCGCCGCCGGCTGGGAGAAGGGCATCGTTGAGAAGAACGTGCAGGACCGGCGCCGGCAGCTGTGGACCGAGGCCGGGCAACGGCACTGGCCCGATCTGGCGACACTCAATGCGTGGCTGGCGACCGAGTGCCGGGCGGCGTGGGACGTCATGGCCCACCCGGACTGGCCGGAACTGACCATCGCCGAAGTCTGGGAGAACGAGCAGCCGCAGTTGATGCCCAACCCCGAGCCCTTTGATGGTTACCTGGAACAGCCGGTGCGGGTGTCGGCCACAGCGCTGATCCACTTCCAGCGCAATCGCTACAGCGTCCCGACCCAGGCCGCGCACCGGGTAATCAGCCTGCACATCTATCCCTTCGAACTGGTGCTGGTGGCCGAAGGCCAGGTGCTGGCGCGGCACGCCCGCTGCTTCGAGCGCTACCAGACCCAGTACGACTGGCAGCATTACATCCAGGTGGTGCAACGCAAGCCCGGTGCGCTGCGCGACGGCGCGCCGTTTGCCCAGATGCCAGCGCCGCTGCGGTCCTTGCAACACCACCTGTTGCGGCGGCTGGGCGGCGATCGGGTGATGGCGCAGGTGTTGGCGGCGGTACCGGTGCACGGGCTGGAGGCGGTGTTGGTGGCGGTCGAGCTGGTGCTGGAGTCGGGCGTGCCCAGCGGCGAGCACGTGCTCAATGTGCTGGCGCGGCTCAACGAGCCGGTGGTCAGCGTCGAGAGCGTGGTCACCGGGCTCACGCTGACCCACGAGCCGCAGGCCAACGTCGATCGGTACGACGCGTTGCGGCCCGCGATTGCCGCGGAGGTGCGCCATGTCTATTGAGCTGATTGCGCGCCTGCGCCAGATGAAGTTGCATGGCATGGCGGCGGCGTGGCCGGAACTGGCCGCCAAGGCCCGGCAGCGCGAGCTCGATCCGGAGCAGTGGTTCGGCGAACTGCTGACCGCCGAGAGCGCCGAGCGTGAGGTCAAGTCGCAGGCCAACCAGATGAAGGCGGCGCGCTTCCCGGCGCACCGCGACCTGGTCGGCTTCGACTTCGCCTACAGCCGGGTCGACGAAGCGCTGGTGCGCCGCCTGCATGGCGGTGAGTTCCTGGACAGCGCACAGAACGTCGTTCTGATCGGCGGGCCCGGTTCCGGCAAGACCCACCTGGCCACAGCGATTGGTATCGAGGCCGTGCAACGCCATCATCGGCGCGTTCGCTTCGTGTCGACGATCGAACTGGTCAACGCGCTGGAGCAGGAGAAGGCCGCAGGACGGCAAGGTCAGATCGCCTTGCGCTTGGGCTATACGGATCTGGTCGTTCTCGACGAGCTTGGCTACTTGCCCTTCAGCCAGGCTGGCGGCGCCTTGCTGTTCCACCTGCTGTCGAAGCTATACGAGCGCACCAGCGTGCTGATCACCACCAACCTGAGCTTTACCGAATGGGCCAGCGTGTTCGGCGACGCCAAGATGACCACGGCCTTGCTCGACCGACTTACCCATCACTGCCACATCGTGGAAACCGGTAACGAGTCCTGGCGCTTCAAGACCAGTTCGGCGGCAGCCACGACACGGCGGCGAACTGCCACCCCAAAGACAGGAGAAAAAACGACAGCCAAGAGCGACTTATCCACAACCGAGTAGCTACACTACGCAAATCGAGGGTGGGTCAATTTTGGTTGGAAACCCTGGGTCAGTTTTGCGTGGAAATCAACAGCCAAGCCCATCGATCTGGTGGAGCGCCGGTTCTTCGCCGATGCGCCTGACCAGTTGTGGGTCGCGGACATGACCTATATCCCCACCTGGTCGGGCTGGCTGTACCTGGCGATGGTGCTGGACGTGTACTCGCGCAAGATTGTCGGCTGGGCCATGGACACAAACATGCGCACCGAGCTGATTCTCGACGCGCTGCAGATGGCGGTGACCCAGCGTCAGCCGAGCGGCGTCATTCACCACTCGGACAGGGGGTCCCAATACACGAGCTACGCCTTCGGCAAGCGCTGCCGGGAGGCCGGCATCATGCCGTCGATGGGTTCGGTGGGCGATGCCTATGACAACGCGATGGCCGAGAGCTTCTTCGCCACAGTGGAGCGTGAGGTCCTCAATCGCCGGCGGTTCAAGAGCCAAGCCGAAGCCAAGATGGCGATCTTTGAGTGGATCGAAGGCTGGTACAACCCGCATCGTCGTCACTCGGGCCTGGGCTACCGTTCGCCGGTCAACTACGAGCGCGCACATCAGCAAGCAAGGGTCCGGTTGGCAGAGCTTCCGCCACCTTCGTCAACAGAACTCACGTCGAGTAAGATCCGAGGAGCAGCATGAACGAAAGACCCCAGGACTAAGACACCAACCTGTCCACGAAACCGGGTCAACTCCAGCCATCGGGCCGCCCTTCCGATTGCCTTTCGCTCGCCCAGCCGTCGTTGGGGGTCACGTGTCTGGGAGGCCGGGTTGGGACGCGGCACATTCAACCAGATGGCGGATGAGCGAAAAGAGGCACTGGACGTCATATTTAATCAAGCAAGCCATGCCGAGCAATTGCAGACCGACATATACGCGCTGCAGGCCCGGTCAAAAGTATTGGCAGTCGACACAACGATTAGCCGGAGCGACCGCTTGCGCTATTACGACATGCTTGCAGAGATGGATCAAAAAAGCGGTCTACTCGAAGTGATCGCCGAGCAAATGATCCAGCCCATCGAGGAGATCGGCATCGAGATTCCCTTAAAATACAGACCGATCGTATTGGAGAATGTCACGAGTGGCGTAGAAGAATCCAAAGTGATCTACGGCGATTGCTATCAGCCACAAAAATGGCCGGTCCTGGATGCATACCTGAAGAAGGCGAAGACCCCGTGAGACTTCGCGCAATCTGGAGCGATCGAACCACCGGCGGCGTTTGAACTCCCTATACTCCCCCTGGTCGCTTGAGGAGAACGCCATGCGCAAGACCCTGATGATCGCCCTGATGTTGGTATCGCCGGCCGTCCTGGCCACGAGCTATGGCGCGCCCATGCCCGCCGGAGACACCGTCGCCATCGCGGCCGCCGCCGCCGATCCGGCCGCGCACGCGGGCAAGCCGCTGCGCTTCACTGGCCGCATCACCCAGGTCTGCCAGAAGAAGGGCTGCTGGATGGTGCTGGAGCAGGACGGCCAGACGGCGCGTGTGATGGCCAAGGACGAAGGCTTCGCCGTACCCAAGGACGCCAGCGGCGAAGCCATCGCCTACGGCGTGCTGGAGATCGAGCCCATCACCGCCGAACATGCGAAGCATCTGGTCGAGGACGACGGTGCCAAGGCGCCGGCCGAGCGCGAGCTGCGCATCGTCGCCACGGCCATCGAGATCGTCGACTGATCAGCTACTCGCAGTACTATGAAAAACGTCCTGGCGATCCGCGAATTCAGCGACGAGCTCGCGCCCTGCTTCCATGACATCAACGCGGAATGGATCAGCTCGATGTTCCGCCTCGAAGACACGGATCGCGAGGTGCTCGAAGCGCCGAGGGCGAGAATCATCGAGCCGGGCGGCGACATCCTCTTTGTCGAGGTAGAGGGCCTGGGCATCGTCGGGACCTGTGCATTGCAGAAGACGGGAGCCAGCAGTTACGAGCTCACGAAGATGGGAGTGACCGAATCGGCGCGCGGCCTGAAGGCGGGCGAGTTCCTGCTGGCCGCCATCATCGAGCGGGCAGCGGCGCTGAAGGCCGATCCCTTGTACCTGCTCACCAACTCGAAATGCGCTGCGGCCATCCACCTGTACGAGAAGCTTGGTTTTCGGCACGACGCCGGGATCATGAAGCAGTACGGTGCCCGTTACGAGCGGTGCAACGTCGCCATGCGTTACTTCGGCGACTAGCTGTCCGGCGGCAGGAACTGCGCGATCTCGTCGAGCGGCTTGCGCTCGATGTCGGGCACGCGACAGTCGGGGGCCGGGTGGCCGGCAACCAGCAGCAAGTACGGCACCTCGTGCCTGGGCCGGCGCAGGATCTCGTTGAGGAAGGACATCGGGCTGGGCGTATGGGTCAGGGTCGCCAGCCCGGCGCGGTGCAGCGCGGCGATCAACAGGCCCGTGGCGATGCCGGTGGATTCGTGCGGGTAACAACGCACGGCTTCTCGGCGTCGGTGCCGAGCGGCGCCAGCGCCTCGCGCCACTCGGCGGGGGCACGGTGCGCATAGAACTCGCGCTCTTCCGCTTCCGCTGCTTCCCGGATCCGGCGCTTGACGTCAGCATCGGCGATGGCGACGAAGCGCCACGGCTGCTGGTTCGCGCCACTGGGCGCAGTGCCCGCCGCGCGCAGCGCCGCGGCGATGACCGCAGCGGGTACGGGCCGGTCGGAGAAATCGCGTACGGTCCGCCGCCTGGCCAGCTCGTCGGCAAAGGCCTCGGCGCGGGCAAGGCGCTCGGCATCGTCGAGACCGGCAGGCGTCGGCAGCGGCACGCTTCGCATGCCGCGATTATGCGTCGGCGACGTCCCTCCCGCAGCGGGGCTGGCTAGCGGAGATCAGGCAGGCCCGAACGCCGTCGAAGGGCCGCTCGGTCATGCCCAGCAGCGTGGGGCCCTGCCACGGCAGCACGAACACGGCGCGCTGGTCGTGAGGAGATTCGAGGTACAGGGCCTGGTCGTGCACCTGCACTCCAGCACGAGGTGGCTGCCGAGCACGCGGTCCATTCGGCCGCGACGAGCGCCGTGGATCAGCTTGCTCGAGCGGTTTCGTGCATGCCCCGAGCTAGCGCGTTCTGCGACAGGCGTCACAACTCATATTCATCCGGCGTCTTCCGGTGTATATAGCTCGGAGGCAAATGCGGGCAGGGGCCGGAAGGGGTTTCCGGACACCCGCAGGCCGAATCTGGGGAAATCGATGAAGACTGAATTGCCGATGGGGCCGATGCGCGTGCCTCGCAATCCGTCCGGAGGCGCTCTTGCGCGCCTGTCCCGGCTCGCCGCCACTGCCTTGCTCATCGCGTGCAGCCTCCTGCCCGCGGCCGCGCTGGCGCAGGACCCTCCACCGGTTTCCCTTGCCGCAGACACTCCCGAATCCGGCGCGCTCCGGATTCAGGCCGACACCCCCACCCGACTCGTGGTGCGGGTCAGCTCGGGCGAAACCGCCCTGGCCGGCAAGGACGTGCGCTGGAAGATCGCCGAAGCGGACGATGCCGTGCTCTCGCGGGAAGTCGCCTTGAGTTCCGCAGGCGGCAAGGACGAGCCCCCCGCAGGGACCGCCTCCACCCTGTTCACCGCCCACCGCCCGGGCAACTACGTCGTCACCGCCTCCACGCAGTCCAACCCCGGCTGCGTCGGTGCGGATTGCGCACTCTGGGCTTCGGTCGAGTTTCGCGTTGAAGTCCTTGCCGCCAGCAGCGCTGGCAAAGAGGGGGGCGGCCACGGCGGTCTGACTGCCGCCCTGCTGGGCGCCGGCGCGGCGGTGGCCATCCTCGCCAACAACAACGACAACGACCCGGACGTTGCACGATTCCTCTCCAAGGTCAGCGGCGACGGCCAGACCGGTGCAGCGAACTCGGGCCTGCCCTCGCCGCTCGTGGTGCGAGCCGACGACGGCGACTCGTCCGCTTCGGGCGTGAACATCACCTGGACCGCCACCGGCGGTGCGTCGCTCAGTTCCACCAGCACCAGCACCGGTTCGGGTGGCCTCTCACAGGTCACCGTGACCAACCTGGGCCCTGGTCCGGGCCCGGTGGTCGTCACTGCAACCCGCAGCGATTCAAGCGCTTCGGTGACCTTCAACCTGAGCGTGTTGAACAAGTCCCTGGTGACCGTCTCCGGCAACGGCCAGAGCGCGCCGGTCAACACCCAGGTGCCCGCACCGCTGGTGGTCGAAGCGCGTCTTGGTCCGACGCCGCAGCCCGGCATCGGCATTACCTGGGCGATCGTTTCCGGTGACGCCAGCATCGACAGCGTCAGCAACGGTGGCAATACGAACGGCTCCGGCCAATCGAGCGCGGTGATCGACCTCGGGCCGACGCCCGGAACCGTAGTCGTCAGCGCGACGCGCAACGATGCCCCCGGCGTGAGCCAGAACTTCATCATCAACTCCACGCTGATCCGCTCGTTGACCAAGATCAGTGGCGACAACCAGACGGCCGCGCCGAACAACCCTCTGCCCTCCCCGCTGGTGGTCGAAGCACAGGACAACGGCAGCGATGCGGCCGGCGTCACCATCAACTGGTTCGCCACCGGCGGTGCGACGCTGAGCGCTTCGTCCAGCGTCACCGATGGCTTCGGCCAGGCCAGCGTCTCGGTCACCAGTACCGGCCCGGGTCCGGATTCGTTCACGGTGACCGGCGTGCGCGCCGACGATCCCTCCGCGCAGGTGGTGTTCGACGGCAACGTGATTCCGCCGGTGCTGACCATCAACTCCGGCGACGGCCAGTCGGGCCTGACCGGCAGCGCCGCAGTTGACCTGCTCGAAGTCAAGCTCGTCGACGGCGGCAGCAATCCGGTGTCCGGCGCCACCATCAGCTGGAGCGTCACCAGTGGCTCGGCGACCCTGGGTTCGGGTACCTCCGTCACCAACGGCTCCGGCCTCGCCACCATGAACTTCAGCTATGGCGGCACGCCCGGCCCGATCACCATCAATGCCTCCGCGTACAGCGGTTCCCAGTCGGTGGACTTCAGTGCCACCGCCGTCACCGCGTCAGGCCTGACCAAGACCAGCGGCGACAACCAGGCCGACGATCCGGGTGAAGTGCTCGCGCCCTTCGTGGTCACGATCGTGCCGCCCGCGGGCGTCACCGACCTCAGTGGCGTGCCGATCACCTTCACCATCACTTCCGGCAGCGGCTCCTTGTCCGTCACGTCCGCGACCACCGATGCCGCCGGCCAGGCGAGCACGGTACTCACGCTCGGCCTGACGCCGGGCACGGTCACGGTCGACGCGCAGGTCGCCAACGGACCCGGCGCCACCTTCACCGCCACCATCAATGGCTCGCTCGTGGCGACGACGCTGTCGATCGTCTCCGGCGATGCGCAGACGCTCGCCACTGGCCAGCCTTCGGCGCCGATGGTGGTCGTGCTCGAGGACAGCGGCGTGGCGCTGCCTGGCCAGACCATCACCTGGAGCACCAACAACGGCACCGTCTCGGCGTCGAGCTCGGTCACCAATGCGAACGGAGAGAGCACCATCACGGTCACCCCGAGCGCCGCGGGCGCCGTGATCGTCACTGCCGACTTCGCCGCGTTCGCGCAGTACACGGCCTCCAGCGTGTCCTTCACCCACAACACCACGCTCGGCTCCTTGCCGAACCTCAGCAGCGACGAGGTAGCGGTGGCGATAGCGCTGGACAACGCCTGCGCCGAACTTTCCGGCGAAAGCGGGCTGAGCAGCGAAGAGCAGGACCTGGTGGACCAGTGCGAGGCGCTCGGCGATGCCAGCGCGTCCAATGCGGACAGCGTGGCGAACGCCATCGACGAAATGCTGCCTGACGTCGCCCAGACGCAGACGCAGACCGGCGAGGCTGCAGTGAATGCCCAGTTCGAAAACCTCGGCGGCCGCCTCAACACCCTTCGCTCCGGCGTCTATGGCTCGTCCATCGGCGGCCTGACCCTGAGTGCGCCGACCGGCAGCGTCTCGCTGGGCTCGCTGATGTCGGCACTGGCCGACGAGGCAACCAAGACCGCCGAACAGACCTTCGAGCGCTGGGGTTTCTTCGCCTCCGGCAACATTGGCCGGGGCCGGACCGACGCCACCGACCAGGCGCCGCGCTACGACTTCGATATCCGCGGCCTCACCGTTGGCATCGACTATCGCAAGACCGACAACCTGGTGCTGGGCGTGGCGCTCGGCTACACCAAGCAGGACACCACGCTGTCCGGCGGCCAGGGCTCGCTCGGGATGCATGGCTTCAGCGTCTCCGGCTACACCACGCTCTACCGCAAGAACAGCTGGTACATCGACGGCGTGATTTCGCTCGCGAACAATGACTTCAAGCACCGTCGCCGGATCGTCTACACCCTGCCCGGCTCATCCGTGGACCAGGTCGCGCGCGCTTCGTCAGACAGCTTCGACACCTCGGCGAGCGTCACCGTAGGCCGCGATTTCCATCACAAGGAATGGAACTTCGGCGTGTTCGGCAAGGCGCTCTACAGCCGCCAGCGATTCGACGGCTTCGAGGAAGACCTGGATGGCTCGCTGGCGGGCAGCGGCCTGGCACTGCGCATCGACGACCGCTCGGTGAAATCGCTGAGCTCGGTGCTCGGCGCCAGGGTGAGCATGGCGCACAGCGTCGAGTGGGGCGTGGTCTCGCCGCAGTTCGGCCTCGAGTGGCAGCGCGAGTACAGCGGCGATCCGGATGCCTTCCGGGCCTTCCTGGTCAGCGATCCGACCGGCACGCCGATCCTGATCACCGGCCAGGCCCTGGACGACAGCTACTTCCGCTTCAACATCGGCCTGGCGCTGGTGCTGACCAAGGGCCGCTCGGGCTTCATCCAGTACGACCGGATCTTCGGTCGCGACGGCAACCAGCAGGACAACCTGTCGCTCGGCATGCGCGTCGAGTTCTGAGTCGGGTTGCGAGCCTGAAAAAATCAGGGCCGGGACCTGGAGTCCCGGCCCTTCGGACTAAGCGGGATCCGGCAGGCGCAGGGTAGCGGTATTCGCTTCAGGCTTGCGCGGGCCCAGCGCCTGGCGCACCTTCGCGACCACGTCCTGGCCGGTGTGGCGGTAGCCGGTGAGCTTGCCGCCGTACAGGCTGACCAGGCGCGGGTGCGCCGCATCGACGTGGAACACGCAGTCGCGCGGGCGCTGGAAGGCGCGGCCGTCGCCGTGCGGCAGCACGCGCACGCCGGCGAACTCGCTGTGGATCCGCGGCCGCGCATCGGGGAAGTAGTGGCGCAGCGTCGCCAGCAGGTAGGCGCGGTCGTTGACGTTGACCTCGACCTGCGCCGGATCGCCGTCGAAGGGCCGCTCGGTCGTGCCCAGCAGCGTGCGGCCCTGCCACGGCAGCACGAACACGGCGCGCTGGTCGTCGGGGGATTCGAGGTAGAGGGCCTCGTCGTACACCTGCTCCTCCAGCACGAGGTGGCTGCCGAGCACGCGGTCGATGCGCCGCTGCGTGGCCGTGGGGCTGATGCAGGCGAGCACCTCGTTGATCCACGGTCCGCCGGCGTTGACCACGTAGCCGCAGCGCAGCTCGCGCATGTTGCCGCTTTCGTCGAGCGTGAGGGTGTAGCCGCCCTCCTCCCGCTCGGCCGCGACAAGCTTTGCCGGGCAGCGCGCCTCCGCGCCCAGCGCCTGCGCCGAGCGCAGCACCGCGCGCGTCAGTTGCACGTCGTCGGTCTGCGCGTCCCAATAGCGGAGCACCGTCTTCAGCCCGTCCGGCTTCAGGCCGGCGCGGCGGAGCTTTTCCGGCATGCGCCCCGGCAAGGTGGCGCTGAAGCGCGCCAGCGTCGTCAGGCCGGCGAGCACGGCGTACAGGGCCAGGCCCGCGGCCAGCGTCGCGGGGCTGCGTTTGGTCGTGCCATACACCGGAATGCGGAAGGCCAGCGGATGCACCAGGTGCGGCGCGATCTTGAGCAGGATCGCGCGCTCCCTGAGGCTCTCGCGCACCAGCGACAGCTGGCCGGTTTCCAGGTAGCGCAGGCCGCCGTGGATCAGCTTGCTCGAGCGGCTGGAGGTGCCCGCTGCCCAGCCGGTCTGCTCGACCACCACGCAGGAGTAGCCAGCGGCCGCGCAGGCCTGTGCGGCCCCGACGCCGAGGATGCCGCCGCCGATCACCGCGACTTCGTGGTCCACGTGCGTGACTCCCTCGAGGTTGTCGCCGCTATGCCCGCAGGCCGTGGTTCTGCGCATGACCTTAGCACTCGAGGCGGCGGCGGGCACCCATTGATGAAATTCCGACTAAGCGCTTGCGAGCAACCTCAACGCGTCGATTGGAATCACGCCATGCTTCTCAGTATCAGAAGCTTGGCCGAAGCTATCGGAACCGGTTACCGCGACACCCACAACGCGGTTGTTCTTGTCCAGTACCGGCCCACCGCTCGCGCCTGCGACAATCGGCGCGTTCGTCAGGATTCTGCGGATTCCCGAACGAATGCGAAAGCCAATCACCAAGCCGGGTGAGATGACGCCAGAATCGCCCAGGTGATAGTTCGGAAAACCTACGACAGCAACATGCTCCATTTCGCGAAGCCCATCTGCCGTCCCCAATTGGAGCCCCGATGAAATTGGAGGATCCAGGGCTAGCACTGCTAGATCCAAATCCGCATTGGAAGAAAGAACACGGATTGGAAATTTCTTGTGGATGTCCCACGCACGAAACGCTCGAGAACCCGGCCCCAACACGTGTTCGCATGTGACCAAGCCAACGCCTTCCAACGCGAACGCCGTCCCCTGGCGAATAGAATCATCGCACTCGAGGATCCATAGGTGCTGGCGAATTAGCTCAATGTTGAATTGTGGCGCCTCTGGGATCGCGCGAAGTACGCGTTGACGATTTCGCGCCTCGATCGTGGGCAAGACGAACCCGTTGAGCCAATCCACGAGGTGCTGATGCACATCGGGCCAGCAAGCCATACCCTGCGAGTAGGGGCCGGCGTACGTAAAGTTGTGGAAGTCAAACCATTCGGCGCCAAGAGCTTCGATTAAATCGGGATGGGAACGCGGAACAAAAGGCACCAGCTTTTCGCGAATGCCTTGAACCTCTAGATCATTGAATTTGTCCACGCGTGGGATCGCGGAACCACGGCGATCCGTTACCCTAACCGTGAACCAATCTTGATCAAAGTGAGACTTGAGGCTCCAACCGAACTGCATCGGAAACATTTCGAGAAGCTCAGGCAGTTGCTCATTGACCAGCTCGATCAGCGTGCTCGCTATTGCGGAGCCGAACTCTACAGGCGGATCAGTGAGCCGCCATTCGCATTTCATTGATAGCTCCAAGCTCCTCTGTCGCCGACTACATGTTTCGGCGGTACTCTCCGCCGACCTCGTATAGCGCATGGCTTATCTGGCCGAGGGAATGCGTCTTCACTGCTTCCATCAACGCGGCAAAGATGTTTTTCCGGTCACGGGCGGTAGCCTGAAGGAACGCCAGTCCGGATGAACCCGCGGGCCGGGGTTCGCCTCGCGCAGCACCGCCGCATGGTCCAGCCCATTCCGCGAAACCTGGTAGCGCCCGACATTCTCGATCTGCTGGGCCTTCTCGGGCTCGGTCGAGCGGATCAGCTCGACGGTGGTGGCGATCTCGCCGCCGTGCTCGCGCGGCAGGAAGGTGTTCACGCCGACCAGCGGCAGCGAGCCGTCGTGCTTCTTGTGCTCGTAGTAGAGCGACTCTTCCTGGATCTTGCCGCGCTGGTACATGGTGTCCATGGCGCCGAGCACGCCGCCGCGCTCGGACAGGGCCTCGAACTCCTTGTACACGGCCTCCTCGACGATGTCGGTGAGCTTGTCGACGATGAAGCTGCCCTGCCAGGGGTTCTCGCAGAAGTTCAGCCCCAGCTCCTTGTTGATGATCATCTGGATCGCGACCGCGCGGCGCACGCTCTCCTCGGTCGGCGTGGTGATCGCCTCATCGTAGGCGTTGGTGTGCAGCGAGTTGCAGTTGTCGAACAAGGCATACAGCGCCTGCAGCGTGGTGCGGATGTCGTTGAACTGGATCTCCTGCGCGTGCAGGGAGCGGCCGGAAGTCTGGATGTGGTACTTCATCATCTGGCTGCGCGGGTCGGCGCCGTAGCGCTCGCGCATCGCCCGCGCCCAGATCCGCCGCGCCACGCGGCCGATCACGGTGTACTCCGGGTCCATGCCGTTGCTGAAGAAGAAGCTCAGGTTCGGCGCGAAGTCGTCCACCGACATGCCGCGCGCCAGGTAGTACTCGACGATGGTGAAGCCGTTCGACAGCGTGAAGGCCAGCTGCGAGATCGGGTTCGCCCCGGCTTCGGCGATGTGGTAGCCGGAGATGGACACGGAATAGAAGTTCCGGACCTTGTGGTCGACGAAGAACTGCTGGATGTCGCCCATCATCCGCAGCGCGAACTCGGTGCTGAAGATGCAGGTGTTCTGAGCCTGGTCTTCCTTGAGGATGTCGGCCTGCACGGTGCCGCGCACGGTGGACAGCGTCTCGGCGCGGATGCGCGCGTAGGTTTCGGCGTCCACCAGCTGGTCGCCGGTGATGCCGAGCAGCGCCAGGCCCAGGCCGTCGTTGTGGCCGGGCAGCTCGCCGGCGTAGACCGGCCGCGGGGTGTCGCCGAAGAAGGCGTCGATCTTGCGGACGGCCTCGGCCCAGCGATCGGGTCGGCCTTCAGGTACTTCTCGATCTGCTGATCCATGGCGGTGTTCATGAACATCGCCAGGATCATCGGCGCCGGGCCGTTGATGGTCATGGACACGCTGGTGGTCGGCGAGCACAGGTCGAAGCCGGAATACAGCTTCTTCATGTCGTCGAGCGTGGCGATGGACACGCCGGAGTTGCCGATCTTGCCGTAGATGTCCGGCCGCGGCGCCGGGTCTTCGCCGTACAGCGTCACCGAGTCGAAGGCGGTGGACAGGCGCGCGACCGGCTGGCCGTCGCTGAGGTAATGGAAGCGGCGGTTGGTGCGCTCGGGCGTGCCCTCGCCCGCGAACATGCGGATCGGGTCCTCGCCGGCGCGGCGGTACGGGTACACGCCGCCGGTGTAGGGGTACGCGCCCGGCAGGTTTTCCTTCATCAGGAAGGTCAGCAGCTCGCCCCAGCTCTTGTAGGTGGGTGCGGCGATCTTGGGGATCTTCTGGTGGCTCGAGCGAGTCGCGGTAGTTCTCGACGCGGATGGTCTTGTCGCGCACGGAGTACTCGCCGACTTCGTCGGTGATGCCCTTCAGGCGCGCCGGCCATTCGCGCAGCAGGGTGATGGCTTCGGCGCTGAGGGTTTTGACGGCGTCTGGTAGCGTTGGCGGAGCAGGAGCAAGTCGCGGCTGAAAGCCGCTCCTACGAGGGCGCGTCGGGGTCGAACAGGCCCAGCTGCGCCGGCAGGCTCTCGTCGCCGATGTCCTTGAGCGACTGCCAGTAGCTCTGCGCGCGGTCGGCGGCTTCGGCCTGCTTCTCGATGCCGGCGTTGATGCCGCGGCCCTGCTCGGCGATCTCGGCCAGGTAGCGGGTGCGGGCGCCGGGGATCAGGACGGTGGCGCGGGGTTCGCGCAGCGAGGTGTCGAGGTGGGGTTCCAATTGACGGCAGTCGCGGCTGAAGCCGCTCCCACACCGAGCTTTTCGCGCATCAGGCGGCACAGGTTGACGAACATCCAGGTGACGCCGGGGTCGTTGAACTGGCTGGCGATGGTCGGGTAGACCGGCACGTCCTCGTCGGCCATCTTGAAGGCGGCCTTGTTGCGCTTCCATGCTTGCGCACGTCGCGCAGCGCGTCCTCGGCGCCGCGCTTGTCGAACTTGTTCAGCACCACCAGCTCGGCGAAGTCGAGCATGTCGATCTTCTCGAGCTGGCTCGGGCGCGCCGAAGTCGGACGTCATCACGTAGACCGGGAAATCCACCAGGTCCACGATCTCGCGAGTCGCGACTGGCCGATGCCGGCGGTTTCGACCATCACCAGGTCGTAGCCCTGGCCTTGCAGGAAGGCGATGCAGTCCTTGAGCACGGCGTTGGTGGCGACGTGCTGGCGGCGCGTGGCCATCGAGCGCATGAAGACGCGCGTGGCTGCGCAGCGAGTTCATGCGGATGCGGTCGCCCAGCAGCGCGCCACCGGTGCGGCGGCGGGTCGGGTCCACCGAGATCACGGCGATGCGCATTTCCGGGAAGTGCCTGCAGGAAGCGGTTCAGCAGCTCGTCGGTGACCGACGACTTGCCGGCGCCGCCGGTGCCGGTGAGGCCGATCACCGGGGTCTTGCCGCCGGCCAGCTGCCACTGCTTGCGCAGGGTGGCCAGTTCGGATTCGTCGAACACGCCTTCTTCGATGCGCGGACAGCATCTTGCCGATGCTGATCTCGTCATCCTTCGCTGACGGCAGCCTCGCGGCTGACAGCCGCTCCGTACGCCGCGGCGAGGACGCGTTGTGCGGGCGACGGTGCGGCTGGACCAGGTCCTCGATCATCGCCACCAGGCCCATCTGCATGCCGTCGTTGGGGTGGTAGATGCGCTCGACGCCGTAGTCCTGCAGTTCCTTGATTTCTTCGGGCGTGATCGTGCCGCCGCCGCCGCCGAACACCCGGATGTGGCCCGCGCCGCGCTCGCGCAGCATGTCCACCATGTACTTGAAGTATTCGGTGTGGCCGCCCTGGTAGCTGGACAGGGCGATGCCGTCGGCGTCTTCCTGCAGCGCCGCCCGCACCACGTCCTCCACGCTGCGGTTGTGGCCCAGGTGCACCACCTCCACGCCCTGCGCCTGGATCAGGCGGCGCATGATGTTGATCGCGGCGTCGTGGCCGTCGAACAGGCTGGCGGCGGTGACGAAGCGCAGCGGGCTGCGCTCGGCCTGCGGCTCAGTGGACGGGGCGTGGCTGGCGGGGCTACTCATGGCAAAGGAATCGCGGTCGGACAGGCATTTATTCTAACCCCGAGGCCCCGACGCGCCCTTCCCGGCCGTTTCGTACCAAAAATGGGTACAAAACGGCGCCATTCCTGAAAACAGGCAACACCCATCGGGAAGGCGAGATGGCGGCTCAGCCCGAAGCCTTGCGCGCCATGCGCTGTAACCTACGGCCGCGCAAATCGGAGTAGGTTCGCAATCCAGCCGCCCGGAACCCACGCCATGTCAGCATCGAAAGCCCGCAAACCCACTCCCCGCCCTCGCGCCGCCGCCAAGTCCGCGCCCGCGAAGAAGGCGGCGGCGAAGAAGCCCGCCGCCGCTGCCAGCTCGTCCGCCTTCGCCCCCGTTGCCGCCGGAGACTCCAGGCCTGCCGTGCTCAAGCCCGCCGTGCTCAAGCCCGCCCTGCGCAAGCCGGACCCCCAGCCGATGGGCGGCAAGAAGAAGAGCCCAGGCAAGCCCGAGGGCAAGAAGCTGCGCGGCACCTTCGTCATGCCCGAGGCCGACCACGCCCTGATCGCAAAGTTGAAGCTGGCGGCCAAGCGCAGCGGCCTGAAGGTGAAGAAGAGCGAGCTGTTCCGCCTCGGCCTGCGCGCACTGGATGCGCTGGGCACGCCGGAGCTGCGCGACCGCGTGCTGTCGCTGCGCTCGGCGCCGGCGGCCAAGCGCAACGGGAAGTAGCAGTCGCGGCCGAAGGCCGCTCCTACAGGGAGCTACTACAGGCCGGCGCGGACCAGCAGCGTCGGCCCGGCCAGCAGCACCCAGGTCAGCCCACACCACAGCAGCGCCAGGAACACGGCCGCGCTGCCCAGGTCCTTGGCGCGGCCGGACAGCCGGTGGTGGTCGAAGGAGATGCGGTCGATCGCCGCCTCGATGCTGGAGTTGACCAGCTCCACGATCAGCACCAGCACCACTGCGCCGATCAGCGCCACCGTCTCCAGCGGCGGCAAAGCCAGCACCAGCGCGAGCGGCACCAGCACCGCGGCGGCGGTCAGCTCCTGCCGGAACGCGCTCTCCACGCGCACGGCATGCACCAGCCCGCGCAGCGAATATCGCAGCGCGTTCCAGATGCGCTTCGGCCCGCCATGGCTCTTGTACGGGCTCTCAGCCTCGTGCTCGCCATCCATCAGGAGGTCGCCCGCCCCCGGTCCACCGGCGGCGCGAAGGCGACCTCGCCCGGGCCGATATTGAAGGGATGCAGGTGCGACAGGAACTGCTTCGTGCAAGCTTCCCAGGAGAAGCGCTCGGCATGCCGGCGCGCCACCGCGCGGGGAATCTCCAGTGCGCGCAGGCAGGCGGCGCGCAGGTCCTCGTCGAGCGCGCCGGCCGGCGAATTGCCGATCACGTCCACCGGCCCGGTGACCGGATAGGCCGCGACCGGGCAGCCGCAGGCCATCGCTTCCAGCAGCACCAGCCCGAAGGTGTCGGTGCGGCTGGGGAACACGAACACGTCGGCGGCGGCGTACAGCGTCGCCAGTTCCAGCTGGCTGAGCACGCCGAGTGAAGCGCACCTCCGGATACTCGGCGCGCAGCTCGGCCAGCGCCGGGCCGTCGCCCACCACCCACTTGGTGCCGGGCAGGTCCAGGCGAGGAAGGCCTCGATGTTCTTCTCCACCGCGACGCGGCCGACGTACAGGAAGATCGGTGCGGCGCAGGTCGTGTTCCATGGGCGTGCCGGGCTTGAAGATGTCGAGGTCGACGCCGCGCGACCACAGCACCACCTGCGTGGACGGGAAACCGTGGCGACCAGGTCGCGGCGCACCACTGCGGTCGGCACCATCACCGCCTCGGCCGGGCCGTGGAACCAGCGCAGGAAGCGGTAGGTCACGCCCAGCGGCAGCGCAGTGCGGGCGCGCACGTACTCGGGAAAGCGCGTGTGGTAGGCGGTGGTGAAAGGCACGCCTTGGCGCAGCGCGTAGCGCGCGCGCGGCGATGCCCAGCGGCCCTTCGGTGGCGATGTGGATCGCCTGCGGCTGGAAGGCGCGGATGCGTGCGTGCGCCTTGCGCCCCGGCAGCAGCGACAGGCGGATGTCCGGGTAGGTCGGGCACGGCACCGTGCGGAATTCGAGCGGCGTCAGCATCTCGACCTCGTGCCCCAGCCGCTGCAACTCGCGCTGCGTGGACTTGAGCGTGCGCACCACGCCGTTGACCTGCGGCTCCCAGGCGTCGGTGACGATCAGGATCCTCACGGCTGCACCGCCGCGGCCGCAGGCGCCGCAATCGCTGGCGCCTGCGGCCGGATCTGCTTCCATTCGACCAGCCGCAGCTGGCCGGCGTGGTCTTCGACCAGCGCCGTCAGGCTCTCGACCCAGTCGCCGTCGTTGCAGTACAGGATGCCGTCGATGGTGCGGATCTCGGCCTTGTGGATGTGGCCGCAGACGACGCCGTCCACGCCGCGCTGCCGCGCTTCGCCGGGCCAGCGCCATTCTCGAACTCGGTGATGAAGCTGACCGCGTTCTTGACCTTGTGCTTGAGGTACTGCGACAGCGACCAGTAGCGGCAGCCCATGCGCGCGCGCACGCGGTTGAACCAGCGGTTGAGCACCAGGATCGCCGTGTACAGCTGGTCGCCCAGCACGGGCCAGCCAGCGCGCGCGCTGCACCACGCCGTCGAACAGGTCGCCGTGGGTGACCAGCAGCAGCTTGCCGTCGGCGGTGCGGTGGACGGCCTCGTGCAGCACCTCGATGCCGCCGAAGGCATGGTCCACGTAGGCGCGCGCGAACTCGTCGTGGTTGCCCGGCACGTAGATCACCCGCGTGCCCTTGCGCGCCTTGCGCAGCAGCTTCTGCACCACGTCGTTGTGCGACTGCGGCCAGTACCAGCCCTTGCGCAGCCGCCAGCCGTCGATGATGTCGCCGACCAGGTACAGCGTGTCGGAGTCGTTCCACTTCAGGAAATCGAGCAGGAACTCCGCCTGGCAGCCCGGCGTGCCGAGGTGGATGTCGGAAATCCAGATGGTGCGGTGGCGGGTGGACGGCGGTTCGTCGCCGCTGTCGAATTCCATCGGCGGCGGGCGGGCGAGTGCGTCGAGGGGCGGGCTCAGCAATGCGTTCATGCTGAGTCAGCATCAGACCAGCGCCCCGTGACAGGGCCATGAACCCGCCGCTCTACTTATGTTTCAGCCGGCGCCGTGGACATGCCATACACTGGCTCCGGGCCGTCGGGGGAGACGCCGTGACCAGCCGCCAACGCAGCAAAGCGATGCTCGCTGCATCGGCCGCATTCCTGCTGGCCGTGGCGGGCACCGTGGGCTGGTCGGCCTGGGCCAACTGGCAGAGCGCGCGCGAGCAGCTGCAGGCGGTGGTGCGCGCGGTGGACGACCGTTCGATGCGGGTGCGCATGGAGAGCCTGCTGATCGCCTCCAAGCTCCCCGATACCGACGCTTGCGACCGCCACCTGCTGCGCTCGATGCTCGCCAGCGCCCATTACGTGCGCGACATCGGACGCATCCGCGGCAATCGGATCTACTGCAATGCGCTAGACGGCGCCGGCGCGCGCATCGACCTGGGCGAAGCCAGCGTGCAGCGCAGCGATGGCGTGCGCCTGTGGATCAGCGCGCGCGGCGTGTGGGCCGCGAGCGGCCACGGCGCGCTGAGCATGGACCCGATGAGTTTGCTGGACATGGCGTACCCGGACGACACCGCGATCGCCATGCTCGAGGCCGACAGCGGCCGGATGCTGGTGCACTCCGAGCCGCTGCCGAAATCGCTGTTGCAGGCGGCGGCGAAATTGCGCGAAGGGCAGCTGCAGCAGGACGGCTACCTGGCGATGGTCTCGAACAGCGTGGACGGCCGCACCATCGACCTGGCGGCGCGCCCGCTGGCGAAGATCCAGGCCGCCTTCGTGGCCGGGCTGCCACGCACGCTCAGCGTGGGCGCGCTGCTCGGCGTGCTGCTGTTCGCGGCGGTGATGTTTGCCTTCGCCCGCCACCATTCGCTGATGGCCGAGCTGCGCCGCGCGCTGCGCGGGCGCAAGCTCACCGCGGCCCTGCAGCCGATCGTGGACGCGCCGGCCGGCGCCGGCACGCCACGCGTGGTCGGTTTCGAATGCCTGGCGCGCTGGACGCGCGAGGACGGCAGCGAGGTCTCGCCGACGCTGTTCGTGCCGATGATCGAAGCGGCCGGCCTGGGCAGCGAGCTGGCGCGCTGCATGGTGGCGAGCCTGGTGGCGGGTTTCGGCGACGCGCTGCGCGCCAACCCGGACATCTACGTGGCCCTGAACTTCGCCTCCGCCGATGTCGCCGACCTGCGCCTGCTCGACGACCTCGACCGCCAGCTCGCTTCGGCGGGTATCCCCACGGCGCAGATCGTCATCGAACTCACCGAGCGCACCTTCGAGGCGGACGGCCTCGCCGGTGGCCTCGCGCGCCTGCGCCAGGCCGGCCATCGCCTGAGCATCGACGACTTCGGCACCGGCGCCTCCAATGCCTCGCGCCTGGCCTCCTACCACCCGGAGATGGTCAAGGTGGACCGCTCCTTCCTGCTGCACGCCGACAACGCCAGCTTCGCCGCCGAGCTGCTGCCGCAGCTGGTGGCGATGGCGCATGGCTGCGGTGCCAAGGTGGTGGTCGAAGGCGTGGAGACACCGGCACAGGCGCAGATGCTGTCCGGCTTCGGCGAGATCTACGCGCAGGGCTACTACTGGCACCGGCCGATGCTGGCTGCCGACGCGGCGCGGCTGCTGCGGGAAAGTGCCTTGGATTCGAGCGCGCTGGTGCAGGCCGCATTGCGCCAGGCCGCGGCCACGTCGCCGGTTTCCGGCTGATGCGCGCCCTTTTTGGTTTCGCTTTGCTGCTGCTTTTCGGCTGCTCGGACTGGAACCAGCGGGCGGAGCATTTCGCAACGATGGCCGACTTCAAGGCCAGTCGCTACGGCGACAGCGGCCACCTTCCCTCGACGCTGTTGCCGCCCTCGGCGCGCAACATCGCCTTCACCTACAACATCGACACCACCGAGGTGGAGGTCCGCTTCGACTTCGCCCGTCCTGATGCCGAACGCGTGATGGCGCCCTTCCGCAATCCGGACCAGGTGCGCCTCAATGAACTGGAAAAGCAGGGCGCGCTGCCGGGCTCGAAGGTAACCAGCCCTGCCTTCATCCGCTGCAGCGGCAGGCACGTCGAGTTCCTGCAGATCACCGACCTGTCGAAGGCCCGCTACTGGACCAGCGCGGATCCAAAGCTGCGCAGTGAAGCCTGCAGCATCCCCTCGCCCTTGCCCGACCCCGGCCCGCTGATCTAGGCCCGTGGCGACTGCAGGCGGCGTGAAGGCCGCCGCGCTTGCGCCCGCGCGTCTCAGCCGATGCGCCCCTCCCGCGCCTGGGCCTTCAACTCGGCCGGCGTGGGGCCGGGCGGTTCTTCCATCGCCATGGCTTCCTCGGGGACGCCTTCCGGCGCCAGACCCTCCAGCCGGATGCGCAGCGCCAGGTCGGTGCGCGAGTCGGCGAATTCGATTGCGTCCTGGTAGGTGATCTGCCCGGCGCTGAACAGCCGGAACAGCGATTCGTCGAAGGTCTGCATGCCCAGGTCCACGCTGTGCTTCATTGCTTCCTTGAGCTGGTGGATGTCGCCCTTGAGGATCAGGTCGGACACGTAGGGCGAGGACAGCAAGATCTCCACCGCTGGCACCCGCCGCACGTCCTTCTGCGAGCCCTGGATCAGGCGCTGCGAGATGACTGCCTTGAGGTTGAGCGACATGTCCATCAGCACCTGCTCACGCGCGGTCTCCGGGAAGAAGTTCAGGATCCGGTCCAGGGTCTGGTTGGCGTTGTTGGCGTGCAGCGTGGACAGGCACAGGTGCCCGGTCTCGGCGTAGGTTATCGCCTGCTGCATGGTCTCGCGATCGCGGATTTCGCCGATCATCAGCACGTCGGGTGCCTCGCGCATGGCGTTGCGCAGCGCGTTGGCGTAGCTGTGCGTGTCCAGGCCGACCTCGCGCTGGTCCACCACCGACTGCAGGTGCGTGTGCATGAACTCGATCGGCTCTTCGACGGTGAGGATGTGGCCGGTGCGGTTGCGGTTCCGGTAGTCGATCATCGAGGCCATGGTGGTGGACTTGCCCGAGCCGGCCGCGCCCACGAACAGGATCAGCCCGCGCGGCAGCATGATCAGCTCCTGCAGCAGCAGCGGCAGGTTCAGCTCTTCGATGGTGGGGATGTTGTTGGTGACGTAGCGCACCGCCATGGCGACTTCGCCGCGCTGGCGGTAGATGTTGATGCGGAAGCGGCCAGTGTCGCCCATGGACAGCGCCAAGTTCATCTCCCACTCTTTCTCGAACTCGGCCTGCTGGCGCTCGTTCATCACCGAGTACGCCATGTCGCGCACGTCG
The DNA here is from genome assembly GCA_963707625.1 of uncultured Gammaproteobacteria bacterium. Classification (GTDB taxonomy): domain Bacteria; phylum Pseudomonadota; class Gammaproteobacteria; order Xanthomonadales; family Xanthomonadaceae; genus Arenimonas. Next base: position 21,569 of record CAVPQV010000003.1, read on the forward strand.
CTCGGGGTTAGCAGCTTGGCGCCGAGGTGGCGGGTGCGGCCGTCGATCTTGATGTTCGGCGGCGCGCCGGGGCTGAGGAACAGATCGGAGGCCGAGCGTTCGTGCAGGGTCTGGAGGTAGTGCTGCAGGTCCATTCGGGGTTCCCGGGAAGATGCTGGGATCGAATATGGCTGGGGCGGGCCGCTTGGGGGCTGATTTGTGTCAATAGCCGGGTCGGCTGCTGAGGCGCACCCCGCTTCCGGCATCCATGCCTCCGCGGGGTACCTACAGCGCACCCCGCTTCCGGCATCCATGCCTCCGCGGGGTACCTACAGCGCACCCCGCTTCCGGCATCCATGCCTCCGCGGGGTACCTACATCCATGTAGGCAAAAAGAAGGCGACCGGAGTGCGGTCGCCAAAATTCCCTGCTCAAGGGTTTGTGCCGGCCGCGGTCCGGGGAGGTCGGCGGCCAGGCAACTTTATGAACGGCCCCAGTCAGCAAAAGCGGCCACGGAAAAAATGGGGTCAGAGGAGATTTTCCTGCGGAAAATCTCCTCTGACCCCATTTTTTCCTCGTTCTTGGCTAGAGCGATTGCTTTACACTACGCGCGCCGAACGGGCTTGGCCCGTACGCCACGACCGAATATTTCCTTACCTGACAGTGGCTTAGCTGCGAATTGTGAAGCGGTTTCGAGGCCCGGCCTCGCCGCCAAGCGCGCACCACGCCCCGGAGCCTCCAATGATTTTCGAAACCCTCTCCAAGACGGGCCACGAAGAAGTCGTGTTCTGCCACAACAAGGACGCCGGCCTGAAGGCGATCATCGCGATCCACAACACCGTGCTCGGCCCGGCGCTGGGCGGCCTGCGCATGTGGCCCTACGCCACCGAGGAGGACGCGCTCGAACGACGTGCTGCGCCTGCTCGCGCGGCATGACCTACAAGGCGGCGGTGTCGGGCCTGAACCTGGGCGGCGGCAAGGGCGTGATCATCGGCGATCCGAACAAGGACAAGTCCGAGGCGCTGTTCCGCGCCTTCGGCCGCTTCGTCAACTCGCTCAACGGCCGCTACATCACCGCCGAGGACGTCGGCATCGACGTCAACGACATGGAATACGTGCTCCGCGAGACCGAGTTCGTCACCGGCGTGCACCAGGTGCACGGCGGCTCCGGCGACCCGTCGCCGTTCACCGCCTACGGCACCCTGCAGGGCCTGATGGCCGCGCTGCAGGTGAAGTTCGGCAACGAAGAAGTGGGCAAGTACAGCTACGCGGTGCAGGGCGTGGGCCACGTCGGCATGGAGTTCGTGAAGCTGCTGCGCGAGCGCGGCGCCAAGGTCTTCGTCACCGACATCAACAAGGACCCGGTGCAGCGCGCCGTGGACGACTACGGCTGCGAGGCCGTGGCCCTGGACGAGATCTACGACGTGGACGCCGACGTGTATTCGCCCTGCGCGCTCGGCGGCACGGTCAACGAGAAGACCCTGCCCCGCCTGAAGTGCAAGATCATCTGCGGCGCCGCCAACAACCAGCTGGCCAACGACGACATCGGCGACGAGCTCGAGCGCTACGGCATCCTGTACGCGCCCGACTACGCGGTGAACGCCGGCGGCCTGATGAACGTCTCGCTCGAGATCGACGGCTACAACCGCGAGCGCGCGATGCGCATGCTGCGCACCATCTATTACAACCTCGGCCGCATCTTCGAGATCGCCAAGCGCGACAACATCCCCACCTACAAGGCCGCCGACCGCATGGCCGAAGAGCGCATCAACGCGATCGGCAAGCTGCGCCTGCCGCACCTGGGCGCCACCGCGCCGCGCTTCCAGGCCGCCGCGGCAACTGACCGACGCTCTGACGCCACGCGCACCCTGCGCGTGACGCTTACTCGACACGGAGTCGCCATGCGTACTTCCCGCTCGGCGAAGACCTCGATGCGCTGCGCGACGCGGTGCGGCGCTTCGCCGAGGCCGAGATCGCGCCGCGCGCGGCGCAGATCGACCACGACAACGCTGTTCCCGCAGGACCTGTGGCGCAAGCTGGGCGAGCTCGGCCTGCTGGGCATCACCGTGCCCGGCGAGTACGGCGGCTCGGACATGGGCTACCTGGCGCACCTGGTGGCGATGGAGGAGATCTCCCGCGCTTCCGGCTCGGTCGGGCTTTCCTACGGCGCGCACTCCAACCTGTGCGTGCAGAACCTCTACACCAACGGCAACGAGGCGCAGCGGCGCAAGTACCTGCCCGACCTGTGCAGCGGCGAGCGCAGTCGGCGCGCTGGCGATGAGCGAGCCGGGCGCCGGCTCCGACGTGGTCGGCTCGATGACCTGCCGCGCCGAGAATGCGCGGCGACCACTGGGTCGCCAACGGCACCAAGATGTGGATCACCAACGGCCCCGAGTGCCGACGTGCTGATCGTGTACATGCGCACCGCCGGCAAGGAGGCCGGAGTCGCGCGCGATGACCGCCTTCATCGTCGAGAAGGGCATGACGGGTTTTCGCACCGCGCAGAAGCTCGACAAGCTCGGCATGCGCGGCTCCAACACCTGCGAGCTGGTGTTCGAGGACTGCGAGATCCCGGACGAAAACGTGCTGGGCGAGGTCAACCAGGGCGTGCAAGGTGCTGATGAGCGGCCTGAACACCGAGCGCCTGGTGCTGTCCGGCGGCCCGATCGGCCTGATGCAGGCGGCCATGGACGTCACCCTGCCCTACGTGCGCGAGCGCAAGCAGTTCGACCAGCCGATCGGCAGCTTCGGCCTGATGCAGGGCAAGCTCGCCGACATGTACACGGCGCTGCAGTCCTCGCGCGCCTTCGCCTACCAGGTGGCGCGCAACTACGACGCCGGCCAGCAGAGCCGCGCCGACGCCGCCGCCTGCCTGCTGCACGCCTCCGAGGCGGCGGTGAAGGTCACCCTCGAGGCCATCCAGGCCCTGGGCGGCAACGGCTACATCAACGAGTACCCCGCCGGCCGCCTGCTGCGCGACGCCAAGCTTTACGAGATTGGCGCCGGCACCAACGAGATCCGCCGCATGCTGATCGGCCGCGAGCTCTTCAACGACTAGAAAAAATGGGGTCAGAGGAGATTTTCCACGGCAGCCGGGCCTGCCCCGCCCCGCCCGGAAAATCTCCTCTGACCCCATTTTTTCTTTTGGGCTAGAGTAGGGCTGTCAGGGGAAACTCGGAGCAGCTATGGACTTCCTGGTTCACGCGCCCCCGCAAGCGTTGGCCGGTTGGAAGGTACTGTTGGTAGACGACGAGCCCGAGGTTCACGAGGTCACCCGCCTCGTGCTCGGCAACTTCCGTTTCGAAGACCGCCCGCTCGACATCCTTTCGGCCATGACCGCCGAGGAGGCCAAGGAGCACCTGGCCCAACACGACGACATCGCCGTGATCCTGCTCGACGTGGTCATGGAGAACGACCAGGCCGGGCTCAAGCTGGTGGAGCACATCCGCCACGACATCGGCAACCGCAACGTACGCATCGTGCTGCGCACCGGCCAGCCGGGCCAGGCGCCCGAGCACGAAGTCATCATCAAGTACGACATCAACGACTACAAGGAAAAGACCGAGCTCACTTCGCAGAAGCTCGCGACCACCCTGTTCGCCACGTTGCGCTCGTACCGCGACATCATGACCATCGAAGCCAACAAGCGCGGTCTCGAACGGGTGATCTCCGCCTCGGCGCACATCTTCTCGCACGAAAAGATCGCACGAATTCGCCTCGGCCGTGCTCTCGCAGCTGGCCACGCTGATCGGCATGGACACGGGCGCGCTGTACTGCAAGGTGGACCCGCGCCGCGGCGAGATGGGCACCCGAACACTCCAGATCAACGCCGCCACCGGCGACTACACCCGCTTCGTCGACAAGGCCGCGGACGAGACGCTGCCGCCGCGCATCGCTGGAGACGCTGCAGCGCCGCGCTAGCAGACGCAAGGCGCCACCTGTTCCGCAACGACCACTACGTGCTGCATTTCACCGACAGCCACCACACCGAGAGCCTGCTGTACGTGGGCGAGACCTGGAACCTGTCCGAGCTCGACATACCGCCTGGTCGAGGTGTTCTGCACCAACGTCTCGATCGCCTTCGAGAACCTGCACCTGCAACGCAGGAGCTGTTCGACTCGCAGCTGGAGATGATCTACCTGCTCGCCGGCGCGGCCGAGATCGCGCTCGCAGGAAACCGCCGAACCACGTGAAGCGCGTCGGCGATCTGGCCGACCTGCTCGGCCAGGCGCTGCGGCCTGGACGACGCGCCACGCCGACATGCTGCGCTACGCGGCGCCGCTGCACGATATCGGCAAGATCGGCATTCCCGACGCCATCCTCAACAAGCCCGGCACGCACACGTCGGAGGAATCCGAGGTCATGCGCCGCACGCGCGCATCGGCCGCGGCAGTTGCTGGCCGACGTCGCGATCGCCAGCTGCTGCAACTGGCCGCGACATCGCCGAGGACCACCACGAGAACTGGGACGGCTCCGGCTATCCGCGCGGCCTGAAGGGCGACGACATCGCGATCGCCGGCCGCATCACCGCGCTCGCCGACGTGTTCGACGCGCTCGGCAGCAACCGCTGCTACAAGGACGCCTGGGAGCGGCAGACGACATCCGCGCCTTCATCGCGAGCAGACGCGGGATGAAGTTCGATCCCGAACTGGTGGACCTGCTGCTGGAGCACTGGGAAGAGGCCGTCTCCGATCCGCACCGACATGCCGGATTAGGACAGGCGTCACCGCCGGAAAGCGCAGCTCGAACGCGGTCCCCGCCCGCGGCGCGCTTTCCACCGTGACGCTGCCCTTCAGCGCCTGCGTCGCCAGGTTCCACAGGATGTGCATGCCCAGCCCCGACCCGCCCTGCACCGCGGCGGGTGGTGAAGAAGGGCTCGAAGATCCGTCGCCGCGTCTCCTCGTCCATGCCGCAACCGTCGTCGCGGTAGCTCAGCAGGATGTTCTCGCCGACGCGCCGCGCGGTGATGGTGATGCGTGCCATCGTCGTGCGCTCGGGGAAGGCGTGCATGAGCGAGTTGATCACCAGGTTGACCACGATCTGGTACAGCGCGCCCGGATAGGTGCTCCAGCATCAAGCCCTCTGGGCACTCGATGTCCACCTTGTGCTGCGTGCGCTTGAGCGTCGGGTGCAGCGAACTCATGATTTCCTGCAGGTAGGCGGCCAGGTCGATCGTCGCGCCGCTGTTCGCTGGACTGGTCGACCGCGACCTGCTTGAAGCTCTTGACCAGCTGGTCGGCGCGCTGCAGGTTGCGCAGGATCAGCTGCGTGCTCTCCAGCGCCGACTGGCGGAAGCGGTGCAGGCTCTCGGCGCTCAGGCGGTTTTCCTCCAGCTCCACGCCCAGGCGGCGCGTCTCGCTGCTCCAGGTAGCGAAGCCGCGGTGACGCCGATGCCCAGCGGCGTGTTGATCTCGTGCGCGACGCCCGCGACCAGCCCGCCCAGCGCGGCCATCTTCTCGGCGTGCGACCAGTTGCTCCTGCGCCTGCTGCAGGTCGTGCAGGCTCTCCTGCAGTTCCTGGTTGCTGCGGTCGAGCGCCTCGGTGCGCTGCTGCACGCGTGACTCCAGCTCGTGGTTGAGCTGCTCCAGCGCCAGTTCGTGATTCTTGAACTCGGTGATGTCGCCGGTGGTGCCGAGCATGCGCAACGCACGGCCGTCCGGCCCGCGCTCGACCACGCGGCCGCGCGTGCGCAGCCAGCACCAGGAACCATCGTTGGTGCGCGCCCGGTAAGCGACGTCGAGGAATTCCGTCTCGCCCTTGAAGTGCGCGAACAGCGCCCGCTCGAATTCGGCGCGGTCCTCCGCTGCCACTTCGCTGAGCAGGGTACTGGCCTTGTGCACCGTCTCGTAGTTGGTGAGCTTCAGGTGCTTGAGCGGGTGGGTGCGGGAGAAGATGTCGCCGGCCATGTCCATTTCCCACAGCTCGTCGCCGGTGCTCCACAACACCAGGTCCAGGCGCTGCTCGCTGTCCTTCTCCGCGGCCTTGTGCGCGCGCCGCGAGCTGGCGGTAAGGCGCTCGCGAACGAGGTATCCGAGCCCGAACGCCAGCACGATGGCGAAAACGGACACGACCCATGACGGGAAAGTCGACGGGAGCATGGGGCATAATTGCAGGCTTGTCGCACTTTGTGGAGCTTTGCATGTCTACCGTCGTCATCGTCGGCGCCAACCGCACCGCCCTCGGCGCGCTCCTGGGCCAGTTCACCGGCGTTCCCGCCACCCAGCTCGGCGCCACCGCCATCCAGGCCGCGCTCGCGCAGTCGGGCGTCGCGCCCGAGTCCGTGTCGGAGGTGATCATGGGCTGCGTGCTGCCGGCCGGCCTCGGCCAGGCGCCGGCACGCCAGGCGGCGCTCGGCGCCGGCCTCCCCGTCGCCACGGGTGCCACCACCATCAACAAGGTCTGCGGCTCGGGCATGAAGGCCATCATGCTCGGCCACGACCTGATCAGGGCCGGCTCGGCCGACGTGGTGGTGGCCGGCGGCATGGAGTCGATGACCAATGCCCCGCACCTGCTGATCGGCTCGCGCACCGGCATCAAGTTCGGCAGCACCGAGATGCTCGACCACATGGCCTGGGACGGCCTGACCAACCCCTACGACAAGCAGCCGATGGGCCCTTCGGCGAACTGTGCGCCGACAAGTACGCCTTCACCCGCGACGAACAGGACGCGTTCGCCGCCGAGTCCGTGCGCCGCGCGCTGGCCGCGCAGCCGACGGCGCCTTCAAGGACGAGATCGCGCCGGTGACCGTCAGCGGCCGCAAGGGCGACGTGCTGGTGGACACCGACGAGCAGCCGGGCAAGTGCGACATCGGCAAGATCCCCAGCCTGCGCCCGGCCTTCAAGAAGGACGGCACCATCACCGCCGCCAGTTCGTCGAGCATCAACGACGGCGCCGCGGCCGTGGTGCTGGCGTCGGCGGACGCGGCCAAGGCGCAGGGCCTGGCCCCGCTGGCGCACCATCGTTGCCCACGCCACCCACGCCGCAGGCGCCGGAGTGGTTCACCACCGCGCCGGTCGCGGCAATCCGCAAGCCGTGCTGGCCAAGGCCGGCTGGACAGTGGCCGACGTGGACCTGTTCGAGGTCAACGAGGCCTTTGCCAGTCGTGGCCATGGCGCCGATACGGAACTGGGCATCGACCGCACGACAGCTCAACGTGCAACGGCGGCGCCTGCGCGCTGGGCCATCCGATCGGCGCCAGCCGGCGCCCGCCTGGTGGTCACCCTGATCCACGCCCTGCAAGCGCCGCGGCGGCAAGCCGGGGCGTGGCTTCCCTGTGCATCGGCGGCGGCGAGGCCACCGCGGTGGCGGTCGAGCTGGCCTGAGGCGCCGGGCCAGATTTGGCGCCTTTTTGAGCCATCAGATCGTTAGGCTGGGAATTCAACTTGACTCTCGGCTGAATGGTGTCATGATGCAGGCCACGTGCGCATGGGGCGCACGTTTTTTTGCCCTGAACTTCCAACGTCTAGACGAAGAAACACCCCATGTCCCTGAACAAGACCCTGATCGCCCTCGCCCTCGGCCTCGCCCTGACCGCCTGCTCGAACCAAGCAGGCAGGCGACGACGCGGCCGTGCCGCCGCCGCTGTCGACGCTGCCGCCACCGCGACCGACGCCGCTGCCACCGCCGCTGACGCCGCCGCCACCGCGACCGACGCCGCTGCCACCGCGACCGACGCGATGGCGACCGACGCCACTGCCGTTGACGCCGCCGCTGCCGCGCTGCTGCCGCCACGCGACCGACGCCACTGCCCTGGACCGACGCCGCTGCCGACGCGAACGCCGCTGCCGACACGGCCGACGACGCTGCTGCGACCGACGGCAGCAGTAAGTTGTTCGTTACAAGCTGAAGAATCAAAGGCCGCCGCAAGTCCGGCGGCTTTCTTTTGCGCCATTCGACCCCGGTGCCCAGCCTGAACCGTTACCCTTCAATGCTCGTGCAAGTACTTGGCATTCATCCGGTTGCCAAATATGCTGACCGAGCACTGTGGTCAGAACATCGCTGCAGCCCACCCCCTGTCCAGACAAAGGAAATCAACCATGAATCTGAACAAGCCTCTTGCATCGCCCTGGTCGCTCGCTGGACTGGCTGCCTGACAGCCTGCAGCCAACGAGCAGCAGGCCGCCGAAGCCGGCGCGCCGATGCGCAGGAATCCGCAGCGGACGACACCGGGCAGCCGCTGATGCCGTCCGCCATGCGCCGCCGACGACATCGGCCGGCACACCGACCGCTGACCGCTGCTGCCATGGCCGCTGACGCATGGCAGCACCGCTGCCGCCATGCGACCGACGCCGCCGCTGTTGCCGGGACGCCGCTGCCGGCGTCGCCGGTGCCGAAGGCACCGACAGGCAAGGCCGACGCTGCTGAAGTTGCCGAGGACGAAGCCGACACCGCCGAGAACGCGGCCGAGCAGGCGCGTGACGACGCGGCCCACGCTGCCGACGCTGGCAAGCACTAAGAAGCAAAGCGCATCGGGATCGCCGCGGCTGAAGCAACCCGAAGCGAGTGGAACTAGGGGCGGCCGCAAGGCGCGCCCTTGTCTTAAACTGTGCCGGTCTGCCCACGAGAAGCCGCACATGCCCATCATCCACAGCCACATCGACCCCCGCAGCGCCGAGTTCGCCGGACAACGCCGCCGCGCTGCGCGCCACGGTCGCCGACCTCGACGCCCAGCTCGACGCGCGTCGCGCTCGGCGGCGGCGACGAAGGCCCGCGCCAAGCACACCGACCGCGGCAAGCTGCTGCCGCGCGAGCGCATCGGCGCCCTGCTCGACCCGGGCTCGCCCTTCCTCGAGCTCTCCGCGCTGGCCGCCGACGGCATGTACGACGACGCCGCGCCCGGCCGCCGGCATCATCACCGGCATCGGCCGCGTGCACGGCACGCGAGGTGGTGGTGGTCGCCAACGACGCCACGGTCAAGGGCGGCACCTACTTCCCGATGACGGTGAAGAAGCACCTGCGCGCGCAGGAAGATCGCGCTGGAGAACCACCTGCCCTGCGTCTACCTGGTCGATTCCGGCGGCGCCTTCCTGCCGCTGCAGGACGAGGTGTTCCCGGACAAGGAGCACTTCGGCCGCATCTTCTACAACCAGGCGCGGCTGTCGCGCGCAGAACATCCCGCAGATCGCCGTGGTGATGGGCTCGTGCACCGCCGGCGGCGCCTACGTGCCGGCGATGTGCGACGAGACCATCATCGTGCGCGAGCCAGGGCACCATCTTCCTCGGCGGCCCGCCGCTGGTGAAGGCCGCCACCGGCGAAGTGGTGGACGCCGAGTCGCTGGGCGGCGCCGACGTGCACACCGCGGTCTCCGGCGTGGCCGACCACTTCGCCGAGAACGACGCGCACGCGCTGCAGATCGCGCGCGACATCGTCGCCCACCTCAACCGCAACGAAGACCCTGCCGGTGGCCGTGCAGCGCGCCGCGCGAGCCGCTGTATCGCGCCCGAGGAGCTGCTACGGCATCATCCCGACGCGACACGCGCCAGCCCTTCGACATCCGCGAGGTCATCGCCCGCTGGTCGACGGCAGCGAGTTCCAGGAGTTCAAGGCGCGCTACGGCAAGACCCTGGTCTGCGGCTTCGCGCACATCCACGGCTACCCGGTCGGGCATCGTCGCCAACAACGGCATCCTGTTCGCCGAGAGCGCGCTCAAGGGCGCGCACTTCATCGAGCTGTGCAACCAGCGCAACATCCCGCTGGTGTTCCTGCAGAACATCACCGGCTTCATGGTCGGCAAGAAGTACGAGAACGCCGGCATCGCCAAGGACGGCGCCAAGATGGTGACCGCCGTGGCCTGCTCGCACGTGCCCAAGTTCACCGTGGTGATCGGCGGCAGCTTCGGCGCCGGCAACTACGCCATGTGCGGCCGCGCCTACGGCGCGCGCTTCCTGTGGACTGTGGCCGAACGCGCGCATCAGCGTGATGGGCGGCGAACAGGCCGCCAGCGTGCTGGCCACGGTGAAGCGCGACGGCATCGAGGCCGCCGGCAAGACCTGGAGCGCCGAGGAAGAGGAAGCCTTCAAGGCGCCGATCCGCGAGCAGTACGAACGCCAGGGCCACCCCTACTACGCCACCGCGCGCCTGTGGGACGACGGCATCATCGATCCCGCCGACACCCGCCGCGTGCTGGGCCTGGCGCTGTCGGCCAGCCTCAACGCGCCCGATCGAGCAAGAGCCGCTTCGGCGTGTTCCGGATGTAGGAAAAAATGGGGTCAAGAAAATGGGGTCAGAGGAGATTTTCCGTGGCAGCGGGGCATGTACCGCAGCCGCGGAAAATCTCCTCTGACCCCATTTTCTTGACCCCATTTTCCTGCTTACTTGGCGATGAGGGCGCCCTGGGCGGTGTCCATGTGGAACTCGCCGAAGAAGGGATAGCGGCCCGGCTTGAGCGGACCGATGAGCACGGTGATGGTGCCGTTGCCGGTGACGATCTTCTCGCGGTTGAGTTCGTGGCTCTCGAATTCTTCCGGGGTCGGATCCTCGTTCACCACCAGCAGTTCGAACTTCGTGTTGGCCGGCACGTCCAACTCGGCCGGAATGAACTTGTGCTCCTTGATGCGCAGGGTGAGCTGCGTGGCTTCGCCGCTGGTCGGCGCGGCCGCGGCGGGCGCGCTCACATCGGCGTTGGCGGTTGCCTCGCCGCCCGGGCTGGCGCCCTGGGAGCAGGCGGTGCACAGGACGACCAGGACGAGCGGGAAGATCGAGCGCATGCGATTCCTTAAGCGGGGAGTTGCGGCGAGGCGGCGGGGGCGCGCGGCGGCGGCGCCGGCAACCGGAAGAGGCGCATGCCGGCGACCAGAAGCAGGATCGTGCCGGCATAAAAGGCGAGCTGGATGCCGCTGGGCTGCGCGGTGTAGCCGACCAGTACGTGCAGAACCTGGCCGAGCCAGCCGTGGTCGGTGAGCAGCCAGGAGCTGTCCCAGGCGGTATCCACCAGCGTGGGTAGGGCGCCCGCCTGCACCAGCTTGCCCGCCGCGGAACTGGCAAGACCCGCAGCCAGCAGCACCAGCAGGCCGTTGGTGGCGGAGAAGAAATGCCGCATCGGGATCTTCAGCAGGCCGAAGTACAGCGCAAAGCCGATGGCGACGCCGGCGAGCAGGCCAAGCGCCCCACCGACTGCGAGCGCGGAAACGCTCGAGCCGCCAGCCAGCAGGCCATAGCCGAACAGCACCACCTCGGAACCTTCGCGCAGCACCGCGATCGCAACCACGACCAGCAGCGCGGTCAGCGGCCGCCGGCCTTCCGACACGGCACTGCCGACCTGCTTCATGTGCACAGCCAGCTCGCGGCCGTGGCGCGCCATCCACACCACGTGCCAGCCGATCATCACCACCGCGGCCAGCAGTACGCCGGCGTTGAACCATTCCTGGCCCATGCCGCTCATGGCCCCGGCGATGCCACCGGCGAACGCCGCGACCACCATCGCGCCGACCACGCCCAGGGCGATGCCACCGACGATCCAGCTGCCGCGGTTGGGCACACCACGGGTAGCGGCGGCGACAATGCTGATGATCAGCGCCGCCTCGAGCACTTCGCGGAACACCAGCAGGAGGGTGGCAAACATGGGCGAACTCCGGGTCTTGGCCGTTGGACCTTGGTTAATGATAATGGTTCCTATTTAGATTACAAGTCGCAAAAGCGCCCGGCCGGTTAAGATCTGCGGTCCAACCCGGCGAACATGCGCGAATGACCTCTGACGTCTGGCAGTCCCTGACCATCGAGCACGAGGGCGCCGTGGCGACGCTGGTGATGCAGCGGCCCGAGGTCCACAACGCCTTCGATGCCCTGCTCATCGCCGAGCTCACCCAGGCCCTGCGGCAGCTCGACGAGGATGATTCGGTCCGCGCGGTGGTGCTTTCCGGCTCCGGCTCGACCTTCTCCGCCGGCGCCGACCTCAACTGGATGCTGGGCATGGCCCGCGCCACCGAGCTGGAGAACCGCGAGGATTCGCTGCGGCTGGCAAGGCTGATGCACACGCTCAACTTCCTTTCCAAGCCGACCATCGCCAAGGTCAACGGCTCCTCCTACGGCGGCGGCGTGGGCCTGGTGGCCTGCTGCGACATCGCGATCGGCGCCGAGGGCGCCAAGTTCTCGCTCAGCGAGGTGAAGCTGGGCCTGGTGCCGGCAGTGATCTCGCCCTATGTCATCGCCGCCATCGGCCCGCGACACGCGCGCCGGTATTTCCTCAGCGCCGAGGTGTTTGGCGCCGAGGAAGCCAGGCGCATCGGCCTGTTGCACGAAACCGTTCCCGGCGGCGAGCTCGATGCCGCTGTCGCGCGCGTGCTGCACTGGCTGCTCAAGGGCGGCCCCGCGGCGCAGCGCGAAGCCAAGCAGCTGGTGCAGAAGCAGACCGGCATGACCCCGAGCGCACAGACGCTGGCGGACCGGCGCAACGCGCGCCTGATCGCGCGCCTGCGCGTTTCCGAAGAAGGCCAGGAAGGCCTGTCCGCCTTCCTCGACAAGCGGCCACCCAACTGGAGCCGTGGAGGCGAGACGTGACTGCAGGACGCCTGTTCGACAAGGTACTGATCGCCAATCGCGGCGAAATCGCCTGCCGCATCGCGCGCACCCTGCGCCGGCTCGGCATCGGCTCGGTGGCGGTGTACTCGGAGGCCGACGCCGCCGCGCAGCACGTCAAGCTCGCCGACGAAGCCATCCTGATCGGCGGCCCGCGCCCGCAGGAAAGCTACCTGCGCGGCGACGCCATCATCGCGGCGGCGCTGAAGACCGGCGCGCGCGCGATCCACCCGGGCTATGGCTTCCTGTCCGAAAACGCCGACTTCGCCGACGCGGTGGCGGCGGCAGGCCTCGCTTTCATCGGCCCCGGCGGCGCTTCGATGCGCAAGATGGGCAGCAAGGCCGGCGCGAAGGAACTGATGGCCTCGCACGGCGTGCCGGTCGTGCCCGGCTACACCGGCGAGGACCAGGCGCCGGAATCCCTGCAGGCCGAGGCCGACCGCATCGGCTACCCGCTGATGATCAAGGCCGCGCACGGCGGCGGTGGCAAGGGCATGCGCATCGTGCGCAGCGCGGAGGAATTCGCAGCCGCGCTGGAGTCCTGCCAGCGCGAAGCCCGGAATGCCTTCGGCCGCGACCGCGTGCTGCTCGAGCGCTACCTGGAAACACCGCGGCACATCGAGTTCCAGGTCTTCGCCGACAAGCACGCCAACATCATCCACCTTGGCGAGCGCGAATGTTCCGCGCAGCGCCGCTACCAGAAAGTGATCGAGGAATCGCCTTCGCCTTTCCTCGACGCCGACAAGCGCGCGCGCATGGGCGCGGCAGCGGTGGCGGCAGCGCGCGCGATCGAGTACGTCAACGCCGGCACCGTCGAGTTCATCGTGGACGCGAATGGCGGCTTCTACTTCATGGAGATCAACACCCGCCTGCAGGTCGAGCATCCGGTCACCGAGATGGTCACCGGACAGGACCTGGTGGAATGGCAGCTGCGCGTGGCCGCCGGCGAGCCGCTGCCGCTGCGCCAGGAGGAGATCGAATCGCGCGGACATGCCATGGAAGTGCGCCTCTACGCCGAAGACCCGGAGCAGAACTTCCTGCCCGGCTCCGGCAAGCTCGAGCGCCTGCACCTGCCGACGCCGTCGGCGCATGTGCGCATTGACGGCGGCGTGGTCGAGGGCGACAGCGTCACCATCTTCTACGATCCGATGGTCGCCAAGATCATCGCCTGGGACCTCGACCGCCCGCGCGCCCTCGCCCGCCTGCGCGGCGCGCTGGCCGAGTGCGAGATCGTCGGCCCGAAGTCCAACATCGCCTTCCTCGAGGCGCTGGTGCGGCATCCGGTGGTGGTCAACGGCACCATAGATACCAGTTACCTCGACCAGCACCTCGACGAAATCCTGCGGGCCGAACCGCAGCCGCCGCCGCTCGATGAGCTGGCCGCGGCGGCCGCCGCCTGCCTGCTGCACGACGAAGCCGCGACCGCGCGCGCCGCGCGCGCCTCGGCCGATCCGCATTCGCCCTGGGCGATCGCCGATGGCTGGCGCCTCGGCCACGCCGGCCAGCAGAAGCTGGCCTTCGGCTGGCGCGACAGCCGCATCGAGGTCTGCGCGCATGGCGCCGCCGGCAACTACACCATCGAGGCCGGCGGCGAATGCATTCCGGTCGCGCGCGGCTGGCTGTCCGCGGACGCCTTCGGCGCCGAAGTCGCGGGCCACGCGCTGCGCTACCAGGCGCGCGTGGACGCCCGCCGCGTCTGGCTGCACGACGGCGAGCTGCGCCTGTCGCTGCAGCGGCTGCCCGTTTTCCAGCCCAACAGCGGCGATGCCGCCGACACCGGCGACCGCGTGTTCGCGCCGATGCCTGGCCGCATCGTGCTGATGCGCGTGTCTGTCGGCGACGCGGTCAGCGCCGGGCAGGAGCTCGGCGTGATGGAAGCGATGAAGATGGAGATCGGCCTGAAGGCGCCGCGCGACGGCGTGGTCGCCGAATTGCGCGCGGCCGCGGGCGACTTCGTCGAGGGCGACGCCGCGCTGGTGCTGCTGGAGCCGGCGGAGCCGCTGGCGTGAGCGTGGCGGTGCGCATCGTCGAGGTCGGGCCGCGCGACGGCCTGCAGAACGAAAAGGCGATCATCGCGCCCGCGGACAAGATCGCGCTGATCAACCAGCTGTCGGAGACCGGCCTGCGCGTGATCGAGGCGACCAGCTTCGTCAGCCCGAAGTGGGTGCCGCAGCTGGCCGACGCGGCGGAAGTGTTCGCCGGCATCACCCGCAAGCCGGGCGTGTCCTACCCGGTGCTGGTGCCGAACGAACTGGGCTACGCGCGCGCCCGCGCCGCCGGCGCGACCGAGGTGGCGGTGTTCAGCGCCGCTTCCGAGGCCTTCAACCGCAGGAACATCAACGCCTCGATCGACGAGAGCATCGCGCGCTTCGCGCCGGTGCTGTCGGCGGCGAAGGCCGACGGCGTGCGCGTGCGCGGCTACGTTTCCACCGTGCTCGGCTGCCCCTACCAGGGCGAAGTGCTGCTGTCCGAGGTGGTGCGCGTCGCCTCGAAGCTGCACGAGATGGGCTGCTACGAGATTTCCCTCGGCGACACCATCGGCATCGGCACGCCGAAGAAGGCGGCGCAGATGCTGCGCGCCGTCGCCGGCGAATTGCCGATCAGCGCACTCGCCGTGCACTTCCACGATACCCGCGGCCAGGCGCTGGCCAACATCCTCGCCTGCCTCGACGAGGGCGTGCGCGTGGTGGACAGCGCGGTGTCCGGCACCGGCGGCTGCCCCTATGCGCACGGCGCCACCGGCAACGTGGCCACCGAGGACGTGGTGTACATGCTCGAGGGCATGGGCATGGCGACCGGGGTGAACCTGGACAAGCTGGTCGAAGTCGGGCGCTGGCTGTCGTCTTTGCTGGGGCGGGCTTCGGGCAGCAAGGTCACGAGCGCGAGCATGCCTGCATGAGCGAAGCCCCCGTTTTCAGCATTCGCCCGATCACGCCCGCCGACGATGCGCAGGTCGCGCGCATCATCCGCTCGGTGATGCCGGAGTTCGACGCGATCGGCGACGGCTTCGCCATCAACGACCCGGAAGTGGACTGGATGAGCCGCGCCTACGGCGAGCCGCGCTGCTCCTACTTCGTGATCGAGCACGATGGCGAAGTGATGGGCGGCGCCGGCGTGGCGCCGCTGGTCAATGGCGAGGAGGACGTCTGCGAACTGCGCAAGATGTACTTCCTGCCCGGGCTGCGCAGCCTGGGCGCCGGCGCGGCGATGATGCAGGTGTGCCTGGACGCGGCCCGCGGTCATGGCTTCCGCCGCTGCTACCTGGAGACCCTGCGCGGCATGGACGCGGCCATGCGCCTGTACGAGCGCAGCGGCTTCCAGCGCCTGCCCGGCCCGATGGGCGCCACCGGCCACGGCGGCTGCAACGCCTTCTACCTCCTCGAATTGGGGTCAGAGGAGATTTTCCACAGCGACCTGGGCTAGCTCCAAGGCGGGAAAATCTCCTCTGACCCCATTTCCTGCCGTAAAATTGTGGTTTTCCCGCGGCAGGAAATTCCCATGCAGCTCAACGAAGTCCGCGCCCTCGTCACCGGCGGCGTTTCCGGCCTCGGCTTCGCCGTCGCCGAACACCTGGTGAAGAATGGCGGCAAGGTCGCCCTGTTCGACATCAACGACGACAAGGGCGCGGAAGCGGTGGCCGCGCTCGGCGCCGGCAATGCGAAGTATTTCCGCACCGATGTCAGCGACGAGGCCAACGTGGTCGCGAGTGTCGCCGCCGCGAAGGAGTTCCTCGGCGGCCTCAACGTCGCGATGAACTGCGCCGGCATCCTCGGCGCCGGCCGCGTGCTGGGCCGCGACGGTCCGATGCCGCTGAAGCAGTTCGCGACCACGGTGATGGTCAACCTGGTCGGCAGTTTCAACGTCGCCAAGGCCGCCGCCGACCTGATGCAGCACAACGCACCGGGCGAAGACGGCGAGCGCGGCGTGATCGTCAACACCGCCTCGGTCGCGGCCTACGAGGGCCAGATCGGCCAGGCCGCGTATTCCGCCTCGAAGGGCGGCGTGGTCGGCATGACCCTGCCGATGGCGCGCGAGTTCGGCCGCATCGGCGTGCGCGTGATGACCATCGCCCCGGGCATCTTCTGGACGCCGATGGTGGACGGCATGCCGCCGCAGGTGCAGGAGTCGCTGTCGGCCTCGATTCCCTACCCGTCGCGCCTGGGCCAGCCGCACGAGTTCGCGCAAACGGTCGCCTTCATCCTCGGCAACCGCTACCTCAATGGCGAGACCATCCGCCTCGACGGCGCCGTGCGCCTCGCCCCGAAGTAATTTTCCAGGAACGATGAAATGAAAGCTGCTGACGTCAAGAAGGGCAACGTCGTCGAGTACAACGGCGTCGTCTACCAGGTGCGCGACATCGAGCGCAGCGCGCCCAGGGCCGCGGCGGCAATGTCACCTTCCGCTTCACCATGTACAGCGTGCCGGGCAGCAACAAGTTCGACCTCAGCCTGCGCGCCGACGACGAGCTGCGCGAAGTCGAGTTGGTGCGCCGCGAAGCCAACTACTCGTACAAGGACGGCGAGGCCTTCGTGTTCCTCGATACGCGAGGACTACACGCCCTACCAGCTCGACCCCGACGTGGTCGGCGACATGGCCGGCTACATCAGCGAGGGCCTGGAAGGCTGCTACGTGCAACTGATCGACGACGCCCCGGTCGCGGTGCAGCTGCCGCCAGCGTGCAGCTGGACGTGGTCGAGACGCCGCCGGAGCTGCGAGGGCGGCACCGCCACCAAGCGCCCGAAGCCGGCCAGGCTCAACACCGGCATCGAGATCCAGGTGCCGGAGTACATTACCAACGGCGAAAAGATCTGGGTCAACACCACTACCGGCGAGTTCGCGGGACGCGTCTGAGAAAAAATGGGGTCAAAAATGGGGTCAGAGGAGATTAAATCCGCGCTGGGCGCGGATTTAATCTCCTCTGACCCCATTTTTTGACCCCATTTTTTGCGAGCCATCGCCGGGCCATGCGGCGCAGCGAGGGATCGGCGCCCGCGTCGTCAGCGATCGCAGGCACCGGCAGCCACTTCAGCGCGTGCGATTCCTCGCTCACGGTGAAATCCTCGTCCGCGCCGGCGCGGACGACGAAGCGAACGTCGTAGTGGTAGTGCGCGGGCTCGATTCCCCGCGCGGGAATCTCGTGCCGGTCAAGGTCGAACACGCCACCCTCGACACGCAGCCCCGACAGCCCGGATTCCTCCTCCGCCTCGCGCAGCGCCACCCCGGCCAGGTCGCTGTCGCCGTCGGCGTGGCCGCCCGGCTGCAGCCAGCGATCGAGCTTGCGGTGGTGCAGCAGCAGGGCCCGCTCGCCGTCCGCCGAGACGAGCCAGGCTGAGCCGGTGAAATGCCCCGGCACGCATGTGCGCTCGCAGCAATCGGCGTGAGCGGCGGCGAAGTCGTCGAAGCGCGCCCGCTCCTGCGCGTCGCCCACGTCGCCCATCGGCGCGTCGCGGAGCAGTTCCAGCACCTGCTGCTGTGCGCGAGTCAGTTCGGCCATCGGAATTCCATGATTCGACGGGCGCGCGGCGCTTGCCGCACCCGGCCCGGTCGCTTATGGTAGCCCGGACCTCGTCGGCACCTCCGTACCGGTCGCCCTTTCAAGCGTCCGCCGGCAGCGGTGGGCGTCCCAAATTCAGCGCAGGGGAAGTGAATGATTTTCGATAGAGTCAAACCGCTGGACCAGATCCTGGAAACGGCGGAACGAAAGGGCCTGGTCCGCCAGCTCGGCTGGTTCCAGCTGATGATGCTCGGCATCGGCGCCATCATCGGCACCGGCATCTTCGTGCTCACTTCCGTGGCGGCGCAGAAAGCCGGCCCCGGCATGATGTACAGCTTCGTGATCGCCGGCTTCGTCTGCGCACTGACCGCGCTGGTCTACGCCGAGATGGCTTCCATGGTTCCGGTCTCCGGATCGGCCTACACCTACTCCTACGCGGTGCTTGGCGAAGTCATCGCCTGGACCGTCGGCTGGGCGCTGATCCTCGAGTACGCCGTCGCCGCCGGCGCGGTCGCGGTCGGCTGGTCCGGCTACGCCAACGGCTTCCTCGCCAGCATCGGCTGGGGTCTGCCCTACGCTCTGACGGCGGGACCATTCGATCCGGTCGTCCTGCCTGACGGCACCGCCGCGAAGGGCGCGTTCAACCTGGTCGCCTTCCTGGTCTCGCTGCTCGTCACCTGGCTGCTGGTGATCGGCACCTCCAAGAGCGCCAAGTTCACCGCGGTGCTGGTGTTCGTGAAGATCATCGCCCTGACCACCTTCATCGTCATCGCCACGCCGGCCGCCGACAGCGCGAACTTCGTGCCGATGCTGCCGAATGGCTGGGGTACCCCGCTCTCGGGCATCGGCGTGCTGGGCGCGGCGGCTTCGATCTTCTTCGCCTATGTCGGCTTCGATGCCGTCTCGACGGCGGCTGAGGAGACCAAGAATCCCGCGGTCAATATCCCGATCGGCCTGATCGGCTCGCTCGCGGTGTGCACCGTGTTCTACCTGCTGGTCGCCTACGGCGCGGTCGGTGCGATGGGCGCGCAGCCCGGCGGCGCGCTGTCGCTGTCGAAGGAGCCGCTGGCCTTCGTGCTGCGCGAACTCGGCCATCCGCAGATCGGCAACTGGGTCGCCATCGCCGCCATCGCCGCCCTGCCCTCGGTGGTACTGATGATGATCTACGGCCAGACCCGCATCCTGTTCACCATGGCCCGCGATGGCTTGCTGCCGAAGATGCTGGCCAACGTGCACCCGCGCTTCCACACCCCGCACACGGTGACCATCATCACCGGCGTGGTGGTGTCGCTGTTCGCGGCGATGTTCCCGGTCGGCGCGCTGGCCGACATCTCCAACTCGGGCACGCTGTTCGCGTTCTTCATCGTTGCCCTGGGCGTGATGATGCTGCGCAAGAGCGACCCGGGCCGCAAGCGCAGCTTCAAGACGCCGATGATCTGGCTGGTCGGTCCGCTGGCCATGGCCGGCTGCGCACTGCTGTTCATCAGCCTGGGCACCTACACGATCAGCCTGTTCTTCGGCTGGGCGGCGATCGGCGTAGTCGTCTACTTCGCCTACGGCCGCCGTCGCAGCCACCTGGCGCTGGGCACCATGCACCTGGACGACAACGATCCGAAGCTTCCCCCGCCGCCCAGGTTCCACGAAGGTCCGGATCCGGGCCCCTGATCCGAGGCTTGCACTGAAAACGAAAACGGCGCGGAGGAATCCGCGCCGTTTTTCTTTGCCTGGAGCCATCGCGGCTAAAAGCCGCGATGCGCAGGATGCGCGAGTGCCGCGGGAGCCAGGATGCCGGGAGCGGCCTCCTACAGAAGCTTGGGCTCGTCCTGCTCCGGAGCGTCTTCGCTGATCAGCGGCAAGGCGGTTGACGGCGCCAGCGGCTGCAGTTCCTCGCGCAGCAGCTTCTTGCCCTTGGCGCCCTGGTCAACGAGGCGGCGCGTGCGCGCGACCACCGACTGGTCCGATTCGCGCAGGTGGCGATTCGCCGTGTCGAAGTCCTTCCCTACCCGCTGCAGCGACTGGCCGAGCTTGTCGAAATCGTCGAGGAACAGGGTCACGGCGTCGAGCACCTTGCCGGCCTCCTCGCCGATCACGCCGACCTGGCGCTGCAGCTTGTCCCGCGTCCACATGCGTTCGACCACACTGAGCAGCGCCATCAGGGTGTTGGGCGAAGCGAAGGCGATCTTGCGCTGGAAAGCCTCGGTCTGCAGTTCGGGATTGCGCGCCAGCGCCGCCGCCATCGCGCCTTCGATGGGCACGAACATCACGGTGAGCTCGAGTGCTTCCGGGCCGAGCACCTTCGGATAATTCTTGTCGGAAAGGTCACGCAGGTGCAGGCGGATGGAGGACGCATGCCGCTGCATGGCGTCTTCGTAATCGGCACCGACCTCCGACTCGTTCGCTTCCGCCCAGGCAACCAGGTTCACTTTCGAATCGACGACCACGCGGCGTCCGTCCGGCATCAGGATCACCACGTCCGGCCGGTGCATGCGGCCTTCCTCGTCGCGCGCGCTGCCTTGGCGGAGGTAATTCGTACCCTCTACCAACCCGCTGGCCTTGAGCACGGTATCCAGGATCATCTCACCCCAGTCGCCGCGCACCTTGGCATTGCCCTTCAGCGCGCGCGTCAGGTCGTGCGCGGCGTCGGCCATGCCCTGGTTGAGCGTGCGCAACTGGCTGAGTGCGCCCAGCATCTGGCTGCGCTCCTTGCCCTGCTCGCTGTTGAAGGTCTCGATGCGGTCGCGGAACTGGCCGAGCTGGTCGGCAAAAGGCTTGAGCGTGCCTTCGATGCCCAGCTTGGAGGCCTCGCCCGATTCCTTGATGCGCTGGTCGAGCGCGATCGCCTTTTCGTCGAAGACCTTGCTGGCGACTTCGAGGAAGGCCGAGCGCAATTTCACCTGCGCCTCTTCCAGGAAACGGCGCGTGTCTTCGTGGGCGAGCCGGGCCGCTTCGCAGTCGGCCTGCGCACGCGCAGTGCGGGCATCGCCCTCGCGCAGCTCCGCACCGAGGCGTTCGATCTGTTCCTGCGAGGACGCCAGCCGCGACGCCAGGTCGGAAGCGCGCGAGGCCTCGGGACCGAGCTGTTCGATGCGCTGCCGAAGGGCTTCGGCTTCGGCGCGGGCTTCCGCGCGGGCGGCGTCGAGTTCGGCGGCCCGGCGGCGGCGATCGCCGGCCGCGATGAAGAACCAGGCCACGGCGACCAGCCCCGCCAGCAACCACCCTGCCCAGCCCACATCCATCAGACGACTCCAGCGCGCGGACTAGCTGTCCGCTGGCAGGAATTGTAGGACCTGCCGCGTCTCACCACCGGAGACGGCCGGTGCTCAGGCGCGCTTGGCCCAGGCCGCGCACCAGCCGGCGGGCGCCACGCTGAAGCCGGCGAACAGGGTGCAGCCGCGAGTGGCCGGGGCGTAGAACTGGCAGTTTGCGCAGTTGCTGCCGGGCTTGAAGGCGGCGTGCTTGTTCTTCGTGGCGTTCTCGATGTAGGCCAGCGCCTTGGCCTGCGGGTTGTCGAGCGGAAGCTTCGGCAAGGGCGCGGCGGGGGCGGCCAGCGCGGCGCCGGCGGCGCCGAGGAACGGCACGGCGGCGGCGACGGCGGCGGCGTGGGCGAGGAAGCGGCGGCGGGACGAGGTTGAATCAGGCATTGGCGGATCCTCCGCAGGCTTTAGGTGCCTGCAACACACAGTCGCGGCAGAATGCCGCTCCTACCTGATGGGAAGTGTACTCGCGTTAGACTTGCGCCATGAATGTGCACGCCGTGGACCCGGCCCGGCTCGCCGCCGCCGCCGAACAACTGATCGTCAACACCCGCGAGCTGGCCGCGCTGGGCTGGACGCCCGCGACCAGCAGCAATTTCTCCCTGCGCCTGGACGAGCACACGGCGGCGATCACCGTGTCCGGCCGCGACAAGGGCAAGCTGCGGCCCGAGGACATCATGGTGGTGGATTTCGAAGGCCACGCCGTGGGCAGCGACAAGCGCCCCTCCGCCGAGACCGTGCTGCACACGCAGCTCTATGCCCGCCTGCCGGAAGTGGGCTGCGTGCTGCATACGCATTCGCTGGCGCAGACCCTGGCCTCGAAGCTGTACGCCGGCGCCGGCCACATCCGCTTCGAGGAATACGAGCTGATCAAGGCCTTCCGCGGCCAGGAAACGCACGAGGCGCTGATGGACGTACCGGTGCTGGCCAACAACCAGCACATCCCCACCCTCGCCGCGCAGGTGGACGTGCTGCTCGACAAGAAGGAAATCTGGGGCTACCTGATCGAGGGCCACGGCCTGTACGCCTGGGGCCGCGACATGGCGGAGGCGCGCCGGCACCTGGAGGCCTTCGAGTTCCTGATCAGCTGCGAACTGGAAATGAGGAAGCTGCACCGATGAGCCGCCTGCGCATCTTCACTGAAGACAATCCGGACGAAGCCGTGCTTGCCACCATTGCGCTCGCCGAGATCCAGGCCGAGCTGGCGCGCATCGGCGTGCGCTTCGAGCAATGGGAGGCAGGCAAGCCGGTGGCCGCAGGCGATGCGCCCGACGTGGTGCTCGACGCCTACCGCAGCGACATCGACCGCATCGTCGCCGAGAAGGGTTTCCGCACGGTGGACGTGGTCAGCATCGCGCCGGACAACCCGAATCGCGAGGAAATGCGCAGGAAGTTCCTCAGCGAGCATTTCCACAAGGAAGACGAAGTGCGCTTCTTCGTGGACGGCTCGGGCCTGTTCACCCTGCATGTGGGCGCGCGCGTCTACGAGATCCGCTGCGAGAAGGGCGACCTGATCGGCGTGCCGGACAGCACCCTGCACTGGTTCGACATGGGGCCGGAGCCGCGCTTCGTCGCGATCCGTTTCTTCACCGAGCCGGATGGTTGGGTCGGCCACTTCACCGGCAGCGACCTGTCGGACCGCTTCCCTCGCCACGAGCCCGGCGCTCCGTGAAGCAGGCCATCGTTACCGATATCGAAGGCACCACCAGCTCGATCTCCTTCGTCAAGGAGGTGCTGTTTCCCTACGCACGCCGCGCCATGCCCGGCTTCGTGCGCGAGCATGCGAAGGACCCGGAGGTGCGCCGCTGGCTGGACCTCGTCGCCGTCGCCACCGGCGGCATGTGCCAGGACGACATGCTCGCCGAAGTGCTGCAGGGCTGGATTGACCAGGACCGCAAGCACCCGGCGCTGAAGGCGCTGCAAGGCATGATCTGGGCGCAGGGCTACGCGCAGGACGTGTATCGCGCGCATGTCTACGACGATGCCGTGGCCGGGCTGCGCCGCTGGCATGCCGGAGGGCATCCACTTTACGTGTACTCCTCGGGCAGTGTCGCCGCGCAGAAGCTGCTGTTCGGCTACAGCACCGCCGGCGACCTGTCGCCCTTGTTCTCGGGCTGGTTCGACACCGCCATCGGCGGCAAGCGCGAGGTCGCGAGCTACCGCAACCTGGTGCTGGCGCTCGAACGCCCGGCCTACGAGATCGTGTTCCTGTCCGACGTCGTCGAGGAACTGGATGCGGCGCGCGAAGCGCGGCTGGAGACCGTCCTGCTCGACCGCCGCGAGGACTACCCGACCCCGCGCCTTGGCGAGGACACCCACGGCCACCGCCGCGTCGAGTCCTTCGCCGACATCCTCGCCTGACTCAGGCCTTCGCCGCCGCCTTCCGCCCTGGCTTCGGCCCCGCCTTGGGCTTGGCCTTGAGCAGCACCGGCGGCGGCAGGCGCACGCCCTCGAAGTAGCGCACGCGCAGGTCCTGGCCCTCGGGGGAAACGCCCGCGAAGGTGAACTTCGTGATCGGCCAGTAGGCCTCGTTGTAGTGGCGCGCCAGGCGCTGGTTCTGGATCGACAGGATGACCCCCAGGCACAGCAGCTTTTCCTTCGTCAGTTCCTGCTTCTCGATCGCCTCGAAGCTGGCGTTGAGCACGCTGTAGGACAGGTCCTGGTCGCGGACTTCCGGCGCCAGGTACATGCGCAGGTAGTACATCGGCTGGCGCAGCATCGGCACGATGCGCGCGTAGGCGGTGCTGACGCCGACCAGCGTGGCGCCGTCGCGCGCGATGCATACCACCTGCGCGGCGCGCTCGGCGGCCTTGCCTTCGTCCAGCATGGCCTTGTGGTCGATCCAGAAGCGGGCCAGCTCGCGCTCGAGCTCCGGTCCGACCTGGTTCCAGACCGGGATGATTTCGACTGCCATCCAGCATTCTCCGAAAAGGGTGCGAACATGCTAACCGAGGCGGCGGGGCCGGCGCTCTAGCCAAGTCTCGCGGCGGTCGTTAAGGTGTAGGGAATGGGGGGGGCCATCCGCGCGTGAACGCCGTTTTCCGGATCGTCTGCCTGTTGCTGCTGGCGCTGGCCGGCGTGGAACCGGCCATCGCCTACAGCCAGCGCGCCGAACTCACGCCCGGGCTCGCCGAACTGCCGCTGTCGCCGCACGTCGGCTACCTGGTGGATCCCGACGCCTCCGCCGACGCCTCCGCCATGTTCCAGGCGGCGGCGCATGGCCGCTTCAAGCCGCTGCCCAACGGCAACGCCACCTTCGGCTTCGTCGACGGCGCCTACTGGTTCCACACCCGGCTGTTCAACCGCGGCAATCCGGAGGAACGCTGGCTGCTGGTGCTGCAGTATTCGCTGCTCGACAACGTAGACGTGTACATGCGCTACCCGGACGGGCGCGTGGACCATCTGGCCTCTGGCGACAAGCTGCCGTTCTCGGCGCGCAGCATCCGCTACCGCCACCCCAACTTCTGGCTCGACCTGCCGCAGCGCACCGAGGTCGAGCTGCTGGTGCGCACGCAGAGCGAGAGCTCGATGCAGGTGCCGCTGGTGATCTACACCTTCGGCGCCTTCGCCGAGCTCGAGCGCGACGCGCAGCTTGGCATCGGCATCTACGACGGCATCCTGATCGCGCTGTTCTTCTACAACCTGATCCTGTGGCTGTCGCTGCGCGACGCCAGCCACTTCTGGTACATGTGCCACCTGGCCGGCTTCGGGTTGGTGCTGTTCTGCCTCAATGGCCTGGCCTTCGAGTATTTCTGGCCGACCTCGCCCTGGCTGGCGAACCATGCCATTCCGCTGGCGATGTGCCTGTCGCAGATGGCGATGCACCAGTTCGCGCGCACCTTCCTGGAGCTCAGGCAGCGCTGGCCCATGGGGGACCGCATCTCGCTCGCCTTCATCGCCTTCCTCGGGCTGCTGGCGATCGCCTCCTTCTGGGTGGACTACCGCACCTCGGTGCGCATCGGCACCTACGCCGTCTTTCCCACTGTGCTGCTGCTGCTCTACCAGGCCTTCCACGCCATCCGCCACGGCTACCGGCCGGCGCGCCTCTTCCTCGCCGCCTGGACCATGCTGCTGCTGGGAACGCTGCTCTACGCCATGGTCTCCTTCGGCCTGGTCGCGAAGACCCTGGTCACCGAGTACGGCATCCAGTTCGGTTCGGCGATGGAGATGATCCTGCTGAGCTTCGCCCTCGCGTACCGCTACGCAGCGTTGCGCAGCGAGAACGAGAACGTGGTCCGCGAAGCGAACGAGCAGCTCGAGCGCAACGTGTCGCGGCGCACCGCGGAACTGAGCGCGGCACTGGAGCAGCTCGCCGAGGCCAACTCACGCCTGCGCGAATCGAACCGGCGCGACGTGCTCACCGGCATGTACAACCGCCGCCACTTCCGCGAGGTGTTTGAGCAGCTGCTGCAGACGGCGCAGGAAACACGTCAGCCGCTCGGCCTGATGCTGATCGACCTCGACCATTTCAAGCAGGTCAACGACGAGCATGGCCACCTGGCGGGCGACGAGTGCCTGCGCGCGCTGACGCGCATGCTCAACCAGTGCCTCGCCTCGGAGACCGAGGCCCTGATCGCGCGCTTCGGCGGCGAGGAATTCGTCGTGGTGCTGCCCGGGGTGGGTTCACCGCGGATTCTCGATGTCGCCGAAAAGGTTCGCGCCCACATTGCCCGCGATCCTGTCCACTACGCGGGGCGCGAAATCCGCATCACCGCCAGCATCGGCGTGCACACCGTGCCCGCCGGCGCCGTCGCCAGTGCCGACGAGGTGCTGCACCACGCGGACGATGCGCTCTATTCGGCCAAGAACGCCGGCCGCAACCGCGTGCACGCCGCCACCGTTCCCGCCTGACCGAAACCCCGCAGGAGCGGCTTTCAGCCGCGACTGCTGCAAGTGCAGTCGCGGCTGAAAGCCGCTCCTACAGATCTGGCGGGAGACGGGCGCGCAGGGTTTCGCGCAGCTGCGGCCAGCCCAGGCTGCGCGAGCGCAGCAGCACCAGCAGGTGGAAGACGAGGTCCGCGGATTCGGCGAGCAGCGCCTGGTCGTCCTGCGCCACCCCGGCGAGCGCCACCTCCACGCCCTCCTCGCCCACCTTCTGCGCGATCCGGCGCGTGCCCTGCTCGAACAGTTCACTGGTGTAGCTGCCGACAGGCCGCTCGCGCTCGCGCATCGCGACGAGCGCATCGAGTTCGGTCATCAGATCGCCGCCGGCGACAGGGAAGCAACTGGCGCGCTGCAAGTGGCAGGTCGGCCCGCGCGGCCGCGCCCTCACAAGCAGCGCATCGCCGTCGCAGTCCGGGGTGATGTCCTGCAGTTCCAGAAGGTTGCCGCTGCTCTCGCCCTTGGTCCACAGGCGGCCGCGGCTGCGGCTCCAGAAGGTGACCAGGCCGCTGGCCAGGGTCTGGGCCAGCGCCACCTGGTTCATGTAGCCCAGCATCAGCACGCGGCCGCTGTCCGCATCCTGTACGACGGCCGGCAGCAGGCCCTGCCCGCGCTCCCAGTCCAGCGCGGCGGCGGTTGCCAGGGCGGCGGTCGGCGCGACAGTACTCACCGGACCGACACGCCGCGCGCACGCAGCTCGGATTTCAGCGCGGGAATGCGCAGCTCGCCGCTGTGGAAGACGCTCGCGGCGAGCGCCCCGTCCACGTCGGCGACGGCGAAGGCATCCACGAAATCGCCGGCGCGTGCCGGCGCCGCCGGAAGCCACCAGCGGCACCGTGCACACCGCGCGCGCCGCCTGCAGCTGCTCGAGGTCGTAGCCGCGGCGCACGCCATCGGAGCCCATGCAGTTCAGCACGATCTCACCGGCGCCCAGCGACTGCACCTGCGTGATCCAATCGAGCGTGCGCACGGGCAGCGCCTGCGTGCGTGCCGGATCGCCGGCATCGCGGCGCACGCGCCACTCGCCGTCGGGTTCGCGCAGGCTGTCGATGCCGACCACCACGCACTGCACGCCGAAGGCCTCGGCAAGCTCGGCGACCAGCGCCGGACGGCGCAGCGCCGGCGAGTTCACCGAGACCTTGTCCGCGCCTTCGCCGAGCACGCGGCGCGCCTGCTCGACCGAGCCGATGCCGCCAGCGACACAGAAAGGCATGTCCAGCTGCCGCGCCACGCGGTCGACCCAGTCCAGGTCCACGCTGCGTCCTTCGGGACTGGCGGTGATGTCGTAGAACACCAGTTCGTCGGCGCCTTCGTCGCGGTAGCGCAGCGCCAGTTCCTCGATGCCGCCGATCACGACGTGGTCGCGGAAGCGCACGCCCTTGACGACCTTGCCGTCGCGGACGTCCAGGCAGGGAATGATGCGCCGGGTCAGCATGCCAGCGCCTCGGCCAGCGACAGGCGCTGTTCCAGCAAGGCGCGGCCCAGGATCGCGACGCGGGCGCCGGCCTCGCGGGCCGCGCGCACGTCGGCGACGTCGCGCACGCCGCCGGAGGCCTGCCAGCGGAACTGCGGCCAGCGCGCGGCCATCTCGCGGTACAGGCCGAGGTTGAATCCGCCAAGCATGCCGTCGCGCTCGATGTCGGTGCACAGCACGTGCACCAGTCCGTGCGCGGCGTAGTAACCCAGCAGCACGTCCAGCGGTTCGCCGCCCGACTGCGTCCAGCCGTTCGCGCGCACCGTCCAGGCGCCGTCCTCCTCGAGGCGAGCGTCCAGGGCGAGCACCAGCCGCTCCGCACCGAAGCGCCGCGCCCACGATACGACTCGCCCTGGATCGCGCACGGCGGGCGTGCCGAGCACGACGCGGCTGGCGCCGGCCTCGAGCAGGATCGCGATTGCGGCCTCGTCGCGCACGCCGCCGCCGGTCTGGATGCGCAGCGGGGTCTGCGCGCAGAGCTGGCGCAGCAGTGGCAGCAGGCCGTAGCCGCCGACGCGCGCCGCGTCCAGGTCCACCAGGTGCAGCCAGCGCGCGCCCTGCGCGGCGAAGCCTTGCGCCAATGCGACCGGGTCGGATTCGAAGCGCGTTTCCCGCGCGTAGTCGCCCTGCGCGCAGGCGCACGACGGCGCCGCCGCGGATGTCGAGTGCAGGGATGGCTTCGAAGCTCATGGTTGCAGGTCCAGGAAATTGCGCAGCAGGCGCGCGCCGGTGCTGCCGGAGCGCTCGGGGTGGAATTGGGTGCCGGCGATGCGGCCTTGCGAGACCACGGCGGCGAACGCGTCGCCGTGCGCGCACTCGGTGCGGGTGAAGGCCGGGTCCGGAGGCGCGGCGTAGCTGTGCACGAAATACGCGTGCTCGCCGTCGAGCCCGGCGGTGAGCGCGTCTTCGCCAGTATTGCGCAGCTGGTTCCAGCCCATGTGCGGGATGCGCAGGCCGGGCGCGGCCGGCAGCCGCGCGACCGCGCCGGGCAGCAGCCCGAGGCAGGCGGTATCGCCTTCCTCGGAGCGCTCGTACAGCAGCTGCATGCCGATGCAGATGCCGAGCAGGGGCTGCGTCGACTGCGGGATCCACTCGTCCAGGCCGCTGTCGCGCAGGCAGGCCATTGCCGTGCGCGCCGCGCCCACGCCGGGCAGGACCAGGTGCGTGGCTTCGTCGAGGTAACCGCGATCGCGGGTGACGCGCACTTCCGCGCCCAGGCGCAAGAAGGCTGCGCTCACCGAGGCGAGGTTGGCGCCGCCGGCATCCAGCACCGCCACCCGCGGCGCGCTCACAGCGAGCCCTTGGTGCTGGGCACGGCGCCGGCGCCGTCCTGGCGCGCGATCGCCTGCCGCAGCGCGCGGCCGACCGCCTTGAAGCAGGCCTCGACCATGTGGTGCGCGTTCTCTCCCTGCACCGAAAGCTGCAGGTTGATGCCGCCGCCTTCGCACAGCGAACGGAAAAAGTGCGGCACCAGCTCGGTCGGCAGGTCGCCGACGGCCTCGCGCGGAAAGCTGCCCTCGAACGCGAAGCAGGGCCGGCCGGACAGGTCCAGCCAGGCGCCCGCGCGCGCTTCGTCCATCGGCAGCTCGAAACCGTAGCGGGCGATGCCACGCTTGTCGCCGAGCGCGCGGCGCAGCGCTTCGCCCAGTGCCAGCGCGGTGTCCTCGACCGTGTGGTGCTCGTCCACGCCCAGGTCGCCCTGCGCCTGCACGCGCAGCGCGAAGCCGCCATGCTTGCCCAACTGTTCGAGCATGTGGTCGAAGAAACCCAGGCCGGTCTGCACTTCGGGCGTTGCTTCACGGTCGAGGTCCACCTGCACACTCAGTTGCGTTTCGCGCGTGCGGCGCAGGCTTTCCCCCAGGCGCGGCGCGGACACCAGCGCGTGCGCGATGCCGGGCCAGTCCCAGCCCTGGCCGAGGCGGAAGCCGCGCACGCCCAGCACCGCCGCGAACTGCATGTCGCTTTCGCGGTCGCCCACCATCGCGCTCGCGTCCAGGTCGATGCCGCGGTCGCGCAGGTATTGCATGACCATGCCGATGCCGGGCTTGCGATTCGGGTGCGCGTCCTCGGGCCGGTGCGCGTCGACCAGCACCTCGCGAAAACGGATGCCCTGCGACTCGAGCACCTGCAGCAGCAGGTTCTGCGGTCCCTCGAAGGCGGCGAGCGGGAAGCTCGCGCTGCCCAGGCCGTCCTGGTTGGTGACCATGACGAACTCGAAGCCGGCGTCGCGCAGGCGCAGCAGCGCGGGCACGCAGCCCGCGACCAGAGCGAACTTCTCGAAGCTGTCCACCTGCTCGTCGGCCGGTTCCTCGAGCAGGACGCCGTCGCGGTCCACGAACAGGATGCGGGTGCCGCTCATCGACGTGCCCCCAGCGCGGCCAGCAAGGCACTGTTCTCGCGGCGCGTGCCGATCGACATGCGCAGGGCATCGCCCAGGCCGGGCATCGCACGCATGTCGCGCACGACGATGCCCGCGTCGAGCAGGCGTTCGTAGGCGGCCTGGGCGTCGTCGAAGCGCGCGAGCAGGAAGTTGCCACGCGATGGATAGCAGCGCAGTACCCCGGGGGTCTTCGCCAGCATCGCGGCCACGCGCTCGCGTTCGCCCGCGACCTGCAGGCAGCGTTGCCGCGTGCGCGCGAGCGCGACCGGCGCCAGCGCGCGCAATGCCACCGCCGCGGAGGGCGCGGCGATCGGATAGGGCGCGGCCAGGTTACGCAGCAAGGCGACCAGCGCCGGCGCCGCCAGCAGCGCACCGACGCGCGCGCCGGCGAGCGCGTGCGCCTTCGACAGCGTGCGCAGGACCACCAGTTCCGGAAAGCGCTCGAGCAGGTCGGCGGCGCTCGCCCGGCCCGAGTACTCGAGGTAGGCCTCGTCCACCACCAGCAGTGCGCGCCCGCGCAGGCGCGCGGCAAGCCCGGCGATCTCTGCCTCGTGCAGCGCCTGCCCGGTGGGATTGGCCGGCGAGCACAGGAACACCAGGTGCGCGCCCTGCCCTTCGACCGCGGCGGCAATTCCATCGAGGTTCCAGCGCCACTCCCCCTTCGACTCGATCAAGGGCACGTCCACCACCGGTGCACCCTGGATGCGCGCACTGACCGCATACATGCCGAAGCACGGCGAAGCGATCGCGACCGCGTCAACGCCCGGCCGGCAGAAGGCGCGCACCAGCAGGTCGATGCCCTCGTCGCTGCCGCGCGTGACCAGCACGCGTTCGGGATCGACCGAGTACAGCGCCGCCAGCGCCGCACGCAGCTGCAGGGGTTGCGGCTCCGGATAGCGATGCAGACGGCGGGTGGCATCGGCCGGCGACGGGCGCGGAGACTCGTTCGCGTTCAACCAGATCTCGCCGCTCGCACCGCTGCGCCGCGCCGAGGCGTAGCCGGCGAAGTCGCGCAGGTCCGGGCGCACCAGCTCAAGCGGCGGCAAGCGGCACCTCCAGGCGCAGCAGCACGGCACGCGCGTGCGCTTCCAGGCCTTCGGCGCGCGCCAGCGTGATCGCGCATGGCCCGATCGCCTCCAGGCCGCGGCGGTCCACCGACTGGACGCTGATCGCGAGCTGGAAGCAGGCCACCGACAGCCCGCTCCAGGCGCGCGCGGCGCCGTCGGTGGGCAATACGTGGTTGGTGCCGGAGCAGTAGTCGCCGAGCGCTTCCGCAGCGTCGTCGCCGAGGAAGACCGAGCCGGCGCGGCGCACGACCGGCAGCCAGGCCTCGCGGCTCGCGCAGGGCGAGGATCAGGTGCTCGGGCGCGTAGCGGTTGCAGATTTCCAGCGCGACGGCGATGGAGGGGACGAGCAGCAGGCGGGAGACCGCCAGCGCCTCGACCGCAATCGCTGCGCGCGGCAGCGTCGCCAGTTGCGCCTGCAGTTCCTGCGCTACCGCCGACAGCATGGCGTGGCTGTCGCTGAGCAGCAGCACCTGCGAGTCGGGGCCGTGCTCGGCCTGCGAGAGCAGGTCGGCAGCCACGCGCGCCGGCGAGGCGCCGGCATCGGCAATCACGAGCACCTCCGAAGGGCCCGCGGGCATGTCGATCGCCGGGCCGCCGGGAAGCGTGGCGGAATACTGTTTCGCGGCGGTGACAAAGGCGTTGCCAGGGCCGAACAGCTTGTCGCAGGCCGGTACCTGCGCCGTACCGAGCGCCATCGCGGCGATCGCCTGGGCGCCGCCGAGCTTGAACACGCGGCCGATGCCGCACAGGCGCGCGGCCACCAGCACGCTGGGATCGGCGCTGCCGTCCGCGCGCGGCGGCGTGCACAGGATGGTTTCCTGCACGCCGGCCAGGCGCGCGGGCACGCCCAGCATCAGCGCGGTGGAGGGCAGCGGCGCCGAGCCGGCGGGAACATACAGGCCGACGGTTGCGATGCCGCGCAGGATGCGGCCGCAGCGCACGCCGGGCGCGGTCTCGAGTTCGAACTCGCGCCGCCATTCCGGCGCGGTGCCAGGCTTCGAGCCGGCGACTGCGCTTCGCGCCATCGCCGTGCGCAGCGCGGCCGGCACGGCGCGCTCGGCGGCGGCGAACTCCGCCTCGCCGACGATGAAATCCCCGGACTCGACGCCATCGTAGCGGCGCGTGTAGCTCGCGCAGGGCCTCGTCGCCGCGCGCACGCACCTGCGCGAACACTTCTGACACCGTCGCCGCCAGGGTGTCGCCGGCGGCGCGTATCGGTCGTTGCAGCAGCGCCGACTGCGCTTCGACGGAGAGCGCTTGCCAGTCCACGGGCGTGGGCATCGCCGCGCTCATGCGAGCATCTGCTCGATCGGCAGCACCATCACGCCGGTGGCGCCGGCGCGCTTGATGTCCTCCAGCCGCTGCCAGGTGACTGCGCTGCGGCACAGGGCCTGCACCGAGACGGCGTCGTCGCGGCCGTCTATGCGGGTGAGCGTCGGCGTTTCCGCATCGTCGAGCAGTTGCATGATCGCCGGCAGCGCCACCCGCGGCGCCTGGCACATCAGCAGGCGCGTGGCGCGCAGCCCGAGCACGCCGTCGAGCCGGCGCAGCAGCATGTCCGCGAGCGCGTCGCGGGCGTCGCCGAAGGGCGCGGCCGGGCCGATCAGCACGGCTTCGCTCTCCAGCACCACTGCGATCTCGCGCAACTGGTTCGCCAGCAAAGTGCCGCCGGTGGAGACGAGGTCGCAGATGGCGTCGGCCTTGCCCAGGCGAGGCGCGATCTCGACCGAGCCGGAAAGCTGCACCGGCGTGGCATCGATGCCCTGGTCCAGCAGCCAGCGCGAGAGCAGGCGCGGATAGGTGGTGGCGATGCGCTTGCCCGACAGCGACTGCAGGTCGCCGGGCGGCCAGGACTCGGGCACCGCCACCGACAGGCGGCAGCGCCCGAAGCCGAGGCTGCGCCAGGCGACCAGGTCGGGCGCATCGCTTTCCTCCGCGATGCGCTCCTCCAGCAGGTTGCGGCCGAGCACGCCGAAATCGGCGGCGCCATCCTCGATCAGGCCCGGGATGTCGTCGTCGCGGACGAGCAGCAGGTCCACCGGCAGCGATTCGCCGTGGCAGTACAGGCGATCGCGGCCGAGGCGGAAGGAAAAGCCTGCCCGTGCGAGCAACTCGCGGGCCGGTTCGCCCAGGCGACCGGATTTCTGCACGGCAATACGCAAACGGTCGAGCGTCCTCATGACGCGCAACTCCTCATGTGGGGAAAATTCAGTGTTTGGCGGGATGACGGGCCCGGGCAGCGCCCGTGCCCCGGCCGAGCACGCGCTCGGCCGCGATCCGGTAGCCGCCGGCGCCCATGTCGAGGCAACGCGCGACGCGACCAACGGTGGTGACGCTCACGCCCGTGCGCTCGTGGATCTCGCGGTAGGCGACGCCCTCTTGCAGCAGGGGCACCACCCGCCAGCGGTCGGCGATCGCTTCCAGCTCCGCCGGCGTGCACAGGTCGTCGAGGAAGGCGCGCAGCTCCGCCGGCGTACGCAGCGCGAGCATCGCCTCGACCAGCCCTTCCAGGCTGGCGTTGCGCTTGCGCGGGGCTGCGGCGGTGGCGGGGTCGCGGCGTTTCATCGTGTGCCACTGTAACAGCGCGTTATTACATTATGCAAGCCGGGCATGAAAAAGGGGACAGGACTGAAGTCCTGTCCCCGGCCGGGGCGGGGATCAGAGGGCGGCGCGGGCGGCGCTGAGGACGACGCCTTCCTCGACCAGGCGCACGGCCATGGCGACGTCGCCGTCCATGGCGCGGTCGGCGCCCATGAAGGGTATGTATTTGCGCAGGGTCTTGTGCGCGGCGCGCACGGCGTTCCCCGGCTGGAACTCCGGCGCGGCGGCCAGCTCCGCGCGCAGGGCCTCCACTTCGGCCAGGAACGCAGCGCGGTCGGGCCCGTCCCTTGCGGGCCCGGCCATCTTCGCCGCCAGCGCCTCGGCGTCACTTTCGTCGGCGAGACGGCGCGCGGCGTTGATCATGTCGCGCCGGTAGTCCAGCGCCTGCGCGGCCGTGTACAGCTCCAGCGCGATCACCTTGCCCAGGTCGCCGCACATGTCGAGCACGTGCCGCGCCTCGTTCGCGCCCATGGACACGTGGTCCTCGGCGTTGGCGCTGGTCGGGATCGAGTACACCGAGGCCGGGTGCGCGCGGCTGCACAGGTCGTTGACGATGGCGGCGGCGGTGTACTGCACGATCATGAAGCCGCTCTCGGTGCCGTCCTCGTTGCCGATCAGGAAGGCCGGCAGGCCGTCGTTGGTGGCCGGGTCCACCAGCTTGTTGAGGCGGCGCTCGGAAATGCAGGCGAGCACCGGGATCGCCGCCTTCACATAGCTCATCGCCAGCGCCAGCGGCATGCCATGGAAGTGGCCGGCGGAGACGACCTGGTCCTCGATGTGGCGCGCGCCCGGCATGTCCGGGAACAGCAGCGGGTTGTCGGTGACCGAGTTCAGTTCGATGTCGAGCACGCGCTGGGCCTGCGCCAGCGCGTCGCGCACGGCGCCGTGCACCTGCGGGATGCAGCGCAGCGAGTAACTGTCCTGCGGCTGGTGCTTCTTGCCGCCGCGGAAAGGCTGGAAGCGCCCGTAGAAGCGCTCGCGGCCCTCGCGCTTGCCGAAGGGCACCCAGTCCCAGCCGATGTCGAAGCGCAGCGCCTGCTGCTCGGTCGTGTCCCAGCAGCCCGGCTCCCAGGCGCGGAAGCGCGGCACCAGGTGGTAGTCGATGTCGGCCAGCGTGGAATCGTGCAGCAGCTGGCGCAGGTTGGAGGCGGTCGCGACCTGCCCCGGGTGCGGGCGCAGCGCGTGCACGTGCGCGTCGAAGGCGCGCATGCGGCCGGCGAAGGCATCGATGGTCATCGCCGCCGCGAGATCGGCGGTGTCGAGCAACTCCTCGAGCTGGGCGACGGCCAGCACGCCGGTGGCGAGCATCTGCGCGGTGCCGTTGTTGAGCGCCAGGCCTTCCTTGTGCGAAAGGATCACCGGCGCGAGGCCGGCGCGGCGCAGCGCTTCCGCCCCGGCCATGCGCTCGCCCAGGTAAAACGCCTCGCCGCCACCCATCAGCACGATCGCCAGGTGCGATAGCGGCGCCAGGTCGCCGCTCGCGCCGACGGATCCCAGGCGCGGCACCACCGGCACGATGCCGGCATTGAGCAGCGCCGCCTGCGCCTTCAGCGTGGCGACGCGGATGCCGGAGTGGCCCTGCATCAGCGTGTTGATGCGGATCACCAGCATCGCGCGCACCACCGGCGCCGGAAAGGGCTCGCCGACGCAGACCGCGTGGGTGATCACCAGGTTGCGCTGCAGCTCGTCCAGCAGGCTCTCGTGCTGCGCCCCCGCGGCATCCGCCCCGTTGCGCAGGCGGCGCGCACCCAGCAGCTTGTCGGCGTTGCTGCCGAAGCCGGTGGACACGCCGTAGATCGGCTCCTGCCGCTGCACCTGCTCGTCCAGGAAATCGGCGGCGCGCTGCACCTTGCCCATCTGCCCTTCGTCGAGTTCGACGGTGGCGCCGTAGGCGACCGCCACCACCTGCTCGCGCGTGAGTGATCGGCCGTCGAGATGGATGGGCTTCATGCCTGCTGCTCCGTCATGCGTGCGCGGATCGCGGCGGCCAGGCCGGCGCGCGCCACTTCGAATTGCGTCTTCGCGCGAAGATCCTTGACCGTGGCGATGCCGCGCGCCGCCTCGTCCTCGCCCACCAGCACCATGAAGGCGATGCCGGCGCGGTCGGCGTACTGGAACTGCTTGGCCAGCTTCTTCGCTTCCAGCTGCACCTCGGTGTTGATGCCGGCATGGCGAAGCTCGGCGGCGATCTTCAGGGATTCGCCAAGGCGCGCTTCGTCCATCAGGCCGACCAGAACCTGCACGGTGCTGTCGGCGAGCGGGATCAAACCAGCCTCGCGCAACTGGTAGAACAGGCGCGTGGCGCCGATGGAAATGCCGACGCCGGGCAACTTCGACTTGCTGTAGTGGCCGGCGAGGTTTTCGTAGCGTCCGCCCGAGCAGATCGAGCCGATCTGCGGGTAGTCGTCGAGCCGCGTCTCGTAGACGGTGCCGGTGTAGTAGTCCAGGCCGCGCGCAATCGAGAAATTCACCGCGTAATCGGACTCGGGCACGCCCAGGTCCTTGAGCATCTCCAGCACCTCGCGAAGCTCCGAAACGCCCTCGGCCAGGGTGGCGTTGCCCTGCCCCAGCGCCTGCAGGCGCGCGAGCGCGTCGGCATGGCCAGTGGACCGCACCTGCACGAAGTCCATGATCTTCGAGACGGTGTCGGCGGCGAGGCTGAAAGGCTCCGCCGCGAGCGTGGCGCGCACCGCGTCGGCGCCGCGCTTGTCGAGCTTGTCGATCTCGCGCAGCACCAGCGCCTGCTGCTCGCCCTCGGCGATGCCCAGGCCTTCGAAGAATCCGCGCAACAGCTTGCGATTGTTGAGCTGGATGGTGAAGGGCCCGATCGCCAGTTCCGAGAACAGCGCATGGATCACCGCCGGGATCTCGGCATCGCAGCGCACGCTGAGCGAGTCCTTGCCGATCACGTCGATGTCGCACTGGTAGAACTCGCGGAAGCGGCCGCGCTGGGCGCGCTCGCCGCGGTACACGCGCTGGATCTGGTAGCGGCGGAAGGGGAAAGCCAGCTCGTGCTCGTGCTCGGCGACGTAGCGCGCCAGCGGCACGGTCAGGTCGAAGCGCAGCGCCAGTTCCGGCTGGCCGCCCTGCTCCAGGGCGCCGGTGGACTGGACGAAGTAGACCTGGCGCTCGGTTTCGCCGCCGGTCTTGGTCAGCAGCACCTCGGACAGCTCGAATACCGGCGTTTCCACCGGCAGGAAGCCGAAGCGCTCGAAATTGCGCCGGACCACGTCCAGCATGCGCTGGAAGGCGATCTGCTCGCGCGGCAGCAGTTCCATCACGCCAGGCGGGGTACGGGGCTTGATCAAGGTCACAATCTCCGGGCAGACCCGGCATTCTAGCGGGGCGCGGGCCGCGCCGCTGCCCGGAAACCGCTTCGGCTTGCCTGCCCCGCGCCGTCCATCTAGAATATAGGGCTACCTCGGGGTGTAGCTCAGCCTGGTAGAGCGCTACGTTCGGGACGTAGAAGTCGCAGGTTCGAATCCTGTCTCCCCGACCACCGTTGGACAATGAAAAAGCCGCCGACAGGCGGCTTTTTCATTGGAGCGTCGCGGCTTTCAAGCCAGAGCGCCCAGGTGCTCCGCCGCAGCCGCAATCATCCATAAGCCTCCGCCGCTACCGTCTCGGCGGGCCCTACCCTGATCCTGGAATCGCAACGTCGTGCCCACATCGCCATACTGGCACCGCGGATAACCGGCAGGCTGGCCCCTTGAACTCGAGCACTGGTTGCAGACCTGGTTCGACAGCACTCGAACCGCGCTGGTTAGCGCTGGCATTGTTGCCCGTCCTGTCGGCAGCCCTCTTCGTCGCCAATGGCTTCGTGCAGGGCAGGGCCTGGAACATGGGTGACCTGTCGGATTTCCGGGAGTTCTCGTATGCGGCCATCGTCCTTGGCACGGTTCTCGGTTCGGTCATCACTGCGTCCCTTTTCGCGTATCCCTTCACCCGGTTGTACGGACGCAATTCATTCGCCGCCGCGGCTTTTGCCACCGTTCCGATCGCCTTCTATGACTTTTGGTCCCCAGTGGAGAACTCGCCATTTTGGCCAGCCGTGCATATCGTCCATATCGGATCGCTCCTGATCTTCCTGGCCGTGACTGCAACCCTGGCGCGTCGCGAACTGTCCGGCACCCAAGTGGTGATGGTTGCGCCGGCCTCACGACTCCCTGCAGAAGTGGGTACCAGTTCTCCGCGCACGTTGTTGCTTGCCCTGCTGCCGATACTGGCTATCGCGTTGTACGTGGGCCACGATTCCGTGCAATGGGACCTGTGGGAAGTCGGATTGGCGGCGGACACCCGCGCGCTAAAACGTGCGGGCCTGCTCTCAGGCTCGCTTCTCGGGCCCGCATTGGTCGCGCTGATGTTCGCGTTTCCCGTCGCAGGCCTGTACGGGCGCCGCGCCGGCGCCGCTGGAGCCCTGATCAGTGCGCCTACGGCGGCCAATTGGTTGAGCATCTATCTCCAAGAGGATCCATCCCCCTTCCTGGCTGCCGCCTACATACTGGCTGGGATTTCGTTGCTCACGCTGGTCCCATTGGCGGCTTCGAAAGCACGACGCCAGCTTGGCGACACCCGCCTGGCCGTCGTCCATTCCGAGACGAATCCGTCCAGAACTGGCGCGCCTACTTCAGGCTGACCAGGTCAACGGAAACGGCAGTCCCGTCATCTTTCATCATTTGCAGCTGTCCATCCTGCACGAGGCAATTCAGCTTCATATTCCGCGCGTACATCGCCCCCAACGCCTGGCTCGTGTCCCCTGGCACCTCGAACACCCGCAGATTCCCGCACCGCTCCAGCCCCGGCGCGATCTTCTTCCACCAGATCTCCGCACTGCGCCCGCTGAAGCAGTAAACCCGCACCTCCCCCGCCCGCCCGCAGGCCTTGCGGATGCGCTGCTCATCGGGTTGCCCAACCTCGATCCACAGGTCGATCACCCCGGTCAGGTCGCGGCTCCACAGATCCGGCTCGTCGTCCGTGCTGATGCCCTTGCCGAAGGCCAGGCTGTCGCTGGCGTTCAGCGCGAAGGCCAGCAGCCGCACCATCAGCCGCTCCTCCGTTTCCGAAGGATGCTGCGCCAGCGTCAGCGCGTGCGTCTGGTAGTAGTTGCGATCCATGTCGCTGATCTGCAACTCGGCCTTGGAAATCGTCGCCTTTACGGCCATGGGCTTGCCTGTGGTGAGCGGAGCGCGATCATCGCACGGGCATCAACCCTGCCCGCCGCCTCGCAGCCAGCGGCGCAGCTGGCGGAACACCGCCGTGCTGCCGAGCAGTTCCAGGTGCCCGGTGTCGTGCACCAGGTGCTGGCGCGAACGCGGAATGCCCAGGTCGCGCCCGGCCTCCTTGTGCCGCCCCAGCGCGCTGGCCACCGGCACCAGGCCATCGCCGCGCAGGCGCGCATCGGCGGCCGAGGCGCGCACCGGATGCTTGCTCGCCGCCACCGCAAAGGCTTCCACGCCCGCCGGCAACGGCAGGCTGAGGCCGTGGCGCAGGTCCTGGATGCCGGCGCTACGCATCTGGCCCAGGCGCACGAAGGGCGCGCTGTACGGGCTCAGGCCGATCACCAGGTCCACGAGGCTGCCAGCGCGCTCGAGAGGCGCGCCATGGTGCGGCGTGCCGAGGAACACCACCCGGGTCGGCAGGCGCGTCCAGGCGCGTCGCTTGCCGAAGCCTTCCGCGAGCGCGTGGCGCGCGACCAGCCCGCCCATGCTGTGGCCGAGCAGCACGATCTCCTCGATCGGCACCGGCCATGCCGCCGTCAGCCGCCCGAGCAGCGCGGCCAGTTCCCTGCCGTTGTCCACGATCGGGCGCCCGCTGTTGTAGCGCAGCTGCAGCGGCGTGTAGCCAAGTTCGCGCCCCAGCGCCAGGCCATGTTCGTGTCCGTCGCGCTGCCACTGCAGGTCGTTCATGCACAGGCCGTGCACCTGCACCAGCAACTTGCCGGTGGCCTCGGGCAGGCGCGCACGCAGCTGCGCACGCGCCAGCACCAGCGCCTCGCCTTCGCGCCGAAACTGCATAGGGATCGCCAGCGGGTTCCCGCTCGCCTGCAGGTGGTCGCCGAGTACGCCGTTCAGAACCGCCACCAATGCCTCCCGCTGCGCGGAAAAGGCGGTGGTGTCCAGCAGCGGCGCGAGCGCAGCCAAGGAGTTGTCGACCCCCGCGCCGACAACACGGGTGACACCGCGAACGCTGTTGTAGGCCACCCGCGCGATGCCGCTGGTGGACTTTGGCGGCCTGGCGCCGAAAGCGACCGGGAGATGGGCGATGGCGGCGTGCACGGCTTCCACCAGGTCGGCGATGCCGGTGACCCCATCCACGGCGAGGCGCCCCGCGCCGCGCAACTCGTTCGCGAGGCCGGGCCGCCGAGGCATCAGCTTTGCGGCCACGCCGGGTGCGCGGCCACTTCCGCAAGGCGCGCACGCAATGTGCCCAGATCCGCTTCGAGGTTTGCGCCCGAACCAGGCGAGAGCCGCGCCGCCAGGCTGGCATCCGGGTCGGCGCCGTGGCTGGGCAGCTGTCCGGCCGCCGCCTGTACATAGGCTTCGCGGAAGGGAATCCCGCCTGCCGCCAGTTCGATCGCGCGGTCGGTGGCGAACATGCCGGCATCGATGGCGGCGCGCATCGCCTCCGGCCGCCACTGCATTCCCGCGAGCAGGTCGGGCACCAGCGCCAGTGCGTCCAGGCCATGGCTGAAGGCGCGCAGCAGCGGCGCCTTCGAATATTGCAGGTCGCGGTGGTAGCCGGAAGGCAGCGACAGCAGTTGCTCGATCTCCGTGCGCGCCCCCGCGACCACGGCATGGCTGGCGCGCAGCAGCTCGACCAGGTCCGGATTGCGCTTGTTCGGCATCAGCGAGGAGCCAGTGGTGTACTGCGTCGGCAAGGATACGAAACCGAACTCCGCGCTCGCATACAGGCTGAGGTCCCAGGCCAGGCGGCGCAGGTCGAGCAGCGCCTGCGACAGCGCCGACAGCGCCTGCAGTTCGAACTTGCCGCGCGACAGCTGCGCGTAGGTCGCCGCCACCTGCATGCGCGAAAACCCGAGCGCGCGCGTGGTGTGCGCGCGATCCAGTGCAAGGTTGACGCCATAGCCGGCCGCGGAGCCCAGCGGGTTGGCATCCACCCAGCGCGCGCTGTCGCCTGCCAGCTGCGCGTCGTCGATGTAGGCCTCGGCCCAGGCCGTCCACCACATCGCCGCCGAGCTGACCACGGCACGCTGCAGGTGCGTGTAGCCGGGCAAAGGCAGCGCGCCGTCCGTCGCCGCGCGGTCCAGCGCCACTCGCGCGATCGCGAGGCATTGCTGCTTCAGCGTGGCGAGCGCATCGCGCAGGTACAGCCGCGTTGCCACCAGCACCTGGTCGTTGCGGCTGCGGCCGGCGTGGATCTTCCTGCCGGTGTCGCCGAGCCTTTCGACCAGCCGCGCCTCGATCGCCGAGTGCCCGTCCTCGAAGCGGCCGTCGAGCAGGAATTCGCCGGACTCGAATTCGGACCCGAGCGCCGACAGTTCACGCTTCAGGGCCTCGAGCTCCGCCGCCGTCAGCATGCCGATGTTCGCCAGCCCTTCCGCGTGCGCGGCGCTGGCGCGCAGGTCGTAGGCGAACAGCGCGCGGTCGTGGACGATGTCGTCGCCGGCCAGGAAGCGCTGGATGCGCGCGTCCACCTGCACGCCCTCCTTCTGCCACAGCAGTGTGCTCATGCCGGCGCTCCTTGCAGCGGAATGCCCGCCAGTTCGTCCAGCCCGAAGGCCAGGTTGAGGTTCTGCAGGGCCTGCGTGGCGGCGCCTTTCAGCAGGTTGTCGAGCGTGCACACCAGCACCAGCCGCCGGCCGTCCGAAGACAGTGTGAAGCCGCCCACCTGCGCGCCCGGTTGGCCTGCAATCCGGCTCACCCACGGCACTTCGTCCAGCACCTCCACCAGCGCTTCGTCGTCGTAGTGGCGGCGGAACAGGTCGCGCACCTGCGCCAGCTCCCAGCGCCGCGTCAGGTGCGCGTTCACGGTCATGCAGATGCCGCGGAAATGCGCCGCCACCTCCGGCATGAACTCCACCGCCTGGCCCAGTTGCCGCGCCACCTCGCGCTCATGGATGTGGCCGGTCAGTGCATAGGGCATCAGGTTGTCGCGCAGCTTGTCCGGGTCATTCTTGTCGGAGGGACTGGTGCCGGCGCCGGAGTAGCCTGAGACGCCGAAGCACTGCGGCGGCGCCGACTGCTGGTCGCACAGCGGTGCCAGCGCCAGCTGCATCGCGGTCGCGTAGCAACCCGGGTTGGAAATCCGCTTCGCGCCGGCGGCCTTGCTGCGCGTGAGCTCCGGCAGGCCGTAGTACCAGCCATCGTCGAAGCGGAAGTCGGCGGACAGGTCGAGCACCACGGTCTCCGGCGCCAGCGCGTCCACCGCCGCGACGAAGTCCGCGGCCTTGCCGTTGGGCAGCGCCAGCACCAGCGCGTCGACGCCCAGCGCGGCCGCCTCGGCCACGGTCGGGTTGACGTAGCGCAGCGCACTGTCGGCGACCGGCTCGTGCTCGGACAGCTGCTGGCCCTCGCGCTCGCGCGAGGCGACGAAATTCAGTTCGAAGTCCGGATGGCCGGCGACCAGGCGGATGAGTTCGCTGCCGACATGGCCGCGCGCGCCGACCAGGCCCAGTTGCAGGCGCTTCACGGCTGCTCCATGTTGCGTTCGAGCTCATGGTCGAGGTGCCGCTTCACCGTCGGCCACTCCGATTCGATGATCGAGAACACGACGGTATCGCGCATGCTGCCGTCCGCGCGGCGGAAGGCATTGCGCAGCACGCCGTCCTGCTTCGCGCCCAGCCGCGCGATCGCGGCGCGCGAGCGCTGGTTGAACCAGTCGGTGCGGAACTCGACCGCGATCGCCGCCCAGCGTGTCGAAGGCATGGCCGAGCAGCAGGCGCTTGGCCTCGGTGTTGAGCGCGGTACGCTGCACCCGCTGCGCGTACCAGGTGTAGCCGATCTCGAGCCGGTGGTTGGCCTGCTCGATGCGGCAGTAGCGCGTGCAGCCGACGATCTCGCCGGCGCCATCGCGCACCACGAAGGGCAGGTCGGTGCCGGCCTGCTGGCCCTGCAAGGCCGTGTGCAGGTAGGCCTCGAGGCCATCGGGCGTGGGCACGGCGGTGTACCACAGCCGCCACGGCTCGCCGTCCGCCAGTGCCGCGACGCAGGCCCGGCGCGTGCTCGAGCGCCAGCGGCTCCAGGCGCACGTGCCGGCCCTGCAGGGTCACCGGCGAGGTCCAGAAATCGCTCATGCCTTGTCCTTCAGGGAAGCCGGGCGCGCCCGGCAGTGGTCCACCGCGAAGCGGATTTCATCGAAGGATTCCAGGCCGTACCAGAACACGTTCCAGGCCTCGCCCTTCACGCAACCTTCGGACTCGTCGAAATAGAAATCGTTGACCGGATTGTCCCAGCGCGAGCGCCAGAACAGCCGCGGCACCGCCGCGCGCATCACCTGCCAGGCGGCGCGCCCCAGGCCCTCGCCCTGCGCGTCCTCGCTGACCGCGAACTTGTCCAGGTGCGGGATGCCCTCCTCCAGCGTCAGCACCAGCGCCGCGCGGTAGTGCTCGCTGACGTAACACGCGGTAGGCGCCGAGCTTCTCGAAGTAGTCGGGCGCGAGCTTGCGCCCGAAGCCGGATTCGATCAGCGCGCGCAGCCGCTCCAGGTCCAGGTCCTGCCAACCCTCGACGACGCGGATCTTCTCGCCGCGGCGCACCAGGGTGCCCGAGCCGCGGTGCGTGAACAGCTCCTTGGCCAGC
The DNA here is from genome assembly GCA_963707625.1 of uncultured Gammaproteobacteria bacterium. Taxonomy (GTDB): domain Bacteria; phylum Pseudomonadota; class Gammaproteobacteria; order Xanthomonadales; family Xanthomonadaceae; genus Arenimonas. The sequence continues at coordinate 64,970 of CAVPQV010000003.1, forward strand.
TCGTCGGGGCGCGTGATCGAGACCGAGCGAGGACGGCGGCAGGTGCATCAGCAGGTCGTGGATCTGCTCGATCTTCACGCGCATGCCCGAGTGCAGCCAGGGCTGCGCCAGCAGCGCCTCGTACTCGGTGCTCAGGTTGATCGAGTCGATCAGCTCGCCCTCGCCGTCGAGCAGGCCGCCGGTGCCGGTGAGGAAGATGATCTTGTAGGGCTGCAGCGTCTTGACCAGTTCGTTGGCGGCCCAGTCGGCGTTGACGTTGAGGATCTGCCCGCCGGCGGTTTCGCCCAGCGAGGCGATCACCGGGATCGAGCCGCACCTTGATCGCGGCCTTGATGCTGGCGCGGTGTCGACCCGCGTCGACCTTGCCGACCAGGCCGTAACTGCGCTGCGTCGAGCTAGCTCGGCCTCGAACACGCCGCGCGGTGATCGAGGTGGCGCGCACGCCCTGCGCCTGCAGCGCCTCCACCAGGCGCAGGTTTTCCTGCTGCGACACGCGCCGCACGACGGCCGAGCACGGGCGCGTCGGTGACCGCAGGCCATCCACGGTCGCGCTTCTCGATGCCGGCGGCGGCCATCTCCTCGTCGAGCTGCGGGCCGGCACCGTGCAGCACGATCGGCGTCAGGCCGACCTGCTGCAGGAAGGCGAGCGACGGACACCAGCGCCTCGAGTTCGTCGCGCAGGACCGCGCCGCCGACCTTGACCACGGCGAAGCGCGCCGCGTCGAGCTGCGAGAAGCGCTTGAGGTACTGCTGGATCTCCTTCGGCGCTGGCCATGTTGGACAGCAGCCGCACGATGGTCGGGCGCAGGTCAGTCCATGGCGCGCGCCTCCCATGATGCGATCAGGTAGCTGTCGGCGACTGTCGTCCAGTTGCGTCGAGCGCGACCCATTCGTCGGCGGTGTGGGCCTGGGCGATGTCGCCCGGCCCGAACACCAGCGCGGTATAGCCGGCCGGCGGAGAACAGCGCGGCCTCGGTCCAGAAGTCCACGGCGTTGCCGATCGGCAGGCCGAGCTCGTCGGCGAGGTCGCGCGCGGCCAGCCGCCGCGCCTCGGCGCCGGCGACGTCGCCCGCGGGCAGGACGGGTCCGCGGAAGCGTTTCCTCGTAGGCCGCCAGCGCCTCCGGCGCGGCAAAAGCGCGCGAAGCTGCGCATGCAGCTGCGTCCGCGTCCTGCGAGGGCAGCGGCCGGAAGCCGAAGCGCAGCTTCGGCCGTAGGCGCGATCATGTTGGCCTTGATGCCGCCCTCGATGCGCCCGATGTTGAAGCGCAGCCCGGTAAGTCCGCCGAAGCGCGCATGCGCCTGCGACTCGACGAAGTCCAGCGCCCTCGCGCCCCAGCGCATGGCCTGGTGCAGGGCGCTGAGCTCGCAGCGCGTCCGCCGCCGAGGCATGGCCGGCGCTGGCCGCGAAAGTGCATGCAGGACCGAGCGAAATGCCACGATGCGCGAGCACCGCCTCGCGCCTGCGTCGGCTCGGCGACGATCGCTTCGTCGAAGCCGTGATCCGAGGCCAGGAATGCAGCGATGCAGCGCGCGTCATTGGCTTCCTCGTCGCTGCTGAACAGCAACGCCACCGGCGCCTGGCGATAGTTGCCGCCGCCGCCAGCAGGCAGGCCGCGGCGCCCTTGATGTCGCAGGCGCCCAGGCCGATCGCGCGCTCGCCGTGCCAGGCGCAGCACGTGCGGGTCGTCGCTCCAGCCGGGCGAGGACGGCACCGTGTCCAGGTGCACGTTGAACACATCGCGTGGTCTGGCCACGCCACGGCCAGCAGCGACACCGCGCCCGCGCCGTGGTCGTTCAGATTCGAACGTCGAAGTCCGGCAAGCTGCGCGCGCAGGTAGTCGAAGATGCCGCCGGCGCCGATCCGGCGCGGCGGGTTGCGCGTGTCGAAGCCGACCAGCGCCGTCCAGGTGGGTCAGGATGCTGCGCGCGCATCGCTCAGCCGGTTGCACTTCTCCGCCCACAGCGTGCTGCTCATGCCGTAGAGCTGGATGAAGCCTTCGGCCTCGGCCACGCCCCAGTCCGCCGACTGCGCATAGGTGGCGCCCTTGGCGTGCAGGATGTGCGGCGAGCGCACCGCCACCGCGTCGACGCGTGCCGCCGCGGGTTTCGCAGCACGACCTCGCCGTTGACGCAGCGCTGGCTGGACGCGAGGAAGGCCTCGAGGTCGGACTTCAGCGGATCGTGGAAGAAGCCCTCGTAGACGAGCTCCACCCACTTGCTTCGCCGACCGCCGGCTTGAAGCGGTTCTGCGCCTTGGTCAGCACCGCTTCCTCGAGCGCGCGGTGCGCGGCGAGCAGCGCGGTCGAGGCCGGGCGCCTCGTACACGATGCGGCCCTTGAGGCCGATGGTGGTGTCGCCGGTGTACATGCCGCGGCCGACGCCATAGGCGGCGAAGGCCTGGTTGAGGCGCGCCAGCAGCACGGCGCCGGCCAGCGCCTCGCCGTCGAGCGCGACCGGCTCGCCGCGCTCGAAGCGCAGGCGCAGCGCGCAGCGGCTTGCGCCGGCCACTCGGCGCGCGGCGCGCACCAGCCGCGCGCGCCCTCGCCCGGCGCTTCCCAGCGATCGATCTCGCCGCCGGACATGGTCAGCCCGAGCAGGTTCTCGTTGATGGTGTAGGCCTGCTGCTTGGCGCGCACCGCGAAGCCGCGTTCTTCCAGGTACGCCTGCTCGTAGGCGCGGGTCTGCGTGTGCTCCTTCTGGATCTCGCGGATCGGCGCCACGATCTCGTAGTCGCCGAGCGCCTTCACGGTCAGGTCGAAGCGCACCTGGTCGTTGCCCATGCCGGTGCAGCCATGCGCGATCGCGCGCGTGCCCGAGTTCGGCGCAGCGCGCCAAGGCCGCGCTCGACGATCAGGTAGCGGTCCGAAACGAGCAGCGGGTACTGGCCCTGGTAGCCCTCGCCCTGCCATCAGGAAGGGCTTCACGAAGCCGTCCCAGATCGCGCGGCACCGCCGTCCACGGTGACATGCGAGGCCGCGCCCAGCTCCGCGCGCGCGTGCCTCGATGAACTCGCGCTCCGTCGGCGTCCACGCCGCCGGTGTCGGCGAACACGGTATGCACGGCCCAGCCGCGCTCCTGCAGCCAGGGAATGCAGAAGCTGGTGTCGAGCCCTCCGGAGAACGCCAGCACGATGTCCTTGTCTGCCCGGTGTCCTTGCTCATGGCGCGCTTCCTTCGAGTTCGTTCGCGGCGGCGCCGACCAGCGCCGCCATCACCGCCTTCTGCACGTGCAGCCGGTTCTCGGCCTCGTCGATGGCGATGCAGGCCGGCGAATCCATCACCGCATCGGTCGCCTTGACGTTGCGGCGCAGCGGCAGGCAGTGGCTGAACACGCCGTGGTTGGTCAGCGCCATCTTCGCCTCGTCGACGATGAAGTGCTTGAGCTGCTCGCGAATCGGGCTGTCTCCCGTCCCAGTCGCCGAAGTACGGCAGCGCGCCCCAGCTCTTGGCGTAGACGACGTCGGCGCCGGCGATAAGCCGTCGTCGATGTCGTGGCTGATCGCGCAGCGAGCCGCCGCTTTCCGCCGACATTGTCGCGCGCCGATCTCCATGTAGCGCTGGTCGAGCAGGTAGTCGGCCGTCGGGCACAGCAGGGTCACGTCCATGCCCATGCGGGTGGCGATGGTCAGCGCGGAATTGGCCACGGCGGTGTTGAGCGGCTTCGGGTGGTAGGTCCAGGTCAGCACGTACTTGCGGCCGCGCAGGTCGGCGCCGAAGCGCTCCTGCAGCGCCAGCACGTGCGCCAGCTCCTGGCAGGGGTGGGTGATGGTCTCCAGGTTGATCACCGGCACCGTGGCGTGGCGGGCGAAGCCGCGCAGCACGCGGTCCTCGCGGTCCACCTACCAGTCGCGGAACTTCGGGAAGGCGCGCACGCCGATCAGGTCGCACGTAGCGCGACAGCACGCGCGCGACCTCGGCGATGTGCTCCTCGGCGTCGCCGTCCATGACCGTGCCGTAGTCGAACTCGATCGGCCAGGCGTCCTTGCCCGGCGCCAGCACCACCGCGTGCCCGCCCAGCTGGAAGGCGCCGACCTCGAAGCTGGTGCGCGTGCGCAGCGAGGGATTGAAGAACACCAGCGCGATGCTGCGCCCCTCCAGCTGGCCGCCCGCGCGGCGAGCGCTTGAAGCGCGGCGGCCTGCACCAGCAGCGCGTCGAGCTCGGGGCGGCTCCAGTCCTGGGTGTTGAGGAAGTGCTTCATCGGCGGTCCTTGCGAATGAGAAAAACGGATATCGGGAAGTGGAAACGAAAAAGCCCAGCGCGGCGGCTGGGCTTTTTCCGGAAGCTCACGTCGGGACGCGAACCGGTCTACCCAGCGGGATGGTGGGATTCCGGTCGGCGCGCGCGTGAAGTCATGCCGGCGGCCATGCGGGCGGCAGTGAGGATCTCGGCGTCGGCGTGGCGATGCGTCATGGAGGCGGAAGTATGCACGGGGCTGGTTCGAGCCCGCAACTCAATGACGGTCCACCGACGGGTCGTCCGGCATGACCGCGATGCGGATGCGCAGGCGGCTGCCGGGATCGGCCAGCAGGCGCGACATGTATTTCTCGCCCTTCCAGGCGTATTCGACGTCGTAGCCCACCAGGCGCCGCTCCTGGTAGACGACGGAGACGGTCCGGCAGGAACCCGCGTCGCGGGCGCCGCGGGCATTGGCGGCGGGCGCGGCCGAATTGCAGCGCTGCTCGGTGGTCGGCACCTGCACCATCCGGTACACCGGCGAGGCGCGCAGCACCTGCGCCCAGGCCCAGGTCACGTTCTCCTCGACGCGGGTCTCCTGCGCCGCCAGCGGGAAGGCCGCCAGCAGCAGGAAGAGAGCGAGGAGCGGCGCGCGCAAGGACATATCGCCTCCGGAGATGCCCCATTCAAGCACTTCCCAACTGAATCCGCACGAAAGCGGATGGGTCGGCCGGAGGCGCCTTGCTAGAATCGCGGCATGGAAATCCGCCTCTACAACAACCTGAGCCGCCGCCTCGAGGCCTTCGCGCCGCTGGATCCGGCGCGCGTGACCATGTACCTGTGCGGGCCTACGGTCTACAACTACGTGCACATCGGCAACGCCCGCGGGCCGGTGGTGTTCGACGTGCTGGCGCGCCTGCTGCGCCGCCACTACCCGCGCCTGGTCTACGCCCGCAACATCACCGACGTGGACGACAAGATCAACAACGCCGCCCGGGAACTGGGCGTGCCGATCGGCGAGATCACCGCGAAGTATACCGAGGCCTACCGCGACGACATGCTCCGGCTGGGCGTGGCGCCACCGGACGTGGAGCCGCACGCCACCGAGCACATGGCGCAGATCATCGCCATGATCGAGCAGCTGATCGACTCCGGCCACGCCTACGTCGCCGACGGCCATGCGCTGTTCTCGGTCGCCAGCTTCGCCGACTACGGCACGCTGTCGCGCCGCCCGCCGGACGAGATGCTGGCCGGCGCCCGGGTCGAGGTCGCGCCCTACAAGCGCGACCCCGGCGACTTCGTGCTGTGGAAGCCCTCCACGCCCGACCTGCCCGGCTGGGACTCGCCCTGGGGCATCGGCCGCCCGGGCTGGCACATCGAGTGCTCGGCGATGGCCGAGGCGCACCTGGGCGAGACGATCGATATCCACGCCGGCGGCGTCGACCTGCAGTTCCCGCATCACGAGAACGAGCTGGCGCAGAGCACCTGCGCGCACGGCGGCAAGGTGTTCGCGCGCTTCTGGCTGCACAACGGCATGCTCAACTTCGGCGGCAGCAAGATGTCGAAGTCGCTGGGCAACGTCAGCGTGCTGCACGAGCTGCTGGCCACGCAGCCGCCGGAGGCGCTGCGCTACGCGCTGCTGTCGGCGCACTACCGGCAGCCGCTGGACTGGTCCGACGGCCACCATCGAGCAGAGCATCAGCACGCTCAACCGCCTGTACGGCACCCTGCGCGACCTCGCCGATATCGAGGTCGCGGCGGAGCCGAGCTGCCGCGCGAGCGTCGAGGCGGCCCTGTGCGACGACCTCAACACGCCGGCAGTGCTGGCCGAGATGGCCGGCTTCGCCGCCGAGGCGCGGCGCAGCGATTCGGTCGCAGAGCGCCGGCGACTGAAGGCGCAGCTGCTTTCCGCCGGCGCGATCATGGGCCTGCTGCAGCAGGACCCGGAAGCCTGGTTCGGGCGCGGCGGCGACGACGAGGCGCGCATCCAGGCGCTGGTGGACGAGCGCACGGCCGCCAAGCAGGCGCGCGACTTCCAGCGCGCCGACGCGCTGCGCGGCGCAGCTCGCCGCCGAAGGCGTGCAGCTCGAGGACACCGCGCAGGGCGTGCGCTGGCGGCGCGGCTGATGTTCCCGATCGAAGCCAGCGCGGTCGAGGCCGAGCGCGCGATCGCCGAGGAGTTCGCCTTCTTCGGCGACTGGTCCGAGCGCTACCAGTACCTGATCGACCTGGGCAGGAAGCTGCCTGACCTGCCGGAGGCCTTGAAGATCGAGGAAAATCGCCTGCGCGGCTGCCAGTCAATGGTGTGGATCGTCGGCGAGGGCGATGCGGCGCGACTGGATTTCCGCGCGATCAGCGACTCCAGCATCGTCAGCGGGCTGGTCTATCTTGCCCTACGCGTGTACTCGGGGCGCAGCGCGCAGGAGATCCTGGCCACGCCACCCGACTACATCGCCGACATCGGTCTGGCCAAGCACCTGTCGCCGACGCGCAGCAACGGGCTCACCGCCCTGCTCGGCTTCATGCAGGACAAGGCGCGTTCGGTACTCTGACGCGGGACCCGGCACAGGGATGTGCCGGCGCCGATGCGCAGCATCGGCGGGGCCGGCGTGAAAACCACGCTTTTCGCGCCGGCCGTCGAAACCGGGGCAGGAAGCCCCGTGTTTCGACTATCCAAGATTGATCCAGGTTGCCTTGGTTTCGGTGTACTTGCTGAAGGCCTGCAGCGACTTGTCGCGGCCGTTGCCGCTCTGCTTGTAACCGCCGAAGGGCGCGGTCATGTCGCCGCCATCCCAGTAGTTCACCCACACGCTGCCGGCGCGCAGCTTGCGCGCCACGCGGTGCGCCCGCGAAAGGTTCTGCGTCCACAGCGCGGCAGCCAGTCCGTAGATGCTGTCGTTGGCGATGCGCACCGCCTCTTCCTCGCTGTCGAAGGCGATCGCCGCCAGCACCGGTCCGAAGATTTCCTCACGCGAGATCTTCATGCCGGGCGCGACATCGTCGAACACGGTCGGCTCGATGTAGAAGCCACCGGACTCGCCATGCACCTGGCCGCCGCCCAGCGCCAGCCTGGCGCCTTCCTCGCGGCCGTGGGCGATGTAGCCGAGCACGCGCTCCATCTGCACGCGATCCACCATCGCGCCCATCAGCGCGCCGGGATCGAGCGGATGGCGGGGATGCATGGCCTTGCCGGCCTCGACCACCATCGCCACGAACTCGTCCTTGATGCTGCGCTCCACCAGCAGGCGCGAGGCGGCGGTGCACACCTCGCCCTGGTTGTAGAAGATCGCGCCGGCGGCCGCGGTCGCCGCCGCCTGGAGGTCGGGCGCATCGGCGAAAACGATGTTCGGACTCTTGCCGCCGCACTCCATGTAGGCGCGCTTCATGTTGGAGCGGCCGGCGCATTGCATCAGGTGCTTGCCCACGGCGGTGGAGCCGGTGAACACCAGCCCGTCCACGTCCATGTGCAGCGCCATCGCCTCGCCGCAGCCGTGGCCGAAGCCCGGCAGCACGTTGAACACGCCCTCGGGGATGCCCGCTTCCGCCACCAGTTCGGCCAGGCGCAGCGCGCTCAGCGGCGATTTCTCGGAAGGCTTGAGCAGCACGCTGTTGCCGGTGGCCAGCGCCGGCGCGATCTTCCAGGCCGCCATCAGCAGCGGGAAGTTCCACGGCACGATCGCCGCGACCACGCCGAGCGGCTCGCGGGTGATCAGGCCCAGTTCGTCCTGGCCGGTCGGCGCGATCTGCGTCGTAAGACCTTGTCGATCGCCTCGGCGGTCCAGTTCGATGCAGCGGACGCTGGCGTCCACGTCGACGGACATCGAATCGCCGATCGGCTTGCCCATGTCCAGGGTTTCCAGCAGCGCGAACTCGAGCTTGTGTTGCTCGATGAGGCGCGAAAGCCGCAGCAGGGTCTTCTTGCGATGCACCGGCGACGCGTTCGACCACGCACCCGCGTCGAAGGCGCGCCGGGCCGCGGTGACTGCGCGTTCGACATCCTCCTCTCCGCACTCGCTGACCTGCGTCAGCACGCGCCCGTCGATCGGGCTGACGCAGTCGAAGCGCTTGCCCGAGGCCGCGTCCACGAAGCGTCCGTCAATGAAGGCCTGGTTGCGCAGGCGCAGGGAATCCGCGTGCGCCTGCCACTCGGACTGCGTGTTCGGAATGCCGCTCTTGGCGGTGCCCATGGTTCGCCCCTCAGAAGGTGGCCGGCGTGTTGGCGCTGACGATGACCGCGTCCACGTTGCCGACGTTGCGGAAGCGGTGCGGGGTGCGGCTTTCGAAATAGTAGGCCTCGCCGGGGCCAAGCACCTTGACGCGCTCGCCCACGGTGATCTCGACCTGGCCCTGCACGATCACCCCGCCTTCCTCGCCGTCGTGGCTGAGCATGGTGTCGCCGGTGTCGGTGCCCGGCGGCATCACCTCGCGCAGGATGCACATCTGCCGGTTGCCGCGGCGCTTGCCGACCAGGAAGTAGTGGATGTCGTTGTTGCCGACGTCGGGCAGGTCCTGCGCCTCGTAGTAGGGACCGTCGCTGCTGTCGCCGGCCAGGTCGAGGGTGAAGAAGTCGGCCAGCGAGATCGGGATGCCGTCGAGCACCTTCTTCAGCGAACTCACCGAGGGGCTGACCTTGTTCTGCTCGATCAGCGAGATGGTGCTGTTGGTGACGCCCACGCGCTTGGCCAGCTCGCGCTGGCTCAGGCCCTTCGACATGCGCACCGCGTGCAGGCGGGAACCGATATCCATGCGCTTCTGGCGTCCGTCCGGGGTGTTCAGAGTGATGCGGAATATTTAACACCACGGCCAATTCGGGTCAATCAGCCGCAAGACCCGCAACAGTTGTAAAGTTTATTCAACACTGCTAGTTTTTCCGGACCAGAACGCGAATTTGCCGCCATGACGCCGGAAGCCAGGGATAGCACGCGGTCCGCCGAGGAACTCGGCGGTTTTTACCAGGCGCAGGCGACCCGCCACCCCGGGGCCATGGACGCCTTCTGGATGCCGTTCACGCGCCAACCGCCAGTTCAAGCAGCAGCCGCGCCTGCTGGTCGGCGCCAAGGACATGTACTACCGCAGCATGGACGGCCGCGAGATCCTCGACGGCACCGCCGGCCTGTGGTGCTGCAACGCCGGCCATTCGCGCCCGCGCATCGTCGAGGCCGTGCAGCGGCAGATCGCGACGCATGGATTTCGCGCCCACCTTCCAGATGGGCCACCCCCTGCCCTTCGTGCTGGCCGAGCGGCTGGCGGCGATCGCGCCGGGCACGCTCAAGCACGTCTTTTTCACCAACTCGGGCTCCGAATCGGTGGACACCGCACTGAAGATCGCGCTCGCCTACCATCGCGTCCGCGGCGAAGGCCAGCGCACGCGCCTGATCGGCCGCGAGAAGGGCTACCACGGCGTCGGCTTCGGCGGCATCTCGGTCGGCGGCATGCCCAACAACCGCAAGTACTTCGGCGCCATGCTGCCGGGCGTGGACCACCTGCGGCACACGCTGGACATCGAGCGCAACGCCTTCAGCCGCGGCCTGCCGCAGTACGGCGCCGAGCTGGCCGAGGATCTCGAGCGGCTGGTCGCGCTGCACGATGCCTCCACCATCGCCGCGGTCATCGTCGAACCCATCTCCGGTTCGGCCGGCGTGGTGCTGCCGCCGGAGGGCTACCTGCAGCGGCTGCGCGAGATCTGCACCAAGCACGGCATCCTGCTGATCTTCGACGAGGTGATCACCGGCTTCGGCCGCGTCGGCAAGGCCTTCGCGGCGCAGCGCTTCGGCGTCACCCCGGACCTGATCACCACCGCCAAGGGCCTGACCAACGGCAGCGTGCCGATGGGCGCGGTGTTCGTCTCGGAAGCGGTGCACGACAGCCTTCATGCAGGGGCCCGACGGCGCCATCGACCTCTTCCACGGCTACACCTATTCCGGCCACCCGCTCGCCTGCGCCGCGGCGCTGGCCGCGCTCGACACCTACGAGGAAGAGGGGCTGTTCGAAAAGGCGATCGAGCTGGGCGCCGTACTGGGAAGACGCCTTGCATGGCCTGCGCGAGCTTGCCGAACGTGATCGACATCCGCAACTTCGGCCTGATCGGCGCGGTGGAACTCGCGCCCCGCCCGGGCCAGCCCGGCGCACGCGGCTACGAGGTGTTCACCCGCTGCTTCCACGACCAGGACCTGCTGATCCGCTGCACCGGCGACGTGATCGCGCTGTCGCCGCCGCTGATGCTGGGGACGGCGCACATCGACGGCGATCGTTTCGCGCCTCGCCGAGGCGATCCGGGCCACGCCCTGAGCGGCAGCTACAACGGGCGGCTATTTAGCGCCCCGGGAGGGCTAGACCATGCTTATCGGCGTCCCCAAGGAAATCAAGAACCACGAGTACCGCGATCGGCCTGACCCCGGCCGGCGCGCGCGAACTGATCGCGAACGGCCACCAGGTGATGGTCCAGCAGCGACGGCGGCAAGTCCATCGGCCTGACCGACGAGATGTACCGCAAGGCCGGCGCCGAGATCGTCGACACCGCGACGGAAATCTTCGCCAGCGCGCGACATGATCATCAAGGTCAAGGAGCCGCAGCCGGTCGAGTGCGCGATGCTGCGCAAGGGCCAGATCCTCTACACCTACCTGCACCTCGCGCCGGATCCGGCGCAGACCAAGGCGCTGGTCGCCAGTCCGGCGTCACCGCGATCGCCTATGAAACCGTCACCGACCGCAACGGCGGCCTGCCGCTGCTGGCGCCGATGAGCGAAGTCGCCGGACGCATGTCGATCCAGGCCGGCGCGCACGCGCTGGAGAAGGCGCAGGGCGGCTCCGGCGTGCTGCTCGGCGGCGTGCCGGGCGTGAAGCCGGCCGAAGTGCTGGTGATCGGCGGCGGCGTGGTCGGCATCAATGCCGCGCGCATGGCCATGGGCCTGAATGCCCACGTCACCATCCTCGACCGCTCGCTGCGAGCGCCTGAAGGAACTCGACGAGCTCTACGGCGACCGACTGACCACGATCTACTCGACCCACGACGCCATCGAGGAACGACTGCCGGACACCGACCTGGTGATCGGCGCGGTGCTGATCCCCGGCGCCGCCGCGCCGAAGCTGATCTCGCGTTCGCAGCTGTCGCTGATGCGCCCGGGCTCGGTGCTGGTGGACGTGGCCATCGACCAGGGCGGCTGCTTCGAGACCTCGAAGGCGACCACCCACCAGAACCCGACCTACGAAGTGGACGGCATCATCCACTACTGCGTCGCCAACATGCCCGGCGGCGTGGCGCGCACTTCCACCTTCGCGCTCACCAACGCCACCCTGCCCTTCGCGGTGCAGCTGGCCAACAAGGGCCTGCGCGCGATGCTGGACGACCCGCACCTGCTGGCCGGCCTCAACGTGCACGAAGGCAAGGTGACCTACGAAGCGGTGGCCCGCGACCTGGGCTACGACTACGTGCCGGCGGCCGAAGCGATCGCCTGATGCAGCAAGTCCCGCACTTCATCGAAGGGCGGGCACTCCAGCGGCGGCGGCGCGCGCGCCGCGCCGACGTCTACGACCCGGCCACCGGAGCGGTCGCCAAGCAGGTCCCGCTGGCCTCCGCCGAAGAAGTGCGCGCCGCGGTGGCTGTCGCCGCGGCAGGCATTCCCGGCCTGGGCGGCGACCACGCCGCTCAACCGCGCGCGCATCCTGTTCAAGTTCAAGGAACTGCTGGCGCGCGATGCCGACGCGATCGCGCGCGCGATCAGCGCCGAGCACGGCAAGGTGCTGTCCGACGCCCGCGGCGAACTGACCCGCGGCATGGAAGTGGTGGAGTTCGCCTGCGGCATCCCGCACCTGCTCAAGGGCGAGCACTCGATGAACGTCGGCGGCGGCGTCGACAGCTGGAGCGAGTACGCGCCGCTGGGCGTGGTCGCCGGCATCACGCCGTTCAACTTCCCGTGCATGGTGCCGATGTGGATGTTTCCCGGTCGCCCTGGCCTGCGGCAACACCTTCATCCTCAAGCCCTCGGAACGCGATCCGACGCCGCCGCTGCTGCTGGCGCGCCTGCTGAGCGAAGCCGGCCTGCCCGACGGCGTGTTCAACGTCGTGCATGGCGACAAGGAAGCGGTGGACGCGCTGCTGGACGACCCGCGCGTGCAGGCGATCAGCTTCGTCGGCTCGACGCCGATCGCCGAGTACATCTACGCGCGCGGCAGCGCCGCCGGCAAGCGCGTGCAGGCGCTGGGCGGCGCCAAGAACCACATGGTGGTGATGCCCGACGCCGACCTCGAGCAGGCCGCGAACGCGCTGCTGGGCGCCGGCTACGGCTCCGCCGGCGAACGCTGCATGGCGATCTCGGTGGCGGTGTGCGTGGGCGACGCCACCGCCGACGCACTGGTGGCGAAGCTCAAGCCGCGCGTCGAAGCACTGAAGATCGGCCCGGGCTGCGTCGCTAGCGACGAGCCCGACATGGGCCCGCTGGTCACCGGCCAGCATCGCGACACGGTCAGCGCCTACGTGGACCTGGGCGAAAGCGAGGGCGCGCAGTTGGTGGTGGACGGCCGCGGCCGAAGGTCGCCGGCCGCGACGGCTTCTTCCTCGGCGGCACGCTGTTCGACCACGTCACGCCGGACATGCGCATCTACCGCGAGGAAATCTTCGGGCCGGTGCTGTCGTGGTGCGCGTGGCGGATTTCGAGGGCGCGCTCAAGCTCGTGGACGAACACGAGTACGGCAACGGCACCGCCATCTTCACCCGCGACGGCGACGCCGCGCGCGCACTTCGCGCACCGCGTGCAGGTCGGCATGGTCGGCATCAACGTGCCGATCCCGGTGCCGATGGCCTTCCACAGCTTCGGCGGCTGGAAACGCTCGCTGTTCGGGCCGCTGCACATGCATGGGCCGGATGGCGTGCGCTTCTACACGCGCATGAAGACGGTGACGGCGCGCTGGCCGGAGGGCCCGCGCGCCGCCGAGTTCGGCATGCCGACGATGAAGTAGCCTGATGTCCACGCCGGATCCGCCGCCCAGCCCGACCGACCTCGCCTTCACCCGCGACACCGCCTACGGCACGCGCGCCGAGCCGACCTATTCCGGCGCATTGAGTTTCCTGCGCCGCCGCTACTCGAAGGACCTGGAAGGCGTGGACCTCGCCGTCGTCGGCGTGCCCTACGACCTGGCCACCACCAATCGCCCGGGCACCCGCTTCGGGCCGCGGGCGATCCGCGCCGCATCCGCTTCGCTGGCCTGGTGCCGGCCCTACGCCTGGGACTTCGATCCTTTCGATCGCGCGCAGGTGATCGACTGGGGCGACGTGCACTTCGATGCGGGCCGACCGCAGGAAGCACCGGCAGCCATTCGCGCCGCCTTCGCGGACTTCGCCGCGCGCGGCGTCGGCGCCGCTGACGCTGGGTGGCGACCACTTCGTCAGCTACCCGATCCTGCAGGCCCTGCACGCCGTGCACGGGCCGCTCGCCCTGGTGCACTTCGACGCCCACTCGCGACACCTGGAGCGACGAGGACGGCCGCATCGACCACGGCACCATGTTCTTCCACGCGGCGCGCGAAGGCCTGGTCGACCCGGCACGCTCGATCCAGGTCGGCATGCGCACCTTCAACGCACGGACCACGGTTTCCGCGTGCTCGATGCGCGCGGCTGCACGCAACACGGCGTGGAGGCTGCCATCGCGCAGATCCGCGCGCGGGTCGGCGGCTCGAAGTGCTACCTCAGCTTCGACGTCGATTTCCTCGACCCCGCCTTCGCGCCGGGCACCGGCACGCCGGTGGTCGGCGGCTTCGACACCCACCACGGCGCTGCGCCTGGTGCGCGGCCTGGCCGGCCTGGACATCGTCGGCATGGACGTGGTCGAGGTCTCGCCGCCCTACGACCACGGCGAGATCACCGCGCTGGCGGCGGCCTCGATCGCCCAGGAGCTGGTCTGCGCCTGGGCGTCGGGACGCTGAGCCGCATCTCAGGCCAGGCCTTCGGCCGCCAGCGCCTGTTGCACCGCCGGGCGTTGTTTCACCCGCTCGAAATGCGCCGCCACCCAGGGCCAGCGCTGCAGTCCGAACTTCTGCAGCCAGCGGGTCACCACGAACAGGTACGCGTCGGCGACGCTGTAGTCCTCGTTGGCGATCCAGTCCTTGCCCTCGCGCCAGCGCGCCAGCTGCTCGAAGCGGGTGTCGAACCTGGCCAGGATCTCGTTGCGCTCCTCGGCGCTCAGGCCGGGCTTGAACAGGCCGCTCGCGGTCTTGTGGATCTCCGAATCGATGAAGCCCAGAGCGCCGACTGCAGGCGGTAGCGCTCGAGCGTGCCGTTGGCCGGCGCTAGCTTCGCCTGCCGGCGAACCATCGGCGATGCACTGCACGATGGCCGGGCCCTGAGCAGCACTTCGCCGCCCTCGATTTCGAGCGCCGGCACGTAGCCAAGGGATTGATCTCGCGGAAGTCGCGGCCATCCTCCGTCTGCTCGTCGCGGCCGACCTTGATTGCCTGGAGATCCGCACCGGCCTCGAACAGGGCGATGTGTGGAGAAAGCGAGCAGGCTCCCTGCGAGTAATACAGCTTCATGCGTCGACTCCGTGTCGGTGGAAGACTGGGGTCAGAGGAGATTTTCCGATGGAAAATCTCCTCTGACCCGCGATTTTCGAGACGTCCTTGAGGCGGTCGGCGAAATAGTGCTCGAGCTTGTCGACCTTGGGCATGGACACCATCTGGATGTAGCCCTGGCCGGGATTGAGCTCGGCGTAATCGTGGTGGTAGCTCTCGGCCAGGAAGAAGGCCTCGAGCGGCTCGACGGTGGTGGCGATCGGGCCGGCGAAGGCGCCGGAGGCATCGAGCTGGCGGATGTAGGCTTCGGCCACCGCGCGCTGCGCGGCATCCATCGGGAACACCGCCGAACGGTACTGCGTGCCCGTGTCGTTGCCCTGGCGGTCCTTCTGCGTCGGGATCGTGCGCCACGGCGAAGAACACTTTCAGCAACTGGCCGTAGCTGATCCGCTTCGGGTCGTAGACTGATGCGGATGACTTCGGCATGGCCGGTGCGGCCGCTGCACACAGCCTTGTAGTTGGCGGCGTCGGCCGCCCCGCCGGCATAGCCGGGCACCACTTCCTCGACGCCATCGAGGCGGCGGAACACCGCCTCCGTGCACCAGAAGCAGCCGCCGGCGAGCACCGCCTCGCCGCGATCCTCGCCGGCCGGGATGTCGGCGGCGGCATCGGGCACCTCGTTGGGCTGCACGCGCAGCCCGATGCCAGGGATGTCGCAGGCGTTCATGCCTTCTCCTTGAGCAGCGACTCGGCATGCTCGGGCGCAGGCCGTCCTCGCCCCAGCCGCCCATCAGCGCCAGGTACACCAGCTTCTCGAATTCGGGGCGGAAGCGCTGGATGATGGCAGTCGGGATCGGGCACCAGCTTGGCATCGGAGATCAGGCCGAAATGCACCTTGCCCTGGTAGCTGAGGATCGAGATGCCGAGGCCAATGCTGCCCGTCTGCGGCACCCAGAACATCATGTCCTTGACCGTGCAGCCGGCCAGGTACAGCGGCATCTGCGGGCCGGGCACGTTGGTCGCCACGGCGGAGGCCTTGCGGCTGAAGAGTTCCAGCGCGAAGCCGTTGCACGCCCGGCGGCGCCATGCCCAACGCCGCCAAGCGACCAAAGGAAACAATGGCTTGGCGAGATTCTTGCGAGCAACTCATGGAATCGGCCACCTGCTCCAGCCGCGCGCACGGGTTGTCCTCGCCGACCGGCAGGTCCAGGAACACCAGGCCGAAATGGTTGCCCAGCTTGCGCGCGTGCTTGAGCGGCCGCAGGTTGACCGGCACCGTCGCGCGGATGGTGCGGCCGTCGGTGAATTCGCCCCGCTCGATCATGTAGCTGCGCAACGCGCCCGCGGCAGAGGCCATCAGCACGTCGTTGACGGTGCAGCCGAAGGCGCGGCCGATTGCCTTTACTTCGCCCAACGGCAGCGGGTCGGCCCAGGCCACGCGCTTGCTCACGCCCAGGGGGCCGCGCAGCACGGTCGGCGGGTCGTCGCTCAGCGACAGTGCGACCGCCAGCTCGCGCGCGATCTCGCCGCCCTCCTTCGCCATGACCGTAGCCAGGTTCGGGTCGCGGTAGATGTCCAGGCCCTTCTCGAGCATCTGCCCGCCGAGCTTCATGTAGCGGTCCACGGCGCCGGCGCGCGCCTGGTCCTCGCCGTGCGCCAGCCAGGCCTTGGCGGTGTCGCCGTGCTTCCTTGCCTCGCGCGCGGTGTCGGTGATCGAGAGCATCACCTGCACCAGCGCCATGCCGTCGGCGTAGCAGTGATGGATGCGGGTCACCAGCGCCGAGCCGCCGCCGTATTTCTCGACCAGGTGGAACTGCCAGAGCGGCTTGGTCTTGTCGAGCGGGGTGGAGGCCTGCTGGCTGACGAAGCGCTCCAGCTCGCGCTTGCCGCCGCGGCCGGGCAGCGCCGACAGGCGCACGTGCCAGTCCAGGTCGAAGTCGGCGTCCTCTTCCCAGTAGGCGCCGGCGGCGCCATCCACGGCCTTCTGGCGGAAGCGCGGATAGGCCAGGAAGCGCGTCCTCACCACGCGCTTGAGCCGCTCGAGGTCCATCCGCTCCTCGAACATCATCACGCTGGTGATCATCATCAGGTTGGTGGCGCGCTCCATGCGCAGCCACGCGGTGTCCACCCGCGACATCGGCTCGCGCCGCTTCCTGCCCCTGCTGCCGTCAGCCATTGGAATTCCCGGGCGGGACGAGGCGTCCACGCAGGAATCGATGGTGCATCGCCGCGACGGTGTAAATCAAATGCCGCCGTGCCACTGGTAGCCGCGGTCTTCCCAGTAGCCGCCCTGGCCGCCGCCGATGCCCTCCAGCGAGGCCACCAGGTCCACGCCCACCAGGTACTTGGCCATCTTGTAGCCCAGCTTGCGCTCCAGCCGCACCCGCAGGGGCGCGCCATGCGGAATGTCGAGCACCGCGTCGTTGAGCTCGTAGGCCAGGATGCTTTGCGGGTGTCGCGCCTCGCGCAGGTACACGCTCTCGTAGTAGCGCGTGTGGTCGCGGTCGAGGCTGTCCGCGCAGCGGAACAGCACGTAGCGCGCGCCGTCCATCACCCCGGCCATGTCCAGTACGCGCGCCAGCGGCACGCCCTTCCACTTGCCGATGCAGCTCCAGCCCTCGACGCAATCATGGCGGGTGATCTGCGTGCGCGCCGGCAGGGCGCGCAGCTCGGCCAGCGACAGCGACAGCGGACGGCGCACCAGCCCGCCCACGCGCAGGCGCCAGTCGGCGAAGCCGTTGGCGGCCATGGCGAGGTATTCGGGGGTCTGCGGATTGATCGAGCCGTTGGCCTTGAACACCGGCGAGATGTCGGCGGCGCCGAACTCCTGCGCCAGCGCGTCCTGGCTCAGCGCATCCAGCGCCGCCTCCGTAGGGCGGTCGGCTGCGGCCAGCAGGGCCTGGAAGCCCTGGTTACCGGCCAGGCGGTCGCAGCCGGCGACGACCGTCGCCGCGGCCGCCGCGGCCAGGCGCGCGAGGAAACGCCGGCGCTCATTGCGGTCCATGCGAATCCTCCTGCTCCGCCGCGAGCCGGACCCGGTAGCGGCCGGTGATCATCGCGCGCAGCTGGTTCACCGGACCGGTCAGCAGCACCATCGAGCACGTGCACGAGGATGAAGGCGATGAAGGCGAAGGCCACGATGAAATGCCAGGTGCGCGCCGACTGCCGGCCGCCGAGCAGGTCCACCATGCCGGCGAGCAGCGCGTCCATTTGCGGCGACATCGCCAGCCCGGTCAGCAGCGCCGCCGGCGCCAGCACGAAGATGACCGCCAGGTAGGCCAGCTTCTGCAGCACGTTGTAGCGCGTCGCCTCGATGCCCTCGGGATGGCGGAACTTCAGGTGCTCGAGGATCGAGCCGCCGATGCCGCGCAGCTCCGGCTGCGTCGGCAGCAGGTCCTCGCGCAGGTGCCGCGCGCGCCAGCTCCACAGCCAGTACAGCAGACCGTTGATCACGAACACCCAGGCGAAGAAGAAGTGCCAGCGCCGGCCTTGCGCCAGGTTGCGCGCGCCGGGAATGGTGGCCCAGGCGGGAAAGGCGCGCACCGCGGGCTTGCCCAGCATGTTGTCGGACACGCCGAGCACGCCGGTGCTGTCGAAGCGCAGCGAACCGACCTGCGTGGTGCCGCGCAACGTGCCGTCCGGGCCGGGCTTGCCGGTCAGCGACAGCGCCGGGTTGGCGAAGTCGGAATCGTCGCCCCAGTACAGGGCCGGGTGCGCGATGAAGATCTGCAGGCCGCTGCCGACCAGCGCGAACAGGCAGGCGACGTTGAGCCAGTGCATGATCCGCACGGGCAGCCGGTGCCGGTAGGTGCTGCGTGTTTCGCCCGAAGCCATGCCACCTCCGCTGCCCTGCCGCCCCTGCCCTAGCCTACTCCCCGCGTCGCCCGCGGAAAGCCCCGAGCGCCGCGTCGCGCGAAGCGGACAGGTCCGCGATCGGCTGCGCCGGATAGTCGGCCGTGCCCAACTCCGGCACCCAGCGCCGGATGTAGTCGCCGCGCGGATCGAAGCGTCTCGGCCTGGCGCAGCGGATTGAACACGCGGAAATAGGGCGCGGCGTCGGCGCCGGTGCCGGCGGTCCACTGCCAGCCCTGCGTGTTGCTGGCGAGGTCGGCGTCGACCAGCGTGTCCCAGAACCAGCGCGCGCCATGGCTGCCAGTGGTAGCGCAGGTTCTTGGTCAGGAAGCTGGCGACCATCATGCGCACGCGGTTGTGCATCCAGCCGGTGTGCCACAGCTCGCGCATGCCGGCGTCCACGATCGGCACGCCGGTGCGGCCGCGCTGCCAGGCGCGCAGGCGTTCGGGGTTCGGAGTTTCCCAGCGAAGTGACGGAAGCCCGGGTCCAGGTCGCGTTCGGGCGCGTGCGGGAAGTGATCCAGCAGCGTCTGCACGGCGAACTCGCGCCAGCCCAGCTCGGTCTCGAAACGCGCGAGGTCCTCGGCGGGCACGCGCGGCTGGCGCGCCGCGTGCAGCGCCGCCAGCGCCTGCCGCGGCGAGAGTTCGCCGAAGTGCAGGTGCGGCGACAGGCGCGAACTGCCGACACGGTCGGGCAGGTCGCGTTGCTTCGCGTAGCAGTGCGCGGCGCCCTCGACGAAGGCCTCGAGCGCTTCCTGCGCACCCTGCTCGCCCGGCTCCCAGCCGCTGGCCCAGAATCCTTCGTCCCAGCGCCGCCTCGGCTCCAGGCCGAGCTGCGCGAGCGGCAGGCTGCCCAGCGCCTCGGGCACGGGCGGCAGCGCCACTGGCGCCGCCTGTGCCCGGGGTTCACCGAGGAACCTCGACGCCGCGCGCCACCAGGGCGTGAATACGCGGTAGGACTGCCCGCTGGCATTGCGCACCCGGCCCGGGGCCAGCAGCAGGTTGCCGTCGAAGGCCTCGACCGTGGCGCCCGCGCGCTCCAGCGCGGCGAAGACGGCGGCGTCGCGCGCGAGCGCGGCCGGCTCGTGCACGCGGTTGCAGTACAGCGCCTCGGCGCCGCTTTCGGCCAGCAGCCGCAGCAATTCCGCCTGGCTTTCGCCGCGGCGCAGCAGCAAGCGCGAGCCGCGTGCGGCCAGCCCGGAGGAAAGCGACCCCAGCGAGCGATGCAGCCAGCTTCGCGAGGCGGCGCCCGGCTGCCAGGGCGCCTCTTCGTGCGGAGCGTGGATGTAAACCGGCAGCGGCTCATGGCCGGCGTCGAGCGCCGCCTGCAGCGCCGGATTGTCCGCCAGGCGCAGGTCCCGCCTCAGCCAGACGATCGCTGTGCTCATGCCGGCATCATCACCCCCGCCGCGTCACGGCGTGGTGAAAAAAAAGCCCCGCCGGGGCGGGGCTCTTCGCGCTTGCGAACCGGCTCAGGCCGGCATCACGTTGGCCGCCTGCTTGCCCTTCGGACCCTGCACCACCTCGAAGCTCACCGCCTGTCCTTCCTTGAGGGAGCGGAAGCCGGTGGACGCGATCGCGGAGAAATGCACGAAGATGTCTTCGCTGCCATCTTCCGGAGAGATGAAGCCAAAGCCCTTGGCGTCGTTGAACCACTTTACGGTGCCGTTGCTCATTTACAACCTCGACTGCTGATCGGACGGAGTGCGACGGCCTCAGGGATGTCATCGGTCACGTGCGCCGCCCGATTATGTACAAGCAAAAATCCCTTGACAACGACCCCCTCGCTCAGCCCTCGAGCAGGGCGGCCAGCAGCTGCGGCAGGGTCGCGGTGGCGGCCTCGACGTTCTCCAGCACTTCTTCCAGGGTTATTTCCGCCGCCGGTGCCTGGCCCTCGCTGCCGCAGCCGGCCGCCCAGTTTGCGACCAGCGCGAGGCAGGCGTAGTCGAGGCCCATCTCGCGCGCGAGCCCGGCCTCGGGCATCCCGGTCATGCCCACCAGGTCGCAGCCGTCGCGGCGCATGCGCGCGATTTCCGCCCGCGTTTCCAGGCGCGGACCCTGGGTGGCGCCATAGCAGCCACCGTCCACCAGCGCGACCGAGGCGCGACGGCCAGCGTCGAGCACGGCCTGGCGCAGGCTTCGGCGTGTAGGGATCGCCGAAGTCCACGTGCAGCACCTGGCGTGCCGGGTTCCTCGCAGATGGTGGAAACGCGGCCCCAGGTGTAGTCGATGAGCTGGTCCGGCACCGCCAGCACGCGCGGGCCGAAGCGCTCGCCGATGCCGCCGACGGCGTTGATGGCGAGCACGCGCTTCGCGCCCAGGTCAGCGAGCCGGCGCAGGTTGGCGCGGTAGTTGACCAGGTGCGGCGGCACCGAATGGCCTTCGCCATGGCGCGCCAGGAAGGCGACGCGGCGCCCGGCCATCGTGCCCACGCGCACCGGTCCCGAGGCCGGGCCGTAGATGCGTGTCGCCTTCGAGTGCGCGCGCGTCCTGCAGCGCGGCCAGCCGGTACAGGCCGGTGCCGCCGATGAGGCCGCCAGGTCATGTCAGGCTCCAGCGCGTAGATCGCCGGGCAGGTTGCGACCCTGTTCGTGGTAGTCCATGCCGTAGCCGTAGACGTAGCGGTCCGGCACTTCCAGCGCGATGTAGTCGGCGTCGATACCCTCGACGCGGCGGTCGTGGTTCTTCACGCACAGCACCGCGATGCGCACTTCCGCCGCGCCCTGGTCCTCGCACCAGTCGCGCACTGCCTTCAGGGTGTGGCCTTCGTCGAGGATGTCGTCGGCGATCAGCACCCGCCGTCCCTGCAGCGCGTCGACGGACGGTGCAGCCAGGCCAGGCCGGAGCCGGTGGTGGCGCCGCGGTAGCGGGTGGCGTGCAGGTAGTCGAACTCGAGGTCGATGCCCAGCGCGCAGGGCGAGCTGGGAGGCGAACAGCATGCCGCCGTGCATGAGCGTGAGGTACACCGGACGCTCGCCATCCTCGAAGTCGACGCGGATGTCGGCGGCGATGCGATCCGACCGCGGCGTCGATCTCCGCTTCGTCGAAGAGACGACGGGAATTCTGCAGCGCGAGCGCGAGGTCCTTGCTCATCAGGCCACCACCGAGTCGGGTCCGGTCAAGCGGGAACGCGGCCTCATCGTAGCGCGCTTCCGCGAGCAGGCCGTCCCAACCGCCCGCGCCGCGACCGAGCAGCGCAGACGATCGCGGCGTTGTTGCCCGGCGGGCGCGCATCCATCGCGTGCAGCGACTCGTCGACCAGCGCCGGCGGGCACACCAGCACGACGTCGCAGCCGGCGTCGAGGTGCGCGTCGATGCGCGCCTTGACGCCACCCGCGGATTCCGCCGCCGCCATGCCGATGTCGTCCTGAAGCACCACGCCGCGGAAGCCCATGTCGTCGCGCAGGATCTCCGTTGCATCCAGCGCGGCGAGTAGCCGGCCGGCTCCGGCGCCACCGCCGGGTAGCTGCACGTGCGCCATCATCACCGCGTCGGCGCCGGCCTCGATGCCGGCCACGAAGGGCAGCAGGTCGCTGCGCGCGCAGTTCGTCCAGCGGAGCGCGGGTCGACCGCCTCGTCGAAGTGCGTGTCTTCCAGCACCGAGCCGTGGCCCGGGGAAATGCTTGAGCGTCGCGGCCATGCCGGCCGCGTGCATGCCACGCACGTAGGCGCGGGTGAACGCGGCGACGATCTCCGGCTCGGCGTGGAAGGCGCGGTTGCCGATGGCGCGGTTGCCGCGGCCCAGGTCCACCACCGGCGCGAAGCTGAGGTCGATGCCGGTGGCGCGGATTTCGCTGGCCATCAGCCAGGCGTGCTCCTGCGCCAGCTCCAGCGCGGCGTCGCGATCGCTGCGTGAACAGCCGGCCGAAGCTCTCCAGCGGCGGCAACGCGGCGTAAGCCGTCGCGGAAGCGCTGCACGCGGCCGCCTTCCTGGTCCACGCACAGCAGCTGCGGCCGCGGCGCCGCCTCGCGGATCGCCGGCGACAGCTCGGCGACCTGCGCCTTCGAGGCAAAGTTGCGGCGTGAACAGGATCACGCCGGCGCAGCCCGGGTGCTGCAGCCAGTCGCGCTCTTCCGCGCCAAGCGTGGTACCCGCGATGCCGATCACCAGCATGCCTTTCCTCCCTGTCCGGCCCGCGCCGTGAAGCGCGAATTGTAACCCTGCGCCGCGGAACAGCCTGTACGGGGCGTTACTTTTCGAACAGCGCGATCGACTCGACGTGCGCGGTCTGCGGGAACATGTCCATCGCGCCGGCGGCGACCAGCCGGTAGCCGCGCTCGCGCACCAGGAAGCCGGCGTCGCGCGCCAGCGAGCCGGGGTGGCAGGAAACGTAGACGATGCGGCGGATGCCCTTAAGCGGCAACTGCGCCAGCACCTCGGCCGCGCCGGCACGCGGAGGGTCCACCAGCAGCTTGTCGAAGCCGGCACGCATCCAGGGCTCGCCCGAAAGGTCCTTGGCCAGGTCGGCGGCGTGGAATTCGACATTCGCCGAGGCCATTGCGGCGGGCGTTGTCGCGCGCGCGCTCGATCAGCCCGGCGTCGCCCTCCACGCCGACCACGCGGCCCGCGCGCCGCGCCAGCGGCAGGGTGAAGTTACCCAGGCCGCAGAACAGGTCGAGCACGCGCTCGCCGCGGCTGCGGGTCGAGCAACTCTAGTGCACGCGCGATCATCTTGCTGGTTCAGGCCGGCGTTGACCTGGATGAAGTCGAGCGGCCGGAAAGCCAGCGTCAGGTCGAATTCCGGGATCGCGAACTGCAGCTCGACCTGTTCCGGCCACAGCGGCCGCACGCTGTCCGGGCCGCCGGGCTGCAGGAAGATTGCAAAGCCGCTCTCGCGCGCGAAGGCGCGCAGTTTCTCGAGGTCGGCGTCGGACAGCGCCTCGAGGTGGCGCAGGATCAGCGCCACCGGCCCGTCGCCGGCGATGAACTCGATCTGTGCGATGGTGCGCTTGTTCTCCAGCGACTCCACCAGCGCGGTCATCGCAGGCATGCGCTGCCCAGCTCGGGCAAACGCGTGTGGCACTGCGTGAGGTCGGCGACGAAGCGCGGATTGGTCTCACGGAAGCCGATCAGCGATGCGGCCCTTCTTCTCGACGTAGCGCACCGACAGCCGGCCCTTGCGGCGGTAGCCCCAGGCGGCGTCGGTCAGCGGCGGCAGCACGCGCCCGGCTTGCACGTGGCCGATGCGGCTCAGGTTCTCGAGCAGCACCTGCTGCTTGGCCGCGATCTGCGCGTCCTGGTCCAGATGCTGCAGCACGCAACCGGAGCACACGCCGAAATGCGGACAGCGCGGCGCCACGCGCAGGGGCGAGGCTTCGAGCACCTCGACCACCTCGGCTTCGTCGAAGTGGCGGTTGCGGCCGGTCTGGCGCGCACGCACGCGCTCGCCGGACAAGCGCGCCCGCGACGAACACCGCCTTGCCGTCGACGCGGCCGACCCCGCGGCCGTCATAGCCCAGGTTGTCGATCGACAACTCGGAATTCGCGCGGAGCGCGCGACCGCGCGGTCTATCTGCGACCCATCGACTGCCCTTACTTCTGCTTCCAGGCGCCGCCGTCCTGGTACCACCAGCCGGCGTGCGCGCTGGCGATCCACTGCTTGGCGAAGGTGTCGCGGATCTGCGCTTCCCACTCGGGGTGGCCGTTGGCCACCGCGATCTCGCGGTACACGGCCTTGCGGTCGCGGTTGTCGTCGGCGACCCACTGGTTCACCTGCACGCGATCCTTCAGCGCCACCTTGGCCGGGTCGCGCAGGACTACCAGCCCATCGCTGCCGAAGCCGAGCGCGCCGCTGTCGAAATGCGCCTGCAACGAATCCTTGAAGCGCGCCGCCATGCGGTCCTGGATCGCCTGGATGGCCGGCGTGCGGATGGTGATGTCGGCCGACTGCGCGTGCGCGTCGCTGATCACGAAGGAAAGCAGGTTGAAGTGCGGCGCGGCGCGGGCCTGCGGCGGCTTCGCCGGCGTGGCCTCCTGCGGCTTCGGATCATCGCCGATCACCTTCTCGACGAACTCGGCGGCGGCTTCCTGCGCTTCGGCGGCGGGGAAATAGACGTTGATGGTGACGCAGGCGGCGAGCACCAGCGCGCCCATGACGACCAGCAACGGGGACTTCAACTTGCGCATGCGACTCTCCATGGGTGCCGTGCAATCCTATTTGATGACCGGGGCCTGGCCGCTGGTGGCGGCCTCCAGGCGCGCGACCAGCGTCGGCCAGTCGACCTGGCGCCGGAAACCCACCACCTGGATGCGTGGCAGGCTGGCGCCCTCGACGATGATATAGCCATCGCCCGCCGGCGCGACGCCGTCCATGCTGCAGACATTGTCGCGCAGTTTGCAGGCCAGGCCGATGCGCTGGTAGGCGAAATCGTCGAAAAACGCCAGCGCCTTGCCCTGCAGTCCGCCGGCGACGCCGCCGCCGCCGACATCGGAAATGTCCTTCACCGCACGCTGGCTGATGCGCCGCTTGCCCTGCCAGCCGTCGTCGGTCTGCAGGCGCGCATCGAAGGCGACCGGGCTCCACGACAGCAGGCGCAGGTCGCGCACCTGCCCGTCCAGGCGCCCGGTGATGGTGCCGAAGCCGGTCACCTTCGTGATCTGCTCCAGGTCCACGTCCTCGATCGCGACGTTCCCGGTGAGCGTGGGCGCGCTGCCGAAGGGGCGTTCCATCGCCAGCTCGGACAAGGCCACGCTGCCGCCGAACACGCTCATGCGCAGGCCGCCATCGATGTCGAGGCGGTCGTCCTGGAAGCGCGCGCTGGGAATCGCGCCGCTGATGGTGCCGCTGAAAGGCGGCCAGCCCAGGCGCTGCGACAGGCTCGCCAGGTCCAGCTTGTCCACGCTCAGCCCGAACTGGAAGCGTGCGCTTTCGCCGGCCTGGCGCGCCTGCCAGCGCAGGTGGTCGAGGCGCAGCTTGCCTTCCAGCGTGCCAATTTCCGCCGGACGGGCGAGCCGCATTTCACGGCCGCTGCTGGCAAAGGCAAAGCGCGCCGGACCCAGGCCGATGCCGAACAGCGCGCCGCTTTCCCAGCGCAGCTCGCTGGCCTGATCCTCGGCGCCGGCGTTCCAGCGCAGCTCCCCACCGAGACCGGCGAGGGTGAATCGCGCCTTCGGATCCACGGCATTGACGCCAGAAAGGCGCGCATCGAGGCTGGCCGGCGCGCCGCCTGCGATGCGCAGCGTGGCGCTGGCATTGCCGCTGAGCAGCAGGTCGGCGAATCCCGCCGGTGCGAGGAAGCCGCTCAGGTAGCGATCGCGCGCAATGCCAAGGTTGGGCAGCGCCAGACGCAGCTCCAGTTCGCGCGGGACGCCGTCCGCGTCGAGCAGGCCGCTGCCCTGTAGCTCTAGTGCGCCGGGATCGCGCCACAGCAGGCGCGGCAATCGCCAGGGGCCGTCGCCATCGCGCTGCGCGAGCACCTGCGCCTGCACCGGCGTCGCGGGGAGCCTGGCGTAAAAGCGCTGGAACAGCAGCTCGCCGCCGCGGGCTTCGAAATTCGCGTCGAGCGTCTCCCGCGCGCCCTGCCGGCGCCAGTCCAGGCGCAGCCGGCCGGACAGTCCGGCGGCAGCAAGGGCGCCATCCGGCGTCTCCAGGCCAAGCTCGCGCAGCGCCAGGTCGGTGCGCACGCGCAACGGCCCCTTCGCTGGCGCCTCGACGTCCACCGTGCCGTCCATGCGCCCGCCGCTCCATCGTCCCTGCGACCACAAGCCGGCGAGGAAATCCTTGAGCCAGGCCACCGGCACCTGTTGCAGGCGCACCCGATTGCGGTCGCCGTCGCTGTCGGCGCGCGCGTAAGCGATGCGGCTTCGACCCGCGATGAGTTCGGCGCCGAAGGACTCACCGGAAAATTCCAGCACCAGTTGCTGGGTGCCGCCGCCCTGCGTGCGCACCGGACCGGCGCAGCGCCATTTGCCGGCGGGCGTGCGCGCCAGCGGGCACTGCCAGTCGAGCGCGCGGCCCTTCCAGGCGATCGCGGGCAATGTCGCCGACGCCGCACGCAGCCGCAGGCGGCCGCTGGTGGTGCCGCGCGGCCAGTCCAGGCGCAGCTGCACCTGCTCCATGCTGCCGGCGCCGCTGCGGACGCTGGCGATGCGGGCTTCCAGCACCTCGGCGCCCGCGTGCGCGGGCATGCCGATGGCGATCAGCCAGGCGAGGCGCTTGAAGCCGGCGTACAGGGTGCGCATGCTGCCAGCATAAGCGAGGCCGACGACCCCAGGATGGACGCAACCCGACTGCTGCTGGTGGAGGACGACGCGACCAGCGCCGCATTCCTCGCCGAGGCGCTATCCGCGCTGCCGGCACGCGTGGACGTGGCCGGCAGCATCGCCGAGGCGGTGCGCCTTGCCGCGGCGGCGCCGCACTCGCTCTGGCTGGTGGACGCGCACCTGCCGGACGGGGACGGCCTGGACTGCCTGCGGGCCTTGCGCGCGCTTCATGCCACGCCGGCGCTCGCGCTCACCGCGGGCGCGCCGCGGGACGAGCTCGACGCGCTGTGCGCCGGCGGATACCTCGAGGTGCTGTTGAAGCCGGTTTCGCTGGCACTGCTGCAGGGCACAGTGCGTCGCCTGCTTGGTGCGGAGGCCGCGGCCACCGTGGCCGCCGTGCCGAAGCCTGCCGGCGCCAAGTTGCCGGCCTGGGAACAGGAACGCGCGCTCGCCGCCATCGGTGGCAATGCCGCTTCGCTGGCGAAGTTGCGGCAATTGTTCCTGGCCGAATTGCCGGCGCAACGCGCGGAGCTCCACGCGGCGCAGCACGCTGGCGATGCGCCCACGGTCGCCGCGCTGGTGCACAAGCTGCGCGCCGGTTGCGGCTTCGTCGGCGCGGCGCGGCTGGCGGCGGCGGTCGAAGGGCTGGCGCGGGCGCCGCTCGACGCAGGCGCAATGCAGGCCTTCGACTTCGCCCTGGCAGACACCTTCGCGGCGGCCTCCCCGCCCTGAGGGACGCTCAGCCCGGGTCGCGCGCGCGCACCCGCGACAGCTCGTCGAGCAGGCCCCAGGAGCGCAGCGGCAGCGCACCGAGGTGCGATTGCAGGACGCGCCGCAGGCCCCGGCGCAATTCCGATAGCGCTGCGGCCGAAGGCTGGCGGTCGGCAGCCAGCGCGAGCAGCGCCTCCCCGGAAATACTGTCCTCGAGCCGCAGCGCCGCGCGCACCGGCCCGGTCTCCGCGTCCAGCCGGTAGCGCGCTTCCGGCTCGCAAGGCTCGCCCTCGGCGGTGCTGTCCCAGGGCAGGCCGACGCCCAGCGCGTCGAGCAGGTCGCGCTCGAAGCGGCGCAGCGCCCAGGACAGCGAAGGCGCGCCGCCGAGTTCGCCGCGCACGCGCGCGTACAGGTCGAACAGTGCGGGCGCCGGGTCGTTGCGCGGCGTCAGCCGCAACAACAGTTCGTTGACGTAGAGCGCGGCCATCAGCCGCTCGCCGGCGAGCACGGGCGCGTTGTCCACGGCCTCGGCGCCTGCCAGGCGCGCAAGCTCGCCGCGCTGCACGTAGTCCACGCGCAGCGATTGCATCGGCTGCAGGGCGGCGCGCAGGGGCTGCTTCTTCGGCGCCGAGATTCCGCGCGCGACCACGCCCACGCGGCCATGGCTTCGAGTCAGCAGCTCGACTATTGCGCTGGTTTCGCGCCACGGCCGCGCATGCAGCACGAACGCGGGCTCGCCTGCGACGCGCATGCTCAGTCGTAGCCGAAGCGGCCGAGCGCGGCCTCGTCGTCGGCCCAGCCCTCGCGCACGCGTACCCAGGTCTCGAGGAAAACCTTGCTGCCGAACAGCGACTCCATGCCGTGGCGCGCGCCGGTGCGAGATCGCCTTCAGGCGCTCGCCGCCCTTGCCGATCACGATCGCCTTCTGGCTGTCGCGCTCGACCCAGATGACGGCGGCGATGCGCAGCAGTGCGCCGTCCTCCTCGAACTTCTCGATCTCCACCGTGGCCGAATACGGCAGTTCCTCGCCCAGGCGCAGCATCAGTTGCTCGCGCACCAGCTCGCCGGCGAGAAAGCGCTGGCTGCGATCGGTGATCTCGTCCTCCGGGTACTGCGCCTCGGCCTCTGGCATCAGCGAAAGCAGATCCTTCACCAGCGCCTCGAGTGCCCTTGGATTTCAGCGCCGAGATCGGGTGCACCGCGGCAAACTCGCGCTCCCTGGTGATTTCGGCGATGAAGGGGAACAACCGCGTCTTGTCGGCGATCTTGTCCACCTTGTTGATCACCAGCACGCAGGGCACGGCGGCGTCGCGCAGGGCCGCGTAGGCCAGCGAGTCGTCCTCGAGCCAGCGCCCGGCCTCGATCACCAGTACCGCGGCGTCCACGCCCTCGACCGCGCCGCGGGCGGCGCGGTTCATGTAGCGGTTCATCGCCTTGGGCTGCTTGCCATGGATGCCTGGCGTGTCCACCAGCAGCAGCTGGCCAGCGGGAAAAGTGGCGATGCCGAGCAGGCGGTGGCGCGTGGTCTGCGCGCGCGGCGACACGATGCTGACCTTGGCCCCGACCAGTGCGTTCACCAGCGTGGACTTGCCCACGTTGGGACGGCCGACCACGGCAATGGTGCCGGCGCGATGCGCGCTCACGCCGGCACCAGCTGCGCCAGCACGGCCGCGGCAGCCGCCTGCTCGGCATTGCGCATCGAGTTGCCCTCGCCAACCGCGCTCGCGTCCGGCTCGGCGACCCGGCAGCGCACCACGAACACGCGCTCATGGTCGTCGCCGCGCGATTCCACCATCTGGTACTCGGGCCGGTCCTGCTGCCGCGCCTGCAGCCACTCCTGGAGGCGGGTCTTGGGGTCCTTCTCCACCTTGCCGACGGCGAGCGCGGCGATCGCCGTCTCGAACCAGGGCAGCACTACCGCGCGACAGGCGTCGAAGCCCGCGTCGAGGTGGATCGCGGCGACCACGGCTTCCAGCGCGTCGGCCAGGATCGAATCGCGGCGGTGGCCGCCGGTCTTGAGCTCGCCCGGGCCCAACTCCAGCGCGGCGCCCAGCTGCAGCTCGCGCGCGATCGCCGCCAGCGAGGACTCGCGCACCAGCGCGGCGCGGGCGCGGGTCAGCGCGCCTTCGTCGGCGCGCGGCCAGCGCGCATGCAGTGCTTCGGCGACGATCAGGTTCACGAGCGCATCCCCGAGGAACTCCATGCGCTCGTTGTTGGGGGCGCCGACGCTGCGATGGCGCAACGCCTGGCGCAGCAGTTCGGAATCGCGGAATCCGTGCCCGAAGCCTTCAGTCACCGGCGGTCTTGCTGCCGAGCGGCGCCTGGTGCTTGAACTTGATCACGAAGTCGATGTTGTAGATGAAGGACTTGCGCACTTCGTAGTCGGCGTTGAGCAGGTTGCCGCCCTTCTGGCGCACCAGCTTGACGTCCTTGCCATGAATACTGTCTACGTAGCCAACAGTAAACTGGCGGTCGAGGGCATTGGTGATGCCCGTAACATCGGTGGAGTTGGGGGTCTGCGCAGCGGCGACAGAGTTGACCGCCTTCTTCACGCCGTAGTACTCGCTGTAGGCCGGGCCCAATACCATGCCCATGTACGCGAAGAAACACACCACGATCAGCGCGATCGCGAATCCGATCAGCGTGATGCCCTTCTGCTTGCGTCCCGTGTCGATCCCATTCATGGCCTTTCCCCTGTCTTGCGCTTGGGCGGGCCAGCGCCCGCGTTCAGCGGATGGTATCGCCAATTCGGGAATAGTCGAAGCCGTCCGAGCAGACCCAGCCCTCGCAGTTGAGCCAGATCAGCATGGCCCGGCCCACCAGGTCGGCTTCCGAGACGAAGCCCCAGCCGCGGCTGTCGTCGCTGGCGTCGCGGTTGTCGCCCATGGCGAAGTAGTGCCCGGGCGGCACCACCCAGGTGCCCGGGGCGAAGGGGCTGCCGGGCGCGTCCAGCACCGTGTGCGGGCGGCCAGGCAGCTCCTCGCGCACCACCGCGGTGCCGGTGTCGTCCAGCGCCGCGCCGCCCTTGCCGACGAAAACGCCGACCGGGACGTAGGCCACCTTGGTGCCGTTGATGGCGACCTGGTCGTCGCTGACCTCGATCACGTCACCGGGCAGGCCGACCACGCGCTTGATGAAGTCGATGCCGCGCTGCGGGTCGCCGCTGCCGCGCCCTGGATAACGGAACACGACGACATCGCCACGCTTCGGCGACCCCACCTCGAAGACCTTGCGGTTCAGAACCGGCAGCCGCAGGCCGTAGTCGTACTTGTTGACCAGGATGAAGTCGCCGATCAGCAGGTTCGGCATCATCGACTCGGAGGGGATGCGGAAGGGCTCGGCCAGGAAGGAGCGCAGCAGCAGCACGAACAGCAACACCGGAAACAGCGAGCGCGAGTAGTCCACCAGCACCGGCTCCGGCACGTCCTCGCCCTCCTTCACCATCAGGCCGCGGCTCTTGGCGAAGAACAGGCTGTCGAGCAGCCAGACCATGCCGGTGAAGGCCGAGAGCACGGTCAGCAACAGGGCGAAATCGAATTTCACGCGGTGGGTCTCCGGGA
Source organism: uncultured Gammaproteobacteria bacterium (assembly GCA_963707625.1). GTDB lineage: Bacteria > Pseudomonadota > Gammaproteobacteria > Xanthomonadales > Xanthomonadaceae > Arenimonas. Next base: position 95,973 of record CAVPQV010000003.1, read on the forward strand.
TCGGGGTGCGGGCATCACTTGCTGTCGGCCTGCAGCACGGCGAGGAAGGCTTCCTGCGGGATCTCCACCTTGCCGACCTGCTTCATGCGCTTCTTGCCTTCCTTTTGCTTCTCGAGCAGCTTCTTCTTGCGCGTGGCGTCGCCGCCATAGCACTTGGCCAGCACGTTCTTGCGCATCGCCTTGACGGTCGAACGCGAAATGATCTGCGCGCCCATCGCGGCCTGGATCGCCACGTCGAACATCTGCCGCGGGATCAGTTCCTTCATGCGCTCGCACAGCTCGCGGCCGCGCCGGTCCGCATGCGCGCGGTGCACGATCATCGACATCGCGTCGACGCTGTCGCCGTTGATCAGCACGTCCACGCGCACGAAGGGGCCGGCCTCGAAGCGCAGGAAGTGGTAGTCCAGCGAGGCGTAGCCGCGCGAGATCGACTTCAGCCGGTCAAAGAAATCCAGCACCACCTCGGCCATCGGCAGCTCGTAGGCGATCTGCACCTGGCTGCCCAGGTAGTTGATGCCGGACTGGCGGCCGCGCTTTTCCTCGCACAGGTGATGACGTTGCCGACGTATTCGGGCGGCGTCAGGATGTTGGCGAGGATGATCGGCTCGCGGATCTCCTGGATCTTGGTCACCGGCGGCAGCTTGGCCGGGTTGTCCAGGGACATCACCGTGCCGTCGGTCGTCAGCACCTCGTACACCACGGTCGGCGCGGTGGTGATCAGGTTGAGGTCGTACTCGCGCTCCAGGCGCTCCTGCACGATTTCCATGTGCAGCATGCCGAGGAAGCCGCAGCGGAAGCCGAAGCCCATCGCCTCGGAGCTTTCCGGCTCGAAATTGCAGCGCCGCATCGTTGAGCTTGAGCTTGTCGAGCGCCTCGCGCAGGTCCGGGTAGTCCTCGGCATCCACCGGGAACAGGCCTGCAAACACCCGCGACTGCATCTTCTGAAAGCCCGGCAGCGCCTCGGTGGCCGGATTTGCTGCCAGGGTGAGGGTGTCGCCGACCGGCGCGCCATGCACGTCCTTGATCGAGGCGTTGATCCAGCCCACCTCGCCCGAGCCCAGCTTGGCCAGCGATCTTGCGCTTGGGCGTGAACACGCCGACGTCGTCCACCTGGTGCACGCGGCCGGTGGACATCACCAGGATCTTGTCGCCCGGCTTGATCTCGCCCTGCATCACCCGCACCAGCGAGACCACGCCCAGGTAGTTGTCGAACCAGGAGTCGATGATCAGCGCCTGCAGCTGGTTGCTGCCGCGATCCTTCGGCGGCGGAATGCGCTTCACGATCGCCTCCAGCACCTCGACCACGTTGAGGCCGGTCTTGGCGCTGATCGCCACCGCGTCGTCGGCATGGATGCCGATCACCGCCTCGATCTCCGCCTTTACCTTCTCGATGTCGGCAGTGGGCAGGTCGATCTTGTTGAGCACGGGCACCACTTCCAGCCCCTGCTCGACCGCGGTGTAGCAGTTGGCGACCGACTGCGCCTCGACGCCCTGCGCCGCGTCCACCACCAGCAGCGCGCCTTCGCAGGCCGCCAGCGAGCGCGAGACCTCGTAGCTGAAGTCCACGTGGCCCGGCGTGTCGATGAAGTTGAGCTGGTAGGTCTGGCCGTCGCGCGCGGTGTACGGCAGCGAGACCGACTGCGCCTTGATGGTGATGCCGCGCTCGCGCTCGATCGGATTGGAGTCGAGCACCTGCGCTTCCATCTCGCGCGCCTCGAGGCCGCCGCAGATCTGGATGATGCGATCGGCGAGCGTGGACTTGCCGTGGTCGACGTGGGCGATGATCGAGAAGTTGCGGATGAGCTGCATTGGCGGGGCGTGAGCCGTCCCGTGGCGGAAAGCCGGGCATTATCGCACAGCGCCCCGGCGCAGCCCGCATTGATCGGGCCGGCCGGGGCGCCACGGCCCTCGATTCAGGAGGCCGGGATGGTGACCAGGCCGGTGCTTTCGTTGTTGCGGACCAAGAGTCGGACGCGGTCTCCGGGCTTGACCCCCTTCAGGGCCTGCTCGAAAGCGCCGGTGCTGCCCACGGCGGTCTTGCCGACCTGCAGGATCACGTCGCCCGGCGACAAGCCCGCCTGGCGCGCTGCGAGGCTGGCGACGCGGCTGATGCGGACGCCTTCGCCGGGCTTCAGGCCGAGCTTGTTGCGCGCGCCCGAATCCAGTTCGGCGACGACGATGCCCAGCGCGTTCAGGTCCGCCGCCGGCGCGGCGGGCGCCGGCCGCGAGCGCGAACCGGCCTTCGCGGTGGTCTCCTCGAGCGGGGTCAGCACCACCACCACGTCCATCGGCTTGCCTTCGCGCAGCAGCTTCACGCTGGCGCGCGAACCGGGCGGCATCGCGCCCACCAGCGGCGGCAACTCCGAGGACTGGCCGATTTCCTTGCCGTTGAAGGCGACGATCACGTCGCCCGGGCGGATGCCGGCCTTGGCCGCCGCGCTGTCGTTCTGCACGCCGCCGACGAAAGCGCCGCCGGCGCGGGTCAGGCCGAGCTCCTGCATCTGCTCGCGGCGCACGTCGCCGACCTGCACGCCGAGCTGCCCGCGCGTGACGAAGCCGGTGGCGCGGATCTGCCGCACCGCGTTCATCGCCACCTCGATCGGGATCGCGAAGCTCACGCCCATGTAACCGCCGGAGTTGCTGAAGATCTGCGAGTTGATGCCCACCACCTCGCCGCTCGTGTTCAGCAGCGGGCCGCCGGAGTTGCCGCGGTTGATGGCGACGTCGGTCTGGATGAAGGGCACGTAGCGCTGCGAGCTGTCCAGGCTCGGGCGGCCGAGGCCGCTGACCACGCCGGCAGTGACCGAGTGGTCGAAGCCGAAGGGCGAGCCGATCGCGAGCACCCACTGCCCTGGCTTGAGGTTGCGCGAATCGCTCAGCGCCAGGCTCGGCAGGTTGGTCGCCTCGACCTTGAGCAGGGCAATGTCGGAGGTCGGATCGCTGCCGACGACCTTCGCCTTCAGCTCGCGGCGGTCGGTCAGGTGCACGATGACCTCGGACGCGTCGTCCACCACGTGGTGGTTGGTCAGCACATAGCCGTCCGCGGAAATGATGAAGCCGCTGCCGAAGGAGGTGCCGCCGCGCGGCTGCTGCGGCATCGGCATCCCGGGCTGGCCCGGCTGGCCCGGCTGGCCGAAGAACCGGCGGAAGATTTCCGGCACTTCCTCCGGGCTGGGCTGCTGCGACTCGCCGTCCTCATCGCCAAGCTGCGCGCTGCGCGCATTGCGGCCGGCCATCACCGCCTCGATGTTGACCACCGCCGGCCCGGCCTTTTCCACCAGTCGCGAGAAGTCCGGCAGGTTCACCAGTGGCGGCGAGTTCACGGTCGGCGACACGGCCTGCGCGACCGCCGCCTGCACGGTGGCGGGCGTGGCGGCGGCGACGGGTTCATGCCATTGCGCGTACAGGAATCCGGCGAGGGCGGTGGAGGTGAAGAGGACGGCGACGCGGGGAAGGCTCTTCATGGCGGCAATGAGTTTCGTTGATGGTTGAACGTCGGTGCCTGCTTTGAGTGGCCGGCGCCGGGGGAAGTTCCGTCAGGGCGTGGCCGCGAGCTTGCCTTCCGCGGGCGCCACGTGGCGGGCGAAGTAGGTCACGGTGGCGGCGGGCACCTTGCCGATCGCGACGATGCGGCGGCCATTGCCGAACACGGTGTGCACGTTGACCGCGCCGCGTCGGCGCGCGACTTCGCCGCGACGGGCACCGGCCACCGGCTCGATGTACACGGACACGCTCGCCAGGCCGTCGCTGTAGAGCAGTTGCACGGAATCGCCGAGGCGGCGGCCGCCACGCAGGATGAAACCCGGCGGCGGCGGCGCCACCCGCCAGCCCGGGTCGGCCGCAACGCGGTTGACCTTCAGGTTCTGCACGCGTCGCAGCCCCTGGGTGGTGGAGGGCCGCAGGTCTGCGACCGCAGGCTTGGTCGTGCGCAGCTCGGTGAAAGCCATCTGCTCGAGCGGCCGCCCCGACTCGCCGAGCAGTGCGATGCGCAGCGGCAGGCCGGTCTCGTGGTCGAGCCAGAGCCGGTAGCCGTAACGCCACTGGTCCTTTGGCTGCAGGTCCACGACCTGGCAGTCGCGTGCGGCTACCCGGCCCACCCGGCCCAGGGTGGCGCGGTAGTTGGGCAGCTTGCCGGCGCTGGCGAACTTGCCGGCCGGATTCCAGGTGCCCGAAGAATCGCCGTCGTAGCCCACGGACGCCAGCCCGGTGCCGATGCACATCACCATGCGATCGTTCTGGATGACCTCGCGGCGCGGCCCGGTCAATGCCACCAGGCGCATGCGCTCGCGTCCCTCGTCCCAGGCGTGGAAGACGCCAAGCGTGTCCATGCTGTTGCCGGAAACCGTGACCAGGGTGCCCTGGTAATCCTGCTCGACGAGCGCGGGACCGATACGGTCCAGCCAGTCCGCTGCGCTGCGCTCGCGTCGCCAAAGTTCGGAGACCCACAGCTTCGCGCCATCCACCCAGCCGCGGGAGCCGGGCGCGGGCGCCTCGCTCGCTGCGGCGGTCGCGGCGACGCCCAACAGCGTCGCCGCGAGCAAGGCCTTCATCTTCATTTCCCTTCGTTCCCCGACGAAGTGGCCTCGGGGGCGCTTCCTGCCTGCGGGGTGGAGACCACGTCCACGTAGGGAACGAAGCCGCCCAGGCCGTCGCTCGCCATCATCTGGTTGTGCCGGACCAGGTAGGCCTCGATCGAGGGATCCGAGCCAGCGCTGGCCAGGTCCGAACGCGGCCAGCGCCGCTCCTCACCGGTCTCCACGAGCGGGAACTCGCTGGGCGAAGCCTCGGCGGTGGCGGACAGCGGCAAGGGGCTGGCGCGGTCGGAGGTGCTGCTGGTCGTGGCCACCAGCGGTCCATCGGCGGCATCGCGGGCGGATGCCGCCGGCGCCGGGCCCGGGGACGTCCGGCGCATCGCCACCAGGTCGGCGGAAGCCGGGCTGGCAATTCGCATTTCGTCGGCGGCGGCGGCCGGAGCTTCGGCAAAGGCCGGTGCCGGCGCCGTCGTCGGCTGCAGCATGCGCGGACCCATCACCAGCGCGAGCGCGGCGACCGAGGCCGCGACCGCCCAGCGCAGCAGCGGCCGGCGCGCCGCCGCGGCAGGCTCGGCGCCGATGCCGGCGGCCACGCGCTCGGCGAAGCCCGCGGCCACCGGCTGCCAGGCCTGCGCGTGCAGGCATTGCGCGCCCAGCTGCATCCGCGCCCAGGCCTCGCGCAATCCGGCGTCGTGCTCGAGCCTGCGCAGCAGGAAGCGGGCTTCCGCTTCCGGCAGCTCGCCGTCCATGAACGCGGACAGCTGCTCGATGACGTCGTCTGGGGATTTGCTCATGGCCGTACTCGCTCGCTTTCCATCAGGGGGCGCAGGCGGGCGTCGATCGCCTCCCGCGCGCGAAAAATCCGTGACCGCACCGTGCCGATCGGGCAGTCCATGGTCTCGGCGATCTCCTCGTAGGAGAGGCCGTCCATTTCCCGCAGCGTGATTGCCTGGCGCAACTCCTCCGGCAGCGCGGCCACCGTATCGGCGACCTCGCGCGCGATTTCCTCGCGCAGCAACTCGTGCTCGGGCGTGTCGTGGTCGTGCATGCGCGACGCACCGGCATAGTGCTCGGCGTCCTCGGCTTCGACATCGGAGGTGGGCGGGCGGCGCTTCATGGCAACGAGGTGGTTCTTGGCGGTGTTCACGGCGATCCGGTACAGCCAGGTATAGAACTGGCTGTCGCCACGGAAGTTTCCCAGCGCACGATAGGCGCGGATGAAACTTTCCTGGGCGATGTCCTGGGCCTCGGCAAAATCGGGCACGAAGCGGCCGATGACGGCGGCGATCCGGTGCTGGTACTTGCGCACCAGCAGGTCGAAAGCCGTCTTGTCGCCACGCTGCACACGTTTGACCAGGTCCAGGTCGAGTTCGTTCTCGCCCATCGGGGCCGCTTGCTCCTTGCGGCCGATGGGGCCGCTTCAATGACACGCGGTCGGCGGGAAAAGTTCCGCCGCCCCGGCCGTCCCGGCCGGCGCGCCCTGCGATGGTCGCATTGACCCCGGCGAGGCGCCCGCTGATGATACGTGCTTCCCCTACCGCAACGTATGGAAGTACGAATGTTCGACGGCCTGCGCCTCGTCCACTGGAAGACCGACCGGCGCAACGACGGCATCCTCGTCCTCAGCCTCGACCGCGCCGACGAAAAGGTGAATGCGCTTTCGCGCGCGGTGATCGACGAGCTGTCGGCGATGCTGGAGCGCATCGCGCTGGAACTGCCGAAGGGCGTGGTGGTGCGCTCGGGCAAGCCCGCCGGCATTCCCGGCGCCGACATCAAGAGCTTCGAGGCGATCGAGGCCAAGGGACAGACCGAGGACTGGATCCGGCTCGGGCAGCTGGTGTTCCAGCGCCTGGCGGAACTGCGTTGCCCGACCGTGGCCATCATCCACGGGCTGAGCCTGGGCGGCGGCACCGAACTGGCGCTGGCCTGCCGCTACCGCGTCGCCAGCAACGATCCTTCGACCCGCATCGGACTGCCCGAGGTCAAGCTCGGCATCTATCCGGGTTGGGGCGGCAGCGTGCGCCTGCCGCGCCTGGTCGGCGCGCCCGCGGCGATGGACATGATGCTCACCGGCCGCAACCTCTCGCCCGCCGCGGCCAAGGCGATCGGCCTGGTCGATCGCGTGGTGGATCCGTCCGAGTTGCTGGAATCGGCAATCGGACTGATCCAGCGCGGGCGCAAGCGCCCGCTCAGGCAGCGACTGGTCGCATGGGCCAGCAACAGCTGGGCCGGGCGCCAGCTGCTGGCGCCGCAGATCGCCAAGCAGGTTGCGCGCAAGGCGCGCAAGGAGCACTACCCCGCCCCGCACCGCCTGATCGAGACCTGGCGCCGCAGCGGCGGCCTCGGCATGCACGCGGCGCTCAAGGCGGAAGCGCGTTCGGTGGTCGAGCTGGCCAAGACCCCGACCGCGCGCAACCTGGTGCGCGTGTTCTTCCTGATGGACCGGCTCAAGGGCCTGGGCGGGAAAGAGCATGGCATCGCCCACGTGCACGTGGTCGGCGCCGGCGTCATGGGCGGCGACATCGCCGCCTGGTGCGCGCTGCGCGGCTTCACCGTCACGTTGCAGGATCGCGAGCTGCAGTTCGTGCAACCGGCGATGGATCGCGCCGCGAAGCTGTTCGAGAAGAAGGTGAAGGACCTGGAAAAGCGCGCCGCCACCAGCGCGCGCCTCGCCGCCGACGTCGAAGGCGCGGGCGTGGCGCGCGCGGACCTGATCATCGAGGCGATCTTCGAGAACCTTGAGGCCAAGCAAGCGCTATACGCGAAGCTCGAGGAGACCATGAAGCCGGATGCGCTGCTGGTATCCAACACCAGCTCGATTCCGCTTACCGAGCTGCGCGCAAACCTCAAGAAGCAGTCGAATTTCGCCGGCCTGCACTATTTCAATCCGGTGGCGCTGATGCCGCTGGTGGAGATCGTGAAGCACGACTTCATGCTGCCGGAGATGGAACGGCGCCTCGCCGCCTTCTGCAAGGCGATCGACAAGTTGCCGGTGCCGGTGGCGGGCACGCCTGGCTTCCTCGTCAACCGCATCCTGGCGCCGTACATGCAGGAGGCGATCCTCGCCTTCGGCGAAGGCATTCCCGGCGCGGTCATCGACAAGGTGGCGCTGAAATTCGGCATGCCGATGGGCCCGATCGAACTGGTGGATACCGTCGGTCTCGACGTCGCCGCTTCGGTCGGCAAGATCATGGCCGACTTCCACGGCCAGGCCCTGCCCTCGGCCTTCACGGTCGAGCCCGGCAAGCGCGGCAAGAAGGACGGCCAGGGCCTGTACAAGTGGGAGAACGACAAGCCGGTGAAGCCGCCGGTGCCGTCGAACTACCAGGTGCCGGCCGACCTCGAGGACCGGCTGGTGCTGTCGCTGCTCAACGAGGCGGTGTCCTGCCTGCACGATGGCGTGGTCGCCGATGCCGACCTGCTCGACGCGGGCGTGATCTTCGGCACCGGCTTCGCGCCGTTCCGCGGCGGCCCGATCCAGCACATCCGCACGGTCGGCGCCGCGGCGCTAAAGGCGCGGCTGGAATCCCTCGCGCAGCGCTACGGCTCGCGCTTCAACCCCCGCCCCGGCTGGGATGCCCTCCTCTAGAAGCGGCTGTCAGCCGCTACTGCTTTCATATCATCGGTAGCGAGCGTCCGGAGCTGGCGCGCCGCGCGGCCGCCGGCGGTGAGGGGGTCGCCGCGCCCGGCATCGAAAACGTCCTGTTTTCGAAGCCGGGCCGCTCTCGGGCATCCTGCCCTTCGCGGCACTCGTGCATCCTGCACGTCGCCGCTCCTGGCGTCCTGCCCCGCTTCGCGTCGACCCCCTCACCACCGACGTCCTTGCAACGCCGCCTCGCTGCGCTCGCTGATTCAAAGCGGAGCAGTCGCGGCTAACCGCCGCTCCCACAGCCGCGAGCTTTTATTTCTCTAAAGCTCGCGGGGCGGTGGGCGCGGCGCCGATGGCGAGGGGGTCGCGCGCCAAGGCGGCCATGGATGGCCGCCGCCCGAGTAGAGGCAGGAAGCCTCTACCGAGGGAAAAGCGCGACACCCTCGCCGTCGGCGGCGCGTGCCGCGCGCGCGAAGGGCCTAGTTCTCGCAGCCGGTGAGCTTGAGGCGCTGGCCGGGCTTGATCATGTAGCCAGGCGACTTCAAGTGGTTGACCTTGGCGAGCTGCTTGATGTCGCAGTCGTGATCGTTGGCGATCGCGATCAGGCTGTCGCCCGAGCGCACCTTGTAGGTCGTCGGCGACTTCTTTTTCTTCTTCGCCTCGGGCTTGGGCGCTGCCGGCGCGCTGCTGGCGTACACCGCGCTCTCCGACATGCCCGCGGGCATCCAGGCGCGGTTGGCGCGACCGAGTTCCTGCGCCAGCGCGGCGCGCGGGCCCTGCACGCAATTGCGCGTGTACAGCATCGAGGCGCGCTTGGGCGCGCGCATCACGGTACCGGCGGCAATCGGGGCTTCCGGCTCGTAGCGCGGATTGAGGTTGCGCAGCACGCGGAAGAAACCGTCGCGAGTGCCGCCGTTGCCCAGGCAGATGGTCAGCTCGTTGATGGAACTGGTGCGCGCGAGGGTGAACTGGCCGGGCGTGGTGTCGATCCTGGGGAAATCCAGGCCATAGCGCTTTGGATGCAGGAACAGCCAGGCCGCGGCGATCACCGCCGGCACGTAGTCGCGGGTCTCCACCGGCAGTTGCGCGAACACCTGCGGCGACCAGAAGCTGGCGCCGCCATTGGCGTCGTACATGCGCTGCGCGCGCCCTTCGCCGCCGTTGTAGGCGGCGATGGTGAACTCGAGGTTGCGGTTGAGCTGGGCAAAGCGCTCGTTGATGTAGGCGGCGTTGGCGCGCGCCGACCACTGCGGGTCGAAGCGCGAGTCGAAGCCGCTGCCGTCCCTGCCAAGGCCGAAGCGGTAGCCGGTGGCCGGCATGAACTGCAGCGGGCCGCTGGCGCCGGCGCGCGAGATCGCGTGCACCTTGCCGCCGGACTCCTTGGCCATGATGCCGAACAGCAGCGCCTCGGGCAGGCCCGAGCGCTCGTACTCGGGCGCCATCAGGTAGCGCATGTACTGGTAGTTCTCGTGCGCATCGATCAGGAAGCCACGCTGCGAGGTCAGCCATACGCGGATGGCGGCCTGCACCGGCTCGTTCATCTGCACCATCTTGTCGAAGGCATGGCCGTCGTTGAGCAGCTTGATGCTGCGCTGCGCCTCCGGCGAGCTGGCGAGCACCGGCGATGGCAGGTGGTCCGGATCGTCGTTGCCGCTCCAGTCCTCCTCGCCGGCCATATCGGTGCCCGGGCCCAGGTCGGCCGATTTCAGCAACGTCTCGTACTGCGTGATCACCCTGGTGGTGTCGCAGCCCTTGCTGCGCAGGCAGCGCTGGGCGACGTCCTCGAGGTCCTCCAGCGCCTTGCTCATTGCCGCCATGCTGGCGTCGTCACCGGCCTGCAACTTCAACCTCGCCGCGCGGTAGCGCTGTCCGGCCGCGTCCATTTCCGCGTACAGGGGGGCGTGCCGGTCGGACTTCGCGGCGATTGCCTGCCCCGTGCAGGCTAAGGCGATGGCGGCGACGATGGCGAGCGGCAGGCGGGCGGACTTGGTCATGGCGAATTCGATTCCAGGGTCGGGAGATGGTTCCCGGCGAGGCCGGGATGGCATATCCGCGCGGGACGCCAGGCCCTAGAATCCTTTCATCGGACGGCGCAGCCACGGAGAAGGGCAAGCATGGCAGACATCCTCGTCGGCAAAGGTGAAGCTTCCGTTTGGCTGCGCGGGAAGTATGGAAATCGCCACGGGCTCGTGGCCGGGGCCACGGGCACCGGCAAGTCGGTGTCGCTGATGGTGCTCGCGGAGGGCTTTTCGCGCATGGGCGTGCCGGTGTTCATGGCCGACGTCAAGGGCGACATCGCCGGCCTCGCCGTCGCCGGCACGATGAACGAGCGCATCGCCCAGCGCGTCGCCGACATCGGCATCGAGGGTTACGTCAACGAGGCCAACCCGGTGGTGTTCTGGGACCTCTACGGCGTGCTCGGGCATCCGGTGCGCACGACCGTATCGGAGGTCGGACCCGACCCTGCTCGGCGCGCATCCTGGAATTGAACGAGGTGCAGTCGGGCGTGCTCGACATCGCCTTCAAGCTGGCCGACGACCACGGCCTGCTGCTGCTGGACCTCGACGACCTGCGCGCGCTGCTCAACCACGTGCTGGAAAGCCGCGCCGAAGTGGGCAAGGCCTATGGCCTGGTCAGCCCGCAATCGGTGGCGGCGATCCAGCGCGCCCTGCTGCGCCTGGAACAGGCCGGCGGCGAGCATTTCTTCGGCGAGCCGGCGATGCAACTGGCCGACCTGATGCGCCAGGACATGTCCGGCCGCGGCATCATCAACCTGCTCGCCGCCGAGCAGCTGATCCTCAAGCCGCGCCTGTATTCGAGCTTCCTGCTGTGGCTGCTTTCGGAGCTGTTCGAGACCCTGCCCGAAGTCGGCGACCTGGAGCAGCCGAAGCTGGTGTTCGTGTTCGACGAGGCGCACCTGCTGTTCGACGACTGCCCGCCGGCCTTGCAGCAGCGCATCGAGCAGGTGGTGCGGCTGATCCGCTCGAAGGGCGTGGGCGTGTACTTCTGCTCGCAGAATCCCGACGACGTGCCCGGCGTGATCCTCGGCCAGCTCGGCAACCGCATCCAGCACGCCTTGCGCGCCTACACACCGCGCGACCAGAAGGCGGTGAAGACCGCCGCCGAGACCTTCGTGCCGAACCCGAAGCTGGACGTGGCGTCGGTGATCTCGCAGCTGGGCACCGGCGAGGCGCTGGTGTCCACGCTGCAGGAAAAAGGCATCCCGATGCCGGTCGAGCGCGCCTGGATCTGCCCGCCGCGCTGCCGGATGGGCGCGATCACGCCGGAGGAACGCGCGGCGGTGCGCGCGCGCAGCCCGGTCGGCGGCAAGTACGACACCACGGTGGACCGCGAGTCGGCGGAAGAGATGCTGGCGAAGAGCGCCGAGGAGCGCACGGCGGGGAGCGCCGCGCCGCCGCCGGCAGCGGGCAAGGCGCCGCCGACCGCCAAGGCCGAACCGGAGCAGCGCAGCCGCATGGACGAATTCCTGTGGGGCAACAAGCGCCGCCAGGGCGCGGTCGAGGCCGCGGCCAAGTCCGCGACGCGCACGGTCGCCACCGGCATCGGCCGGCAGATACTGCGCGGCGTGCTCGGCAGCATCTTCGGCGGCCGCAAGCGCTGAGGCCCGCGTGTCGCGCTGGCGCCCACCGCCCGAGCATTCGACGGCGATCATCACGCGCGCCGGTTTCGAGCGCCTGCGCGCCGAGTTCAACGAGCTGTGGCGCATACGCCGCCCCGAAGTGGTGAAGGCCCTGTCGGAAGCCGCTGCCGAGGGCGACCGCTCGGAGAATGCCGAGTACATCTACCGCAAGAAGCAGCTTGGCGAGATCGACCGGCGCGTGCGTTACCTGTCGAAGCGGCTGGAATCGCTGAAGGTGGTCGAGCAGCCGCCGAGCGACCCCGGGGCGATCTGGTTCGGCGCGCGCCTGGAACTGGAGAACGCCGACACCGGCGAGCCGCTGCGCTATCGCATCGTCGGCCCGGACGAGATCGACGCCAGCGCGGGCGATATCAGCATCGATTCGCCGCTGGCGCGCGCGGCGCTGAAGAAGCGCGTGGACGACGAGTTCTCGGCGGAACTGCCGGCGGGCAAGGCCAGCTTCATCGTGGTCGCGATCGCCTACGACTGATCGCGGTCCGCGGCCTCAGCGGTAACCGGCGGCCTGCAGTTCGAACAGCTCGGCGTAGCGTCCGCGCTGCGCCAGCAGTTCCTCGTGGCTGCCCTGGGCTTCGAGGCGGCCCTCGTGCAGCACCAGGATGCGCTCGGCCATGCGCACGCTGGAAAAGCGGTGCGAGATCAGCACCGCGGTCTTGCCGGAAGACAGTTCCTTGAAGCGCTGGAAGACCTCGAACTCCGAGCGCGCATCCAGCGCCGCGGTGGGCTCGTCGAGGATCAGCAGCTGCGCGTCGCGCATGTAGGCGCGGGCGATCGCCACCTTCTGCCACTCGCCGCCGGACAGGTCCACGCCGTTGCGGAAGCGCTTGCCGACCACCTGGTCGTAGCCCTTCGGCAGCTTCTCGATCACCTCGTCGGCGAGCGAGCGCTTCGCCGCCTCGATGATGCGCGCGCGGTCGTCGCGGGCGTCGATCTGCCCGACCGCGATGTTCTCGGCGGCGGTCAGGTGGTAACGCACGAAATCCTGGAAGATCACGCCGATGTTGGCGCGCAGCACCTCGAGGTCGTACTCGCGCAGGTCCACGCCGTCGAGCAGGATGCGACCCTCGTCCGGGTCGTACAGCCGCGCCAGCAGCTTGACCAGCGTGGTCTTGCCGGCGCCGTTCTCGCCGACGAGCGCCAGCACTTCGCCCGCGTGCAGGGTGAAGCTCAGCTTGCGCACCGCCCAGCGCTCCGCGCCCGGGTACTGGAAGCCGACGTCCTCGAAGCGGAAGCCCTCGCGGATCGGCTTCGGGAATGGCCGCGGCTGCGCCGGCGAGCTGATCTCGGCCTCGATCTCGAAGAAGGAGTACAGGTCGTCCAGGTACAGGGCCTGCCCGGCCACGTTGGAGATCCCGCTCAGCAGTCCTTCGAGCAGTTGGCGCAGGCGGCGGAAGCTGCCGGCGAGAAAGGTCAGGTCGCCGATGCTGAATTCGCCGCGCACGGTGCGCCAGGCTATGTAGCCGTAGGCGACGTAGTAGCCGAGCGTGCCGAACAGCGTCAGCAGGCTGCCCCACCAGGCCCGGGTCAGCGCCAGGCGCCGGTTGGCGGCATAGAAGCCGGCGGCGAGCTGCCGGTAGCGCTCGATCAGGAAGCCGTGCAGGCCGAAGATCTTTACTTCCTTCGCCGTCTCGACCGAGGCACCGGTCTGGCGGATGTACTCGAGCTCGCGGCGCTCCGGCGTCCAGGCGAAATTGAGCGAGTAGTTCAGGGCATTGAAATGCGCCTCGCCCAGGAAGGCGGGGATCAGCGCGATCGCCAGCAGCAGCATCAGCCAGGGCGCGTAGACGAGCAGGCCCGCAGCGAAGCTGATCACGGTAACCAGGTCCTGCGCCTGTCCGAACAGCTGCGTCATCAGCGTCATCCGCCCCATGGTCTGGCGGCGCGCGCGGTCGAGCTTGTCCTGCAGCTCGCTGTCCTCGAAATCCTCGAGGTCGAGCTTGGCGGCATGCTCCATCAGCTGCACGCTAGTGGCGTTGGTCAGCAGTTCCGACAGCAGCGAATCCACCAGCGCGACGATGCGGCCGAGCACGTCGGACAGCACGGCCAGGCCGAACTCCAGCGCCAGCAGCGCCAGCAGCGGGTTCAGCGCGCCGCTGCGGTACCACTCCAGCAGCGTGTCCGCGCCGGCGGGCGCGTTGCCGGCCAGGCGGATCGCCTCGTCGATGATCAGCTTGCCCACGTATAGCGTCGCCACCGGCAGCAGCGCGCGCAGCGTGCGCAGGCCGAGGCTGGCGACGGTCATGGCGGGGCTGGTGCTCCAGATCTGCCGCAGGAAGGGCGGCAGGTTGCGCAGCGCGCCGACGCGCTCGCGCAGGCTCTTGCGGCTGCTCCCGGCGCGATCCGTGCGCGGGGCGGCGGCCATCAGTCCGGGTCCGATCCGGCGAGGCCGTACAGGTCGTGCTCGTCGGCGCCGAGGATGCGCACGTCGGCGAAGTCGCCGGGCTTCAGGCCCATCGCCGCGCCGTCCTGCACCTGCACCAGGCCATCGATCTCCGGCGCGTCGGCCATCGAACGCGCGATCGCCAGTTCACCGTCGATCGCGTCCACCAGCACGCGCTGCGTGCTGCCGATCTTGCGCTGCCAACTTCTCCGCGCTGATCTCCGCCTGCAGGGCCATGAAGCGCGCCAGGCGCTCCTGCTTCACTTCCTCGGGCACCGGGTCCGGCAGGGCATTGGCCGCGGCGCCGTCCACCGGCGAATAGGCGAAGGCGCCGACGCGGTCGAGCTCGGCTTCGTCGAGGAAATCCAGCAACTGCTCGAACTCGGCCTCGGTCTCGCCAGGGAAGCCGACGATGAAGGTGCTGCGGACGGTGATTTCCGGGCAAACCGAACGCCAGCGCTGGATGCGCTCGAGCGTCTTGTCCACCGCGCCCGGGCGCTTCATCAGCTTGAGGATGCGCGGGCTGGCATGCTGGAACGGGAATGTCGAGGTAAGGCAACAACTTGCCTTCCGCCATCAGCGGAACGATGTCGTCCACGTGCGGGTACGGATAGACGTAGTGCAGGCGGGTCCAGACGCCGAGTTCCGACAGGCCTTCGCACAGCGCCTTCATCCGCGTCGCGTACGCGCGGCCGTGCCATTCGCGCTCGGCGTACTTCAGGTCCACGCCATAGGCGCTGGTGTCCTGGGACACCACCAGCAGTTCCTTCACGCCGCCGCGCACCAGCGTCTCGGCCTCGCGCAGCACTTCGTCCACCGGGCGCGAGACCAGATCGCCGCGCATGGACGGGATGATGCAGAAGCTGCAACGGTGGTTGCAGCCCTCGGAAATCTTCAGGTAGGCATAGTGCTTCGGCGTCAGCTTGACGCCGGTCGGCGGCAGCAGGTCGAGGAAGGGATCGTGCTTCGGCGGCAAGCGCCGCGTGCACGGCCTGCATCACCGAGGCGTAGTCCTGCGGCCCGCTGATCGACAGCACGCCCGGATGCGCCTCGCGGATGAGCTCGGAGCGCTTGCCCAGGCAACCGGTGACGATGACCTTGCCGTTCTCGGCCATGGCCTCGCCGATCGCGTCCAGCGACTCGGCGACCGCCGAGTCGATGAAACCACAGGTGTTGACCACCACCACGTCGGCCTCGTCGTAGCTCGGCACGATCTCGTAGCCCTCGACCTTGAGCTGGGTGAGGATGCGCTCGGAATCGACCAGCGCCTTGGGGCAACCAAGGCTGACGAAGCCGACTTTGGGCTGGGCGAGGGACAAGGGCGATCCGGGCGGGAAATGGCCGCGAATTATAGCCCGGCCCGCCTTTACCGCCGTCCTGCGCGCGGTATGCTGCCTGCGGGAGGGCCACGCATGGGCCACTGGCTTGCACCGTCCGACACCGGCTTCGAACTCGATCCGCGCCTGGCCGCCGACTCGCAGCTGCTGGCGCAAGGCCCGCTGTCACAACTGCGCCTCGTGGACGACCTGCGCTTTCCCTGGCTGGTTCTGGTACCGCGCGTGCCTGGCGCCAGCGAATGGCTCGAGCTGGATGTCGCGGCCCAGCACGCGCTGCTGGGCGAGCTGCAGTGTGCCGCCGCCCTGCTGCGCGGCTGGCTACCCTGCGACAAGCTCAACATCGGCGCACTGGGCAACGTCGTGCGGCAGCTGCACGTGCACCTGGTCGCGCGACGCGAAGGCGACGCGGCCTGGCCGGCGCCGGTCTGGGGCTTTGGCAACATGCAGCGTGCGACGCCGGAACAGCGCGAAGAACGGCTGGCGGCATTGCGCGCGCGCCTCGACCCCGCGGCCTGGCGCCCGGCCTGAGAAATTGCCTTGTCGCGCCCCGCGCGACATAGTCTGTCCGCGAGCGATGAACGGAGTGCACCGATGCGCCTGACCACATCCCCTGCCCTGCTGCCCCTTTGCCTGGCGCTCGCGATCGCGCTCGTTGGCGCCGCCTGCAAGCGCGAGGCGCCGGCGGGGACGCCTGCCGCAAGCGCGGCGGACAAGGCGCTGGCGCCGGCCGACAGTCCCTGGCAGCAGGCCGTGGATGCGTACATTTCCGGCTGGATGACGCACAACCCCGTGCAGGCGGCCAACGCCGGCAAGCACGAATTCGACGGCAAGCTGCCGGACTGGAGCGCGGAAGGCCTGCGCAAGCAGGCCGAGTGGCTGCACGCGCAGCGCGACAAGCTGGCCGGATTCGGCGACGACCAGCTCGACTCGGTGCAGCGCTTCCAGCGCGAGTACGCGCTGTCGGTGATCGACGGGCAGTTGTTCTGGCTGGAGGAATCGGGCTTCCCGAACGCCAACCCGGCCTGGTACCTCGGCGACCTGTCGCCCAGCATGTATCTCACGCGGCCCTACGCACCGCTGGCCACGCGCATGGCCGCCTTCGTCCGCTACCAGCAGGCACTGCCGGCGGCGATCGCGCAGATGCGCGGCAACCTGCGCGGGCGCCTGCCTGACACCTACATCGACCTGGGCGCCAACACCTTCGCCGGCTATGCCGACTTCTTCCGCGACGATGTCGCGGCGATCTTCGCCGAAGTGAAGGACCCCGCGCTGCAGGAAAAGCTGCGCGCCTCCAACGCCGCCGCGGTGGCGGCCACGCGGGAAACGGCCGCCTGGTTCGAGAGCCTGCGGCCACAGGCCACGCAGGATTTCGCGCTCGGCAGCAAGCGCTTCTCGCGCATGCTGCAGGCCACCGAGCGCGTGGACCTGCCCTTGTCGGAACTCCAGGCCGCGGGCGAAGCGGACATGGCGCGCAACCTCGCCGCGCTGGCCACGGCCTGCGGCGATTTCGCGCCGGGCGAAACGCTGGCCGGCTGCGTCGCCCTGGCGCGCGCCGACAAGCCGGAGGGCGGCGCGGTAGAGGCTGCGCGCGAGCAGCTCGCGCTGCTGCGAGGCTTCGTGCGGCAGCAAGACCTGGTGAGCATCCCGGGCGAGGAGCTGGCGCTGGTGGCCGAGGCGCCGCCCTTCAACCGCTGGAACTTCGCCTACATCGAGATTCCCGGTCCCTGGGAAAAGGGCCTGCCATCCACCTACTACATCGCCCCACCCGACCCCAAGTGGTCTGCGGCGGTGCAGGCCGGCTACGTGCCGGACCGGGCCGCGCTGCTGTTCATTTCGGCGCACGAGGTCTGGCCCGGGCACTTCCTGCAGTTCCTGCATTCCAACCGCGCCGACTGGAAGTTCGGGCAGCTGTTCATCGGCTACGCCTTCGCCGAGGGCTGGGCGCATTACACCGAGGAGATGATGCTCGATGCGGGCCTTGGCGACGGCCTGCCGGCGATGCACATCGGGCAACTGTCGAACGCGCTGCGCCGCGACGCGCGCTTCCTGTCGGCGATCGGCCTGCACACCGGCGGCATGAGCCTGGAGCAATCGGTGGCACTGTTCCGCGACAAGGCGCTGCAGGACGAAGGCACGGCACGCCAGCAGGCGGCGCGCGGCACTTTCGACCCGGGCTACCTGAACTACACGCTGGGCAAGCTGATGGTCATGCAGCTGCGCCAGGACTGGCTCGCCAGCCGCGGCGGCGGCCGCAAGGCCTGGCGCGGCTTCCACGACCAGTTCCTGTCCTACGGCGGCCCGCCGATCCCGCTGGTGCGCGCGCAGATGCTCGGGGGCCCGGTGGAAACCCGGCTCTGGCAGCCGCCGGCAGCGGTGCCCACGGCACCGGCGCCCGCTCCCTAGTCGGCGACCACCACGCGCGTGCCGGCGATGTGGTCGTGCAGGCAGCGGCGGTCGGCGGCGAAGATGAAGAGCACGTCCACGCAGGTCGTCGATACGCAGCTTGGGCAGATTCTTGCCCCAGGTCTGCCCGCTATGCGCGAGCGCATAGCCCTGCACGATGCGCGGTCTCCTAGGTTCGGGGCAGCGTGACGCCGGTCTGCCCCTGGTACTTGCCGCCCCGGTCCTTGTAGGACGTCTCGCAGACTTCGTCCGACTCGAAGAACAGCATCTGCGCCACGCCCTCGTTGGCGTAGATCTTCGCCGGCAGCGGCGTGGTGTTGGAGAACTCGAGGGTGACATGCCCTTCCCACTCGGGCTCCAGCGGCGTCACGTTGACGATGATGCCGCAGCGGGCATAGGTACTCTTGCCCAGGCACACCACCAGCGTGTTGCGCGGGATGCGAAAGAATTCCACCGTGCGGGCCAGCGCGAAGGAATTGGGCGGGATGATGCACACGTCCGCGCTGACGTCCACGAAGCTGCTCGGGTCGAAATTCTTCGGGTCGACGATGGTCGAGTTGATGTTGGTGAAGATCTTGAACTCGCGCGCGCAGCGCACGTCGTAGCCGTAGCTGGAAGTGCCGTAGGAAACGATGCGGTGCCCGTCCGCGGCCTGCTTGACCTGGCCGGACTCGAAGGGCTCGATCATGCCGTGACCCTCGGCCATGCGGCGGATCCACTTGTCGGACTTGATGCTCATGCGGCGCGGGTTTCCTTGGGGTTTGGCGGGAGCGCCTTGCGCGGCCACAGCAGCCACAGCACGGCGAGGTTGATGGCGAGGACGGCGAGCGAGGTGAGGTTCGGCGTGCGCACCAGGTAATAAATCTCGAAGGGTACATAGACGCCAGCCGAGACGAGGCCGAGCCAGCGCGCCCAGTTGCGCAGCCGCCACAGGCCCCATGCCTCAAGCAGGCGCAGCGCCGCATAGGCGCAGGCGGCCAGCACCAGCAGCCCCTTTTCGCCGTCGGCGGCATGCAGGAAGGACAGGAAGCGCCGCGACCAGGCCAGCGTCGCGTCGACGTCGAGCAAGCGCAGCAGCGACAGGCCGCCCGTCTCCAGCGCATGGCTGTGCGCGCGCAACAGGCCGAAACCGATCGCCAGCACCACCACCGCCTTGGCCACGTCCACCAGCGCGACCGCGCGCAGCTTGCGCCGCGCATCGAGGTGCAGGGCGTGCTCGATCGCGTCGTTGGCGTCGTGCAGGGGATGTTCCCTCATCGCCGCGCGCCCGTGCCTGGCGCCTGCCAGCGGTAGTGGCCGGTCTGCTTCCAGGCGAACAGCACGTCCTCTTCCTGTGCGCCCTGGCCGATGTTGTGCACCACCAGCGGGCGCGCCTCGGTGCCGCTGCCGGCGCGCCGGTCGGAAACTACGCCGACATGGTCGAGCCCGCCCGGCAACTCCCAGCTGACCACGTCGCCCGGGCGGTAATCCCGCGCGCGCAGCGACGCCGGCAGCGCGCGACGCTGGCGCGCGAACCAGCGCTGCAGGTTGGGCACGCGGCGGTGGTCGATGTTGCGGTCCGGGCGAATCAGGCCCCACTTGCGCGGATAGGCCGCGAAGTTGCGCCGCATGTCCTCGTGCAGCTTCACCTGCAGGTCGATGCCGATGGCGCGGAAGGCGCGCACGACCACGTCGGTGCACACGCCCCGGTCGGCCGGCACGTCCCCGCCCGGGTAGGCGATGCGCACGTAGGCCGGGTCGTAGTTGCGCGTCACCCCCACCTGCGCGCGCGCGGCGCGCGCCAGCGACAGGCCCTCGGCGGCGACGGGAGCCGCAGCCGCAACCGGCGCGCAGGCCAGCAGCAGCCACGCGAGCAGCGACCGGGAGGACGGCAGGATGCGCGCGAACAATATCGCCATGCTCAGGTGTTCTGCACGACGATGCTGGGAAAGGCGATCGACTTGTTGCGCGCCTGCATGGACAGGCGGCCGGCGGCCTTGCGCGCGATCTCGCGGTAGGCGAGCGCGATCGCGGAATCGGGCTCGGCCACCACCGTGGGGCGACCGCCGTCGGCCTGCTCGCGGATGCGCATGTCGAGCGGCAGCGAACCGAGCAGCGGCACGCCGTACTGGGCGGCGATGCGCTCGCCGCCGCCTGCGCCGAAGATATGCTCGGCATGGCCGCAGTTCGAGCACAGGTGCACCGCCATGTTCTCCACGATGCCAAGCACCGGCACCTCGACCTTCTCGAACATGCGCAGCGCGCGGCGCGCGTCCAGCAGGGCAATGTCCTGCGGCGTGGTGACGATGATGGCCGCGGACACCGGCACGCGCTGCGCGAGGGTGAGCTGGATGTCGCCGGTGCCGGGCGGCAGGTCGATCACCAGGTAGTCGAGGTCCTGCCACAGGGTAGTGGTGAGCAGTTGCTGCAGGTACTGCGTGGTCATCGGCCCGCGCCAGATCGCCGGGGTGTCCTCGCCGAGGAACAGCCCGATCGAGATCGCCTGCAGCCCGTGCGCCTGCATCGGCGCGATGTTCTTGCCGTCGGGGCTTTCCGGCGTGCCGGACAGGCCGAGCATCATCGGGATGCTGGGGCCGTGGATGTCGGCGTCGAGCACGCCGACGCGCCCGCCCTCGGCGGCCAGCGCCAGCGCGAGGTTGACCGCGGTGGTGGACTTGCCGACGCCGCCCTTGCCGGAGGCGATCGCGATGATGTTGCGCACGTTCGGCAGCGGCGTCAGCTCCTTCTGCACCTTGTGCGCGACCACGCGCGTACCGATGCCGACCGTGACCTGGCCGGCGCCGGGGATCTCGGCGGCGACCACGCGCCGTACCTCCGCGGCCAGCGCCTCGTGCCAGCCCGCGGCGGGGTAGCCGAGCTGCAGCTCGATGGCGATGCGATCGCCGTCAACGCCGACGCCGCGCACGGCCTGCGAGGCAACGAGATCGGTTCCGGTGTAGGGATCGGCGACTTTCGCCAGCGCGGCGCGCACCGCGTCGGCGCCGGGAGAAACGGGAGGCTGGTTCATTCGGGGGGCCGTTTTCGAGGCGCCAATTGTACCAAGGCTGGCCGCAGCGGATGGGCAGGGCAGGAAGCCATGGCGCACCTGGACGCGGCCGCGATCGCGCCTGTGTCTGCGATAATCGCGGCATGAAACCCGCTCCCGCCCTCGTCACCACCGCCCTGCCCTACGCCAACGGGCCGCTCCACCTCGGCCACCTGGTCGGCTACATCCAGGCCGACATCTGGGTGCGCGCCCGCAGGATGGAGGGCGGGCAGGTGCATTTCGTCTGCGCCGACGACGCCCACGGCACGCCGATCATGCTCGCGGCCGAGGCTGCGCGGCAGTCGCCCGAGCAGTTCATCCAGGCGATCCAGGCCGGGCACGAGCGCGATT
Source organism: uncultured Gammaproteobacteria bacterium (assembly GCA_963707625.1). Lineage (GTDB taxonomy): Bacteria > Pseudomonadota > Gammaproteobacteria > Xanthomonadales > Xanthomonadaceae > Arenimonas. The sequence goes on from CAVPQV010000003.1 coordinate 117,248, forward strand.
TCGCCGAATTCGGCGTCGCCTTCGACTTCTACCATTCGACCCATTCGGAAGAAAACCGCGTCCTCGCCGAGCTGATCTACACCCGCCTGCGCGAGGGCGGCGCGATCGCGCAGCGCTCGATCCGGCAGCTCTACGATCCGGTTCGCGAGATGTTCCTGCCCGACCGCTACATCAAGGGCGAATGCCCCAAGTGCGGCACCCCGGACCAGTACGGCGACAACTGCGAGAACTGCGGCGCCGCCTACTCGCCGACCGACCTGAAGAATCCGCGCTCGGTGGTTTCCGGCGCGACGCCGGAGCTGCGCGATTCCGAGCACTACTTCTTCGAGCTCGGCAAATTCGAGGCGATGCTGCGCGAGTGGCTCGCTGGCGACGTCGCTTCCGCACCGGTGAAGGCCAAGCTGGGCGAGTGGCTGGAGGGCGGGCTGCGCGACTGGGACATCTCCCGCGACGCGCCCTACTTCGGCTTCGCCATCCCGGACGCCCCGGGCAAGTTTTTCTACGTCTGGCTGGACGCGCCGATCGGCTACCTGGCCAGCTTCACGCGCCTACTGCGAGCAAAAATCGGCAGAGGGCGGGGGCGCCGACTTCGACGCCTTCCTGCGCGCCGACAGCCAGGCCGAGATGCACCACTTCATCGGCAAGGACATCATCAACTTCCACGGCCTGTTCTGGCCGGCCATGCTGCATGGCGCCGGCATGCGCACGCCCACGCGCCTGCACGTCAACGGCTACCTGATGGTCAACGGCGCGAAGATGTCGAAGTCGCGCGGCACCTTCGTGATGGCGCGCGCCTTCCTCGATGCCGGCCTGGAACCCGAAGCGCTGCGCTACTACTTCGCCACGCGTTCGGCCGGCGGCGTGGACGACATCGACCTCAACCTCGAGGATTTCGTCGCACGCGTGAACTCCGACCTGGTCGGCAAGTTCGTCAACCTCGCCAGCCGCGCCAGCGGCTTCGCCACCAAGCACTTCGATGGCGCGCTCGAGCGCCGGCTCGCGGCGGGCGCCAGCGACCGCGTGGACGATGCGCTGGCGGCGCTCGAGCCGATCCGCCGCCACTACCGCGCCGGCGACTTCGCCGCTGCCTGCCGCGAGGCGATGCGCATCTGCGACCTGCTCAACCAGCGCTGGGACGAGGCCAAGCCCTGGCTGCTGGCCAAGGACGAGGCCAGCCGCGACGAACTGCAGCGAGTCTGCAGCGAGTGCCTGCTGGGCTTCTACGCCGTCGCCTGCGCCCTGCTGCCGATCCTGCCCGAGCTGTGCGGGCGCGCGCTGGCACTGTTCAATCGCGCGCCGGATGAATGGGATCCGCTGCTGACCACGCTGCCGACGAAGGTGCTGCCCTACGCGCCGCTGCTGACGCGCATCGAGCCGGCGCGCATCGCGGCGATGGTCGAGGCCTCGAAGGAAGACCTCAAGCCGAGCGAGGCCGCGGCGCCGTCGCCCGCTCCGGCGAAGGCCGTCAAGGGCGAGCCCGCTGCTGCGATGAAGTCGCCTCCCGCTGCGAATGCCAACGGCGGCACCATCGCCATCGATGATTTCGCGCGCGTGGACCTGCGCGTCGGCGAAGTACTCGAATGCGCCTTCGTCGAAGGCTCGGACAAGCTGCTGCGCTTCCGCCTGGACGCCGGTGAACTGGGCGAACGGCAGATCTTTTCCGGCATCCGCGCCGGCTATCCCGAGCCGGGCGCGCTGGTCGGGCGCAAGGTGGTGTTCATCGCCAACCTGGCGCCGCGCAAGATGCGCTTCGGCATGTCGGAAGGGATGATCCTTTCGGCGGGTGGCGACGACGGACTGTTCCTGCTCGACGTGGACGCCGGCGCCAGCGCCGGCATGAGCATCAAGTAGGCGCAGCGACGCCAATGCCGGCCTTGCTGCGGGCCGCCTCGACCATCGCGCTGCTCGCCCTCGCGCTCGCCGGCCTCGCGCGGATCGCGGGGACTCCGCTTCCGGCGCCCGTGCTGCTTGCGGTCGTCGCGCTGGCAATCGCCGCCGCCTGGTGGCGCTCGCTTATCGACGGCGGAAAGCAACTCGGATCGGAGCCGGAACTGGCCGCGCGCATCGAGGCGCTGCTGCCGCAGACCCAATGCACGCAATGCGGATTCAGCGGCTGCAAGCCCTACGCGCAGGCGATCGCGCGCGGCGAAGCGGGCATTGACCAGTGCCCACCGGGCGGCGAGGCCGGTGTGCAGGCGCTGGCGGAATTATTGGAGCGCCGGCCCGGGCCGGTGAATCCGGCGCATGGACGCTGGCAGCCGCCGCAGGTGGCGCTGGTGCGCGAAGCGGAATGCATCGGCTGCACCAAGTGCATCCAGGCCTGCCCGGTGGATGCGATCGTCGGCGCCAGCAAGCTCATGCACACGGTGATCCCGGAATTGTGCACGGGCTGCGAACTGTGCCTGCCGCCCTGCCCGGTCGACTGCATCGACCTGGTCGCCGTTACAGCCGCTGCACCCGGTATCCCTGCGCCTGCAGCAGGCTGACCAGGCCGTCGGGGCCGAGCAGGTGCAGCGTGCCGACGACCACCAGCGTGTCGTCGCTGCGCTCCTCGTCGAGAAGCCTGCGCAGCTTCGGCAGCCAGGCATTGTTGCGGTCGGTGTTGATGCGCCGGTACAGCTGCGGATAATCACGCTTGAATTCGACCGTCAGCAACTCCGACAACCCCGCCTCGTCACCCTCGCGCCACTGCCGGTGCAGCTTGTCGATGCGCGCACGGAAGTCCTCGGCATCGTCCAGCGCTTCCGCCAGCGACTGCCGCTGCTCGACCTCGCTCATGCCGTCGAGCACCGCGATCTGGCTGGCGCCCGTCTCCAGGCCCATGGTGCGCTTGCCCTCGCGCTGCGCGCGGGCCACCAGTTGCTGGTCGAGCCCCTGTGAAGGTTCGTAGCCGATGCGCGCCATTTCCCCCAGCGACACCAGCAAGGCGACGAACCAGGGCTCGTAGGCCTGGTAGGTCTCGAGCGGCAGGCCGCGCTCGCCGGCATAGTCCTGCAGGCGCTGCCAGCCCTGCGCATCCAGCGAGTCCTGCAGCGTCCGCCCGGCCGGCTGCATGGCCGCCTGCACCATCGCCATCGCCAGTTGCGGCGATGCCAGCTCTTCCGGCGCCACTTCGAAGGCCACCGCTTCAGCATCGGCAAAGGCCGTATCTACTTCCGGGCCGACCGGATAGTCGCTCGGCTTCAGTGCATGGAAGGAACCAAGCAGGTAGATCTCGTTGTCGGCGTCGCTGACTCTCCACATCGGCGGCATGGGCGCGACGCGGGCACCTGCGATGGCCGCTGTCGTTGTTGCGGCGGCACCGGCCTCGCCGGGTGCCGGCTTCGCCGCCCGTGCCGGCTCCGCGGCAGGCGCGGATGCCGAGACGGCGCGCGGCTCGGCCTGGCAGCCGCCCAGCGCCAGCGCGATCGCGAGCGCGCCGGTGAATCGCCAGCCATCGCGCAGGGGCATCAGTTCGGTCCCGCCGCGCCGGGCTTCAGCGGCTTCTTCTCGCCGGCCTTGATCGCCAGGTCCAGCCGGTTCTGCAGCGGCGGCATCGGGCAGGTCGAATAGGCGGTGAAGGCGCAGGGCGGGTTGTAGGCCTGGTTGAAGTCGAGCACCGTGGTGCCAGCGGGCCCCGGGTACTCGGCATAGAGGAATCGCGCCGCGGCATAGCTTTCGTGGCCGCTGGTGCGGTCGGCGAACACCAGGAACAGGCGGTGGTCGCCTTCATCCACCGTCTGCGCGGTGAAGCTGCGACCGTCCTTCTCGAAGCTGAGCGTGCCGGGATTGTCCATCGGCTCGACCATGCCGAGGATGTTGACGATCTCGATCTTGGTTCCGGGGGCGTGCGGCGTGAACTTCGCCACGAAGCGGAAGCCCGGCTCGATCGGGAAATAGTCGATGCCCGGGAAGCCGGTGCGCGTCGGCGCCAGCGCGTCGCGCACGCGCAGGGCGAAGCGCTCGCCGCGCTTGATCACGATGAAGCCGGCGTCGCCCTTGTTGAAGGCAACGACGCTCGCGTCCCGGGTCGGATCGGCGTCGGTCGCGAGCACGACTTCGCCTGCGGCCGGCTGCCCGTCGATGGTCACGCCCGCGCCGGCCTCCGGCGCAAAGCGGACCACGCCATCCTTGCTGAGCTTGACCACGCCGACGTGATCCGGGCCGACGGCGAGCCGGGTGCCGTTGTCGTCGGCGGAGCCCACGCAGGTGTTGCCGCGCTCGAGCCAGTGCATGCCCACCAGCGACAGCCAGCCGTCGGGCTTGGTGAGCCGCTGCACGCGTTGCACGCGCCAGTCGTTGATGCCCTTCTCGTAAGCCAGTCGCTCGGCGCGCGCCTTGGCGGCTTCGCCGGCCTCGGCGGGCGGCGTGGCGGAGTCGCAGGCAGCGAGGCCAAGCAGCAGCAACAACAGGGGCGACAGCAGTCTGATTTGGATCATGGTTTCAGCGTCCACGCAGGAAAAGTTTGTCGAGTTCGGCCTTGCTCAGCTGCACCCAGGTCGGCCGGCCATGGTTGCATTGCCCGCAGCGCTCGGTGGCTTCCATGTCGCGCAACAGCGCGTTCATCTCGGCGACCGAGAGGCGCCGGTTGGCGCGCACCGAAGTGTGACAGGCCAGCGTGGCCAGGAGTTCGTTGCGCGCATGCTCGAGCACGCGGCTGGCGCCATGTTCTCGCAGTTCCGTCGAGCACGTCGGGCACCAGCGCGCGCGGGTCGAGGTCGGCCAGCAGGCTGGGCACGGCGCGCACGCTCAGGCTCTGCGGCCCGGCGCGGCGCAGTTCGAAGCCCAGCGCAGCGAGCGCTTCCGAATGTTGCTTCGGCAAGATCGGCCTCGCGCGCCGACACCGCCAGTGGCAGCGGCACCAGCAGGGCTGGCTGCGGATGCCGGCGCCGTCCTGCGCCTCCTTCAGCCGCTCGTAGGTGATGCGCTCGTGCGCCGCGTGCATGTCCACCAGCACCAGCCCGAGTTCGTTCTCGGCCAGGACGAAGACGCCGTGCAGTTGCGCCAGCGCGAAGCCCAGCGGCGGCGCGTCGGGTCTCGTCCGCCAGCACGGGCAGGCTGCCTGCGCCGTCCGCATGCGCGTCGGGGTGCGGTACAGCGAGGCGTAGGCGGCCAGCGTCTCGCGCACCGGCAACGCCATCGCGTGCTGCGGGGCCTGTTGCCAGGACTGGCCCGGGCCGCCACCCTCGAACTGCACGGCGCCCGGCAGCGCGGCCGATTCCGCGCGCACTGCCTGCGCGCCGGCGCGCGTGCCCGCCAGCGCCTCGTGCAGCGTGCGATAGATGAAGTCGTGCACCAGGCGACTGTCGCGGAAGCGCACCTCGTGCTTGGCCGGGTGCACGTTGACGTCCACGCGGCGCGGATCGATTTCGAGGAACAGCACGAAGGCCGCATGCCGGCCGTGGAAGAGCACGTCGGCGTAGGCCTGGCGCACCGCGTGCGCGACCACGCGGTCGCGCACCGCGCGGCCGTTGACGTAGAAGTACTGCTGGTCGGCGCTGGAACGCGAGGCGGTCGGCAGGCCGACCCAGCCGTGCAATCGCAGCCCCGCTGCTTCCTGCGCCACCGGCAGGCAGGCGGCGACGAAATCCTCGCCCAGCGCCTCGGCCACGCGCTGCAGGCGGCGCGTGGCGTCGCCGACCGCGCGGTAGTGGCGCGCGGGCCGGCCGTTGTGCGAAAGACGCAGGTCCACGTCCGGGCGCGCCAGCGCCAGCGAGCGCAACCAGTCCTCGACGTGTCCGAGCTCGGTGCGCTCGGCGCGCAGGAACTTGCGTCGCGCGGGCACGTTGAAGAACAGGTCGCGCACCTCGACGCTGGTGCCGGGCGGATGCGGATGCGGCTGCAGCTCGCCGGTACGGCCGCCTTCGACTTCCAGGCGCACGCCGTGCGCGGCGCCGGGCGTGCGCGAGGTCAGCGCGAAGCGGCTGACCGAGGCGATCGACGGCAGCGCCTCGCCGCGGAATCCCAGGGTGGCGACCTGCTCGAGGTCTTCCAGGGAGGCGATCTTGCTGGTCGCATGGCGCGTCACCGCCAGCGCGATCTCGGCGCCCTCCATGCCGGCGCCGTCGTCGCGCACCCGCACCAGGCGGATGCCGCCTTCCTCGAGTTCGATCTCCACACGACTGGCGCCGGCGTCGAGCGCGTTCTCGACCAGTTCCTTGACCACCGACGCCGGCCGCTCGACCACTTCGCCGGCGGCGATCTGGTTGATGAGCGTTTCGGGCAGGAGGCGGATCGGCACGCGCGTTTCGACGAAGACGAAAGCGCGATGATAACAGGGGGGCTTCCCTGCCCCCGGCGCGTTATTCGGGAGTGGAGGCGACGAGGCCGTCGCCGCCGGTCATGCCACTGTCGCCGCGGCGGGCGGCGTACCAGCTACCGGGCGGCGCCTGTTCGGTGAAGTACTTGCGCACGCCGCCAGCGATCGCCGCCGCCAGCTTGCCGCGATAGGCGGGATCGTTGAGGCGGCGCTCTTCGCCCGGATTGGTGATGAAACCGGTCTCGACCAGCATCGAGGGCACGTCGGGCGAGCGCAGCACCACGAAGTTGGCGCGCTCGATGCGCGGCTTGTGCGCCTTGCCGACGTTCTTCAGCGCGCCCAGCACCGCGTCGGCGACATCGTCGGAGGCGCGCATGGTGGCGCTCTGCGACAGGTCGAGCAGGACCGCGGCCAGGTGTGGATCCTTGTGGCCGAGCGAGACGCCGCCGACCAGGTCTGCGGCGTTTTCCTTGGCCGCCAGCCAGCGCGCGGCCTGCGAGGAGGCGCCGCGCGTTGACAGCACGTACACCGAGGCGCCGCTGGCGCTGTCGTTCAGCGCGGCGTCGGCATGGATCGAGATGAACAGGTCGGCCTGCGCCGAGCGCGCGCGCATGTAGCGCTGCTGCAGCGGTACGAAGCTGTCGGCGTCGCGGATCAGCACGGCGCGCATGCCCGGGTCGGCGTTGATCTGGCGCGCGAGTTCGCGCGCAACCGCGAGCGTGATGTTCTTTTCGCGCACGCCGCTGGGGCCGAGCGCGCCGGGGTCCTTGCCACCGTGGCCGGCGTCGATCGCCACCACCAGCTTGCGCTGGCCGTCGCCGATCACGTCGCGCACCGTCCGTGCGCCATGCCCGCCCACGGTCGCAGGCGGCGGCAACGGGCTGGCCACCGGCGCAGACAGCGGCGGCAGCGGCTTTTCCACCGGCGCCTGCAGCTGCGGCAGCGGCTTGCTGACCGCGACGACCGGCGGCGGGACAAGTTGCGCAATGCCCGGCTCGAGGGTGAGCTGATCCATCGGCGAGACCAGGATGGTCGCGGCCGTGGGCGGCGCGAGTTCGGGAAGTCGCGGCTGCGCACCGGGTGCGGGAGGCGGCGCGGACGGCGACGGTGCGGCCAGCTTTGGCGCGCCAGGGGCGACAAGCGACAGCGTCAGTCGCGAGAGCGCGCCCTCGCGCTCGACCATGCTGTCGGCGCGCACCGGGCGACCCAGGTCGAAGACCAGGCGCAGCGTCTCGGGCGTCGGATGGCCGGTGCGTACGCCGGCGACGGCGCCGTTCGGGCCTGGCGCGCGGAAGCCCGGCGCCAGCCGCGTTCGCGGCAGGTCGAGCACAAGCCGGTCGGGATTGGCGAGGGTGAAAATCTTGTAGCCCTCGAGGGAATCGACCTCGAGCACGGCACGCGTGCCCTGTCCGTCTTCGACCAGGCGCAGGCCCTTCAGGTCGGCCGCACCGGCGGAAGCCCCCACGGCAAGCAAGGGCAGCAGGAGCGAAAACACGGACAGACGGTGGCGCATGCGCGGATTGAACCACCGCTCTAAGGGAAAAGCAATACTTTTCCCTTACAAATCCGCTACCTAAACAACCTTTCTCGGAAAAGGTTAAACAGAGGCGCCAGAGGCCGCAATATTGCTGAATGAAGCCAGCCAGGCTGCACCTTTTGCGCTGTTTTCGCGCATTTCCGCGACCCGACCGCCGCCCTCGAGCGAAAGCGAGATCTCCAGGTCGGCGGGCGGCAGCGCGGACCCTCCCCGCTCCGGCCATTCCACCAGCCAAAGGCGTGCGTCGGCGCGAAGCTCGTCCAGGCCGAGGAAATCCAGCTCGGCCGCCGCCGCGATGCGGTACAGGTCCAGGTGCGCCGCCTCGCCGCGGGTGAGCGGATAGCGTTCAACCAGCGTGTAGGTGGGGCTGCGGATCGCGCCTTCGACTCCGAGTTCGCGCAACATGGCGCGCGCCAGCGTGGACTTGCCGGCGCCCAGGTCGCCGCGCAGCCAGGCTACGACTTGCGCGTCGGGAAGTGCGCGCGCGAGCCGCGCACCGAGCCGGTCCGTGTCCTCGGCCGAGGGCAGCGGGATGCGCAGGCTCACTCGGGATTGGCCAGGCGGCGCAGGTGCGGGAACAGGTCCGAAGGCAGCAGGCCACGCTCGCCGTCGATGCGCGCCGCGGCGTCGCCGGCAGCGCCATGCAGCAGCGCGCCATAGACTGCCGCCTCGAACAGGGGCAGGCGTTGCGCGTGCAAGGCCGCGATCACGCCGGTCAGCGCATCACCCATGCCACCCGTCGCCATGCCGGGATTGCCGGCGCCGATCACCGCGGTGGTTTCGCCCGGCGCCGCGACCAGCGTGCCGGCGCCCTTGAGCACCACCACGCAGCGGAAGTAGGCCGCGAGCGTTTCCACCGCCTGGAAACGATCCGCCTGTACCTGCTCGTTGCCGATGCCCAGCAGCCGTGCGGCCTCGCCCGGATGCGGCGTCAGGATCGCCTGTGGCAGCGGCTGCGGCCGCTCCGCGAGCAGGCCGATGCCATCGGCGTCGAGGATCAGCGGCTTGCCGGAGGCGACCGCGGCGTCGAACAGCGCACGTCCCCAGTCGCCGCGCCCCAGCCCGGGCCCGACGGCGAGCACGGTGGCGCGCTCGATCAGCACCTTCAACGCGCCGGCATCTTCCACCGCATGCGTCATCGCTTCCGGGCGCGCCGCTACCAGCGCCGCAACGCCTTCGCTGCGGGTGGCGACGCTGGCAAGCCCGGCACCGGCGCGCAACGCAGCCTCCGCGCACAGCCGCACGGCGCCGCCCATGCCGCTCTCGCCGCCGACGCAGAGCACGTGTCCGTGCTCGCCCTTGTGCGCGTTGGCATGGCGGGGCGCCAGCCCGGTCACCAGATCGGCGGCATGGTACAGGCGCGCCGCCGGCGGAAATTCGCGGAACACCGCATCCGGTACGCCGAGGCCGTCGAAGAAGATTTCCCCCGCGTGGTCGCAGGCCTGGCCGGTATGCAGGCCGCGCTTGCCGGCGAGCAGGCACAGGGTCGCGTCGGCGACGATGCAGACCCGCCCCGCCCGGCCGCGGTCGGCATCCAGGCCAGAGGGCACATCCAGCGCCAGCACTGGCCGACGGCTGGCATTGATGCGCTCGATCATCGCCTGCGCGGCGCCGCTGATCGGCCGCGACAGGCCGATGCCGAACAGGGCATCCACATAGACATCGGCCACCGGCAGGGTGCCATCGAAGGACTCCGCCGTACCGCCGGCGCCGTGCCAGGCCTCGGCGGCGCGCTTGCAGTCGGTGCTGGCGGGATGACCGTCGCCCGGCATCAGCACGGTCACCTGACGCCCTGAAGCATGCGCCAGGCGCGCCAGCACGTAGCCGTCGCCGCCGTTGTTGCCAGGCCCGCAGGCGACCACCAGCCGCCTCGCCTCCGGCCAGCGCCGTTGCAGCAGCGCCCACGCCGCCGCGCCCGCGCGGCCCATCAGCTCGTAGCCGCCCAGGCCCAGCGCCTCCAGCGCACGCGCGTCGATGGCGCGAACCTGCTCGCAAAGGTAGAGGGGCGTAGGGGAAGGCATCGCTGGATTCTATACTTTGCCGATGCAGGAACTGGCCACACTGGCGACGGACATCAAGCGCTGGGCCCTCGAACTCGGCTTCGCGCAGGCGGGCATCGCCGGCATCGAACTGGGCGAGGACGAGGCGCAGCTGCGCGACTGGCTGGCGCAGGGGCTGCATGGCGAGATGGAATACATGTCGCGCCATGGCGACAAGCGCTCGCGCCCCGCCGAGCTGCTGCCCGGCACGCTGCGCGTGGTTTCCGTGCGCATGGACTACGGCACCGGCGCCGATGCCGCTGCCTGGGACACGCTCGCCGACGGCGAACGCGCCTACGTGGCCCGCTACGCGCTCGGCCGCGACTACCACAAGCTGATGCGCACGCGCCTGCAGAAGCTGGCGGACCGCATCGCCGACGGCGTCGGTGAGTTCGGCTATCGCGTGTTCGTGGACTCGGCACCGGTGCTCGAGCGCGCGCTGGCGCGCAATGCTGGCCTGGGCTGGATCGGCAAGAACGCCTGCCTGATCGACCGCCGCAGCGGCAGCTGGTTCTTCCTCGGCGAGTTGTACACCGACCTGCCGCTGCCGGTGGACGCAGCGGCGAGTGCCCACTGCGGCACCTGCCATCGTTGCATCGACATCTGCCCGACCCAGGCGATCGTCGCCCCGAACCGCATCGATGCGCGCCGCTGCATCAGCTACCTGACCATCGAGGCGCAGGGCCCCATTCCGGTGGAGTTCCGTGCGGCGATCGGCAACCGCATCTTCGGCTGCGACGACTGCCAGCTGGTATGCCCGTGGAACAAGTTCGCCACCCGCTTCGACGAGCCGGATTTCCGCGCCCGCAACGGCCTCGACTCCGCTTCGCTCGCGGAGCTGTTCGCGTGGGAGGAAGAGGAATTCCTGCGCCGCACCGAAGGCTCGGCGATCCGCCGCACCGGCTGGCTGGGCTGGCTGCGCAACATCGCGGTGGCGCTGGGCAACGCCCCGGGCACGCCCGCCGTGCTTGCCGCGCTGGAAGCGCGCCGCGAGCACCCTTCGGAACTGGTGCGCGAGCACGTCGGATGGGCGCTGGCACGCCACGAGGGCGCGCGCCCCGGCGACGCTAACGGCGTGCGTTGATTTCCGCGAGCAGCGCGCGCGTGACCGGATCGGCCACGCCGCCCTCGCCGTGGCCGGACACAGCCGGCAACAGTTCGCCGGCGATCTTCTTGCCCAGCTCGACGCCCCACTGGTCGAAGGGATTGATGCCCCAGACGGTGGCCTGGATGAAGACGCTGTGTTCGTACAGCGCGAGCAGGTGGCCCAGGCTCGCTGGCGTGAGCTCGTCGAGCAGCAGCGTGGTCGAAGGCCGGTTGCCGGGATAGGCCTTCTGCGCGTCCGCGTCGACATGGCCGTTGGCCAGCGCCTCCGATTGCGCCAGCAAGTGCGAGAGCAGAGCGTCGTGGCTACCGGCGTGCGGATGCGCCGGCCGTGCGACGCCGATGAAGTCCGCGGGCACGGTGTCGCTGCCCTGGTGCAAGGCCTGGAAGAAGCTGTGCTGGCTGCTGGTGCCGGGGCCGCCCCAGAGCACCGGCACGGTCGCCACCGCCGCCGGCGCGCCGTCCTGGCGCACCGACTTGCCCAGGCTCTCCATCACCAGTTGCTGCAGGTAGCCGGGCAGCAGCGCCAGGCGGTCGTCGTAGGGCAGCACGGCGTGGCTGTCGAAGCCGAGCCCGTTGCGGTTCCAGATCGCCGTCAGCGCATGCCATGCCGCCAGGTTGTCCTGCATCGGCGCGGCGAGCACATGCGCGTCCATCGCCGCGGCGCCAGCCAGCAGCGCGCGGTGGTTGCCTTCGCCGATGGCGAGCGCGAGCACGAAGCCCGCGGCCGACCACAGCGAGAATCGCCCGCCCACCCAGTCCCACATCGGCAAAACTCGCTCCGCCGCAACGCCGGCGGCGACCGCCTTCTGCACGTTTGCGCTCACTGCGTACAGTCGCCCGTCCTCGCCGAGCCACTCGCGCAGCAGCGCGCCGTTGAGCAGCGTCTCCTGCGTGCCGAAGCTCTTCGACACCAGCACCACCGCGGTCTTCGCCGGGTCCAGCCGCGCCATCAGCCGATGCGCGGCGCCGGCATCGGCGTTGTTGAGGAAATGCAGCTTGAAGCGCCCGTCGGAGAAATCCTGCAACGCCTCCACCGCCAGCCGCGGCCCGAGGTCGGAGCCGCCGATGCCGACGTTGACGATGTCGGTGACCGGGGAGAAGCGCAGGCGGCCGGCGAGCGTGGCCATGCGCTCCTGCGCCGCGAGCGCCTGCGTGCGCGCGGCGACGGCGGCGGCACCCTGCCCGACATCGCCGCGCAGCGCCGTGTGCAGTGCCGGCCGCGATTCGGAACGGTTGAGCGGCGCGCCGTCCACCAGCGCGCGCAGCGCCGCGCCGATGCCGGCCTGCTGCGCCATCGCGAACAGCACCGCCAGCGCCTCGCGGTCGTAGCGCTGGCGCGCGAAGTTGGCGTACAACGGCCCCACTCGCAAGGCGAAATCCCGGCTGCGCGCGGGATCGGCGGCAAGCAGCGCATCCAGGCGCGCGTCCACCATGCGCGCGGCTTGCGCGCTCAGGTCCTGCCAGGAAGCGTCGACGCGCATGTGGCTACTCGCCGTCGAACGGCAGGTTGTCGATCAGGCGGGTGCGGCCCAGGCGGGCGGCGACCAGCGCCAGCAGTCCATCTTCGCGGCTGTCCTTGGGGCGGGTCAGGTCCGCGCGGCGCACTTCCGCATAATCGAGCACGAAGCCCGAAGCTTCCAGGCGGGCACGCGCGACATCCTCGATCTCGCGCAGCGGCAAGCCGCGCACAGCCATCGCGCGCATCTCCAGCATCGTGCGGTGGATCTGCACTGCGGTAGCGCGCTCGGCGGCGTCGAGATACTGGTTGCGCGAACTCATCGCCAGCCCGTCGCCCTCGCGCAGCGTCGGCGCGGGCACGATCGCGACCGGGAAACTCATTTCGGTGGCCATGTAGCGGATCACCTGCAGCTGCTGGTAATCCTTGCGCCCGAACACGGCCACCTGCGGCTGCACCATGTTGAACAGGCGCGCGACCACCTGCGCCACGCCGTTGAAATGACCAGGCCGGTGCAGGCCGTCGAGGATGTCGGTGATGCCGGGCACATGCATCTGCACGCAGCCGATGGTGCCGAAGGGGTACATCTCCTCGACCGAGGGCAGGAACAGCAGGTCGCAGCCGACCTTCGCCAGGCCGGCGGCGTCGGCGTCGGGCGTGCGCGGATAGCGTCCGTAATCCTCGTTGGGCCCGAACTGGGTCGGATTCACGAACACGCTGGTAACCACCTGGTCGCAATGTTCGCGCGCCAGCTCGACCAGCGCGTAATGGCCGGCATGCAGGTTGCCCATGGTCGGCACGAAGCCGACACGCAGGCCTTCGCGGCGCCAGGCTTCGACCTGCGCGCGCAGGGCGCCGACGGATTCGACGCAGAGCACTACTGGTAACCGTGCTCGGGCGCGGGGAAACTGCCCTCGCGCACCGCCGCGACGTAGGCGCGGATGGCGCCCTCGATGGAATCGCGGCCCTCCAGGAAATTCTTCACGAAACGCGGCCGGCGATGGCCCGAGGCGATGCCGAGCATGTCGTGCAGCACCAGGATCTGCCCGTCGCAGGACGGACCCGCGCCGATGCCGATGGTCGGGATGGCGATGTCGGCGGTGACCTCGGCGGCCAGCGCGCTGGGCACGCACTCGAGCACCAGCAGCTCGGCGCCGGCGTCGGCGACGGCGCGGGCGTCCGCGCGCAGGCGCTGCGCCACCTTTTCGTCGCGGCCCTGCACGCCGTAGCCGCCCAGGCGCAGCACCGATTGCGGGGTCAGGCCAAGGTGCGCGCACACCGGGATGTCGCGCTCGGACAGGAAGCGGATCGAGTCGAGCAGGGGTCCGGCGCCCTCCAGCTTCACCATCGAGGCATTGCCGGCGGCCAGCATCGGCGCCGCGGCATCGAGCGCGCGTTCGGGCGTGGCATAGCTCTGGAAGGGCATGTCCGCCACCAGCAGCGCCGCGTGCAGGCCGCGCGACACGCAGGCGCTGTGGTAGACGATGTCCTCGACCGTGACCGGCAGCGTGCTGCGGTGTCCCTGCAGCACCATGCCCAGCGAATCGCCGACCAGCACCAGGTCCACGCCGGCGGCGTCGAGCAAGCGCGCGAAGCTGGCGTCGTAGGCAGTCAGCGCCGCGATGCGTTCGCCGGCCGCCTTCATCTGCCGCAATTTCGGCACCGTCACCGGCGTCCGCGCACTACCCTTGCCCGAATCGCCGTACATGGCCGCGCTCCTAGTCGATCGCTTCGATGCCCGTGGCGTCGATCGCCGCGAGCAGTTCCCGCACCCTGCCGACGCCGGCGATCTGCAGCGACGGCGCGATCTCCGCCAGCGGCACCAGCACGAAGGCCCGCTCGTGCAGGTGCGGGTGCGGCAGGTGCAGGCCGGGCTCGTCGAGCTGTTCCTCGCCGAAAGTGAGCAGGTCAAGGTCGAGCTCGCGCGGACCCCATTTCTCGCCCTCGGCCCGGTCGCGGCCGAAGCGGGTCTCGATCTCGAGCAGGCGGTCGAGCAGCACGCGCGGCGCCAGCCGCGTCTGCAGCTCGACCACCGCATTGAGGAAGTGCGGCTGCCTGGTATTGCCCCAGGGCGGCGTGCGATACAGGCGCGACTGCGCACGGATGCTGGTCTGCGGCAGCGAATCGAGCGCCCACATCGCTTCCGCGAGCGTGGTCGCGACGTCGCCGACGTTGCCGCCAAGCCCGACGTAGGCGCAGGTTGGCGCCTCGATCATTCCGTCACGCCCGAAGGCTGCACGGCGCTTGCCATGCCGCTGCCGCTGCCGCTGCGCCGCCGGCGCCGGCGCCGGCGCGGCTGCTCGGCTTCATCGCCACCGGCTTCAGCGCGCACGCGCGAGGCCTCGGCCAGTTCCGCCGCGTGGCCGGGATCGGCCTGCGCCTCGCGCCAGAAGGCAACGTCGTCCGCGATCTCCGGGTTGCCCAGCGAGCGCAGCTCGAGGAAATCGAAGGCGGCGCGGAAACGCGGATGCGCGAGCAGGCGGAACACGCGCTTGCGCAGGCGCTGGGTGAAGCGCGGCTGCAGCAGCCAGATCTCCTGCATCGGCAGCGAAAAGCGCCGCGGCAGCGCGATGCGCTCGGCCTGGTGCAGGGTGACGCGGTCGGCGGCGCGCTGCTGCGCGATCGCCGGGTCCACCCCGGCCTTCTGCAGCACCGCCAGCTCGCGGCAATAGGCCGGCCACAGCAGCGCCGCGAACAGGAAGGCGGGCGTGACCGGCTGCTCGGCGTGCACGCGTGCGTCGGTGTTGCGCAGCGCCTGCAGCAGCGTCGAGCGCAGCGCGCCGCTGCTGTTGGTCGCCAGCGCGCGCGCCGTTTCCGGGAACAGCGCCGGCAGCAGCCCCTGCCGCTCCAGGCCGAGGAAGCTCTTCTCGCCGTGGCCGGACATGAACATCTTCAGGCATTCGTCGAACAGCCGCGCCGGCGCGGCGCCGGACAGCAGCGTCGCCAGCCGCGGAATCGGCTCCGCCGACGCGGGATCGATCGAGAAATCGAGCTTTGCCGCCAGACGCACCGCGCGCAGCATGCGCACCGGGTCCTCGCGATAGCGCGACTCGGGGTCGCCGATCAGGCTTCAGCACGCGCGCCTGCACGTCCTCGAAGCCGCCGACGTAGTCGCGCACCGAGAAATCCTCGATCGCGTAGTACAGCGCATTGGCGGTGAAGTCGCGGCGCACCGCGTCGTCCTCGATGGTGCCGTAGACGTTGTCGCGGCAGATGCGGCCTTCGCTGCCCGATCTCGCGCGTCGCCGCTGCCGTCGTCCTCGTTGGCGCGGAAGGTCGCGACCTCGATGATTTCGCGGCCGTACACCACGTGCGCGAGGCGGAAGCGACGCCCGATCAGCCGGCAGTTGCGGAACAGCGCGCGCACCTGTTCCGGCGTGGCGTCGGTGGCGACGTCGAAGTCCTTGGGGTGTCCGCCGATCAGCAGGTCGCGCACGGCGCCACCCACCAGGTAGGCGGCGAAACCGCCCTCGCGGAGGCGGTAAAGCACCCGCAGTGCGTTCGGGCTGATGTCCTTGCGCGAGATGCCGTGTCCGTCGCGCGCGACGATCCGGGGCAACGCGGGGCCTGCAATATTCGAATCCGTCATGGTGTCCCGGGGCTGGAGTCCTTCCGGCCTGAGGGCCGCCGGCAATGCCTAGGCGACAGGGGTATCAAGCCGCTATACTAGCCGCTGCAATCGGTTCTATCCATGCGCTCCCTTCGTCTAGTGGCCTAGGACACGGCCCTCTCAAGGCTGGAACAGGGGTTCGAGTCCCCTAGGGAGCGCCACTTCACCCACTTGCCAGGCGCGCCATGCCCTTCGTCGTCACCGAGAACTGCATCCGCTGCAAGTACACCGATTGCGTGGAAGTCTGTCCCGTGGACTGCTTCCACGAAGGCCCGAATTTCCTGGTCATCGATCCCGACGAGTGCATCGACTGCACCCTGTGCGAGCCGGAATGCCCGGCCAAGGCGATCTATCCCGAAGACGACGTCCCGGCCGGCCAGGAGGGTTTCATCGCCCTCAATGCCGAGCTTTCGAAGGAATGGCCGGTGATCACCGTGCGCGCGGACGCGCCCGCCGACGCCGCCGAATGGGATGGCAAGCCCGGCAAGCTGGCCGAACTCAAGCGCTGAAGCCGCCGTGTCGCGATGAAAAAAAGAGCCGCCCGAGGGCGGCTCCGTCGTTTCAGGCGATGCCTGCGCTCACAACTTCGACTTGATTGCTGCCATCAGCTCGCCGGCGGCGCCGCCGTTGAGCATGCGGCCATCGGGCGAGAGCGCGACCAATCGGCTGCCGCCGGTGGCATCGAGCACGCGCAGCAGGAAGCTCTCGCCCTTGTAGGTAACGTCGTAGCTGCCCAGCGCCTCGGCGCGGCCGTTGACGATCACGCCAGGCACCGTTGCCAGCGCCTCGCCAACCTTGGGATAAGCCTCGGAAGCGGACATCGAAAGCCGTCCGGCGCTGCTGGCGGACATCGGCGGGCCGGCCGCGGAGGCGACCGGGAGGGAGGTGGCGGCGGACGTGTCCGGACGATCCATCTCCGGCGGGATCTCCAGCGGACTGGCTTCGCGGCTCGCCTGGTAGTTGGTCTTGTTCCGGAACCAGCCGCAGCCGGAGGAAACTAGGACGATCGCGATGGACGCGATGCCGATCAGCAACAGCGGGCGGCTCGCGCGGTGGGTCGAATTCATCTGTGGCTCCTGGGGGCTCGTGCCGCTCATTGTAGTTGGGATTCGATCTGGCGACAGAGGCTGGCGATGCGCCCTGCCAGCGCGTGGTGGCTTTCGGACAGCGGCAGCAGCGGCAGGCGCAGGCCGGAGCCGATGCCGAGCTCGCGCAGGACCGCTTTCACCGGGATCGGGTTCGATTCGATGCCGCAGAAGTCGTAAATCGGCTGCAGGCGCGCGTCCAGCGCCTGCGCCTCGCCCTCCTCGCCCGCGCGCAACAGGCGGCACAGGCGGGTAAAGGCACGCGGCACCAGGTTCGAGGCGACCGAAATGACGCCCGCGGCGCCACCGCGCATGGCGCGGGCAAAAGTCGGATCGTCTCCGCTAAGCAGCGCAAAGTCCGCGCCTCCGAGCGGATACAGCGCGTCCCAGCGCGCTTCGTCGCCCCGCGCTTCCTTCAGGCCGAGGATATTGGCATCGTCGCGCAGCTCGGCGACCGTCTCCGGCAGCAGGTCGCAACCGGTGCGCCCGGGCACGTTGTACAGCACCAGCGGCAGGCCGCCTTCGGCGGCGACCGCGCGGTAATGCGCGAGCAGGCCCGCCTGGGTGGGCCGCACATAGGGCGGCGTCACCACCAGCGCGACGTCGGCGCCGCTGTCGCGCGCCAGCCGCGTCTGCGCAATGGTCTTCGCCGTGCCCGACTGGCCGGTGCCGGCCAGCACCGGCACGCGGCCGCCGACGCGACGGCGGCTTGCGCGAGAGGGTGGCGTACTCGCCGTCGGCCAGGGTGGCGGCTTCGCCGGTGGAACCGGCGACCACGAGCGCGCCGATCCCGGCCTCGAGCTGGGTGTCGAGCAGACGGTCCCAGGCGCCGAGATCGAGTTCGCCCGCGACCGTGAACGGCGTCGCGAGGGCGGTGATGCTGCCGGACAGGTGCAAGGCGATGTGCCTGGAGATGGACGCTGCGATGTTACTTGCGGCTGTGAAAGCGGCGGCAAGTATGCTGGCCACAGTCGCGCGCACCGGATGTGCCGCCACTGGGAAGACTGCTTTGACCGACGCTCCCGCCAGACCCGCCGCGAACGAAAACCACCTGCTGATCAGCGCGTACACCACGCATCCCCAGTCGCCGCTGCTGGCGGTGACCCGGCGCATCTCCGATTCGCGGTTGCAACATGGTGGACGCCCGCCTGTCGCACAGTCGGCCGCGACGTGTCCGTGACCGCGCTGGCGATCGGCTCCTGGGACGCGGTGGCCAAGCTCGAGGCCATGCTGACGCGGCTGGAGCGCGAGGAAGGCTTCAAGCTGGTCTGGTACCGCACTGGCCCCAAGCCGGTGCAGTCGAACCTGCTGCCCTACATCGTGGAAGTGGTGGCCGCCGACAAGCCCGGCATCCTGTTCCAGCTCGCTGACTTCTTCGACCGCCAGGGCATCACCATCGAGAGCCTGCACAGCTCGCGCTACCGCGCCATGCAGACCGGCGCCGAGATGTTCACTTCCCAGGTCACGATCGGCATTCCCGCCAACATGCACATCGCCGCCCTGCGCGACGACTTCATGGAGTTCTGCGACCACCTCAACCTCGACGCGATCATGGATCCGATGAAGTTCTGATCGCGGCTCCTCCCCTCCCCCGCCGTTCCCCTGGAGATGCGATGACGCGAAGCAAGCGGATCTACGTGCTGGACACCAACGTGCTGATGCACGATCCGACCGCGCTGTTCAAGTTCGAGGAACACGACGTCTTCATACCGATGATGGTCCTGGAGGAGCTGGACAACGGCAAGAAGGGCCACTCGGAAGCATCCCGCAACGCGCGCCAGGTCAGCCGCTTCCTCAACGAGATCGTCGAGGCCAACGGCAAGGGTTCCATCGAGGGCGGCATCCCGCTGGTGCAGCCCAAGGGCCTGCAACTGCGCAATGCCGAGAGCGTGGGCAAGCTGCACTTCCAGCTGAAGCCGGTCGAGACCGGCACGCCGCTTCGGCAACGTGATGCCGGACAACCTGATCCTGGGTTCGATCCTGCAGCTGAAGGAGGACAACCCCGGGATCCCGGTGGTGCTGGTGTCGAAGGACATCAACCTGCGCATCAAGGCCTCGATCTGCAACGTCACCGCCGAGGACTACGAGAACGACCGCGCGATCGACGACTTCAACCTGCTGTTCACCGGCGCCACCGAGCTGCCGACGGACTTCTGGGAGCGACACGAGGGCAGCCTGCGCTCGTGGACCGAGAAGGGCCGCACCTTCTACGAGGTCAAGCGCCAGCCCGACGATGGCTGGTACGCAAACCAGTTCCTGTACCTGCCGGGCGACGACGAGGTCGAGCTGAAGGTCGCGAAGCTGGACGACGAACAAGGCGGTGCTGCAGATCGTCGACGATTATCGGTCGCCGCAACATCAGGTCTGGGGCATCAACGCCCGCAACCGCGAGCAGAACTTCGCCTTCAACGCGCTGATGGACCCGGAGATCGACCTCGTCACCCTGCTCGGCACCGCCGGCACCGGCAAGACCCTGCTTGCGCTCGCCGCCGGCCTGGCGCAGACCATGGACGTGCAGCGCTATCGCGAGATCATCATGACCCGCGCGACGGTGAGCGTCGGCGAGGACATCGGCTTCCTGCCCGGCACCGAGGAGGAGAAGATGACGCCGTGGATGGGCGCACTCACCGACAACCTCGAAGTGCTGACGCATACCGACGACCACGGCGCCTGGGGCCGCGGCGCGACCAACGACCTGCTCGCCTCGCGCATCAAGATCCGCGCGATGAACTTCATGCGCGGGCGCACCTTCCTCAACCGCTGGGTGATCGTGGACGAGGCGCAGAACCTCACGCCCAAGCAGATGAAGACGCTGATCACGCGCGCCGGCCCGGGCACGAAGATCATCTGCATGGGCAACGTCGAGCAGATCGACACTCCGTACCTCACCGAAACGACCTCCGGCCTGACCTACGCCGTGGACCGCTTCAAGAACTGGGCGCACAGCGCGCACATCACCCTGCGCCGTGGCGAGCGCTCCCGCCTGGCGGACTACGCCTCCGAGGTGCTGTAGCGCGCGCTGGCAGCGCCCGGCCTGCGCCTGCTCAAGCCGGTTCGCGCGCCGCTTCGGCGCGACCTGGCCGCACCGCCGCCAGGATTCCGCGCAGGATGGCGGTCGGCGACGGCGGACAGCCGGGAATGGTGACCTGGACCGGGATCACGTTGGCGACGCGCCCCAGGCTGGCGTAGTTCTCGCCGAACACGCCGCCGCAGGCGGCGCAATCACCGAGCGCGATCACCAGCTTCGGATCCGGCATGGCGGCGTGGGTGCGGCGCAGGGCCTCGGCCATGTTTGCCGTCACCGGCCCGGTCACCAGCAAGGCGTCGGCGTGGCGCGGACTGGCAACGAACTTTATGCCCAGGCCCTCGAGGTTGTAGTAGGGATTGCCGAGCGCGTGCAGCTCCAGCTCGCAGCCATTGCAGGAACCGGCGTCGACATGGCGGATGCACAGCGCCCGGCCGAAGATCCGCTGGATGTCTGCGTGCAGTTGCGCATCCAGCATGGCCGGGTCGCCGGCCGGGGCCGGCTCGGTCACCAGGCCGACGCGGAGGATTTGCCTAAGCACCTGCCACATGGGGCTTGCTCCTTGCTAGAGGTCATGGCCGCTGTACGACAAGTTGAAGGACTTGTTGATCAGCGGGAAGTCGGGAACGATGTTGTCGAGCACCGCGTACTCGAGCGCCGGCCAGTTCTGCCAGGATGGATCGTGCGGATGGCAGCGCAGGATCCTGCCGCCGGCCGCGGCCCGCAGTCCGACCAGGACCGGGCCGCGCCAGCCCTCGACGCCGCCGATGGCGAGCTCGTCGGCGCGGACCTCGCCCAGCTCCACCCCAATCGCCCCCCCCGGCAGCCGGGCGAGCAAGTCGCGACAGATATCGAGCGACGCGAACAGTTCGTCGAAGCGCACCGCGACGCGCGCGGCAACATCGCCCTGTCCGTGCACGACCGGGGCGGTCGGTGCCGAGTCGTAGGGAGGCGAGCGAAACGCAGCGCGCCAGTCGCGGGCAACGCCGCAGGCACGCGCGCTCGGGCCGACCAGGCCAAGCTCCAGGGCCAGCTCCGGCGCGATCCGGCCCGCGCCCATGAATCGATCCTGCAGGCCGGCATGGTTCAGGTAGATGTCGCGCAGCAGCAGCACCTGGCCGCGCAGGCTTTCCATCGAATCGAGCAGGCGTTGCGGCGCGTCTGCCGGCAGGTCGTCGCGCACCCCGCCCGGCACGACGGCGTCCATGGGGTAACGTGCCGCCCACACCTGCTCGTTGACCCGCAACAGGTCTTCCTTGAGCCGCGAGAATTGCGACAGCCCGAAAGCCAGGCCGGCATCGTTGCCGAGCGCGCCCAGGTCGCCAAGGTGGTTGGCGATCCTCTCGCGCTCCAGCAACAGGCCGCGCAGCGCCAGCGCGCGCGCCGGCACGACGGTGCCGGTCAGGGCTTCGGCGGCCATGCAGTAGGCCCAGGAACAGGCGATCGCGGAATCGCCGCAGACGCGCGCGGCCAGGCGCACCCCATCGGCCAGCGCCATGCCCTCGAAGCGCTTCTCGATGCCCTTGTGCGTGTAGCCGAGCCGCGCCTCCAGGCGCAGCACCTTCTCGCCTACGACGGAGAAACGGAAATGCCCGGGCTCGATGATTCCGGCATGAACCGGGCCAACCGCGATTTCGTGCACGCCATCGCCCTCGACGCGCACGAAGGAATAAGGCTCAGCCTGCAGCCAGGCACGCGCATCGCCCGACGCGCCTGCGCCCGCTCGCAGCGGAGCGGCCGGCCAGGCCATGTGCCGCAACCAGGGCCGGGCGTCACCGCCCATTGCACTCAGGCCGACCAGGTCCCTGCAGGCACGCTGCATGCGCGCCGCGGCCGGAAAGATCCCACTCAGGTCGGGGTACACCGGCGAGATCGCCAGCAACACCAGCTCCAGCACGAGCAGCTGCGCCTCGGTCTCCAGCACTACGCACAGCACGAAGGCGCCGCCCGAATCGCGCCCGTCCTCGCCCCACAGACTGACCAGGCGGCCGCCGTCGCTTCGAGCCCGCCGGCACAAATCGACCAGTCTGGTCGGCGTGACCACGGCGCGCAGCGCCGGCAGCGTTCCCGGCATGGGCTCCCAGGCGATGTCCAGGTCGGGATAGGGCATGGTGCGGGTCATCCGATCAGGGCCGCCGCCAGCCGGTACCAGTTCGCCAGCGCGGGCGGGATGAAGACGCCCAGCATCAGCACCAGGCCCAGGTGCGCGAACACCGGCAACAGCGCCGGCTGGTGCGGCAATTGCTCCAGTTGGGTCTCGCCGAAAACCATCGACTGCACGCGGCGGAAGATGGCTGCGAAGGCCACGCCCAGGGACAGCAGCAGGATCGGCGTCGCCCAGGGCTGTTCGCGCATGGCCGTGGTGATGATGAGGAACTCGCTGGTGAACACGCCGAAGGGCGGCATGCCGAGGATGGCCAGGGTGCCGATCATCAGTCCCCAGCCGACCCTGGGACTGATCACGATCAGGCCGCGGATGTCGTCCATCACCTGGGTGCCCGCCTTCTGGCAGGCGTGGCCGACCGCGAAGAAGATCGCCGACTTGGTCAGCGAATGCACCGTCATGTGCAGCAGCGCGGCGAAGTTCGCCACCGGACCGCCCATGCCGAAGGCGAAGGTCACGATGCCCATGTGTTCGATCGAGGAGTAGCCGAACAGGCGCTTGATGTCGCGCTGACGCCACAGGAAGAATGCCGCCAGGAACACCGACAGCAGGCCGAAGCCCATCATCAGGTTGCCGGCCAGTCCCGAGTGGGTGGCGCCCTCGACCAGGATCTTGCAGCGCACGACCGCATACAGCGCGACATTGAGCAGCAGTCCCGAAAGCACCGCGGAGATCGGCGTCGGACCCTCGGCGTGCGCATCCGGGAGCCAGTTGTGCAGCGGCGCCAGCCCGACCTTGGTGCCGTAACCGACCAGCAGGAAGACGAAGGCCAGCGAGAGCACTGTCGGTTCCAGCTGCCCCTTCACCACGTTCAGGTGCGTCCACAGCAAGGCGGTGGAGCCATGGGCGCCCAGCACCTTTTCGGCCGCAAGGTACAGCAGGATGGTGCCGAACAGCGCCTGCGCGATGCCGACGCCGCATAGGATGAAGTACTTCCAGGCCGCCTCGATGCTGGCCGCGGTCCGGTACAGCGACACCAGCAGCACCGTGGTCAGCGTCGCCGCTTCCATCGCAACCCACAGCAGGCCGAGATTGTTGGTCAGCAGGGCAACCAGCATCGTCCCCATGAACATCTGGTACATGCTGTGGTACAGGCGCAGGCGCCGGCGATTGACCCGGCCGCGGGCTTCCTCCACCCGCATGTACGGCCGCGAGAACATCGCCGTCGTCCAACCCACGAATGCGGTCAGGGCAACCAGGAAGACGTTGAACGGGTCGACGAAGAACTGCTCGTTGCCGAGCAGCAGCGGGCCTTCGATCATGACCCGCCGCGTCAGCGCGACACCGGCGAGGAAGGTGGCCAGGCTGAAGGCGACGTTCACCTCCGGCGCCCAGGCGCGGGCGCCGACCAGCGCCAGCACGACGCTGCCGATCAGGGGAATGGCGAGCAGCAACCAGAGCTCCACGTCATTCCTCCCGGAGCTTTTCGAGATGCTTCAGGTCGAGGCTGTCGAACTGCTCCCGGATCTGGAAGAAGAACACGCCCAGAATCATGGTTCCGACCAGCACGTCCAGTGCGACACCGAGCTCGACCACCATCGGCATGCCGTGCGTGGCGCTCATGGCGGCGAAGAACAGGCCGTTTTCCATCGCCAGGAAGCCGACCACCTGCGTCACCGCCTTGCGCCGGGTGATCATCATCAGGAACGACAGCATCACCACCGCCAGGGCGATGCCGAGGGTGCTGCGCGCGACACTGGTCGACAACTCCGATATCGGCTGCGACAGCGCGAACGAGAACACCACGATCAGGATGCCCACCAGCATGGTGGTCGGGATGTTGAGCATCGGCTCCGAGTCGAAATGCACGTTCAGGCGGCGGATCAGCCGGTGCAGGATCCAGGGCAGCAGCAGCACCTTGAGCAGCAGCGACAGCGCGGCGGACACGTACAGGTGCGGCTGGCCCGAGCTGTAGGCGACCGCCGCGGTGGAGACGCTGAGCACCAGCCCCTGCCAGGCGAACAGGTTGACCAGGGACAGGATGCGCCGCTGCGACAGCATCGCGAACGAGGTCAGCAGCAGCAACGCGGCGCCAAGGTGGATCAGCTGCGAGGACCACGGCAGGCTGTTCACGGTCAGCTCCCGAGCAACTGGTGGACGAGCAGGCCGAGCACCGCGAGCAGGAACGCCGTGGCGAGGAACTCGGGGGCACGGAAGATGCGCAGTTTCGCGCTCAGCGTTTCGATCAGGGCGAGGCCGGCGCCGACCACGCCCAGCTTGAGGATGGCGAGCCCCAGCGCCAGGAGCAGCGATGCCGCATCCTGCCCGGCCGAAGCCAGTCCCCAGGGCACGAACAGGGCCAGGCCGATCGCGGCGAAGTTGAGCAGCTTGAGCGCGGAACTCCACTCGATCAGCGCCAGGTGGCGGGCCGAATACTCGAGCACCATCGCTTCGTGGATCATGGTCAGCTCGAGGTGGGTGGTGGGATTGTCGATCGGGATGCGCGCGTTCTCGGCCAGCAGCACCATGACGAAGGCGACCGCGGCGAAGGCCAGGCTGGGATAGATGGCCAGGTCGCGCTGCGCCAGTTCCTGCACGATCACCGGCAGTTGCGTGCTCTGCGACAACAGCGAGGCCGTGAACAGCACCATCAGCAAGGCCGGCTCGGACAGGAAGCCGACCAGCATCTCGCGCCGGGCGCCCAGGCTGCCGAAGGCGGTGCCGATGTCCATGGCAGCCAGCGCGGCGAACACGCGCGCGAGGGCGAACAGGCCGACCAGCGCGATGGTGTCCGCCGAGGTGGCGAACAGCGGCTCGTTGCCCAGGACCGGGATGATGGCGGCAGCGAGGGCCATGGCGCCGAACTGGATGTAGGGCGATGCCCGGAAGATCGCCGAGGCGCCGTCCGGGATCACGGCGTCTTTGTGCAGCAGCTTGCGCAAGGTCCGGTAGGGCTGCAGCAGGCCGGCGCCGCGGCGGTTCTGCAACCAGGCCCGGCACTGGTCGACCCAGCCGACCAGCAGCGGCGCCGCGGCGATGATGAGCGCCGCTTGCAGCAGGGCGAGGATCGACGGACCGGCGCTCATAGCACGAATGCCAGCAGGGCGATCAGGGTGCCGAAACTGAAGATCAGGTAGACCGAGATCCTGCCCTGTTGCAGGTGGCCGACCCAGCGCGCAACGGTTTCCACCAAGCCGGCGATCGGCGTGTACAGCCAGTCCCACCAGCGATCGGACAGGTGCAAGGCGTAGCGCGGCGACTCGTCGCCGGGCGCTGGCAGCTGGCGCTCGATGCGGAAAAAGGGGCCGAAGATGTGCCGGATCGGCTGGCCGAAGCCCTCGGCGGTGTCCTGCATGCGCGAGCCCTGGTCCGGGAAGCCGCAGTCCCAGGCCGCACTGCGGCGGACGCGGCCGTGGTAGAGGCGGCGCACGAGCACGAAGACAAGCGTGACGGTGATGGCGATGCCGAAGCCGAAGGCGAGCGGGCTGTAGGAAGCGCGCTCGGCGGCCAGCGGCACCACCGCCCACCACGGGCCGGAGCTGTCGACGAAAGTCGTGCCCAGCAATTGCATGTTCACCCGGTCCAGGGCGCGCAGCACGAACACCGGGAACAGGCCCAGTGCCAGGCAGACCAGCGCCAGCCAGCCAAGCCCAATGCGCTCCAGCGCATTGGCGTCATGGGCCTCGGCGAGGTTCGGCTCGCGCGAGCGACCGAGGAAGATCACGCCGTAGAACTTGACCAGCACATAGGCCGCCAGCGCCACGGTCAGGGCGAAGGCCGCGGCGCTCAGCGGCACCAGCATGTTGAACAGCGCATGCGGCAAGGTCGGCGTGAGCAGGTACGACTGCAGCAGGAGCCACTCGGACACGAAGCCGTTCAGCGGCGGCAATCCCGCCATCGCCAGCGTGCCGACCAGCGCCAGGCCCGCGACCCAGGGCATGCGATGGATCAACCCCCCCAGCTTGCCCAGGCTGCGCTGGCCCGTGGCGTGCAGGACCGAGCCGGTGGCGAGGAACAGCAGGCACTTGAACTGCGAGTGGTTGAGGCAGTGGTACAGCGATGCCGCCAGCGCGATCGCCGACAGCGTATCCATGCCCATGCCACGGTAGATCAGCGCCAGGCCCAGGCCGCTGAAGACGATGCCGATGTTCTCGATCGAGGAGTAGGCCAGCAGGCGCTTCATGTCGGTCTGCACGGCGGCGAAGACCGCACCGAACAGGCCGGTGACCGCGGCGATCACCAGCACCGCCGCGCCCCAGCCCCATTGCGGTTGCGGCAGCAGGTCGAAGCTCACGCGCAGGAATCCGTACACCGCGGTCTTCAACATCACGCCGCTCATCAGCGCCGACACCGGCGATGGCGCCGCCGGGTGCGCCTCGGGCAACCAGACGTGCATCGGCACGAGGCCGGCCTTGGCGCCGAAACCGAACAGGGCCAGGCCGAAGGCGACGCTGGCCCAGGCCGGGGACAGGTGCGCCGCCCGCATCGAATCGAAGGTGAAATGCCACGACCCGCCCTGCAGGATTCCGAAGCACAGCAGCAGGCCGATCGCGCCGATGTGGGCCAGCAGCAGGTACAGGAACCCGGCGCTGCGGATTTCCGGCACGCGATGCTGCGTCGTCACCAGGAAATAGGAGGACAGCGCCATGGTTTCCCAGGCCACCATGAAGGTGAAGGCGTCGTCGGCGAGCACGACCATGGCCATGCTGGCCAGGAACACGTGGTACTGCAGGCAAAGCAAACCGGCGGCGGTGCCTTCGCCGGCGCGGAAGTAGCCGGCGGCGTAGATCGACACGCCGGTCACCGCCAGGCCCATCAGGGCCAGGAAGAAGGCGGCCAGGGCATCCAAGCGCAGGTGCATCGGCAGGTCCGGGAGCCCGAGCGGGAGGACGCGCGTCTCCGGCGCCGAGAACAGGGCCGCCACCGCTACGACCGCCAGCGCCAGGCCGAGCAGCGCGCCCAGCGGAAACAGCGTCCGGCCCACGTAGGCCAGGGCGCGCGGGGCCGCAAGGCCGGCCAGGCCGATGCCCAGCCAGGCCACGACGATGACCAGGGCGGCGGACAGGCCGCTAGCCACGTCGACCGCCGGTTCCGGCGATGCCGAAAGTGCCCTCATGGAGCCTGGCAAGCATGATTGACATCATCGCATTTGATTGTCATCGTACGCACATCAAATGTAAATAGGCACCGGCCCATGCGAGAGCAACGCTCCGCCCGCCTCACGGTCCTTATCGATCCGGACAAGAAGGCGGTTTTCGAGACCCTGTGCGCGGTCGACGACCTGACCCCGTCGCAGGTGATCCGGCGCCTCATTCGCGAGTTCATCGAACAGCGCTCGGGCCGCGCCTGGAAGCCCGGGGACCGGCCGGAAAAGTTCGCCCCCGCGCGCGCCGAAGCTCCGCCAACAGCCGCGCGCAAGCGCGGACCGGGCCGGCGGGCAAGTTCCTGATGCTCGACACCGAGCGCCGGCTGCAGGAACTGCGCCAGCGCATCCCCGCGTTCGCCTGCATTCCCGGCTGCCACGACTGCTGCGGCCCGGTGACCGCCTCCTCCACCGAAGTGGCGCGCTTGCCCTGCAGGTCAGAGGCCAGCCACCAAGCCGCCCTGGACAAGCTCGACTGCGTCTATCTGGGCGAGCATGGCTGCGAGGTCTACGGCGAACGACCGCTGATCTGCCGCCTGTTCGGCACCACGCCGCACCTGCCTTGCCCCAACGGCCGGCGCCCGGGGCGGTTGATCGAACCGGGCACCGAGAATGCGATCCATGCCTTCCTCGCTTCGACGCGACAGGTCCTGCTCTGAGGCAGCGCTCGCGCTGCCCGCTTGCGCTGCCGGCGGCGACTGGCCAATCTAGCCGCGAAGCGTCCGACGAAGCCCGGGCGCCATTCGAATCCCGGACACCATGAAGCGCAGGTCGATTACGCGAGCAGCCAGCGTGCTGAGCATCGCCGGCAGCGATTCCGGCGGCGGCGCCGGCATCCAGGCCGACCTGAAGACCTTCGCCGCGCACGGGCTACACGGGCTGTCGGCGATCGCGGCGCTGACGGCACAGAACACCGTCGGCGTGACCGCCGTGCACGTGCCGCCCGCGGCCTTCCTGCGCGCGCAGATCGACGCCTGCTTCGCCGATTTCCGCATCGGCGCGGTCAAGCTCGGCATGCTCGCCAACGCGCGCATCATCCACGCGGTCGCGGACGCGCTCGAAGAGCACGATCCGAAACACGTGGTGCTGGACCCGGTGATGGTGGCGAGCAGCGGCGCCCGCCTGCTGGAGCCGGCGGCACTGGACGCGCTGCGCAGGCGGTTGCTGCCGATCGCCAGCGTGGTCACGCCGAATATCCCGGAAGCCGAGCTGCTGCTCGGGCACGCCATCGCCGACGGCGAGGCAGCGGAGGCGGCGCTGGTGGAACTGCTCGCGCTCGGGGCGCCGGCCGTGCTGCTCAAGGGCGGCCACCTGCCGGGGCGCACCCTGGTGGACCGCCTCGACGACGGCTGGCAGCTGCATGAATTCGAGCACCCGCGCCTGAAGGTGGAAGGACACGGCACCGGCTGCACCCTCGCCTCGGCCATCGCCGCCAACCTGGCCCTGGGCCAGGCGCTGCCGGAGGCCTGCGCGGCCGCCGCCGACTACGTACACGGCGCGCTGCTGCATTCCTACCGGCCCGGCCGCACCCGGCTGGCGGTACTGCAGCATTTCTGGCGATAGACTGTCGCCATTCCCAACCCCGGAGCGGCACATGCGCAGTGGCAACCCCGTACTTGGCGAGAACACCTTCCTCGACGTCGGCAGCGGCCGCGTCGTCACCGGCGCCGACACCGGCGCGATGACCATCGGCGGCACGGTCAACAAGACCGCGCTGATGCTGGTGCTGCTGATCGGCGCCGCCGCCTTCACCTGGAGCAAGTTCACCGGCCCGGAGTCCATGCCGCAGGTGCTGCCCTGGCTGATGACCGGCGCGATCGGCGGCCTGGTGGTGGCGCTTATCACCGTCTTCAAGAAGACCTGGGCGCCGGTGACCGCGCCGGCCTACGCGCTGCTCGAGGGCCTGTTCCTCGGCGGCATCTCCGCAATGATGGAGCTGCGCTTCCCCGGCATCGTCATGCAGGCGGTGATCCTGACCTTCGGCACGCTGTTCGCGCTGCTGGCGGCCTACCGCAGCGGCCTGATCAAGGCGACCGAGAACTTCAAGCTCGGCGTCGTCGCCGCCACCGGCGGCATCTTCCTGCTCTACCTGGCCAACATCGTGCATGGGCTTCTTCGGCCACTCGATCGGCTTCATCCACGAAAGCGGCTGGCTCGGCATCGGCTTCAGCGCCTTCGTGGTGGTGATCGCCGCGCTGAACCTGGTGCTCGACTTCGACTTCATCGAGAACGGCGTCGAACAGGGCGCGCCCAAGTTCATGGAGTGGTACGCGGCCTTCGGCCTGATGGTCACGCTGGTGTGGCTGTACCTCGAAATCCTGCGCCTGCTCTCGAAGCTGCAGTCGCGCGACTGAGGCGCAGGCCTACAGGCGTTCGGCGATCGATTCGGCGAAGGACTGGGTGGTGCCGTTGCCGCCCAGGTCGGGCGTGAGGTCGTCCTTCGCAGTCATGGTGGCGATGATCGCCGCGCGCAGGCGCCCGGCCTCCTCCACCTTGCCGATGTGCTCGAGCATCTGGATCGCGCCAAGCATCAGCGCCACCGGGTTGGCGATGCCCTTGCCGGCGATGTCGGGCGCCGAGCCGTGCACCGCTTCGAAGATCGCGACTTCGGTGCCGATGTTGGCGCCGGGAGCCAGGCCCAGGCCGCCGACCAGGCCCGCGCACAGGTCGGAGATGATGTCGCCGAACAGGTTGGTGGTGACGATCACGTCGAACTGCTCGGGCTTCATCACCAGCTGCATGCAGGTGTTGTCCACGATCATCTCGTTGCACTGGATGTCGGGGTACTTCGCCGCCACCTCGCGCGCCACCTTCAGGAACAGTCCCGAGGTGGACTTGAGGATGTTGGCCTTGTGCACCACCGTGACCTTCTTGCGGCCGAGCCGGCGCGCCAGGTCGAAGGCGTAGCGGACGATGCGCTCCGAGCCCTTGCGCGTGACGCGCTGGGTCAGGGTGGCGGTCTCGCCGTCGGCGGTGACGTTCTGGCCTTCGCCGATGTAGGCACCCTCGGTGTTCTCGCGCACGGTGATCAGGTCGATGTTCTCGTAGCGCGACTTGGTGTTGGGGAAGGAGATCGCCGGGCGCACGTTGGCGTACAGGTCGAAGCGCTTGCGCAGCTCGACGTTGATCGAGGAAAAGCCCTCGCCGACCGGCGTGGTCAGCGGGCTCTTCAGCGCCACGCGGTGCCTGGTGATCGTGTCCAGGGTCGCGGCCGGCAGCAGTTCGCCGCAGCGCTCGTAGGCCGACAGGCCAGCATCCACGAAATCCTAGGACAGGCCGAGTTGCAGGCGGTCGAGCACCAGCAGGGTGGCGTCCATGATTTCCGGGCCGATGCCGTCGCCGCGGATCACCGCAATGGATTGGGTCATTTTTCTGCCGATTCGCCGTAAATCCGGCCGTGCCGGAGAGGCCGGTATTATGCCCCAGACGCCTCGTCCGGCGACCGCGCGCGGATCGTCAGGGCGTGGATATCGCTCTGCATCATCTCGCCGAGAGCCGCATACACGCGCCGGTGCCGCGCCAGCGGCGCCAGCCCGGCGAAAGCCGCGCTGACGATGTCGAGGCTGAAATGACCGCGCCCGTCGCGGGCGCCCTCGTGCCCGGCATGGCGGTGGCTGTCGTCCACCAGTTCCAGCGTGACCGGCTGCAGCGCCTGCAAGGCCTCGCGCATGCGCCGCATGCGCCCGGTGTTGTCGTTCACGGCAGGGTGATGCGCAACGGGCGCACGTCGACGCCGCTGTAAACGCCGGCCGCGAGATAGGGATCGAGCTCGGCCCAGGCCTTCGCCTCGGCCAGCGAGGGAAACTCGGCGACGATCAGGCTGCCGCTGAAGCCGGCCGGGCCCGGGTCTTCCGAATCGATCGCGGGGAAGGGGCCGGCCAGGCGCAGGCGGCCGGCATCGCGCAGCGCCTCCAGCCGGGCCACGTGCGCGGGACGCGCGGCGAGGCGCGCCTCCAGCGAGTCCTTGCGGTCATTGCCGATGATTGCGTACCACATGTGCTTTGCCTTTCCGACTTTGCCTTGCATGATACGGGCATGACTGTCCGCCACGACGTCCATCCAGTGACGCCGCAGGAACGCCTCGTGAACAAGTCCGCCGACGTCCTGCGCGCCGGCGGCCTCGGGCTGTGCCCGACCGACGCAGGCTACGCGCTGGTGTGGGCGCTGCATGCCAAGGACGCGGAAGACAAGGTGCGGCGCCTGCGGCAACTGGACAGCAAGCACCCTTTCACCTTACTCTGTCGGCAATTGAGTGAGGCCGGCCGCCTGGCCCGGCTCGACGATCCGGCCTTCCGGCTGTTGCGATCGCTGACCCCCGGTCCATGCACGTTCATCCTTCCGGCCTCAGCGGAACTGCCCAAGCGCATCCGGGACGGCGGTCGCAGCAAGCGCCGCACCATCGGCATTCGCCTCCCCGACCACGTGGTCGCGAAGGCACTGCTGGAAGCCATGGGAGAACCGCTGCTCTCCACCAGCCTGGTGCTGCCCGACGAGGGCGACCTGGTCAGCCATGAAGCCGATTCCGTGGCCGAAAGCTGCCTGCGCTGGGCGGATTTCATGCTCGACGCCGGCGACTGCGAGCCGGGGCCGACCAGCATGGTGGACTGTACCGGCGACGAGCCGGAAGTACTGCGACAGGGGTTCCATCCGGTCGACCTGCAGCGGCCCGCGCGTCGCAACTAGCCCGCCACACCTTCGATCCACGCACGAAAGCACGCGTCCACGAATGCATCGATGAACGATCCCAACGCGCAAGGCGCGACCGAAACGGTGTTCCCGGCCCAGCCGCAGCAGCAGGAAATGCCGCTGGCGGTGTTCAAGGGGCAGCCGGTGCTGCAGATGCCGCAGGACCTGTACATCCCGCCGGACGCGCTGGAGGTGATCCTCGAGGCCTTCGAAGGGCCGCTGGACCTGCTGCTGTACCTGATCCGCCGGCAGAACCTGGACATCCTCGACATCCCGGTCGCCGAGATCACCCGCCAGTACGTCGATTACATCGACGTGCTGCAGGACCTGCGCTTCGAGCTGGCCGCCGAGTACCTGGTGATGGCCGCGATCCTGGCCGAGATCAAGTCGCGCATGCTGCTGCCGCGCGCGGAGATGGAGGAAGGCATCGAGGGCGACCCGCGCGCCGAGCTGGTGCGCCGCCTGCAGGAGTACGAGCGCTTCAAGAAGGCCGCCGAGGACATCGACGCGCTGCCGCGCATGGAGCGCGACACCAGCGCCGCCTCGGCCTTCGTGCCCGAGCGCGCGACCGTGCGGGTGCCGCCGCCGGTGGACCTGCGCGAAATGCTGCTGGCGCTGCGCGATGTCCTGCGCCGCGCCGACATGTACACGCACCACGCGATCACGCGCGAGGCGCTGTCGGTGCGCCAGCGCATGGGCGAGCTGCTCTCGCGCCTGGCCGACGGTTCCTTCCACGCCTTCGAGGGCCTGTTCATCGTCGAGGAAGGGCGCATCGGCGTGGTGGTGACCTTCCTGTCGCTGCTGGAACTGGCCAAGGAACAACTGCTCGAGATCGTGCAGGAAGACAGTGGCGCGCCGCCGGACCCACGCCTGCCGCGTCGCGAAGCGACCGTCTGGCCGGCGCCGATCTACGTGAAATCCCTCGCCGCCTCCGATGCCGGCGCTGCCAACGACCCGGAGGCCTTCGAGCTCCCGGAACCGACCTCCGACGAACACGGCCGCCCCGGCGACGCCGGCTGACACCCCAGGAACGATCGCTGCATGGAACCCGACTTCATCCGACGCGTGCTCGAAGCCGCGCTGCTCGCCTCCCCGCAACCGCTGACGCTGGCGCAGCTGTC
Organism: uncultured Gammaproteobacteria bacterium; assembly: GCA_963707625.1. Taxonomy (GTDB): domain Bacteria; phylum Pseudomonadota; class Gammaproteobacteria; order Xanthomonadales; family Xanthomonadaceae; genus Arenimonas. The sequence continues at coordinate 150,399 of CAVPQV010000003.1, forward strand.
GGCGCTGTTCCACGACGACGAGCGGCCGGCGCCTGGCGCGATCGAAGGCGCGCTGGCGCGGCTGCGCGAGCAGGCCGCCGACCGCGGTGTCGAACTGGTCGAGGTCGCCTCCGGCTGGCGCTACCAGGTCTGCGCCGACGTGCATGCCTTCGTGGCGCGGCTGTGGACCGAGCGGCAGGCGAAGTACACGCGCGCCACGCTGGAGACACTGGCGCTGATCGCCTACCGGCAGCCGATCACCCGCGGCGAGATCGAGCAGATCCGCGGCGTCGGGGTCAACGCCAACACCATCAAGATGCTGGAGGAACGCGAGTGGATCCGCGTGATCGGCCACCGCGACGTGCCGGGGCGCCCGGAGCTGTTCGGCACCACGCGCGTCTTCCTCGATTATTTCGGCCTGAAGAACCTCGAAGACCTGCCCTCGCTGGCGGAGCTGAAGGAGATTCCCGAGCTGGAACCGCAACTGCCCTTCGGCGGCGATCCGCCGCCCGCGGCTTCCGTGGCCTTCGATGCGAAGGTGGAAGCCGACCCCGATGACACCACCCTCGACGACGAAGAACTCGACGGCGACACCAACGAAGAGGCCGGCGACACCGCCGAGCCGGAGCTGAGAAATGAGTGAGATCCCCGGCAAGAAGACCCTGTCGCTGAAAGGCAAGAGCGACGAGGGCGCGCCACGCACCGAGGAACGCCTGCACAAGGTGCTCGCGCAGGCTGGCCTCGGCTCGCGGCGCGCGCTCGAGGAGCGCATCGCGCAGGGCATGGTCAAGGTCAATGGCGAAGTGGCCCGCACCGGCATGTCCATCGCCAGCGGCGACCGTGTCGAGCTGGACGGCAAGACTTTCGTCGCCACCGTGCTGACCGAGCCCAGCAGCGTGCTGATCTACAACAAGCCCGAAGGCCAGGTCACCACCCGCGAGGACACCGAGGGGCGCCCGACGATTTTCGAGTCACTGCCGCGCCTGAAGGGCGCGCGCTGGATCGCGGTCGGCCGCCTCGACATCAACACCACCGGCCTGCTGCTGCTGACCACCGATGGCGAACTTGCCAATGCGCTGATGCATCCGTCGAATGCGATCGAGCGCGAATACGTGTGCCGCATCCCCGGCGAAGTCCCGGACAACATCGTCGATCGCCTCGCGCGCGGCGTGGCGCTGGAGGACGGCCCGGCGAAGTTCGAGAAGATCGAGCGCATCAATGCCAGCGGCTCGCACTCCTGGTTCCAGGTCATGCTCACCGAGGGCCGCAATCGCGAAGTGCGCCGGCTGTGGGAATCGCAGGGCTACCAGGTCAGCCGACTGAAGCGCGTGCGCTACGGCGACGTCACCCTGCCCCGCCTGCTCAAGCGCGGCCACGCGGTGGAGATGGCGGCGGAGGAAGTCGAGAAGCTGCGCAAGCTGTTCGGCCTCGAGCACGCGGACCCGGTGCTGACGCTGCAGTCGGTGATCGGCCAGCGCAAGTCGCGCCCGGTCGAGATCCGCGTCGGCAAGGAGCACGCGAAGAATTCCTTCGTCAACGGCCATGTCAACGAGGAGGCGCGCGAACTGCGCCGCTTCGACCACGTGCGCGAGGAACCGCGGCGCGGACGCCCGGGCTCGGCCGCACGCGGCAAGCCCGGCTACAAGGGCGCCGCCGGCAAGGCGCGTGGCGGCGCAGCGCGCGACGACAACTTCGGCAACCGCATTGACGGACCACCGCCGCGCGGCGCTGGCCACGGCGACCGTCCGTTCGTACCACGCGGGGCGAAGACCGGAGAGCGCCCCTTCAACGATCGTCCGCGACCGGCCGGCCCGCGTGGCCCGGGCGGCCCCGCTGGCGCACGCGGTCCGGGCGGTCCCCGTGGCCCGGGGGGGGCGCGCGGTCCCGGCGGCCCGCGTGGCGCTGGCGGTTCCGGCCAGCCGCAGGGCGGTCGCCGCCAGGACGGCCCGCCGCATCATGGGCAGGCCCCTGGCCACAATCCGGCCGAATTCCGCAGCTGGTACGTGCCCGAAGGCGTGGAGACCGGCTCCAAGGTCGCGCCGCCGCGTGGCGCCCGCCACGGCGCGCCGAAGCCGTATCAGCAGCCGCGCAGCCCGGGCGGCCCGCAGGGCGACAGCCCCTACAAGCCGCAGGGCAACCGCGGTCCACGTCCCGGTGGCCCCGGTGGCAACCGGGGTCCTGGCGGTCCGGGCAGCCCCGGTGGCAATCGCGGTCCCGGCGGTCCGGGCGGCAATCGCGGCCCGCAGGGCAATCGCGGCCCGCAGGCCGACGGTCCCCGTGGCCCGCGCAAGCCCGGCGGCGGCGATCGCCCGCCCTTCCGCAAGCGTCCGGAAGGCCTGCCCTCCGACGACTGAGTTTGGCTAGGCCGCTCCCGGCATCCTGCCTGCCGCGGCATACGCGCGTCCTGCGCTAAAAGCGGCCGGCCTGGTAGTCCTGCACGGCCTGCATGATTTCCGCCTGCGTGTTCATCACGAAGGGTCCGTAGCGCGCCACCGGCTCGCCGATCGGGCGACCGGCGACGAGGATCAGCCGGCTGCGCGCGGCGCGTCCCTCGAAGCGCACGCGTGCACCGGCGCCGAACAGCAGCAACTCACCGCGCGCGGCGATCGAATCGCCGCTCGCGACCTCGCCTTCGTAGACATAGGCGAACACGTTGTGGCCCGGCGGCAGCGCGTGCTCGAAGCTCGCCCCGGCCTCGAGCGCGATGTCGAAATAGGTGGGGTCGGTCGCGGGTTGCCGCACCGGGCCCTCGAGCTCGCCGATGCGGCCGGCGATCAGCTTCACCGACACGCCCGGCGCCGGCTGCGCCTGCGGAATGCGCCCGGCGGCGAACTCCTGGTAGGCGGGCGCGCCCATCTTGTCCTTAGCCGGCAGGTTTACCCACAGCTGGAATCCGCGCATCAGCCCTTCCTCCTGCTCGGGCATTTCCGAATGCACGATGCCGCGGCCGGCGGTCATCCACTGCACCGAACCCGGCGTGAGCAGGCCCTCGTTGCCGTGGTTGTCCTTGTGGCGCATGCGCCCGTCGAGCATGTAGGTCACCGTCTCGAAGCCGCGGTGCGGATGCGAGGGAAAGCCGGCGATGTAGTCGCCGGGGCGGTCGGAGCCGAACTCGTCGAGCATCAGGAAAGGATCGAGCGCGGGCAGCTGAGCGGTGCCGATGACGCGGGTCAGGCTGACGCCGGCGCCGTCGGAGGTGGCCTGGCCGCGCAGGCGGCGGGTGATCGGGCGGATGTCGTTCATGGCCAAGCCTCGGGGAAACATGGCGACAATCTGGGGTCGCCGCGCCGCCCTGCAAAGCCGGCGCGCGCAACGCTGCGTCGCGTCAGCGCATCGAGCGCGGCACGAGCTTGCGCGAGACGCGGCGCTGGTACACGTACACGGTGGCCGGCGGCACGTTCCACCAGGTAAAGCTGGCGCGGCGCGCATTGAGCTCCAACGCCTCCGCAACTTCGCGGATCACCGGGTTGGCCGGGCCGTAGGTGAACTGGATGAAGCGCCCGTCCGGCTGCAGGCAGTCGAAGGCGGCCTGCAGGATCGCCTGCTGCGTGTCCCGCGGCATGGACAGCAGGCCGAGCCCGGAGATGACCGCGTCCGCACCCTGCTCGCCGCGGAAACCCTGCTCGCCGGCGATCTCGCGCAGGTTGCCCGCGTCGCCGCACACCACCCTGGCCTGCGGGAACTGCCGCACCAGGTGCTGGTGCAGTTCCTCGTTGAGTTCGAGCACGAGCAGGTCGGCGGGTACGATGCCGTGGTCCACCAGCGCCTGGGTGAATACGCCAGTGCCGCCGCCCAGTTCGATCACGCGGCGGCAGGGACGCGGCAGCTGCGTCATCATCTGTCGCGCGAGTTGGCGGCTGGAGGGAGAGATCGCGGCGACGCGCATCGGATTCTTCAGCCACTGGCGGAAGAAGGTCCATCCCGCCGGCAGGTTGCGCGAAGTCTCTTCGGAATCCATATGGCCAGCATAATGCCTGTGCCGCCATTTCGTCCGGGTTAATCGCACCGGCCGGAGACTGGCGGGGTCGGTCATGGAGCCTTGGCGATGCCAGCCCGTTCAGCACTGTTCGTCTTCCTGCTCGCCGCCGTCGCCGTCCCGTTGGCGGCGGCACCGCGCGATCCGATTCCACCCGAGCCCGCACTGCGCGGCGCGCAATGCCTCGATCCGGACTTGGCGCGCGGCTTCACGCCCATTGATGACCGAGTCGTACTGATCGACGCCGGCCGCCGGCACTACCGCATCGAGGTCACGCCCTCGTGCTCGAGCCTCGACACCACCTCCGTCATCGGCTTCCGCGGCGACCCGATCTTGAACCGCGTGTGCGGCATGGGATTCGACGCGATCCTGGTGCGCGGCGGCCATCCCTGCCGGATCGAGCACATGCAGCTGATCAGCAAGGCCGAGTACAGGCAGGCATTGCGCGAGCGCGAAGAGCGTCGGCGCACGCTGCGCGCAGAACGCCGCGCGCGCCGTGACAAGGCGCGGCAACAGGCCCGGGACTAGCCGCCGGGCGCGCGCAGTTCCCAGGCGCGGTGGATGCGCGGATTACGCTCGAAGTCCGCATCGATGGTGCGCGCGCTGATGTCCTCGACGCGTGCAAACTCCGACAAGGCCGGCCCGTCCATGCGGAAGCGGCGAAAATTGTTCGAGAACAGCAACAGGCCGCCCGGCGCCAGCCGCGCCATCGCCGCGCGCAGCAGGCGCACGTGGTCGCGCTGGGTGTCGAAATCCTCGGCGCGCGCGGAGTTGGAGAAGGTCGGCGGATCGCAGAAAATCAGGTCGTAGCGGCCGCGGTCGGCCTCCAGCCAGCGCAGCGCGTCGGCCTGCACCAGCCGGTGCGCCGCGCCGCCCAGGCCGTTGAGCGCCAGGTTGCGCCCGGCCCACTCCAGGTAGGTCGCCGAGAGGTCCACGCTGGTGGTCTCGATCGCGCCGCCGAGCGCGGCGTGTACGCTGGCCACGCCCGTGTAGCAGAACAGGTTGAGGAAGCGCCCACCGCCGGCATCCTTGGCGATGCGCAGGCGCAACGGCCGGTGGTCTAGGAACAGGCCGGTGTCGAGGTAGTCGTGCAGGTTCACCCACAGGCGCGCGGCGCCCTCGGCCACTTCGAAGAACTCGCCCTGAGCGCCGGTGCGGCCGTACTTGCTGCCGCCCTTGCCGCGCTCGCGCGTCTTCACCACCACGCGCTCGCGCGGCAGCACGAACACCTCGTGGATCGCCGCCAACAGTTCGCCGAAGCGGCGCCGGCTGTCGGCTTCGGGAATGCTCTCCGGCGCGGCATATTCCTGCACATGCAGGAACAGCCGCTGCTCGCCGTCTGCTTCCTGGTAGGCGTCGATGGCAGCCGAATACTCCGGCAGGTCCGCGTCGTACACCCGCCAGCAGGAAATCGCGTTGCGCTCGCGCCAGGATTTCAGGCGCTTCAGGTTCTTCTGCAGGCGGTTCGCAACCATGCGCGCGCCTTCGCTCAGCTCCGCCGGCGGCCGCACTGCGCGCTCCGGCGGCCGCACCGGGTCGCATACCAGCAAGGTGCATTCGAGTGCGCCGTTGAACACGGTGTAGGTCTTCTTGGCGCGCAGCCCGGTGGCGTGCGCGAGCTCGGCATCGCCGCACAGGATGCTGGCGCGCCACTCCGGCACCGCGCGCTTCAGGGCGTCGCCCAGTTCGCGGTAAAGCGCGGCGTTCGCGGCCAGGCGCTGGTCGTAGGGCGGATTGCACACCACCGTGCCGCGCGCCTCGCTCATTGCGGGCAGCGCCGCCACGGCCCGGCGCTCGAGGCGCAGCATGTCGCCCATGCCGGCACGGTCAGCGTTGGCCTGGGCGGCACGCAGCGCGGCGGGATCGCTGTCGGCACCATGGAATACGGGGCGCAGCGACGCACGGCCGACGCGCGCGCGCTCTTCCGCCTCCTCCTGCAGCTGCGCCCACAGCGCCGAGTCGAAGCCCAGCCAGCGGCTGGGCGCTTCGCCGCGCCAGCGTTGCAGGCCAGGTGCCTCGTCGGCGGCCATCAGCGCGCCTTCGATCAGCAGCGTGCCGCTGCCGCACATCGGGTCGAGCAGCGCGCCGCCCTCACGGTGGATGCGCGGCCAGTCGCCGCGTACCAGCAACGCGGCGGCCAGGTTCTCCTTCAGCGGCGCGTCGCCCTGCGCGGCCCGCCAGCCGCGCCGGTGCAGTGCGCCGCCGCCCAGATCGACTGCTACCAGCGCGCGACCCTTGCGCAGCGCGAAGTTGACGCGCAACTCCGGGTTCTCGACGTCCACCGAAGGGCGTACCCCGGCCTCGGCGCGAATGCGGTCCACGATCGCGTCCTTGACGCGCTGCGCGGCGTAGCGCTCGTGCGTGATCGCAGGGCCGGAGACATGCGCATCCACGGCCAGCGTGCCCTCCGCGCGCACATGCTCGCCCCAGGGCAGCGCGTGCACGCCCTGGTACAGGTCGGTTTCGTTCTCGCAGGGAAAATCGCCCAGCGGCCACAGCACGCGGCTGGCCAGGCGCGAATACATCAAGGCCCGATAGGCGACTTCCGCGTCGGCCTCGACATTCACCCCGGCGGTGCCGGCGCCGACACGCGTGGCGCCCAGCGCGCTCATCTCGTCGGCGAGCAGGTATTCGAGCCCGCGCGCGCAGGCGAACCAGAATTTCATGACAGTGCCTGCAGGAAGCGGCCGAATTCCTGCGCGCACAGGTCCACATGCGCCTCCAGCCGGTGGCTGTCGTCCACCAGCAGCAGGGAGTCGCTGCGCGCCTGCGCCCAGCGCACCACGTCGGAGGCCGGGATCAGTTCGTCGTGCCAGCCGTGCACGATCTTCGTCGGCACGGCCGCCGCATCCAGCGCCAGCGGAAAGCCCTGCAGGCGCGTCGGCGGCGCCATCAGGAACAAGCCGAGCACCGGATGGTGCAGGGACACGCGCGCAGACACGAAGGCGCCCATGCTCGATCCGGCCAGCACCAGCGGCGCGCCCGCCCTCGCTGCCAACGCGTCCAGGCGCGCGATGCGCGCGGCGACGTCGCCAAGCTCACCGATCGCATCCAGGTCACGGTAGTCCGGCAACTCCACGCTCCAGCCACGCGCGCGCGCAACCTGCGCCAGCGCCGTTGCCTTGGTCGCCTGCGGACTGCTCTGCAGTCCGTGCGAGATGATCGCGTGGCCTGTCATGGCACGTCGGCTCCCGCGCCGGCGTCCGCGCGCACCGCGTCGCCGACGCGCAGCCGCCCGCCTTCGATCACGCGCGCGCACAGGCCGCCGTGGCCGCGCATGGCGTTGTAGCCGCCGGTGCCGAGTGCGTCCTCCATGCGTGAACAAGGATCGCATTCGGAAACACCCTCGAGCAGGACCTCGCCGATGCGGAAGCGGCGCCCCTTCAGTGCGGCAAGCGGCAATCCCGAGACCACCAGGTTGCGTCGCAGCAGCGCGGCCGCCACCGACGCGTGGCCGGAAAGTGCAGCGATGGCGGGTAGGTGCTCGGCCTGGATCAGGGTGACGCCGCGGTTGCCGCTGCCGCCGGCGTAGCGGTCGCCGGCCAGGCCCTTGCCGGCGACAGCCTGCGCTTCGTCCACTTCCTGCATCGGCACGTCACGGCGCGGCCGCAGGCCGATCCAGTCGACGCGTCCGGCGCGCGGCAGGTTGGCCATCAGTCGGCCCAGTGGGGAATCGTCGGGAGGCAGCGTCATGCGGGCGGCTCGGCGTGTGCCCGATGCTAACATGCGCCCGATGAGCGTCTCGCCGCCGAAGCCCGCAATCCACGTCTGGCCGCTGCCTTACGAGGAGCGCCTGGGGCAGCGGCCCGACGCGCAGGTGGACCTCGTCGTGGTGCACTGCACCGAGCTGCCCGACCTCGCGACCGCACGCGAATTCGGCGAGCGCGTGCTCTACGATTCGGGCGCCGGCAACAGCGGCCACTTCTACATCGACCGCGATGGCGGCGTGCACCTGTTCGTGCATCCCGGGCGCATCGCCAACCACTGCCGCGGCTACAACCCGCGCTCGATCGGCATCGAGCTGGTGAACCGCGGCCGCTTTCCCGACTGGCTCGACTCGCGCCGCCAGCACATGCACGAGGCCTATCCGGAAGCGCAGCTGCTGGCTCTCGAAGCGCTCCTGGTATCGCTGCGGCACAGCCTCACCAGCCTGCGCTGGATCGCCGGGCACGAGGACCTCGACACCGCGATGGTTTCCGCCAGCGACGATGGCGCGCTGCAGGTCCGCCGCAAGCTGGACCCGGGTCCGCAGTTCCCGTGGCCGCGCGTCCTTGCCTCCTGCGGGCTCGAGCGGCTGGCGCCCTGACCGGCGCCGGCGCGGCGCCGGTTACAATGCGCGCATCCAAGCGCAAGCCGCCGAGCACATGAACGACACTCCCGCCGCAATGCCCGCCGATCCCGCGCGGGTCGTCAAAGAGCTGGTCGATCTGCTGACCCTGGAACGCCTCGAGGACAACCTCTTCCGCGGCCAGAGCCGCGACATCGGCACCAAGTACGTGTTCGGCGGCCAGGTGCTCGGGCAAGCGCTGGCGGCCGCGCAGCAGACCATCGAGGCCGGCCGCAGCGTGCATTCGGTGCACGCCTACTTCCTGCGCGCCGGCGACATAACCGCGCCGATCATCTTCGACGTGGACCGCGCCCGCGACGGCCACAGCTTCAGCGTGCGCCGCGTCACCGCCATCCAGCACGGCCAGCCGATCCTGGTGTTCGCCGCCTCGTTCCAGAAGTCCGAGCCCGGGGTCGAGCACCAGGTCAACATGCCCGAGGTGCCGCAACCGGAGGACATCGAGCCCACGCTCGCGCCCTCGGCGGAGGTGATGGCCAGGTTGCCGGCGAAGATGCAGCGCTGGCTGTCGCGGATGGGTCCCTTCGAAATGCGGCCGATCTACCCGCGCGACGAGGTGAAGCCGCCGAAGCGTCCGCCCTACCAGCAGGTCTGGTTCCGCCTCATCGACCGCGCCGGCGACGACCCCGAATTGCACCAGGCGCTGCTCGCCTACGCCTCGGATTTCTACCTGCTCGGCACCACCACCTTCCCGCACGGCATCAGCTACTACCAGCCGAACGTGCAGATGGCCTCGCTGGACCACGCGATGTGGTTCCACCGGCCCTTCCGCGTGGACGACTGGCTGCTGTACTCACTCGACAGCCCGACTGCGCACAACGCGCGCGGCCTGGCGCGCGGCCTGATCTACACGCGCGACGGCACGCTGGTCGCCTCGGTGGCGCAGGAAGGGCTGATCCGCGTGCTTGCCGAAGACGCGGAGGCGCACTGATGCGCCAGGTATTCACCTCGCCGCGGCTGGAAAACGTCGAGGGCGTGGCGCAATTGCTGCGCGATGCCGGGGTCGGCATCAAGGTCACCGACGCGCGCAGCTACCGCAAGGTCAGCCGCCGCGAATTCAGCTATGTCGAGCAGAAGCGCGACGGCTCTTCGCAGCCTTCGGTGTGGGTGGTGAACTCCGACGACTACAAGCGCGCGCGCGACCTGCTGCACGGCGCCGGCCTGCTCGAGACCGCGGCGGCGCCCTCCTACGTGCCCGAGGCGTTGCAGCCGAAAGCGGCCGAGGCGCTGACATCGCAGCAGAAGCTGTTCCGGGTGAAGTTGCTGCTGCTGGTCGTGCTGGGCGCGCTGGTGATGCTCAGCCTGCTGCGGATGTTCCTGCAGCGCTGAGGCTGTGCGTCACATCGTGTGCGTAGGCTTGTCGGACTCGAGCTGGCCGGCGAGCATTGCCTCGATCTTGCCCTTCACCGTCTCGGCTTCGGTGGAATCGCTGAACTGCACGCCGATGCCGGCGGCGCGGTTGCCCGAGCCCGGCGGCGTGATCCACACCACCTTGCCGGCGACCGGCAGCCGCTCCTTGTCCTCGGGCAGCGACAGCAGCAGGAACACCTCGTCGCCAAGCGTGTAGCGGCGGTTGGTGGGAACGAAAATGCCGCCGCCCCGGATGTAGGGCATGTAGGCGCCGTAGAGCTGCGCCTTGTCCTTGATCGCCAGGGACAGGATGCCCTGCCTTGCGCCCGCGCCACCGATCATGGTCCCCTCGCCTCCGCGCCCCGGCCGCGCGTCGCGCCGGCCCCTGCAATCATGTTACGCCATTCGAGCAGCAGGCCGGCCAGCACCAGGTCGTGGCGCAGGGGGGCGCCCAGTTGCGAGCGCAGGCGATTGAAGCCGTCGAACAGGCGGCCGAACTCGGCGGCGCGGGCCGCGTCGGCGGCCGCCCGGTCGAGCAGCGCATCGGCGACGAAGCGCAGACGGGCCTCGCCATGCTCGTCGCCGAGCCAGCCCTGCGCCACCGCGATTGGCGCCGCGCGGCCGCTGCCGACCGCTTCCAGCTGCGAGACCACCGCCTCGCGCATCTCCAGCCCACCCTCGCGTAGCCAGCGCGCGGCCAGGCCCGGATTGCCGCGCGCGGCCTCGAGCGCGGCCTGGGCGCGCCGCGTTTCGAAGCCCTGCGCGGCCAGCCACTCCAGCGCCGGCGCGCTGGGCGGCAGCCGGAACTCGATGCGCTGGCAGCGGCTGCGGATGGTCGCGGGCAGGCGCGCCGGCCGCGAGCTCACCAGCAGCAGGTAGCGCCCCGGCGAGGGTTCTTCCAGCGTCTTCAGCAGCGCATTGGCGGCGGAAACGTTCATCAGTTCCGCCGGCTCGAGGACCGCTACCTGCGCGCCGCCGAACTGCGGTGTCAGCGAGAACCATTGCCCGAGCCGACGCACCTGCTCGACGGTGATCTCGCTGCGCAACTTGTCGCCCTTGTCGTTGGGCTCCAGTCCGATGCGTTGCAGGTCGGGGTGCGATTGCGTGGTGACCAGGCCATGCACCTGCGCCTGCGCCAGCCGGCAAGAGCGGCAGCCGCCGCAGGCGTGGCCGTTGCCGAGCGGTTGCTGGCACAGCAGGCGCAGCGCCAGCGCCTCGGCGACTTCGTGCTTGCCCAGCCCCGGCGGACCGGCGAACAGCAGCGCATGGCCGAGCTTGCCGGCGTCGAGCGCCTGTACGGCGCGCGCGTAGGTTTCCTGCTGCCAGGGCGCGAGGGTCATGCGCGCGCGTCCAGCCATTCGCCGAGCAGGCGGCGCACGTCCGCCACCACCGCCTCCGGCGCCTGCCCGGCGTCCACCACGCGGAAGCGCGCCGGCTCGGCCGCGGCGCGCGCCAGGTAACTCGCGCGCACGCGCTCGAAAAACTCGCCACGCTCGGCTTCGATGCGGTCGGGCGCGCCGCCGCGCGAACGCGCGCGCGCCAGGCCGACCTCGACGCCGACGTCGAGCAACAGGGTCAGGTCCGGCTTGATCCCGACCGACCAGCGCTCCAGCCCGGCGATGGTGCCGCCGTCGATACCGCGACCGCCGCCCTGGTAGGCGAAGCTCGCGTCGGTGAAGCGGTCGCTGAGCACGGCCGCCCCGCGCACCAGCGCCGGCTCGATGCACTCGCGCACCAGTTGCGCGCGCGAGGCGAACATCAGCAGCAGCTCCGCCTCGGGCGCCAGCCGCGAAGCCGGATCCAGCAGCAGCGCGCGGATCGCCTCGCCGGCCGGCGTACCGCCGGGCTCGCGCGTGGCGAGCACTTCGAAGCCGCGCGCGCGCAATTGCTCCTGCAGCGCGGCCAGCACGGTGGACTTGCCTGCACCCTCGCCGCCCTCGATCGAAACGAACACGCCGCGCGGGGAGTCCATCAGCGCTTCAGCTGGTACTTGCGCACGGCGGCGTTGTGATCGCCGAGGTTGTCGCTGAATACATGCGCGCCGTCGCCGCTGGCGACGAAGTACAGCGCGCTGCCCGGCGCCGGCTGCGCGGCGGCGTGCAAGGCCGCCTTGCCGGGCATGGCGATCGGCGTCGGCGTCAGCCCGGCGCGGCGGTAGGTGTTGTAGGGCGTGTCGCGTTCCAGGTCGGCCTTGCGGATGTTGCCGTCGTAGGCGCTACCCATGCCGTAGATCACGGTGGGGTCAGTCTGCAGCAGCATGCCCTTCTCCAGGCGGCGCAGGAACACGCCGGCGATCTGCGGGCGCTCGACCGCAAGCCCGGTTTCCTTCTCGATGATGGAAGCCAGCGTGAGCAGCTGCTCGGGGTCCTTCAATGGCAGCCCTTCGCGCCGCCCTGCCCAGGCTTCGGCCAGCTGCTCGTCCATCGCCTCGAGAGCGCGCTCGAGGATCTGCAGGTCGCTGGTGCCGCGGGTGTACAGGTAGGTCTCCGGCAGGAAACGTCCCTCCGGCGAGGTTCCGCCGCGCCCCAGCTTCGCCATGATCTCGACGTCGGAAAGCGCGCCGATCACGTCCTCGAGCATGGGCTCGGCCTGCAGCTCCGAGCGCAGCTCGCGGAAGTTCCTGCCCTCGACGATGGTGAACTTGCGCCGCACCACTTCGCCACGGGACATCTGCATCAGCACGCGCTGTGGCGTGGCGCCCGGCGCGATTGCGTATTCGCCGACCTGGATGCGCCCGCCGGCGCGGGTCAGCTTGGCCAGTACCTTCCACTGCAGGTCGCTGCCTTCGCTGACGCCGGCCTTGCGCAGCTTGCCGAGCACCGCGTTGAAGCCGTCGCCCGGCTCGACGATCACTTCACGAGACCCGTCGGAGGCCAGCGGCTGGTCGCCGAAGCCGAGCACATTGACCAGGTATCCGGCGACCGCGAGGACTGCGACGAGCAGCAACACCAGCATCGCCATCAACCATCGCCTGCCCCGACCCTTCACCGACTTCGCCACTCACTGCTCCTTGTTGCTGAAAGCCGGTTGCGCCTCGGCGAGGCGGGCACGCACGGACGCGACGGCGTCGCCGCACGGCCACTCGCGCATGCCGAGCTTGCCCACCGGCAGGATACCGCGCACCGCGTTGCAGAGAAAAATCGCATCGGCGTGGCTCACCTCGGCGGCACTGAGGTCGGCGACCGCGGTGGCGGGCAGGTTCGCCAGCAACCACTCGCGGGCGACGCCGGCGATGCCGCAGCGCTCGACCGAAGGCGTGAGCCAGCGCCCGCCGATCAGTGCGAACAGGTTGGCGGCGGTGGCGCCGACGACGCGATCCTCGCTGTCGCACAGCAGCGACTCGTCAATCTCCGGGTCGTCCCACTCCGCGCGCGCCAGTACCTGCTCGAGCCGGTTCAGGTGCTTGATGCCGGCCAGCGCCGGCTGGATCGCCAGCGTCATGCGCGACCAGCGCAGGCGCAGCGGCCTCCGCACCGGTTCCGGCGCAGGATGGGTCGAGAGCACCACGGTCGGCCTCGCGTCCGCGGGCGGCTGGTAGCCGCGGCCAGCGCTGCCGCGCGTAAGCACGATCTTCAGCACCGCGTGCGCCTGCCCCGAGATCATCGCTGCGCACTCCCGCCGCACCTCACCCTCGTCCGGCATCGGCAGTCCCAGCACGGCGGCGCCGCGCTGCATGCGCTGCCAGTGTTCGCGCCACCACACCGGCTCACCGCGATGCACCAGCAGCGTCTCGAACACGCCGTCGCCGTAGGCCAGGCCGCGATCCTCCGGATCCAGCCCGGCCCGCACCAGGCCGTCGCGCAGCACGCGCGCGCTCATGTCGGCCCCAGCGCGCGCAGCAGGCCGCGCGCCTTCGCGCGGGTTTCCTCCAGCTCGGACGCGGCGATCGAATCCACCACCAGGCCGGCGCCAGCACGCAGCTGCAGTTCGTTGCCCGACAGCCAGGCACTGCGGATCAGGATGTTCAGGTCCATGTCGCCGTCGCGATCCAGGTAACCGAGCGCGCCGGTGTACGGACCGCGTCCCTCGCCCTCCAGCTCGGCGATGATCTGCATGCAGCGCACCTTCGGGCAGCCGGTGATGGTGCCGCCAGGAAACACCGCCGCCAGCACCTGCCCCGGCGCCACCCCGGCGCGCAGCTCGCCGCGCACGTTGGAGACGATGTGGTGCACGTGCGTGTAGCTTTCCACGCTCATCATCTCGTCCACGCGCACGCTGCCCGGCACGCAGATGCGACCGAGGTCGTTGCGCTCCAGGTCAATCAGCATCACGTGCTCGGCGCGCTCCTTCGGGTGCGCGACGAGCTCGCCGATGCGGGCGGCGTCATCCTCGCCGGCGAGGCGCGGACGGGTGCCGGCGATCGGTCGCGTTTCCACCACCTTGCCGCGCACCGAGACCAGCCGCTCCGGCGAGGAACTGGCCAGTTCCCAGCCCCCGAAGGCCAGCAGGCCGGCGAATGGCGCCGGATTGGCCTCGCGCAGGCGCGAGTACAAGGCGCCCGGCTCCGGTGCCTGCGCGAAGCGCGCCCGCCAGGCGCGCGACAGATTGACCTGGAAGACGTCGCCGTCGCGCAGGTAGTCATGCACGCGGGCGACGCCGTCGAGGAAGGGCTGCGCCTCGTCCTCGACGATCGTGGCCGGCGCCTGCCAGGGGGCGAGCGGCGGCAGCGCCGCGGCGGCCGCCAACTCGGCGTCCAGCCCCTCGAGCATCTCTTCGCGGCCGGCTTCGCACAAGGCGAAGCAGCGGCCGCTATCGCGGTCGCGCACGATGGCGGCGGGACAACGCAACGCCAGCGCGACCGGCAGCGGTCCGTGCGCGTCCGGCAGGCGCAGCACGGGTTCTACCTGGGCCGCGAGCTCGTAGGAAAGATAGAGCACCCATCCGCCGCGAAAGGGCGGCGCGCCGACGGCCGCCGCAGGCAGCCGCTCCGCGCGCCAGGCCGCGTCGAGCAGATCGAGGAAGTTGCCTTCGAGTGCATTGCCGTCGAGGTCACGGGTGATGCCGTCGGCGTCGAGGCGCAATCCGGAACCGTCCGTCGCAAACACATGGTCCCAGCGCGCATTGCCGCCAGCCACGCTTTCCAGCAGCAACGGCCAGCGCGCCGGCGCCAGCCGGTGCAGCGACAGCAGGTCGACGTCCGCCGGCAAGCTGCGCACGCGGGGCACAGCCGGCGGCGCGGGCGCGTTCAGACCTTGCGGAACACCAGCGTGCCGTTGGTGCCGCCGAAGCCGAAGCCATTGGACATCGCCACGCTGATCTTCTTCTCGCGGGCGATATTGGGCACGTAGTCGAGGTCGCAGCCTTCGCCCGGATTCTCGAGGTTGATGGTCGGCGGAATCACGCCGTGGTGCAGGGCCAGCACGGAGAAGATCGCCTCGACGCCGCCGGCGGCCCCGAGCAGGTGGCCGGTCATCGACTTGGTCGAGCTGATCATGGTCTTGTAGGCGTGCTCGCCGAACGCGCGCTTCATCGCCAGGGTTTCCGCCAGGTCGCCAAGCGGGGTCGAAGTGCCGTGCGCATTGAGGTAGTCGATGTCGCTGGCGTTGAGGCCGGCATCGTCCATCGCCATCTTCATGCAGCGCGCCGGCCCATCGCCGTTCTCGCTGGGCGCGGTCATGTGGTACGCGTCCGAAGCTCGCGCCGAAGCCGACCAGCTCGCAGTAGATGCGCGCGCCGCGCGCCTTGGCGTGTCTCGTACTCCTCGAGGATCAGGATGCCGGCGCCATCGCCGAGCACGAAGCCGTCGCGGTCCCTGTCCCAGGGCCGGCTGGCGCGCGTGCGGTTCGTCGTTGCGCGTGGACAGCGCCTTCATCGAGCAGAAACCGGCCACCGAGGTCGGCGTGCAGCCGTGCTCGGCGCCGCCGGCGACCATGATGTCGGCGTCACCGTACTGGATCATGCGCATCGCCATGCCGATCGAGTGGTTCGACGGTGGCGCAGGCGGATACCGCCGAGAAGTTCGGGCCCTTGAAGCCCTTGAGGATACGACAGCTGGCCCGAGACCATGTTGATGATGGTGCTGGGCACGTAGAACGGCGAGACCTTGCGCGGGCCGCCCTCGTGCAGGGCAATCGTGGTGTCCTCGATGCCGCGCACGCCGCCGATGCCGGAGCCGATCAGCACGCCGATGCGCTCGGCATTGCTGTCGGTCGATCACCAGACCGGCGTCGTCCATCGCCATTGACCGAGGCCGCCAGGCCGTAGTGGATGAAGGTGTCCATCTTCCTGGCGTCCTTCGGCGGTCAGCCAGGTCTTGGGGTCGAAGTCGCGCACCTCGCCGGCGATGTGCGTGGTGTACGCGCTCGAGTCGAAATGGGTGATCTGGCCGATGCCGGACTTGCCGGTGGTGACGGCTGTCCCAGGCCGACTCGAGGGTATTGCCGACCGGCGAGACGATGCCCAGGCCGGTAACGACGACGCGACGCTTGCTCATTCGGGTTATCTCCAGAACCGGCCTAGACGGGACCGCGGACCACGCAGTCCAGTCTGAAACGCACGAGGCCGCGCAATGCGCGGCCCCGTTGAAAGGCTTTCGCGGCCTTTAGGCCTTGACGTGGGCCTTGATGTAATCGATCGCCTGCTGGACGGAGGTGATCTTCTCGGCTTCCTCGTCCGGGATCTCGCACTCGAACTCTTCCTCGAGGGCCATCACCAGCTCGACGGTGTCGAGCGAGTCGGCGCCCAGGTCGTCGACGAACGAGGCGCTCGTTGGTGACTTCCTCTTCCTTCACGCCCAGCTGCTCGACGACGATTTTCTTGACGCGTTCTTCGATGGTGCTCATGGGTGGATCTCCCTCCGGAATTAGGTGCCGCGTTGGTATTGTAGAACGCTGACCGACCCGAAGGGTGGCCCCAGGGGCCGCATTCGTAGCGCGATTCCCCCGCGGGCCGGCGCCGGGCACCCGGACTCAGGCCATGTACATGCCGCCGTTGACGTGCAGGGTCTCGCCGGTGATGTAGGCGGCGCCCGGGCCGGCCAGGAAGGCGACCGCCTCGGCGATGTCCGACGGGCGAGCCGAAGCGGCCCAGGGCGATCTGGGCCAGCATGGCGTCCTTCTGGGGCTCCGGCAGGCCGCGCGTCATGTCGGTCTCGATGAAGCCGGGCGCGACCACGTTGACGGTGACGCCGCGGCTGCCGATCTCCTTCGCCAGCGACTTGGAGAAGGCGATGATGCCGGCCTTGGCGGCGGCGTAGTTCGCCTGGCCGGCGTTGCCGGTCAGCGCCGATCACCGAGGCGATGATGATGATGCGGCCCTTGCGCGCCTTCATCATGCCGCGCATCACCGCCTTGGAGGTGCGGAACACCGAGCTGAGGTTGGTGTCGAGGATCGCGTTCCAGTCCTCTTCCTTCATGCGCATCAGCAGGTTGTCGCGGGTGATGCCGGCGTTGTTGACCAGGATCGAGATCGGCGCCGATCTCCTTGCCGATCGACGTCCACCAGCGCCTCGATCGCCTCGCCGTCGACCACGTCGAGCATGCGGCCATGGCCGCCGACGGCGGACAGGCGCTCGCCGATCGCGGCGGCGCCGGAATCGCTGGTGGCGGTGCCGATCACGGTGGCGCCGCGCTCGGCGAGCGCATCGGCGATGGCGGCGCCGATGCCGCGGCTGGCGCCGGTGACGAGGGCGATTTCGCCCGCGAGTTCCTTGCTCATGTCTGACTCCCGTTCCGGATTCGTGTGTCGTTGCACGCTCAGGCGCGCAGGTCCGCCAGCGCCGCGTCGAAATCGGCGGGCAGGCCGATCGCGCGCGCCTCGAGGGACTTGTCGATGCGCTTGGCCAGGCCGGCCAGCACCTTGCCCGGCCCGCACTCGACCAGGCGCGTTGCGCCGGCGCCGGCGAGCGACTGCACGCACTCGCGTCCAGCGCACCGGCAGGTACAACTGCCGCACCAGCGCGTCGCGCGATGCCGACCACGCTGGTGGCGACCGCGGCGTCGACGTTGTGCACGACCGGGCGATCCGGCATGCGCCATTCGACCGCGGCGATCGCCTCGCCGAGCCGGGTCGCCGCCTCGCGCATCAGCGGCGTGTGCGAAGGCACGCTGACCGCGAGCTTGACCGTCTTGCGCACGCCGCGCACGGCGAGTTCCGCGATGGCGCGATCCACCGCCGCCGCGTGGCCGCCGATGACGACCTGGCCCGGCGAATTGAAGTTCGCCGGCACCACCACTTCCTGCCCGGACACCGCCGCGCAGACCTCGCGCGACCATGGCGTCCTCGGCGCCGAGCACCGCCGCCATCGCGCCGGTGCCGGCCGGCACCGCCGCCTGCATCAGCCGTCCGCGTTCGCGCACCAGCCTGCGCGGCGTCGGCAAGCGAAAGCGCACCGGCGGCGACCAGCGCGGCGTACTCGCCGAGGCTGTGGCCGGCCAGCGCGGCCGGGCGTCGCGCCCCCGGCGGCAACCCAGGCGCGCCACACGGCGACGCCCGCCGCCAGCAGCGCCGGCTGGGTGAATTCGGTCTGGTTGAGCCGTTCTTCCGGGCCTGCGCTGGACAGCGCCCACAGGTCCAGCCCGCAACCGTCGGAGGCCTCGTCGAAGGCGACGCGGACGGCGGGATGCGCGGCGGCGAGTTCGGCCAGCATGCCCAGGGACTGCGAACCCTGGCCGGGAAACACGAATGCAAGCGTCGGGTCCATGCGCTCAGGGCTCGGGGGGAAGCGGGCGTGGATTATAGGGCGAGCGCCGGCATCGCGCCTCAGTAGCGGATAAGGGCCGAGCCCCAGGTGAAGCCGCCGCCGAAGGCCTCGAGCAGCAGCAGTTGGCCGCGCTGCACCTTGCCCGAGCGCACCGCCTCGTCCAGCGCCAGCGGCACCGAACCGGCGGAGGTGTTACCGGTGCGGTCGACGGTGACGATGACCCGCTCCATCGGCATGTCCAGCCGCTTCGCGGTGGCCTCGATGATGCGCAGGTTGGCCTGGTGCGGGATCAGCCAGTCGATCGCGTGCTTGTCCAGTCCGTTCGCGGCGAGCGTCTCCTCGACCACAGAGTCGAGCGCCTTGACCGCGTACTTGAACACGTCGCTGCCCGCCATCAGCACGCGTCACGCCGGCATTGGGCAGGCTCGGTGTCGAAGCCGACGGAAACACCCTTCGGGTTGTACAGCAGTTCCTTCTTGCCGCCGTCCGCATGCAGGTGCGTGGAGACGATGCCGGCCTCGGCATCGGCCTTGAGCACCACCGCGCCGGCGCCGTCGCCGAACAGCACGCAGGTGTCGCGATCGGTCCAGTCCACCATGCGCGACAGCGTCTCCGCGCCGACCACCAGCGCGTTCTTCACCGTGCCGTTGCGGATGAACTTGTCGGCGATGCTGAGCGCGAAGATGAAGCCCGAGCAGGCGGCGTTGACGTCGAAGGCGGCGCAGCCGTTGGCACCGATGCGGTGCTGCAGCAGGCAGGCGGTCGAGGGAAAGATGATGTCCGGCGTGGTGGTGCCGAGGATGATCAGCTCGATGTCCTCGCCACGCATGCCGGCGGCCTCGAGGGCGCGCGTGGCGGCATGGAAGGCGAGGTCGCCGGTGGTCTCGCCGTCGGCGGCGATGTGCCGCTCGCGAATGCCGGTGCGGCTGACGATCCACTCGTCGTTGGTGTCGACCATCTTCTCGAGGTCGGCGTTGGTCAGCACCTTCTCCGGAAGGTAGCTGCCCGTGCCCGCGATGCGCGAATAGACGGCCATTGCCGCTCCTTCAGCCGGTTTGCAAAAGGCGCACGGCGGGACCATGCCCGCCGTGCAGTGTCACGCTAGCCCGCCCCGGCGGTTCAAGCCCGGGGCGAAGGCCTCATTCCTCGACTTCGACCGCCGTCTTCGGCTCCACGACCTTGCGGCCACGGTAGAAGCCGTCGGCGCTGACGTGGTGGCGCAGGTGGGTCTCGCCGGTGGTGACGTCGGTGGACAGCTGGCGCGCCGTCAACGAGTCGTGCGAGCGGCGCATGCCGCGGGTGGACTTGGTGCGACGCGATTTCTGGACGGCCATTGCTCTATCTCCAACTACTGCTTGTTGTCTTTCAGCGCCGACAGCACGCTGAAGGGGTTCGGGTTTGCATCCTGCCCATCATCCTCGCCTTCCTGCCAATCCGCGGCGGGCAAGCTGGAGTCGGGGTTGATCGGGACCACCGGCAGGGCGAGGATGATTTCGTCCTCGACCAGGTCGATGGCGTGGATTTCTCCGCTTTCCGGCACCAGCAGCGGCTCCATCTGCTCCGGCAGCGCGCTTTCCTGCGCTTCCGAGGTGATCAGACCCAACTGCTGCACCAGCCTGACGCGGTGCAGGTAACGCTCCAGCGTGCGCTGGCATTGCAGGGGCAGCCCGACCTCGGCGCGAACCTCGACCCAGGCCTGGTCATTGGCGTCGCGGCCGAATTCCAGCGCGTAATGGCACTCGCCCTCGACGTCCACCAGGCTGTCGCGCAGCCGCTTGAAGGCCGACAACGGCAAGGTGCCCTCGAACTGCCGCCTGGCCGAGACCATGCGCCAGACATCAAGTACGGCAGGCAGGGTCGCGGACATAGCAGGCAAGTGTAGCCGCGCGGCGCGTGCACTGTCAAACCAAAACCCCAACGGCGGCGCGGACTTGCGAACTGCGGCGATGCCCGAGCGGCGCGGACGCAAGAGGCGCCCGGGAGCGGTGGCGCCGTTTGCCGCACCGGGCCCCCGCGGTGCAGACTGCCGGGGACCGTTCGGACCACCCCCATGCTAGCCATCCTGATCATCGGCCTGGTCTCCCTGGCCATCGTGCTGCCGATGTTCTGGCGCCATCGCGCCCTGCTGCGCCGCCAGCGCACGCTGGCGCGCATGCTCGACCTGGCCGACGAAATCGAGCGCCTGCTGGGCCGCAGCCAGGAGAGGATGGCCGCGATGCGCCCGATCGTGCAGCGCGTTCCCGCCGATATCGCCGCCGAGGCCCATGCCTCGCTGGAGAGCAGCCTGCCGATCCGGGAGGCCAAGCGCGACATCCTGCAGCACCGGCTGTGGATCCAGCAGCATGGCGCCAGCGCCAGCCAGCAGGAGCTCGACCTGGCCTGCGCGGCGCTCGCCCGGGTCAGCGTACGGCTCGACAGCCAGCTGTCCGAGCTGGAAACCGTCGGCTCCGACCTCGCCAGCGCCACCAATGCCGCCGCCGAGGCGGCGCTGCGCGAACCTCCTGCCCTGCGCCGTCCGGGTTCCTGATGCTCATCCTCGCCTCCACTTCGCCCTATCGACGCGCCCTGCTTGCCCGCTTCGGCCTGCCCTTCGAGGTGCTGCGTCCGGAAATCGACGAAACGCCGCTCTCAGGGGAAGGGCCCTCCTCGCTCGCCGATCGCCTGGCCGAGGCCAAGGCACGCGCGGTGGCGGTGCGCCAGCCGCAGGCCTGGGTGATCGGTTCCGACCAGGTCGCCGAGCTGGCCGGCCAGCCGCTGTCCAAGCCCGGCAGCTTCGAGCGCGCCGCGGACCAGCTGGCGGCGGCCTCGGGCCGCACGCTCAACTTCCACACCGCGGTCACGCTCTACCGGCATTCCGATCGCCGCGTGATGCGCATGCACGACACCACGCGCGTGCGCTTGCGCACCCTGTCCGCGACCGAGATCGAACGCTACCTGCACGCAGAGCAGCCCTACGACTGCGCCGGCAGCTTCAAGGCCGAGGGCCTGGGCATCACCCTGTTCGAGGCGATCGATTCGCGCGACCCGACGGCACTGATCGGCTTGCCGCTGATCGCGCTGGCACAGGCCCTGCGCGAAGCGGGCTTCGTCCTGCCCTGAGTCAGGGCGCCAGTTCGAGAATCTGCTGGGTCTGGTCTTCCACGCTGCCGTCGCGCCCATGCAGGCGCAAGCCGAGCCAGTGCCTGCCGGCAGCGAAGGCCGAAGCGTCCACCTGCGCGCGGAAACCGACGTTTGGATGCGCCGGGTCGGTGGAGATTTTCCAGTAGCCGGCGACGCCGGGCATCGGCGCGCCATAGTCGGCGACCGCGAGCACGCGCCCGTCCAGCAGCACCTCCACGCGCGCGATGCCGGCGCCGTCCTTGAAGGCCCAGCCCGCGACCCCGAAGCGCCTGGCAACGGTGGCGCGGGCGAGCGGCGCGTCGATGTAGTAAAGCGCCGGCGCGATGCAACCCGGGCGCGCAGCGCGCGGGTCGAAGCGAAACAGCAGGAAGCGCCTGTGGCCATGGTCCACGGAAAGCAGCCGCGGCGGCGGCAGCGCGCCGAACAATGCGCAGTACCGGTGGTAGGCGGCGAGGCGCTGCTTCATCGGCATGGCGGTGTCGTCGAGCAGGAACCAGGCCGGCGCGACCGGCGGCGAATCCATCTGCAGGCCCCAATCCTGGATCTGCACGGCGCGTCCGTGCTTGCGATTGCGCGGGTCGTCGAGCACGCGCATGTCGGCACGGCCGAGGGCAAAGGCTATGCGCGCGGCGCTGCCAAAATTGCTGGCGACAATGGTCTCCCCCGGCGCGACCTGCGTCCGCATCCATTCGCCGAGCTCCTGGCCGCCCGCGAGGTCGCCGGGATACAGGGGCGTCCCCGCCAGCGCAGCGCGCGCCTGCGGCAGACTGGTGGCAACCAGGAAAGCCAGGCCGAGCAGGCAACCCAAGGCGGCGCCAAACCAGACCAGCGCGCGCGCCCAGCGCCGCCAACGACCGAGAACAACCGGCGCGGCCACCAGCAAGGCCAGCCAGCCCGACAGCGGCCAGTGGAAGCTGACCCGTTCGCTGTCAGCGAAGAAGCCCAGCACGAACCAGGCGCCCACGGACAGCAGCGCGATGCCTGCCAGCAATCCCCAGCCCGCGCGGGCCTGATCGTTCCGGCGGCGCCACGCCATCGCAGCCACGGCGAGCAGCAACACGAACAGCGCCGGCGTCACCAGCAACACCTGGATCGGCAACCAGGAGACGGCATCGGCGTGGAACTGCCAGGGATTGCGCTCCAGCAACTGGAAGCGCAGGCCGGCGCCGGCATGACCAAGGTTCCAAGTCAGCAAGCGGCCACCAGGCCAGCGCGCCGACCGCCAGCACCAGCCACAGGCCGGGCTCGCGCAACAATCGTCGCGCGCGCGGGTCGAGCAGCAGGCCGGCGAGGCCGGCAAGCAACACCAGCGCGAAGCGGTAATGCGCAAGCGCGCCGATCGCCAGCGCGAGGGCGAGTTGCAGCAGCGCGGCGGCTTGCACGCGTTCGCGCAGCGATGCCACCGCGTCCAGGCACAGCAGCGCAGCGAACACCAGCGCCACGTCCGGCATTGCGGTGACGCCGAGCAGGCCCGACAGCGGCATCAGCAGCGCCAGCAGTCCGGCGCTCCAGCCCGCCTCGGCGCCGAACCAGCGACGTGCGATGCGCACGACCAGCCAGGGCACGCAGGCGCCGAGCATCAGGAAGGGCAGGCGCAGCGCCAGGTTCGAGCTATCGCCGAGCGACATGCCTGCGCGCGCCAGCCACGCGGTCAGCCCCGGCAGGTCCGAGTAAGCCCACGCCGGATAGCGCGCCTCCCAGGCATAGAAGGCCTCGTCCACGAACAGGGGCAGGCGCCAGGCCAGCCCCGCCTTCGCAAGCAGCAACAGCGTCCACGAGAGCAGGAAGAGTGCGCGCAACTTGCCGCGATTTCTGCCAGCATCGGCTTCGGGCTCTGCTTCCATTTCCGGACCGGGAACTCCATGAACGCGCAGGCAAGAGACGCCGCCATCCTACCCGAGCGACTGCAGGCTTCGCTGGTGGCCGCGCTCGAGCAGGTGAATTCGCTGCTGCTGGGAAAGCAACGCGAGGTCGGGCTTGCGTTCACCACGCTGCTGGCCGGTGGCCACCTGCTGATCGAGGATCTGCCCGGCCTGGGCAAGACCACGCTGGCGCGCTCGATGGCCGCGACGCTCGCGCTTGATTTCCAGCGCATGCAGTTCACGTCCGACCTGCTGCCCTCGGACATCATCGGCGTGTCCATCTTCGATCCGAACGCACGCGAGTTCCGCTTCCATCCCGGGCCGGTGTTCGCGCAGCTGCTGCTCGCCGACGAGATCAACCGCGCGCCGCCACGCACGCAGAGCGCCCTGCTGGAGGCGATGGCCGAGCACCAGGTGACGGTGGACGGCGTCTCGCATGCGCTGCCGCAGCCCTTCTTCGTCATGGCCACGCAGAACCCGGTCGACCTGGCGGGCACCTTTCCCCTGCCCGACTCGCAACTCGACCGCTTCCTGCTGCGCGTGCAGCTTGGCTATCCCGAGGCCGCGGCGGAGCGCGAGATGCTCGCCGGCAACGACCGCCGCGAGCTGATCGCCAAGGTGATGCCGCAGCTCACTTCCGTGGACGTGCTCGAGTTGCGCCACGCGGTCGCGCACGTGCACGGCAGCGAGGCGCTGGTCTCCTACGTGCAGGCGCTGCTGGCCGAGAGCCGCCGCCACCGCGGCGTGCGCGTCGGCCTGTCGCCACGCGCGGGCCTGGGCCTGCTGCAGGGCGCGCGGGCGCACGCGCTGCTGGCCGGGCGCAGGCATTCGCTGCCGGAGGACGTGCAGGCGCTGTTCGTCGAGGCGGCCGCACACCGGCTGGTGCCGGAGGCCGAGGCCGACTCGCGCGATGCGCTCGCGGCCTCGATCCTGAAGTCCGTGCCCGTCGACTGAAGGCGATGGCGGCGAAGGCAGAACTCCCGGTCGACGCCGTCGAACGCTTCGGCGACCGCATGGCGCGGCTGGCCTTCGTGCGGCCGAAGCAGCCGGAAGCGCTGCCGGTGCGCATCTCGCGCAAACGCATCTACGTGCTGCCGACCGGCTTCGGGCTGTTCGTCGCGGCGATGCTGGTGACGATGCTGGTCGGCGGCCTCAACTACAACAACAACCCGGCGCTGCTGCTGGTGTTCCTGCTCGCCGGCGTGGCCAACAACAGCATGGTGCATGCGCACCTGATCCTTTCCGGCATCAGCCTCAAGGCGGTGCATGCGGAGCCGGTGTTCGCGGGCCAGGCCTTGCGCCTGAAGCTGCGCTTCGAAGGGACCGGCGCGCGCCGGCGGCCGGGGCTGCAGTTGCTGGCAGGGCGCGCGCAGGCACTGTTCGAACTTGCGCCGGACGGCGAAGCCGAGGTCACGCTGGAATTGCCCACGCAACGCCGCGGCTGGCTCGAGCTCGGCCGCCTGCGCCTGAGCACGCTGTGGCCGCTGGGGCTGGCGCGCGCGTGGAGCTGGATGCGGCCGCAGGACCGCATGCTCGTCTATCCCGCGCCCGACGCCAGCGCACCACCGCTGCCGGAAGCGTTGGGTGACGGCGATTCGCCGCGCACGCGCGCCCACGGTGAACAGCCGCACCACCTGCGCGACTACCGCCGCGGCGACATGCCGCGGCAGATCGCCTGGAAGGCCTCGGCGCGCTTCGACAAACTGCTGGTGCGCGAATACGAATCGGCGGTCGCGCGTGACCTGGTGATCGACTGGAACGCGACCCACGGGCTCGGCCATGAGCAGCGCATCAGCCGGCTCGCGCGCTGGGTGATCGAGGCCGAGCGCAGCGGCAGCCGTTATGCGCTGATCCTCCCGGGCCAGCGCGTCGCGCCGGGGCGCGGGCCCGAGCATCGCCACCACTGCCTGCGTACGCTCGCGTTGCTGCCCGATGGCTGAGCCGCTGCCGACGCCGCTGCGGCGCTGGACGCTGGCCGCCGCCACCGCCTGCGCGCTGCCGCTGCTGCTGCTGGTGCCGGCCTGGCTGGCCGTGGCGCTGCTGGTGTGCGTGGGCATTGCTGCCGTCTCGGAACGGCGCTGGCCGGCCTGGCTGCGCTTCGCGCTGACCTTGATGCTCGGCGGGCTGGTGCTCGCCGCCTTCGACTTCCGCATCGGCCGCGACACCTCCAGCGCTGGCCTGCTGGCCATGTTGATGCTGAAGCCCTTCGAGACGCACTCGCGACGCGACGCCCACAGCCTGCTCGGCTTCTCCCTGTTCGCGCCTTTTGCGGCCTTCCTGCAGGACCAGGGACCGCTGACGCTGTCGCTGGCGCTGCCGGCGGTGGCGCTGTCGCTGATGGCCTGGGCAATGCTGCTGCCGGGCGCGGGCATGCCCGCCTTGCCCTCATTGCGGCGCGCGGGACTGGCCGCGCTGCTGGCGCTGCCGGTCGCCCTCGCCGGCTTCTGGCTGTTCCCGCGCCTGCCCGCGCCCTTGTGGGGCTTGCCGGAGAACTCGGTCGGCCGCAGCGGCCTGGGCGACCGCATGACGCCGAACGAATGGCTGGACACGCTGGTGGACGACAGCGCGGCGATGCGCGCGCATTTCATCGGCCCCACGCCGCCGCGCCAGGACATGTACTGGCGCGGCCCGGTGCTGGTCAACTTCGACGGCGAGGCCTGGACGCGCGACCCGGGCGGCGGCCATTCCCTGCCGCCGGAGCGCAGCCCCGGTCCTGCGCGTTACCGCTACGAAGTGATGCTCGAGCCGACCGAGCGCAACGACCTGCTGGTGCTCGACGTCCCGCTGCAGGCGCCGGAAGGCAGCCGGCTCAACGGGGAGCTCACTGCGGTCAGCGAAGTCGTCGTCAACAACCTGGTGCGCTACCAGGGCAGTTCCTCGACCGGCGCGCGCTTCGCCGCCGACATGCCGGAGTGGCAGCGCCGGCAGGCGCTGCGCCTGCCCTCGGGCCACGATCCACGCACGCTGGCACTGGCGCGCGAATGGGCGCGCGAGATGCCGGGCGAGGCCGAGCTGACGCGGCGCTTCCTGCAGATGCTTAGGCGCGACTTCAAGTACACCATCTCGGCGCCGCCGGTGGGTTTCCACGCCACCGACGATTTCCTGTTCTCGACCAAGCTGGGCTTCTGCCAGCACTTCAGCTCCGCCTACGCGGTGTTCATGCGCGGCGCCGGCGTGCCGGCGCGCGTGGTCACCGGCTACGTCGGCGGGCACTACAACGCGCTCGGCGACTACTGGCTGCTCAAGCACAAGGACGCGCACGCATGGACGGAGATCTGGGTCCGCGGCGTGGGCTGGGTGCGCGTGGACCCGACCGCGGCGATCGCGCCAGAGAACATCCTCGACACGCTCGACGACCTGCAGGCGCGCCAGCAGGCGGGGCAGGCAGGCGTCTTCGGCGGCACCGCGGGCGTGCTGGGCGGCATGTTCGACGGCGCCGATTTCCTGCGCCGGCAATGGAACCGGATGGTGCTCGGCTTCGATGCCCAGCGGCAGAAAGGCCTGCTCGGCCCGCTGGGCATCGACGAGGCCAACGCCTGGCAGCTGGTGCTTGCCTTCGCCGTCGGTTCGGGGCTGGCCCTGCTGGCCACCCTGTGGTTCCTGCTGCACGAGCACCGCGACCGCAGCCCGCCCCTGCTGGTCGCCTGGCGCGCTTTCACCCGTCGGCTGCGCCGCGCCGGGATCGAAAAGCGCCTGGAAGAGCCGCCGCTGAGTTTCGGCAGCCGCGCGGCCGCATTGTTGCCTGCGCAGTCGGCGCGCCTGCGCTCGCTCAGCAGCCGTTATGCGGCCTGGCGCTACGCTCGGGCTACGCTCACGGACGAGCAACAACGCGAACTCGCGCGCGAACTGCGCGCCTTCCGCGTCCAGACCCGATGACGCCGACCGGAGCCACGACGATGCGAAGCACGACACTTTCGACCCTCATCGCAGCCGCCGCCCTCGGCGGCTGCGCGACCGCCCCCGCCCCACTGCAAGGACAGTTCTCGCCGGTGCAGCCGGAGGAAGCCGTCGCGCGCGGGCAGGTCGGCGACACCGTGCGCTGGGGCGGGCGTATTGTTGATGTCCATACCGAGAAGTTGCACAGCTGCTTCGAACTCGTCGGCGCGCCGCTCGACGCCGCCGGGCGCCCGCGCCGGGTCGACCGCAGCACCGGCCGCTTCATCGCCTGCCGCAGCGGCTTCTACGAACCACAGGTGTTCGCGCCCGGCCGCGAACTGACCATTTCCGGGCGCATCGAAGCCTTCGAGTCGCGCAAGATCGGCGACTACGATTACCGCTATCCGCGCGTCGCCGCAGACGTGGTGTACCTGTGGCCGGAGCGGCGCGAGCACGATCCCTTCCACCATCCGAACTTCGGTTTCGGTTTCGGCTGGTACGACCCCTGGCGCCGGCGCTGGTAGCGCGGCTGCGCGGCGCTCAGCCGAAGCCGTCGCGCAGCGCGTGTCCGGCCAGCAGGTGCAGGTGCATGTGGAAGACCGTCTGGCCGCCGTCGCGATTGACGTTCATGACCACACGGTAGCCGCGTTCGGCGAAGCCTTCCCGCCGGGCGTAGGCAGCCGCGGCGAGCATCAGCCGGCCCGGCACTTCCGGCGCATCCGCGGGCACCGCGTCGAGGGTCGCGAACGCCGTTTTCGGCACGAACAGCACGTGCACCGGCGCCTGTGGATGGATATCGCGGAAGGCGAGCACGTGCTCGTCCTCGTAGAGGATCTCGGCGGGGATTTCCTTGCGGATGATCTTGCCGAAGATGGTGTCGCCAGCCTGGTCGTCCATGTCGCGCTCCTGGTTCAGCCCGCCGCTTCCTGGCGCGAGCCGAAGGCATGCGCGAGGGTGCCGCGGTCCACGTATTCGAGTTCGCCGCCGAGCGGCACGCCGTGGGCGAGCCGCGAGGGCCGCACCTCGAACTGCCGCGCCAGCTGCGCTAGGTAGTGCGCGGTCGCCTCGCCCTCGACCGTCGGGTTGGTGGCGATGATCAGTTCCCTCACCTCGCCTTGCGCCAGCCGCGTCGCCAGCAGGTCGAGGCCGAGTTCGCGCGGGCCGATGCCGTCAAGCGGCGACAGCCGTCCCTGCAGCACGAAGTACAGGCCGCGGAAGCCGGTGGCCTGCTCGATGGCGAGGCGGTCGGCGGGATTCTCCACCGCGCACAGCAGGCTGCGCTCGCGCGAAACGCTGGCGCAGGTCGCGCACAGCTCGCTTTCGCTGAAGTCGCGGCACTGGC
Source organism: uncultured Gammaproteobacteria bacterium (assembly GCA_963707625.1). Taxonomy (GTDB): domain Bacteria; phylum Pseudomonadota; class Gammaproteobacteria; order Xanthomonadales; family Xanthomonadaceae; genus Arenimonas. The sequence goes on from CAVPQV010000003.1 coordinate 178,890, forward strand.
TGCAATGGCCGACCTTCGCCATCGCTTCCGCCAGCGCCAGCGACAGCCGCTGCCCGCCTTCGCGATTGCGCTCGAGCAACTGGTAGGCCATGCGTTGCGCGCTCTTCTGGCCGACGCCGGGCAGGCAGCGCAGCGCGTCGATCAACTGTTCCAGCAGGGAAAATCCGGTGCTCAAAACGGCAACTTCATCCCGGGCGGCAGCGGCATGCCGGCGGTGGCCGCGGACATGCGCTTCCCACTTTCCTCGTTGGCCTTGTTGACGGCGTCGTTCATCGCCGCGGTCACGAGGTCCTCGAGCATCTCGGCATCGCCGAGCACGGAAGGATCGATGTGCACGCGGCGAACCTCGAACTTGCCGGTGAGGGTGACGCTGACCATGCCGCCGCCGGCCTGGCCGCTGACCTCGAGCACGGCCAGTTCATCCTGCACGCGCTTGAGGTTGTCCTGCATGCGTTGGGCCTGCTGCATCATCTGGGCGATATTGCCGCGCATTCTTCAGTTCTCGCTTAGGGGACGGATGGAATCGGGGACGACGCTGCCACCCTGGCCGAGCAGCTGCGCAACCACGGGGTCGGCGAGGAAGCTGGCCTCGGCGGCCTCCTGGCGCTCGCTGCGCTGGCGTTGCGTGCGCTTGTGCAGGGTATCGGCGTCACCGGCGGCAGGCCGTGGCTCGAAGCGCAGCTGCACGTTCGTCCGCACCAGGTTGGACGCGGCCACGGCAAGCTGGCGCACCAGGCTGTCGTTGCGCAGGTGCGCGTCTTCGTCGGGCAGGTGCACGCGCAACAGGCCGTCGCCATAGGCGCAGAAAACGCAGTGCATGCCCAGCTGCAGCGCCGGCCCCTTGAGGCCGGCGGCGGCAACCAGCGCCAGCCAGTCTTCCGCATTGGCGAGCGACATCGGCGCGGGGTCGGCGACGGGCGCCACGGACGGAGGCTCAATCGCGGGCGCGGGTGCGGGTGCGGCCTCCAACACGGGCGCGGCCTCAGCGCGAATCGGGGGTGGCGGAAGTGGCTCCGGACGCGGCGGAGCAACCGTCGCCGCTGCGGGACGGGGCGGAGCAACCGGCGCAGCCGCAGGACGCGGCGATGCCGACGGCGGCGCCGGGGCGCGCGGCGCCGTCCTGGCGGCAGCGGCCACGCCCTCGGCAGCGTCGCCGCCGCCGACCCCAGCGGGACGGAAGGCGAGCATGCGCAGCAGCGTCATCTCCAGTCCTGCGCGCGCGCTCGGCGCCAGGCCCAGGTCGCGGCGGCCGTTCAGTGCCATCTGGAACCAAAGTTGCACGACTTCCGCCGGCAGCGCCGCGGCCAGCGCGGCCGCATCCACGCGGCTGGGCTCGTCGCTGAAGCCCGGCACCAGCTGGTGCAGCTGCACCCGGTGCAGTTCGCTCGCGAGGTCTTCCAGCAACTGGCCGAAATCGGGTGAGTACTGGGCCAGTTCGGCGACCTTGCGCATCAGCGCGGCGGCATCGCCGGCGGCGAGCGCGGCGAGCAGTTCGCCGACGCGCGCGCGTTCCACGGTGCCAAGCATGGCGTTGATGCCGGCTTCCTCCAGCCGTCCGCCGCCTTCGCCGCCGCTGCCGGTGTGGGCGATGGCCTGGTCGAGCAGCGACAGGCCGTCGCGCAGGCTGCCGTCGGCAGCGCGCGCGAGCAGTTCCAGCGCGCCCGGCTCGAAGCCGATGCCCTCGGCCTGCAGGATGCGTGCCATCTGGTCGCGGATCTGCTCCGGCTCCAGCCGGCGCAGGTTGAACTGCAGGCAGCGCGACAGCACCGTGACCGGCAACTTCTGCGGGTCGGTGGTGGCGAGCAGGAACTTGACGTGCCCCGGCGGTTCCTCGAGCGTCTTCAGCAATGCGTTGAAGGCGCTCTTCGACAGCATGTGCACTTCGTCGATCAGGTACACCTTGGTGCGGCCGCGCGCCGGCATGTACTGCGCGTTCTCGATCAGCGCGCGGACGTCGTCGACGCCGGTGTTGCTGGCGGCGTCGATCTCGAGCAGGTCGACGAAGCGGCCGGCGTCGATGTCGAGGCAGGCGCCGCACTCGCCGCAGGGCTCGGCGCCGGCGCCGCGCTCGCAGTTCAGGCTCTTGGCGAAGATGCGCGCGATCGTGGTCTTGCCGACGCCGCGGGTGCCGGTGAACAGGAAGGCGTGGTGGACGCGGCCGGTCTCGAGCGCGTTGCCCAGGGCCTTGACCACGTGCTCCTGGCCGACCAGTTCGGCGAAGCGCCGCGGGCGCCATTTGCGGGCCAGCACGAGATAGGACATGGAGGCTCCCGGGTGATGCGCCATTGTGCCGCCCGGGGCGGCCCGGGCCAAGCACGGCCGGGCACGCGCTTGTCCCGCGGGCGGGCCTCCGGTAGAATTTCCGGCTCGTTTCAGGAAGTTGCGAATGGAATCGCAGGCTTCCGCGACGATCGCGTCATGCGGAGAGGTGTCCGAGTGGTTTAAGGAGCACGCCTGGAAAGTGTGTGTACGCTTTAAAACCGTACCGAGGGTTCGAATCCCTCTCTCTCCGCCACGCCTTGCACCCGCTTCAATCTTGTTTTCAATGGCGGCTCTTGTCGGCCCCTCGCGACGATAGGTAGAAAACTCCGCCAGGGCCGGAAGGCAGCAACGGTATTTACTGATTCGGGCGCCGAGGCCAGCCGGCAAGGGCTGCCACCCATCGACAGGAATAATGGGGTCAGAGGAGATTTTTCGCGTTCCGCGAAAAATCTCCTCTGACCCCATTATTCCTTTGGCAGCCAGTGGCATTCGCCGCCGGCGTAGCGCTCGTGCTTCCAGATCGGCACCCGCGCCTTGATCTCGTCGATGACGTAGCGGCAGGCCGCGAAGGCGGCGTCGCGATGGCCGGCGCTCACGCCCACCCACACCGCCAGCTCGCCCACCTCCAGTTCGCCGACGCGATGCGTGCAGGCAGCATCGAGGATGGCGAACTGCGCGCGCGCCTCCGCCAGCACGCGCTCGCCCTCGGCCTGCGCCAGCGCGGCGTAGGCCTCGTAGGCCAGGCCCACGACGGCGCGGCCTTCATTGTGGTCGCGCACCCAACCTTCGAAGCTGGCGTAGGCGCCGGCGCCGCTCGCGAGCAACGAAGCCCGCCGCGCAGCAACGTCGATCGGCTGCGCGGACAGGCTGAATCCCGGCATCGCGTTCAACCGCCGGACACCGGCGGCATGAAGGCGATTTCCGCGCCGTCGGTCGGCGCCGCGTCCCAGCCGCAGAAGGCGCCGTCGATGGCGACCCGCAGGCGCTCCGGCGGCAACGGCAGCACATGCCGCGCCTGCATCGCTGCATAAAGGGCGCGCAGCGACTCCGGCCTCGGCCATTGCTCCGAGGCCGCGCCGGCGGCGTCGCGCAGGCTGGCGAAATACAGCACCGTCACGCTCACGCCGGACCGACCTCGCGCTTGCCGCCACGTTTGGACAACAGCTTCGCCGGGCCGATCACGATCGCGTGCGAGAGCGCCTTGCACATGTCGTAGACCGTCAGCGCCGCCACTGTCGCCCCGGTCAGCGCTTCCATCTCCACGCCGGTGCGATGCGTGCAGCGCACCGTGCAGCGCAGGCGCAAGCTGCGCGCGTCGCTCCAGCCGGCCTCGAAGCTGCAGGCCTCGATCGGCAGCGGGTGGCAAAAGGGAATCAATTCGTGCGTGCGCTTGACCGCCATCGTGCCGGCAATGATCGCCGTGTCGAGTACCGCGCCCTTGGCGGTGCGCAGGGCCTGACCGCGCAACTGCGCGGCAACCGCGGCCGGGAAGCGCACCAGGCACTCCGCGCTGGCTTCGCGCACGCTGACGGCCTTGGCCGAGACATCCACCATGGCCGGACGGCCGGCGGCGTCCACGTGGCTGAGCGCTGCGCCCGCCTTGCCGGTCGAAGTCTTTTTCCTGGTCGCCATCTCAGCCGCCGATCTGGAACATTTCGATCCGCTTGCGCGGATCGCCGGCCGCGCGCGCCTCGCGCAGCTCCGAATAGCGGTCGCCGCGCGCGCGCCACAATGCGCCGACGCGCGCGGCCACGGCCGCATCGCCCTCGGCCAGCGCCGGGCGCAAGTCGCTGCCTTCGGCCGCGAACAGGCAGGTATACAGCCGCCCGTCGGCGGACAGCCGAGCGCGATGGCAGTCGCCGCAGAACGGCGCACTGACCGAACTCACGAAACCGACCTCTCCCGCGCCGTCCACGTAGCCGTGGCGCGCGGCCACTTCGCCGCGGTACGAGGGCGACAGCGGACGCAGCGGCCAGCGCGCCGCGATCGCGTCGCGCACCTCGCGCGAAGGCAGCACGCGCGCCGGGCTCCAGCCGTTGCAGGTGCCGACATCCATGTACTCGATGAACCGCAGCACGTGGCCGCTGCCGCGAAAGTGCGCGGCCAGGCCAAGCACCTCGCCCTCGTTGACGCCGCGCTGCAGGACGCAGTTGATCTTGATCGGGCCGAAACCCGCCGCTTCCGCCGCCGCGATCCCGGCGAGCACGTCGGCGACCTCGCCGCGGTTGCCCGACAGCGCGCGGAACAGCGCCGGGTCGAGCGCATCCAGGCTCACGGTGAGCCGGTGCAGGCCGGCGTCGCGCAGCGCCTGCGCCTTGCCGGCCAGCAGCGAGCCGTTGGTGGTCAGCGCCAGATCCTCGATGCCCGGGATCGCCGCCAGCCGCGCGACCAGCTCCGGCAGCTTGCGCCGCAGCAGCGGTTCGCCGCCGGTCAAACGCAACTTGCGCACGCCCTGCGCCACGAAGACGCGCGCCAGCCGCTCGATGTCGGCGAAGTCCAGGCGCCGTTCGCGGCCGGCGCCCTCGCCTTCCGGCACGCTGCCCTCCGGCATGCAATAGGGACAACGGTAGTTGCAGGCCTCGATGACCGAGATGCGCAGGTCGTGCAGCGGCCGGCCGAGCCGGTCGCGCGGCGGCGCGTCGCTGCGGGCTTCGGCGGGCGCGGGTTGCAGCAGTGCCGCGCTCACGGGGGCATCCTGGGCGCAGTCGGTTCGGCCAGCGCCACCAGCTCGCCGGCGTCGGCGACCCGGTGCGACCGCGCACGCATGTGCGCGGCGTCGTCGCTGCCGTAGTGGTAGAACAGGCAACGCGACAGCAACTCGCGCGGGTACTCGCGCTCGAGGTCGGCGACGCCGCTGTGCGACGGGTTGCCCTCCAGCGCGCAGTCGTGCGCGACCAGCTCGCCCTCGCGTGCGTGCAGCGCCAGCACTTCGGGAATCGGCCGCGTGTCGCCCGTCCACACCAGCGCGCCCGCAAGCCGCAGCCCGAAGGCGGTGTCGGGCAGGTGGTGGCGCACCGGGAACACGTCGAACCACACGCCCTCGTGCCAGAAGCCGCGGGTCACCGGCACCAGCTGGAAGCCGTCCCACCAGTTGGCGCCGCCTTCGGCGATCACGCCGGGATAGTCGGCCAGGCGGCCGTGCAGGTACGTCACCAGCGGCGCCGGCACGTACAGGCGCACCTTGCCGCGCTGTTCCGAGAAATAGGTGGCGTAGAACAGCCGCTCCAGCCCGGCGACGTGGTCCATGTGCACATGGGTAATGAACAGCGCGCGCGGTTGCGCGGCGTATTGCTTCAGGTAGGCAGTCAGCGCCTCCTGCCCGCAGTCGATCATCAGCAGCGGCTCGGCGTCGCGCTCGATGACCGCAGAAGCGGAACCGAGCTCGACCGCCGCCGAATTGCCCACGCCCAGGAATCGCAGCGACCAGCTCATGCCGCGAGCTCGCGGTCGTGCGCCGCGCGCAGGCTGGCCATGCCTTCTTCCAGGCGCGACGCGGGTACCGTCTCGCATTCCTTCAGCAGCGAGCGACCCAGGCGCTCGAGCACGGCCTGGGTCCATGGGCCGGCGTTGCGCTCGATGCGGCCGCGGTCCCAGTCGATCAGCCAGGGCCGCTGCTCGCGATCCAGCAGAAGGTTGTTGGCATTCAGGTCGGCATGGTGCGCGTGCCGGCGATGGCAGCGCGCGATTGCCTCGCCGACCGCGGCCCACGGCGCCTCGTCCTGGTTCACCGCCTCCACCAGCGAGCGTGCGCCGGCGACGCGCTCGACCAGGATCGCCGCGCGATAGCACCAGCCGCGGCGCAGGTAGAAAGCAGCGATTGGCGCCGGCACCGGCAGCCCTTCGCCATGCAGGTGGCGCAACAGGGCGTACTCGCGCAGGCTGCGCACGCGCGCCTCGCCCTGCCACAGGTAAGCGTCCGTGCTGGCGCGCGCCGCCCAGCCGCCGCGCCGGTAGTGGCGCAGCACGCCGTTGCCGAACTCGCCATCCACGAACCAGGCGGCGCCGCGGCCGCCGCGGTCACGCACGGGCCGCGCGTCCGCGCCATAGGTTCCGGGGTCGAACAGGGCGCGGTTCGCTTGCGGCACGCGGCTCGCGTCGAACACAATCAAACCCTCCCCGTCGGCGTCGCGAAAGGCCTGCTGCTTGTCGCCGTCGGAATGCTCCGCTGCCATTGCCACGGATTCTAGCAAGTGAGCCTGCCCCCGGCGCCGCGATCGATCTGCCTGCTGCGCCTTTCCGCCCTCGGCGACGCCACCCATGTGGTGCCCCTGCTGCGCAGCCTGCGTCGCGCCTGGCCGCAGGTGCCGATCACCTGGATCCTCGGCAAGGGCGAGGCGAAACTGCTCGAAGGCCTCGAGGACATCGAACTGCTGGTGTTCGACAAGGCGGCGGGATGGGCGGGCGTGCAGGACCTGCGCCGCCGCCTCGGCGGCCGCCGCTTCGAGGTACTGCTGCAGATGCAGCTGGCGCTGCGCGCGAACCTGCTGTCCGGCTTCGTGAAGGCCGATCGCCGCGTCGGCTACGACCGTGCGCGCAGCAAGGAGGGACACTCGCTGTTCATCAACGAGCGCATCCCGCCCGGCGGCCATCACGTGCTCGACGCCTTCGCGCAGTTCCTGGCGCCGCTCGGCCTGCGCCAGGATCGGGTGGAATGGCAGTTGCCGGTGCCGCAGGCCGCGCGCGAGTGGGCGCAGCAGAAGTTGCCCGGCGCGCAGCGCACGCTGCTGGTCTCGCCCTGTTCCAGCCATGCCCTGCGCAACTGGAGCGTGCGCCGTTACGCGGCGGTGGCCGACCACGCGGCGGCGCGCGGCTGGCGCGTGGTGCTGAGCGGCGGGCGCAGCGACATCGAGCGGCGTACCACCGACGCCATCCTCGGCGCGATGCAGTCGCCGGCACTCGACCTGGTCGGCAAGGACACGCTGAAGCAGGCGCTGGCGCTGCTCGAGCGCGCAGACCTGGTGCTCAGCCCGGATTCCGGGCCGGTGCACATGGCCAACGCGATGGGCACGAAGGTGCTCGGCCTGTTCGCCTGCACCGACCGCGAGCGTTGCGGGCCCTACTCGGACCTGTCGCACTCGGTGAACCACTACGACGAGGCGGCGCTCCGCTTCATCGGCAAGCCGGCGGCGCAGCTGCGCTGGGGCAAGCGGGTGGAGTTTCCCGGCGTGATGGACCTGATCGGCGTGGAGGAAGTAACGGGGAAATTCGACGCCTTTGCGGACACGCTGGCGTAGAACGCTAGGTCTGCTGACGATAGTCCTTGTAAGACTTCTCTTCGACGTACGACGAACCCAGCGCGTGGTTCAGCATCTTCTTGATGCGCGCGCGCTCGTCGTTCTCGAAATACACCGCGCGCGCCAGGCGGATGAACTCCGCGCCGAAGTCCTGCTGCTGCTCGCAGGCGCGGATCTCGTCCTCGATGTCCCAGAGGCGCTCGTTCACCGCCTTGAGCTCGGCGCGCAGCTCCGGGACCTGCGTCTGCGCCGCCGGGTGCTCGAGCCAGGTCGCGGACAGTGCGTCCAGTTCGCGGCGCACGTTCGCCAGCTTGGCCGGGTCGGACATGCGTTCGGACTTGATCTGCAGGATCGCGATCTTGTCGAGCAGTTCACCGAAGGAAACGGGCACCAGGATTTCGGACATGGACTCTCTCTCGCTCAGGCGGTGATTTTATCCCGGCCGGCGCGCCGTTGCGCAGGGCGTTCCACCAGCCACCATGAGGCGCCGGCCAGCAGCAGCGAGAACAGCACCGAATAGAAGGCGAAGGGCCAGAAGTCGGCGCCGACGGCGGCCATGCCGCCGAGCGCCTCGCGCAGGGCGAGCAGCACCGGGTAGTGCCACAGGTACAGGCTGTAGCTGACCAGGCCCAGCGCCTGCAGCCAGCCGGCCGCAAGCAGCCGGCCCAGGCGCGAGGGCCCGCTCGCCAGCGCCACCAGCATGGCCGCGACCAGCAGGCTGGCCAGCAGGTGCCATCCGAACAACAGCGGCGACGCCGACGGCGAGCCACCGTAGGGCAAGCCGTCCACCGGCAACGACAGCGCGGGCAGCGCCAGAAACAGCGCCGCCGCAAGCCCCGCGACCAGGTCGCGCTGCGCAGGCGACCAGTGCTGGAACTGGCCGCGCCAGCGCACGAAGGCCCAGGCCGCGAGCATGCCGATGACGAACTGGTGCAGGCGCCCCGGCAGGTGCTCCACCCACGCCACCTCCTCGGCGCGCGCCAGCCCGGCGCCCAGCAGCCACCAGCGCCACGCCAGGCTGGCGAGGATCGCGAGCAGCAGCCAGGGCAGGCGCGCCGGCGTCAGCAGGCGGGCGAACCAGGGCAGCAGCAGGTAGAAGCCCAGCTCCACCGGCAGCGTCCACCAGGGCGGAATCGCCGGACCGGCCAGCGGCACGAGGTTGTAGAGGAAAAGCGCATTCACCGCGAGGCTGCGCGCATCCGCTCCCTGCCAGTAACCGGCCCACCTGGCTCCGGCGAGCGCGAACACGAACAGCAAGGCCAACTGCACGTAATAGGCCGGCAGGATGCGCCAGGCGCGATTCCGCCAGTAACTTCGCAGTGACGGCTCGGGAAGGCCTTCACTGCGAGCCGCCACGAAAGGCATCGCCAGCAGGAAAGCCGAGAGGGTGAAGAACACGTCCACGCCCGACCAGCCGATCGCAAACAGCCAGGCCAGGGGCGCGGGCACGCTCGCCGGCGCACCGGCGAGGATGTACACATGCAGGAACAGCACGCCGCAGGCGGCCAGGCCGCGCAGCCCGCTCAGGGCTGGCCAGTGCCGCTCCACGTGCCCCGCGGCCGCTTGCGTCGAAGCAAGTCGCTCGGCCGCCGCGCGGCGGTGCTTCTGCCTGGACTTCCCCATGGCCGGAGTATGCCAGCGGGCGCCGTCTTCACGACGCGCGGCGCGGACTCAGGCCTGGCGGGAGCCGCGCTTTTCGTGATCAGCGGGCGCGGGAGACTCCGCGACGTTCCGGCTGTTGCGCGGCGTTCAAGTTCGCGGCAAGAAAAAGCCCCCTTTCGGGGGCGTTTTTCATTTCCGGCATGGTGATGGCGGAGAGGGTGGGATTCGAACCCACGGTACGCTATGAACGTACGCCTGATTTCGAGTCAGGTACAATCGACCACTCTGCCACCTCTCCGAAGCCGCGCATTATAGGCGGCAATCGCGACTCCGGCCAGCCCTCCCCACCCCCACCGCTGCCTCAAGGCCCGGTCGCGACCGTCTTCGGCAGGAAGAAGAACTCGCCGCTCTCATGGCCCGCGAAGCGGATCGCCGCGTACTGCGGGTTCTGCGGCAGCGGCGATTTCACCGAGGTGAGGGCCACGGAGGTCGAGACCGTGCGGTACAGGCGGCCGGCTTCCAGCAGCTTGTTGTTGTCCTGCAGCGCGTTGACGAAGGCGCGGGCGAAGTAGCTGTGGTTGCCGGCGCCGACGTCGGGCACCGGCTGCAGGCCACCCGAGGTCAGTGCGGTGCGCGAACGCCCGTTGGCCATCGTCTTCACCCAGGTCGCCCACTTCTCGGGCGGCATCGAAGCCGAGTCGAAGCTCGGTGCGGAGGCGCGCGTCATGGTGCCGGAATAGCACGAGTCCACCACCGTCAGCACGTGCTTGGCTGGCATCGTGTTGAGGATGTCGCTCACCATCGCGTTGGAGATCCAGGACTTGCTGTTGCCCGCCACCGCGTCGCTGGGGATCCAGTAGCCTTTGCCCGCGCCGTCGATCTCGCCGTGGCCGGCGTAGTAGATGAGCAGGTTGTCGTTGGTGCCCAGCTTCTCGCGCATGTCGTTCAACGCGCTCATGGTTTCCAGGCGCGAGGCATTCAGCAGTACCGTGGCCTGGTAGCCGTAACGGCTACGCAGCACGTTGGCGACCGCGGTGGCGTCGCTGGCGGCGGACTTCAGGGCCGGATAGCCCGAATCACGGTAGGTGTTGTTGCCGATCACGACCGCGTAGTAGCGGCCAAGCTTGACGTCGCGCGGCAGGGCGCCGGCCGGCGCCAGTGCCGGCGATCCGCCGCCGCCCGCGCCGCCCGTCTGCGGCACCATGGTGAAATCGAGCTGCGCCCGTCCGCCGCGCTTGTCCACTGCCGCCACGCGCACCGGGGTGCCGGCGGCGGCGACGTCCACATCGGTGCTGAAGGTGCCGTTGGCCTCCAGCTTCGCCGGCTGGCCATTGACGGTGATGGAGGCCACCGCCGCCGGGTTGCTGACGCGGCCGGTGAGCTTGCGCTTGCCCGGCCCGCGCACCACGGCGGTGCTGCGCCCGCGCGTCGCCACGAAGATCGGGTCGAGAATCTGCAGGGAGCCCGGGGAAGCGGCGAGCACGCCGCCTGCGGCACCACCGCCGGCGCGCGCTTCCAGCGCGGCGATCTGCGTGCGCTGGCTGCCGATCTGTTGTTCCTGCGCGAGCAACTGGTTCTCCAGCAGCTTGCTCAGGCCGGTGTCCTGCGAGGCGCGCGCCTGCGCGAGCTTTTCCTGGGTCGCGTTGAGCTCTCGCTGCGAGGTTTCCAGCGCGCGGCGGCGCTCGGCCACCTGCGACTGCAATTGACGAACCTGGTCGCGCAGCTCGGCCGAGTCGGCCTCGGCCTCCTTGACCTGCGTCTGCAAGCCGCTGATCTCGGCATCCTTGGCCTTGAACTGCACCTCGACCTCGGAGGCGTACAGCAGCTCGTCCTGCAGGCCCGAGCCTTCGCGATACAGGTTCAGCGCCATCGCGGTGTCCTGGGTTACGCCCAGTCCCTGCTCATAGAGGAAACCCAGGTTGATCTTGGCGCGGTTGAAGCCCTGGTCTGACGCCTTCTTGAACCACTGCGCGGCCATGCCGTAATCCGGCGCCGTGCCCAGGCCCTTGGAATAGATCTCGCCGACGTTGTTCTGCGCCTCGGCGCTGCCGGCCATGGCCTGGTCCAGCCAGACCTTCAGGGCGGTCTGGTAGTTGGCGCGGTCGTAGGACACGTACTCGCCGCCACGTATCTGGCAATCGGCCTGGGAGGTACGGATCGGCCGCCGGGCGCTCATGAAGGTGGCCTGCCGGCCAAGGGAGCGGATCTGCCCGGGCAGCAGGCAATCCACGATCATCATGTCCTCGGCATTGCGGACGCCGGCGGCGCGCGGCGCCGAAGCGGGCATCGCGGACGCGACCACCACCAGTGCGGCGGTGCAAAAAACGGAGAACCGGGACATGAACGGACAGGCATTCGACACAACCATTGCGCGCGCTCCCTAGACGGCAATGCGGCCCGCGCCCCCAACCCCTTGCAATGGCGCGACAACCGCTATACTCGGTCCGGGATTTATACCGCATTTCGGGGGAAAAGCGATGGCCATGTCCGGCCGCACGGGGTTCCGGCACACCGCTGCATCCGCGTTGTTCTCCCGCGCCAGCTTCCTGCTCGCCTGCCTTTTCATGTTTGCCTGGAGTGGACAGGCCGCGGCCACTTCCGGTTGCGAGATCCAGCCGCTGAGTTCGACCTACCAGCAGGGTGATGCCGGCACCACGCTCAACTATTCCTTCAACATCGTCAGCCTCAGCGGCGGTTGCTCGGGGACGATCAGCGGCACTGTCACCCGGGGCACGGACACCACTGGCGGCGCGAGTCCTGTTTCGCAGAACTGGTCCGGTACCGCCGGCTCGACCATCAACGTCATCATCACCCTCGGCGGCAGCTCCGGCGGCCAGGCCCAGTACAGCGTTGACTGCGCCGTCGCCACCGGTTGCTTCAACGGCAACAACCAGATCGACTGGACTGCCGTCAGCAATTCCACCTGGCAACTGGTCAAGACGACGGCGCCGAGCTTCACCGTGTTGCCGGGGCAGTCCGCGAATCTCGGCGTCAAGTACACCGTAGACAACGTGCCGACTTCGCTCGGCACCACCTGGTCAGTGGACAACCCGAGCGGCAGCCTCGGCTCCAACAATCCGCCGACCGACTCGGTCACCGGCCACGCCGACAACACCTTCTACTCGTATGCGTCAGGCACCTACACGATCACCGTCGAAGGCGATTGCCCGATCCTTGTTGCCGGGCTCGCTGCGCCGACCACCAGTTGCCCGCCCAATCCGGAATCCTTCACGGTCGTGGTCGAGGACCCGGTGCTGACGCCCGTGTCGCCTTCCGGCGGCACGGCGACGATCGCGCAGAACACTTCCATCAACCTGAGCGTGAAGTTTTCCGGCGCCACGATCCCGGTCCCCGGCGCGGACATCGGCTGGAACGTCACCTCCGAGCCTTCCGCGGGCGACGGCACCTTCACCGGCGAAACCGGCGGGCCGCCCTCCTATATCCAGACCACCACCAATGGCAGCGGCGTCACCCAGGTCACATTCAACGTCACCGCGCCCGGCACCTACACCGTGGATGCGAGCTATTGCCCCGATGGCTGCGAAGCGACCACGAGCTTCACGATCACGGTGCTGCCGGTCACTTCCGACATTTCCGTCACCAAGACGGGGGCGCCCGCCGCGGTGTCGCCCGGCGGCCAGCTGACCTACACCATCAATGTCGCCAACGCCGGTCCCGATCCGGGCGTGAACCTGAGCCTGACCGACACCCTGCCGGCGCAGCTCAGCTTCGTCTCGCTCGCCACGCCGGTGGGCTGGCAGTGCAGCACGCCGGCGCCCGGCAGTGGCGGCACCGTCAGTTGCACGCGCAACACCCTGCTCAGCGGTGGCAACAGCACGCTGACGCTGGTAACCACGGTCGCGCCGACGGCGCCGGTCGGGGGCACCATCAGCAACAGCGTCAGCATCGACTCGGAAAGCTTCGATCCAGTCGGCAGCAACGACAACGCCACCGCCGCCAACACCATCGCGGCCTCGGCGCCGTCGCTGGCGGTAAGCAAGGTGCTGACCGGCACCGACGACAACGACGCTTCCGGTTCGGTGAGCGCGGGCGACCAGCTCGACTACGAGATCACGGCGACCAACAACGGCAACATCTCGCTCAGCAACGTGGTGGTCAGCGACGACCATTTCCCGGCGACGCAGAGCTGCCCGAGCCTGGCGCCGAGCGCGACCTGCGTGCTCACCGGCTCCTACATCGTCACCGCCGGCGACGTCACCGCCGGCTCGGTCACGAACGTGGGCAGCGCTACCTCGACGGAAGTTCCCGGACCGGTCACCAGTTCGGTGGTCACCCCGATCGTCGCGGTCGAGCCGGCCTTGGCCATCGGCAGCGGCGACGGCCAGTCGGCGCCGCCGAACACGCCCTTCGCCGACCCGCTGACCGTGATCGCCGGCGGCTCGCCGCCGATCGTCATCGACGGCGGCCGCAGCGGCCGGCGCGGCAACCTCAACGCCATGGCCGCGCCCGGCGTGACCATCAGCTGGGCGGTGATCTCCGGATCGGCCACGCTGTCCACGCCCACTTCGGTGACCAACGCCTCGGGCATCGCCAGCAACAATGCCTTCGCGGGGCCAACCCCGGGCCCGGTGGTGATCCGCGCGACCCGCAACGACTCGGTGCCGGGCCTGGTGCCCGTGAGCGTGGACTTCAACCTCACCGTCACTGCCCTGCCCGAGGAAAAGCTGGGTGACCTGCCCGGCCTGACCGAGAACCAGAAGGCGCTGGCCGACGCGCTGGACGAACTGTGCAACGGTTCGCCGAGCAGCGGCGGCGGTAGCACGGAATCGCTCGCCGCCAGTACCAGCACTACCAGCACGACCACCGAAGATGACCTGCAGGCACGCTGTCAGGAGCTCATCGACGCCATCGGGACCGATCCCTCCGGCGTGATCGACGCGCTCGACCAACTGTTCGCCGACATTGCGCTGATCCAGTCGGAATCCTCGCTGCTGGCGGCGCAGTCGCAGTTCGACAACATCAAGGCCCGCATCGCGGCGCTGCGCAGCGGCACCAACCGCACCGGCTTCGGCGGCCTGGCATTCCAGGGCTCCAGCGGCCGCCTGCCGGTCGGCTCGATGTTCCAGGGCCTGCTGGACCAGGACCAGCCTGCCGGCGCGCCGACGGAAGTCGGCAGCGACTTCTCGCGCTGGGGCTTCTTCGCCGCCGGCACGATCGGCCGCGGCGATGCCGAAGCGGGCGACCTCAGCCCGGCCTACGACTTCGACATCGGCGGCCTCACCGTCGGCGCCGACTATCGGGTGTCGGACAAGCTGATCTTCGGCGGTACGCTCGGCTACACCAGGCAGGACAACGACCTGCGCGGCAGCGACGGCGCGCTGGGCACCCGTGGCTGGAGCATCTCCGCCTACGGCACCTGGTACCAGCAGGACAGCTGGTACATGGACGGCGTCTTCAGCTACGGCCGGAACAGCTACGACATCGAGCGCCGCGTCCGCTACACGATTACCGGGCCCTCCGGTACGACCACGATCGACCAGAGCGGGCACGCCAACGGCGACGGCGACAGCATGACCTTCGCGCTCAGCCTGGGCCGCGACTTCAACAAGAACGGCTGGGGATTCGGTCCGTACCTGCGGGCGATGTACACGAACATGAGCTTCGACCCCCTGGTCGAGGAGTTCGAGCAGTCCGTTCCCGGCGTCGGCCTCGCGCTCGTGCTCGACAGCCGCGACGTCACCTCGCTATCCAGCACGCTCGGCGGCAAGCTGACCTACGCCCACAGCACCAGTTGGGGCGTGCTGATCCCGCATGTGCAGCTCGAGTGGCAGCACGAGTTCCAGTCCGATCCTTCCGAGGTGGAAGCGCGCTTCCTGTTCGATCCGCTCGGCACGCCCTTCACCATCAAGGGCGACCCGATCGACACCGACTTCTTCCGCTTTGGCGTCGGCATGTCCTTCGTGATGGCCAAGGGCCGCTCGGGCTTCTTCTACTACGAAAGGCTGCTCAGCCGCGAGCGCTTCTCGCAGGACAGCCTTGCGCTCGGCATCCGGATCGAGTTCTGAGGCAGCCATGATCGAGTTCGGAAATTCCAGCCACGTCGGCCTGCGCCGCGAGTTGAACGAGGACACCTATTACTCGGACTCGGAGCTCGGGCTGTGGCTGGTCGCGGACGGCATGGGCGGGCACGAGTTTGGCGAGGTCGCGAGCGCACTCGCGCGCGACGCGGTGGTGCGCGAGGTGCGCGCCGGCAAGAGCCTGAGCGACGCGATCCGCAGCGCCGACGAGGACATCATCCGGCAGTCGAAGCGGCGTGCCGACTCGCTGCCGATGGGCACCACGATGGTCGCCCTGCGCGTCAACGACAACCGCTTCGAACTGGGATGGGTGGGCGACAGCCGCGCCTACCTGTGGAACGGGCAGCTGCGCCAGCTGTCTTCCGACCACAGCTACGTGCAGGAACTGATTGACCAGGGGGCGATCACGCCCGAGCAGGCGCGCAGCCATCCGCACCGGAACGTGGTCACGCAGGCGCTGGGCGTGACCGATCCCGATTCGCTCAAGGTCGAAACGATCTCCGGCGAGTTGCGCCCCGGCTTCCAGATCCTGCTGTGCAGCGACGGCCTGACTGAGGAAGTTGACGACGCGCAGATCGCGAACCTGCTTGCCCAGACCGACCTGTCGGCGCAGGAATGCGTGGACCACCTGGTTTCGACCGCGCTCGACGGCGGCGGCTCCGACAACGTCACCGTGGTATTGCTGCGCCGGACCTGATGGCGCGTTATTCCGGCGGCAGCGCCGGGATCTTCGCCGCTTCGCCGCGCTCGCCCTGGCCTGCGGCCACGTCCAGCGCCAGCAGCGTGGGGTCGCCCTGGTCGATGCGCAGTCCCGCGCGCGCGATCACCCCGCAGCCCACCCACTGTTCCTTCAGGCAGGCCTCACGCGCGTTGCTGCGGTAGTAGTGCAGCAGCCTGGCGATGCCGGCCCTGGCGCGCGTGTTGCCGGGCTGTGCCGCGAGCACGCGCTGGTACCAGTAGTTGGCACTGTCGTCCTCGGGGTCGAGCAGGTGGCGGCCGGCATCGGCATCGGTGGTGCCGGTGGCCAGGTATTTGTCGGCGACCGCGAGCGCGGTCTCGATTTCCTCGGTGGCCATCGGCGCGACGCCGCCGCTGAAGCCGGCGCTGATCTGCGCGCCGCCGGCGTCAGTCGCCACGGGTGGCTGGAAGTCCGCGCTGGGCTGCGTCGCGATGACATCGGTGGTCGGCGCCACTTCCGGCTTCGGCCACAGCAGCCAGCCGGCGATGCCGAGCGCGAGCACGCCACCGCCGATGGCCGGCAGCAGCCAGGCCTTGCGCTCCTCCGGCTTGGACAGGCTGACACGCGTGCGCTGCTGCGTGGCGGCGCTGCCGGACAGGCGTGGCGCGCCGGCCTTGCGACCCGCGGACTGGTGCAGGGTGGCCGCTTCCGGCGCGGTCGCCACCAGCTTCTGGATTGCCTCCACGGTGGCGGCGCCGGTGTTGAATCGCTCCGCCGCCTGCTTGGCCATCAAGCCGGCGATCAGCGGCTGCAGCCAGGCGTTTTCCTCCAGCTCCGGCACCGGGTGGGTGACGTGCATGAGCGCCACGGTGAAGGGATCGCCGGCCTGGTAGGGCGGATGCCCGGCCAGCATCTCGAACAGCATGGTACCGAGGCTGTACAGGTCGGAGCGGCCGTCCACCGGTTCGCCGCGCGCCTGCTCGGGGCTCATGTAGTCCGGGGTGCCCACGGACGCGCCGGCGACGGTGGAACTGTTGCTGCCGTCCATCGCCTTGGCGATGCCGAAGTCGGCGAGCACCACGCGGCCGTCGAGCCGGAACAGCACGTTCGCCGGCTTCACGTCGCGGTGCACGAAGCCTTTCTGGTGCGCGAAGTCGAGGCCGTGCGCGACGTCGGTGATGATGTCGAGGATTTCCGCGACGGTGAGTCCGCCTTCGGCCAGTCGCTCTTTGAGCGTGCCGCCGCCGATGTACTCCGCCGCCAGGTAGTACACGCCGTTGTGCGTGCCGATGTCGAACACCGTCACCAGGTTCGGGTGCTGCAGCTTGGCGGTGATCTTGCCCTCGACCAGGAAGCGGCTGGCGAAGTCGGCGTTCGCCGCCAGGATCGGCGACATGATCTTCAGCGCGACCTCGCGATCGAGCGACTTCTGCATGGCCAGGAACACGCTCGCCATGCCGCCTTCGCCGATCGGGCGGATGATCTGGTAGCCCGGGATGTCGATGTCGACGGCGGTGAGCAGGACGGTGGCGTTCACTTCGGCTCCGTGTGGTTCAGCGCGCCAGTTCCGCGAAATCTTCGGCCAGCGGCCCGGGCTCCGCCTGCAGCCACAACGCGCCGCCGGGAGCCTTCTTCGCGATCCGCCCCAGTCGCGCCGCGTGCGCGAGCAGTTCCGTCTCGCTGGCCCGAAGCACCACGCGTTGAAGCGCGACCCCGATGCCGAGGTTAGCATCGCCCGCGAGCGCCGGCGCGGCCGTGGGCGCGAGGCTCAGGCCCAGGTCGCCCTGCCCCGAGGTCAGCGCCAGGTACACCTCGGCCAGCAGCTCGGCGTCGAGCAGCGCGCCGTGCAGGGTGCGGTGCGCGTTGTCCACGCCCAGGCGCCGGCACAGCGCGTCGAGAGAATTGCGCTGGCCGGGGAAGCGTTCGCGCGCCAGGCCCAGCGTGTCGACCACCGCGGCGTGGTCGCGGATGCGCCCATAGCCTTCGCCCAGCAGCGACAGTTCGTAGTCGAGGAAGCCGACGTCGAAGTCGGCGTTGTGGATCAGCAGCTCGGCGCCGCGGATGAAGTCCAGGAACTCCACTGCCACGCGATCGAAGCCCGGCTTGTCCTGCAGGAACTCCAGCGTCAGCCCGGTGACTTCCTGCGCGCCGAGGTCGAGCTCGCGACCGGGATTGAGGTAGCGCTGGAAGCGGCGACCGGTCGGCCTCCGTTCCACCAGCTCCAGGCAGCCGATTTCCACCACGCGGTGGCCGCGCTCCCAGGACAGCCCGGTGGTTTCCGTGTCGAGCACCACCTGGCGCATCAGGCGCGTACGCCTTCGCGGAATCGCTCGGCGGCGGCGCGCGCGAGCTGGTCAACGCGTTCGTTGTCCACATGGCCGGAATGGCCGCGCACCCACCGCCACTGCACCTCGTGGCGCGCGGCAGCCGTGGCCAGCCGCTCCCACAGGTCGCGATTCTTGACCGGGTCGCCGGAGGCGGTCTTCCAGCCGCGCCGCACCCAGTTCGGCAGCCATTCGCCGATGCCCTTCTTCACGTACTGCGAGTCGGTGTGCAGGACGACGTCGCAAGGACTCTTCAGGGTTTCGAGGGCAGCGATCGCCGCCATCAGCTCCATGCGGTTGTTGGTGGTGTCGGCCTCGCCCCCGGCCAGCTCGCGCTCGGTCTCGCCGTGCCGCAGCAGCGCGGCCCAGCCGCCCGGGCCTGGATTGCCGAGGCAGGCGCCGTCGGTATGGATCTCGACTTGCTTCATCTTCTGCTGCTCAACCGGCGCTCATCCCCGGGCGGAGACTGACGGCAGTGGCGGGTTTGCGCAAGGGTGTCAGCGCCGCTTCGCGACGGCGCAGCACCGTCAGCCGCACGGCGCGGAAAGTGTCGAGCAGGCCGCGTCGGCGCGGGTCCGTGGCCACGGGGCGTGGCACCGGCCAGTAGGGCCCCAGGAACTGGCGGCGAACCACTTCCAGCCCGGCGTCGTGCGCCATGCGCTCGAGGCGGTGCGAACTGGAGCTCGCGGGAGGCTTCAGCCAGCGGAACTGCGCCGGGCTCCAGGGATTCAGGCTCAGTACGAGGATCGTGCCCTCGGGCTTCAGCAGCCGGGCAAACTCGTGCAGAAGCAGGGCCGGGCTTGGGGCGTCCTCGAGCACGAACAAGGCGTACACCAGCGAAAGGCAGCCGCTCGCCAGCGGGATCTCACCGTCCAGGCAACGCAAGGCGCCGCAGAAACCTTCTCCCTCGCGCCAGAGGCTGACGATATTTCCCTGCATGTTGCCGGAAAGTTCAGCGGTAATTGAATCGGAAGGGCGCAGATACAGACCGTTCTGGCCGAACACCCGGGTCATTTCCGGCAGCGCGTCGCGCTGCACATCCGCCAACAACTGCTTCGCCGCTTCCCCCTGCAGCCATGCCGGGGGGGAGGCTTGCGGTTGACTCGGCGGGCGGGCGGCAGGCATGGTCGGATTCTGCGGCAATCCGCCAGTCAGGTCATCTGTCCGAATGCTGTCATTGCGTCCCCTGCCCGCTTTCAGCGACAACTACATCTGGACCCTGGCCAATGCTGCCGGCGAGGCACTGGTGGTGGATCCCGGCGAAGCGGGACCGGTGTTCTCGGCGGTCGAACGGGGACTGCGCCCGGTGGCGATCCTGCTTACCCACCACCACCCCGACCATGTGGGCGGCGCCGCCGAACTGCTGGCGCGTTTCGACATTCCCTGCTACGCCCCGGTGGACGAACGCATCCGCGGCGCCAGCCACCGGGTCACCGACGGCGATCGGGTGCACGTGGACGCACTGGACCTCGACCTGGCCGTGATGGAGGTTCCTGGCCACACCCTGAGCCATGTCGCCTTCCACGGCGGCGGCTACCTGTTTTGCGGCGACACCCTGTTCAGCCTGGGCTGCGGACGCATGTTCGAAGGCAGTCCCGCGCAGATGCTGGCCTCCCTGGACCGCCTGGCCGCCCTCCCCGGCGACACGCTGGTGTGCTGCGGTCATGAGTACACCCAGTCCAATGGCCGCTTTGCCGTGGCAGCGGAGCCGCAAAACGAAGCCCGGGATGCTCGGCTGACGGCAGTCGCCGGCCTGCGCGAGCGCGGACTGCCGTCGCTGCCCAGCACCGTGGATAGCGAGCGTGCGTGCAACCCCTTCCTGCGCGTGGACCAGCCGGGGGTGCGCGCCAGCCTGGGTGGACGCGGCGTTGCTGCCGGCGACCGCGTTGCCGCCTTTGCCGCCTTGCGCAGCTGGAAGGACGGATTCGCCGGATGAGGCCTCGGCCTCGACTTCGCCAGGCCCTGCTGGCGGCGCTGGCTGCCAGCTTCGCGTTACCGGCGGGAGCGGCGCTCGCGCCGGCCATTCCGCCGCCGGCCTCGCTGGCGGCGCCGGGTTTGGCCGAGCCGGCTCCCGCCACCGCGTCCGTGGCGCCGGAACTGCCCTCGCCGGTCGAAACCGCGCCGGCGGCTGCCCCGCCCGCCGTCCCGCCCGACCCTGCCCCGGACCCTGCCCCGGACCCTGCCCCCGACCCTGCCCCCGCGGCGACGCCGGCCTACACCAGTGGCGCGACGGTCTTCGCGCGCCTGCGCAGCCGCCTGAACCCGAACTCCTGCGATGCCGGAAGCAACAGTGCGCGCTGGCGCAGCCGCTACGCAGGCAGCCCTTCGGCCTTCTCGCGCCGGCTGAATTCGGTGCTGCCGCTGCTCGACTTTGTCAGCGTCGAGGTGGAACGCGCTGGCCTGCCGGCCGAGTTCGTGTTCATCCCGCTGGTGGAAAGCTGGTACCAGCCGGCCGCCGTCGGCCCGGGTGGGCCCGCCGGCATGTGGCAGATGATCGGCACCACTGCGCGCAACCACGGCATCCACATGCGCGAGGGCTATGACGGCCGTCTGTCGCCGGTGGAATCCACGCGCGCCGCGCTGTCCTACCTGAAGACGCTGAAGGACATGTTCGGCGACTGGCAGGCAATCGTGATGGCCTACAACGCCGGCGAGGGACGCCTTCAGGGAGCCCTGCGCCGCGCCGGCAGCCGCGTCACTTCCGCGGCGGACCGGCGCCCGCATGGCCTGTCGAACATCACCTATGACTACGTGGCCAAGCTGCAAGCGCTGTCCTGCCTGGTGCTGCAGCCGCACCGCCACGGCCTGCAGCTGCCGGTGGACACGCGCTTCGAACCACTGGTGCCGATGTTGATGGATCCGGGCGTGGGTTCGCTCGCCGAGTTCGCGCGTCGGCGCGGCAAGGACCCCGCCGAACTCATGCGCCTGAATCCGGGCTTCCGCGGCGGGCGCGTGGTGGCCGGCGTGCCGCGGCTGGTGCTCGCGCCGCCGGGCGCCGGCGTGTCTCCGAGCCCGGGCCTGCGCGCCGACGCCGCTGACCTGGACCTGCTGGCGACCAGTCCCGCGGCGGCGCCGGAAGCGGACGCCGAGATCGCCGAGATCCTGGATCTCGCACTCGTCGAGCTTTCAGCCGATGGCGGCATGCCAGCAAGCGACATGGACATCGCGGCCATTGCCCCTGCGCCTCCGCCTCCGCCTGCGCCCTTGCCTGCGCCCCTTTTGCCCACCGGACTGGCGCCCCTGACCGTCGCGGCCGCGATCCCTCCACCCTTCGTCGGCACCCTCACTGCAAACCTGGCACCGGTCGCCGCCACGGCGAGTCCCGTCGCGGGCGTGCCGCCCGCGCCGCTGCCGACGGTGCACACGGTGCGTGAAGGCGAGTCCCTGCGCTCGATCGCGATCTACTACCACCTGCCGATCGAGCAGCTGCGGCGCGCCAACGGCCTCGATGCCAAGGCCGTGGTCAAGCCCGGACAGCAGCTGCAACTGCTGCCCTGATCCCGCCATGCTTGGCGGTATGGCGCGGTCGCGGTCAAACTAGCAGCCAGCCATGGACAAGGGAGTGGGCACGATGGGTTTCCTGAGCGGCAAGCGCGCGCTGATCGTCGGCATCGCCAGCCAGCGGTCGATCGCCACCGGCATCGCCGAGGCAATGGCGCGCGAAGGCGCCGAACTGGCCTTCACCTACCAGAACGAGAAACTGAAATCGCGCGTCGAGGACGCTGCCAGGGAGTACGGCGCGAAAATCGTGCTGCCCTGCGACGTCGCCGAGGATGCGCAGATCGACGCGGTGTTTTCCGAACTCGCTAAGCACTGGGACGGCTTCGACATCCTCGTGCACTCGGTCGGCTTCGCGCCGCGCGAGGCGCTCGACGGCGAGTTCCTGGCCGGCCTGACCCGCGAGAGCTTCCGCATCGCGCACGATATTTCCAGCTACAGCCTGGCGGCGCTGGCGAAGGCGGCGCGGCCGATGATGAAAGGCCGCAACGGCAGCATCCTGACCCTGAGCTACCTCGGGGCCGAACGCGCGCTGGCGAACTACAACGTCATGGGCCTGGCCAAGGCCAGCCTCGAGGCGAACGTGCGCTACCTGGCATTGAACCTCGGGCCGGAGGGCACGCGCGTCAACGCCATCTCCGCAGGCCCGATCAAGACCCTCGCCGCCGCCGGCATCGCCAACTTCCGCAAGATGCTGACGCACGTGGAGGAGTACGCACCACTGCGCCGCAGCGTCACCATCGAGGATGTCGGCAACGTGGCGGCCTTCCTGAGCTCGGACCTGGCCGCCGGCGTCACCGGCGAGATCACCTACGTGGACGCCGGCTACAACGTGCTCGGCATGACCGGCATCGAAGGCGTCTAGCGCTGGTTTACAGGTTGTCCTCGACGACCTTGATGCTGTACTGCTTGCGCAGGCCATCCAGGTAGGCCTGGGCCTCGACCGCGCCGCGCGCCGCCGCCAGCTGCTTGCGCAGGGCGGCGCGGGTGGTGTCGTCGAGGCCGGTGAGGTCACCGTCGTTGATCGCGGTGACGGTGACCATCGCGTAGTGCTCGGGACCAAGCTTGGCCAGCGCGTAGCTGCCGCGGCCGGCGACCGGCGGCGGCAGGCGGAACGCGGCGTCCACCAGTGGCGCGAGCTCGGGACTCGGCGCCTGGCGCGTGATGCCCGGCACCGCGGACACCGGCCGGTTCAGCTCGGTGGCGATCGCTTCCAGGTTCTCACCCTTGTTGGCGCGCGCGAGGATCGCCTCGGCGCGCGCCTTCGCCGCCTTGACCGAACGGTCGGCCAGCAGGTCGATCAGCACGCGCTCGCGGATGTCGGCCAGCGGCAAGGCCTTCGCCGGCTTCAGCTCCAGCACGTGCAGGACCACCACGTGGTTGGGAGCGATCTCGACCAGGTCGCTGACCTGGCGCTCGGTTTTCTGCGCGTCGGCAAACGCAGCCTTGCGCACCGGCTCCAGCGCGGCGATGCCGTCACCCGAGGCGCGGGTGAAATGACCGGTGCGTTGCACCTGCAGCTTGAGTTCCTGCGCCGCCGGCGCCAGCGAGGTCGGGTCTTCGTAGATCTTGTCCACCAGCTTGCCGGTGATGTCGTTGAAGACGCGCTCGCGCTCGTTCTGCACGTACTCGGCTTCCAGTTCGGCGCGCACTTCCTCGAAGGGTTTGGCGTTGCCGGCGATGAGTTCGCGCAGCTGGATCACGTGGTAGCCGTCCTCCAGCCTGACCGGGTCGCTTAGCTGGCCCTGCTGCAGGGCGAAGAAGGCCGCATCGAAGGCATCCCCGAACACGCCCTTCTCGACCGGGCCGAGGTCGCCACCGGTATCGCGCGAGCCGATGTCGTCGGAGTTCGCCTTCGCCAGCGCGGCGAAGTCGGCGCCCGGACGGCGCGCCTGCTCGACCAGGCCGCGCGCCTTGGCGAGCGCCGCGGCGTCCTGCGCCGGGGTCGCGTTTTCCGGCAGGGCTACCAGGATGTGCGAAGCCAGGCGCTGGTCCACGGTGCCGTACTTGGACCTGGTGTCATCGTAGCGCTTGCGCAGGCTCTGCTCGTCGGCAACGGTGTTCACCGCCATCGAGGCCGCGTCGAGCTCGACGTACTCGACCGCCAGCGACTCCGCGCTGCGGTACTGGCTCGCATGCGAGACGTACCAGGCCTTGATCTCCGCGTCGGTGGGTGCGGCCGGCGCCGTCGCCGGCGGCGGGATTTCCAGGAAGCGCACGGCGCGCGTCTGCCGGCTCAGCTTGAGGTAAGCCTCCAGCTCGGCGTTGCCGGCGAACTCCGTGGTGGCGATCGTGCGCGGCAGCAGCTCGCTCACCAGCGACTCGCGCACCAGTTCCTCGTAGCGCTGCGGCGTCATGTTCATGCTCTGCAGCGCGAGCTGGTACTGGGTGGCATCGAACTTGCCATCGGGCCCGTGGAAACCCTTCTCCTTCAGGATTTCGGCCTGGACGCCGGACTTCGACGCGACGATGCCGGCGCGCTCAGCCGCCAGCGCCAGCAAGGCCTCGTCCACCAGCTGGTCGAGCACCTTGCGCTTGTTGGCCTTCGACTCGAAGGCGACCGCGTCGAACTCGTTGCCCTTGGCGGTCCGGTCGCCCTGGCGCACGCGGTCGAAGCGCTCGCGGAAGCTCTGCTGGCTGATGTCGCGCAGCTGCCCGGAAAGCAGGCCGTAGAACTTCTTCGGACCCTCCACCCGCGCCACGTAGTCGTCGGGCCGGCGCGTCATGTAGTCGTTGACGCCGAAGAAGGCCATCGTGACGATGATCATGCCGAGCACGATGGTGGCGATCCAGCCGGAGGTCTTTTCGCGAATAGCCTGGAGCATGGGCAAACACCGCGTTGTGGCCGGCACCGCGCCGGCGCTGGAAAAAACGAAGGCGCCTGCTAGGGCGCCTTCGGGGTATGGCGGAGTGGACGGGACTCGAACCCGCGACCCCCGGCGTGACAGGCCGGTATTCTAACCAACTGAACTACCACTCCATTGAAACCGGAAGCTGCAACTTTGCCCAGGATGCCTGGCGGAGCTTGGTGGGTGCTGAGGGTTTCGAACCCCCGACCCTCTCCGTGTAAGGGAGACGCTCTACCGCTGAGCTAAGCACCCAGGCGAGACGATCAGTTTACTGCATCCTTCAGGGCTTTGCCAGCCTTGAAAGCCGGGTTTTTCGAGGCCTTGATCTTGATGGTGTCGCCGGTCTGCGGGTTGCGGCCCAGGCGGGCAGCGCGCTTGCGCACGGAGAAAGTGCCGAAGCCCACCAGCGTCACGGTGTCGCCCTTCTTGAGGGCCTTGGTGATCACCTCGATCATCGCGTCAACGGCGCGGCCGGCATCGGCCTTGGACAGCTCGGCAGCGTCAGCGACGGCGCCTATGAAATCGCCCTTGTTCATTCGGTTGACTCCCTTGGCGGAATGTCCGCGGTGGCCGGAACGGGTTCGCTCGCAACGGCGGCGGCCCGATCCTCATGTTCCGCATGCGACGCAGCGCCGCCAGCGGGTGGAAGGATTTATACCAGCGGCATTTTCCACGCGCAATGCGAAAAGCCGCGGAATCCGCGGCTTTCCGCTGCATTCACGAAAGATGCCTCAGTGCGCCGACGCACCGAGTCCTGTTTGCCGCTCGGCGGTTTCCTCGACCGGAACCGGAACTTCGCTGTCCTGCGGCGAAATCGGCCGCACCAGTGCGATGTCCAGCACCTCGTCGATCCACTTCACCGGAATGATCTCAAGGCCTTGCGTCACGTTCTTCGGAATGTCGGCAAGATCCTTGGCGTTCTCGTCCGGGATGATCACCGTCCTGATGCCGCCACGCAGCGCCGCCAGCAGCTTCTCCTTGAGGCCACCGATCGGCAGCACGCGGCCGCGCAGGGTGATCTCACCGGTCATCGCCACGTCGGACCGGATCGGCGACCCCGGACAGGACCGACACCAGCGCGGTGACCATCGCGATGCCGGCACTGGGGCCGTCCTTGGGCGTCGCGCCCTCGGGCACGTGCACGTGGATGTCGAACTTCTGGTGGAACTCCGGATCCAGGCCGAGACGTTCGCTGCGCGAGCGCACGACCTGTGCGCGGCCTTCACCGACTCCTGCATCACGTCGCCGAGCTGCCCGGTGAGGATCAGCTGGCCCTTGCCGGGCATCACCGAGGCCTCGATCTGCAGCAGGTCGCCGCCGACTTCGGTCCAGGCCAGGCCGGTGACCAGGCCGATTTCGTTCTCGTGCTTCGGCGCGGCCGAAGTCGAAGCGGCGCACGCCCAGGTACTTGTCCAGGTTCTTCGCTGTGACGACGATCGCGGGCGCCGGCTTGCCGGATTTGCCCGGCTTGCGCGGCCCTTCCAGCGCGATTTCCTTGACCACCTTGCGGCAGATCTTGGCGATCTCGCGCTCGAGGTTGCGCACGCCGGACTCGCGCGTGTAGTAGCGCACGATGTCGCGCAAGGCCGACTTCGCTGCACCTTGAGCTCGCCCTCGCTTCAGGCCGTTGGCCTTGAGCTGCTTGGCGATCAGGTAGCGCTCGGCGATGTGCAGCTTCTCGTCCTCGGTGTAGCCGGGGATGCGGATCACTTCCATGCGGTCGAGCAGCGGGCCCGGGATGTTCAGCGAATTGGCGGTCGCCACGAACATGACCTCGGACAGGTCGAGGTCGACCTCGAGGTAGTGGTCGTTGAAGCTGTGGTTCTGCTCGGGATCGAGCACCTCCAGCAGCGCCGAGGACGGGTCGCCGCGGAAATCCATGCTCATCTTGTCGATCTCGTCGAGCATGAACAGCGGGTTCTTGCTGCCGACCTTGGCCAGGTTCTGCACGATGCGGCCCGGCATCGAACCGATGTAGGTGCGGCGGTGGCCGCGGATCTCGGCCTCGTCGCGCACGCCGCCCAGCGACATGCGCACGAACTTGCGGTTGGTGGCCTTGGCGATGCGACTGGCCGAGCGAGGTCTTGCCGACGCCGGGCGGGCCGACCAGGCACAGGATCGCGCCCTTCATCTGCTTCACGCGCGACTGCACGGCCAGGTATTCGAGGATGCGCTCCTTGACCTTCTCCAGACCGTAGTGGTCGGCGTCAAGCACCCGGTCGGCGGCCTTGAGGTCCTTGCGGATCTTGCGTGCGCTTCTTCCACGGCACGCCCAGCCAGCCAGTCGATGTAGTTGCGCACGACGGTGGCCTCGGCCGACATCGGCGACATCTGCTTGAGCTTGTTGAGCTCGGCGCGCGCCTTGGCCTCCACGGCCTTGGGCATGCCGGCGGCGGCGATCTTCTTGGCCAGCTCCTCGAGCTCGTTCGGCGCCTCGTCGAGGTCGCCCAGCTCCTTCTGGATGGCCTTCATCTGCTCGTTGAGGTAGTACTCGCGCTGACTCTTCTCCATCTGCGACTTGACGCGGCCGCGGATGCGCTTCTCGATCTGCTGCACGTCGATCTCGCCGTCCACCAGTCCGATCAGCATCTCCAGGCGCTGGCCGACGTCGAGCGTCTCCAGCAGGCGCTGCTTGTCCGCAAGCCGGCGCCCAGGTGCGCGGCGATGGTGTCGGCGACGCGACCGGGGTCGTCGATGCCGGCCAGCGTGGTCAGCAGTTCCGGCGGCAGCTTGCGGTTGGTCTTGACGTACTGCTCGAACAGGCTCATCAGCGAGCCGAGCGTGACCGCCATTTCGCGCTCGTCGCGCTCGAAGTGCGAGTCCAGCGGCGAGCCGCTGGCGGTGAGCGCGCCCTCGATCGTCGCCATAGCCCTCGATGGCGACGCGCGAGACGCCCTCGACCAGCACCTTGATGGTGCCGTCGGGCAGCTTGAGCAGCTGCAGCACGGTGGCGAGCGTGCCGACCGGGTACAGGTCGGCCTGGCCGGGGTCGTCGACGTCGGGGCTCTTCTGCGCGATCAGCAGGATCTGCTTGTCGGCGGCCATGGCGATGTCCAGCGCCTTGATCGAGCGGTCGCGCCCGACGAACAGCGGGATGACCATGTGCGGGTACACGACGACGTCGCGCAGGGGCAGGACGGGCAAGTTCGATGCGATTGGTTTCGCATGGAACCCTCCATTGGGACGTTGCGGGCGCGCTTCAAGTGACGCGGGGCCTCCGGGGGTCGGGCGCGGCCTTTCGCCGGGCCCCGGAACCACGATACACGGGTCCCGGAAACGAAAACGGGCCGGAAGGCCGGCCCGTCACTTTTCGGTTCAGCGCCCGGCTCTAGTCCCCGGAAGCCGCCCGGGGCGGCGCCACCGGGGTGTTGGTGTAGATCAGGTAGGGCTCGGTCTGGTGGTTGATCACCGACTCGTCCACCACCACCTTGCTGACGTTCTCCAGCGAGGGCAGCTCGTACATGGTGTCGAGCAGCACCGACTCCATGATCGTGCGCAGGCCGCGCGCGCCGGTCTTGCGCTTGAGCGCCTTGCGCGCGATCGCCAGCAGCGCATCGGGGCGGACCTCGAGCTCCACGCCTTCCATGTCGAACAGCTTCTTGAACTGCTTGGTGATGGCGTTCTTCGGCTCGGTGAGAATGCGCACCAGCGCGTCCTCGTCGAGCTCCTCCAGCGTCGCGACCACCGGCAGGCGGCCGACGAACTCGGGGATCAGGCCGAACTTGATCAGGTCCTCGGGCTCGACGTCGACCAGCAGCTTGCCGACGTCGACCTTGCGCTCGCTGAACTCTTGACCTTGGCGCCGAAGCCGATGCCGCCGGCATCGGTGCTGCGCGCCTGGATGATCTTGTCCAGGCCGGCGAAGGCGCCGCCGCAGATGAACAGGATGTTGCTTGGTGTCCACCTGCAGGAATTCCTGCTGCGGGTGCTTGCGGCCGCCCTGCGGCGGCACCGAGGCCACGGTGCCCTCGATCAGCTTGAGCAGCGCCTGCTGCACGCCCTCGCCCGACACGTCGCGGGTGATGGACGGGTTTTCGGACTTGCGCGAGATCTTGTCGATCTCGTCGATGTAGACGATGCCCGACTGCGCCTTCTCGACGTCGTAGTCGCACTTCTGCAGCAGCTTCTGGATGATGTTCTCGACGTCCTCGCCCACGTAGCCGGCTTCGGTCAGCGTGGTGGCGTCGGCGATGGTGAACGGCACGTTGAGCAGGCGCGCCAGCGTCTCGGCCAGCAGCGTCTTGCCCGAGCCGGTCGGCCCGATCAGCAGGATGTTGGACTTCGACAGCTCGATCTCGTCGTTCTTCAGGCGCGACTCGATGCGCTTGTAGTGGTTGTAGACGGCCACCGACAGGGTCTTCTTCGCGCGCTGGCTGGCCGATCACGTACTGGTCGAGGACTTCCAGGATTTCGCGCGGCTTGGGCAGGTGGCTGCGGGCGGCGTGCGCCTTCTCCTCCAGCTCCTCGCGGATGATGTCGTTGCACAGCTCGACGCATTCGTCGCAGATGAACACGCTCGGGCCCGCGATCAGCTTGCGGACTTCGTGCTGGCTCTTGCCGCAGAAGGAGCAGTACAGGATCTTGCTGCTGTCGCCGGAGCGGCCTGGCGGTCTTCGGTCATTGCGTCATGGCCCCCGCCCCGAAGGGCGAAAAACGGGTTCGACTCGAGAATAGCACAGGCGTCCGGCGGGCCCCGTGCCGCCAGGCAGGGGCCCGGCGGGAGGCCGGAATGCGGGAATGGCCGGCGTTCAACCGGCCTGGATGGACTCGTCCGGGCGCCGGTCGAGCACTTCGTCGACCACGCCGTAGGCCTTGGCTTCCTGCGGCGTTCATGAAGTAGTCGCGCTCGACGTCGGCCGCGATTTGCTCGATCGGTTGGCCGGTGTTCGCCGCAAGCTCTGGTTCAGCTTTCGCGCAGGTACAGGATCTCCTTCGCCTGGATGTCGATGTCGGAGGCCTGGCCCTGGGTGCCGCCCGAGGGCTGGTGGATCATCACCCGCGAGTTGGGCAGGATGTAGCGCTTGCCCTTGGCGCCGGCGGCCAGCAGGAAGGAGCCCATGCGAGGCCGCCTGGCCGACGCAGATGGTGCTCACGTCCGGCTTGATGAACTGCATGGTGTCGTAGATCGCCAGGCCGGCGGTGACAATGCCGCCCGGCGAGTTGATGTACAGGCTGATGTCCTTCTCGGGATTGTCGGCCTCGAGGAACAGCAGCTGGGCGACGATCACGTTGGCGACGTAGTCGTCGATCGCGCCGACCAGGAAGATCACCCGCTCCTTCAGCAGCCGCGAGTAGATGTCGTACGCGCGCTCGCCGCGGCTGGTCTGCTCGACCACCATCGGCACCAGGTTCAGGCCCTTCACACGCTCGGTCACGCTGTCCATCCTTTTCTCCGGGTTTTGCTGCGCGCGCGCCGGCTCAGCTGGCCGGCCGCATCACTTCGGCGAAGCTGAGCACTTTCTCGCTGGCGTTGGCGCGCTCGGCGATCCAGTCGATCACCTGCTCCTCCATCACGCGAGTCTGCAGGCTACGCATGAGGTTGGGGTCGTTTCGGTAGAGTTCAATGACCTGCGAGGGATCTTCGTAGGTGGAAGCGATCAGCTGCATGGTCTCGCGCACCCGCGCCGGGTCCAGCACCAGGCTGTTGCGACGGGCGATCTCGCCGACCAGCAGGCCGGCGGCGACGCGCTGGCGCGCCGGGATCATGAACGGCTCCGGCGACTCGATCACGTTGGTCTGGCCCTGCGCGCGGGCGTTCTCGGCTGTGGTGCGGGCCAGCTGACGGGCTTCGAACTCGACCAGGCGCGGCGGCATCTCGAGCTTGCCGAAGGTGTTGACCAGGCGCGAGGCGACCTCGGCGCGCAGGCGGTTCATCAGCGTGCCCTTGAGCTCGCGCTCGAGGTTGGAGCGCACTTCCTTGCGGAACACGTCCATCTTGCCGCTGCGCACGCCGAAGCTGCGGATGAAGGCCTCGTCGATCTCTGGCAGGAAGGATTCGGCGACCTGGTCGATCTTGACCGAGACCTTGACCTTCTCGCCGGCCAGCTGCGGCACGCGCCAGTCGGACGGGAACTCGACTTCAAGCTCGCGCTCGTCGCCGGCCGACAGGCCGACCAGCTGCGACTCCAGGCCCGGCAGCATCGCGCTGGAGCCGATGACGGTGGCGCCCTGCTCGCTGCCTTCCGCCGGGAAGCGTTCCTCGCCCTTGAGCGCGAAGGTCTCCAGGCGGACCAGGTCACCGGCCTGCGCCGGGCGCGTGACCGGGTGCCATTCCTGGCGCTGCTGGCGCAGCGTCTCCAGCATGGCGTCGATGTCGGATTCCTCGACCGTGGCGGTGGCGCGCTCGAACTCAAGCTGGCCCACGTCGATCTCGCCGAACTCCGGCACCACCTCGAAGGTGGCCGTGTACTGGATCTGGCCATCGGCGTTCTTGACGTCCGCTTCCTTGATGTCGGGGTTGCCCGCCGGCTGCACCTGCTCCTGCTTGATCGCCTCGTCGAAGCTGGTGCGGATGAGCTCGCCCAGGACTTCTTCGCGCACCTTGGTGCCGTAGCGCTGCTCGATCACCTTGGTCGGGATCTTGCCGGGGCGGAAGCCCTTCAGGCGCGCCGTGCGGGCGATCTCCTGCAGGCGCTTGCCGACCACGCCATCGAGGCGCTCGGCCGGCAGGCTGACGGTCATGCGGCGTTCGAGGGCGGTGGTGTTCTCGAGGGAAACTTGCATTTCGTGTTGCTCCGGCATTCGCGCCGCTTCACGGCGCCTCAAAAATGAAAAAACCCATGGATCCGAATCGTCCCGCGCGACCAGCAAATGGTGCGAAAGGAGAGACTCGAACTCTCACGGGTTGCCCCACAGGAACCTAAATCCTGGGCGTCTACCAATTCCGCCACTTTCGCAGATCCATGCGGGTGTCGCGGCGCGGCGGGGAAGAAGTGGTGGGCCGTGAAGGATTCGAACCTTCGACCTATTGATTAAGAGTCAACTGCTCTACCAACTGAGCTAACGGCCCGAAATCTTCCCTGCCGCCTGCGGCAGCCGAACGGGCATTATGCCGCATCCGGGGAGTGGGGTGGAAGACGGGATTCGAACCCGCGACCCTCGGAATCACAATCCGATGCTCTAACCGACTGAGCTACATCCACCACAAGTCTGCAAAATTGGCGCGCCCGGAGGGACTCGAACCCCCAACCGACGGAGTAGAAGTCCGATGCTCTATCCAGTTGAGCTACGGGCGCCCGGGCTGGAATTGTGCACCGGCGCCGCTCGTTCACCAACGGGCCGCACGCATCTGGTCGGGGTAGAGGGATTCGAACCCCCGACATCCTGCTCCCAAAGCAGGCGCGCTACCAGACTGCGCTATACCCCGGCAATCGGGCGCCAAGGGTGCCCTCGGGCGCCCGGAGCGCCCGGATCGGCGCGAATTCTAGCACAGCGCCCGGGACCTCCCTGAAGGCCGCGACCCCGAACCTGCGCCCGGGCCGCGCGGGCTACGCGGGGGGCCTGGCTGGATTTCTGGTGCCGTGCGACCTCAGGGCTTTTGCTTCGCCCAGGCGGTGCACCATCCCTTCGGTTCGACGCTGAAGCCCGGGAAGATCGAGCAGGCCTCGGTCTTGGCCGTATAGAACTGGCAGTTGGCGCAGGCGCTGCCCGGCTTGAAGTTCTTGGCGGTGACCGTTGCCGCGTTCTGCTTGTAGCCCAGCGCCTTGGCCTGGGCGTTGGTGACGGGCAGGCGCGGAGCCTTCGCGAACGCGGCGCTCACCGGCAGGAAACACGCCAGCGGTGCCGCCACGGCGATAACCGCGGCCTGCTGCAGGAAGCGTCGGCGACTGGATTGATTGCATTTCATGAGCGGGACCTCAGGCGGGCTTGGAACCCAATTTCGACCGTAAATGTCGCTTCACACAATGATCCATGTCAAGCGGACGGCGCGCCGGCAGATTCGCCGCACGACAGCTCACCTGAGAATCCACTCGTGAAAGCATCCGAGAAGCAGGCGTCTTCGCTCAGTCCACGGGCCAGGAAGGCCGGCAACACTTCCTCGACCATCCGGACCGAGCCGCAGGCATACACCTCGAAGCCGCTCAGATCGGGATGGTCTGCAAGGATTGCGGCGCTGGCGCGACCGGTCCGGCCGCTCCAGGCGCCGTCTGCCTCGCCCGACAGCACCGGCTGGAAGCGGAAATTGGCGTGCTCGCGCGCCCAGCTTTCGGCCAGTTCCAGCAGGTAGAGGTCGCGCAGATGCCGCGCGCCCCAATAGAGCTGCATCGGACGCTGGATACCGCGATGAAAGGCGTCTTCGAGGATGCTCTTGACCGGGGCGAAGCCCACGGTCGTCGCGATCAGGATGATCGGCTTTTCGCTCTCGCTGAGACTGAACCGTCCGAACGGGCCCTCGATGCGCAGGGTGTCCCCGACCCTCATGGAATTGAACACGCGCGGCGTGAACTTGCCATCGGACACCAGCTTGATGTGCAGCTCGATGGGGGTGCCGCGATGCGGCGGGCTGGCGAACGAAAAGGCGCGCCTCTGCCCGTCTTCCAGCACGATGTTGAGGTACTGCCCGGCGATGAAGTCGAGCCGCTCGCCAGCAGGCAGGCTGAGCAGCACCTGCATGACGTCCTCGCTCAGCAAGCGCATGCTTGCGACCTTCGCCTCCAGGCTCAGCACCGGGGTCGCCACGCCCGCTTCGAGCGACTGCACGTCGATCTCGATGGCCACGTCTTCCAGCGCGGTGGCGCAGCAGGTCAACGCCTTGCCACGCGCGCGCATGGCCGCATTCAGCACCGCCGGCTGATAGGCGCCGTGATCGATCCGTCCCTGCAGCACGGTGCAGACGCAGACGCCGCAGCCGCCATTGCGGCATTCGTAAGGCAGCACCAGGCCTGCGCGCAGCGCCGCATCCAGCAGCGTCTCGCCAGGCCGGGCCGGCACCCGGTGGCCGCCGGGATGCAGTTCGAGGTTAAGTTCGCCGCGCGCGTCCCGACGACGCAGCGGCAGCCAGGGCAATGCCGCCAACAGCAACGTGACGACCGCAGCCAGCGACCACACCTGCCAGATCGGCATCCGGTAGATCAACGGCAGCAGGCCGAGATAGAACCAGTCCAGTCCGATCTCGGCGACGGCGGTCCCCAGGTCGGCCGGGCCGCCCTGGCTCAGCGCCGGCTTCACTGCGGCAAGCACCAGCAGCATGATGCAGATGCCGATTGCGATGGCGCGCGGCGGCGTCGTGCTGGCCTTGGGAACGCGCTGGATGTGGACCCACATCAGCAGCAGGGTGAGCAGCGGTGCGCCGATATGCACGAATGCCAACAACGAGAAGAATCGGTCCTCGACGCTGTCCGGGTACATGAAATTGCGTACCAGGCTGCCACCCATGCCCGGCAGCCAGTCCAGCCACTCGAAGCTGGCGACGGTGACGAATTGCGCGAGCCGGTCCCACGGCAGCATGTAGCCGTTGATTCCGCAGATGTACATGAACCAGATCAGGCCGACGCCAGTGACCCAGGCAAACCAGCGGTAGCCCCGCAGGTGGTCGAAGGCGAAATGCCGCAGCAGGTGGATGAACATGACCAGGACCAGGGCATCCGATGCGTAGCGATGCACGCTGCGCAGGATTCCGCCCAGATACCATTGCCCGTGGGTCAGCGCTTCCACCGAAGCGTACGCGCCGGTCACGCTGGTATCGAAGAAGATGTACAGGTACAGCCCGCTGCCGGAGACCAGCCAGAACAGGAAGAAGGCGATGGCACCCAATTGATAGAAGGGATTGATGCGGTCGCCGAACGCGCGGTTGAACAGTGCTTCGATGCGCATGAAGCCCCAACGCAGCAGGCGTTGCGAGGCCTTGATCATGAGGCAGCAATCCCGCTGTCCGCCGGTCCCAGCACGGACTTCATCACCACGACGATGAACAGCAGGCCACCGAGAATGGCAATCGCCCCACCGAGGCCCATCAATGCCATTCCGGCAATTTCCGGCGTGCTGCGCAGCACCTGATCGGCGCCGGCCACCTTGCGCTGCACGCCATAGCCGCCCGACCACACCAGTCCGACGATGTGCATCAGCTGACCAGCGCCGTAGACGGTGGGTTGCCAGCGCGCCATCCTGCCGATCGGCGCCCGGTAGCCGAGCCTGGGCAGCAGCAGGTAGACCAGCCCCATCAGGGCGAGGGTCACCCCGACGATTGATCCGTGGTAGTGCGCGGGAATCTTCACGTTGCTGCCGCTGATGAAAATCCCGATGACCCCGCCGACGGCGAACAGCACGATCGAGGCGACCAGCGCCGCCTGCAACGGCTGCGCGGCGGGAGCCAGCGGCGTGGCCCGGCGCCACAGGGCAAGCACCGTAGCCAGACCGATCGGCAGGATGGCAAGGCCACCGCCGAGGCGCATGGCCCAGGTGTGAAGCTGGCGATGCTCGACCGAGGCGATGTCGTGGGCAAGGTAGGCATACGGCGTGGCGAACACGCCAACCAGCGCCAGCCCGAACATCGCCGCTGCCAGCCGCGGGCTCATCGGAACCCGCGCACCGGTGGCGCTCGCCAGCCACAGCCAGGCGACCAGCATCAGCAGCGTCCAGACGAACTGCAGGGCATGCCCGCCGCCCCAGAACAGGATCTCGTAGTAGGCCTTGCTGTCGAGGTCAGTCGGCACCAGTGCCAGCGACCAGGCAAAGGCAAGCAGCGCGACCGCGCCGGCCACCGCCGAGACGGACAGACCGAAACGCAAGGCGGCCGCGCCGCTCAGTTCGGGGCCGGGCCTCGGCCCCGCCCACAAGCTCCACAGGACCAGGGTTCCGCTGCCAAGGGCGAACAACACCAAGCCGGTCAGGAACATCGCACC
The DNA here is from genome assembly GCA_963707625.1 of uncultured Gammaproteobacteria bacterium. Taxonomy (GTDB): domain Bacteria; phylum Pseudomonadota; class Gammaproteobacteria; order Xanthomonadales; family Xanthomonadaceae; genus Arenimonas. Next base: position 214,217 of record CAVPQV010000003.1, read on the forward strand.
GTCGAGCACCGGCACGTAGTTCGCCATGACCGGCTCGCCCCGGCCAAAGAAGGGTGCCAGCGCCATGACCGCCGTTCCCGCGCCGCACATGAGGAGCGCGGTCCAGCTCACGCCAGCGGCACGACGGCTGCCGGCCACCGTCCACAAAAGCCCGGCAACGGAAACGAACCAGACCAGCACGGAAAGATCGACGTGCACCACCAGCGCCACCCGGAAAAAGCTCTGGACCGGCAACCACTGGTTGACGAAGGGCGATCGCGAAGCCACCAGCAGGATCGAAAACACGCCCGACCCCACCAGTGCGAACAGGCCCAGTCCGAGCCAGGCCCGGGCCAAGGCCCTGTCAACGCCCTGCCCCACCTCAAGCGCATATTCATGGCCGCCGCCGACAGCGGCAAGGAACGGCGCTGCGGGGCGCGGGTCGATATCCAGCGATCGATTCATCGAAAAGTGAATTCCCGTTTTTCGGAATCGAAGTCAACCACCAGGATCTCCGCCGGGCCCAATTCCACTACTTGCTCATGGACGTAATCGAAGCCCTGGCTGCGCTTGCTGTCGCGCAACCGGACCTCGATCCGGTGCCTGCCCACCGCCACCGGCATTCGACGGTACAGCTTGCCTGCCCCGTCGCTCGACAGACCGGAAGCCTCGGCGCGCTGCCGTAGCACCGTTTTCCCGTCGATGTCGACCTCGACCAGCAGCGGCGCGCGTTCGCGAGGGCAGCGCGACTTCGCGCGCATGTTGGGCGGCAGGCGCGCCAGTTCTTCAGCCGTCTGTTCGCGGCAGGGCTGCAGTCGCTGACCATGATGCGCGATGCTGATGGTGATCAGCCCCTCGCGCGCCTGCAACGAACGGAAGTTCGGCCAGGAGGAAAACAAGGCGATAACACCCGCAAACACAGCGTAGAGCGCTGCCTGCGCGACCCAGGTGGCGGGTTGGTGAAAGCTGGACATCGTCGGGTTCGGGACTCCGTCAGTCAGCCCGACGTCAAACGCTTCGACAGTCGGAAGGCTCGCCACTCCGACAGCGCAAACCAGAGCATCGCCAGCACAAAGGTCATTCCTCCCGCCAGTTCGACGTACAGCGTGTAATCGGTCCGGTACTTGCCGGAAACGGGGTCGTATACCGAACATAGTATGCGGACTCGACCGATCAGGTCGCCCCAACCCTGCGTATCCGCGAGCAGATTTCCGGCGATCAGCTGCTTCAGTGGTTCGCCAAGAGCATCGGCGGCAAAGCCGTCCCCGTAGACCTGTCGATAGATGCGCCCCTCTGCATCGAGGATGCTGACCTGAAGGGTGTGCTCGAATCCGATGGGTGTTCTCGCATAGCTGAAGCCAAAATCACGCGCCAGCGCCGGCACGTCTTCGGCGCGCGGACTAAGGAAACGCCAGTTGGCCACATCGATGCGCTGCTGCGCCGCGAAGACTCCCAGCGCGGCCGGCGAATCGGTCGGCTGGTCGAAACCGATGCTGACGATGTTGAACTGATCGCTGCCGAATCGCGTCCGCATCGCCTTCACCGCCCCGTTGAGCGCGCGCGAGGTGGTCGGACACACCTGGAAGCAACCGGTGTAGATGAAATTCACCAGCAGCGGCTTGCCGCGGAACTCGGCCAGCGTGACCCGACGGCGATCCTGGTCAAGCATGACGTGGTCCACTGGCCGCTTCCCGATCACGGCGCGACTGCGCTCGAACGCAGCGTCCTGGGCCAGCCCGGAGCCTGCCGAGCTGGCAGCGCCAGTGGCGGCCAGGTGCGAGGCATCCGGCTGGCTACCCGCCTCGGCTGCCTCGGCCGGTTTACCTTGCGCGGCGGCGGTGAGCGCAAGCAAGGCGCACAAACCCGCCTTCAACATTCGCGTACGCAGCCGGCAGACACGATGGCTCGGCGCCGGCGCCATCGCGCTCACCGCAACAGCGAGTCGAGGCAGGCACCGGCGAGCAGCAAGGACAACTGCAGCAGTGAGGCCAGGAAGCTGCCCATGGCCGTGCTTCGGTCGGGCGTCCTGTCCAGAGCGCGGGCCTTGATGAGGAAGTAGATGCCACCGGTGGCGGCGCCCACCAGGTATATCGGCCCGGCCCCGAACAGCATCGGCAACAGCGAAGCCAGCACCAGCGCAATGGTCGAGACCAGCACGATGCGGGCAGCGCGGGGAATGCCGACCACGACCGGCAGCATCGGAACGCCAGCCGCGCGGTACTCGCGCTGGTAGGCGATCGCCAGGCTCCAGAAATGCGGCGGCGTCCAGAGCAGCAGCACCAGCGCCAGAATCAGGCCTGCCGGCCCGACGGCCGGATCCACCGCAGCGGCCCCGGCCAGCGCGGCGAAACTGCCGGCCAGCCCGCCGATGACGATATTCCAGGCCGAGCGCCGCTTGAGCCAGACCGTATAGACGCCCGCATACACGAACGCGCCGAGGAACACGAACAGGGCAGAGACCGGATTCAGGAGCCAGGCAGCCGCGGCCACTGCAGCCACCAGCATCGCGCCCATCAGCCAGAGCCACTCCTGGCCGGGGACAAGCACCCCGCTGGCGAAGGCGCGGTCCCGGGTGCGGACCATCAGGCGATCCGATGCGCGCTCGTAATACTGGTTGAACGCGCCGGCGCTGGCCGAGGCGACCAGCACCGACAACGCCAGCACCAGCCGCTCGATCCATGCCAACTCCCGGCCCGGAGTAACCACCATTCCCACCATAGCCGTGATCATGATCAGGCTGCCAATGCGCAACTTGAACAGACTCAGCACGATGCGTGCCCGGGTCGACAGGCTGACGTCGGCGATGGAGGACGTGGTACTCATGGCAGAGGCCTCTGGTGCCGACGGCGCGAAAACAAGCGTCTCGCGAACTCAACTTGCGGTCATGGCGCGGAGCCTGTTGCCATCCTGGGACTCAGCTCAACCCCCAGAGCGTGGACAAGTACTTCCAGTTCACGAAATAGTAGAGGATGAATGACACCAGGAAAACCATCGCCAGCACGAATGTGCCCGGCGCTGCAAAGCCGATTGATCCATAGCTTTGCACTTCCTGGCTGGGAGCCGTCGGCGGAATCGGCGTGGGAGCACTGCTGGTGACCCCGGCATCGAGCTTCTTTCCCCACAACAGCGATCCGACCGTGACGTAGATGTAAATTGCGCCACCGACGATTGCGGCCAGGCCCGCCACTCCGACCAGGCCCATCAGGAGATAGGCAGTGCCGGGCCATTCGTAAGCCAGGGCGGCGCCGCTGAAAGCCATGTCCCAATGCCGACGCGAGACGCCCAGCGTTCCGGCGCCCATCATCACCAGGCAGAAGAAATACATCGACAGCCCGAACAGATAGGGCTGCCACCTCGCCAGCCCGGGGCTGATCGTTTCACGCTTGAACAGCACGGGTATCAGGAAGTAGGTCAATGCCATGAACGACAGGCTGGTACCGACCACAACAGTCGCGTGGAAATGGCCGGGGACATAGATCGTGTTGTGGATGATCATGTTGAGTTGTTCGGTGCCCATCATGACGCCGGAGATTCCGCCGAGGAAGCCGAAACCGATGAGCGAGATGAACACACCGGAGAATGCCGGATTGCCCCAGGGCGCCTTGCGCAGCCACTCGAACAGACCCTTGTTGTAGCCCTTCGCCCGTTGCGCGACTTCGATCGCCCCGGGGATGGTCAGTCCATGGATCATCGATGCCAGCACCGCGAAATACATGAAGTAGCTGGTATTGACCACCTTCCACTCGGTGCTCATGCCGGGATCGGACAGCAGATGGTGGGCGCTCGCCAGTTGCAGGAACAGGATGTAGAGCAGGAAGGCGCCACGGCTGACCCGCTCGGACATCGGCTTGGCGCCGAAGACGATGGCGGCGACCGCGTACCAGATCGAGATGTGGGCAGCGACATTGATCTGCTGCGAGGAGTGGCCGAAGGCCCACCAGATGGTGCGGTAGATCAACGGATCGACCGCGTCGATGACCCCGATCGACAGCAGATAGGTGGGGATCAGGATGATGGCGCCGGAAACGATGGTGAACACCGCGATGATGCAGGCGGTGATGGCACCGAACGTCACCAGCGGCACTGAACCCTGGTAAGTCCGGTCGCGCTTGGCGATGACCAGCGTGCCGAGGAACACGAAGCAGGCGATCAAGGCACCGACCGCGAACAGGATCAGGCCGAGATAGAACGAAGGCGCCGCCATCATCGGAACGTACGAGGTCATCATGACGCTGGATGCGCCCTGATAAACCGCATAGTTGTTCATGATGGCGCCGATCATCATCAGAGCGAACGCCGCCCATGCCAGCCGCGGCGTGGCCAATCGGCAGCGCAGCAAGGTCGACGAGCAGAAATACAGCACCGCCATCTCGAAGAAGATGATCCAGAAGATCAGCATGTCGATGCCGTGCGCGGTAAGTACCTGGTAGAAGGTATCGGCTTCGAGCCAGTGCACCGCCGGCCAGCGGGTCAGCACCACGCCTATCGCCAGGATTCCGCCCAGCAACAGGAACACGACCGCCGCGACTGCGTTGGCGATCATCAGCTTTTCCGCATGCGCCTCGAACTGCAGGCCTGAGCGCGGGCATGTCCGATAGGTGGTTGCGTGCGACATGTGCGGCGCCCCTTATTTGACGTAGATGCGGCCGACCATCGTGTGATGGCCGATCCCGCAGTATTCGTTGCAGACCACCGAGAACGTGCCACTCTGGTTGGGCGTGACCGTCACCACGTGCTCATAACCAGGCACGATCTGGATGTTGATGTTCGCCGGCTGCAGCGAAAAGCCGTGGTTGTAGTCCATGGAAGTCAGGTGCAGGCGATAGGTCTTGTCCTTCTCGAGTTCGAGAATCGGCCAGAAACTCCACAGTCTCGCGATCATGTACACATCGCTGCCCGCTGGGGGCGCTACCACCGGGGTCTCCGCATCGGTCTCGTGGCGCACGGTGTACTTGTCGACCACCGCCTGGGCCTTCTCGGAAAACGCCTCTGGCGTCGTCTTGTAGGTCTCGGTGGACAGATTCTGCTTGCCGTAGATGTGCCAGCCCACCATCATGAAAAACATGATCATGCACCACACGAATGCGATCGCGATCCAGGTGCCTTCGACACGGTCGATCGGGTGCTTCCACCACAGTCGTTCGGCCGGCGGTAAAATTGCGCTCATGGTATTTCCCCAAAAGTTGGCGCGGCTGCGGATTTATTTCGCGAGCGGGATCGTGAGGATGTCGATGACTCCCCAGAGGGTGTAGACGACCGACGGGATCATCACCCCCAGGAACAGCAGCAGGAACGGGTTGTCCAGCAACTGCTGCATCAAGGGGATCTTCGCGTCGTCGCCTGCTTCGCCCAGGCCGCGCTGTTCGTCACTCATGGAGACTCTCCTGATCGTGCGAGCGCATGCAATTCCCCTTGCCGACGCTGGAACCTGCCATTGGACGATGACCTTATCCGGCTTCCGCTCCGGCTTCAAGCCGGGACGTCGGCCCCCTTGGGTCATCGGCTCGGATCCATGGCGAGGCACCGAGCTGGTCATGTTTACCGCTCGCGCGGGGGGGGCGTCATTGATCTGGATCAACCGCTCCCGAATCTGCGCCCATTGCTGCCCACCAGTGCTTGTCGTTGCCGACTTCGACATGCCGCTGCAGCGCGAGGAATCGCCGCTTCATCACGGCCGGATCATGCGGCGAGGGCAGCGCCCCCACCACCCGGCCCGCCGGGTCGACGACCATGACCGCGGCGGTGTGTTCGAAGCTGATGTTGCCATCCCCGTCCCGACGCCTGGCGTAGTGGACCGCCAGCGAGCCGGCCAGCTTGGCAAGCTCGCCGCTGCCGTCGACTAGCCCGATGAACTCCGGGTCGAAGTACGCCAGATAGGGTCCGATGCGCCCGGCGGTGTCGTTCTCCGGGTCCACGGTCACGAACACGAAGCGATGCCTGGCGGCAGCCGGGTCGTTCTGCAGCAAACTTCGGCGGAATCCACGCAAGGCCTGCAAGGTGGTCGGGCAAACGTCCGGACACTGCAGGAATCCGAAGACGACGAAATTCCACTGTCCCTTGAAGGAATTCTGGTCGAAGGCTTCGCCGCGATGGGTGCGCATCCGGAACGGCGCCACGGGGCGCGCAACCGGCCACAGCACAGCCTGCAACTCCGGTGATGCATCTCCGGCGTCCGCCACGCGCGAAGGTGCCTGCATCCAGGCCCAGAGCGCCAGGGCCAGCCCGGCGGCGGCGAGGAAGGGAGCCATCAATCGCAATGAAGTTGTCTGCATTGAACTGGTGTCGGCAGCAGCGCAGGTTGCACCTGTCACGGTCAGGATGCATGGCACCAGACGCCGCTGCCTTGACTTGGGTCAGTCGAGGAAGCGGATTGCGCCCGGGTTCGCCATGCCTGAAGATGCCATGGCACCCAGCGCCAGCCGCGCCATACCGATGAATTCCGCAAGCATTCTCCCGCACCTCAATGCAATGCTCAACGGGATTTCAATCATCCTGCTGGTCGCCGCGCGGGTGCTGGTTGCCCAGGGACGCATCGAGGCGCACCGGGTCGCGATGCTGTCGGCGCTGGGCGTGTCCGCGCTGTTCCTGCTTTCGTACATCGCCTACCACCTGTCCGCGCCCATCTTCGTTTTCCGGGGGCAGGGTGTGGTTCGGAGCCTCTATTACGTCCTGCTGATCAGCCACGTACTTCTGGCGGCCGCATCTTTGCCGCTGATCCTGGTAACGGCCTGGTTGGGCCTGAAGCGAATCGTGCCTCGCCATAGACGTTGGGCACGTTGGACCTGGCCGATCTGGATGTACGTGTCGCTTACCGGCGTGGCCGTCTACCTGATGTTGTACCTGATCGAGAACTGACCACGGCGGACCGGGCCATACCGAGCGCTTCGAGTTGCGCGGCAGCCGGCACAGGCCCCAGTTTGCCCGATACTGAACGATCGTTTAGCATCATGCCTTCAGCTGCCCGAAGATCGGGGTCCGTGCATGTCTCAAGCCAGCAGCGACAACGCCGAGATCATCCTGTCCAACCTCTCCGACGAGGAACTTGTCGAACAGATCTTCGATGACCTGTACGACGGGCTCGCGGATGAAATCAGCGAAGCAACCCGGATCCTGCTCGACCGTGGCTGGGAAGCCAAGCGGGTCCTGGACGATGCACTGGTGGCTGGCATGAACATCGTCGGCGTGGACTTCCGCGACGGCATCCTGTTCGTGCCCGAGGTGTTGCTGGCGGCAAATGCGATGAAGGCCGGAATGGCCATCCTCAAGCCGATTCTCTCCGCGGCCGGCGCCGAACCCGTCGGCAGGGTGGTGATCGGCACGGTGAAAGGCGACATCCACGACATCGGCAAGAACCTGGTTGGCATGATGATGGAGGGCGCCGGATTCGAAGTGATCGACATCGGCATCAATACGGACGCTGACAAGTACATCGCCGCCTTGCGCGAGCACCGTCCCGACATCCTCGGCATGTCGGCGCTGCTGACCACGACGATGCCCTACATGAAGGTAGTGATCGATGCGATGAAGGCTCAGGGAATGCGCGACGACTTCATCGTGCTGGTCGGCGGCGCCCCGCTCAATGAGGAGTTCGGCAGGGCCGTCGGCGCCAACGCCTATTGCCGCGACGCGGCCACGGCTGTCGATACCGCCAAGCTGCTGGTACTGGAACGTCGCGCGGCGCGCGCCTGAGCGCGGCCAGTGGAAACGCCGGTCCTCGTCATCGCCTGCGGCGCCCTGGCCAGGGAGTTGGTCGCGTTGCGCGAGATGAACGGATGGCCGCACCTGGCCGTCCAGTGCCTCCCCGCCGATTTGCACAATCGGCCCGAGCGGATACCCGCCCTGCTTCGGGCCACTATCGAGAAATACCGCGACTCGCACGCACACATCTTCGTGGCCTATGCCGATTGCGGCACCGGTGGCGGCATCGACGAGGTACTGCGCCACTACGGCATCGAGCGATTGCCCGGCGCGCACTGCTACGAGTTCTTCGCGGGCTCGGCCGTGTTCGGCGAAATGGTCGACGCCGAGCCGGGAACCTTCTACCTCACCGACTTCCTGGTGCGCCACTTCGACCGACTGGTGAGGCGGGGCCTGGGGCTCGATCGGCATCCGCAATTGCTCTCGGCCTATTTCGGCAATTACACCCGCGTCGTCTTCCTGGACCAGTCCGGCGATCCCGGGCTGGACCTGGCGGCGCGCCAGCATGCGCAGTTCCTCGGGCTGGCCTATCAGCGCCACCACACCGGGCTTGGGCCGATCAACCGGGCCGTGTCGGAGCAAATCATGCAATGGCGGAACTGAGAAACCGTCGCGGCAAAAACCGGAAACAGGACCCAGCCAATGACACGTACCGTAATCAGTTCCCGCACGCGCGAGGTCGTCATCGGCTTCGACCAGCCGTTCGTGGTGATCGGCGAGCGCATCAACCCCAGCGGCCGCAAGCAGCTCGCGGCGGAAATGAAGCGCGGCGACTACAGCCGCGTAGTGGCCGATGCCTTGGCCCAGGTGCAAGCCGGAGCGCGGATCCTCGATGTCAATGCCGGCATCCCGCTGGCGGATGAGCCAGGCATCCTTGCCGAATGCATCAAGCTGCTGCAATCGATCACCGACGTGCCGCTTTGCATCGATTCATCGATGGTCACCGCGCTCGAGGCGGGCTTGGCCGCCTATGAAGGCAAGGCCCTGCTGAATTCGGTAACCGGGGAAGAAGAACGCCTGGAGCGCGTGCTGCCGCTGGTCAAGAAGTACGGCTGCGCGGTGGTCGCGATTTCCAACGACGACACCGGTATCTCCGAAGACATCGACGTGCGCTTCGCGGTGGCGAAAAAGATCGTGCAACGGGCGATGGACTACGGCATCCCCGCCTCCGACGTGATCGTCGATCCGCTGATGATGCCGATCGGTGCGATCAACAGCGCTGGCACCCAGGTCTTGCGCCTGGTCCACCGTCTGCGCAACGAACTGCATGTGAACACTACTTGCGGCGCGTCCAACCTGAGCTTCGGCCTGCCCAACCGCAATGGCCTGAATTCCTCGTTCATCAGCATGGCGATCGGCGCCGGCATGACCTCGGCGATAACCAATCCCCTGCATGCCGACTTGATGCAGGCAGTGCGCGGCGCCGACGTGGTGATGGGACACGACCCGCAATGCGCCAACTGGATCCGCACTTATCGCGAAGTGCCACCCGAAGGCTCGACTGTTCGCGGACGTCGCGTCACCGGGCGCCGCGGCCGGGCCTGAGCCGAAGACTGCCATGACCTCTCCGACCGACGATCCGCTTGTCGTGTTCTCGCCCTCGGGGCGGCGCGGTCGCGTTGCGGCCGGCACGACGGTGTTGCAGGCAGCGCGCAGCCTGGGCGTGGATCTGGATTCGGCCTGCGGTGGTCGCGGCATCTGCGGCCGCTGCCAGGTACAGGTTGCCGAAGGCGAGATGGCGAAACACGGCATCGTGTCCCGTGCCAGCCACGTTTCTGCGCCGGGCGAGGTGGAGATTCGCTACGCCGGCCGCAGCCGGGGGCTCGACCCCGGCTGCCGCCTCGGCTGCCAGGTCGCGATCCTCGACGATGTGGCGATCGACGTGCCGGCCAGTAGCCAGGTCCACCACCAGGTGGTGCGCAAACCGCATGAAGCGCATGACATCGACGTCAACCCGATGGTGCATCCCTACTTTGTTGAAGTCGGCCAGCCGGACATGCAGGACCCCAGCGGCGACTTGCAGCGGCTGATGGCTGCCCTGAAGAGCGAGTGGCAACTGGACGGCCTGGCGTGCGCATTACCGGTGGTCCAGACCCTTCAGCACGCACTGCGCGCCGGCAACTGGCAGGTCACGGTGGCGGTGCGGGACAGCCGCGAAGTCATCGCCGTGTGGCCGGGCTTCCGCGATCAGCTTTATGGCGTCGCAGTCGATGTTGGCTCGACGACGATCGCAGCGCACTTGTGCCAGCTTGCGAGTGGAGAGGTGATCGGCAGCGCGGGCCGCATGAATCCACAGATCCGCTTCGGCGAAGACCTGATGAGCCGGGTCTCCTACGTGATGATGAATCCAGACGGCGAAGCCGAGTTGACCCGCGTGGTGCGCCTGGCAATCAGCGAACTGGTGGCCGAGGTTGCCGCCCAGGCCGGCATCGAGGTGAGCGATATCGTCGAAATGACCGTGGTTGGCAACCCGATCATGCATCACCTGGTGCTGGGGATAAATCCGGTCGAACTCGGCACCGCGCCATTCGCGTTGGCCAGCGATGCAGCCTGCAGCGTGCCCGCGCGCGACCTGGATATCGCCATCAATGCAGGCGGCTACGTCTACGCGTTGCCGTGCATAGCCGGACACGTCGGCGCCGACACCGCCGGCGTGTTGCTTGCCGAAGCGCCGTATGAGCGCGACGAGATATCGCTGATCGTCGATGTCGGCACCAACGCGGAAATCCTGGTCGGCAACCGCGACCGGATCCTGGCGGCATCGAGCCCCACAGGGCCCGCCTTCGAGGGCGCGCAGATCAGCTCCGGGCAGCGCGCCGCGCCGGGCGCGATCGAACGCGTACGCATCGATCGCGAAACCCTGGAGCCGAGATTCAAGGTGATCGGCTGCGATCTGTGGTCCGATGACCCGGATTTTCTCGCGAAGATGCCGGCCTGCGGCGTAACCGGAATCTGCGGATCGGGCATCATCGAGGCCGTCGCGGAAATGTATCTCACCGGCATCATCACGGCCGATGGCGTGGTGTCCGGCGCGATGGCCGCAAGATCGCCGCGGGTAATCGGCGAAGGCAGGACGTTTGCCTATGTCCTGCACGAAGGCGAGCCGGGCGTGCGCATCCAGCAGAACGACGTGCGCGCGATCCAACTGGCCAAGGCTGCGCTTTACGCAGGTGCGCGCCTGTTGATGGAACGGCTTGGCGTGGAGAAGGTCGATCGCATCCGGCTGGCGGGAGCCTTCGGCGCGCACATCGACGTCAAGTACGCGATGGTGCTCGGCATGATTCCCGACTGCCGGCTGGACCAGGTGTCATCCGCCGGAAATGCAGCCGGCACCGGCGCGCGGATCGCCCTGCTCGATCGCGATTCCCGCCCGGCCATCGAGGAGCGCGTGCGACGCGTGGAGAAGATCGAGACGGCCATTGCCGCCAATTTCCAACAGCTTTTTGTCGCCGCGATGGCGATTCCGCACAAGACGGATGTGTTCAGAGAACTGTCCAGGGCGGTCGATCTTCCGGCCCCCGCAGCCGATCCCATGGCTGATTCAACGCGGCGCCGGCGGCGTTGAGGCAAGTGACCATTCATGATCCGGAAGCGCAGCGCCAGGCCCTGATCCATACGATCAGCGAGGCCTACATGGAGATTTTTCCGACCGAAACGATCGAGCAGCGCCTGCAGGTGCTGCCCCGGAATGCCTATGTGGCGGTGACCTGTTCACCCACCAAGGGTGTCGAGGCAACGCTGGATCTTTCCGAACGATTGATCAAACAGGGTTTTCGCGTGGTGCCGCATATCGCGGCAAAAATGGTGCGGGACGATGCCCATCTGCGCGAAATACTCAAGCGGCTGGACGATCATCCGATCGACAGCCTGTTCGTCCCCGGCGGCGACGCCAGGAAGCCGATTGGAAAATTCGCCACCGCCTTCGAGTTGCTGCGCTCGATTTCGGAATTCGACCACAAGTTCAGCGAAATCGGCGTAGCTGCGCATCCGGAAGGGCACCCCTTGGTGAGCCAGGAGGTGCTGCTACGCGAACTTGAGAAGAAACAGCGTTACGCCACCTATCTCGTCACCCAGATGTGTTTCGACGCACGCACGCTCGGCCTGTGGCTGGAGGATATCCGCCGCCGCGGCATCACCCTCCCCGCCTGGCTCGGCATGCCGGGCGAAGCCGATCGCAGTTCACTGGTGTTGACCTCGATGCGGATAGGGGTGGGCGACTCGCTGCGCTACCTGCGTCGCCACGGCAGGATCGCCAGCCAGATGCTGAAATCGAAGACTTATCGGCCAGACGCGCTGCTGAGGGCGCTGGCGCCGTGGCTCGCCGACCCGGCCATGCGAATCATGGGACACCATATCTATTGCTTCAACCAGGTTCAGCGGGCCGAGACCTGGCGACACCAATTCATCGCCGAACTGCAGAACGCGGCGCCGCGACCCTGACTCGAGGATTCCCAGCATGCGTCCGACCTTGAATGTTCTCAGCGACGAAATGATCGACCGGGTCCTGGTCGAGGCCAAGCGCATCATGGCCGAAGTCGGAATGGAGATCCGCGGCGACGGCATGAAGCAACGACTGCTCGATCATGGCCTCAAGACCGATCCCAGTGGCGTTCGCGTGCTGTTTCCCGCCGATGTCGTCGAGCGGGCCATCGCAACCGCGCCGAAGAGCTTCACTCTCTACAACAGGGATGGCTTGCCGCATGCCGAACTGGGCGGCAACAACGTGCACTACGTGCCTGGTTCCAGCGGACTGCAGATCCTCGATCACCGTAGTGGTGAACACCGGCTGGCCAATTCCGCCGATTTCGTCGAGTACGCGCGACTTTGCGACGGCCTCGAGAACATCGCTTACCTGGCAACCGCCTTTTCCACCAACTCGGATATCGAGCCGCAGGTTTCCGATGCCTGGCGCCTTTACATGACCTTGACCAACTCCAAAAAGCCGGTGGTCTCGGGTGCGTTCAGCGAACACGGCACCCCGCGCATGGTCGAGATGATGCAGTTGTTCCGGCATGATCGCGCCGACCTCATCGCGAAGCCGATGTCGATGTTCACCATCACCGCCACCGGCAATTTCCGTTACAGCGAGGACTCCTGCCAGAACATGCTCGACTGCGTCGAGGCCGGCATCCCGGTCGAAATCGTCCCGGTCACATTGATGGGGCTGATCGCGCCCGTGACCCTGATCGGCGCGCTGGTCTTCCACCTCGTCGATACGTTGTCGGGAATCACGATGGCCCAGGTCGTGAAGCCGGGTACGCCGGTGGTGCTTGGCGGCGCCCCGGCCACCTTCCACATGAAGTCGGCGAGCTCGCCCATGGCGGCCATCGAGGCGCAGCAACTTAACGTCGCCTATGTGGCCGTCGCGAAGAAGCTGCAGCTGCCGACCCAGGCTTACATGGCGCTGTCGGACAGCAAGTTCCTTGACGCGCAGGCCGGCGCGGAGACTTTCGGCAGCGCCCTGCTGGCGGCACTCGCCGGGGTCAACTCGGTCTCCGGCCCAGGCATGCTCGACTTCGTGTTGACCTTCAGCTTGCCCAAGCTGGTCTTCGACAACGAAGTCTGCGGCCAATGCCTGCACTTCGTGCGCGAAATCCGCGTGCTGGACGACCTTCCGACCATGGACCTGGTCAGCCAGTTGCGCGAGCACGATCACCTGATCACCGCGCCGCATACGCTCAAACACTGGCCGCAGGAACTGTACCTCACGCAGCCAGCATGGGACCGCGAGAACCGCGAGGCGTGGCTCAAGACGGGCGCCAAGGATCTCAATACCCGTGCCTGCGAGGAAGTCGAGAAGCGGCTTGCCGCCTACCAGCCACTGGAGACGGATCCGGCCATCGATGCCGAACTGCGCCGCCTGGTGGTTTCAGGAATGGTGGAGCAGTCGGAGTTGCCGCTCCTGCCGGCGGCACCCGAGGCGCATGCGCCGGAGGGCACTCAGGGTCGACGCGGCCGCGCTGGAAGGCGCCGCGGTTGAAACAGGGTGCGCCCCAGGCTTCATTTGATCCTGGTCGGTCGCCATAAATAAAAAAGGCCAGCGAGAATGACTCGCTGGCCTTTTCAGGTTAGTGGCGCGCCCGGAGAGATTCGAACTCCCGACCACCAAGTTCGTAGCCTGGTGCTCTATCCAGCTGAGCTACGGGCGCGCAGAACGGTAAGTATGAAGGATGCGGTTTGGCGACGTCAAATTTCGGTTAGAGCGAAATGCCAAAAGCCGAATCCCTCTCTCTCCGCCAGATACGGCAACGCCCCCTTGCGGGGGCGCTGTCGTATCTGGCGGAGAGAGAGGGATTCGAACCCTCGATGGGAGTTAAAGCCCATACTCCCTTAGCAGGGGAGCCCCTTCGGCCTCTCGGGCATCTCTCCGGGAATTTCACCCGCCCGGCGCGTCTTCCGCACCGGCAGGCCGCACAGGATAGCCGCTCAACTGCCCTGCGGTAAACCGGAATCGTCGGAATTGCCGTCCGCGGCCTGCCCCGCGCCGCCCGCGGCCGCTTCCCGGCCGATGCGCTGGAAGATTTCCTCGCGGTGCACGGCGACGTCCTTCGGGGCCGTGATGCCGACTCGCACCTGGTTGCCCTTCACGCCCAGGATGGTGACGGTGACGGAGTCACCGATCATCAGGGTCTCGCCCACCCGGCGCGTAAGAATCAGCATGCTTCGTCCTTGATACGTCCCTGCTTCGACCCCGGGCATGGCCCGCGGTTCCCGTCGCGCGAGCGCAACGTTGCCGGATGGTATTGCGCCCCGGCCCCGCGCGCAAACCGGCGAAAGTCACGGTCCGCGCAAAAGCGAGCGCTTGTTCGCGCTGCGAACCCGGTTTTTCGGCGCGAGCTCAGCCCAGGCGCTGCGCCACCCAGTCGCGCACGCCAGCCAGCGCGCCGGCCAGCGCCGGGCCATCGGGACCGCCGCCCTGCGCCATGTCCGGGCGCCCGCCGCCCTTGCCGCCGATCAACCCCGCCACGTGCGCAAGCAGATCTCCAGCCTTGACCTTGCCCAGGGCACTGCCTTTCACACCGGCGACCAGCGAGGCTTTGCCGTCCACCGCAGAAGCCAGCAGGATCACCGCGTCGGGGAATTTTTCCTTGAGCATGTCGAGCGCGTCGCGCAAGGCCTTGGCGTCGAGTCCCTCCAGGCGCGCCGAGACCACCTTCACGCCGCCGACATCCAGCGCCTGCTCGGCCAGCGCCGAGGTCGCGCCGCTGGTCGCCTTGCTGCGGAAGGACTCCAGCTCGCGCTCGAGCTGGCGCTGCTTGTGCAGCAGCTGCCGCAGCTTGTCGAGCGCTTCCTCGCCCTTGCCGCCGACCAATTCGGATACCTCGTCGATTCGCCGCTGCTGTTCGGCGAACCATGCGAGCAGCGCCCTCGCCCGGTGACCGCCTCGATGCGCCGCACGCCCGCCGCGATGCCGCCCTCGTGGACGATCTTGAACACGCCGATGTCACCGGTGCGATGCACGTGGGTGCCGCCGCACAGCTCGGTGGAGAACGTGCCCATGCGCAGCACGCGCACGTGTTCGCCGTACTTCTCGCCGAACAGCGCCATGGCGCCGAAGGCCAGCGCCTCCTCCATGCCCATGTTGTGCACTTCGGCGTCGGGATTGCGGCGGATCTCGGCGTTGACCATCGCCTCGATGCGCGCCAGCTCCTCGCGCGTGATCGGCCTGAAATGCGAGAAATCGAAGCGCAGGCGCTCGGGCGCGACCAGGATCCCTTTTGCGTTACGTGCTCGCCGAGAACGCTGCGCAGCGCGGCGTGCAGCAGGTGCGTGGCCGAGTGGTTAAGCACGATTGCCTGACGACGTTCGCCATCCACCTGCGCGCGCAGCTTGTCCCCGACTTTCAGCGAGCCACCCTCGAGCTTGCCGACATGGCCATGGAATATGGCCGACAGCTTGAGGGTGTCGCGCACCGCAACCCGCGCGCTCCCCGTCCCGGAAAGCATGCCGGTATCACCGACCTGGCCGCCGGACTCGGCGTAGAACGGCGTCCTGTCGAGCAGAACGACGACTTCGTCGCCCTCCCCCGCCGACTGCACCGGCTTGCCGCCGCGCAGCAGCGCGACCACCGTGCAGCCCGCCTGGTCCAGGGACTCGTAACCAAGGAATTCGGTTGGCGCGAGCGAAGCGACCAGCTCCGCCGGCAAACCCGCCACCCCGGCGAACTTGCTGGCGCCGCGCGCCCGCTCGCGCTGCTGCTCCATCAGGCGCTCGTACTGCGCCACCGCGTCCGGCGCCGGCTCCGCGCCGCGTTCGCGCAGAACGTCAAGGATCAGGTCCGGCGGGCAGCCATAGGTGTCGTGGAACTGGAACAACTGTTCGCCGTCGATGCGACCGCCGCCCGCGGCGAGCGCACTCTCGAGCCGCTGCATGCCGGCCTCGAGCGTTTGCGCGAAGGCGCCCTCCTCGGCCTTGAGCGCCTGCTCGACCAGGGCGCGCTTGGCCGCCAGTTCCGGATACGCGTCGCCCATCATTTCCACCAGCGGCTCGACCATGCGCCAGAACAGGCCATCGGGCTGCAGCGCGCCCAGCTTCCAGATGTAGCGGATGGCGCGGCGGATGATGCGGCGCAGCACGTAGCCACGGCCCTCGTTGGAGGGCAGCACGCCGTCCACGATGAGGAAACTGCAGGCGCGGATGTGGTCGGCGATCACCCGCAGCGCCTTGGCGTCGAGATCGGTGGTTTTCGTGAGCTGCGCCGCGCGCCTGATCAGGTGCTGGAACAGGTCGATCTCGTAGTTGCTGTGCACGTGCTGCAGCACCGCCGCGACGCGCTCCAGGCCCATGCCGGTGTCCACGCAGGGCGCCGGCAGCGGCAGCAGGCTGCCGTCCGGCTGGCGGTCGAACTGCATGAAGACGTTGTTCCAGATCTCGATGAAGCGGTCGCCGTCTTCGTCCGGC
Source organism: uncultured Gammaproteobacteria bacterium (assembly GCA_963707625.1). Taxonomy (GTDB): domain Bacteria; phylum Pseudomonadota; class Gammaproteobacteria; order Xanthomonadales; family Xanthomonadaceae; genus Arenimonas. Next base: position 230,795 of record CAVPQV010000003.1, read on the forward strand.
GAGCCCGGAGGGCCACCCGGGATGTGCGCGCCGTGGTCGTAGAAGATCTCGCTGCAGGGGCCGCAGGGACCGGTGTCGGCCATCTGCCAGAAATTGTCCGAGGCGTAGGGCGCGCCCTTGTTGTCGCCGATGCGGATGATGCGTTCGGCGGGCAGGCCGACGACCTGGTTCCAGATGTCGAAGGCTTCGTCGTCGGTGTGATAGATGGTGACCAGCAGGCGTTCCTTGGGCAGGCCCCAGATCTTCGGTCAGCAGCTCCCAGGCCCAGGCGATCGCGTCCTGCTTGAAGTAGTCGCCGAAGCTGAAGTTGCCCAGCATCTCGAAGAAGGTGTGGTGGCGGGCGGTGTAGCCGACCTGGTCGAGGTCGTTGTGCTTGCCGCCGGCGCGCACGCAGCGCTGCGACTCGAGACCGCGCGCGTGTAGCTGCGCTTCTCGGCGCCGAGGAAGACGTCCTTGAACTGCACCATGCCGGCGTTGGTGAACAGCAGCGTGGGATCGTTGCCCGGCACCAGCGGGCTCGAGGACACGACGGTGTGGCCGTCGGGCGGCGAAGAAATCGAGGAAATCCTTGCGGATCTCGGCACTGCTTTTCATGGTGGTCGGTTCGCCGGCTGGAGGGGGGCGGAGCGACGCAGGCCCCGCTGCCGCCGAACATGCGGGCGGCGGCCGGAGCAATCAATCGAATCCGCAGGCGCCTAGGTTACCAAACCGTCTTCATTCGAAGGCGTCTGCGTCGCCGTCGGCCTCGCCGGCGGGCGCCCTGGCCGCGGCGAAGGCGCACTTCTGCTCGAAGCCCCGCCGGAGCAGGAAATCCACGGCCTTGCGCCGCAGAGTGGGGTCACCGAGGTCCTTGCCGCCGTAGCGGCGCGCGATGATCTCGCGCGCCGAGGCGTCCCAGTCGCGCTCGCAAGCCTCGAGCGCGGCGGCAACTTCGTCCCGCGCCAGGCCATGCTGGGCAAGCTCGGCACGTATGCGGGCTGGCCCGTAGCCGGACGAGGACCGGCTACGGGCCAGCGCCGCCGCAAAACGGGCGTCGTTCTGGAAGTCCTGGCGGCGGAGCTTGTCCAGTGCCAGGTCCATATCTTCGCGAGCGACGCCCTTTGAAACCAGTTTCCGGCCGAGCTCCTTGCGCGAGTGTTCGCGCCGCACCAGCAGGCCCAGCGCCCGCTGGTAGGCGTCCGGCGCGGGGCCGGCGGGCTTGCGGCCCCAGGCCAAGACTCAGGCCTCGACGTCTTCCGCCGGCGCGGCCGGCTTGGCCACCACCTTCGGCGCCAGCTTCTCGCGCAGCTTCGCTTCCAGCTGTTCGGCCATCACCGGGTTTTCCTTCAGCCACTGGCGGGCGTTTTCCTTGCCCTGGCCGATGCGCTCGCCGCTGCAGCTGTACCAGGCGCCGGACTTCTCGACCAGCTTGTCGTCCACGCCCATGTCGATCAGCTCGCCCTCGCGCGAGATGCCCTCGCCGTACAGGATCTCGGTGACGATCACCTTGAAGGGCGGCGCCATCTTGTTCTTGACCACCTTGATCTTGGTCTGGTTGCCGATGATCTCGTCGCCCTTCTTGACCGAGCCGATGCGGCGGATGTCCAGGCGCACCGAGGCGTAGAACTTCAGCGCGTTGCCGCCGGTGGTGGTTTCCGGGTTCTGGCCCGGCATCATGTTGCCGATCTTCATGCGCAGCTGGTTGATGAAGATGACCATGCAGTTGGTGCGCTTGATGTTGCCGGTGAGCTTGCGCAGCGCCTGGCTCATCAGGCGCGCCTGCAGGCCAACTTGCATCTCGCCCATCTCGCCCTCGATCTCGGCGCGCGGGGTGAGCGCGGCGACCGAGTCGACCACGACCACGTCGACCGCGTTCGAGCGCACCAGCATGTCGACGATCTCGAGCGCCTGCTCGCCGGTATCCGGCTGGCTGATCAGCAGGTCGTCGAGGTTGACGCCCAGCTTCAGCGCGTAGTTCGGGTCGAGCGCGTGCTCGGCGTCGACGAAGGCGGCGGTGCCGCCGGCCTTCTGGCACTGCGCGATCACCTGCAGGGTCAGCGTGGTCTTGCCGGAGGACTCCGGGCCGTAGATCTCGACCACGCGGCCCTTGGGCAGGCCGCCGATGCCGAGCGCGATGTCGAGCATCAGCGAGCCGGTGCCGATGACCTCGTGCGCTTCGACGTTCTTGTCGCCCATGCGCATCACGGTGCCCTTGCCGAACTGCTTGTCGATCTGCGCCAGGGCGGCGGAGAGCGCGCGCTTCTTGTTCTCGTCCATGGTGTTTCCTTTTTTTCGAAGTGGAATCGGGTCGGGACTGAAGGTAGGACGGCGCCGTCGCAAGGACTAAGACCGGAACCGTGGAATACAGGTTGCGCCGCGCGGGCGCGCCACAGGCAGCAGCGGAAACGGGCGCGATGCGTAGGAAAAAGACGGGACGGACGCGCGCAGGCTCACCGGCTCGGCCTCACCAGGCCGCAGTACAGGCCCTCGATCGCGAAGTCCTGGCCGGGATGCACCTCGATCGGTGCGTAGTCGGGATTGCGCGGCAGCAGGCGGATGCAGTCCTTGCCGATCTTCAGCCGCTTGACGGTGATTTCGTCGTCCACGCGCGCCACCACGATCTGGCCATTGCTGGCGGTGGACTGCCGGTGCACGCCGATCAGGTCGCCGTCGAGGATGCCGTCGTCGCGCATCGAGTCGCCCTTCACCTTCAACAGGTAGTCCGGGCTCGGGAAGAAGAAGCTGCGGTCGAGCAGCACGACTGCACCCTCGTCGTGCGCATCGGCGCCGATCGGCGTGCCGGCGGCCACGCGGCCGAGCACCGGCAGGCGCAGCACATCGTCCTCCGACAGCGCGGGCGGCGCGCCTGCGGCGCGCGATTCGTCGGGGTCGGGATGGCACAGGCGGATGCCGCGCGCCTGGCCGGGGATGCGCGCGGATGACGCCGGCCTGCTCGAGGGCCTCGAGGTGATACTGCGCGGCGCGCACGCCCTTGAAGCCGAAGGCGGTGGCGATCTCGGCCTGCGAGGGAGGCACGCCGTCCCGGTCCACCTTTTCGGCGATCAGGGCCAGGATGGCCTGCTGTGTTTCCGAGAGCCGCGCGGCGTTAGTAATAGTACTCATGGCGTTAGTATTACTACTAACCACGGGGTCCCGCAAGCCCCTGCCGGGAAAAAATCAGTCGGCCATGCTCATCAGGCCGAGCAGCGCCGCAGCGACCGTCTGCCGCCGCACCGCCTCGCGATCGCCATCGAAGTGGAACACCCGCGCGATCGGGTAGCGGCCGCGGCGCTTCCAGCCGATCCAGACCTCGCCCACCGGCTTTTCGGTGGTGCCGCCGGTGGGACCGGCGATGCCGGTGACCGCAACGGCCAGGCTCGCGCCGGAAGCCACCAGCGCGCCCGGAGACCATCTCCAGGACGGTTTCGCGGCTGACCGCCCCGTGCTGGGTGAGCGTTTCCTGGCGCACGCCCAGCAGCGCCTGCTTGGCCTCGTAGCTGTACGCGGCGACGCCGCATTCGAACCAGTCCGAGCAGCCCGGGATGTCGGTGATCATCTTGGAAATCCAGCCGCCGGTGCAGCTTTCGGCGGTGCACACGGTGTGCCGGTGCACGCGCAGCAGGTCGCCGAGCTGTTCCGCGAGGCGGTGCAGGGTGGCGTCGTCATGGCCGGCGACGGGCGGCGCGGGGGCGTGGGGCATGGCGCACAGGGTACCCGAAGCTTGCCAGCGCCCGCCTAAACATGTTAATCCGCACCATGAGTCGGCGTGTGCCGGCACGCACCCACATGGACAAGGGGACAGCCATGACCGGACTTCACCGCCACATCAAGGCCAGCTTCGGGCTGCTGCTGCTCACCGGCCTGGTCGCCGGCTGCGCTACCACTCCGCCCTGGGCGCCGCGGGTCGCCGAAATCATTCCGCCGCAGACCTGCGGCGGCAACATCGACAGCGACGGCGACGGCGTCATGGAATGCGATGACCGCTGCCCGGGCACGCTGCGCGGCGAAGCGGTCGACGCGGAAGGCTGCCCGCTGCCCGTGCTCGAGCCGAAGCCCTACCGCGGCTGATCGCCCGCCATCGGCCTGCCGCACGCAGCTTCCTGACTGAAGCACGCCTGAGCCAGCCCGTTGCACCGCGAAGCCTGGCCATGCGCCGGGCTTCGTTGTTTCACGCGGGGTTGAATGCGCCATGGCCACACCGTTCCCCGCTGCGCGAACTGGCGCGCCTGTGGTGGCGCCAGCGCCGCCTCATGCGCGCCTATTCGCCCTCGAACTGAGCCCGCGCTCCCGCCACCAGCGCCAGGCAACCACGAGCGCTGCAAGGGAGAAAGGCAACAGGCTGTAGATGGCGCGCCAGGCGAGCAGCCCCGCCAGCACGCCCGCGCGCTGCTCCGGCGCCGATGCGGCGAGGATGGTGGCCTCGAACACACCCACCCCGCCCGGCGCGTGGCTGACGATGCCCAGCAGCATCGCGCCGACGAACAGGCCGACGAACGCGGGACCCAACGCCACCGCGCCAGCGGGAAGCAGCACAGCAAGCGCGGCCATCGCCGCGCCCATCTCCAGCACGCCCACCGCAACGAGAACGCCCAGGTGGCCGAGCACCGGTGAGCGCAACTGCACCTGCTCCAGGCGGACGCGTTCGACCACCACCGCGGCGCCGATGCACACCAGCAGCAACACCATCAGGGCCACGCGGCCGTGCTGGTATTGCGACCAGGCGGCCGCGATCAGCAGCACGGACAGCACGCCAACCCCGATGCAGGCAGCGATGGTGGCGACGATTTTGGCCAGCGTGGTGCCGTCGATGCCATGCGCACGGTAGGTGCGCAGGCGAAAGGCCACCGCGGTCAGCGCGTGGAAGCCCAGCGCATTGGACAGCGCGTGCGCCAGCAGGCCGGTGCGCCATGCGACCGTTCGCGGCACCTTGCCCGGGGCCAGCCACTGCGTCGCCATGCGCTCGTAGGCGGCCAGGCCGGCGAAGCTCAAGGCGGTCGCGGCCACGCAAGCCGCCAGCGCCGAGGGCCGCATCATGACCAGCGCGGTGCGCAACTGCGCCAGGCTGATGCCCTGCAATTGCCGCCACAGCAGCCAGCCGGCAAGACTCACCACCAGCAGCGCGGCGCCCCAGTGCAGCCATGGCGCGATGCGCTTCATGCCGGCTCGGGAACCCCGGCGCGCTGCGCGCCGGCATCCGCGCCTGCCACCTGCGCCCACGCTCGCTGCGCCAGACGCTTGCGATCCATGCCCGGCTCGATGTCGATCGGCGGCAGGAAACTCACCTGCAACTGCGCGCCGCGCCCGCGAAGGAAGCGCCACAGGTGCGGAACCAGGCGGGCATCGCCGTAGTAGGCGTAGAGGTCGCGTTCGCCGCCCAGTGCGACCGGGACGCCGTCCACCGACAGCAACTCGATGCGCACCGGCTGCAGTCGCACGGCCGACGCCAGCAGCAGCGGCGCGAACACGCTGGACTTGAAGGCGAGCACGTCGGCGCCGTCGGAGGTGGTGCCTTCGGGGAAAAGCAGCAGACCGTGTTCTTCCGCCAACGCGCGCGCCAGCGCATCGCCGACCTCGCCCGCGCGGTGGCGCGAGCGGCTGATGAAGACGGTCTGCTGCAGGCGCGACAGCAGCCCGAAAAGCGGCCACTCGCGCACGTCCTCCTTGGCGACGAAGCGCGTGCGCAGTCGCCGCCCGAGCGCCTGCACGTCCAGGTAGGACAGGTGGTTCGACAGGTGCACGACACCGCGGCCCTGCAGCGCTTCCCCCACGTAACGGACCTCCAGGCCGAGCACCGCGGCGAAGGCGGCATGGAAGCGCGGCGGCAGCCACATGGAGGCGCGCCCGCGCGTGCAGGCGAGCATCAGGGCCTGCGTCGGCAGGGCCGCCGCGACCACGCCCAGCAGCGCCAGCGCCTTGGCGGCGGCGCGCAGGCTGCCCAGTTCAGCCATCCCGGGTCGGCGCCGCGCAGGCTTCGCCGTGCCCCGCGGCGCCAGCGTCCGCGGCCGCCGTTTCCAGCAGCGGCCGCCGTATGGCGCGCTCGAAATGCTCGCGGTGGCGGCGCCGCAGGCGCGTCGTCGGCATCACGATGCACACGTCGATGGCGTTGAACTCGTGGTCGATCCAGGCGCCGTCGCCGATCCACGCACCGGCGCGGATGTAGCCTTTCACCATTGGTTCCAGGGCGCGCAAGGCCCGCAGCGGGTCGATGTCCCGGCGCGCCATCGGTTCCAGATCCACGCGCCCGCCTGACAGCGCACGCGGGCATAGGGCCGGCGGCGCCAGGTGCCAGTGGTGCAGGAAACCCAGCGACTCGCGCACGGCCCAGGGATCGGTGCCGCGCAGGGAGGCGCAGCCAAACATGAGTTCCACCCGGTGCTCGGCGACGTAGGCGGCGATCGCGTGCCACATCCGCTGCATCACGGCTCCGCTGCGGTACTCGCGCAACACGCAGGAACGACCGAGTTCGAGCAGGCGCTGGCCGCTGGCCAGCAAGGGCGACAGGTCGAACTCGTGGCTGCTGTAGAACGCCCGCTCCGCGCCCAGGCGCTCATGGCGCAGCAGGCGGTAGGTGCCGACCACGCGCCCGGCGGAGGCGCGGTCCAGCACCAGCAGGTGGTCCATCAGCGGGTCATAGTCGTCGGCGTCGCGCTCATCGGCGCCGGCGCGGGCGCCCCATTCGCGCACGAATACTTCGTGACGCAGGCGCTGCGCCGCCTCAACCTCGGCCTGCGTCCGCGCCAGGCGGACCTCGATGTCGTGCCCGCGGCTCATTTGCGCCCGAGCTTAGCATCGCGACGCTACCGGTCCATGAAACCGCCATGGCGCCGGAACGGGCGCGGGCAGGTACCATTCCCGGCGAGAAAGTCCCGGCGCCATCATGACCGCAATCCCCGATCCCGCCCCGGCCGACGCCCGGGGCACGGCGCAGCACACGCCCTTCATGCGCCAGTACCACGCGGCCAAGGCGCAGCATCCGGACATCCTGCTGTTCTTCCGGATGGGCGACTTCTACGAGCTGTTCCACGAGGACGCGCGCAAGGCGGCGCGGCTGCTCGACATCACCCTGACGCAGCGCGGCGCCTCCGCAGGGCAGCCGATCGCCATGGCGGGGGTACCGGTGCACGCGGCCGAAGGCTACCTTGCGCGCCTGGTGGCGCTGGGCGAATCGGTGGCGATCTGCGAACAGGTCAGCGATCCGGCGGCCTCGAAGGGACTGGTCGAGCGCGAGGTCGTGCGGGTGGTGACGCCCGGCACGGTCACCGACGAGGCGCTGCTGGAGGAGCGGCGCGACACCCTGCTGCTGGCGGTCGCGCGCGAGCTGCGCGGCGGCCGCCAGCGCTTTGGCCTGGCCTGGGCCGACCTGTCGGCGGGCCGCTTCCTGGTCGAGGAAGTCGATGGCGAGGAGCTGCTGCTCTCGGAGCTGGCGCGGCTCGATCCCGCCGAGCTGCTGCTGCCCGACGAAGACGGCTGGCCGGCCGCGCTGCAGTCCGCGCGCGGCGTGCGTCGCCGGGCGCCCTGGTACTTCGAGCACGATGCCTGCCGCAGGCAGCTGCTCAAGTTCTTCGCGCTGCAGAACCTGGACGGCTTCGGCATCGAGGACGCGCCGCTCGCAATCGCCGCCGCTGGCGCCCTGCTCGGCTACGTGCAGGAAACGCAGAAGTCGCGGCTGCCGCACCTGGGCGCGATCGTGCGCGAGTCCGCCGACGATGCCATCGCGCTGAGCGCCGCCACCCGCCGCCACCTGGAGCTCGATGCACGCAGCGACGGCCGCGCCGGCCACACCCTGCTGTCGGTGCTCGACTCGACCGTGACGCCGATGGGCGGGCGACTGCTGCGTCGCTGGCTGCAGCGTCCCCTTCGCGACCAGCAAGTGCTGGCCGAGCGCCACCATGCCGTGCAGGCCTTGCTCGATGCGCGCGCCGATGCCGGCTTGCGCGAGTCATTCCGCGCGATCGGCGACCTCGAGCGGATCCTGACCCGCGTGGCGCTGCGCTCCGCGCGCCCGCGCGACCTGTCCACGTTGCGCGACGGCCTCGGCGCCCTGCCCGGCCTGCGCGCGCAACTGGCCGGACTCGACTCGCCGCGGCTGCGCGCGCTGGCCGCGGAACTCGGCGAGCACGGCGACAGCGCCGCGCTGCTCGCCGCCGCGATCGTGCCCACGCCGCCGGTGCTGGCGCGCGAGGGTGGCGTGATCGCCGCCGGCCACGATGCCGAACTCGACGGGCTGCGCGAACTGTCCAGCAACGCCGATCGCTTCCTCGTGGAACTGGAGGCGCGCGAACGTGCGCAGACCGGCATCGCCAACCTCAAGGTCGGCTACAACCGCGTGCACGGCTACTACATCGAGCTGAGCAAGGGCCAGAGCGAGAAGGCGCCCGCGCACTACGCGCGGCGGCAAACCCTCACCGGCGCCGAGCGCTACATCACCGAGGAGCTCAAGCGCTTCGAGGACCAGGTGCTGTCGGCGCGCGAACGCGCCCTCGCCCGCGAGCGCGGCCTGTACGAGGCGCTGCTGGAAGTGCTGGCCTTGCGCCTGGAGGCACTCAAGCGCTGCGCCCTGGCGCTGTCCGAACTCGACGTGCTCGCCGGCTTCGCCGAACGCGCACTCGCGCTGGACTGGACCCGGCCGACGCTGCGCAGCGAACCCGGCCTGCGCATCGAGCGCGGCCGGCATCCGGTAGTGGAAGCGGTGCGCGACGAACCCTTCGAGCCCAACGACCTCGAGCTTGGGCCCGAGCGGCGCCTGCTGGTGATCACCGGGCCGAACATGGGTGGCAAGAGCACCTACATGCGCCAGAACGCGCTGATCGTGCTGCTCGCGCATATTGGCAGCTTCGTGCCGGCCGCCAGCGCCAGCATCGGCCCGGTGGACCGCATCCTCACCCGCATCGGCGCCGGCGACGACCTGGCGCGCGGCCAGTCCACCTTCATGGTGGAGATGACGGAGACCAGCTACATCCTCCATCACGCCACCGAGCACTCGCTGGTGCTGATGGACGAGATCGGCCGCGGCACCTCCACCTACGACGGCCTGGCGCTCGCCGAGGCCTGCGCGCGCCACCTGGCGGCGCACAACCGCTCCTGCACCCTGTTCGCTACCCATTACTTCGAGCTGACCGCGCTCGCCGAGCCGGGCAGCGGCATCGCCAACGTGCACCTGGACGCGGTCGAGCACGGCGAGCGCCTGGTGTTCATGCACGCGGTCAAGGACGGCCCGGCCAATCGCAGCTTCGGCCTGCAGGTCGCCGCATTGGCCGGCCTGCCGCGCAGCGTCATCGCGCAGGCCAGGCGCACGCTCGGGGAACTGGAGGCGCGTGCCGCGCTGCACGGCGACAGGATGAGCCCGGCGGCGCTGGACTCGCCGCAGCAGATCAGCCTGTTCTCGCCGCCGGCGAACGCACTCCTGGAAGCGCTCGCGGAACTCGATCCCGACCAACTGACGCCGCGCCAGGCGCTGGAAGCGCTGTATCGCCTGCGGCAGCTGCGCTGACGAGAAGCTAGTCGAAGGCGTCGAGGTCGCCCAGCGCCTGGATCAGGCGGCGCGCGCGCTTGTCGGGCTTGGTCAGCGGCGCGCGGTAGCCGGTCGCCTCCATGCGTTTCTTCTCGCGCTCGGCGGCGCGGCGCGCGATCGATTCCGGGCTTTCCGCATACAGCGCCTGCGCGACCGGCGCCGAGCCGCGCTTCTCGCTCAGCGCCAGCACTTCGATCTCGAACACTTCCTCGCCGCGGCGCACCGCCAGGCGGTCGCCCGGTCGCACGACACGCGAGGGCTTGACGTCCTGGTCGCCGAGCTTCGCCTTGCCGCCCGTTACCGCCTGCTTGGCCAGCGAGCGGGTCTTGTAGAAGCGCGCCGCCCACAGCCACAGGTCAATGCGCACGCCATCCTTGCTGCCGTCCTCGACGTCCATGGTCGATGCCTCCTCAAACGCAAACGGCCGCTTGCGCGGCCGTTGGCGAAACTTGCTGCATGAGGATCAACCGGCGGAACGAGCAGCCAGGTCTTCCTTGATGCGCGCCTTCTTGCCCTGCAGCTCGCGCAGGTAGTACAGCTTGCCGGCACGCACGTCGCCGCGGCGCTTGACCGTGACCGAGTCGATGATGGCGCTGTGGCTCTGGAAAACGCGCTCGACGCCGAAGCCGTGCGAGATCTTGCGCACGGTGAAGGCGGAGTTGACGCCGGCGTTCTTCTTGGCGATGACCACGCCCTCGTAGGCCTGCACGCGCTCGCGGTTGCCTTCCTTGACCTTGACGTTGACGACGACGGTGTCGCCCGGGCCGAAGTCCGGCAGCTTGCGCGTGGTCTGTTCGGCTTCGAATTCCTGCAGGAGCTTGTTCATGGTTGCACCGCTTGTGAGCGCGAGGGCTCGTTGTTGGGGTCCGCCAGCCGGTCGAAGATTGACGCGGGCGGCTGTGAGTCGCGCATTATAGCGGGCGAAGCCGCTGATTGCCTAGGGGTTTTCCACTTTTTCCGCGGAGGCCCGCCACTCCGCCTGGAATGCCTCCAGCAGCGCCCGATCCGTCTTGTCGAGGCTGAGACGCGCCAGCAGTTCGGGGCGGCGCAGCCAGGTGCGGCCCAGGCTTTGCTGGCGTCGCCAGCGGCGGATCGCAGCATGGTCCCCGGACAGCAGCACCGGCGGCACGCCGGCGGTGCCCCGCGACTCGGACCGGGTGTAGTGCGGGCAGTCGAGCAGGCCGTCCTCGAAACTGTCCTGGCTGGCGGAATCGGCGTCGTTCAGCGCGCCCTCCTGCAGCCGGCCGACCACGTCGATCAGCACCGCCGCCGCCAGCTCGCCGCCGGACAGCACGTAGTCGCCGATCGAGATTTCCTCGTCGATGCGTTCGGCCAGGAAGCGCTCGTCCACGCCTTCGTAGCGGCCGCACACCACCACCAGCCGCGGCAGCGCCGCCAGTTCGCGCGCCTTCGCCTGCGTCAGCGGCACGCCCTGCGGGCTGATGTAGACCACGCGCGCCGGCGCCGGATCGGCTGCCAGCGCCGCGTCCAGGCAGGCCGCCAGCGGCTCGATCAGCATCACCATGCCCGGGCCGCCGCCGAAGGGACGCTCGTCAACGCGGCGGTAGTTGTCGGTGGCGTAGTCGCGCGGGTTCCAGGCCCGCACGCGGATCAATCCACGCTCGGCTGCGCGCCCCACCACGCCGACCCCGGCGGCCTGCGCGATGAAATCGGGGAACAGCGTGAGCACGTCGACAGCGCATCTCAGAAGTCCGCGTCCCAGTCCACCGTGATGCGGCCGGCCTCGAAATCCACGCCGAGCACGAAATCGCCATCGATGATACGGGATCAGCCGATCGCGATCGCCGGCCACCACCATGACCTGGTTGGCGGCGGTGTCGAACAGGTGCGAGACGCGACCAAGGACGACGCCTTCGCGATTGACGACCTCGAGGCCCTCGAGGTCCACCCAGTAGTACTCGCCGGGCTTTGGCGCGGGAAGGCGGCTGCGCGGCACCCAGATCTCGGTGCCGGCCAGCGCCTGCGCCGCGTCGCGATCGTCGATGCCCGGGAAGGTGGCGACCACGCCCTTGGCGGTGACGCGGCCCTTGGCGCCGGCAAAATCGCGCTCGCTTCCGTCTTTCACCAGCACCCAGGGCTGGTAGCGCAGCAGCGCGCTTTCCGGATCGGTGTGGCTCTGGATCTTCAGTTCGCCACGCACGCCAAAAGCGCCGAGGACCCTGCCCAGCAGGATTCGGCGCTCGTCGTTCATGGCGTGGTCCCCGCGAAAGATCGCGGGGCGCGCTTCAGGCCGAAGCCTGGCCGGAGACTTCCTTCACCAGCATGCGGACCTTGTCGGTCAGCTGCGCGCCCTGGGAAACCCAGTGCTGCACGCGCGCGGTGTCGAGCTCGACGCGCTTCTCGGCGCCCTGGGCGACCGGGTTGTAGAAGCCGAGGCGCTCGAGCGAGCGGCCATCGCGCTTGTTGCGGTGGTCGGTGACGACGATGTGATAGAAGGGGCGCTTCTTCGCGCCGCCGCGGGTCAGGCGAATCTTGACCATGGTTCGGTGTGCTCTGTGATGACAGGGATGTCTGGAAAAGGCCCGGGGCCGAGGCTCCGGGGAGCCGCGAATTATACGTAATCCGAACGGAAACCGCCAGTTAGCGGCGGAACCCGCCCGGGAAGCCGCCCATGCCGCCCGGTCCCATCAGGCCCTTCATGCCGCGCATCATGCCCTTGATGCCGCCGGCGGACAGCTTGGACATCATCTTTTCCATCTGCTGGAACTGCTTGAGCAGCTGGTTGACCTGCGGCGGCGGTGGTGCCCGAGCCCCGGGCGACGCGCGCCCGGCGCGAGCCGTTCAGCAGGCCCGGGTTGCGGCGTTCCTTCTTCGTCATCGAGTCGATGATGGCGACCATGCGCGGCACTTCCTTGCCGGTGACCTGGCTTTTCACCGAGTCCGGGATCTGGCCCATGCCCGGCAGCTTGTCCATCAGGCCGGCGATGCCGCCCATGTTCTGCATCTGCTGCAGCTGGTCGCGCATGTCGTTGAGGTCGAACTTCTTGCCCTTGGCGACCTTCTCGGCGAGCTTCTGCCGCCTTGTCCTGGTCCACGCCGCGACTGCGACCTGCTCGACCAGCGAGAGCACGTCGCCCATGTCGAGGATGCGCTGGCGGCGCGGTCGGGATGGAACACGTCCAGGCCGTCGGGCTTTTCGCCGGTGCCGACGAACTTGATCGGCTGGCCGGTGATGTAGCGCACCGACAGCGCCGCGCCGCCGCGGGCGTCGCCGTCGGTCTTGGTCAGCACCACGCCGGTCAGCGGCAGCGCCTCGGCGAAGGCCTTGGCGGTGTTGGCGGCGTCCTGGCCGGTCATCGCGTCCACCACGAACAGCGTCTCGACCGGGTTGATCGCGGCGTGCAGGGCCTTGATCTCGGCCATCATCGCTTCGTCGATGGCCAGGCGGCCGGCGGTGTCGACGATCAGCACGTCGGCGAAGCTCTTGCGCGCGTCGACGATCGCGTCGCGCACGATCTGCACCGGGTTCTGGCCGACGGCGCTCGGGGAAGAACAGCACCCCGACCTGCCCCGCCAGCGTCTCCAGCTGCTGCGATCGCCGCCGGGCGGTAGACGTCGGCGCTGACCACCATCACCTTCTTCTTGCGCTTTTCCTTCAGGTGCTTGGCCAGCTTGGCGACCGTGGTGGTCTTGCCCGCGCCCTGCAGGCCGGCCATCAGGATGATCGCCGGCGCCGGCACGTTGAGGTTGAGCTCGCTGGCCTGCCGAACCCATTACCGCCGCGAGTTCGTCGCGCACCACCTTGATCAGCGCCTGGCCCGGGGTCAGGCTGGTCAGCACTTCCTGGCCGATCGCGCGCACCTTGATGCGCTCGACCAGGGCTCGCCACCACCGGCAGTGCGACGTCGGCCTCGAGCAGGGCTATGCGCACCTCGCGCAGCGCTTCGCGGATGTTGTCCTCGGTCAGGCGGCCGCGGCCGCGCAGACTTCTGCAGGGTGGCAGACAGGCGCTGGGTCAGGGATTCGAACATGGGTCCGATTGCGGGCACGAAAGGACCGCAGATTATACTCCGCGGCATGACTCGAAGCCCTGGCTGGCCCTGCTCGCGGCGACGCTCTTACCTGGCCCGCTGTACGCCCGCGGGCCTCGTCCGCGCCCTGCGCACCGATCCGGACACCGGCCGCGGCGCTTTCTGGCTGGCGGCGCCGGCGATCGGGCTGCATCTGGCGGCGCATGCGCTGGGCTGGGCGCGGCTCGACGGGCCCGACCTGCACTTCGTCGCGGCGCTGTCGCTGGTGGCCCTGGGCATGGCGGCGCTCGGCACCCTGGCCGCCGCCACCCAGCGCATGGCTGCGCTGGGCGTGATCATCTATCCGCTGGCGGCGGCGCTGGTGCTGCTCTACGCCTGGGCCGGCCACGGCCGCGCGCAGGCGCTGGACTGGCGCCTGCAACTGCACGCCTGGCTGGCGCTGCTCGCCTACGCCACCCTGTCGCTGTCCGCGCTGGTGGCGATCCTGGTGCTGGGCTGCAGGACCGCGCGCTGCGCCGCCGCCACCTGCACGCCTGGCTGCGCGCACTGCCGCCGCTGGTGCAGCTCGAGGCACTGCTGTTCCGCTCGCTGTGGGCCAGCTTCGTGCTGCTGAGCGCGACGCTGCTGACCGGGGTGCTGTTCGTCGAGAACATGCTGGCGCAGCACCTGTGGCACAAGACCGTGCTGTCGCTGCTGAGCTGGCTGGTGCTGGGCGCGCTGCTGTTCGGGCGCCTGCGCTACGGCTGGCGCGGGCAACGTGCGCTGAAACTCACGCTGACCTCGATGGTGCTGCTGCTGCTCGCCTTCTTCGGCAGCAAGTTCGTGCTCGAGCTGCTGCTGCAGCGCGGCATGTAGTGGCGGTTACAGGGCGTCCAGCGCGTCGGAGAGGCGCTCGACGCCGAGGATTTCCATCTCGCCCATGCGCCCGCCCTTCGGCGCGTTCGCGCGCGGCACGATCGCGCGGCTGGAAGCCGTGCGTGGCCGCTTCGCGCAGGCGCTCCTCGCCATTGGGCACCGGCCGGATCTCGCCGGAGAGCCCGACCTCGCCGAAGGCGACGGTCTTGGCCTGCGGCGGGCGGTCGCGCAGCGAACTGAGCACCGCCAGCAGCACCGGCAGGTCGGCGGCGGTTTCCTGCACGCGGATGCCGCCGACCACGTTCACGAACACGTCCTGGTCGAACACGCCAACGCCACCGTGGCGGTGCAGCACCGCCAGCAGCATCGCCAGGCGGTTCTGTTCCAGCCCGAGCGTGACCCGGCGCGGGTTGGACAGCGGGCTCTGGTCCACCAGCGCCTGCACCTCGACCAGCAGCGGGCGCGTGCCCTCGCGCGTGACCATGACCACGCTGCCGGGTGTGGGCGTGCCGCGTGCCCGACAGGAAGATCGCCGAAGGATTGGGCACTTCCTGCAGGCCCTTGTCGGACATCGCGAACACGCCCAGTTCGTTGACCGCGCCGAAGCGGTTCTTGAAGGCGCGCAGGACGCGGAAGCGGCTGCCGCTCTCGCCTTCGAAATACAGCACCGCGTCCACCATGTGCTCGAGCACGCGCGGGCCGGCGATGCCGCCCTCCTTGGTGACGTGGCCGACCAGGAACACGCTGGTCCCGGTTTCCTTGGCGAAGCGCACCAGCCGCGCCGCGCACTCGCGCACCTGGCTCACCGAGCCGGGCGCGGCGCTGAGTTGTTCGCGACCACAGCGTCTGGATGGAATCGGCGACGATCAGCCCCGGCCGGGACTTCGCCACCAGCGCCAGGATCTTCTCGATGCCGGTCTCGGACAGCGCGTGCAGGTCGTCGAGCGGCAGCCCGAGCCGCTGCGCGCGGCCCGCGACCTGCGCCAGGCTCTCCTCGCCGGTGACGTACAGCGCCGGCAGGCGCGCGCCCATGGCGGCGAGGGCCTGCAGCAGCAGCGTCGACTTGCCGATGCCCGGGTCGCCACCCACCAGCACCACCGACCCGGTGACCAGGCCGCCGCCGAGCACGCGATCGAGCTCGCCGATGCCGGTGGAAACGCGCACCTCGGCGTCCTGGCTGATCGACTTCAGCGGCGTGATCTTCGGCGGGTCGAGCGCGCCGGCGTAGCCAGCCATGCGCGCCTTCGCCGGGCCGGCAGCCGGCTCGAGCACGATCTCCGACAAGGTGTTCCAGGCGCTCGCATTCGCCGCACTGGCCCTGCCACTTGTTGAAGCTGGCGCCGCACTCGGCGCACACGTAGGCGGTCTTGGCTTTGGCCACGCGGCTGCGTCCGGTATTCGTTGCGGAAACCACCATGCTATCCGTTCCTTGGCGCACAATCGCGCCGACCCCGCCCAGGACCGTTCGATGCCGGCCGATCCCACGCACCCCGCCGACGAGGCCCCCAGCCACGCCTGGCTACCGCCCACCGCCTTGCGGCTGCGCACCGGCCTGATCCTGCAGGCGCAGGGCACGGCGACGGGCGCGCCGCCCTTCGAGGCGCGTTACCTGGGCGCGATCGAAGGCAAGTGCCTGTTCCTCGAGCCGCTGGGAAAATTCCATTTCAACGCCGCGGTGCGCGCCGGCGATTCACTGTCCATCCGCGGCTTCACCGGCCAGTACGACTTCCGCTTCGCCACCGGCGTGCTGCAGGCCTGCGACTTCAGCTTCCGCGAGCCGGCCTATGCCTACGCGGTGATCGAATTCCCGGCGCTGGTGTTCGCGCGCAAGGTGCGCAATTCGCTGCGCATCCGCGCGGCCATCGAGGCACTGGCCTCGCCGATGCACGGGCTGCCATCCGCCGCCGCCACCATCGTGGACCTGAGCGTGGAGGGCGCCCTGCTGCATTCGGTGGACGACGTCGGCACGATCGGCGACCTGCTCAACCTCGCCTTCTCGATCGGCGGCGACGAAAACCTGGCCTACATCGAGACGCTGGCGCGCATCTGCCATCGCCGCATCGGCGACGAGGGCGTGTTCTGCGGCCTGCTGTTCGAGAACATCGCCGACCGCGACCGCGTCCTCATCCGCGAGCTTGTGCTCGACACCGGCGGCTGATCAGCGCAGTTCGAAGTCGTCCGCGTCGAGCTGGGCCGGGAAGCGCTCGCGGTGCGCGGCCAGCGCCGCGGCGGAAAAAGTTGCCGTGACCACCTGTTCGCCGGGACCGCACTCCATGATCGGCATGCCGATTTCATCAAGGGCGACGCTGTCGCCGGCGTACTCGATGCCGTTGCCGTCGCGGCCAACGCGGTTGACCGCCGCCACGCAGCACAGGTTCTCGATCGCGCGCGCGCGCAGCAGCGTGTTCCAGGCGTAGCGCCGCGCACTCGGCCAGTTGGCGACGAACACCAGCAGGTCGTAGTCGAAGCGTTCCGGCACCTCGTTGCCGAAACGGTTGCGGACGAACACCGGGAAACGCAGGTCGTAGCAGACCAACGGGCAAACGCGCCAACCCTTGAGCGACACCGTCAGCCGCGTATGGCCTCCGGCATACCGCTCGTGTTCCTTGGCCATGCGGAACAGATGGCGCTTGTCGTAGTAACGCAGCGCACCTTCCGGCGTCGCCCACAGCAGGCGGTTGAACACGCCCTCGCTGCCATCGACGCGGCGGTCGCGGATCTGCACGCTGCCGGCCACGACCGCGCCCAGGCGTTCGGCCTGCTCGCGGATCCAGGCCACGGTCGGCCCGTCCATGCCTTCGGCGCGCTGGACGGCGTCGTTGCTGAAGCCGGAGGTGAAGGTTTCCGGCAGCAGCACCAGGTCGGTGGCGCCGGCCAGCGGCGCGATCAGCGCGCCGTACTTGCGCCGGTTGGCCTCCGGGTCGTGCCAGGCGGTGTCGCCCTGCACCAGGCTGACGCGCAGGTCCTCCATCACACCCGCTCCAGGCGCGCGATCGCCGCGTCGAGGGTGTCCTCGTTCTTGGCGAAACACAGGCGCGCCAGCCGTTGCCCCGGCGGCGGCGTTTCGTAGAAGGGCGACAGCGGGATCGCCGCCACGCCCTTCTCGACCGTCAGCCAGCGGCAGAAGGCGGCATCGTCCAGGGCGCTGACCGCGGAGTAATCCACCAGCTGGAAGTAGCCGCCCGGCACCGGCAGCGGCTGCAGGCGCGTGCGCCCGAGCTGCTGCGCGAAGCGGTCGCGCTTGGCCTGGTAGAAGGCGCCGAGATCGCGATGGTGCTCCGGGTGTGCCTCGATCATGGCGGCGAAGGCCCACTGCGCCGGGGCGAAGCTGCAGAAGGTGTTGTACTGGTGCACCTTGCGGAACTCGGCGCTGAGCGCCGCCGGCGCGATGCAGTAGCCGATCTTCCAGCCGGTGCAGTGGTAGGTCTTGCCGAAGCTGGAGACGACGAAGCTGCGCTCGGCCAACTCGGGATAGCGCAGCACGCTTTCGTGCACGCGGCCGTCGAAGACGATGTGCTCGTAGACCTCGTCGGACAGGATGATCACGCCGGTGTCGCGGACGATCTCCGCCAGCGTCGCCATGTCCTGCGCGGCGAGCATCGCCCCGGAAGGATTGTGCGGCGTGTTGATGAACAGCATGCGCGTGCGCGGCCCGATCGCGGCGCGCACGCGCTCCCACGGCACCGAGAAATCGCTCGCATCGAGCGGGATGTGTACGGCGCGGCCGCCCGCCAGGTCGATCGCGGGTTCGTAGCAGTCGTAGCAGGGGTCGAGCACGATGACTTCGTCACCCGGCCGCACCACCGCCGCCACTGCGTCGAAGATCGCCTCGCTGGCGCCACTGGTGACGGTCACCTCGGTATCGGCATCGACGCTGCGGCCATAGCAATCCAGGGTCTTGGCCGCGATCGCCTGCCGCAGCGCCGGCACGCCGGTCATCGGCGCGTACTGGTTGCGGCCGGCACGCATTGCCTTTTCCAGCTCCGCGACCAGGAACTCGGGCACCGCGAAATCCGGGAAACCCTGCCCCAGGTTCACCGCGCCGTGCTCGACTGCCAGCTGCGACATCACGGTGAAAATAGTGGTGCCAACCTTCGGCAGCTTCGTCTCGATTTGCATGCGGCGCGTTCCCTGGGCCGGAGTGACCTGGATCAATGGGGATTATAGGGTCGGTCATTTACAATGGCCGGCCCATGAACACCGCCCCTGCCGCCCTGCTGGAGTGCCGCGGCCTGGCCTTCGCGCGCAACGAAGAGCCGGTGTTCGGCCCGCTCGACTTCCGCCTCGCCCCCGGCGAGGCGCTGCAGGTGCATGGCGGCAACGGCCGTGGCAAGACCACGCTGCTGCGCGTACTGGCCGGCCTGCTGCCGGCAAGCGAAGGCGAGGTGCGTTTCCAGGGTGGCATCGTCGACCGCGACCACCTCGCGCGCGGCTGCGCCTTCCTCGGCCACCAGCATGGGCACAAGGGCGAGCTGAGCACCATTGAGAACCTCGAATTCAGTGCCGCCCTGCAGGGCGGCGACGGCGATCCCGCTGCAGCGCTGGCGGCGGTCGGTTTGGCCGGCTACGAGTACACGCTGGCGCGGCGCATGTCGGCGGGCCAGAACAAGCGCCTGGCGCTGGCGCGCCTGCGCCTGTCGCCGGCGGCGGTATGGCTGCTCGATGAGCCCTACGCCAACCTCGACCTCGATGGCATCGCACTGGTGGACCGCATGCTGGCAGAGCACCTCTCGGTCGGCGGCGCCGCGCTGCTGACCACGCATGGCGCCTACGCGGCGCCGCCGGTGCCGGTGCGCACGCTGGAGCTGGGCACATGAGCCCGCCCAGCCTCGCCAGCGCCGGGCGCGCGCAGTTGCGGCGCGATTTCCGCCTGCTGTGGCGCCGCCGCGGCGACGCGCTGCAGCCGCTGATGTTCGCGCTGATGGTGGTGACGCTGTTCCCGCTGGCGCTGGGCTCGGACCCGCCCCTGCTCGCGCGCGTCGCGCCGGGCGTGCTATGGGTGGCCGTGCTTCTTTCTGGCCTGCTCAACCTCGACGCGCTGTTCCGCGGCGACCTGGAGGACGGCTCGCTCGAACAGATGATGCTGAGCCCCGTGCCCCTGGCCTGGCTGGTGGCGCTGCGCGTGCTGGTGCACTGGTGTGTTTCTGCGCTGCCGCTGATCCTGCTCGCGCCCGTGCTCGGCGAGTTCCTGCACCTGCCGCGGCCGCTGCTCGTGCCGCTGCTGCTGTCGCTCGCGCTGGGCACGCCGCTGCTGAGCCTGGTGGGCGCGGTCGTGGCGGCGCTCACGGTCGGAATACGCCGCTCTGGTATGCTGCTCGCCGTGCTGGCGCTCCCCCTTTTCGTGCCGGTGCTCGTGTTCGGCGCCGGCGCCGTCGTGGCCGCCGGCGAGGGCCTTCCCTTCGCCGGCGCCTTGTATATGTTGGCTGCCGGCCTGGTCCTGTCCCTGGTGCTGGCGCCCCTGGCTGCCGCCACCGCCCTGCGCATCGCCCTGAGTTGATTCCGTGAATTCCCTGCTGCTTTGGTTCAACCAGACCGGCTCGCCGCCGAACTTCGACCGCTTCTGCGCGCGCTGGGCGCCGTGGGCCTGGGCGCTGGCGATCGCGACGCTCGCCATCGGCGTCTACGGCGCACTGCACATGGTTCCCGCTGACGCCAAGCAGGGCGAGAATTTCCGCATCCTTTACCTGCACGTGCCCGCGGCGTGGATGAGCCTGTTCATCTACGTGGTGATGGCCGTGCAGGCGGTGATCGCGCTGGTGTGGCGCATCAAGGCCTGCGAGATCCTGGCGATGGCCTGCGCGCCGGTCGGCGCCGCATTCACGTTGATCACCCTCGCCACCGGTTCCATCTGGGGCCGCCCGACCTGGGGCACCTGGTGGGAATGGGACCCGCGCATGACCTCGGAACTGGTCCTGCTGTTCCTCTACTTCGGCGTGATGGGGCTGAACGCCGCCATCGAGGACCGGCGCGCCGCCGCGCGTGCGGCCGGATTCCTAGCCCTGATCGGGCTCGTGAACGTACCCATCGTGCATTTCGCCGTGGACTGGTGGAACTCGCTGCACCAGGGCGCCACCATCCGCCTGGTCGGCCCTTCCACCATCGACAGCAGCATGCTCTGGCCACTGCTCGCCACCGCGGTCGGGACCAAGGCCTGGTTCGTGGCCTCGCTGCTGCAGCGCGCTCGCGCGATAAACCTCGAGCAGGAAGCCAACAAGGATTGGGCACGGAGGCTTATCGATGCGTCTTGATTTCCTCGGGCTCGACTTCCTCGGCCTGGCCTATGTGGTGACCGCGATCATCCTGGGCGTCGATTACCTCGCGCCGCGCATCCGCCTGGCGCGGGTGCGCCGCTCGATCGCGCAGGGCCGTGGCCGCAAAGCAGGGACCTTTTCGTGAACCCGGTGCGCAAGCGTCGCCTCGCGCTGGTCGGCGTGCTCCTGCTCGCCGCCGCGGGCGCCGGCGCCTTCATCGTGCTGGCCCTGCAGGAAAACCTCAGCTACCTGCACACCCCGACGGAAGTGCGCACCGGCGTCGCGCCGGGCAGCGCCACCTTCCGGCTCGGTGGCGTGGTCTGCGAGGGCAGCGTGCGCCGCAGCGAGGGCACCCTCGACGTGCGCTTCGCCGTCACCGATCGCGTGCGCCAGGTGCCGGTGCGCCACCACGGCATCCTCCCCGACATGTTCCGCGAGGGCACCAGCATCATCGCCACCGGGCGCATGCAGGGCGGCGAGTTCGTCGCCGACAAGGTGCTGGCAAAGCACGACGAGACCTACATGCCGAAGGAAGTCGCAGACGCGATGGCCAAGGGCGCGGCCATGAAGACCAAGAACTGCGGGGCGAACTGAGTGCTGCCGGAGCTCGGGCTGCTTTCGCTGCTGCTGGCGCTGCTGCTGGCCGCCCTGCTGGGCACGCTGCCGCTGATCGGCGCGCAGCGCGGCGACGAGGCGCTGATGCGCACGGCGCGGCCGCTGGCCTGGTCGCAGCTGGCTTTCATCGGGCTCGCCTTCGCGATCCTCTCCTACGCCTTCGTCGTGCACGACTTCTCGGTCAAGTACGTCGCCACCAATTCCAATTCGCTGCTGCCGACCATCTACCAGCTCACCGCGGTGTGGGGCGCGCACGAAGGCTCGCTGCTGCTGTGGGTGCTGATCCTGGCCTTGTGGATCTGCGCGGTGGCGCTGTTTTCGAAATCCCTGCCGCGGCCGCTGCTGTCGCGCGTGCTGGCGGTGATGGGCTGGATCAGTTTCGGTTTCCTGGCCTTCCTGGTGTTTACCTCCAACCCCTTCGAGCGGCTGCTGCCCGGGGCCGTGGAAGGCCGCGACCTGAATCCGCTGCTGCAGGACCCGGGCATGATCGTGCACCCGCCGCTGCTGTACGTGGGCTACGTCGGCTTCTCGGTCGCCTTCGCCTTCGCGATCGCGGCGCTGCTGGAGCGGCGCGTGGACGCGCAGTGGGTGCGCTGGTCACGGCCGTGGACGAATGTTGCATGGTCGTTCCTTACCTTGGGCATCGCGCTGGGCAGCTTCTGGGCCTACTACGAGCTGGGCTGGGGCGGCTGGTGGTTCTGGGATCCGGTCGAGAACGCCAGTTTCATGCCCTGGCTGGTCGGGCTGGCGCTGCTGCATTCGCAGGCGGTGGCGGAAAAGCGCGGCAGCTTCCGCAACTGGACCTTGTTGCTGGCGATCGCGGCCTTTTCCCTCTCGCTGCTTGGAACCTTCCTGGTGCGCTCCGGCGTGCTGACCTCCGTGCACGCCTTCGCCTCCGACCCCGAGCGCGGGCTGTTCATCCTCGCCTTCCTGGTGATCGTGGTCGGCGGCTCGCTGGCGCTGTTCGCCTGGCGCGCGCCGCGCGAGGAATCAGCGGCGCCCTTCGCCGCGGCCTCGCGGGAAACGCTGCTGCTGGCGAACAACCTGCTGCTCAGCGCCGCCGCGGCGATGATCCTGCTCGGCACGCTGTATCCGCTGCTGTCGGATGCGCTGGCGCTGGGCCGCATCTCGGTCGGTCCGCCCTACTTCGGCCTGCTGTTCTCGCTGCTGATGGCGCCGCTGGTGCTGCTGGTGCCCTTCGGCCCGCTGACGCGCTGGCAGCGCGAGCAGCCGTCCACGCCGGCGCGCATGCTGCTGCCCTGGGCGGTGGTCGCGCTCGTCGGTGGCGCGCTGACTTTCTTCGCCTGGCCGGCGGCGACCTGGCGCACGGTGGCGGCGGTGGCCGCCGGCCTGTGGCTGCTGCTGGGCACGCTGCGTTTCCTGTGGCAGCGCCTGGTGGTGTCGAAGCAGCGACTCAGCGCGGAGATGCTGGGCATGGTGCTCGCGCATGCGGGCCTGGCGCTGTTCTTCTTCGGCGTGCTGGTGACCGAGAGCACCAGCATCGAGCGCGACGTCGCCGCCAAGCCGGGCCAGTCCTTCGAGTTGCGCGGCTATGACTTCCGCTTCGAGGGCGTCGAGATCGTGCAGGGGCCGAACTACCAGGCCGAGCGCGGCCGCGTCGAGGTCTCGCGAAACGGTGCGCTGGTCGCGACCCTGCTGCCGGAAAAGCGCGCACTACGCCAGCGGCGGCCAGGTGATGACCGAGGCCGACATCGATGGCGCGCTGACGCGCGACCTGTACGTGGCGCTGGGCGAGTCGCTTGGCGGCGATGGCAGCTGGGCCCTGCGCCTGTACGTGAAGCCCATGATCCGTCTGGATCTGGCTCGGCGCCTTGCTCATGGCGATCGGCGGCTTCGTCGTCGTCTTCGACCGCCGCTTCCGCAAACCCGTAGGAGCGGCTTTCAGCCGCGATGCTTCCAAATGATCCGCCGCTTCCTGCCCTTGCTCGTCTTCGCCGCCATCGCCGCGCTGCTGTTCGCCGGCGTACTGATGAATTCCGGCAAGGACAACAGCGCCATCGCCTCGCCACTGATCGGCAAGCCGGTGCCCGCCTTCTCGCTGCCCGTGCTCGGCGACCCCGCGCGCCTGGTCAGCGCGCGCGAGCTGCTCGGCAAGCCCTACCTGCTGAACGTCTGGGGCAGCTGGTGCGCGAACTGCCGCGAGGAGCACCCGCAGCTGCTGGCGCTGCGCCGCAGCGGCCGCATCCGCATCGTCGGCTACAACTACAAGGATGCGCCGGAGGAAGCGCGCGCGCTGGCTGCAGGCCGTTCGGCAATCCCTACGACCTGGTGCTGGCCGACGAGGAAGGCCGCGCGGCGCTCGACTGCGGCATCTACGGCGCGCCGGAAACCTTCGTGGTGGATGCGCAGGGCATCATCCGCTGGAAGCACGTCGGCCCGATCGACGACGCGATCGTGCGCGACGAACTCGAGCCCTTGTTCGCCGACCTGGAGCGTGCCCGGGGCCGCGCCATGAGCGACCTGGCTGCTGGCGCTGTGCCTGGCTTCGCGACGTCAGCCGCCGCCGCATCCGCGCCGCCGCTGTCGCAGCCGATGGCGGACGCGCGGCCGCTGGTGTTCAACGATGCCGCCGAGGAAGAGCGCTTCCGCGCCCTGGTCGCGCCGAACTGCGCTGCGTGATGTGCCAGAACCAGTCGCTGGCCGATTCCAACGCGCTGATCGCGCAGGACCTGCGCCGCGAGGTGCTGGCGCTGATGCGCGAGGGCAGCAGCGACGCGCAGGTCAAGGAATACCTGGTCGCGCGCTACACTGAATTCGTCCTGTACCAGCCGCGCATCGCGCCGACGACCTGGCTGCTGTGGTTCGGGCCGGCGCTGCTGCTCGCCGTCGGCGCGTGGACGCTGGTGGCATCGTCAGGCAAGCACGGTCGCGGCGCGCCGCCGACGGCCCCGGAAACCGACAGCCAGGAGTGGTGATGGGACAGTTCACGTTTCTTGCGGTGTTGCTGGCCTGCCTCGCCGTGGCCTTCGCGTTTCCGCGCTGTGGCAACGCGCCCGCGGAATGGCGGTCGCGATCGCGGTGGCGCTGCCGATCGCCGCCGGCGCCCTGTATTGGTTCAAGGGCCAGCCAGCCGCGCTCGACCCCGCCAACACCGTGCCACCCGAGACCATCGAACAGGCCGTAGCGCAACTCGAGCGCCTGACCGACGGCTGACCCGGACAACTATGGCGACCAGGCCACGCTGGCGCGCGCCTACATGGCGCAGGGCAGGTTCGACCTGGCCGCCGCCGCCTACGCGCGCGCCCGGGCACTGCAGCCCACCGACACCGAATTCAACGTCGAGCATGCCGACGCGCTGCTGCGCACTTCGAAGGATCGCCGCTTCCCGCCCGAAGCGGTGGCCCTGCTCGAGGCGGCGCTGGAAAAGGATCCGACCAACCAGCGCGCGCTGTTCTTCCTGGGCCTGCACCAGCGCCAGAGCGGCGAGCCCGCGGCGGCCGTCGCCACCTGGGAGCGTTTGCTGTCGCAACTCGACACCGCCACGTCGGCGGAGCTGCGCAAACAGGTCGCGGCGGCGCGCGAGGCTGCCGGCATGCCGGAAATGGCGGCCGCTGCCGTGCTCGACATCGAGGTGCGCATCGACGCGGCGCTCGCCCGCGAAGTGGGCCCGGGCGCAGTGCTGTTCGTGTTCGCGCGCACCGCGGAGGGCAGCGGCCCACCGGTGGCAGCCAAGCGGCTGGTGCCGGGCCAGTTCCCGATCAAGCTCGAGCTCGGCGACGCCGACAGCCCGATGCCCACGGCCGAAGCTGTTCGCGCAGGAGGCGGTCGTGCTGATGGCGCGCCTGTCGCGCAATGGCGATGCCCGCCCCGGCAGTGGCGACATCGAGGCGGACCCGGTGATGATCCCGGTGGCCCCCGGCGCCGCCGCGGTGCTGACGCTGAACCGGACGGTGCCGTGACCGAACGCGTTTCCCCCGGCACGCGTTTCGCCGCGCTGCCCTCGCCGTTCCCGATGAAGCGCGGCGGCGACCTGGAGGGCGCGCGCCTGGCCTACGAAACCTGGGGCGTGCTCAACGCCGCGCGCGACAACGGCGTGCTGATCCTGACCGGCCTTTCGCCGAGCGCGCATGCCGCCGCCAGCGAAGGCAACCCCGAGCCCGGCTGGTGGGAAGCGATGCTGGGCCCGGGCAAGCCGATCGACACCGATCGCTGGTTCGTGGTGTGCGTGAACAGCCTCGGCAGCTGCAAGGGCTCCACCGGCCCGGCGTCCATCGACCCGGCCACCGGCGCTCCCTATCGGCTGTCCTTCCCGGAGCTGTCGATCGAGGACGGCGCCAACGCCGCGCATGCGTTGCTCGCCGCGCTCGGCATCGAACGGCTGGCCTGCGTTATCGGCAACTCCATGGGCGGCATGACCGCGCTCGCCTACCTGCATGCTGCATCCGGGCTCGGCGCGCGGCCACATCAATGTTTCCGGCAGTGCCCGCGCACTGCCGTTCTCGATCGCGATCCGCTCGCTGCAGCGCGAGGCCATCCGCCTGGATCCCGAGTGGAACCAGGGCAACTACGACGATGCGCATTACCCGGTGAACGGCATGCGCATGGCGCGCAAGCTGGGCGTGGTCACCTACCGCTCGGCCATGGAATGGGACGGCCGCTTCGGCCGCGTGCGCCTGGACAGCGAGTTCCGCGAAGGCGACGAACCCTTCGGCCTGGAGTTCGAAGTGGAACGCTACCTGGAGGCGCACGCGCAACGCTTCGTGCACCAGTTCGATCCCAACTGTTACCTCTACCTGAGCCGCTCCATGGACTGGTTCGACCTGGCCGAGTATGCCGATGGCGACGTGGACGCCGGATTGGCTTCGATCCGGGTCGAACGCTCGCTGTCCATCGGCGTGCACACCGACATCCTGTTCCCGCTGCAGCAGCAGCAGCAGATCGCTGAAGGCCTCGCGGCCGGCGGTGCCGAGTCCGAATTCGTGGACCTGCCCTCACCGCAGGGCCACGACGCCTTCCTGGTGGACATCGGGCGCTTCGGGCCGGTGATCGCCGGCTTCCTCGAACGGTTGTAGACTGCGCGCCATGAGCCAGACCGCACTGGATTTCCGTGGCCGCGACGCCCTTCTGGCCGTTGTCGAGGAGGCTTACGCGCAGCCGGATGCGGAAAGCCTCACGCACACGCTGCGCGACGGCCTGTGCCGGCTGATCAAGACCAAGGCGGTGTCGCTGCCCGACTGCGTGTTCGAGCCGGTCGAGGGGCATTACGCGCGCCGCGAGCTGTATGCCTGCCCGGAGCGCGGCACCACGATCGTCGCCATGACCTGGGCGCCGACGCAGGGCACGCCCATCCACGACCACTGCGGCCTGTGGTGCGTCGAGGGCGTGTGGCAGGGCCAGCTGGAGATCACCCGCTACGAGCTCGAGGAAGAGGACGGCGAACGCGCCCGCTTCACCCGCCACGAAACCCTCAGCGCCGGCACCGGCAGCGCCGGCAGCCTGCTGCCGCCGCACGAGTACCACACCATCCGCAATCCCAGCAGCGATCGCGTCGCCATCTCGCTGCACGTGTACCAGAAGGCCATGGGCACCTGCGCCACCTTCGAGCCGCTCGGCGGCGACTGGTACCAGCGCGGCAGCAAGACCCTGTGCCTGGACCAGATTCCCTGCGACGACTGAACCGACGTGGGAGCGGCTTGAGCAGACAGGCGTCTGCTGGAAGCCAGCCGCGACCGCCCTTCCCCGCTATAATCCCGCCACACACTTGCCGGTGTGGCGGAATGGTAGACGCGGCGGACTCAAAATCCGCTTCCAGCGATGGAGTGGAGGTTCGAGTCCTCTCACCGGTACCACGGAGTGGACAAGTCGCTCCGTCTCCGTGCCGTATCTGCGGAGCCCCGGAAATCCGAATAGACGCCCGGCTTAACCGCTGCCATCTTCAAATCCCCGCGATTCTCGCTAGACTGCCACCGAAGGCCGGTTCCCGGCCGCGTGGAGGGGCGACTTGCAACCCACCGATATCCGACATCCGGATTATTTCCACAAGGTCGTCGATTGCCAGTGGGCCTGTCCGGCCCATACCCCCGTCCCCGAGTACATCCGCCTGATCGCCGCGGGGCGCTACGACGACGCCTACCTGGTCAACTGGGAATCCAACGTCTTCCCCGGGATCCTGGGCCGCACCTGCGATCGCCCCTGCGAACCGGCCTGCCGGCGCGGGCGCGTCGAGGAAAACAACGGCGACAAGCCCGAACCGGTGGCGATCTGCCGGCTCAAGCGCGTCACCGCCGACTTCAAGTCCGACATCCGCGCGCGACTGCCGAAAAAGGCGGCGCCGAACGGCCGCAAGATCGCCTGCATCGGCGGCGGCCCGGCTTCGCTCGCCGTCGCCCGCGACCTCGCCCCGCTGGGCTACCAGGTCACCGTGTTCGACCAGGATCCCAAGGCCGGCGGCTTCATGCGCACGCAGGTGCCGCGCTTCCGCCTGCCCGAGTCGGTGATCGACGAGGAGTGCGGCTACATCCTCGACCTGGGCGTCGAGTTCGTCGGCAACCGGCGCATCGAATCGCTCAAGGGCCTGCTCGCGGAAGGCTACGACGCGGTCTTCGTCGGTTGCGGCGCGCCGCGCGGCCGCGACCTCGAGCTGCCGGGCCGCACCGAGGCCAGGGCCAACATCCACATCGGCATCGACTGGCTGGCCTCGGTCAGCTTCGGGCACATCGACAAGATCGGCCGGCGCGTGATCGTGCTGGGCGGCGGCAACACCGCCATGGACTGCTGCCGCAGCTCGCGGCGCCTCGGCGGCGAGGAAGTGAAGGTGATCGTGCGCTCCGGTTTCGAGGAGATGAAGGCCTCGCCCTGGGAGAAGGAGGACGCCATCCACGAAGGCATCCCGATCCTGAACTTCCTGGTGCCGAAATCCTTCGAGCACGAGGACGGCAAGCTGCGCGGCATGATCTTCGAGAAGGTGGAAGCGAAGCGCGACGAGAAGGGCCGCCGCCAGTTGCTTCCAACCGGCGAGCCCGACGTGTTCATCGAGGCCGACGACGTGCTCATCGCCGTGGGCCAGGAAAACCACTTCCCCTGGATCGAGCGCGACATCGGCCTGGACTTCGACGAGTGGGGCCTGCCCGTGCTCGACAAGGCGACGCTGCAGTCGAGCATCCCGCAGGTGTTTTTCGGCGGCGATGCCGCCTTCGGCCCCAAGAACATCATCTGGGCGGTCGCACACGGCCACGACGCCGCCATTTCCATCGACAAGTACTGCAACGGCGAGGACCTGCGCCTGCGACCGCCCGTGGGGCAGCGGATGATCTCGCAGAAGATGGGCATCCACGAGTGGAGCTACGACAACGAGATCGCCCCCGACGAGCGCTACAAGGTGCCGCTGGAAGTGCAGGCCAAGGCGCTGAAGAGCATCTCGGTCGAGGTCGAGCTGGGCTTCGACGTGGCGCTGGCGCTGAAGGAGGCGCAACGCTGCCTCAACTGCGACGTGCAGACGGTGTTCGCACAGGAAGCCTGCATCGAGTGCGATGCCTGCGTGGACATCTGCCCGATGGACTGCATCAGCTTCGTGCCGCCGGCGCCGGAGGAGGCCCTGCGGGCCACCCTTACCGCGCCCGCCAACAACCTCAGCCAGGACCTGTACGTGTCGGGCGCGCTGAAGACGGGACGCGTCATGGTCAAGGACGAGGACGTCTGCCTGCACTGCTCGCTGTGCGCCGAGCGCTGTCCGACCGGCGCCTGGGACATGCAGAAATCGCTGCTGGAATTCACCCGCGCCGGGCCGCGCTGCCGCGATGCGGCCAGGCAGGCCGCGTGAACCAGATGAGCGCTCCCGCCCCGCGTGACGGCACGCCACCCGCGATCGAGGCGATCAACGACTTCGTGGTCAAGTTCGCCAACGTCAACGGCTCCGGCTCGGCCTCCGCCAATGAGCTGTTCGCCAAGGCGATCCTGCGCATGGGCGTGCCGGTCAGCCCGCGCAACATCTTCCCCTCCAACATCCAGGGCCTGCCCACCTGGTACGAGGTACGGGTCACCGAGGCCGGGCACCTGGGCCGCCGCGGCGGCGTGGACCTGATGGTGGCGATGAATCCGCAGACCTGGAACGCGGATGTCGCCGAGATCGAGCCCGGCGGCTACCTGTTCTACGACAGCTCCAAGCCGATGCCGGCCTCGCGCTTCCGCAGCGACGTGCACGTGATCGGGGTGCCGCTGACCGAACTGTGCAACGCCGCCTACAGCGAGCCGCGCCAGCGGCAGCTGTTCAAGAACATCGTCTACGTCGGCGCGCTGTCGGTGCTGCTGGACATGGAATTCGAGGTGATCGAGAAGCTGATCGGCGAGCAGTACAAGAGCAAGCCGAAGCTGCTCGATTCCAACCTGCAGGCGCTGGCCATGGGCCGCAACTGGGCGGCAACGCACCTGCGCCATCCGATCGGCCTGCGCGTGCGCCGCGCCGATGCGGTCGGCGAACGCATCTTCGTGGACGGCAACAGCGCCGCCGCGCTGGGCTGCGTCTACGGCGGCGCCACCGTCTGCGCCTGGTACCCGATCACGCCCTCCTCCTCCTGCGCCGAGGCCTTCCAGAGTTATTGCCAGAAGTTGCGCGTGGACAAGGCCACCGGCAAGAACCTGTACGCGATCGTGCAGGCGGAAGACGAGATCGCCTCGATCGGCATGGTCGTCGGTGCCGGCTGGAACGGCGCGCGCGCCTTCACCACCACCTCCGGCCCCGGCGTGTCGCTGATGACCGAGTTCATCGGACTGGCCTACATGGCCGAGATCCCGGTGACGATCATTGACGTGCAGCGCGGCGGGCCGAGCACCGGCATGCCCACGCGCACGCAGCAGGCCGATCTGCTCAGCTGCGCCTACGCCTCGCATGGTGATACCAAGCACGTGCTGCTGCTGCCGGAAGACCCCGGCGAGTGCTTCGACTTCGCCGCCGCGGCGCTCGACCTGGCCGACCGCCTGCAGACGCCGGTGTTCGTGCTCACCGACCTGGACATCGGCATGAACCAGCGCCTGTGCGCGCCCTTCGCCTGGGACGATGCCAAGGTCTTCGACCGCGGCAAGGTGATGAGCGCGGAGGAACTCGAAGCCGGACGCGAGTTCGCGCGCTACAAGGACGTGGACGGCGACGGCATTCCCTTCCGCACCTACCCCGGCACGCATCCTTCCCGCGGCGGCTATTTCACCCGCGGCACCACCAAGAACGCGCAGGCGCAGTACTCCGAGGCCGGCCCGGACTACCTGTACAACATGAAGCGGCTGCTGCAGAAGTTCGAGACCGCCAAGGCGCTGGTGCCGCAGCCCGTGGCCACTCCCGCGCCCGCGCCCACCCGACTCGGCGCCATCTACTTCGGCTCCACCAGCCCGGCCATGCACGAGGCGCACACGGCGCTGCACGACCAGGGCATCGCGCTCGACCTGCTGCGCCTGCGTGCCTATCCCTTCCCGGACTCGGTGGCGCAGTTCATCGCCGCACACGACACCGTGTTCGTGGTCGAGCAGAACCGCGACGCGCAGATGCGCACGCTGCTGGTCAACGAGTTCGGCATCGATCCCGCGCGCCTGCAGGCGGTGCTGCACTACGACGGCACCCCGATCACCGCCCGCTTCATCGTCGCCGACATCGCCGCGAGGCTTTCGCCATGACTTACATCGCCAAGCCGAAGCTGCGCCACCCCTCGCTGCAGCAGAACAAGGCCTGCTTCACCCGCCGCGACTACGAAGGCAAGATCTCCACCCTGTGCGCCGGCTGCGGGCACGACTCGATCTCCGCGGCGATCATCCAGGCCTGCTGGGAAATGGACGTGGAGCCGCACAAGGTCGCAAAGCTGTCCGGCATCGGCTGCAGCTCGAAGACGCCGGATTACTTCCTCGGCAACTCGCATGGCTTCAACACCGTGCACGGGCGCATGCCCAGCGTGCTCACCGGCGCCAACCTCGCCAACCGCGAACTTTTGTACCTGGGCGTGTCCGGCGACGGCGATTCCGCCTCGATCGGCATCGGCCAGTTCGTGCACGTGATGCGGCGCGGCGTGAACATGGTCTACATCGTCGAGAACAACGGCGTCTACGGCCTGACCAAGGGCCAGTTCAGCGCCACCGCCGACCAAGGGTCCACCTCGAAGAAGGGGGTGGTCAATGCCGATACTCCCATCGACATGGTCTCCTTGGCACTACAGCTCGGCGCCACCTACGTCGCGCGCAGCTTTTCCGGCGACAAGGCGCAGCTGGTGCCGCTGATCAAGGGCGCGATCGCCCACCGCGGCGCCGCCTTCCTCGACGTGATCAGCCCCTGCGTCGCCTTCAACAACCATCCGGGCAGCACCAAGAGCTACGACTACGTGCGCGAGCACAACGAGGCCGTGAACCGCATCGACGTGATCGACCCGCGCGCGGAGATCATGGTGGATTTCGCGGCCGGGGAAATGCTCGAGGTCGAGCAGCACGACGGCTCGATGCTGCGGCTGCGCAAGTTGCACCCCGACTACGACGCCTCCAACCGCATCGCCGCGATGAACTACATCCAGGAGCGGCAAGCGCTGGGCGAGGTGGTCACCGGCCTGCTGTACGTGGACCCGCAGGCGGGCGACCTGCACGCGCACCTGAACACCGCCGACCTCCCCTTCAACCGCCTCGGCGCCACCGAGCTGTGCCCCGGTGCCGCGACCCTGGCCCGGATCAACGCCGCACTACGATAGGCAGGCCATGGACAAGACTCCCGACATCGGCGAAGACGATCGCCGCCGGCACACACGATCGGAAGTGGCGACCGCGATCCTGGTCTCGCCCAACGGCCACGAGAACCGCACCGCCGTCTACGACCTGTCCGAGAGCGGGGCGCGGATCGGCCTGCCGGCCGATTTCGAGTACGGCATGGGCGCCGGCGTGCGCCTGTTCTTCCCGCTGGCGCGCGGTCCGACGCTCGCCCTGAGCGCCCGCATCGTCCGGGTGGCGATCGACCACCTCGGCATCGAGTTCGGCGGCGGCCAGGAGGCCGAGATAGCCAAGCTGATAGAGGGCTTGTCCCCCGACTGAGGGTAGCGGACGGGGGTACTTCCTTCCCCGGCCGGTGAGGGGCAAACTTGGCCCGGCAACCCAGGGAGGTCCCCGTGACCCCGACGACCGCCATCCAGGGCACCAGCAGCGAGCGCCGGCGACACGTGCGCCGCGAAGTGGCGACCGCGATCCTGGTTTCGCCCAACGGGCATGCCAACCAGACCTCCCTCTTCGACATCTCCGAGAGCGGCGCCCGCATCGGCCTGCCCTCCGAGTTCGAGCATGGCCCGGGCGCCCTGGTGCGCCTGTACCTGCCAAAGGACCAGGGGCCGATGGTGCTGTTCGCCGAGGTCAGGCGGGTGGCAATGGACCATGTCGGCGTCGAGTTCGCCGAAGGGCAGGAAGAGCTGGTGCTTCAGGTCATCGAGGAGCTGTCGGAGGACTGAGGGACTGAGGGATTGCCGGTCGCGGCCACGGCCACCAGCCGCGTCCCGACTGCGCGTAGCGGTCCGCGGCCTGCTCGAAGCGGTTGCGCCAGGAAATGCCGCCGCAAAGGAAATACAGGGGCAGGAACATCGGCCCCAGCGCCAGGTACTGGTAGACATGCGCGCGCTCGTGGGCGGCGATGCTCACGCAATCGCGGCCTCCATGGGCGCGACAGTGGTAGGTGAGCGCGTCGACATCCAGCGAGTCGCCGGTGTGCAGGATCACCTGCCCCAGGGTCAGCGCACCGCCAGGCCCGAAAGGCACGCGGTGGAACACGACCGCGTCGTCCGCGATGCTGGCGCGCGCGCCGCCCGCCAGCGCCGCCAGACCGGCGAAGAGGCCAATCAGCGTATTCGGCAAAGTCCACGCTGCGCCCACGCCCTTGGCGAGCAGCATGCCGATCCGCCGCATCATTGGGTTGCCGGACATGTCGCGAGCCTAGCCGAAAATGGGGTCAGAGGAGATTTTCCGCGGGCCCGAACAAGAAAGCCGCCCAACGGGCGGCTTTCTCTCAGCGGCCGAGGAAAATCTCCTCTGACCCCATTTCCGGTTTCCGTCCGCTTACTCGACGGTCTCGCCTTCCTCGACGGCCTTCATCGACAGACGGATGCGGCCCTGCTTGTCGACTTCCAGCACCTTGACCTTGACCAGATCGCCTTCCTTCAACTTGTCGGCAACCCGCTCGACGCGCTCGTTGGAGATCTGCGACACGTGCACCAGGCCGTCCTTGCCCGGGGCGATGGTCACGAAGGCGCCGAAGTCCATGATCTTGGCGACCTTGCCCTCGTAGATCCGGCCCGGCTCGACATCGGAGGTGATCTGCTCAATACGGGCCTTGGCGGCCATCGCGGCAGCCTGGTTGACCGAGGCGATGATGATCGTGCCGTCGTCCTGGATGTCGATCTGGGTGCCGGTTTCCTTGGTGATCGCCTGGATCACCGAGCCGCCCTTGCCGATCACTTCGCGGATCTTGTCCGGGTGGATCTTCACGGTCAGCAGGCGCGGCGCGAACTCGCTCATCTCGGCACGCGGGGCGTTGAGCGCCTTCGCCATCTCGCCGAGGATGTGCAGGCGGCCCTGCTTGGCCTGGGCCAGCGCCACCTTCATGATTTCCTCGGTGATGCCGTCGATCTTGATGTCCATCTGCAGGGCGGAGATGCCCTCGGCGGAACCGGCCACCTTGAAGTCCATGTCGCCCAGGTGGTCTTCGTCGCCCAGGATGTCGGACAGCACGGCGTAGTCGTCGCCTTCCTTGATCAGGCCCATCGCGATGCCCGCGACCGGCGACTTCACCGGCACGCCCGCGTCCATCAGCGCCAGCGAGGAACCGCAGACCGAGGCCATCGAAGAGGAACCGTTCGACTCGGTGATCTCGGAGACGACGCGGATGGTGTACGGGAAGGACTCCATGCTCGGCATCACTGCCAGCACGCCACGCTTGGCGAGGCGGCCGTGGCCGATTTCGCGGCGCTTCGGCCCCATCATGCGGCCGGCTTCACCCACCGAATAGGGGGGGAAGTTGTAATGGAACAGGAAATGCTCTTTGTACTCGCCGGCGGCCTGGTCGATGATCTGGCCGTCGCGGGCGGTGCCCAGGGTGATCGCCACGATCGCCTGCGTCTCGCCGCGGGTGAACAGCGCCGAGCCGTGCACGCGCGGCAGCACGCCGGTGCGGATGCTGATCGGGCGCACGGTGTCGAGGTCGCGGCCGTCGATGCGCTTGCGCGTCTTCAGCACGTTGGCGCGCATCTGGTTGTACTCGAGCTCGCTGAACTCCTTGCCGAGGTCGGCGTGGTTCCAGCCCTCGTCGGTCGAACGCGGCTTCAGCGCCTCGACGACTTCCTTCTTCAGCTTCGAGATGGTGTCGCGGCGATCGAGCTTCTCGATCACGGCGTAGGCCTGGCCGAGGCGCTCGCCGACGGCGTGCGCTGACCGCCGAGATCAGCGACTCGTTCTTGGCCGGCGCCGACCAGTCCCAGCGCTTGACGCCGACTTCGGCGACCAGCTCGTTGATCGCGGCGATCGCGACCTGCATCTCGCGGTGGCCGAACATCACGGCGCCGAGCATCACTTCCTCGGACAGCAAGGCGGCTTCGGATTCGACCATCAGCACCGCCTTGGCGGTACCGGCTACGGTCAGCTCGAGCTGCGAGGTCTTCAGCTCGGTGGCGGTCGGGTTGAGGATGTACTTGCCGTCGGCGTAACCGACCTTGGCGGCGCCGATCGGGCCGGCGAAGGGCAGGCCGGACAGCGACAGGGCGGCGGAGGCACCGATGAGCGCCGGGATGTCACCGTCGATTTCCGGGTTCAGCGACATCACCGTGGCGATGACCTGCACTTCGTTGGTGAAGCCTTCCGGGAACAGCGGACGGCAGGGGCGATCGATCAGGCGGGAGATCAGCGTCTCCTTCTCGGTCTGCCGGCCCTCGCGCTTGAAGAAGCCACCCGGGATGCGGCCGCCGGCGTAGAACTTCTCCATGTAGTCGACGGTCAGCGGAAAGAAGTCCTGGCCTTCCTTCGCGTTCTTGTTGCCCACCGCGGTGACGAGCACGACGGTGTCGCCCATCTTGACGATGACGGAGCTGGCCTGGCGCGCGATCTCGCCGGTTTCCAGGGTCACCTGGTGCTGGCCGAACTGGAAGGTCTTGGTTACTTTCGCCACGGTCATATCCTCTGGATGTCTCCGGTCGGCACCTGCCGCCCGGGGGTGCCGCGATCGCTCGCGGCGGCTGAAAAGAGACGCGGCGCCCGTAGGCGCCGCGTGGTGTTGCTTCGTATCAGCGACGCAGGCCGAGTTTCTCGATCAGTGCCTGGTAGCGCGCCACGTCCTTCTTCTTCAGGTAACCGAGCAGGCTGCGCCGCTGGTTCACCATCATCAGCAAGCCGCGACGGGAATGGTGGTCCTGCTTGTGCGCCTTGAAGTGGTCCGACAGGTGGTCGATGCGGGCGGAGAGCAGGGCGACCTGCACTTCCGGCGAACCGGTGTCGTTGGGGACGCGGCCGAATTCGGAGATGATCTTGCCGGTATCAATGGACATGCGTGTGAATTCTCTTGTGATGCGAGGCCCGCAGGAACGCCGTCTATTCGGCGCACCGCGCGACCCGCCGGTTGGGATTCGCTCTTTCGAGCCCCGTGATTGTACCGGCGCCAGCAGCCCCGGACAACCGAATCCGTGGGAGCGGCTTTAGCCGCGACCATCCTTCAGCACACCGCCGCCCACCGGAACAGCCGCTGCACCCGCACCAGGCCTGCATCTCCGACCCTCACGAGACCCAGCGCACGCCCGTTCGCGTCCACCGCCAGCGCATCGCCGACCGGCACGGAAGGCGACGCCAGTCGCAGTTCCCGGCCCTGTCCCAGCAGCCGCGCCTGCGACTCATCCAGCGGCAGGCGCGGCCAGGCTGCCAGGCCGGCCTCGACCGGCAGCAGCAGGGCCTCCAGCCCGGCCTCGTCGCCGGCTTCGGCGAGCGCCCGCAGCGCTTCCAGCGTGTGCATGCGCGGCGAGGTGAAGGGCTCGACCCACAGGCGGCGCAACTCCGCCACGTGCGCGCCGCAGCCCAGCAGCTCGCCCAGGTCGCGGACGATGCTGCGCACGTAGGTGCCGGAGCCACAGGTGATGCGCAGCCGGAAGCGCTTGCCTTCGAGCCCGAGCAGTTCGATCGCATCGACCTCCACTTCGCGCTCCGGCACCTCGATCGTCTCGCCGCGGCGCGCCTTGGCGTACAGGGGTTCCCCGCCCTGCTTCAGGGCCGAGATGATCGGCGGGCGCTGCATGATGCGGCCACGGAAGCGCGGCAGCAGCGCTTCGATCCCGCGCGCCGTCAGCTCCGGCACCGGGCGCTCGCGTAGCGGCGCGCCGTCGGCATCGTCGCTGTCGGTGGTCAGGCCGGCGACGGCGGTGGTTTCGTAAGCCTTGCGGCTGCCGAGCAGGTGGCCGGCGATCTTGGTGGCTTCGCCGAAGCACACCGGCAGCAGGCCGGTGGCGAGCGGGTCGAGGCTGCCCGTGTGCCCGGCCTTCTCGGCGCGGAACAGGTGGCGCACGCGCTGCAGCGCCTGGTTCGAGCTCATGCCCGCGGGCTTGTCGAGCAGCAGGATGCCGTCGAGCGGCCGGAAGACGGTGCGGGGCAGCTTGCTCATGCGGGCGACGAACGGCAGTCGCGGCTGAAAGCCGCTCCTACGCTTCGGGTTCGGCCGGCGGCAGGTCTTTCAACAGCGCGTCGATGCGCTCGCCCTTGTCCACGGAATCGTCGTAGTGGAAATGCAGCTCCGGCACGTGGCGCATGCGCACCGCCTGCGCCAGTTGGTAGCGCAGTTCCGGCGCCAGCGCCTTCAGTCCCTTGATCGCCTCGGCCGATTTGTCCGGCAGCAGTGCGGTCACGAACACCTTGGCATGCGCCATGTCGCGCGTGACCTCCACGTCCGAGACGCTGACCGAGGGCAGGCCGTGCTCGCGCACGGCTGCATGCACGATCTGCCCCAGGTCGCGGCGCAATTGCGCCGCGACGCGGTCGGTGCGATGGAAGCTCTTCTGCGGCATCAGAGCGTGCGCTTGACTTCAATGCGCTCGAAGCACTCGATCTGGTCGCCCGGCTGGACGTCGTTGTAGGCCTTCACCGCGATGCCGCACTCGGTGCCCGACTTGACTTCTTCGACGATGTCCTTGAAGCGGCGCAGCGACTCCAGCTCGCCCTCGAAGATGACCACGCTGTTGCGCAGCACGCGGATCGGCTTGTTGCGCTTGACCGTACCCTCGGTGACCAGGGAGCCGGCGACCGCGCCGAACTTGGAGCTGCGGAACACGTCGCGGACCTCGGCGATGCCGATGATCTCCTCGCGGATCTCCACGCCGAGCAGGCCGGAAGCAACCTGCTTCACCTGGTCGATGACGTCGTAGATGATCGAGAAGTAGCGCAGGTCCAGGCCGTTGTTCTCGATGACCTTGCGCGCGCTGGCGTCGGCGCGAACGTTGAAGCCGATGATTACGGCCTTGGCCGAGGCGGCGCGGGTGGCGTCCGACTCGGTGATGCCGCCGACGCCCGACTCGATCACGTTGATGGTGATCATCTCGTTCGACAGCGCCACCAGCGACTCGCGCAGCGCCTGCGCCGAGCCCTGCACGTCGGCCTTGACCACGATGTTGAGCGTTTGCATCCCAGCGCCTGCACCCATTTGCGCGATGACGTCCTCCATGCGCTGGCCGGGCTGCTTGACCAGGCGGCTCTCGCGCTGCTTGGTTTCGCGCTGGGCGGCGACCTCGCGCGCCAGGCGCTCGTCCGCGACCACGACGAAGTCGTCGCCGGCATCGGGCACGCCGGACAGGCCGAGCACCTGCACCGGGATCGACGGGCCGGCAGTGTCCGCCTGCTTGCCGTTCTCGTCGAACAACGCGCGCACGCGGCCGTACTGCACGCCGCACACCAGGTAGTCGCCCTTCTTCAGCGTGCCCTGCTGCACCAGCACGGTCGCGACCGGGCCGCGACCCTTGTCGAGCGAGGCCTCGATGACCACGCCGGTAGCGCGCGCATCGACCACCGCGCGCAGCTCCAGCAGCTCGGCCTGCAGCTCGATCGCCTCGAGCAGCGCGTCGATGCCGTCGCCGGTCTTGGCCGAGACGGGCACGAACTGCACGTCGCCGCCCCACTCTTCCGGCACGACTTCGAGCTTGACCAGGCCCTGCTTGACGTTGTCCGGGTTGGCGTCGGACTTGTCCATCTTGTTCATGGCGATCAGCAGCGGCACCTTCGAGGCGCGCGCGTGGTTGACCGCCTCGATCGTCTGCGGCATCACGCCGTCGTCGGCCGCGACCACCAGCACCACGATGTCGGTGAGCTTGGCGCCACGGGCGCGCATCGAGGTGAAGGCCGCGTGGCCGGGCGTGTCGAGGAAGGTGATGACACCCTTTCCCGTCTTCACGTGGTACGCGCCGATGTGCTGGGTAATGCCGCCGGCTTCGCCGGTGGCGACCTTGGTGCGGCGGATGTAATCCAGCAGCGAGGTCTTGCCGTGGTCCACGTGGCCCATGATGGTGACCACCGGCGGACGCACGCTGCCCTCGCCCGACTTCTCGGTGGCGGCCTGCGCCTCGAGCGCCTGCTCGGCGTCGTCGTCGGAGGTCTTGCTGGCCCGATGGCCGAGCTCCTCGACTACCAGCACGGCGGTGTCGTGGTCGATGACTTCGTTGATGGTGACCATCATGCCCATCTTGAACAGCGCGCGGACCACGTCGCTGCCCTT
The DNA here is from genome assembly GCA_963707625.1 of uncultured Gammaproteobacteria bacterium. GTDB lineage: Bacteria > Pseudomonadota > Gammaproteobacteria > Xanthomonadales > Xanthomonadaceae > Arenimonas. The sequence goes on from CAVPQV010000003.1 coordinate 269,690, forward strand.
CATGGCGAGCTTGTTGGCCAGCTCGGAAACGGTGATGTTTTCGCCGATGAACACTTCACGCAGGATCGGCGCGGTCGGGCGCGAGAAGCCGTGCGCGCCGGTGGAGGTGCGCGCCTGCTCGGCCGGACGCGGCCGGCTCTTCTTGCGCGCGCCGGCGGAGCTGCGGCGTGCGCGCTCGTCGGCGGTCAGGTGCAACTGCCCGGTCACGAACAAGGGCGTCGCGCCGTCCTCGCCTTCGTTGTCCACCATCGCGTGCGAGCCGCGCGCCTTGTGCTTGGGCGCGGTCTTGCCGGCCGGGCCGGTCGGCGCCTTGGCCGGGCCCTTGCTGGGCAGCGGCTTGGTGTCGCGTGGCACGTCCGCCTTGTGCGGGCGCGGCGTGTGCTTGCTCGGGCGGCCATCGCCATCGGCGGCGGCAACCACGGCGCTGGCATCGGCGGCGGCGAGCACGGCGGCGGCGGCGTCGCGCTCCTTGCGCACGGATTCCTCGGCTTCCTTGCGCGCGATCTCTTCCATCTTGCGCTTGCGGTCGCCGGCGTCGAGGGCGTCGAGCTCGGCCTGCTGGCGGGCCTTGGCCTCGGCCAGCTTGCGCAGGACCTCCTCGTGCTCGGTCGTCGCCGGCGCGGCTTCGGCCTGGTCGCGCTTGAGGTAGGTGCGCTTCTGGCGCACTTCCACGTTCACCGTCGTCTTCGCCTTGCCGGCGCTGACGGTGAGTTCCTCGACCTTGCGGCGCTTGAGGGTGATCTGCTTCGGGGCGGCGGCCTCGGCGGGCTTGTCGTCCTTGCCGTGGGTCCGGCGCAGGAACCCGAGCAGCTTCATCTTCTCGGTGCTGCTGACCACCTGCTCCGGCCCGCTGAAGCTCATGCCCGCTCCGGCAAGCTGCTCCAGCAGCTTTTCGGCAGGCATGCCCAGCACTTTGGCCAGCGAACTTACGGTGACTTCAGACATGTGCTCGTGTTTCCTTGCGTTCGGCGCCCTGGGCGCCAGTGTTGTACTGCAAATTCAGGCGTGGGTCCGGCTCATGCGAACCAGTGCTGGCGCGCGGCCATGATCAGCTTGGCGGCGTGCTCGGCGTCCATGCCCTCGATGTCGATGATCTCGTCCACCGCCAGCTCGGCCAGGTCGTCGCGGCTGACCACGCCGCGCGAGGCCAGGATGTAGGCGGTGTGCTCGTCCATGCCCTCGATCGCGAGCAGTTCCTCGGAAGGCTTGTGCTCTTCCATGTCCTCCTCGGCCGCGAGCGCCTCGTTGAGCAGCGCGTCGCGCGCACGGGCGCGCAGTTCCTCGACGATGTCCTCGTCGAAGCCCTCGACCGCGAGCAGCTCGGCGGCCGGCACGTAGGCGATTTCCTCGACCGTGCTGAAGCCCTCGGCGACCAGGATACCGGCGATCTCCTCGTCGACTTCCAGCTTGTCCATGAACAGCTGGCGCGCGGACGCCTGTTCGGACTCGCTCTTGGCGGTGACCTGGTCCTGGGTCATCACGTTGAGCTGCCAGCCGGTCAGGCGCGAGGCCAGGCGCACGTTCTGGCCGCCCTTGCCGATCGCCTGCGCGAGCTTGTCCTCGGCGACCGCGAGGTCCATCGAATGCTTCTCTTCGTCAACGATGATCGACTGCACTTCCGCCGGCGCCATGGCATTAATGACAAATTGCGCCGGGTTGTCCGACCACAGCACGATGTCCACGCGCTCGCCGTTGAGCTCGTTCGACACCGCCTGCACGCGCGAACCGCGCATGCCGATGCAGGCGCCGATCGGATCGGTGCGGTGGTCGTGCGCGAGCACGGCGATCTTGGCGCGGTCGCCCGGGTCGCGCGCGGCGGCCTTGATCTCGACCAGGCCCTGGCCGACTTCCGGCACTTCCAGCTTGAACAACTCCATCATGAATTCCGGAGCCGTACGTGAAATGAACAGCTGCGGGCCGCGCGGCTCGGCGCGCACGTCCAGCAGGTAGCCGCGCACGCGGTCGCCCGGGCGCAGCACGTCGCGCGGGATCGCCTTGTCCTTCGGGATGAAGGCCTCGGCGTTGCCGCCCAGGTCCACGTAGACGCTGCCGCGCTCCACGCGCTTGACGACGCCGTTGATCAGCTCGCCGACGCGGTCCTTCCAGGCGTCGAGCACCTGCGCGCGCTCGGCGTCGCGCACGCGCTGCACGATCACCTGCTTGGCGGCCTGCGCGGAGATGCGCCCGAACTCGGGGTTCTCGATCTGCTCTTCGATGTAGTCGCCGACGGCGGCGCCTTCCTGCTCATCCTCGGCGTCCATCAGGCGCAGCTGGCGGTCGGGCGATTCCATCACCACGTCGTCGGCCACGACTTCCCAGCGGCGGAAAGTCTCGTACTCGCCGCTCTTGGGGTCGATCGACACGCGGATGTCGACCTCCTGGTCGTGGTAGCGCTTCTTGGCGGCCGAAGCCAGCGCGGCCTCCATCGCCTCGATGATGACTTCGCGCGGCACGCCCTTTTCATTGGCGACCGCTTCCATGACCAGCAACAGTTCCTTGCTCATGTTCTCTCTTGCTCCGTTCGAGGGCGGCGGATGCCGCGCCTCAGGACTTGTTGGATTTCTTGCGGCCGCTGGGTTTGGGCTGCGCCGCCAACCCGAGGGCGACGAAGTCCGGCACCAGCTTTGCCTTCTCGATGTTCGCTTCCGCGACCGTGAACTCGGCCTTTTCCTCTGTAATCACCACGCGGTCGCCTTCGACGCGGGCGATGCGGCCCTGCAGCCGGCGGCGGCCTTCCTGCGGCACGCGCAGCGACAACTTCGCCTGTTCGCCGATCCAGCGCGCGAACTGCGCGGCGCCGAACAGCGGCCGGTCGATGCCCGGCGAGGAAACCTCCAGCGTGTACTCGCTCGCGATCGGATCGTTGACGTCGAGCAGCGCCGACACCTCGCGGCTGACCGACTCGCAGTCCTCTATTCCGACGCTCCGATCTTCGGCGTCGATGTACAGGCGCAGCATCGAATTGCCCGCGGACGGCGCGAACTCCACGCCGAGCAGCTCCAGCCCGAGCGCCTGCACGGTCGGGGCCAGCATGTCGCGGATTTCTTCGGCCTTGCCAGTCATCTTTACGGGTCGTCGTCCTTGTCGCGTGAAATGTAGAATTCAGAAAACAAAAAAGGGCCGTGAGGCCCTTTTCCGGTACATCCAGGTTCCGGTGCCGGAGGCGATCGAAACCGCCTGACGGCAAGACCGGGCAATACCGATTAAGAGGTACGGCCTTGAACTGGTAGCGGGGGCAGGATTTGAACCTGCGACCTTCGGGTTATGAGCCCGACGAGCTGCCAGACTGCTCCACCCCGCAGCAGAATCGCGATTGTAGCGGCCCGGGGGCGGCCAACGCAAGCCCGGTCCGGCTATTCCCCGGGGTTCAGGCCGCGAATGCGGCCTGGCACCAGTGCAGCAGGGGCTCGGCAAAGATGCCCAGCGCCAGCAGCGCCACTGCGTTGATCGCGAAGGCCGCACGCAGGTGGCTGTCCGGGTGGATGGCGGCGCCATCGCCCTCCGCATCCTCGAAGAACATCGCACGGATGATGCGCAGGTAGTAGAACGCGCCCAATACCGCGCAGACCACCGCAAGTATCGCCAGCCAGGTCATGCCGGCGTCCAGTGCCGCGCCGATCACCACCAGTTTGGCCCAGAAGCCGAGGAAGGGCGGCACGCCCGCCAGCGAGGCCATGATGAACAGCACCAGCAGTGCGTGCAGCGGATTGTTCTTCCACAGGCCGCGGAAGTCGGCGATCTGGTCGGCTTCGAAGCCGCGGCGCGACAGCAGGATGATCGCGGCGAAGGCGGCCGCGCCCATGATCGCATACGACATCGCGTAGAACATCGCCGCCGCGTAGCCGAGCGGACTGGAGTTTGCCAGGCCCATGAACAGGAAGCCGACGTGCGAGATGGTCGAGTACGCGAGCAGACGCTTGAAGTTGGTCTGCGCCAGTGCGATCACGTTGCCGACCACCAGCGAGGCGGCGGCCAGCCAGGCGAGCATGACGCGCCATTCCGGATCCAGCGGCCCCACCCCACCCTCGAGCAGGCGGTAGGCCATGCCGAAGTAGGCCAGCTTGGGCACCGAACCGATGAACAGGGTCACCGCGGTCGGGGCGCCCTGGTAAACGTCCGGCACCCACATGTGAAAGGGAGCCGCGCCGAACTTGAAGGCGATGCCGACCAGCATGAACACGACGCCGAAGCTGAGCAGCACCCCGCCCTGCCCGCTGCCGGCGGCCATGTAGATCTGCTCGAACTGCAGGCTGCCGGTGGCGCCATAGACCATGGACATGCCGTACAGCAGCAGGCCCGAGGCCATCGAACCAAGGATGAAATACTTCATCGCCGCTTCCGAGGCAGTGGCGTTGTCGCGGTCCATCGCGACCAGGCCGTAGGCGCTCAGCGCCAGCAATTCCAGGCCCAGGTACAGCGTCACCATGCCGCCGGCGGACACCATCAGCATCATGCCCAGCAGCGCGAACAGCACCAGCGCGTAGAACTCGCCCTTGAACAGGCCGCGATCGATCAGGTAGGGCTTGGCGTACACGAACACGAAGGCGGTCACCGCGTACATGCCGAGCTTGAGCACGTCGCCCGCCAGGTCGCGCACGAAGAAGCCGCTGAATGCCATGGCCGCCGTGGACGTGGCCAGCTCGCGCACCGTCAGCACCGCCGCCGCGGCCAGGATCAGCAGGGCCAGGAAATGCGTCAGCGCGCGCCGCTGCTCGGACAGGAACAGGTCCACCATCAGCAGCGCGAAGGCCGCGGCGCAGACGAAGATCTCGGGGATCATCAGCTGCAGGTCGGCCATGGTGACGAGGTTCTCGATCATCTGGGGTCCTTACAGCTTGGTCGCGCTGAGCTGGGTGACCAGCTGGGTGACGGAGGCGTCCATCAGGTCGGTGAGCGGCTTGGGATAGACGCCGACGGCGAGCACGCCGAGCGCGAACAGCCCGAGCACCAGTGCTTCGCGCCCGTTGATGTCGGTCAGCTCGGCGACGTGGTGGTTGCCGACCTTGCCAAACACCACGCGCTTGACCATCCACAGGGTATAGGCCGCGCCCAGCACCAGCGTGGTGGCGGCGCCGAAGGCGATCAGCGGGTGCTGCTGGAAGGCGGCCAGCACCACCATGAACTCGCCGACGAAGCCGGAAGTGCCAGGCAGGCCGGCATTGGCCATGGCGAACAGCACGAACAGGGCCGCGAACACCGGCATGGTGTTAACCACGCCGCCGTAGTCCCTGATCATGCGGCTGTGCACGCGGTCGTACAGCACGCCGACGCAGGTGAACATGGCGCCGGAGACGAAGCCGTGCGAGATCATCTGCACCATCGCGCCCTGCAGCCCGAGCCGCGCCGCGTCGGTGTTGCCGTAGTCGCGGGCGAGCGCGAGGGCGATGAAGGTGCCGAGGGTGACGAAGCCCATGTGCGCGATCGAGGAGTAGGCGATCAGCTTCTTCATGTCCTCCTGCGCCAGCGCCACGAAGCCGATGTAGATGACCGCCACCAGCGACAGCAGGATCACCAGCATCGCGTACTCGTGGCTGGCATCCGGGGTTATCGGCAACGAAAAGCGCAGGAAACCGTAGCCGCCGATCTTCAGCATGATCGCGGCCAGCACCACCGAGCCGCCGGTCGGCGCCTCGACGTGCGCGTCCGGCAACCAGGTATGCACCGGGAACATCGGCACCTTGACCGCGAAGGCGGCGAGGAAAGCGAAGAACAGCCAGGCCTGCTCCCTGGCGTCGAGCGGCGCGGCGGCGAGGTCGGCGAGCTGCCAGCTGCCCGTCTTCAGGTACAGGTAGATCAGCCCGACCAGCATGAACACCGAGCCGAGGAAGGTGAACAGGAAGAACTTGACGCTCGCATACACGCGGCGTGGGCCGCCCCAGACGCCGATGATGATGAACATCGGGATCAGCATGGCTTCGAAGAACACGTAGAACAGCATCGCGTCCATCGCGCAGAACACGCCGACCATCAGCCCTTCCAGGATCAGGAAGCTGGCGAAGTACTGGTGCACGCGCTTCTCGATCGAGGCCCATGCGCCGAGCAGCACCAGGATGGTCACGAAGGTGGTCAGCACGATCAGCGCGACCGAGATGCCGTCCACGCCAAGGTTGTAGCCGATCGCGAAAGTCTGGATCCAGGAGTGCGTCTCGGCGAACTGCATGGCCGGGTCGGCCTGGTTCAGGCCGAACAGCGCCAGGCTCAGCGCGAAGGTGATGATGGACAGCAGCAGGGCGAAGCTGCGCGCCTGCGCGGCACGCTGGTCGCCGAAGAACAGGGTCAGCGTGCCACCGAGGATCGGGAGCCAGATCAACAGGCTGAGCAGGGGCCACGAAGAGAACATTCCGCTTCCTTGTCGTCTAGTGGCCGAGCTTCGGCAACAGCGCCAGCAGCACGATCAGGCCGAGGATCATGGCGAAGGCATAGTGGTAGAGCATTCCGGACTGCAGGCGGCGCGCGAGCGAAGCGACGCGGTCCACGACCCAGGCCGTACCGTCCACGAACACACCGTCGATCAGGCCGCGGTCGCCGAAGCGCGAAGCCAGCCTGGCGAAGCCCAGGCCGCCGGCGGCGAAGCCCTTGATCCACAGGTCGTCGGCCCAGTACTTGCGTTCGAGCACGTGGATCGCCCAGCCGGTGAGGCCGCGGATGCGCGCCGGCATGCCCGGCGACCAGAGATAGAACCAGGTCGCCATCAGGAAGCCGCCGAGGGCCAGCCAGAAGGGCGGCGTCTTGAGGCCGTGCAGAACCATTGCCATCGGGCCATGGAACTCCTCGGCCAGCTTTGCCATGCCCGGGTGCCTGGCCGCGTCGATCACGATCGAGCCGACGAAGAAGTCGCCGAACAGCATCGGCCCGATGGTCAGGTAGCCGACCAGCAGCGAGGGAATGGCCAGCAGCACCAGCGGCACCGTGACCACCGCCGGGGATTCGTGCGGCTCGACCGGTCCATGGCTGGCGTGATCGTCCTCACCATGCGCGTGCTCGTCGTCGTGCCCGCCGTGCTCATCGTGCGCGCCATGCGCATCGGCCTGCGCTTCGTGCGCCGGCGCCACGTCGCGGAAACGCTCGCGCCCGTGGAAGGTCATGTACAGCAGGCGGAAGCTGTAGAAGCTGGTCACGAACACGCCCAGCAGCACCGCCCAGTAGCCGTAAGTGGCGATCCAGGAAGGCGCGTGGTGCATGTGCTCGGCCGCCGCCTCGATGATGGAGTCCTTGGAGTAGAAGCCGGACAGCAGCGGCATGCCGGTCAGCGCCAGCGTGCCGATCCACATGGTCGCGAAGGTGATCGGCATGTACTTGCGCAGGCCGCCCATGCGGCGCATGTCCTGCTCGTGGTGCAGGGCGATGATCACCGAGCCCGCGCCCAGGAACAGCAGCGCCTTGAAGAAGGCATGGGTCATCAGGTGGAACACCGCCGCCGAATAGGCCGACACGCCCAGCGCGACGGTCATGTAGCCCAGCTGCGACAGGGTCGAATACGCGACCACGCGCTTGATGTCGTTCTGCACCATGCCGATAAGGCCGGTGAACAGCGCGGTGGTGGCGCCGATGAACAGCACGAAGGCCAGGGCGGTGTCGCTGAGCTCGAACAGCGGCGACATGCGCGCCACCATGAAGATGCCCGCGGTGACCATGGTGGCGGCGTGGATCAGCGCCGAGATCGGGGTCGGGCCTTCCATCGAGTCCGGCAGCCACACATGCAGCGGCACCTGCGCCGACTTGCCCATGGCGCCGATGAACAGGCAGATGCAGATCAGGCTCAGCACCTGCACTTCCCAGCCCGCGAAACCGACCGAGGCGATGGCGGGCAGCAGCTGCACGGTCACGCCGGCCTGCGAGGCGGCGTTCTGGAACACGCTGGCGTAGTCCAGGCTCTGGTACCAGAACAGCACGCCGGCGATGCCGAGCAGGAAGCCGAAGTCGCCGACGCGGTTGACCAGGAAGGCCTTGAGGTTGGCGAAGATCGCGCTCGGGCGCGTGTACCAGAAGCCGATCAGCAGGTAGGAGACCAGGCCGACCGCTTCCCAGCCGAAGAACAGCTGCAGGAAATTGTTGCTCATCACCAGCATCAGCATCGAGAAGGTGAACAGCGAGATGTAGCTGAAGAAGCGCTGGTAGCCCGGATCGTCCTTCATGTAACCGATGGTGTAGACGTGCACCAGCAGCGAGACGAAGGTCACCACCGCCATCATCATCGCGGTCAGGCGGTCGACCATGAAACCGACGTGCGCCGACCAGGAACCCACCTCGAAGAAGGTGTAGACGTTCTGGTTGAAGGGGTCGGCCCGGCCGGTGGCCAGCTGGTACAGCACCTGCAGCGACAGCACGCAGCTGACCGCCACCGCGCCGATGGTCACCGAGTGCGCGCCGGCGCGGCCGATCTGCCGCCCGAACAGGCCGGCGACGATGGCGCCGAGCAACGGCGCCAGGGCGATCACCAGCAGGATGTTCATCTTGAGCATCTTTCGGTCAGCCCTTCAGCGTGTCGAGTTCGGCGACGTTGATCGTGCGCCGGTTGCGGAACAGCGTGACCAGGATCGCCAGGCCGATCGCGGCCTCGGCGGCGGCCACGGTCAGAATGAAGAACACGAACACCTGCCCGCCGGCGTCGCCGAGGAAGCGCGAGAAGGCCACGAAGTTGATGTTCACCGACAGCAGCATCAGCTCGATGCACATCAGCAGCACGATCAGGTTCTTGCGGTTGATGATGATGCCGGCGACGCTAAGTGCGAACAGCACCGCCGCCAGCGACAGGTAGTGCTCAAGGGTGATCACTGGCCTTCTCCGCGCGGCACATCGGCCTTCATCTTCACCAGCCGGATGCGGTCCTCGCGGCGCACCATCACCTGGCGCGAGGGATCCTGGTGCTTGGTTCCCGGGCGCCGGCGCAGGGTCAGCATCACCGCCACCACGATCGCCACGGTCAGGATCACCGCCGCGATCTCGAAGGGCAGCATGAACTCGGTGAACAGCGCCTGGCCGATCCATTCCAGGTTGCTGCCGGCCTGTGCGGCCGGATCCGGGCCCGGCAGGGCGCGCGCCGCGCCGCCGCGCACGCCGATCAGGCCGAGCATCTCCACCAGCATCACCGCCGCGACCACCATCGCCACCGGGAAATAGCGCGCGAAGCCCTCGCGCAGCGGCGTGATGTTGATGTCCAGCATCATCACCACGAACAGGAACAGGATCATCACCGCGCCCACGTAGACGAGCACCAGCACGATGCCGAGGAATTCCGCCTGCAGCAGCAGCCACAGGCAGGCGGTGGAAAAGAAGCACAGGATCAGCGAGAGCACGGCGTGCACCGGGTTCTTCACCGTGATCACCGCCCCCGCGGCCAGGGTGGTCACCAGCGCGAAGGCCCAGAAGGCGGCGAGTTCGAAGGTCATGCTCGTCCTGTCCTCAACGGTAGGCCGCGTCGGCGGCGCGGCGGCTGGCGATCTCGGACTCGAAGCGGTCGCCCAGCGCCAGCAGCTGCGCCTTGGAGACGACGTTCTCGCCGCGGTTCTCGAAGTGGTACTCGTGGATGTGCGTCTCGACGATGGAATCCACCGGGCAGCTTTCCTCGCAGAAGCCGCAGAAGATGCACTTGAACAGGTCGATGTCGTAGCGCGTGGTGCGGCGCGAACCGTCCTCGCGCGGCTCGGCGTCGATGGTGATCGCCAGCGCCGGGCACACCGCTTCGCACAGCTTGCAGGCGATGCAGCGTTCCTCGCCGTTCGGATAGCGGCGCAGCGCGTGCAGCCCGCGGAAGCGCACCGACTGCGGGAACTTCTCGAACGGATAGTTCACCGTGTACTTGGGCTTGAACATGTACTTGAGCGTGAGCTTCATGCCGAGCAGGAACTCGACCAGCATCAGGCTCTTGAAGTAGCTGAGGGCGCGGGTCATATGCTCAGGTCCCCAGCACGAACCAGTTGTTGTAGGCCGCCACCGCGGTGAAGAAGATCCACGCGATGGTGATCGGGATGAACACCTTCCAGCCCAGGCGCATGATCTGGTCGTAGCGGTAACGCGGGAAGCTGGCGCGGAACCATACGAACGCGAAGGCAAAAAACAGTGCCTTGAGGAACAGCCACCACCAGCCCGGCTCCGCCAGCGGGCCGCCGATCACGCCCTGCAGCGGCGACAGCCAGCCGCCCAGGAACAGCAGCGAGGCCAGGAAGCCGACCAGGATCATGTTGGCGTATTCGGCCAGGAAGAAGATCGCGAAGGCCGATCCCGAGTATTCGACATGGAAGCCGGCGACGATTTCCGACTCGCCCTCGGCGACGTCGAAGGGCGCGCGGTTGGTTTCGGCCACGCCGGAAATGAAATAGACCAGGAACAGCGGCAGCAGCGGGAACCAGAACCACTCGAAGGGACCGGCGTCGCCGGCCTGGGCGTTGACGATCTCGGTCAGGTTCATCGAACCCGCCGCGACCAGCACGCCGACCAGCGCGAAACCCATGGCGATCTCGTAGCTGATCACCTGCGCCGCCGAGCGCAGCGCGCCGAGGATGGCGTACTTGGAGTTGGAGGCCCAGCCGCCGAGGATGATGCCGTACACGCCCATCGAGGTCAGCGACAGCAGCACCAGCAGGCCGGCGTTGACGTCGGCGATCACCAGGCCCTCGTCGAAGGGGATGACCGCCCACGCCGCGAAAGCCGGCGCCAGCGCCAGCACCGGCGCCAGCCGGTACAGGAACTTGCTGGCGTTCGCCGGCACGATCAGTTCCTTGAACAGCATCTTGAACACGTCGGCAAAGGCCTGGATGACGCCGATGCCGGCGACGCCGCCGATGAACTGCGGCCCGTGGCGGACGTGCATCCAGCCGATCACCTTGCGCTCGAACAGCGTGTAGAAGGCCACCGCCAGGATCAGCGGCACGGTGACCGCCAGCACTTTCAGCAGCGTCCAGGCCAGCAGGCCGAGGGTGCCGAAATCGAGGAAGAAGGCGCGCATGGTTTCGAACACGCTCAGGCTCCGCGGACGTCGAGGGCGCCGGCGGGCGCGATGGGCGAGCTGGCCTCGTAACCGCGCTCGATCAGCACGCAACCACGGGCGATGCGCGTGGACAGGGCAACCGGCAGCGCCGCGGTGCCGTTGCCGTCGGCAATCTTCGCCATCGCGCCGGCGGCCAGGTTGCGCGCGGCGGCGTCGGCCGGGTGCAGCACGGCGCGGGCGCCGGCGGTCAACGGGTGCGCGTTGAGCGCGGGCGCGCGGCGCAGCACCGCGTCGGCGCGATAGATCGCGGTCGCGGCGATACGTTCCAGGGAATCGCTGGTTGCCGCCGCCGGCGTGGCGGCAGAACCACGGGGGGCGCCAGCAGGCGTGCGCGTCGGCAGCGCGCGCAGGCCGTCCAGGTCGGTGAAGTCGAAGCCCGGCAGCCCGAGCGCATCGGCGAAGGCGCGCAACACGCGCCAGCCGGCGCGCGTGTGGCCGGGCAGCTTGCCGCCGGCACTGGTGCCCTGCTCGAGCCCGTCGAGGTTGGTGAGCGTGGCTTCGACCTCGGGCAGCAGGCCGATCGGCATCAGCAGGTCGGCGACCGCGCGCACGCCCTCCCCCGCGTAGGCAGTGAATGCCACTACCGGGCGGCCGGACATCGCGCGCAAGGCCAGCGCGTTGTCGGCGAAATCATGTTGCGGGTCCACGCCGTACAGCAGGTAGGCGGCGGCCGGCGTCGCCAGCATCGCGGCAACGTCCTTGCCCTGCCCGCCCGGAAGCACGCCGGCGGCGGCCAGGCCCAGGGCATTGGCGCCTTGCGGAATCCGGTTGAGGCGCGCGCCGGTCGCCTGCGCCAGCGCGCGCGCGGCGGCGCGCACCTGCGCGGCCTGCGGATGGTTCTCGGCCAGCTCGCCCAGCACGATCACGGCGTTGCCTTGCGCCGCGCGCAGCGCTTCGGCGAAGGACGCGCCCTCGCGGTCGCTGCCATCGGCGAGCGCCGACAGCGTCGTGGCGAGCCGCGACGGCGGCACCAGGCGCTTGCCGGTGAGCGCGAAGGCGAACTCGAAGTCCACCGGCCCGATCGCGTGGATCGTGGCGCCGCGCTTCGAGGCCTTCAGCAGGCGCTGGTGCACCAGCGGCAGCTCATGGCGGATGTTGCAGCCGACCAGTAGTACCGCGCCGGCCTTCTCCACTTCCGCCGAGGGCAGCTCGAAGCGCTCGGCGACGGCGCCGTCGCTGAAATCGAGCTGCTGCAGGCGGTGGTCGAGGTTGCCCGTGCCGATGCCGGCGGCGAGCGCGGCGAGCATCGCGCCTTCTTCGTTGCTGGTGGCCGGATGCGCGAGCATGGCGAGATTGGCGCCGGCCTCGCGCAGCAGCGCGGCGGCCAGCGGCAGCGCTTCTTCCCACTCCGCCTCGCGCCAACCCTCGCCCTCGCGCACCATCGGCTTGTGCAACCGGTCGGCGGCGTACAGGCCTTCGTGGGAGTAGCGGTCGCGGTCCGAGAGCCAGCACTCGTTCACCGCTTCGTTGTCGCGCGGCACCGTGCGCACGACCTGGCCGCGGTGCACGTGCAGGTGCAGGTTCGAGCCCAGCGCATCGTGGTAGCCGATGGAATCGCGCGCCACCAGTTCCCAGGCGCGGGCCTTGAAGCGGAAGGGCTTGTTGGTCAGGGCGCCGACCGGGCAGACGTCGATGACGTTGCCGGAGAGCTCGCTCATCAAGGGCTTGCCGTCGTAGGTGCCGATCTGCAGCTTCTCGCCACGGCTCATGCCGCCCAGTTCGAAGGTGCCGGCGATGTCGGCGGTGAAGCGCACGCAGCGCGTGCACTGGATGCAGCGGGTCATGTCGGTGGCGACCAGCGGCCCCATGTCCTCGTCGGCGATGACGCGCTTGCGATCTACGTAACGGGAGACGGAGCGACCATAGCCCAATCGACACATCCTGCAGTTCACACTCACCGCCCTTGATCGCAGATCGGGCAATCCAGCGGGTGGTTGACCAGCAGGAACTCCATCACGTTGCGCTGCGCGTCCAGCGCGCGGCGCGTCTGCGTGTAGACCTTCATGCCTTCCATCACCGGCGTGGCGCAGGCCGGCGCGGGCTTGGGCATCTTCTCCACGTCCACCAGGCACATGCGGCAGTTGGCGGCGATCGGCAGCTTCTCGTGGTAGCAGAAGCGCGGGATCGGGATGCCGGCCTTGTCGGAGGCGTGGATGATCATCGAGCCCTTGGCCGCGACCATGGCGACGCCGTCGATCTCGATGTTGACGGTGTCGGGCGCGGCCGGCGGCGCAGTCGGGGTGGTGGCGCTCATGCGGCCTGCTCCACGTCGGCGGCCGGCGGCGGCGGCGCGGGCGGCTCGTCCACCAGGAAGCGCTTGTTGAGGATGGCGAACTCGAACTCGTGCCAGTAGTGGCGCAGGAAGCCCTGCACCGGCCAGGCCGCGGCTTCACCGAACGCGCAGATGGTGTGGCCCTCGATCTGGCCGGCGGCGGACTTCAGCATCTGCAGGTCGTCCATCGTTGCCCGACCATCGACAATGCGCGTCAGCACGCGGTACATCCAGCCGGTGCCTTCGCGGCAGGGCGTGCACTGGCCGCAGCTCTCGGCGTAGTAGAAGCGCGCGATGCGCTGGCAGGCGCGCACCATGCAGGTGGTCTCGTCCATCACGATCACCGCGCCCGAACCCAGGCCGGAACCGGCCTTCTGGATCGAGTCGTAGTCCATCGTGCAGGCCATCATGATTTCGCGCCGGCAGCACCGGCATCGACGAGCCACCCGGGATCACGCCCTTGAGCTTGTGGCCCGTGCGCACGCCGCCCGCCATCTCCAGCAGTTCGGAGAAGGGCGTGCCGAGGCGGATCTCGAAGTTGCCGGGCTTGTTGACGTGGCCGGACACCGAGAAAATCTTCGGGCCGCCATTGTTCGGCTTGCCCAGGCCGAGGAACCATTCGGCGCCGTTGCGGATGATCGCCGGCACCGAAGCGTAGGTCTCGGTGTTGTTGATGGTGGTCGGCTTGCCGAACAGGCCGTAGTTGGCCGGGAACGGCGGCTTGTAGCGCGGCTGTCCCTTCTTGCCCTCGAGCGATTCCATCATCGCGGTCTCTTCGCCGCAGATGTAGGCGCCGGCGCCGAGCGCGGAGTGGATGTCGATGTCCACGCCGCTGCCCAGGATGTCCTTGCCGAGCCAGCCGTTCGCGTAGGCCTCCTTCAGCGCCTCCTCGAAGTTTTCGTAGGGCTCGTGGTGGAACTCGCCGCGCATGTAGTTGTAGGCGACGCTGGAGCCGGTGGCGTAGCAGGCGATCGCCATGCCCTCGATCACCGAATGCGGGTTGTAGCGCAGGATGTCGCGGTCCTTGCAGGTGCCCGGCTCGGATTCGTCGGAATTGCACAGGATGTACTTCTGCCCGGGCGCCGACTTGGCGGCATGAAGCTCCACTTCAGGCCGGTCGGGAAGCCGGCGCCGCCACGGCCGCGCAGGCCGGAGGCCTTGACCATGTCGATCACGTCGTCCTGCGCCATCTTTTCCGTGAGCATCTTGCGCAGCGCGGCGTAGCCGCCGGTCTTGAGGTAGTTCTCGTAGGACCACGGCTTGTCGAAGTGCAGCGTCGTATAGACGACGCTGTGTTCCTGCGGCGCGGGGCCGACCGGGCCGGAAGGGGCGTGGTGGGAATGCTGTGCCATGCCGGTCAGTCCAGTCCGTCGAGCAGTTCGTCGAGCTTTGCCGGGGTCAGGCGCTCGTGGTAGTGGCCGTCGATCACCATCATCGGCGCGCCGGCGCAGGCGGCCAGGCATTCTTCCTCGACCTTGAGCGTGACGCTTGCCGTCGGGCGAGGTGCCGCCGTGCTTGCAGCCCAGCTTCTGCTCGGCGTGCGCGACGAGGTCGTTCGGCGCCATTCAGCCAGCAACTGATGTTGGTGCAGATGGCAACCTTGTGCCGCCCGACGGGCTGCAGGTCGAACATCGAGTAGAAGGTCGCGACCTCGTAGGCCCACACCGGCGGCAGGCCGAGGTACTTGGCGGTGGCGGCCATCAGCTCGTCGGTGAGCCAGCCCTTGTTCTGGTCCTGCGCCGCCATCAGGCCCTGGATCAGCGCCGAGCGCTTGCGGTCGGCCGGGAACTTGGCCGCCCAGTGGTCGATATGCGCGCGCGTGGCGTCGCTGAGCGCGACCATCGGGTCTACATCCTGGCAGGCGGCGAAGTTGCCCGTCGCTTTCATCGATCGATTTCCCCGAACACGACATCGTAGGTGCCGATCATCGCGACCACGTCGGGCAGCATGTGGCCCGCGCACGATCGTGTCCATCGACGACAGGTGGGCGAAGCCCGGCGCGCGCAACTTGACCCGGAAGGGCTTGTTGGCGCCGTCCGAGACCAGGTAGCAGCCGAACTCGCCCTTCGGCGCCTCGACCGCGGCGTAGATTTCACCCGCGGGTACGGAATAGCCCTCGGTGAACAGCTTGAAGTGGTGGATCAGCGCTTCCATGTCGTCCTTCATCTCCTCGCGGGAGGGCGGCGACACCTTGAAGTTGCGCGCCATCACCGGGCCGGGATTGCGCGCGCAGCCAGTCCACGCACTGCTTGATGATGCGGTTCGACTGGCGCATTTCCTCGATGCGCACCAGGTAGCGGTCGTAGCAGTCGCCCTGCACGCCCACGGGGATGTCGAAATCCACCTTGTCGTAGGCGGCGTAGGGCTGCTTCTTGCGCAGGTCCCAGGCGATGCCCGAGCCGCGCAGCATCGGGCCGGTCATGCCCCAGGCCAGCGCCATGTCCGGCGGCACCACGCCGATGCCGACGGTGCGCTGCTTCCAGATGCGGTTGTCGGTGAGCAGGGTCTCGTACTCGTCGACGCGGCGCGGGAAGTCCTCGCAGAAGGCGTCGAGGAAGTCGAGCATCGAGCCTTCGCGCCAGTCGTTGATGCGCTTGAGCTCGGCGCCCTTGCGCCACGGGGCTCTCGCGGTACTGCGGCATGCGTTCGGGCAGGTCGCGATAAACACCGCCGGGGCGATAGTAGGTCGCGTGCAGGCGCGCGCCGGAGACCGCCTCGTAGCAGTCCATCAGCTCCTCGCGCTCGCGGAAGGCGTACAGGAACACCGCCATCGCGCCGAGGTCGAGGCCGTTCGAGCCGACCCACATCAGGTGGTTCAGGATGCGGGTGATCTCGTCGAACATGGTGCGGATGTACTGCGCGCGCTCCGGCACCTCGAGGCCGATCAGGCCCTCGATGGCGCGCACGTAGGCGTGCTCGTTGCACATCATGGACACGTAGTCGAGGCGGTCCATGTAGCCGATGGACTGGTTGTAGGGCTTGGACTCGGCCAGCTTCTCGGTGCCGCGATGCAGCAGGCCGATGTGCGGGTCGGCGCGCTGCACGACTTCGCCGTCCATCTCCAGCACCAGGCGCAGCACGCCGTGCGCGGCCGGGTGCTGCGGGCCGAAGTTCAGCGTGTAGTTGCGGATTTCCGGCTGGCTCACGGCTTGTTCCCCTGCGTGCCCTCGGCGGCGGCCTGCTGCCAGCGGGAATCGTGGCGGATCACCCGCGGCACGCTCACGCGCGGATCGATGCTCACCGGTTCATAGACGACGCGCTGCTTCTCGGGGTCGTAGCGCACCTCGACGTTGCCGATCAGCGGGAAGTCCTTGCGGAAGGGGTGCCCGACGAAACCGTAGTCGGTGAGGATGCGGCGCAGGTCCGGGTGGCCGTCGAAGACGATGCCGAACAGGTCGAAGGCTTCGCGCTCGAACCAATTCGATACCGGGAAAAGTCCCGTCAGGCTGACGGCACGATCGGCAGCGTATGGTCCAGCGCAAAACAACGAAGCCTGCACCCGCCGGTTGTTGCGCACGGAGAGCAGATGCACCACCACCGCGAAGCGCTTGTCCGGCCCCCTGCCCTGCGGCCGGTTTTCCCAGCGGAAACGCCCCGGGCCCAGGCCCTCGACGCCGCGCGAGAATCCTTCCGAGCTGACATCGCTGGTATCCCACTCGTCGTCGCCGTAAGCCAGGTAGTCCACGCCGCACAGGTCGATCAGCTGTTCGAAGCCGAACTCGGGCTCGTCGCGCAACGCGCGCGCGACCTCGAGCCAGTGCGCCGGCGCGACCTCGAGGGTGGCGCCGCCGGCCATGTCGGCGCCGTCGATGGCGGACAACAGGCGCTCGCCGAAGCGCGTCTTCAGGCGGTCGATCAGGCTCGGTGTGGGCTCGGGCATGGGGTCCTGCTCAGCGCGCGATGGTGTTGGTGCGGCGGATTTTCTTCATGCAGCTGCAGGATGCCGTACACCAGCGCTTCCGCGGTGGGCGGGCAGCCCGGCACGTAGATGTCCACCGGCACGATGCGATCGCAACCGCGCACCACCGAGTAGGAGTAATGGTAGTAGCCGCCGCCATTGGCGCAGCTGCCCATCGAGATGACCCACTTCGGGTCGGGCATCTGGTCGTAGACCTTGCGCAGCGCCGGCGCCATCTTGTTGACCAGGGTGCCGGCGACGATCATCACGTCGGACTGGCGCGGCGAGGGGCGGAACATCACGCCGAAACGGTCGAGGTCCAGGCGCGCCGCGCCGGCATGCATCATCTCGACCGCGCAGCAGGCCAGGCCGAAGGTCATCGGCCACATCGAGCCGGTGCGCGCCCAGTTGACCAGGCTGTCCAGGCTGGTGGTGGCGAAACCGCGCTCCACCAGCGGGTTGTCGCCGCCGGGACGCAGGATGTCGTCAACCGTCTGGATCGGCAGCGGGTTGTGCAGCGCCTCGGTGACCGACTGCATCACTCCCATTCCAGCGCTCCCTTCTTCCACACGTAGACGAAGCCGAGCACCAGCAGGCCGAGGAAGAGGCCCATCTCGATCAGGCCGACCATGCCGAGCGAGCGGAAGATCACCGCCCACGGGAACACGAAGGCGATTTCGAGGTCGAAGACGATGAACAGGATGGCGATCAGGTAGTAGCGCACGTCGAACTGCATGTGCGCATCCTCGAAGGCCTCGAAGCCGCACTCGTAGGGCGACAGCTTTTCGGTGCCGCCCAGGGCGCGGCCCTGGGGCGCGAACAGCTTGCCGAGCGTGGTGCCTGCCACCAGCAGAACGATGCCGACCACGCTGGCGACCGCCAGGAACAGCAGGATCGGCCAGTATTCGCCCAGCATGAGGAACTCCCTTGCCTGCGCCGCGAAGCGCGTTCCGCCCTTCGCCCGCGGGGGCGGGGCGAAGGCCTTTCCGAATGATTGGTGCCCAAAAGGGGACTCGAACCCCTACGACCTAAGTCGCTACCACCTCAAGGTAGTGCGTCTACCAATTCCGCCATCTGGGCATTGCTGCCACCGTCGCCGGTGCCAGCCTTGAAATTGTATCAGTGACTCAGCCGCCCTTGCCCGCGGGCGGCGCAGTCTCGGCGGGCGCGGCCGCAGCGCCGGCGGCCGGAGCGGCGGCAGGCGGCGGCGCGATCACCGGCTCCTGGACCGCCGGAGCACTGCTCGCCGGGGCCGGGGCTGGCGCAGGCAACGCGCCGGCCGGCGCCGCCGGCAGCGCCGGGGCCGCGCTCGCATCCGCGGGAAGTTCGGCCATGACGCCGAGGTCAACCTTGTCGGTGGTCGCGGCCTTGGACTGGTGCGAGGACTGCCAAGCCATGAACAGGCTCAGCGCGAAGAACACGCCGGCCAGCCATTTGGTGGTGCTGGACAGGAAGTTGGCGGAGCCGCGCGAGCCGAACACCGTGCCGGAGGCGCCGGCGCCAAAGCCGGAACCGGCCTGCGCGCCCGCGCCGCGCTGCAGCAGGATGAGCACGATCATCGCGACCGCGACCAGGACAAACACCACCATCAGAAGAGTGTGAACCATGTCTCTCTATCTCGGGACCGCCGCGTTGGCGATGGCCAGGAAGTCCTCGGCGACCAGTGACGCGCCACCGATGAGGCCGCCGTCGACGTCGGGCTGGGCAAACAGCTCGGCGGCGTTGGCGGGCTTCACGCTGCCACCGTAAAGGATCGGCAACGAGCCGGCGATCTTAGCATCCAGGGCATGCAATTCGCCACGAATCTGCGCGTGGACCTCCTGCGCCTGCTCCGGCGTGGCGGTGCGTCCGGTGCCGATCGCCCACACCGGCTCATAGGCGATGACGGCGTTGCGGAAGGCGCGGATGCCCGCCAGCGCCAGCACCGGGCCCAGTTGCCGCTCGATGGACCATTGCGTCTGCCCGGCCTCGCGCTGGTGCAGCGTCTCGCCGATGCACAGGATCGGCACCAGCCCGGCGCGGGTCGCGGCAAGGAACTTGCGCGCTACGTTCTCGCTGCTTTCGTCGTGGAAATGACGACGCTCGGAGTGGCCGACCAGGGCATAGCGGCATCCGATGTCCATCAGCATGCGCGCGGACACTTCCCCGGTGAACGCGCCCTCGTCGTTCACGTCCACGTCCTGCGCGCCGAACTCGATCCCCTTGGCAGCGTAGTGCTCGGTCAGCTCGCTCAGGTAGGGCATCGGCGGGAACACTGCGACGTGCACGCCCTGCGGCCTGGCCGCGCAAACGCCTTCCAGCAGCCTGCGTGCGAACACGCGGTCGCCATGGAGCTTCCAGTTACCGGCCACGATCCGTGCGCGCATGCGGCGATCCTTGCTGGGCAGGAGTGAAAGCATAGCGCGCTCGGGCCCGGCTGGTGGCGGTGGCGGCAAAGGCCGCACAATCGCGGCCGGCGCGGTGCCGGATCTGGCCAGGGAGCGGGAGATGGACGGGAAGACGACGGCCTGCGCGCTGGTGACCGGCGCGTCCAGCGGCATCGGCGCCGACATTGCCCGCGAATACGCGCGGCGCGGCAAGCCGCTGGTGCTGACCGCGCGACGGGTCGAACGGCTCGAGGCCCTGGCCGCCGAACTCGGTGCGCTGGTGCCGGTCACCGTGTTGCCGGCCGACCTGGCCGACCGTGGCGCAGCTGCCGCCCTGTTCGCGGCCACCCAGGCCCGCGGCCTGTTCGTGGACACCCTGGTCAATAACGCCGGCTATGGCGTGCCCGGTCGCTTCCTGTCGGCAGGCTGGGCCACGCATGCGGACTTCCTGCAGGTGATGGTGACCGCGGTAGCCGAGCTGACCCACCTGTACCTGCCGGCGATGGAAGCCGCCGGCCGCGGCCGCATCCTCAACGTCGCCTCCCTCGCCGGGCTCGTGCCCGCGTCGCCGGGCCACACCATGTACGGCGCGACCAAGGCCTGGATGATCCGCTTCAGCGAATCGCTGGCGCTGGAGGTCAGCCCGCGCGGCGTGCACGTCACCGCGCTGTGCCCGGGCTTCACCTACACCGAATTCCACGACGCCAATGGCATGCGCGCCACCGTGTCCAAGTTGCCGAAATGGCTTTGGCTGGACAGCGCGACCGTGGCGCGCATCGGCGTGGACGCGGTCGAGGCCGGGCGTGGCCGCGTGGTGACCGGCGCGATCAACCGGGTCGTGGCGACGGCTTCGAAGTACCTGCCCGACTGGCTGGCGCGAAAGCTGGTCGGCTCGCGCAGCAAGGACTTCCGCAACGCGGATTGATTGCCGCGACTCAGGCCAGCTTGATCTCGCGCAGGCGCTGCATCAGGTAATCGTTGGCGGTGATCGGCTCGGGATAGCGGTCTGGATTGTCCGCGGTGATGCAGCCCGGCAGCGTGCGGATCAGGAAGTCAGGATTGGCGTGCAGGAAGTACGGCGTGGAATAGCGCGGCTGCCGCGCCGCCTCGCCCGGGGGATTCACCACCCGGTGCGTGGTCGAAGGGTACACGTGGTTGCTCAGGCGCTGCAGCATGTCGCCGATGTTCACCACGATGGTGTCCTGCTCGGCGGTGAAGGGCACCCACTCGCCGTTGCGCGCATGCACTTCCAGCCCGGCGGCGCTGGCGCCGACCAGCAGGGTGATCAGGTTGATGTCCTCGTGCGCGCCGGCGCGCACGTTGGGGATATCGTGGGCTGGTGATGGGTGGATAGTGGATCGGGCGCAGGATGGAATTGCCAAAGCGGGTCGGGTCGACGAAGAAATCCACCGGCAGCTTGATGTGCAGCGCCAGCGCCGCCAGCACGCGCGCACCGAGCGCATCCAGCGACTGGAACAGCCCGTAGGCCTGCTCGCGGAATCCGGCGACCTCGGCCGGCCACAGGTTCGGTGCCATCCACTCGCGATAGCGCGAGCCTTCCGGCAGCTCGCGGCCGATGTGGAAGAACTCCTTGAGGTCCGGGTACTTCGAATCCTTGGCGGTCTCGATGCCGAAGGGCGTGTAGCCGCGCGCGCCGGCATTGCCGGGCACGTGGTACTTCATCTTCGTTTCCAGCGGCAGCGCGAAGAACTGCTGGAACACGCGATAGGGACCCTGGATGGCCTCGCCGCCGATGCCGTGGTGGCTGACGCCGCAGAAGCCCCATTGCCGATAGGCTGCGCCCAGCTCGGCGACGAAGGCGTCGCGGTCGCTGTCGAAGCGGCGGATGTCGAGTGTCGGGATTCGGCTGGACATGGCTGGGTTCTTTCGCTTGGTTTCAGACGGCGGCGCGAACCGCCGAGGACAGTTCACCGAGCACGCGCTCCATCAGCGCGGCGTCCGCGGATTCCACGGTCACGCGCACCACCGGCTCGGTGCCGGAAGGGCGCAGCACAAGGCGGCCGCGCCCATCGAGCGCGCTTTCGGCAGCACGGCGCGCGGCCTGCACGGAATCGGCGTCGAGCGGCCTGGCACCGGGCGTGATGCGCACGTTGACGGTCTTCTGCGGCAGCGGGTGGTAGTCGGACAGGGCCTGCGCCAGCGAGCGCTGCTGGCGCACCAGGCATTCCAGCACCTGCAGCGCGGCGACGATGGCATCGCCTGTCGTCGCGCTGTCCAGGCACAGCAGGTGCCCCGAGGCCTCGCCGCCGAGCATGCCGCCACCCTCGACCAGGGCGCGGTGGACGTAGCGGTCGCCGACCCGGGCGCGCTGGAAAGGGATGCCGCGTTCGCCGAGGCCATGCTCGAGTGCGTAGTTGCTCATCAAGGTGCCGACCACGGGACCGCGCAGGCGCCCGCCGGCCTGCCAGTCGCAGGCCAGCAACCAGATCAATGCGTCGCCGTCGAGCAGGCGCCCGTTGCCGTCCACCATCATCACGCGGTCGCCGTCGCCATCGAAGGCGATGCCCAGGTCGGCGCCGGTCGCCAGCACGTGCGCGATGATCGCTTCCGGGTGCATCGAGCCGACGCCGCGGTTGATGTTCAGGCCATCCGGCGCGGCACCGATCGCAGTGACGGTGGCGCCGAGCTCGGAGAACACCTTCGGCGCGACCTGGTAGGTGGCGCCGTGCGCGCAGTCGAGCGCGATCTTCATGCCTTCCAGGCTGAAGGAATCGGGCACGCTCGACTTGCAGAACTCGGCGTAGCGCGTCAGCGCGTCGGCGACGCGCACCGCCTTGCCCAGCTTCTCCGAGGCCACGGTGGTGAAAGGACGCTCCAGTTCGGCCTCGATCTCGGCCTCGACCGCGTCGTCGAGCTTTTCGCCCTGCGCGGAGAAGAACTTGATGCCGTTGTCCTCGTGCGGGTTGTGCGAGGCGGAGATGACGATGCCGGCGTCGGCACGCAGCGAACGGGTCAGGAACGCGACTGCGGGCGTGGGCATCGGGCCGAGCATGCGCACGTCGGCGCCGGCGGCGACCAGGCCGGCTTCCAGCGCCGCCTCGAACATGTAGCCGGAGATGCGCGTGTCCTTGCCGATCACCACCACCGCCTCGCCGTCGCGCGCGGCCAGCACGCGGCCGGCGGCGCGACCCAGGCGCAGCATGAAATCGGCGGAAACCGGACCCTCGCCGACCCGGCCGCGGATGCCGTCAGTGCCGAAGTACTTGCGCTGCGTCATCCGGCCGCTTGCATCAGGCTTCGGAAACCGGCGGCGCCGGCTGCCGCATCATCAGCGCCAGCAGCGCGGCCAGGCGGTCGCGCATTTCGCGGCGGTCGATGATGACGTCCACCGCGCCGTGCTCGACCAGGAATTCCGAGCGCTGGAAGCCCTCGGGCAGCGTCTCGCGCACGGTCTGCTCGATCACGCGCGGACCGGCGAAGCCGATCAGCGCATGCGGCTCGGCGACGTTGAGGTCGCCCAGCATGCCCAGCGAGGCGGACACGCCGCCGGTGGTGGGGTGCGTGAGCACGGAAATGAAGGGCAGCCCGGCCGCGCGCAGGCGGCCGAGCGCGGCCGAGGTCTTGGCCATCTGCATCAGCGAGAACAGGCTCTCCTGCATGCGCGCCCCGCCGGTGGCGGAGAAGCACACCATCGGGCATCCGACAGCCAGGGCCCTTTCGGCGGCGAGCGTGAAGCGCTCCCCGACGACAGAGCCCATGGATCCACCCATGAACTTGAATTCGAAGGCGCTCACGCAGATGTCGCGGCCATGCAGCTTGCCTTGCACCGAGACCAGCGCGTCGCGCTCGCCGGTGGCTTTCTGCGAGGCCTTGATGCGATCCGCGTAGCGCTTCTGGTCCTTGAAGTGCAGCGCGTCCACCGGCCCGAGCTCGGCGCCGATCTCCTCGCCGCCGCCCTCCTCATCGAGGAAAGCCGCCAGGCGCTCGCGCGCGCCGATCGCCATGTGGTGGTTGCACTTCGGACACACGCGCAGGTTGCGTTCCAGCTCGGGGCCGTAGAGCGCGGTGCCGCAGCTATCGCACTTTTCCCACAGCCCCTCGGGCACGCCGCGCTTGCCGCCGCCCTGGGTGCGGATGCGAGCCGGCATCAGTTTGGTCAACCAGCTCATCGAGCGGCCCCGTGGTTAGGCGTGGCGGCCAGTCTAGCCGATTGCCGGGGCGCGGCTGGCCGCGAGGCCGTCCAGCGCCGCGCGCAGGGGCGCGAGGAACTCGGCCGCGCGAACGGCAGCGGCGTCGGCGGTATCTGCGCCGGCGAGATAGTCCACCAGCGCGCTGCCAACGACGATGCCATCGGCGCAGGCACCGACCACGGCGGCGGAGGCAGCGTCCTTGATTCCGAAGCCGACCAGCACCGGCACCCGCGCCTGCGCGCGCAGGGCGGCCACCTTGCTGGCGACATCGCCCAGGTCGCTGAGCTGCGCACCGGTGACGCCGGCGAAACTGACGTAGTACAGATAGCCCTGCGCCTCGGCGCAGTGCGCGGCCAGCCGCGGCGCGGACGTGGTGGGCGCGACCAGGGAAATGAGCTCCAGGCCGCACGCGCTGAATGCCATCCGTACCGGTGCGGCTTCCTCGGGCGGCAGGTCCACCAGCAGCACGCCGTCCACGCCGGCCCCGGCCGCGGCCTGGGCGTAGGCGGCCGCGCCGCGCATTTCCACCGGGTTCAGGTAACCCATCAGCACCACCGGCGTCTCGGCGTCGCGGGTACGAAACTCGCGCACGCACTCGAGCACGCGCGCGGTGCCGACGCCGCGTGCCAGCGCGCGCTCGGAGCTGCGCTGGATCACCGGCCCGTCCGCCATCGGATCCGAGAAGGGAACCCCCAGTTCGATCAGGTCCGCGCCGGCGGAGACCAGCGCATGCATGACGGCGACCGTGGCCTCGGGAGACGGATCGCCGGCGGTGACGAAGGGCACCAGCGCCTTGCGGTCCTGCGCGGCGAGGCGCGCGAAGCGCGCCGCGATGCGGTTCATTCCGCGGCCGGTGCGTCCGGCGACGGCGTTTGCGCCGCCTGCGCGTCCGTCGCGGAGATCTTGCCGACCAGCGTGTCGAGGTCCTGCATCAGCAGGTGCACGACCGCGCCGGCGAAATAGTTCACGAATGCCTTGCGCTCTTCCAGTGAATCCACCTTCACCGTGCTGCGGTAGTGGTGGGCACTGTAGCGGACGAAGGCATGCAGGAAGGCGGTCTGCGCGTGCCCGCTGTCGAAGCGACGCTCGATGCGGTTGGCCAGCGAGATGAAGTCGTTGACGCGCAGCAGCAGCTCCTCGGGGCTGCCCTGCGCGACCGGCGTGGCTTCGGTCACGACGCGTCCTCCGCCTTGCCTTCCGCCCCGGCCTCGGCCTCGGCCAGCACGTCGATCTGCTCTTCGAGCATGCGCCGGTACAGGTCGGTCATGTAGGCAACGAAATCATCGCGCTTGAAGAAACCGGCGTCGCCCTGCTGCACGTAACCGTGCACGTTGTAGCGCGCGGCCGCGTAGAGGAGGGAGGCGCTGATCGCGTCGTACTTTTGCGTCTTCTGCATCTCGTTGGCCTGCGACAGGAAATCGTTCACGCAGGCGTGCAACTGGGGCGGCAGGGCCACGGGCTTGGCGTTCATCGGCAGGCGGGTCGCTCGGGGAAAACGCTGATTCTACCAGCCTAGAGGCGGATGCCTTCGCGCGCGGCGATGGAATGGATGTCCTTGTCGCCACGACCGGAGAGATTGACCAGCACCAGCGCATCCCGCGGCATGTCCCGCGCCAGGCGCATCGCCAGCGCCACCGCATGGCTGGACTCCAGGGCGGCCAGGATGCCCTCGGTCCGCGCCAGCCGGTGGAAGGCCTGCATGCATTCGGCGTCGGTGACGCCCTCGTAGCGGGCCCGCCCGCTGTCCTTGAGGAAGGCGTGCTCGGGCCCGACGCCCGGGTAGTCGAGACCGGCGGAGATGGAGTGCGTTTCCGTCACCTGGCCATCGTCGTCGCAGATCAGGTAGGTGCGGTTGCCGTGCAGCACGCCCGGGCGACCCGCGGACAGGCTCGCCGCATGGCGCCCGGTCGCGATGCCCTCGCCCGCCGCCTCGGCGCCCCACAGCGCCACCGCACGGTCTTCGAGGAAGGGATGGAAAATGCCGATCGCGTTCGAACCGCCGCCCACGCAGGCGACCACCGCGTCCGGCAGGCGGCCGTGCTCGGCCTGCATCTGCGCGCGCGCCTCCTTGCCGACCACGGCGTTGAAGTCGCGCACCATGCGCGGGTACGGACTGGGTCCGGCCGCGGTGCCGATGATGTAGAAGGTGTCGCGCACGTTCGAGACCCAGTCGCGCATGGCCTCGTTCAGCGCATCCTTCAGCGTCTTCGAGCCGGAGTGCACGGGCACCACCTGCGCACCGAGCAGCTTCATGCGGAAGACGTTGATCGCCTGCCGCTCGATGTCGACCGCGCCCATGTACACCACGCATTCCAGCCCCAGTCGCGCTGCGACCGTCGCCGAAGCAACGCCGTGCTGTCCGGCGCCGGTCTCGGCGATGATGCGGGTCTTGCCCATGCGGCGGGCCAGCATGGCCTGGCCGATGGTGTTGTTGATCTTGTGCGCGCCGGTGTGGTTGAGGTCCTCGCGCTTGAGCAGGATGCGCGCGCCGCCGACTTCACGACTCAGCCGCTCGGCTTCGTAGATCGGACTCGGCCGACCGACGTAGTGGCGGTAGTCGTGCGCCAGTTCGGCGATGAACTCCGGCTGCAGGCGGTGGAAATCGTAGGCCGCCGCCAGTTCCTCGAGCGGCGCGACCAGGGTTTCCGAGACGAAGGTTCCGCCATAGGGGCCAAAGTGGCCGCTGGCATCGGGAAGGGCGTGGTAATCCACGGCTTCGGCCAGGGGCTCACTGCTGCTCGGAATCGACACGCCTCACCTCGTCCAGGAATTGCCGCATGTGCTCGCCGTCCTTGATGCCGGGCATCGACTCGATGCCGCTGCTCACGTCGACCGCATGGGGCCGCAGCACGCGGATCGCCTCGGCGACATTCGCCGGCCGCAGGCCACCGGCCAGGAACACGGGCCGTGCCAGTCGCGGCGCCGTCGCCCAGTCGAAAACCCGGCCAACGCCCCCGGGTTGCCCCGGGCCGTGGCCGTCGAGCAGGAAGGCCAATGCAGAAGGATAACGTTTCGACATCGCCAGCGCTTCCTCGGCGCCCTCGCCCATCGGCAAGGACTTGAGGAATGGCAGCCCGAAACTGCGGCAGAAACTGTCCTCCTCGGCACCGTGGAACTGCAGCAGCGTGGGACGCAGGCGGCGGATTGCGTCTAGCACTTCGCTGGCGTGGGGGTCCATGAACAGCGCGACCACGTCCACCAGTGGCGACACGGCGGCGCGCAGGCCCGGCAGGTCGGCCGGATCAATGCGGCGCGGGCTGCCCGGCGCCAGCACGAAGCCGACGGCGTCCACGCCCAGTTCGCAGGCCAGGCGCACGTCGCCGGGGCGCGCGAGGCCGCAGAATTTCATCCGCGTGCGGCTCACAGCGTCACCGCCGCGGGCAGCCCGTGCTGCGCCGGATAGCGCGGTCCGACGAACACCAGCCCGCTCGCGGGCGCGGTCGGGCCGGCGACGCTGCGGTCGCGGCCGCGCAGCAGTTCGCCCGGCCAGCGCTCGGCCTGCTCGCCCCGCCCCACCGGCAGCAGGCTGCCGACGATGTTGCGCACCATGTGGTGCAGGAACGCGTTCGCCTGCACCTCCACGCTGACCACGTCGTCCTCGCGGCGCACGCTGATTTCGTGCATGCGACGGTTCGGGTGCCTGGCCTGGCATTGCACGGTGCGGAAAGCGCTGAAGTCGTGCTCGCCGAGCAGCGCCTGCGCGGCGCGGTGCATGGCCTCGGCGTCGAGCGCGCGTCGCTCCCAGCTCAGCCACTGCCGGCGCAAGGCCGGTGCCACGTCGCGGTTGAGGATCCGGTAGCAATAGCGCCGCGCCTGCGCGGAGTAGCGTGCGTGGAACTCGCCGGTCACGGCACGGCACCACAGGAAGCGCACGGCCGCCGGCAAGCGGCTGTTGCCACCAAGCAGCCAGGCGCGCTCGCTGCGCCCGGCCTCGCTGTCGAAATGCACGACCTGGCAGGCGGCGTGCACGCCGGAGTCGGTTCGGCCGGCGCAGGTCACGGCGAGCGGCGCGTCGGCGACGAAGCCGAGCGCCGATTCCACCGCCGACTGCACGGTCGGTCCCTGCCCGTGCTTCTGCCAGCCGAGGAAGTCGCCGCCGTCGTACTCGATGCCCAGTGCGTAGCGCGTCAGCCGATTTCCTTCAGGATGCGCCCGGCTTCGGCGCGGGCCACCGGCCCGCCTTCGGACAGCACTTCCTCGAGCATGCTGCGCGCGCCGTCGAGGTCGCCGATCGCCAGGTAGGCCTTGGCCAGTTCGATGCGCGTGGCGCTGGCTTCGTCCTCGTCCTGCAACTGCGCCTCGTTGCGATGCACGTCGTTGCCGGTGCCGAATTCGCCGAACAGGCTGGCGTCGCCTTCGTCGGCCGAGGCCAGCGGCGGCGCTTCGTCTGCGGGCGGCTCGAACACGCGCACGGGGGCCGCGGACGCCGCAGCGGGAGCGGGAGCGGGAGCGGGAGCGGCAGCGGGAGCGGGAGCGGGAGCGGGAGCCGATGCCGATGCCGGAGCCGGAGCCGGAGCCGGAGCCGAGGTTGGCGCGGCGGCGGCTTCCTCGTTGAAACGAGGCGAGTTCCAACCGGCCTGGCTGAACATCGGCGTCTTCGGCAGCAGCGACGCGCCCAATACCACGGCCTCGCGCCAGCGCGGGTCCATGGTGCTTGGCAGATGCCCGCGCATCGCCTGCGCCGCGGACTGGTAGGCGTCGGCGTCGCCGCGCGAATGATGGAAGCGCAGCAGGCTGATATGCGCTTCGAGGTCTGCCGGGCGCTGTTTGATCGCATCCTGCAGGGCCTGCAGCGACACTTCGCTCGCCGGCACCGGCGCCGCGGGCCGCGCCGAGGGCACGACCGCAGGCGTGACCGGCGTGGCGCGGGGCGCGACCGGCGAACCCGCTTCGCGGGTCTTGGCGATCGAAGCGCGCAGCGCTTCGTCGTCGGAGAGGCGGCGCGTCGGCGAATCACCGTTTTCAACGGGGACCGGCTTGCTCCGGCGCATCAGCAGCACGAGGCCGCCGAGGATGAGAAACAGGGCGCCGATCAGAACCCAGGGCCGCAGGTAGATCGGCGTGGCCTCGGCCGCGGCGGCGTCGGCCTCGGCGGGCGTCGACGCATCGGCGGCAGGTGCCGCGGGCGCGGGCGCGGCGGCAGCCGACGCCGGCGCGGCGTCGGTGCCCGCGTCCAGCGTGATCGGTGCCGCCGAAGCAAGCGCGGTGCTCGCCGGCGTCGCAGGCTGGCCGCCTTCGACGGCGCGCAGGCGGTCCTGCAAGTCCTTGAGCTGGCTGTTCTGCATGTCGATCAGGCGTTGCCGATCGTTCTGCTGCTGCTCGAGCTCGGAGATGCGCGACTTCAGCTCGCTGATCTCGGAGTTGCGCGCCGCCAGGTCCTCGCGCGCCTGCGCCAGTTCCGCGCGCAGTTCGGTGCCGCCGGCGCCGGCGGCCGCGCCGGACTGGCTACCGCGCGCGCGGGCATTGCCGGACGGCGGAACGATTTCCAGCCGCGAGGCCGGCGCCGACGGCTGCGAGGCAACGGCGCGCGGAGGACGCGGACGCGGCGCAGGCGCGGGCCTGGCCGCTACCGGTGCCGGCTGCGCGCCGGCTTCGTCGGGCTGCGGCACCGCCGGGCGTGGCGTGCGCCAGGCCTGCATCTGCTGGCTGACCAGGGCCGAGGCCTCCGCGTCCGAGACCTGCCCGATCTCGTCCTGGCGCGGCACGCGCAGCACCGATCCACGCTTGAGGCCATTGACGTTGTCGCCGCTGAAGGCATCCGGATTGGCGCGCAGCAGCGCCAGCATCATCTGGTTGGTGGAAGCGCCCGCGTCCGTCCGCAAGGAGTTGGCGATGCTGAAGAGGGTCTGGCCTGGTGCCACCGGTCCGTACTGGTTCGGCATGGCCGCTGCGGGCGCAGGCGCGGGCTCCGGCGCGGAAGCGATCGGCTCGGGCTCTGACGCGACTGGTTCCGGCTCGGGTTCGGGCGCACGCGCGGGTTCGGGGGCGGGCGCCGGCGGGGGCGCCGCGGCGACCACTTCGGGCTCGGGCTCCGGCAAGCGTTCCGGCTCGGGCGCCGGAGGCGGCGCAACCGGCTGCGGGCTGGGCGCAGGCTCCGCAGCGGCTGCCACCGGCTCGGGGGTCGGCTCGGGCTCGGGCGGCAAGGCCAATGGCTCGGGGGCGGGCGCCGGTGGCGCCTCCTCGATGGCGACGGCGCGCGCCGGTTCCGGCGCGGGCTCCGGCCGCGTCGGCGCGACCACCACTGGCGCAACGGGTCGCGGTGCGACCGGCGCCGGCGCGGCGGCGATGTTGGGCGTGACCAGCGGCCGCACGATCGCCGGGGCGATGTAGGGCGGATCGATCAGCGCGGTGTATTCGCGGGTGACCCGACCCTTGCCCCAGTCGGCCTCGATCAGGAAGCTCAGGAAGGGCTCGGTGAAGCGATTCGGCGTGGTGATCCGGATCACCGGCTGCCCGGCGGCGTTGCGCCCCAGGCTGATCTGGAGGTTTTCGCTCAGCTCGACCGGCAGGTCGAGGCCGACGCGGGCAAAGGCTTCGGGCGAGGCGAGGCGCACATCGAGCTGCTCGAGCTCCGCGGGCGTGGCCGAGATGATGGGGATCTCCGCCACCAGCGGTTGCGACAGGCCCGACTTCACCTGCAGCTGCCCCAGGCCGAGGGCGAGGGCGCAGGGGCTGGCCAGGGCGAATGCCATGGCGAGCGGAAGGGTCAGGTGCCGATTGTTCACGTGGAGCTCTCCCCTGCAGGCCGCCGGCGCCGAAAACGCGCCGTTTACTCCATGCTGAATAACCGTTTACGCGCTATTTTTCAACCAGAGCTCAGCTATCTGCACCGCGTTCAGGGCCGCTCCCTTGCGGATGTTGTCGGAAACGATCCACAGGGACAGGCCGCGCGGATGGGAGATGTCCTCGCGGATCCGGCCCACGTACACCGGGTCGCGTGCCGGCCGCGTGGGTGACCGGCGTCGGGTAGCCGCCGGCGACGCGCTCGTCCACCACCTCCACCCCGGGCGCCGCTTCGAGCAGGGCCCGGGCCTGTTCCGCGCCGATCTTGCTGCGGGTCTCCAGGTGCACCGCCTCGGAGTGTCCGTAGAACACCGGCACCCGCACCGCGGTGGGGTTCACCTGGATGGTCTCGTCGTCGAGGATCTTGCGCGTTTCCCACACCAGCTTCATCTCTTCCGTGGTGTAGCCGTTGTCCTCGAAGTCGTCGATCTGCGGGATCAGGTTGAAGGCGATCTGCACCGGGAACTTCTTCGGCACGGGCCTCGCCGCCGGCGAGCAGGCGCGCGCTCTGCCGCCGCAGTTCCTCCATCGCCGTGCGCCCGCCGCCGGACACCGACTGGTAGGTGGCGACGTTGATGCGCTCGATGCCGACCGCGCGGTGGATCGGCGCCAGCGCCACCAGCATCTGCATGGTCGAGCAGTTGGGGTTGGCGATGATGCCGCGCGGGACCACTTGTCATCGCGTCCGGATTCACTTCCGCCACCACCAGCGGCACGTCGTCGTCGTAGCGGAAGGCGGAGCTGTTGTCGATCACGAGCGCGCCCGCGGCGGCGAACTTCGGCGCGTACGCCTTCGAGATGCCGCCGCCGGCCGAGAACAGGGCGACGTCCACGCCGGCCGGATCGAAGCCGGCCAGGTCCTGCACCACGATGCTCGCGCGCCGCCGCAGCGGACCGTCGTCCCGGCCGAGCGCGAACTCGCCAGCAGCACCAGCTTGCCGACCGGGAACTTGCGCTCGGCCAGGATCGCCAGCATGGCTTCGCCGACGGCGCCGGTGGCGCCGACGACGGCGACGGTGACAGGTACGGTTCATGCGCAGGCTTCCAGAAAAGAAGGGTCAGGTGGGAATGCGCGGCTGCACGCTGCCGACATCGCCGCACTGCGCGCGGTGACGCAGCGCCTGGTCCATCAGCACCAGCGCCAGCATGGCCTCGCAGATCGGCACGGCGCGCAGGCCGACGCAGGGATCATGGCGGCCGGTGACGACCGTCTCGACGGCCTTGCCCTCGAGGTCGATGCTTTCGCGCCGGCAGGCGCAGGCTGGAGGTGGGCTTGAAGGCCACCGACAGGTCAGCGGCTGGCCGCTGGAGATGCCGCCGAGGACGCCGCCGGCGTGGTTGCTGGCGAAGCCCTGCGGGCGCATCGCGTCGCGGTGCTCGCTGCCCTTCTGCGCCACGCTGGCGAAGCCGGCGCCGATCTCGACGCCCTTGACCGCGTTGATGCCCATCATCGCGCCGCGCGATCTCGGCGTCGAGCTTGCCGTACATCGGCTCGCCCCAGCCCGGCGGCACGCCCTCGGCGACCACGTCCACGCGCGCGCCCACCGAATCGCCGGACTTGCGCAGCGCGTCCATGAAGGCCTCGAGCTCCGGCGACCTGGCCGGCGTCCGGCCAGAAGAAGGGATTGCCCTCGACCGCGCCCCAGTCGAGGCTCGCCGGGCGCAGGTCCGCGATCTGCGACACGAGGCCGCGCACGCGGATGCCGAATTTCTGCAGCAGCCACTTCTTGGCGATCACCGCGGCCGCCACGCGCATGGTGGTCTCGCGCGCGCTGCTGCGCCCGCCGCCGCGCGGGTCGCGGATGCCGTACTTCTGCCAGTAGGTGTAGTCGGCGTGGCCCGGGCGGAACTGCTCCGCGATTTTTTCGTAGTCCTTGCTGCGCGCATCGGTGTTGCGCACCAGCAGGGCGATCGGCGCGCCGGTGCGTGCGCCCCTCGTAGACGCCGGAGAGGATCTCGACCTCGTCGGCTTCGTGGCGCTGCGAGGTATGGCGCGTCTTGCCGGTGGCGCGGCGTTCGAGATCGGCGCGGAATTCGTCCGCCGCGATCTCCAGCCCCGGCGGGCAGCCGTCGACCACGCAGCCGATCGCCGGCCCGTGGCTTTCGCCGAAGGTGGTGACCGCGAAGCAACTGGCCGAAGGTGTTGGCGCCCATGTCAGCGCGCGTCCGCCAGCGCCCGGATCTGCTCGCGGTGCGCGACCAGGTCCTCGCGCTCGAGCACGAAGATGCCCATCTGCCCGACCTTGAATTCGACCCAGGCGAAGGGGATCTCCGGCAGCAGCCGCTCCAGCGCCTGCTCGGCTCTCGCCGACTTCGCAGATCAGCAGGCCGTGCTCCGACAGATGCGCCGGCGCGTCGCGCAGGATCTTCAGCGCCAGGTCCAGGCCGTCGTCGCCGGCCCGCAGGCCCAGCTCCGGTTCGTGCGCGTACTCCGCGGGCAGCGCGTCGGTTTCGGCGTGGGTGACGTAGGGCGGATTGCTGACGATCAGGTCGTACACCTCGCCGACGAGCGATTCGAACAGGTTCGATTGCAGCAGGCGCAGGTTCCCGGCATGCAGGCGCTCCTGGTTCTCGCGCGCCAGCGACAGCGCCTCGGCGGATATGTCCACGCCATCCACCTGCCAGCCCGGGTTGTAGTGCGCGGTGGCGATCGCGATACAGCCAGAGCCGGTGCACATGTCCAGCACGCGCCCGACTTCACGACCGCCCAGCCAGGGCTCGTAGCCGGCTTCGATCAGCTCGGCGATCGGCGAACGAGGCACCAGCGCGCGCGGGTCGGACTTGAAACTCAGGCCCGCGAACCAGGCTTCGCCAGTCAGGTAGCAGGCGGGAATGCGCTCGTCGATGCGTCGTTCGAACAGTGCCAGCACCGCCGCGCGTTCCTCGGCGAGCAACCTGGCGTGGCCATACGCGGGACCAAGATCGTGCGGCAGGTGCAGGGCATGCAGCACCAGCTGCGTGGACTCGTCGAGCGCGTTGTCGAAACTGTGGCCGAAATTCAGCCCGGCCGCATTGAAGCGGCTGGCGCCGTAGCGGATGAAGTCGATGATCGTGCTGAGTTCGGCGCTCATGCCGGCCCGTTGCCTGCGAAAGGCCCAAGTATAACGGTCGTGCGCGGGCCCGGCCGCTATACTTGCACGATGAATCCGTATCACTGCGAACGCGGCTCCGGAAGCCGCACGCTGCTCATCGTCCTGGTCGCGCTGCTTGCCGCAGGCGCCGGCCTGTACCTTTCGCGCCAGGTGTTCGCGCCGGCGCCGCAGGCCGCGCCCGCCCTCGAGGTCCTGAAACCGCAGATGCGCAGCGTGCGCCTGATCACGCCGCCACGCGACTTGCCGGCCTGGTCCCTGCGCCTGTCCGATGGCGGCACCGTCACCCCGGCGAGCCTGCAGGGGCGCTGGACGCTGGTCTTCCTGGGCTTCAGCCACTGCCCCGACGTGTGCCCGACCACACTGGCAGAACTGTCCAAGGCGCAGAAGGCCTGGGCCGCGCTGCCCGAGGCGCGGCGGCCGCGTCTGTTGTTCGTCAGCGTGGACCCCGAGCGCGACACGCCGCAGATCATCGGCGACTACGCGCACTACTTCCACCCGGACACGCTGGCCTCCAGCCCGACGCCCGAGCAGCTGGTCGCGTTCTCCAAGGCGCTCGGCCTGTTGTACATGAAGGTGGAGGAGCCGGGTGGCGACTACTCCATGGACCATTCCTCGACGCTGGTGCTGCTCGATCCGCAAGGGCGGCAGGCCGGGCTGCTGAGCCCGCCGCTCGACGCGCTGGCGATCGCCGCCGACCTGCGACTGCTGGCGGAGCGCGCGCCTTGAGTCCCTCGGTGCTGATGCAATACCTGTTGCCGCACCGGCTGCTGTCGTGGCTGGCGCGCCAGCTCGCCTACTCGCGCGTGCGCGCCTGGAGGAACTGGCTGATCCGGCTGGCGGTGGCGAAGTTCCGCATCAACGTCGACGAAGCGGCGGTCAACGACCTCGAGTCCTACCAGAGTTTCAATGCCTTCTTCACCCGCGCGCTCAAGCCGGGCGCGCGCGTGGCCGATGCCGATCCGGAAACGCTGCTGTTGCCCGCCGACGGGATCATGAGCCAGTGCGGCGCAATCGAGTCCGGGCGCATCTTCCAGGCCAAGGGCCAGAGCTTCACCGCGGCCGAACTGCTCGGCGACGAGGCGATGGCCGCGCCCTATGCCGAGGGCAGCTTCGCCAACATCTACCTGTCGCCGCGCGACTACCACCGCGTGCACATGCCTTGGAGCGGTCGGCTGGTGGAAACGCTGCACGTGCCCGGCCGCCTGTTCTCGGTGGCGCCCTGGGCGGTGCGCGCGATCCCGCGCCTGTTCGCGCGCAACGAACGCCTGGTCTGCCACTTCGAGACCGACTTCGGCCCGATGTGCGTGGTGATGGTGGGCGCGCTGCTGGTGTCGGGCGTGGAAACAGTGTGGAACGGCGTCAACATCCCGCCCTACGGGTCGAAGCCCTGGCGGCTGGACTTCGCCCCGGAAGGCCCGCGCCTGGAGCGCTTCGCGGAGATGGCGCGCTTCAACTATGGATCCACCGTGATCATGCTGTTCCCGAAGGGCGCCGTGGCGCTCGACGCGTTCGCCAGTGAATCCCCGACCCGCCTCGGCAGCCGCCTCGGCCGGGTCATCCGCGCCTGAAGTTCGGCCTGCGCGCGGAGCTACACTGCCGGCATGGGCAGCAAGGCCAACATCCGGGTCTACCAGACGGTGGAGCATGTCTGCGGCTACTGGCCCGATCGCCAGGCGCGCGACCTCGTGCTCGATCCCGTGGATCCGATGCTGCCGGGCCTTTACGCGCCCGCGCTGGCGATGGGCTTCCGCCGTTCCGGCAGCCACGTGTACCGCCCGAATTGCGTCGGCTGCCAGGCCTGCACGCCGGTGCGCATCCCGGTACAGCGCTTCACGCCAAGCCGCTCGCAGCGTCGCTGCCTCGAACGCAATGCCGACCTGCGCGTGCTTGCCCGGCCCGCGCTGCGCGACGAGGAAAGCTTTGCGCTTTACCGTCGCTACGTGCACGCGCGCCACGCCGGCGGCGGCATGGACGACCCTAGCCCCGAGGATTTCGACGCCTTCCTGTCCTGCGCCTGGAGTCCGACCATCTTCATGGAATTGCGCGAGGGCGGGCAGTTGCTCGGGATCGCGGTCACCGACGTGCTGCCCGACTCGCTGTCGGCGGTCTACACCTTCTACACGCCGGAAGCGGCATCGCGCAGCCTCGGCACTTTTGCCATCCTCACTCAGGTCGAGCACGCGCGTACGCTTGGCCTGCCTTACGTGTACCTGGGGTTCTGGCTGCATGCGCATCCGAAAATGGATTACAAGAAGAAATTCCGGCCGCTCGAGTACCTCGCCGGACGCGACTGGATCGATGTCTCCGATTGAACGGCGCCTCGCCGCCGTGCTCATGGGCTGTGCGTTGACGCTCGCCGGCTGCGCATCGCCCCCCCGCGCCTTCGACGCGCAGGAGCCCGGACGCCGGCTGCGCGTGGCGACATTCAACAGTTCCCTCTATGCCGAAACCGACGGCGGGCTCGCGGCGCGCCTGCGCGCCGGCGACGACAAGGCGGCGAAGATCGCCGCGACCGTGCAGCACCTGCGCCCCGACCTGTTGCTGCTCAACGAATTCGATTTCGATGCGGGCGGCGAGGCCGCCGACCTGTTCCAGCGCCGCTACCTGGAGCAGCCGCAGCACGGACAGGAGCCGATCCGCTACCGCTACCGCTACTTCGCGCCGGTCAACACCGGCGTGCAGAGCGGACTGGACCTCGACCACGACGGCAAGCTGGGCGGCGCCAATGACGCCTGGGGCTTCGGGCTGCACCCCGGCCAGTACGGCATGCTGGTGCTGTCGCGCTACCCGATCGATGCCGCACGCGTGCGCACGTTCCGGAACCTGCGCTGGAGCAAGATGCCGGGCGCGCTGGTGCCGGTTGATCCGGACACGGGCGTGCCCTGGTATCCGCCGGAGGCCTGGTCGCAGCTGCGCCTGTCGTCGAAATCGCACTGGGACGTGCCGGTGCGCACGCCACGCGGGCGCCTGCACTTCCTCGTCAGCCATCCCACGCCGCCGGTGTTCGACGGCGCCGAGGACCGCAATGGCCGGCGCAATCATGACGAGATCCGCTTGTGGAGCGAATATATCTCGCCTGCGCCCGCACCCTGGTTGTGCGACGACACCGGCCGCTGCGGCGGCCTGGGCAAGCGCGCGCGCTTCGTCATCGCCGGCGACCAGAACGCCGACCCGAACGATGGTGGTTCGCACCCGATGTCGATTGCCCGCCTGCTGGCCAACCCGCGCGTGCAGCCCACGCCGACGCCGCGCAGCGGGGGCGCCGTACTCGCCGCGCTGGCCGACGGCGGCGCCAATCTCGGTCAGCGGGGTCCGCATGCGGAGGACACCGGCAAGTTCGGCGCCCGCGTCGGCAACCTGCGCCTGGATTACGTGCTGCCTTCTACAGGCCTGCGCGTGCTCGATAGCGGCGTGTTCTGGCCGCGGCCCGGCGAGACCGGCGCCGACTGGCTCGACGGCACCGACCACCACCTCGTCTGGCTCGACCTCGAACTGTAGGTTTGCGCGCGGCAGGCCACGCCGACGGCGCGGCCCCCACCCCCTCCGCGTACTGAATTGAAAGCAAAGCCCGCGCGCTGCTGTTCGCGGGCGCGTTCAGCGCCACGCGCCGCACAGCCGCGCTACGCAGTGCGCTGCCTCTGGTTAGAGGACGTCGGGGGCGGGGGAGGAGGCGGAGCGGGCAGGAGCAGGAGCGGACCCGACTCGGGGGCAGGATGCCCCCGACGGAGGGGCCGCCTCCTCCCCCGCCCCCGGCGGCCGGACGCGCAATCTCCGGCGCGCTGCTACGGAGCGAACAAAAGCAGTCGCGGCTGAAAGCCGCTCCTACCAGGATGTGCGGTTGGGCAGGAGGCCGCGCAGTTCGGCGGGAGTGAGGTCGCGCCATTCGCCGGTGCGGAGGCCGTCGAGGCGGATGTTGACGATGCGCACGCGCTGCAGCCGGCGCACCTGGTAGTCGAAGGCGGCGCACATGCGCCGGATCTGCCGGTTCAGGCCCTGCGTGAGCACGATGCCGAACACGTTGCGGCCGACCGGGCGCACGGCACAGGGTTTGGTGCGCGTGCCCAGGATGTCCACGCCGCTGGCCATGGCCTGCAGGAACTCTTCCGTGAGCGGCCGGTCCACGGTGACCACGTATTCCTTCTCGTGGCCGTTCTCCTCGCGCAGGATCTCGTTGACGATGTCGCCGTTGTTGGTGAGCAGGATGAGTCCTTCCGAATCCTTGTCCAGCCGGCCGATCGGGAAGATGCGCTGCGGGTGCGCGATGTAGTCCACGATGTTGCCGGCGATGTGCCGCTCGGTCGTGCAGGTGATGCCGACCGGCTTGTTCAGCGCGATGTAGACGGTCTCGCTGCGCGCCGCGGCGACCGGGCGGCCGTCCACTTCCACGCGATCACCCTCGCCCACCCGCGTGCCCAGCTCCGCCGCCGCGCCGTTGACGCGCACGCGGCCGGCGGCGATCCACGCGTCGGCCTCGCGGCGCGAGCAGATGCCGGTTTCGCTGATGTACTTGTTGAGCCGCATGCAGCGGTCGCGCTCAGGCGAAGCCGAAGTCGATGTCCGATCCGGTCGTGGAGACCACCAGGCGGATCATCCCGGTCGGCACCATCAGCTCGACTTGCACAGGCTTGCCCTCGGCGTTGGTACTTGCCAGTTGCATCTCGCAAAAGGAGCCGCCGGTGTCGATCTCCTTGCACAGCACGAACTTCCCCGCCGGACCGTCGCTGAGATAGGGAGCGATCGACTCGCCGAGCACGTCGAGTGCCTGCGGATGGAAGTACACGCAGTAGGTGTGCAGTTCGGCCATGCCGGTCTCCTTACTCCAGTTCGACTGCAAGCGCCGCGCAGGCGCGGCGGGCACGGGCGCGTGCGTCCTCGACGTCGGCGCCGCGCGCCAGGGTCACCGCCACGCGCCGGTGGCCTTCGACCCGCGGCTTGCCGAACAGTCGCAGCGAGGTACCTGGCTCGGCCAACGCCGCGTCCACGTTGCCGAACCGGGGCACGCCGTTTCCGCGCGCGAGCACCGCGCAGGAGGCGGCCGGACCCAGGCTGCGGATCTCGGGAATGGGCAGTCCGAGTATCGCGCGCGCATGCAGCGCGAACTCGCTCAGTTCCTGCCCGGCCAGCGTCACCAGGCCGGTGTCGTGCGGGCGCGGCGAGACTTCCGAGAACCAGACTTCGTCGCCGCGCACGAACAACTCGACGCCGAACAGGCCCCAGCCACCCAGGTTGTCGGTGACTGCGCGCGCGATCTCCTGCGAGCGTGTCAGCGCCTTCGGCGACATCGGCTGCGGCATCCAGCTTTCGCGGTAGTCGCCGTCCTGCTGCAGGTGGCCGATGGGCTCGCAGAAGGAGGTGCCGCTGCGGTGCCGCACCGTCAGCAGCGTGATCTCGTATTCGAAGTCGATGAAGCCCTCGACGATCACGCGTCCCTGCCCCGCGCGACCGCCGGATTGCGCGTACTCCCAGGCCGGTCCGATGCCGTCTTCGCCGCGCACCGTGCTCTGGCCGTGGCCGGAGGAAGACATCACCGGCTTGACCACGCAGGGCATTCCGATTGCGGCGACAGCGGCGCGGATACGCGCTCTCGTCGTCCACGAAGCGGATAGGGCGACGTCGGCAGGCCCAGCGTCTCCGCGGCGAGGCGGCGGATGCCTTCGCGGTCCATGGTCAGGCGCGCGGCGCGCGCGGTCGGGATCACGCGCAGTCCCTGCGCTTCCAGCTCCACCAGCGTCTGCGTATGGATGGCCTCGATCTCGGGCACGACCAGGTCGGGCTTTTCCGCGGCGATCAGCGCGCGCAGCGCCGCGGGGTCGAGCATCTTCAGCACGTGCGAGCGGTGCGCGACCTGCATCGCCGGGGCGTTGGCATAGCGGTCCGCGGCGATCACCTCGACGCCGAAGCGCTGCAGTTCGATCGCCACTTCCTTGCCCAGCTCGCCGGAGCCAAGCAGGAGCACGCGCGTGGCGCCGGCACTCAGCGGCGTACCCAGGCTGACGTGATCGGGAGCGGCCATTCACGGTTCCATCGCAAGTCGCGGGTGCACAGTGTAGCCGGGAGGCTGCACGGGGGCCGCGCTTTCTGGCATCGTTGCGCCTCCCTCCCCCCGGGTGCCCGCATCGCCAATGATGAAGTACGTCCTGCTGCTGGCGCTGCTCGCCGTCGAGACCGGATCTTCGCTGCGCTGGTCGCAGCCCGAGTACGCCGGCGTGTTTGGCGATCCCGAGCTCGACGAGGTCAGCGGCCTGGCGGCCTCGCGCGCGCACCCCGGCCTGTACTGGGCGGTCAACGACGGCGGCAACACCGCCAGGCTGGTGGCGGTGAAGCCGGACGGCAGCCGGGTCGCCAGCCTGGAAGTGGCGGGCGCGGAGAACACCGACTGGGAGGACGTGGATGCCTTCGAGCTGGGCGGCAAGCGCTACCTGCTGATCGCCGACACCGGCGACAACGGCGGCATCCGCAAGCTGCTGACGCTGTACGTGGTCGAGGAGCCGGAGCGCTTGCGCGATGGCGCCAGCCTGCGGCCGGCCTGGATCATTTCCTTCCGCTGGCCCGACGGCGCACGCGACTGCGAGGCGAGCGCGGTGGACCCGCTGCGCGGCGAGGTGCTGCTGATCTCCAAGAAGCGGGTGCCGCCGGAGGTCTTCCGCGTGCGCCTGAAGCCGGAGGACGGCAATGTGCAGGTGGCCGAACTGCTGGCCACCCTCCCTGACATTTCGCAGCCCAGCCAGGCCGAGCTGAGGAAGAATCCGGTCTACGGCCGCTACCGCTCGCAGATCACCGGTGCCGACCTCAGCGCCAACGGCCGCGTGCTGGCGGTGCTCAACTACCACTCGGTGCGCCTGTACGTGCGTGATCCGGGCCAGGAGTGGGGACAGGTGATGAAGTCCTTGCCCGGCCATCTGGAACTGCCCTGGCTGCCGCAGGCCGAGGGGATCGCCTTTTCTCCCGACGGGCGCAGCCTGCTGATCGGCAGCGAGCAGCGGCCTTCGCCCCTGATCCTGTACCGGGCAATTCCCTAAATCACTGTTTTTATTGCAATACTTTCTCATCATCCTTGATGGACAAAACGATATCTTTTTGATATCGTTGGCTCACCTCAGGGAGAACCACCATGAAAGAAACCCAGATTTCCTCGGTCGCCGGCATTCCGATGCTGCTTGCGCTACTCGCGGCCCTCGGCCTGTGCCTGTGGGGCGGCATCGAAGGCATCCGCGCCGCCTCGCCACTGCTGATCGTCGCCTCGTTGCTCGCCGGCATCTTCGTCACCGTGCTGCTGTGCGGCTTCTACATGGTCGAGCCCAACCAGGCCGCGGTGCTCAGCCTGTTCGGCAAGTACGTCGGCACCAGCAAGGAGCAGGGCCTGCGCTGGAACAACCCCTTCTACGCCAGCCGCAAGATCTCGCTGCGCATGCGCAACTTCGAGAGCAGCAAGCTCAAGGTCAACGACCTCGACGGCAGCCCGATCGAGATCGCCTCGGTGGTGGTGTGGCAGGTGGTCGATTCCGCCGAAGCGGTCTACAACGTGGACGACTACGAAAGCTTCGTGCACATCCAGTCCGAGTCGGCGCTGCGCGCGATGGCCACCAGCTATCCCTACGACCAGCACAGCGACGGCCAGGTCGCGCTGCGCAGCCATGCCGCCGAGATCTCCAAGCACCTCACCGAGGAAATCCAGGAGCGGCTGGCGCTGGCCGGCGTGCTGGTGATGGAAGCGCGCATCAGCCACCTCGCCTATGCCGCCGGAGATCGCCCAGGCGATGCTGCAGCGGCAGCAGGCCGGCGCGATCATCGCCGCGCGCACGCGCATCGTCGAAGGCGCGGTCAGCATGGTCGAGATGGCGCTCGAGCGAGCTGGCCAAGCGCAAGGTCGTCGACCTCGACCCCGAGCGCCGCGCGGCGATGGTCAGCAACCTGCTGGTGGTGCTGTGCGGCGAGCGCGGCACGCAGCCGATCGTCAACACCGGCTCGATCTACTGATCCGGTGGCGGAGAAGAAAGCCTATCCGCTGCGCATCAACGCCGCAGGTGCTGGACGCCATCCAGCGCTGGGCGGACGACGACCTGCGCTCGGTGAACGCGCAGATCGAGTACCTGCTGCGCGACGCGCTGCGCAAGTGCGGGCGCCTGGCGCGGGGCCTGGCGAAACAACCAATGGAGAGCCGCAGGAATGAACGCAACCGCGCAGTCGCAATCGCAACTGCCGTCGATGCGCGAGGATCTGCGCCTGGCGGGTCTGCTCGGCCTGGCCTGCGGGCTGGCGACCGCGGCGCTGTTTCCGTACCTGCAGACGGTGATGCCTGCTGCGCTGGCGAAACTGCCGCTGTCGCTGCCGCTGGTCGTGCTGCTGCAGTCCCTGCAGGCAGCGTTGTTGCTCGGCCTGCTCGCGTTCGCCGGGCTGCGCCTGGGCCACGGGTTGGGACTGGGCGCGCCGTGGCTGCGCGCCCTGATCACGGGCCGCGCGCGCGAGGCGACAGCCCTGGCTGCTGGCCGCGGCCTGCGGCTGCGCCGCGGCGCTGGCGATCGTGGGCATCGACCCGCTGTTCGCGCGCACATGCCGGCCGCGATCGCGCCACTGCCCAAGCCCGGCGGCGCGCATGCCCTGGCCGGATTCCTGGCCTCCTTCTACGGCGGCATTGCCGAGGAAGTGTTGCTGCGCCTGTTCCTGGTCACCTGCTGGCCTGGGGGCTGTCGCGCTTCAGCCGCGGCCAGGTTT
Source organism: uncultured Gammaproteobacteria bacterium (assembly GCA_963707625.1). Lineage (GTDB taxonomy): Bacteria > Pseudomonadota > Gammaproteobacteria > Xanthomonadales > Xanthomonadaceae > Arenimonas. The sequence continues at coordinate 311,951 of CAVPQV010000003.1, forward strand.
CCGCGCCCAGCTCGCTGCCGCGGTCGTGCTCGCCGCGCTCGCCTTCGGCGCCGCGCACTTGCCTGCGGCCGCGAACCTGTGGCCGCTCGATGGCGCGGTCGTGGCGCGCACCTTGCTGCTCAACGGCATCGCCGGGCTCGTATTCGGCTGGTTCTACGTGCGCCATGGCCTGGAGTCGGCGATGGTCTCGCACTTCGCCGCCGACATCGTGCTGCACGTGTTCGTGCCGCTGGCGACGGGCTGAGCGATGGCCCCGCAGGACTTCGAAGCGGTGCCGCCCGGCAAGTTCGTGCTGCTGTTGCCGCTGGCGCTGCTGCTCGCGCCGCTCGGCGCACTGGTGGCGCTGTTCTCCAGCGCAGACACGCCGCCACCCTGGCCGGCCTTCGCGCCGATCCTGCTGTTCCCCGCGGTGGCGGCGCTGGTGGTGAAGGAACTGTTCCGGCGCCGCTTCCGCCTTTCCAGCGCAGGCCTGCGCGTACGCAACCTGCCCTGGCCGCGCACCATTGCCGTCGCGCGCTTCGACCTCGAGCGCGCCGAGATCGTGGACCTCGACAAGCGCCCGGAGCTGATGCCGGTGTTCAAGATCGCGGGCACCCGCCTGCCCGGCTTGCGCTCCGGCCGCTTCCGCCTGCGCGACAAGCGCCGCGCCTCGGTCTTCCTCACCGAACTGCGCAAGGTGCTGGTGCTGCCCCTGCGCGACGGCAGCCTGGTGATGCTGAGCGTGCAACGCCCGGACGCGCTGCTGCGGTGCCTGCGCGAATCCCGCCGCTGAGCGCAGGCGCGCGGGATGACTTCGATCCCGGCGGACGCTAGGCTGGAGCGATGCACCCTTCCGACTGGCGGCTGATCAACGGCGCGGGCCTAGAGGCGATTCCCGCCGCACTGGCACGGGCGCGCGGCAACGCCGTCGCGCGCGAGCTCGCGCGCGCCGACTGGCTGCTGCGGCGCAAGTCCGATGGCCGCTTCCTGGCGCTGCGCCGCGGCGACTCGCTGCAGCCGCTGTGGCGCGGCGCGTTGCCGCCGTGGATGGACGCGGAACTCGCGGAGCTGGTGGAGTCCGATATCGCCGGCGAATCGCCGCGTCCGCTGCGCGGCCTGCTGCGCCGCCTGCACGAGCTGGGGCTCGACGAACGGGATTACGCGGAAAGCACTGGTCTCGAGCTCGTGCCCGAACCCTCCACCCTCGCCTTCGCCGGCCGCGACCGCTACCGGCGGCCGCTGTGGCTGCGCGCCGGCGCCGCCCGCGCCTGGCGGGCGATGCGCGCCGCCGCCGCGGGCGAGGACGTGCGCCTGGAAGCGATTTCCGGCTACCGCAGCCACGACTACCAGCTCGGCATCTTCCGCCGCAAGCTCGCGCGCGGGCAGACCGTGGCGGAGATCCTGCGCGTGAACGCGGCGCCGGGCTTTTCCGAACACCACGGCGGCCTCGTGCTCGACATCTCGACGCCGGGCGAACCCGCGGCGGAGGAGAGCTTCGAGGCGACGCCGGCCTTCGCCTGGCTGCAGGCGCGCGCGGGCGAGTTCGGATTCGAGATGAGCTACCCGCGCGGCAACCCGCACGGCATCGATTACGAACCCTGGCACTGGCGCTTCGCGGCCGGCTAGGACTGCGAGCGCTTCACTTTCGCCGTCGGCGCCGCGGCGGCTTTGGGTTCCTGCGCGGCATCGGCGATGCGCCACAGGTACAGGCCGGCCAGCGTGCGGTACGGCCCCCAGCGCTCGCCGCGCGCGGCCAGCTCCTTTGGCTTTGGCATCTCATCGAGGCGGTCGAGCAACTGCGCGCCCTTGCGCACGCCGAGGTCGTCCACGGGCAGGATGTCGGGCCGGCCGAGCCGGAACATCAGCAGCATCTCCACCGTCCAGCGGCCGATGCCGCGCACCGCGGTCAGGCGCTCGATGATCTCGTCGTGGTGCAGGCCGGACAGTTCGCGCGGCGCGGGCACTTCGCCGCGCTGCGCGCGCAAGGCGAGGTCGCGCAGCGCCAGCGCCTTGTTGCCGGAGACACCGCAGGCGCGCAGCGTGGCGTCATCGATGCCCGACAGCGCCTGGTGCGTCAGTCGCCGCGCGCCAGCGGCGGTCTCGACCCGGCCGACGATGGTTGCCGCCGCCTTGCCCGACAATTGCTGGTAGAGGATCGCGCGCGCCAGCGCATCCACGGTGTCGAAGGACTGGCGCCAGCCTTCCTGCGTCAGCGGCCCGATGCGCTCGATCCAGCGCCCGAACTTGCGGTCGCGCCTGGCCAGGTGGGCGGCAGCGGCGTCGAGGTCGAATCCACGCGTGAACTTCGGCATGGCCTTAATCCTCACTGCGCAGCAGGTCGGCCGCGACCAGCAGCCAGCCCAGCATCATCAGCAGGCCGCCCGCCGGCGCCAGCGCGGTCGGCGTCGCGAACAGCGCCGCAGCGGCGAGGCTGCCGCTGAAGAGCAGCACGCCGGCGAACAGGCAGCAGCGCGAAGTCAGCGCCAACACGCCCGGGCGTCCACGCAGCGCGATCAGCGCCAGGCCGTGCCCAAAGGCGAAGACGGAGGCGATCGCCAGCCGGCGCGCCGCTTCGGGCTCGGCGGCATGCGCGGCCCAGGCGCCAAGTGCAACCGCAACGCCGCACAGCAGCGCGGCCAGCGCAGTCAACACTCTCGCGTAGCTCATCACAGCGCTCCCGGCCGGCCTTCGAGGATCTGCGAATGGTCGAGCATCAATGTCGAAGCCAGCGCGGCCGGCAGCAGGAACTTGCGGCCGGCGAAGCGCGCCGACCATTCGCCGACGCGCAGGCGCGCCTCCTCGGCGATCGCCGGGCGCCCGGCCTGGTGCGCCCACGCGGCGGCGCGGCTGGCGTCAAACCTCGCGCCCACCCGCGCCCAGTCGCGCTGTCCTTCGCGGTGCACCGCGATCGTGATCACCGCGCCATCCACCAGCTCGTAGTCCAGCTCCTGCGAGGCGGCGAGCTTTCCGGCCGCCGCGGCGACATCCTCTACCTCGAAGGATTCCAGCAGCGCGGCGATCTCGTCGCCGGCGTGCGAATCGCGCATCGCAGCCGCGGGCGCGTCGTCAGGGCGGAAACGGTCGTCGCGGCGCACCAGCGCGAAGCCGGTGCTGTTGCGCGGGCGGATGCGCACGCGCTCGACGCGCGCCAGCGGGATCGCGAACAGGCGCCGGTCCAGCCAGGCGGCCGGATCGGCGTCGAAGCCCAGGTCCAGATCAACCAGCCAGGCCTGGCGCTCGCCCGCCAGGCGCACGTAGCGGCCGCCGGTGATGCCGTGCGGCTTGCCGAGCACCAAGCGCACGGCGATGTCCTTGCCGGCGATGCCCAGTTCGGTGCCGCCAGCGCCGGGGTCGGCAACGTCTTCGACGGCGATGCGCGGGTACATCGCCTCGCTGCTGGTCTTGGCCTCGGCACGCCGCGCCTGCGCCAGTTGCGCGAGGTACTGCCCGATGCGCGCGCCGTCGGCGCGGAAGCCGTCGCGTTCCGCCAGCCGCCACTCGGCGCCCGCGCGCGACAGCGAAACCAGCGGCTTGCCGCCCGCGCCGCGCAACTGCAACTTATCGACCTGGTCCTGGCGACTGGCGAGGGCCGGCAACAATGCACCGCCCGCGGCATCGGGCGGCGACTGCGCGTTGCAGGCGGCAAGGGCGAGCGCCAGCAGGCCCAGCGCGATCCCGCGCCCGGCGGCGAAGGGCGCGCCGGCGCGCGCCATCGCTCAGCGCCCCGCGCCGCCGCCGCGCCGCCAGCGCCGCCGCAACGCGATCGCGACGGCCGCGAGCAGCACCAGCAGGGGCATGCCGAGGATGTTCAACTTCTTCAGGCGCGAACCGATCGCCTCGATGTCGGAATTGAGCTGGCGCTGCACCTCGCGCAGTTCCTTGCGCGTGCGCAGCTGCTCGCGCTGGTACAGCTGCAGCTGCGCCTGCTGCTGGCGGCTGAGCGCCTGCGCCTTGCCGGAGGCGGTGGAAGGCTGCAGGCCGGCCAGTTTCTGCTCCAGGTCCTGCAGGCGCTGCTGCAACTGCTGCGCCTTGTCCTGGTAACGCACCTCGGCGGCGCGGCGCACGACTTCGATGCGCTCGAAGGGCCGGCTCGCGGCCGGACGCGTGCGCACCTGGATCAGGTCGTCGTCACCGGAAAGATTGTCCACCGCGTTGTAGACGAAGTCGGCGTTGTTGGCGAAAGGATTGAGGATCGGCTGGCCGAGGAAGTCCTGCGATTGCACCCACAGCCGGTCGCTGAGCAGGTCGGTGTCGGCGACCACCAGAATGTTCACCGGCCTGCGGCTCGCCGACAGGTGCTTGGGGCCGCTGCGCCCGGGGAACGCGGTCTTCAGCACGCCGGTCAGGCGGCCGGCGAGGACGTAGGGGCCGCCGCCGTCGGACTTGAAGTCTTTCGCCAGCAGGCCCGGATCGCTGCTGGCGGCGCGCACGGTGCCGGTGGCCGCGAGCGCGGCGTTGCCCGAGCTCTGCAGCAGTGGCTCGAGCGTGAGCGTCGAGTCCTGGCGCAACGACAGCGCGCCGGCGGTCGAGAGGTTCAGCGTCTCGAGGTCGGCGGTGACCACGTCCTTCTGGTTCATCGCGCCCGCACGCAGTCCGAGGATGCGCCAGGTGGCGTACCGGCGGCTGCGCCGGATCGGGCTGCACCTGCAGCGCGGACTGCTCGTCGAGTACGACCCGGGCGGCGTCGTAGCCGCAGGCCCCAGGCCTGGAACAGGATCGGCAGGTCGGAACTGCGGGTCTGCGCGGACTGCCTGCGGATCGATGCTGGCGCCGCCCGGATCGGACTCCGCGTCCGGATCCACGAACACCAGCAGGTGGCCGCCGCGCAGCACGAACTGGTCGATCGCGTACTGCGTATCGGGCGGCAATGCCTTCGGGTGGATCAGCATCAGTACGTCGATGTCGTCGGCGATCGAGGCCGGATCGGGTTGCAGGCGGCGCAGGTCGAAGAATTCCGCGAGCTGGCGATCCATCACCCAGGCCGGCCGCACCTGCCCGCTGAGCGGATCGTAGCCGGGGCCGTTTGGCAGGTCGCTCAGGATCGCCAGCACCGGCTTGCCGGAATTGCTCAGCGTGGTGATGATCCGCGCCACGTCGTATTCGAGGAAGGCTTCCTTCGACGGGCTGGATGAAGGGCATCACCGACTCGCCGTCGGTGCTGTTGCTGCCGACCAGTCCGAAGTAGAGCTTGTCGCCGCTGTTGCCCAGCGGCACGCCCTGCAGGCCGTATTCCGCGGCCTTGTCCTCGGCATCGGAGAAAGGTTCGGGATCCACCACGCGCAGGCTGACCTTGCCGTTGGACTTCGCCGCCACTTCCTGCAGCAGCTCGCGCACGCGCTGCGCGAAGATGCGGAACTGCTGCAGTTCGCCCTCGGCGGCCTTCTCCGACCAGTAGAGGGTCAGCGTGACGGGCTCGGGCACCCGCGCCAGCAGCTTGAGCGTGCCGGGCGAAAGCGTGTACTGGCGGTTTTCCGTGAGGTCCAAGCGCGCGCCGCGGAACGCGATCGAGGACAGCCACGCCAGCGCGACGAAGGCGAGCGCCAGCAATGGCAGCGACAGCAGCAGCGAACGCCTGGACCAGTGGCGCATGGCGCATCAGTCGGCCTTCCTGATCGCGATCACCACCGCCGTGGCCGCCAGCCAGGCGGCGATGGTGAGCAGGAAGAAGGACCACGTCGCGCAGGTCGAGCACGCCGCGGGTGATGGCCTGGAAGTGGGTCAGGAAGCTCAGGCCGCTCACCGCGTCCACCGCCGCCTGCGGCAGCAGCGCGCGCAGCGGGTCGAGCGCGAGCGGGAAGCCAGCCAGCAGCAGCAACAGGCACACCAGCGTGCTGAGGACGAAGGCGATCACCTGGCTGCGCGTGGTCGCCGACAGGCAGCCGCCGACGGCAAGGAAGGCGCCCGCCATCAGCAGGCTGCCGATGTAGCTGGCCAGGATGACGCCGTTGTCGGGATCGCCCAGCCAGTTCACCGTGATCCAGATCGGGAAGGTCAGGCCCAGCGCCAGCGCCGATGAAGGCCCAGGCGGCGAGGAACTTGCCGAGTACGGCCTGCCAAGGTCGAGACCGGCTGCGTCAGCAGCAGCTCGAGCGTGCCCGACTTGCGTTCCTCCGCCCACAGGCGCATCGCCACCGCCGGCACCAGCAGCAGGTACAGCCAGGGATGGAAGCGGAAGAAGGCCTGCAGGTCGGCCTGCCCTGCCTCGAAGAAACCGCCGAGCTTGAAGGTCGAGGCGCCGGCCAGCAGCAGGAAGATGACGATGAACACCGCCGCCAGCGGCGTGGCGAAGTAGCTGCGCAATTCGCGCCGGGCGATGGCGAGCACCGGGCTCACGGTTTTGCCTCGGTGGTGATGCGCCGGAACACTTCGTCGAGGCGGCCGTGCTCGACGCGCAGGTTCTCGAAGGCGACGCTGCGCTGCCGCAGGCGCTCGCCCACCGCTTCAGCGAGGCGCGCCTGCCGGCCATGCGGGAACACGTACAGGCGCGACTCGCGCGCGTCCTGCTCGAAGCCGCTGACGCCCGGCATGCCGTCCAGCGCCGCGCGTGCGGCGATGCTGTCGGCCGGCTGCACCGACACTGCGCCGTGATAGCGCGAGCGCGCCACCAGGTCCGCGGGCGTGTCGTCGGCGAGCACCTTGCCGTTGGCGATGATGATCGCGCGGGTGCACACCGCCTCGACTTCCTCGAGGATGTGCGTGGACAGCAGCAGCGTGCGTTCCCTGGCCAGTTCCGGATGAGGGCGCGCACCTCGTGCTTCTGGTTCGGGTCGAGGCCGTCGGTGGGCTCGTCCAGGATCAGCGCGGCCGGATCATGCAGGATCGCGGCGGCCAGGCCGACGCGCCGGCGAAAGCCCTTCGACAGCGTGTCGATGGTCTGGCCGCAGTACGGCTTCCAGCGCCAGCCGCTGGATCACGAAGTCCAGGCGGGTGCGGCGGCGTAGCGCCGGCGAGCCCGCGCAGGTCGGCGATGAAGCCGAGCAGGCCGCGCGGGGTCATTTCGGCATAGGAAGGCGCGCCCTCGGGCAGGTAGCCGAGCACGCGGCGCGCGGCCATCGGCGTCGTCCTGCACGTCGTGGCCGCAGACCCTCGCCGTGCCCGAGGTGGGCACCAGGAAGCCGGCGATCATGCTCATCGTGGTCGACTTGCCGGCGCCGTTCGGGCCGAGGAAGCCGAGCACTTCGCCCGGCTCGACCCGGAAGCCGATGCCATCGACGGCGGTCAGCCGTCCATAGCGCTTGCGCAATCCGCTGGCTTCGATCATCGGGACACCGGAAAGCGGAAGGCGGGCCTGAGGCCCGCCTTCCGGTTACTTCTTGAGCGGCCAGTAAACCTTGAACTGGGCGTCGTCGTTGCGCATCGCGTCGATGCCGCTGAGGTATTCCTCGTAGGGTCGATCGTCGGTGTCGGCGCCGTGGGTCATCGCCCAGGCACGCAGCACGTCGCGGATGCGCGGCAAGCCGGGGGCCGGGCCGGTGAAGTTGGTGCTGGCGAGGCGACGCGCCGGCAACTGCACGTAGTTCACCGGGCCCTCCATGCTCAGGATCATCTTTTCGCCGGCAACCGCGCCTTCCGGGGCATCGGCCTTGCGCACCGGCTGGATCACGTCGAAGGCGTAGGTGTCGGAGGTGAACTCATTGGTGACCACGCGCATCGGGCCGTCTGCGACCAGGCCGTTGGCAACCATGACCTTGTCGATCCAGCTCTTCTGGTTCTGCATCTGGATGGCGATTTCGTCATTGCTGCGCTTGGCGGCGGTGCTGACCATCAGTGCGTCCTGCGCCTGCATCTCCACGAAGGCGAACTCGCCGCCGTGCTGGGAGTAGTCGAACTTCGGAATCGTCGCCAGCAGCGTGCTGAACTTGCCGAGACCGCGCTTGATGTCGTCGCCGACGTTGCGGGTGACGTACAGGCCCGCGTAGCGGCCAACCAGGTCCCAGCCGTAGTTGACGCGGTATTCCTGGGTGATCTTGACGTTGCGGTTGTTCTGCCCGGTGCGCTCCAGGCGGATCGTCATCGTCTGTTCCTGGCCGCGGCTCGGGTTGGTCAGGCGGTACTTGACCAGCTTGCCGGGCTGGCTGTCGATGATTTCCCAGGAGCCGTTGCCGATGATCTGGTCGCGCGAGCTGTAGCTGAACTTGGCGCCCCTGCCCATCTCCGGGCCGCTGATCTCGGTGCGCGCGTTCTTGTCGTAGCGCAGGATCGGGTTCCAGTCCTTGAAGCGGCCGAAGCCGTTGAACAGGTCGTAGACCGTGCTCATCGGACGGTTGGTCTCGATGCTGTAGATGTAGCTGCGCCGCGAGGGCAGGAACAGCGCGATCGCCGCGAACAGGGCGGCGACGATCAGCAGGGAAATCACGAACTCGATAAAACGGGTCATTCGGCGGCTCTCCGGGCACGGCCCCCGGCCGTTCGGCGGCCGCAGGAACCCAAGAGGATATCAGAGGGACCGGGACACCGGCAGGCCCGCTGACGTTAGTGGGAGCCGCCGCACAAGACATTCAGGCCGAGACCCGGCACAAGGATGTGCCGGCGCCAGCGCAAAGCGCTGGCGGGGCCGCGTGAAATCCACGCATTTCGCGCGGCCCGCCGGATCGGGTGCCGCTCCCGGACATCCTGTCCTCCGCGGCACTCGGGCATCCTGCCCATCGCATGAGCCGCGTATCCGGCTACAAAACGTAGCGGGCCGTCCTCAGACCAGCTTCAGCTCGAAGGCCTTCAGTACGGCCCGCGTGCGGTCCCGGACGCCCAGCTTGGACAGGATGTTGGAGACATGGTTCTTCACCGTGCCCTCGGCGACGCCCAGCGAGTTGGCGATCTCCTTGTTGGAGAAGCCGCCCGCCATCAGGCGCAGGATCTCGGTTTCGCGGTCGGTCAGCGGATCGGGCTGGTCGAGGCTGAGGAACTCGTTCTGCAGGCCCTCGAGCCCCGACAGCAGGCGCTGGGTGACCGCCGGCTGCACCAGCGAGCCGCCCTCGGCCACGGTCTGGATTGCGTTCACCAGCTGGTCCAGCGACACGTCCTTGAGCAGGTAGCCGCGCGCGCCGGCCTGATGCCCGCCAGCACCAGCTGGTCGTCGTCGAAGGTGGTGAGGATGATGGTCGGCGGCAGCTGGCCTTGGCCGCGACAGCGCCTGCAGGGCCTCCAGGCCGGACATGACCGGCATGCGCATGTCCATCAGCACCACGTCGGGCTTGATCTGCGGGATCAGCTCGACCGCCTGGCGGCCGTCGCGAGGCCTCGGCGACCACTTCGATGCCGTCGGCGAGTTCGAGCAGGGATTTCACGCCCTGGCGCACCAGGGTCTGGTCGTCGACCAGGCAGACTCGGATCATGGTGGCGTCTCCAGCGGCAAGCGCATGTCCAGGCGCGAAGCCCTGCCTGCGCGCGGTGATGATATCCACTCGTCCGCCGTAGGCGGCCAGGCGCTCGCGCATGCCGCGCAGGCCGTTGCCCGGCACGGTCGACGTCGGCGCCCGCGGCCGTCGTCGCGCGCCTGCAGTCGCAGCGCCGCCGCGCGTCGCGGCGAGGCTCAGCCACAGGTGGCTGCGCGCCGGCATGGCGCACGGCGTTGGTGATGATTTCCTGGGTGCAGCGCAGCAGCACGTGCGCGCGCTCGGGGTCGTCGATGCTGCAGCGGCCTCGGGCAGGTCCAGGCGGACGTCCAGCGCCGGCACGCCCTCGACCAGCGTCCGCAGCGGCGCCGCTGAGGTCGATCGCGCCTCTCGTCGCGCATCTCGCTGACCGCCTCGCGCACGTCGGTCAGCAGCAGCTTGGCCAGGGTATGGCTCTGGCGCACGTGCTCCTGCGCCTGGCCTTCGGTGAGGTGGCCGGCCACTTCGAGGTTGAGGCTGAGCGCGGTCAGGTGGTGGCCGAGCAGGTCGTGCAGTTCGCGGGAGATGCGCACGCGCTCGCTCATGCGCGAGCTTTCGGCCAGCAGCGCGCGGGTGGCGCGCAGCTCGGCAGTTGAGCGCGGCGCTGCTCCTCGCGGGCCTGCGCCTGCTGCTTGGCCACCAGCCCGATCACGAAGGCGAAGCTCGAGTAGCCGACGTAAAGCATCGCCTGCAGCACCGCGAACACGGTGGTGAAGCTCCATGCGGCTGAACACCGGCACCAGCGGCCACGTGCTGCAGCACCAGCCAGCAGCACGCCCGACGCCGCAGCGGCATCAGCCAGGGAATGACGCCGGCGATGACCATCATCAGCAGGATGCGCCCATGCCGGTGCCGGTCAGGTGGCTGACGGCGATGGCGCGATACGGTCAGCACCGCCAGCAGCGCGATGTCGAACTTGCGCGGGCTGGCGCATGCCCAGGTCGCGGGTCACCAGCCAGTAGGCAATGCCGAACACGAAGTAGGCGACGGTCGAGCCGACGATGTCCGGCGCGGAGGCCAGCAGACTGCTCGGCCTCCCGCCGCCGGGAAGTACCAGTGTTGAGCACGATCAGGGGAATGCCCACGACCGCCCAGGTGAACAGGCCGGCGTAGCGCAGCAGCTGGGTATGGGACAGGCGGATCGAGCATTCCGTGCATCATAGGCCCGGCGGGCCGCGGCGCCTGCGGCCCGAAAGTCATGGTAACGCGCATTTCACCAGCGTCGCGTCGCCACGCGCCGGAAGGCACCCATGCGATAATCGCCGCCCGATCGCCCGCCGGAGCCGCCCGGCGGCCCTCGGGACACGGAGCAGGACAATGTCGATCATCATCCGCGACGTGCGCGAGCACGAGCTGGATGCCGTTCTCGCCCTGAACAATGCGGCCGGGCCGCCATCCTGCCGATGGACGCGGCGCAAGCGTCCGCTTCTTCTGGGAAAACGCCGATTACTTCCGCGTCGCCGAACAGGACGGCCAGCTCGCCGGCTTCCTGGTCGCGCTCAGCCAGCACGCGCCGCACGACAGCCCCAACTTCGAGTGGTTCCGCGAGCGCTATGCGCCAGTTCCTGTACATCGACCGCATCGTCATCGCCCGCGCCCGCGCGCGGCGGCGGCGTCGGCCGCGTGTTCTACGCCGACGTGCAGAGCTTCGCCGAAGTGCGCTGTGCCGCAGCCTGTGCTGCGAGGTCTTCCTGGAGGCGCGGCAACGACCCCGCCCTGCTCTTCCACGGCAGCTTCGGCTTCCGCGAAGTCGGCCAGCAGGTGATGGCCGGCACCGGCCTGCGCGTCGCATGCTGGTCAAGGAACTGTGCAGCTACCCGTTCGTGTGCCGACACCTACGGCAGCGCAGCCTGCCCGACCAGCCCTGGCTGGCCGCGCGCATGCTGCCCGGCCGCACGCCGCAGCCCTGGCGACCGGCACCTGAGCGATGGCGGCCGCCACCCGATGACTACGAACAGGCCGGCGAACTGAAGTTCGGCCAGGTCGGCATCGCCAACCTGCGCATCCGCACGCTCGACCCGGCGCGGCTCGCCGACCGAGATGCGCCGACCGCGTGCAGCGCGCGCCCAAGCTGTTCGCGCGCGCCGCCGTGGTGCTCGATTTCGGCGGCCTGAGCCGCTGCCCGCGAGGCCGCCACGGCCAGCGCGCTGGTCGAGCGCCTGCGCGAGGCCGGCGTGCTGCCGGTGGCGCTTGGCCTACGGCACCCGCGCGATCGAGGCGCTGTCGCAGCGACATCGGCCTGCCGCTGCTGGCCAAGTTCCGCGCCGCCTACGAGCGCGACGCACCGAAGGCCGCAACCGGCGAGCCGCGTCAGCCGCGACTGCCGCCCGCGGCGCAAGCCGACGCCGCGACGCGGTCGCGGCAGCGCCGCGCCCGCGCCGGCTGCCGAACCGCGGCACTGGTGCACACCGCAGCCGGTGCGCTCCGGCCAGCAGGTCTACGCGCAGGATCGCGACCTGACCGTCTGCGCCACGCGTCGGCGCCGGCGCCGAAGTGATCGCCGACGGCTCCATCCACGTCTACGGCGCGCTGCGCGGCCGCGCCCTCGCCGGCGCCGGCGGGCTGACCTGCGGCGCGCATCTTCTGCCGCGAGTTCCACGCCGAACTGGTCGCCATCGCCGGCCACTACAAGGTGCTCGAGGAAGTCCCCAGGCAACTGCTCGGCAAGCCGTGCAGATCTGGCTCGAGAACGACAAGCTGCGCATCGAGCGAACTGACCGTGACCGCATTCGAAGCCACATTACGGAGAATACTGCATTGGCTGAAATCATCGTCGTGACCTCGGGCAAGGGCGGCGTCGGCAAGACCACCACCAGCGCCAGCATCGCCTGCGGCCTCGCCAAGGCCGGCAAGAAGACCGCGGTCGATCGACTTCGACGTCGGCCTGCGCAACCTCGACCTGATCATGGGCTGCGAGCGCCGCGTGGTGTACGACTTCGTCAACGTCGTCCACGGCGAGGCCACGCTCAAGCAGGCCCTGATCAAGGACAAGCGCTTCGACAACCTGTTCGTGCTGGCCGCCTCGCAGACCCGCGACAAGGACGCGCTGACCAAGGAAGGCGTGGAGAAGGTGCTCGAAGGACATCGCCGACGAGGGCTTCGACTATCATCGTCTGCGATTCGCCGGCCGGCATCGAGAAGGGCGCCTTCCTGGCGATGTACTTCGCCGACCGCGCGGTGGTGGTGGTGAACCCGGAAGTGTCCTCGGTGCGCGACTCCGACCGCATTCTCGGCCTGCTGGCGTCGCAAGACGCGCAGCGCGCCGAGAAGGGCGAGCGCGTGCAGGAGCACCTGCTGCTCACCCGCTACAGCCCCGAGCGCGTCGAGAAGGGCGACATGCTGTCGATCGCCGACGTCGAGGAAATCCTCGGCCTGAAGGTGATCGGCGTGATCCCGGAATCGCCGGAAGTGCTGCAGAGCTCCAACGCCGGCGTGCCGGTGATCCTCGACGACGACTCGCCACGCCGGCCAGGCCTACACCGACGCCGTCGCCCGCATCCTGGGCGAGGAGCGCCCGATGCGCTTCACCACCGTCGAGAAGAAGGGCTTCTTCTCCAAGCATGTTCGGGGGCTGAGCCATGGGCATCTTCGACTTCCTCAGCCAGCGCAAGAAGAACACCGCCAACACCGCCAAGAACCGCCTGCGCATCATCGATCGCAGCAGGAACGCAGCATGCGCGGCGGCGCCCGACTACCTGCCGCTGCTGCAGCGCGAGCTGCTGGAAGTGATCCGCAAGTACGTCAACGTCGACGTCGGACGCGGTCAAGGTGGACCTGATCAAGGACGGCGACAACGACGTGCTCGACATCTCGGTCGCCCTGCCCGAGAAAACCGCTACCGCCAGCAACTGTAGCCATGCTCGACGCCTGCGCCGACATCGGCTTCGATGCGATGCCGCGCGGCTGCTTGCGGCCGCACGGGCTTGCGGCTGGTCGCGGTGCCCGCGGCGAGGCCATTCCGGGCAGCTACTGGGGCGAGCCCGAGGCCGGCCTGATCGGGCACGACGTGTTCGCCCGCGCCGGACACGCCGGTGCACTCGCTGCTGCACGAGGCCTGCCACCTGATGGTGATGCCGCCTGAGCGCCGCGCCGACGATCCACACCGATGCCAGCGACTGCCAGCGCGAGGAAGACGCCACCTGCTACCTTGCAGATCCTGCTCGCCGACGAACTGCCGGGCGTGGGCCGCGCGCGGCTGATGGCCGACATGGACGCCTGGGGCTACATCGTTCAGGCTCGGCTCGACGCGCGCCTGGTTCGAAGGCGACGCCGAGGATGCACTCGCCTTCCTCGCCGAACGCGGCCTCGCGTCGCCCTGACGCACTTGCGCCGCGTGGCGGCGGCGGCATAGCCTTCGGTTCCCCTTTTCGACCTGCCCCCGGAGCCTCATCCGTGAAATTCCAACGCGTCTTCCTGTCCGTGGCGATCTGCGCCGCGCTGGCCACCCTCGCCGGCTGCAAGCCCACCCCGCCCGCCGCCAAGCCCGGCGCGCCGAGCGCCGCGGCGCGCGGACCGGTGGACCCGAACGAGACCGCCGACCAGTTCGTCGCCCGCGTCAACAAGGAGATGCGCGAGGACTACCGCGAAATCACCGCCGCGCAGTGGCTGGGCGACACCTACATCAACGAGGACTCGCAGTTGGTGTCGTCCAAAGCCAACGAACGCATGCTCGCGCGCCTGGGCGAATACGTGGCGCAGTCGCGCCGCTTCGACGGCACGCAGATGTCGGCCGAAACCGCGCGCGCGATGCAGTTGCTGCGCCTGGGCATCACCGTGCCGCCGCCGAAGGATCCGGCCAAGCTGGCCGAGCTGACCGCGATCGGCACCAAGATGAGCGGCGACTACGGCGCCGGCAAGTTCTGCCCGGACGCGAACAACCCCGCCACCTGCATGGACATCGGCAAGATCGAGGACGTCCTGTCCGACGTGCCGAACCGCAGCTACGACGAGCAACTGCAGGCCTGGCAGGGCTGGCACACCATTTCGGTGCCGATGACGCAAGGACTACCTGCGCTTCGTCGAGCTGAGCAACGAAGGCGCACGCGACCATGGGCCTCGCCGACACCGGCGCGCTGTGGCGCACCGGTTACGACATGAAGCCGGAGGCCTTCCAGGCCGAGACCGACCGCCTGTGGGCGCAGGTCAAGCCGCTGTACGAGCAACTGCAGTGCTACACCGCGAACAAGCTGGTGGCCAAGTACGGCGACGCAGGGCGAAGTCAACGGCATGATTCCGGCGCACCTGACCGGCAACCTGTGGCAGCAGGACTGGAGCAGCGCTGTGGCCGCTGGTCGAGCCCTACGCCGGCGTGCAGGCCCTCGACGTGAGTTCCGCGCTGCTCGCGCAGCGCGACGAAAAGCACGCCGCCCTGGTCGCCGAATTCGCGACCGCGAACGGCCGCCAGCCCAGCGCCACCGAGGCGGTGGAAGTCGCCCGCGCCGCCGATCTCGCGCAAGCCAAGGCGATGGCCAAGACGCGCCGAGGACTTCTACGTCAGCCTCGGCATGCCGCGCTGCCGGCGAGCTTCTGGGACAACGCGCAGTTCATCCAGCCGCGCGACCGCGACGTGGTCTGCCACGCCAGCGCCTGGCCGATGAACATGGACGGCGACGACGTGCGCATCAAGATGTGCATCAAGCCCGACCGAGGACGAGCTGGACCACGATCTACCACGAGCTCGGCCACATCTATTACTACCTGGCCTACAACGAGCAGCCGCCGCTGTTCCAGAACGGCGCGCACGACGGCTTCCACGAGGCCATCGGCGACACCATCGTGCTGTCCATGACGCCGGACTACCTGAACTCGATCGGCCTGGTGGACAAGCCGACCGTCAGCCACGAGGCGGTGATCAACGCGCAGATGCGCATGGCGCTGGCCAAGGTGGCCTTCCTGCCCTTCGGCCTGATGATCGACCGCTGGCGCTGGGGCGTGTTCGACGGCTCGATCAAGCCCGAGCAACTACAACACCGCCTGGTGGGACCTGAAGGCGAAGTACCAGGGCGTGGCGCCGGCCGACCGCGCGCGGCGACGAGTTCTTCGACCCGGGCGCGAAGTACCACGTGCCGGGCAACACGCCGTACACGCGCTACTTCCTGTCGCACATCCTGCAGTTCCAGTTCCTACAAGTCGCTGTGCGACGCCTCCGGCTTCAAGGGCCCGCTGCACGAGCTGCAGCTTCGCCAACAACCCGGAAGCCGGCAAGCGCTACTGGGCGATGCTGGAGCAAGGGCGCCGAGCCAGCCGTGGCCGGCGACGCTGAAGGAGCTGACCGGCGGCGAGACAGATGGACGGCGCGCGGTGCTGGAGTACTTCGCGCCGCTGCAGACCTGGCTGCAGGAGCAGAACAAGGGCCAGACCTGCACGTGGAAGGCGGGCTGATGCCTGCCGGGCCGCGCGCGTGAATGCGTGCGCGGCCCGCGTCCGCCGCGCCGGGGTCGCCGACCTCGACGTCGCGGCGCGCCTGTTCACCGGCTACCTGCGCTTCTATGGAAAGTCCACGCCCGAGGCCGACGCCCGGGCGTTCATCGCGCAGCGCCTGCAGCACGGTGATTCGGTGATCCTGCTGGCGGAACTCGAGGGCGATGTCCTCGGCTTCACCCAGCTCTACCCCGCCTTCGCCAGCCTGGCGCTGGCGCCCAGCTGGATCCTCAACGACCTCTACGTCGAGCCCGCCGCGCGCGGACACGGCCTGGGCGAGGCGCTGATGCACGCGGCATGCGCGCTCGCGCAGGAAAACGGCGCCGCGGAACTGATGCTGCAGACCGCGCGCGACAATACGATCGCGCAATCGCTGTACGAACGCCTGGGCTGGCAACGCGACGAGGAGTTCCTCGTATACACGCTCGATCCGCGCAGCGCCGGCTAGAGCTCGTCGGTGGGTGCGAGGCTGGCCGCCTCCGGGCTCGGCTGCGGCAAGCGCTCGGCATGCAGCACGTACCAGCGCCACATCACCCAGCCCACCGCGGTGAAGGCGGCCGCGCCCAGCGCCAGCTTCATCGGCCGGTCGCTCAGCGCCGGCGACAGCACGCCGGCGATGAAGGCGTTCGACAGCAGGCCGACGAAAGCCTGCATGGACGAGGCCGTGCCGCGCAGGTTCGGGTACATGTCGAGGATGGCGATGGTCAGGATCGGGAACACCAGCGCGATGCCGAAGGCGCTGAGCACGGTCGGCAGCACCGCCCACGGCAAGGTCGGCGACGGCACCAGCCAGTTGTAGGCGATGTTGAAAACGGCCGACAACGCGCAGAAGAAGAAGCCGATGTTGGCCAGGCGCACGCCGGTCATCCGCCCCGCCGAGCGGCCGCTGAACCAGGCGCCGACGATCATGCCGGCGATGGTCGGGGCGAAGAACCAGCCGAACTGCTGCTCGTTCAACTTCAGGATGTCGAGCACGAAGGCCGGCGCCGAGGTGATGTACAGGAACAGCGCGCCGAAGTTGGCGGTGCCGGCGAGCGCCAGCAGGCGGAAGCGCGCGGTTGGAAAGAATGTCCTTGTACGCGAAGGCGAGCGCGCGGAAGTTCAGCGGCAGGCGCTTCTCCGCAGGGTGGCTCTCCGGCAGCGCCACGGTGGTGAGCAGCGCCAGCAGCAGCGAGAAGGCACACAGGAACCAGAAGATCGCCTGCCAGTCGCGCCAGCCCAGGATCCAGCCGCCGACGATCGGCGCGATCGCCGGCGCCACGCCGAAGATCATCGAGATGTTGCTCATCAGCCGCTGCGCGTCGTCGCCCTGCAGCGCGTCGCGCACCACGGCGCGACCGACGATCAGGCCGACGCCGGCGGACAGGCCCTGGATGGCGCGGAAGAACAGCATCTGCGGCATCGTCTCGGACATCGCGCAGCCGACCGAGGCCAGGCCGAACACGGCGATGCCGGCCAGGATCACCGGCCGCCGGCCGAGGGCGTCGGACAGCGGCCCGTGCACCAGCGACATGCCCGCGTAGCCGAGCAGGTAGACGCTGATGGTCTGCTGCATCGCGACCTTGCCCACCTGCAGCTCGGCCTGCATGATCGCGAAGGCCGGGAACACGGTGTCGATCGAGAACGGCCCCAGCATCGCCAGCGCGCCGAGGATGAAGGCCAGCCGGCCACGCGAGATTTTCAGGTGTTCGATCATCATTCCATGTCAGGATAGCAGCCGGCTTGTAGCCGCCGGCGCGGCCCACACCTTGCATCCATGAGCAGCGACGCCTCTTCCATCGCGGTCGATCGCCCGGCCGGCGAACGCCCGGCCTCGCAGGTACTGGCGCGCCTCGTTCCCTTCCTGCGCCCCTACTCCGGGCGCATCGCCATCGCCATGGCCTGCCTGCTCACCGCCAAGGTCGCCGGCCTGGCGGTGCCGATGGTGCTCAAGCGGCTGATCGACACGCTCGGCATCGAGCCGGGCCTGGCGGTGATCCCGGTGGCGCTGCTGCTCGCCTATGGCGTCGCGCGCCTGTCCGAGACGCGTGTTCACCGAGACTGCGCCAGATCGTGTTCGCGCGGGTGATGGCGCGCTCCTCGCGCATGGTCATGCTGTCGGTGTTCCGGCACCTGCACGCGCTCAGCCTGCGCTTCCACCTCAACCGCCGCACCGGCGGCGTCACCCGCGATGTCGAGCGCGGCGGCAGCGCGATCTCCGACCTGCTGGACTGGACGCTCTACACGATCATCCCGACCCTGATCGAAGTCGTGCTCGTGACCGGGGTCCTGGTCTGGTACGTACGACTTCGGGCTTCGCCGCTGATCACCGTTGCCACGCTCGTCGCCTACGTCGCCTGGACCGTTCTGGTCACCGAGTGGCGCACCCGCTACTACCGCGCCGCGGTCGAGGCCGACACCGCCGCCAGCGCCAGCGCGGTGGACTCGCTGCTCAATTACGAGACGGTGAAGTACTTCAACAACGAAGAACACGAGGCCGGCCGCTACGACGACAACCTGCGCCGGATGGAAGAGGCCAACGTCAAGAGCCTACAAGACGCTGGCGGTGCTCAACGTCGGCCAGAGCGGCGATCGTCGCCGTCGGCGTCACCGCGCTGATGTGGCGAGGCCGCGGCCGGCGTGGTCGCCGGCGCGCTGACGATCGGCGACCTGGTGCTGGTCAACGCCTACCTGCTGCAGCTGTCGATGCCGCTGAACTACCTTGGCATGATGTACCGCGAGGTGAAGCAGGCGCTGACCAACATCGAGCGGCTGTGCGGGCTGCTGGAGGAAAAGCAGGACGTGCGCGACGATCCCGCCGCGCCGGCGCTGGTCACGCAGCAGCCGCGGGTGCAGTTTCCAGAACGTCCGTTTCGGCTACGACGAGCGCCGCGAGATCCTGCACGGCATCGAGCTTCGAGATCCCGCCCGGCGGCACCGCGTCGCCGTGGTCGGCCATTCGGGCAGCGGCAAGTCCACGCTGGCGCGGCTGCTGTACCGCTTCTACGACGTCAACGGCGGCGCCATCCGCATCGACGGCCAGGACATCCGCGCGCTGACCGCAGGACTCGGTGCGCGCGGCGATCGGCATCGTCCCGCAGGACACGGTGCTGTTCAACGACAACATCCGCTACAACATCCGCTACGGCCGCCCCGACGCCAGCGACGAGGAAGTGGAGTCGGCGGCGACGGCGGCGCATATCCACGACTTCATCGAGTCGCCTGCCGGACGGCTACGACAGCGCAGTGGGCGAACGCGGCCTGAAGCTCGTCGGGCGGCGAGAAGCAGCGCGTGGCGATCGCGCGCGCGCTGCTGAAGAACCCGGCGATCCTGATCTTCGACGAGGCCACCTCGGCGCTGGATTCGGCCAGCGAAAAGGCGATCCAGGCCGAGCTCGACCGCATCGCCATCGGGCGCACCACGCTGGTCATCGCGCACCGCCTGTCGACGGTGATGGACGCCGACGAGATCCTGGTGATGGACGCCGGCAACATCGTCGAGCGCGGCAGCCACGCCGCGCTGCTGGCCGCGCAACGGCCGCTACGCGCAGATGTGGCGCCTGCAGCAGCAGGCGCGCGAAAACGCGGCGGACGTCGCGCTGGCGCCGGAGCAGGCGGCCGAATAAACTGCGCATCGCGCCGGTGCCCGCCGGAGTAATTCCTTCCGGAGCCGACATGAATATCCTGATCCGCGCATTGCTGGCGCTGTGCCTGCTGCTCCCCGGCTACGCACAGGCACAGGCCACGGACGCGTCGCGGGCCGAGGCTACCCGCCTGCTCGACGCGCTCGACATGCAGGCCACCCTCGACCAGACCCTCGAGATGAGCCTGGACGCGCAGATCGCGGCCAACAAGGAGCTGGCGCCTTACCGTGGCGTGATGCTGGGCTTCTTCCGCAAGTACATGAGCTACGAATCGCTGAAGCCACAGCTGGTGACCATTTACGCCGAGGCCTTCAGCGCGCAGGAGCTGGCTGAAATCCGTGCCTGGTACCAGGGTCCGACCGGCCGCAAGGCGATGCGGATATTGCCCTCGCTGATGCAGAAGGGGTCGGAAATGGGCCAGAGCCTGGTGCAGGCGCACCTGCCCGAACTGTTGCAGCTGATCCAGGAAGAAAGCGAGCGGCAGAAGGCCGCGGCCAAGCCCTGACTCAGAGCCAGGGTTGCGGCAGGCCGAGGTGCGGGGCGACCAGCCAGTACAGGATGGCGAAGGCGAGCAGCACCATGCCGGCCTTGAACAGGAAGCCGACCACCTTCACCGCCAGCCAGGCGGCGATCAGCAGGACAATGATCGCGATGATTTCCAAATCGACCCCGGTGCGCGAACTAAGGCGGCCATTGTAGCGGCCGACCCGGCCTGTACCGCGCAAGGCGTGCTAGCGTGGCGGCGGCAACGCTCGGGGGTGGTCCTTGGTTCAGCAAAGATGCAAGGTCCGGCTCGGCGCGCCTGCTGCTGCTATTCGCGCTGCCAGCCGTCGCCGCCGCCGGGCGCGCCCACCACCGCCGCCGACTTCGCGCAGTACAAACAGGCGCAGAGCGCCGCCAGCGATGCCGCCTACCGCGCCGGGGATTACGCACGTTCGCGCGAGATCGAGCTGGAGATGCTCGCCGCCAGCCGCAAGTTCGGCGACCGCCGCGAAGAGGTTTCGTCCATCTACGGGCTGGGCCTGCTCGGCACCGCCACCGGCCAGCTCGAGGACGCCGAGGCGCGCTTTCGCGAAAGCCTCCCCATGTGGAAGGCGATCGGCGACGAGAAAGGCTTGGCGCTGTCGCTGCGCGGCCTGGGACGCGTGCTCGAGGCGCGGGGGCGGCTGCCGGAAGCCACCGAGGTGCAGGTGGCGGGGCTGGAACTGCTGTTGAAGTTCGGCCAGCCGATCGACCAGTCGGAAAGCTACTACTCGCTCGCACGCCTGTTCATGAATCTCGAGGATTATCCGGCCGCGCTGCGCGCGGTCGATCGCGCGATCGAACTGATGGGACCCAAGCCGCCGGATTTCCCGCTTGGCCTGAACCTGGCAGTGCGCGCCGACGTGCTGCGCGAGCTCGGGCGGCTGCCGCGAGGCGCGCGACGCGGCGCAAGGCCTCGCTCGACGCTTTCGTGCGCGCGAAGAGCCCGATCGGCGAGGCGATCGGGCAACTTGCGCTGGGCAAGGCGCTGGCGCGCGTCGGCCAGGCCGAGCAGGGCCTGGCCCTGCTGCGCGCCGGCGAGGTCACCGCGAAGAAAGTGAAGGAGGAAGTGCTGACCACCGACCTGCTGTTCGCGCAGGGCATGGTACTGGTGGCCGAGCAGCGCAACGAGGAAGCGCTGCTGCCGCTCGGCAAGGCGCTGGCCACGGCCGAACGCCTCGAGCTCGACCACACCCTGCGCAATGTCTCGCTGGAACAGGAGAAGGCGTACTCCGCGCTCGGCCGCCCGTCCGACGCGCTCGCCGCGAGCAAGCGCGCCTTCGCGGCGCAGAACCGGCTCGCCGGCCTGGAAAAGATCGGCCAGCTCGCCGGTCGCAGCGCCGAGTCGCAACTGTCGGCGACCAGCAGCCGCTTCATGTCGCTCGACGCCGCCACCCGCGCCGGCGCGCCGGTGCTGGAGAAGAAAGCCGCACCCGCGCCGCCGCGGGTGGAGGAACGCGTGCCGGCCTGGCTGGGTTGGCTGGCGGCACTGGCGTTGCTTGCGCTCGCCGCCGCGGCGTATCGCGTACTGCACCTGCGCCGGGAGGGCGCGCACATGCGCCGTGCCCAGGCCGACCTTGCCAGCGCCCACGCGCAGTTGCAGGACCACTCCGCGCAACTGGCGCAGCAGGTGAGCATCGATCCGCTCACCGGCGTGCTCACCCGGCGCGCCTTCAGCGAGGAACTTGCCGGGATGCTCGAACTGGCGCGCGCCACTGCCGGCCCGGTCTCGCTGGCGGTGTTCGACCTCGACCATTTCAAGCAGATCAACGACCGCCACGGCCACCTGACCGGCGACGCGGCCTTGCGCCTGCTGGTCGGACTGGTGCGCGAGCAACTCGACAGCGAGGACCTGTTCGGGCGCTTCGGGGGCGACGAGTTCCTGCTCGCCAGCCGCACGGATCTGTCGGCAATGCACGCACTGGCGGAACGGATCCGCAAGTCGGTCGAAGAGCGCAGCCGGGCCGCGGATTCGTCCCTGCCGCCGCTGGGGATCAGCCTGGGCCTGGCGCAGGCCGGGCCGGGGGATGGCTACGAGGCCGAGGCGCTGTTCCACCGCGCGGATACCGCGCTGTACGAGGCCAAGGCCGCCGGCCGCAATCGCGTGGTGCGCGCAAGCGCCGGGGCGCCCGCGGCCGCGCCGGCCGCCGGCCGCGCACTCCTGCAACCCGCGAACGACTGAGGCCGCGGCGCCGGGCCGGGCGGCCGCGCTTGGTAGAATCGTCGGGTTCCGCAGGACCCGCGCATCGCCATGACCGAACCCGCCCGCCCCAGCTTCCACGGCTTCGAACAGATCCCGCTGCACGAGTACGCCGAGCGCGCCTACCTCGACTACTCGATGTACGTGGTGCTCGACCGCGCCCTGCCCTTCCTGGGCGACGGCCTGAAGCCGGTGCAGCGCCGCATCATCTACGCGATGAGCGAGCTGGGCCTGGCCTCGACCGCCAAGCCGAAGAAATCGGCGCGCACCATCGGCGACGTGATCGGCAAGTTCCACCCGCACGGCGACAGCGCCTGCTACGACGCGCTGGTGCTGATGGCGCAGCCCTTCTCGCTACCGCTATCCGCTGATCGAGGGCCAGGGCAACTTCGGCTCCACCGACGACCCGAAGTCGTTCGCGGCGATGCGCTACACCGAGTCCAAGCTGACGCCGATCGCCGAAGTGCTGCTGGGCGAACTGGGCCAGGGCACCGTGGACTGGGTGCCCGAACTTCGACGGCACCCTGCAGGAACCGAGCTGGATGCCGGCGCGGCTGCCGCACCTGCTGCTCAACGGCACCACCGGCATCGCCGTGGGCATGGCCACCGACATCCCGCCGCACAACCTGAACGAAGTGGTCAGCGCCTGCATCCGCCTGCTCGACGATCCGCGAGGCCAGCGTGCGCGACCTGTGCGAACACATCCGCGGCCCGGACTACCCGACCGGCGCCGAGATCATCACCCCGGCCGCCGACCTGCGTGACGATGTACGAGACCGGCAACGGCAGCGTGCGCGCGCGCGCCACCTGGACGCGCGAAGACCAGCAACATCGTCATCACCGCGCTGCCGTACCAGGTCTCGCCGTCGAAGATCATGGAGCAGATCGCGCAGCAGATGCGCGCCAAGAAGCTGCCCTGGCTGGAGGACCTGCGCGACGAGTCCGACCACGAGAACCCGGTGCGCCTGGTGCTGGTGCCGCGCTCCAACCGGGTCGACGTCGAGGACCTGATGGGCCATCTGTTCGCCACCACGGACCTGGAGAAGAGCTTCCGCGTCAACATGAACGTGATCGGCCTCGACGGCCGGCCGCAGGTGCAAGAACCTGAAGACGCTTCCTGGCCGAATGGCTGGAGTTCCGCACACGACACCGTGCGCCGCCGCCTGCGCCACCGCCTCGACAAGGTCGAGCGCGCCTGCACCTGCTCGAAGGCCTGCTGATCGCCTTCCTCAACCTCGACGAAGTCATCCGCATCATCCGCACCGAGGACGAGCCGCAAGCCGGTGCTGATGGCGCGCTTCGGCCTGAGCGAGACGCAGGCCGACTACATCCTCGAGACCAAGCTCAAGCAGCTGGCGCGCCTGGAGGAAATGAAGATCCGCGGCGAGCAGGACGAGCTGGCCGAAGGAAGCGCGAGAAGATCGCAGTCCATCCTGGACTCGAAGGCCAAGCTGCAAGAAGCAGGTCAAGGACGAACTGCTGGCCGACGCCAAGAAGTTCGGCGACGCCCGCCGCTCGCCGCTGGTGCAGCGCGACGCCGCGCAGGCGATCAGCCGAGGCCGAGCTGGTCCCGAGCGAGCCGGTGACGGTGGTGCTGTCGAAGAAGGGCTGGATCCGCGCCGCCAAGGGCCACGACGTCGACGCCGCCGCGCTGAGCTACCGCGACGGCGACGGCCTGCTGCAGGCCGTGCGCGGCCGCAGCACGCAGCAGGTGGCCTTCCTCGACTCCACCGGCCGCAGCTACTCCGACCGCGGCGCACACGCTGCCCAGCGCGCGCGGCAACGGCGAGCCGCTGACCGGCCGCTTCACGCTCGCCCGCGGGCGCGCACGTTCGTCGGCGTGGCCGATCGGCGGACAACGAGCTGCGCTTCCTGCTGGCCTCCAGCTCATGGCTACGGCTTCGTCACCCGCTTCGAGAACTTCACCGGCCGCAACAAGGCCGGCAAGGCAGCTGCTCAACCCCGGCGATGGCGCCGAGATGCTGCCGCCGGCGGCGGTCACCGACGCGGCCAGACCGACTGGATCGTGGCCGTCACCAGCGCCGGCCACCTGCTGGCCTTCCCGGCTGACGGAACTGCCCGAGCTGGACAAGGGCAAGGGCAACAAGCTGATCCAGATCCCGCCGGCGAAGCTCAAGTCCGGCGAGGAGAAAGTGGTCGCGGTCGCCGAGCGTGCGCCAGGGCGGCGAGCTCGACCATGTACTCCGGCAAGCAGAAGCTCACGCTTGAGCTGGCGCGACCTGCAGGCCTACGAAGGCACCCGCGCCACTCGCGGCCACCTGCTGCCGCGCGGCTACACCCGCGTTGACCGCATCGAGGCCAGCTAGGCCGGGCGCCGCGCCGGCAGGAAAAGCCGGCCAGAAGGCACCTGACCGCGGCTCAGGGTAGCGCGGCTTCGTGCACGCCGGCGACCGCGCGGCCGGAGGGATCGGCCGCCGCCGCGAAGGCCGGGTCCCAGGCGATCGCCGCCGGCGAGGAGCAGGCGATGCGACTTGCCGCCCGGTACCGTGCGCGCGCAGGCCTCGCCCGGGAACTCGCGCTCGAACAGCTCGCGGTACCAGTAGGCCTCCTTGGTCTGCGGCGGATTGACCGGGAAGCGCAGCGCCGCCTGCGCGAACATCGCGTCGCTGACGTAGGCTTCGGCCTGCGCCTTCAGGCCGTCGATCCAGCCGTAGCCGACGCCGTCGCTGAACTGCTCCTTCTGCCGCCACAGGATCTCGTGCGGCAGCGCGCCTTCGAAGGCCTCGCGCAGCACCGCCTTCTCCATGCGGCCCGGGCCGGCCATCTTGTGCACCGCGTCCATGCCCATCGCCAGGTCGAGGAACTCCAGGTCGAGGAAGGGCACGCGCGCCTCCACGCCCCAGGCCATCATCGCCTTGTTGGCGCGCAGGCAGTCGAACTGGTGCAAGGCGTCGAGCTTGCGCACGCGTCTCTTCGTGGAAGGCACGCGCGTCGGGCGCCTTGTGGAAGTACAGGTAGCCGCCGAAGATCTCGTCGCTGCCCTCGCCCGAGAGCACCATCTTCACGCCCATCGCCTTGATCCGCCGCGCCAGCAGGTACATCGGCGTGGAGGCGCGCACGGTGGTGACGTCGTAGCTCTCGATGTGGCGGATCACGTCGGGCAGCGCGTCGAGGCCTTCCTCGAAGCGGTAGGTGAAGCCGTGGTGCACGGTGCCCAGCGCCTTCGCCGCCACTTCCGCCGCGGCGAGGTCGGGCGAGCCTTCCAGGCCGATCGCGAAGCGAGTGCAGGCGCGGCCACCAGGCTTCGCCGCGGTCGTCGTCCTCGACGCGCTGGCGGGCGAAGCGCGCGGCGCAGGCCGCGACCAGCGACGAGTCCAGGCCGCCCGACAGCAGCACGCCGTAGGGCACGTCGGTCATCAGCTGCCGGTGCACGGCCTGCTCGAAGCCGGCGCGCAGCGCTGCGGGTGCGACCGCTGGCGCCGGCGACGGCGTCGTAGTCGCGCCACGCGCGCTGCGTGGAACGAACTCCAGCTTGCCCGTCGCGCTGTCGAACACATGCCCGGGCGGAAACGGCGCCACGTCCGGGCAGTGGCGCGCGAGCGCCTTCATTTCCGAAGCCACCCACAGGCGGCCGTCGCCGTCGTGGCCCCAGTACAAGCGGGCACACGCCGAGCGGATCGCGCGCGATCAGGTAGCGGCCCTGCGCGCGCATCCCAGAGCGCGAAGGCGTAGATGCCGTTGAGCCTGGCCACGCCGGCGGCGCCATGTTCGCAGGTACAGCGCGTTGATCACCTCGCAGTCCGAGCCGGTCTGGAAGTCGTAGGGCTTCGACAATCCGCGCTCGAGTTCGCGGTGGTTGTAGATCTCGCCGTTCACCGCCAGCGCCAGGCGCGCCGTCGGGCGAGCAGCAGCGGCTGCGCGCCGCCCGCGGGGTCCACGATGGCGAGGCGCTCGTGCACCAGCAGGCAGCGCGGCTCGGAGTACACGCCCGACCAGTCGGGGCCACGATGGCGCTGGCGCGCAGACAAGGCCAGCGCCAGCGGGCGCAGGGCGTGAGGTCGACGCCGGGCGTGGTGTCGAACAGGCCGAGGATGGAGCACATGGGGCGTTTCCTTTTTCGAGGGTCTGAAACGGAAACGGCCCGCACTTTTCAGTGCGGGCCGTCGTGGGATCTGGAGTAAGGAGTGCGCTACGCCCGATCGTCGACCCGCGAGGGGACGGTGCGATTATTGTTGTTATTGGCGTTGGCGTTGCGGCGGCTCATGGCCCGACTATAACCGCTGCCGACCCGGTTGCAAGCACCCGCCCCACGCCAATCCGCGCTTGGCGTAGGATTTGCGCATCCGACCCGGAGCCAAGGCATGCGCGCGACCGACTCGTCTTCCCGCCCGACCGCCGCCGGCCTCGCCGCGGCGTTGCTGGCGGCCATGGCTGCGCTGGCGCCGGCGCCGGCCCCTGCTTCCGCCAGCCCCGCCGCGGATGCCGAACTGGTCGAATGCCGCCTGCCGCCGCAGATCCGCTCGCTCGGCCGCAACGTCACCTACCTTTCAGCCGGGCGCCTGGTGCGCATCCCGGCGGCCGAGTGCAAGCAGCGCGGCGGCAGCTGGAACGGCCGCGGGCCCGGCGCTTTCGCCGGTCCGAAGGGCCCGCTGGCGGTGACCGTGGGCGGCGAAGCCAGCGGCCCGGCCTGCCCGCTGCAGGCCTCCGTGTCCGGCCTGCGCGGCAGCAGCACGCTGGCCGTGCGCGCCGGCCCCGGCACCGCCTTCGCGCGCATCGACCGCCTCGGCAACGGCACGCGCGTGCACCTGTGCGACCGCTCGGGCGACGCCGGCTGGGTCGGCATCGTCTATGGCGCGGGCGATTGCGGCCTGGCCGCGCCGATCACGCCGCCCCGCGCCTACGACGGCGCCTGCCGCGCCGGCTGGGTGCGCTCGAACTACCTGCGATGAAGCGGCGCGGTCGTTGGCTCTGGCGCGCTTTCGGCGCGCTGTTCGTGCTCGTGCTGTTGCTGGTCGGCGGGGCCTGGTGGCTGCTGCGCGGCAGCCTGCCGACGCTGGAGGGCGAACTCGCCCTGCCCGGGCTGAGCGCTCCGGCGCAGGTGCAGCGCGACGCGCTGGGCGTGGTCAGCATCCAGGCCGCGAATGCCACCGATGCCGCGCGCGTGCTCGGCTTCGTGCACGGGCAGGAGCGCTTCTTCGAAATGGACCTGCTGCGGCGCTCCGCCGCCGGCGAGCTGTCGGAACTGTTCGGCGCCGTCGCGATCGATGCCGACAAGGCCGCGCGCGTGCATCGCCTGCGCGCGCGCACCGATGCCAACCTGGCCGCCGTCGCCGGCAATCGCATGCCGCTGCTCGCCGCCTACACCGCCGGCGTCAACGCCGGCGTGTCGGGCTTGCGCGCCAAGCCCTGGCCCTATTTCCTGCTCGGTACGCAGCCCGAGGCCTGGCAGCCGACCGACACCGCGCTGACCGCATTCGCGATGTTTTTCGACCTGCAGGATGAGAACAACTCGCGCGAACTGGCCCTGTGGAAGATCCGCGAAGTGCTGCCGCCAGCGCTGTTCCGCCTGATCGCCGCCGACGGCACCGAGTGGGATGCGCCGCTGATCGGCGTCGCACGCGGCACCGTTGCGCTGCCGAGCCGCGCCGAGCTCGACCTGCGTCGCCTGCCGATGCCCGACCGCAAGCGCGACAGCGCGCGCGCCGAACCGGCGGCGCCGGGCAGCAACAACTTCGCCGTCGCCGGCACGCTCACCGCCGACGGCCGCGCGATCCTCGCCAACGACATGCACCTGACGCTGCGCGCGCCGAACATCTGGTTCCGCGCGCGCCTGCAGTACCCCGATCCGGCCGCGCCCGGCAGGCGCGTGGACGTCTCCGGCTTCACCCTGCCGGGCATTCCGGCGGTGGTGGTGGGCAGCAACGGCCGCGTCGCCTGGGGCTACACCAATTCCTATGGCGACTGGCTCGACTTCTACCGCGTGCGCTGGAGCGATGCCGGCAAGACGCGCTATCGCACCGCGCTGGGCGAGGCGCGCGTGGCTGTCATTGCCGAACGCATCCGCGTCAAGGGCGGCGAGGATGTCGTGCTGCCGGTGCGCGAAACCGCCTGGGGCCCGATCACGCAGGAATTGCCGAATGGCGATTCGCTGGCGCTGCGCTGGTCCGCGCATCGTCCCGGCGCGGTGAATCTCGGGCTCACCGCGATGCCGCAGGCGGCCGACCTCGACCACGCGCTGCGCATCGCCGGCGGCATCGGCATCCCGGCGCAGAACATGTTGTTCGCCGACGCCAAGGGGCGCATCGCCTGGCGCCTCGCCGCGCGCATGCCCAACCGCGTCGGCGACTGCGACATCGCCGCGCCGGTGGACCCGCTGTTGGGCTGCGACTGGAGCGGCTGGCGCGGGCCCGCGCAAAATCCCTCGCTGGTGGATCCGCCCTCTGGCCGCCTGTGGACGGCGAATGCGCGTACCGCCGACGGCGAGCCGCTGGCGCTGCTCGGCGATGCCGGCTATGCCCTCGGCGCGCGCGCGAAACAGATCCGCGATTCGCTGTACGGGCGCAGCCAGTTCAACGAACGCGACCTGCTTGCCATCCAGCTCGACGACCGCGCGCTGTTCCTCGAGCGCTGGTGGAAGCTGATGCGCACGCAGGCGCTGGCCTCGCGCACGCCGGCCTGGGGCGAACTCGAGGTGGCGACGCGCGGCTGGGAAGGACGCGCTGCGCCCGACGCCGTCAGCTACCGCATCACCCGCGAGTGGCGGCTGGCGGTGCTCGCGCGCATCAAGGAGGGCCTGCTGGCGCCGGCGATGGCGGCGATGGGCGAGGACTTCGTGATGCCGGACCTGCCGCAGCTCGAAGGCGTGGCCTGGGAGCTGGCGACGCAGCGCCCCGCGCACCTGCTGCCACGCGCCTACGAAAGCTGGGACGCGCTGTTCCTGGATGCCGCGCGCGAAGTGAGCACGGAGTTGCTGCGCACCGGGCCGCTGGCGCAGCGCAACTGGGGCGAGCGCAACCGCGCCGCGATCTGCCACCCGGTCGCCGGCTCGCTGCCGAAGTTCACCCGCCGCTGGCTGTGCATGCCGGCGGACCCGCTCGCCGGCGATGTGGCGATGCCGCGCGTGCAGGCACCGAAATTCGGCGCCTCCGAGCGCATGGTGGTGTCGCCTGGCCGCGAGGCCGAGGGCATCATCCACATGCCCGGTGGGCAGGCCGGCAACCCGCTCTCGCCCTACTGGGGCGCGGGACACGCGGCCTGGGTGCGCGGCGAGGCGACGCCCTTCCTGCCGGGCGCAACGCAATACCAGTTGCGCCTGAAGGCGGCGCCGGCGCGCTGAAGGCGCCCGGTGCCACTTGGCGCCTCAGGGCACCAGCAGCAGACGCTCGGCCATTTCCCGGAACAGGCCGGGCAGGCGCTCGAGCTCGTCCAGCGCGATGCGCTCGTCGAGCTTGTGGATGCTGGCGTTGACCGGCCCCATCTCCACCACTTCCGCGCCCAGCGGCGCCACGAAGCGCGCGTCCGAGGTGCCGCCGGCGGTGCTTTCCTCCGGCTCCACCCCGCAGCGCTCGCGCATCAGCGCGCGCAGCGTGGCGCGCAGTCGCCCTTCGCCGGTCAGGAATGGCTCGCCGCCGCGATGCCACCTGATCCCGTACTCGAGGCCATGGCGATCGAGCAACGCATGCACCTCCTGCTCCAGCTGCGCCGCCTGCCAGCCGGGGTTGTAGCGGAAATTGAACACCACCTCGCAGGCGCCGGGGATGACGTTGTTGGCGCCGGTGCCGGCGTGGATGTTGGAAATCTGGAAGCTCGAGGCCGGGAACTCGCGCCTGCCCTCGCGCGGATAGCCCTCGTCCCAGCGCCGCGCGCACAGCTCGGCCAGCGCCGGCATCGCCTGGTGGATCGGGTTGCGCGCTTTCTCCGGATAGGCGACATGGCCCTGGATGCCGCGCACGGTCAGCGTGCCGGAGAGCGTGCCGCGGCGGCCGACACGCAGCAGGTCGCCGAGCTTTTCCTTCGACGAAGGCTCGCCGGTGATGCAGTAGTCGATGCGCCGGCCCTGCGCCTTGAACTCTTCCATCACGCGGCGCACGCCATCGATGGCGTCGCCCTCCTCGTCCGAGGTGAGCAGCACCGCGACGGTGCCGGCGTGCTGCGGGTGCGCGGCGACGAAGGCCTCCATCGCCACCACGAAGGCGGCGACGCTGCCCTTCATGTCGGCGGCGCCGCGGCCGTACAGGTGGCCGTCGCGGATCGTCGGCACGAAAGGATCGCTGGCCCAGTCTTCCACCGGGCCGCTCGGCACCACGTCGGTGTGGCCGAGGAAGCACAGCACCGGCGCCGCCCTCGCCGTGCGACGCCCACAGGTTCTTCACGTCGCCGAAATCGAGGTGCTCGATCCGGAAGCCGGCCGCGTGCAGCCGCCCGGCGATCAGCGACTGGCAGCCGGCGTCCTCGGGCGTCACCGAGCGGCGCGCGATCAGGTCCTGCGTCAATGCCAGCACGTCGCTCATTTCGGTTTGGTCCCGAACAGCTGCTTGAAGCCATTGTCGGTGAAACCGACGCTGACCGCGCCATCGGGCATCACTACCACCGGGCGCTTGACGATCGCGGGGTGCTCCTTGATCAGCAGCGTCCACTCCGGATCCGAATGCGGCGACTTGCGCGGCTCCGGCAGGTTGCGCCAGGTGGTCGAGGCCTTGTTGACCAGCCTGTCCCAGCCGCCCAGCTGCTGCGCCCAGGCCTTCAAGGTCGCAGCTTCGATGCGCTGTCCGCGGTAGTCGATGAACTCGTGCTCCACCCCGACGCGCTTGAGCCAGTTGCGCGCCTTGCGGCAGCTGTCGCAGGTATCCAGGCCGTAAAGGGTGGCGACCATGGCGCTCATGCCTTCCGCCGCGCCGCGTCCACGCGCGCGATGAGTTCCTCGGCCACCGCGTTGCGCGCAAATGGTTTGAAGGAGAAGTCGCGAATGGGAATAAAGATGATCTCGTCTCCGAATACGCCCGGTGTACGAAGCCGGAGGCTCAGTCTGCGCATCTGGTTCATGGTGTTCATGGCGACGTTCATAACGTCGTCCAGCGGCACCCTCAGCTCCGCGCCGCGGCGGCGCACGAGGAGAAAACTGCCACGATCTTCAACGATATCGGCGAGGTTCCAGACCATGTGGTAGTAGGCAAATCCAACTATCACCAACACAAAAACCAGCCACAGGACAAAAATGGGAGCCTGAGCGGACAGGCCGATATCCAGGAACATCGTGATGGCAATGACGGAAATTGCGACAAGCGACAAAGCCGGGACCACGTACTTAACGGCCACAGTCCACTTCGAGGAGATCCGCTTCACTCGGTCGCGCCCCGCAGCAGCTCGTTGATCGAGGTCTTGGAGCGGGTCTTCTCGTCCACCTGCTTGACGATCACGGCGCAGTACAGCGAGTGCGAGTCGTCGTCGGCCGGCAGCGAGCCGGAGACGACGACGCTGCCGGCGGGCACGCGGCCATAGCTGATGGTCGCCGGTGGCGCGGTCGTAGATGCGCGTGCTCTGGCCGAGGAACACGCCCATGCCGATCACGCTGCCGCGCTCGACCACCACGCCCTCGACCACTTCCGAGCGCGCGCCGATGAAGCAGTCGTCCTCGATGATGGTCGGCCCGGCCTGCAGCGGCTCCAGCACGCCGCCGATGCCGACGCCGCCGGACAGGTGGCAGCGCTCACCGATCTGCGCGCAGCTGCCCACCGTGGCCCAGGTGTCCACCATGGTGCCGGCGCCGACATGCGCGCCGATGTTGACGAAGCTGGGCATCAGCACCACGTCCCTGCCGATGCAGGCGCCGCGGCGCACCACCGCGCCGGGCACCACGCGCGCGCCCAGCGCGCGGAAGTCGGCCTCGACGAAGCCTTCGAAGCGGGCGGCACCTTGTCCCAGAAGGGGCCCGGCGAACCGGCCTCCATCAGGCGCATGTCGTTGCAGCGGAAGTACAGCAGCACCGCCTTCTTCAACCACTGGTTCACCGTCCAGCCATCGGGGCCCGGCTCGGCGACGCGCGCCTGCCCGGATTCCAGCAGCGGCATCACGCGCTCCACGCGGGGCGCAGCGCCTCGATTCGGCGGCCGCGTCGAGCGTGGCGCGGCGCTCGAAGGCGGCTTCGAGTTCGGCGCGCAGTGCGGCGAGTTCAGCGGGCGTGGCGACGGTCGGCATCGGGTGCATCCCCTTCGAGGCAGGCGGTGAGCGCCAGCGCGGATTGCGTCCAGCGCGGCGGGGTCGAGCGCGCGGTTTTCGCTCGTCGCTCAGCAGGAAGAAGTCCTCGACGCGCTCGCCGAAGGTGGCGATGCGCGCGTCGTGCACGCGCAGCGCCGTGCGAGCGCAGCACGCTGCGCCACGTCGGCGAGCAGCCCGGGGCGGTCGGTGCCGACCAGGCCCAGGCGCGTGCGCTGCCCGCCCTCGGCGGCGTCGAAGCTCGACCTGCGCCGGCACGCGGAAATGGCGCAGCTGCCGCGGCATGGCGCGGCGCGAGGGGCGCACCGACATCGGAGTCGCGCAGCGCCGCCTGCAGCAGGTCCACGATGCGCGCGGTTCCGGCGCCGGGCCCGTGTCGCCATGCACCTGGAAGTTGTCGAGGGCATGGCCGTCGGTGGAACTGAGCACGCGCGCTTCCTGCACGCCCAGCCCCAGCCGGTCGAGCGAGGCGACCAGCGCGGCGAACAGGCCGTCGCGGTCGGGCGTGCGCACGAACACCTCGAAGCTGCCGGGCGTGTGGTGCGCGCGCACCAGTACCTGCGAGGCCTGCGCCGCATTCGCGATCAGGCCCTGCGTCTGCCAGGCGAGCTGTTCCGGCCGGTAGCGCAGGAAAGCCTCGTCCGGGTAGGTCGGCCCAGAAGCGCTCCACCTGCTGCTCGTCGGCGCCGGCGTCGACCAGCAGCGCCAGCGCCATGTTGCGCGGTGTCGGCCATGATGTCCTCGGCGTTGACGCGGATGCTCCAGGCCGCGGCGCAGGGCGTAGCGCGTGGCGGTGTGCAGGTCGGCGAGCAGCCGGTCCTTCCAGCTGTTCCACAGCTTCGGGCTGGTGCCGGCGATGTCGGCGCAGGTGAGCAGGTACAGGTAGTCGAGGTGCTCGCGGTCGGCCACGCGCGTAGGCGAAGCGGTCCACGACTTCGGGATCGGAGATGTCCTGGCGCTGCGCGGTCACCGACATCAGCAGGTGTTCGCGCACCAGCCAGGCGAGCAGCTCGACGTCGGCGCTGGGCAGCGCATGCGCGGTGGCGAACGCGGCGCACGTCCTCCGCGCCCAGCTCGGAATGGTCGCCGCCGCGGCCCTTGGCGATGTCGTGGAAGAGGCCGGCGAGCAGCAGCAGGTAGGGCTTGCGCAGGCGCGGCACCACTTCCGAGGTCATGGCAAAGCCCGGCACCGGCTCGCCACCCAGGAACTCGTCGAGCAGGCGCAGCACGGTGCAGCGTGTGCTGGTCCACCGTGTACACATGGAAGAGGTCGTACTGCATGCGCCCGGCCACCTGGCCGAACGCCGGGCAGGTAGCGCGCCGAGCACGCCGATGCGCGCCATGCGCCTGAGCATCGGCACCGCCTTCGGGCCGGCAAGCAGCTGGATGAAGCGCTCGCGCACTTCCGGCGACTGCTGCTCGTAGGGCAGGATCGCGGGCAGCGACTCGGCCAGCGCGCGCGCGGTCTCCGAATGCAGGCCGCGCGAGTCCAGTCCCGCCCACACCGAGAACAGTTCCAGCACCTCGTGCATGCCGCCCTGCAGGCGCGACGGCATCCACCATCGCCAGGTAGCCGTGGCGCAGCTCGAAGCCCGGCGCCACCGGCACCGGCGCGGACTTCGGCGCCGAGCTGCTCCTCGAAACGC
This sequence comes from uncultured Gammaproteobacteria bacterium, assembly GCA_963707625.1. Lineage (GTDB taxonomy): Bacteria > Pseudomonadota > Gammaproteobacteria > Xanthomonadales > Xanthomonadaceae > Arenimonas. The sequence continues at coordinate 345,885 of CAVPQV010000003.1, forward strand.
TGCAGCAGGCGGTCGTTGATGCGCAGCACGATGCCGGCGGCGCGGAAGAAGCCCTGCATCATCTGCTCGACGGCGAGGTTGTCGCGTGCTCGTCCTGCAGGCCCAGCAGCGCGGCCAGCGCTTTCTGGTGATCGAACAGCAGCCGCTCCTCGCGGCGCGCGGCGACCAGGTGCAGGCCGAAGCGCAGGCGCGCGAGCTCGGCGCCAGCGCTGCTCGAGCGAGGCGCATTCGTCCTCGCCCAGCAGGCCCAGCGGCACCAGCGCGCGCAGGCCGCCGACGCCGTACAGGCGCATGCCCATCCAGGTGACCGTGTGCAGGTCGCGCAGCCCGCCGGGACCTTCCTTGAGGTTGGGCTCGAGGTTGTCGGCGGTGTCGTTGAAGCGGGCGTGGCGCGCGACGCTGTTCGGCGCGCTTGGCTCTGAAAGTATTCCGCCGGCGGCCACAGCTTCGCCGGCGCCAGCGCCGCCGCCAGCGCCGCGCGCGCCGCGTCGTCGCCGGCCAGCGTGCGCAGCTCCATCATCGAGGTCAGCGTGGCGATGTCGGCGCGCGCCGCGTCCACGCACTGCGCGAGCGAGCGCACGGCGTGCCCCGCGGCCAGGCCCGCGTCCCACAGCAGCGCCCAGAAGCGCGCGAGCGCGGCTTCGGCGCGCTTCTGCACGCGCGCCTCGGCCAGCACCAGCAGGTCTATGTCCGATAGCGGGTACATCTCGCCACGGCCATAGCCGCCGGTTGCGAGCAGGCTCAACCCGATCTCGCCGCTGGCGCCGACGCTGCGCGCCCAGGCGGACACCACCACGGCGTCGATCGCCGCGCACCATTGTCCAATCAGGCGCTGCACCGGCACGCCGGACGCGTAGTCGGCGCGCATGCGCGTGCGATCTGCGAGCAGCGCGGCCTTCGCCGCCTGCGTCCACTCGCGAATCGTTTGCCGAAACCGGCAGGTCAACCAGCGCGCCGACAGGACTGTCTGCGCCAGCCATGGCTCAGAGCTCGTTGTCGTCGCCGGGCACGCGGGTCAGGATCTCGACGCCGTCAGCGGTGACCGCCACGGTGTGCTCCCACTGCGCCGACAGCGAACGGTCGCGCGTGACCACGGTCCAGCCATCGGGCATCAGGCGGGTGTGGCGCGCGCCCTCATTGATCATCGGCTCGATGGTGAAGGTCATGCCCGCCTCGAGCACCAGCCCGGTACCGGCCTGGCCGTAGTGCAGCACCTGCGGATCTTCGTGGTAGATCCTGCCGATGCCGTGGCCGCAGTACTCGCGCACCACCGAGAAGCGGTGCGACCTCGGCGTAGCTCTGGATGGCATGCGCCGATGTCGCCCAGGGTCGCGCCCGGCCGCACCACGCGGATGCCGCGGAACATCGCCTCGCGGGTCACCTCGACCAGGCGCTGCGCCTTGACCGAGGGCTTGCCCGACGCACGTACATGCGGCTGGTGTCGCCGTGCCAGCCGTCCTTGATCACGGTGACGTCGATATTGACGATGTCGCCGTCCTTCAGGACCTTGGCCTCGGTCGGGATGCCGTGGCAGATGACGTTGTTGACCGAGGTGCAGACGCGTGGTCGGGAAAGCCCTTGTAGCCCACGTTGGCCGGGATCGCCTTCTGGACGTTCGACGATGTGTTCGTGGCAGATGCGGTCCAGCTCGGCGGTGCTGACGCCCGGCTTGCACGTGCTCGGCAACCACCTGCAGCACCTCCGCGGCCAGGCGGCCGGCGACGCGCATGCTTCTCGAGGTCCTCGGGGGTCTTGATGGTCACGTTCATGGGCGGATTATCCAACAGTTGCAAGGGTTTAGGCCAGCCCGCTATACTTCCGCGGCTCTGATCCGCCGGATCGGGCCACGCCGACGCCGAGCGTCATCGGTGAATCCACACACCTGGCCACAACCCGTCCCGGGGTGCCCGCGACCGCAAGGTCCGGGGTTCGAGACGGAAGCCAGGTGGAGGCCCAACCCCGGAACTCCGTACGCCCCCACATGGCGGCGCGATTCCATTTCGTTCAAGGAACACCCGATGACCCAAGTCACCATGCGCCAGATGCTGGAAGCCGGCGTTCACTTCGGCCACCAGACCCGCTACTGGAATCCCAAGATGGGCCCGTACATCTTCGGCGCCCGCGGCAAGATCCACATCATCAACCTCGAGAAGACGCTGCCCGCTGTTCACCGACGCGATGAACTTCGTCTCCGCGCTGGCGCCCAGAAGCGCGGCACCATCCTGTTCGTCGGCACCAAGCGTTCGGCGCGCGACTCGGTCAAGGAAGAAGCCGATCCGTTGCGGCCATGCCGTACATGAGCGATGCGCTGGCTCGGCGGCACGCTGACCAACTTCCGCACCGTGAAGGCTTCGGTCTCGCGCCTGAAGGAGCTGGAAGCGGCTGAAACCGACGGCACCTTCGACAAGCTGGTCAAGCACGAAGTGCTCGGCCTGCGCCGCGAGCGCGAGAAGCTGCTGGCCTCGCTGGGCGGCATCAAGGAAATGAACCGCCTGCCCGACGCGCTGTTCGTGATCGACATCGGCCACGAGAACATCGCCGTGCAGGAAGCCAAGAAGCTCGGCATCCCGGTGATCGCCGTGGTTGATACCAACTACGACCCGAAGCTGGTGGACTACGCCGATCCCGGGCAACGACGACGCCATCCGCGCCGTGCAGCTGTACGTGCGCGCCGCTGCCGATTCGGTGCTCGAAGGCAAGGCCTCCGCGCCGCAGATGGGCAACCGCGACGACGAGTTCGTCGAACTCGACGCCGAGGGCAACCCGGTCGCCAAGGAAGACAAGAAGGGCGCCCCGCGCCGCGCTCCCGCCCCGCGCAAGCCGGGCGGCCCGCGCCGTGACGGCCCCGGCGCCCCGCGCGGCGACAAGCGCTAAGCCTGTAGGAGCGGCTTTCAGCCGCGACTGCTATTTGCAAGAAGCAGTCGCGGCAGGAATGCCGCTCCTACGAATCCGAATTCAAGTACTGAGGTAATCGACATGACCGAAATCACCGCCACCCTGGTGAAAGAACTGCGCGAGCGCTCCGGCGCCGGCATGATGGAATGCAAGAAGGCGCTGTCCGAGCACGGCGGCGACATCGAGGTCGCGATGGAAGCGCTGCGCAAGTCGGGCCTGGCCAAGGCCGACAAGAAGGCCAGCCGCGTCGCCGCCGAAGGCCGCATCGTGCTGGCGCAGAACGCCGGCAAGGCCGTGCTGGTCGAGATCAACTCCGAGACCGACTTCGTGGCCAAGGACGACAACTTCCTCGCCTTCGCCGACAAGGTCGCGCAGACCGCGCTGACCTCCGGCTCGGCCGACGTCGAGGCGCTGAGGGCGGCTTCGATGGGCGACGAGACGATCGAGCAGGCCCGCGCCGCGCTGATCGCCAAGGTCGGCGAGAACCTGCAGGTGCGCCGCATGGTGCGCGTGGACAGCACCCACACCGTTGCCGGCTACGTGCACGGCGGCCGCATCGGCGTGCTGGTCGAGCTCAAGGGAGGCGACGCCGACCTGGCCAAGGGCCTGGCGATGCACATCGCCGCGATGAATCCCCCGTACATCAGCGGCGCCGATGTCCCGACCGACTTCATCGCCAAGGAAAAGGAAATCGAGCTGGCGAAGATGAGCGAGAAGGACAAGGCCAAGCCGGCCGAGATCCTCGAGAAGATCATCGCCGGCAAGGTCGCCAAGATCGTCAACGAAGTCACCCTCACCGGGCAGCCCTACGCGCTGGACACCGACAAGTCGGTGGACCAGGTGCTCAAGGCCGCCAAGGCCGAAGTCGTGTCGATGCACCGCATCGCCGTCGGCGAGGGCATCGAGAAGGTGGTCGAGGATTACGCCGCGGAAGTGGCCAAGGCGATGCAGCTCTAATCCGCTGCGCCACCTGTCTCACGAACGAACCCGCCGGAAACGGCGGGTTTTTTTCTTGGCTGCTCCGCGTAATCGGTCCAGCGTGGCAACGCCGGCCCCAGTGGTGCGCGCCGCTGCATGCTTCCATGGCCACCACGCTGCCGGCCGGCTGTTGTGCCAGCCAGACCGCGAAGGCGTCGCGGCGCAGCTCGCGTCGCTGCGAGACGGCGCCGTCCGCGCCCAGGATGCAGACTTGCAGCCTGTACGCCATTGGCGTATAGTGACTGCCGATGCTGACCATCATCGAGTCGCCTCTGTTCACTCAGCTGTGGCCCGATTACTGGTCGGAGCAAGAACACGACGAGTTCGCCGTCTACCTGGCGTCGACTCCGGAAGCCGGCGACGTGGTTCCCGGCTCCGGCGGCTGCCGCAAGATCCGGTGGTCTCGGCCTGGTACCGGTAGACGCGGCGGCGTCCGCGTCATCTACACGGTTCGCCTCAAGCGCGGCTCGATCGTGCTGCTCACCATCTACGCCAAGAGCGCTCAAGAGAACATCCCGGCACACATCCTGCGCAAGATCGCAGAGGAGCTCGACCATGACTAGCAAGAAGGGCATTTCCGCACGTGACGCTTCCCGCAATATCGGCGCGGAGCTGCTGCAGGCCATTCGCGACGTCAAGGGCGGCAAGATCGGCGCCAAGTACCGCGTGGATGCCAATTACATCGTTGCAGCGCGTCTTAACGCCGGTCTATCCCAGTCGCAGTTCGCCACGGTTCTGGACATCTCCCCGCGCACACTGCAACAGTGGGAACAAGGACGACGTAGTCCAACTGGAGCGGCCGCCACGCTGCTCAAGATCGTGTCCCGGCACCCTGAAGTATTGAGAGACCTCGCCGCGGTGGCCTAACCTTTCGTTGCAGCGGTCCGTGCTGGCACCGCGGGCCGTGCCCGCCGTGCCCCTGATAGGATGCACGGCAGTCCTTTCACCAAAGGCCGCGTTGCGGCCCCTCAACTCAATCGGACCCCAACCAATCCTCGATGTACGCCATCGCATCTTCGCGCTTATTGGCAGCAGTAATTATCTTGCTCACTGCGGGTTGTTCGTCGACTGCGGACAGGAATTCTCTGTCTGCGACTGCGCAACAAGACTTGATGTCACGTTTCAATCTCGAGAGTTCGAATCTCCCCGAGGAAGATGGCAACTGCAATAGTTCGGTGAACCACCTGGCGGCTTGACATACCTAATATAGTCTAGATACTATTAGGCATGTGGCGCATCGAAGAGCATCGCGACGTCGACAAGGAACTGTCCGGCGGCCGCGTTCCGCTCGACATTCTCAAGTGCTACGAGAAATGGAAGGACATCGCCATGTTGTCCGGGCCCAAGGGACTTCGCGCAATCAAAGGGTTTCGCGATGAAGCCTTGGGCGGCAAATGGAAGGGCTTCCGTTCCTCACGGCTAAACGAGCAGTGGCGGGTGATCTATAAGGTTGTCGCCGACGCCCTGCTCGTCCAGGTCGTACGAGTCACGCCCCACGATTACCGGAGAACCTAAATGCGCAATTTCACTCCTGCCAAGAAGCGTGTGGACGTCTCCCCCGGCGAGTCGGTCCGGATTATTCGCGAGCTTCAGGGCCTCACTCAGTCCCAGCTGTCGGAGCTGTGCGGGATCCCTCAGACGACCATTTCCAGCATCGAGAATGGCCGCGTAAATCTCGGCGTCGAGCGCGCCAAGGTACTTGCCGTTGCGCTTCGGTGCCATCCGGCCGTACTGGTGTTTCCTGGGTGGCAAGTTCCTCTCGAGTCCGCCGCCTCATTGGAGCGGTCCGGGTAGGCACCTCGTGCCGCGCCTGCCAAGCCTCCGATATGATGCTTGCCAGGCGCGGCATGCCGACTCCCGGCGCGGCCGCTCAATTCGATCGCTAGACGCCAAGGAACTACCGGGTTGCACTGAGTTAGCGTATTTGCTAACCTGCGCGCATGGCATTCACGATCGAGTACTTCCATCTGCGGGTACTCGCCGAGATCGAATCCTGGCCGGTCGAGGTCGTCGCCGACTACGCCCGCCTGCTTGAATTGCTAATGGAATACGGCACGGACTTACGCCTGCCCCACAGTCGCGCCTTTGGAGCCGGCCTATTCGAGCTTCGACCTCGCGGACGTAGCGGCACCGGTCGGGCGTTCTACTGCTTCATGGTGGACCAGCGCGTGGTAATCCTCCACGCATTCATCAAGAAGACCCAGGAAGCGCCCGATCGGGAATTGAAGACGGCGCGAAAGCGCCTCAAGGAGTTGCAACATGGCTGACCTCAAGCACACCCCCGTGGCTCACGACCACGCTGCCTTCCTTGCCAAGGCCGCGAAGCGCAAGGGCTTTAAGGCTGCCTACGACGCGCTCGAGCTCGAGTACCAGGTCGCGAATCAGATGCTCAAGGCGCGATCTCGTGCGGGCATGACCCAGGACGACGTCGCCGGACTGATGGGCACGACTAAGAGCGCCATCTCGCGGCTGGAGGCGGCCGGAAAGCATGCTGCCTCGCTGGATACCCTGAAGCGCTATGCGCAAGCTGTGGGTTGCGATCTGCAAGTCAAGCTGGTTCCGCACAAGGCGTTGTCGTCTAACCGTTCATTGGAGCGGACCGCCAAAAAGGCGGGGCCGCGCCAGGCGCGCTCCAAAGATGGTGCGCGCCCGGCGCGTCCGTCAAAGCCCGGAGCGGCCGCTCAATTCAATCGTTAGACCTAAGGAGAAGTCATGTCCTGGCTCATCACCAAGTATCTCCTCACGGCGGCTGTTGTCATCTTTGTCTCCGAGGCTGCGAAGCGCAGTGACAGGTTGGGCGGCTTCGTCGCAGCCCTCCCGCTCGTGACGTTTCTAGCACTGATTTGGCTGTACGTTGAAAAGCAGCCGCAAGAGAAGATCGCTAACCACGCTTGGTACACCTTTTGGTATGTCTTGCCAACGCTGCCTATGTTTCTAGCTTTCCCAGTGCTGCTGCCTCGCCTCGGATTCTGGGCTACGATGGCCGCGAGCGTGGCAATAACAGCAGTTTGTTTTGGCGCGTTTTCTTTTGTTGTACGCCAATTCGGAATCCAGCTGCTTCCATAGCAGCCTAACTATTCCGTAAGGAGCTTCCCGTCAACACCCGGTGAACGCGGCTCTTGCCTTTAGCTTGAGGCAGTTGCTGTTGCCTGGTTGTGTTGCGTGTTGCGTGTTGCGTTGTCGGCGCGTGGTGCAAGGGACCGCGCCGGCACCTCGGGCGATGCCCGCCGTAACACTGATAGAGTGCACGCGAGGCACGGCCCACTCGGTTTTCCGTGCGGCCGCTCAATCCATCGCTATGCGAACCGCATGTCGCGGCGAAACCCGACGACAGCGTTGGCCATCCTCAGCCCACCTTGACGTAGGGCCGGACGGCCAGGAAGCCACCGTCGAGCCCGATTACCTGGCCATTGATCCAGCCGGCGTCACTCGACAGCAGGAATGCGCCCAGGGTCGCCGCATCGTCGGCATCACCGTGTCGGCCCAACGGATACTGGCCAGCAATGGCCTTGGCCGCGGATTCATTGGCCAGCATGCGTTCGGTCGCCGGCGTGCGCATCAGGCCCGGGGCGATGGCGTTCGCGCGCAGGCCGACTGAGGAGAAATCCGCCGCCAGTGAGCGCACCAATCCTTCCAGCCCGCCCTTGGCCATGGCGATCGCGGCGTGGTTTGCCACGCCGATGCCGGCCGCGACCGAGCTGAAGAACAGCATCGCGCCTGGCCGAGCAGCCTTTTGCATCCGTGGTGCATAGGCCTTGGCGATGAAGAAGGCGCTGTCGAGGTTGGCGGCCAGGCATTGCCGATATTGGACTTCGCTGGTACGGCCGATGGGCGCAATCAGGATGGCGCCGGCACAGTGGGCTACCGCGTCGGGAACCGCGCCGAAGGCATCGGTGGCCGCAGCGACGGCTGCCTCGGCTCCGGCTTCGGTGGCGACATCGGCCTCTATCACCCGGTCGCCGGTGTCGGCGGGGAGTTTGCCGGCGTCGCGCGTGGCCAGGGCCAGTTGCCAGCCCGCCGCGCGCAATCGAGTGGCCAAGGCATTGGCGACGCCGCCGGAGGCGCCGGTGATCAGGCAGGTTGGCATCGGGCTTCCGGTTGCGGGCGATGCAATAGCTTGGCGCCGTCGCCGTGTTGCGGCCGTGAAGCCAGTGCCAGTGTTGTATTCAGCGCGCCCACCCGCGCCGGCTGTGCCAGGCAACTGTCCGAATTCGGATACATTACGACCCGGAACCCAAGATGATCAAGATCTGCATCCTCTACCCGAACACCCCCGGCGCCCGCTTCGACATGGACTACTACGTGAACCGGCACATGCCGATGTCCATCGAGCTGCTGGGCGCGCACCCCGGCTTCAAGGGGGTGTCGGTCGAGCGCGGCCTGGGTGGCGCGGCGCCGGGGACAGATGCCGCCTACATCGCCATGTGCCATTTCCACTTCGACTCGGTGGAGAGCTTCATGGCGGCGTTCGCACCCAATGCGGCGACCTTGCAGGCGGACATTCCGAACTACACGGATGTCGCTCCGATCATTCAGATCAATGCCGTGCTGATTTCCAAATAGACCTCGCCAATGATTCCGTCGGAGATTCGTGATCGCATCCGCGAGGGCATCGGCCCCGCGCTCGCCGCGCATGGCTTCCTGGGCCGCTCGTCGACTTTTTCGCGACAGGTCGGCGATGTCTTCCAGCTCATCCAGTTGCAGGCATCGGGCGACAACTCGAGCGCCGGCGCGCGCTTCACGGCGAACGTCGCCGTCTGGGTCCCGTCCCTTTCGTCCGAGCCGACGCCTTCAGTCGACAACGCCCATTGGCGCATGCGGCTGGGCGAGCTTTGTCCCGAGCGCTCCGACCTGTGGTGGCAGGCCGATGACTTCGCCATGGCGGACGAAGCCGCCCGCGACATTGCTGCGCGAGTCGACGCGTTTGCGCTCCCGGCCTTGCAGCAATTGCAGGGCACGCGCGACCTGCTCAGGCTGTGGAAGAGCGGGCAGTCGCCCGGGCTCACCGGCGTTCAGGCCGACAGGTTTCGACGGCGCCTGGAAAACCCCGCGCGCGGGGCCTGAGGCGCGCCTGATAGGATGCACGCCAGCACGTCCACCCGCGGCCTGCGTGCGGCCGCCCAGTTCAAACGCCAGACGACATGGAAGTTTCCGTGAATCCCGCGAGCCGAGTCGCCAATATCCGCACCCGCTTCCTGGTGGTGGTCGTCGCGAGCCTGGTCGCACTGCCGCTGGCTTTCGTCGCGCTTTGCCTGTCCGTCGGGCAAAGCCTGTCCGAGTTCACATACGCACGTCCGGCCATGTACCTGCTGGCGGCCTCGCTGGTCTGCGGACTGGCGCTCGCGCCCATTCGCAGGATTCCGCTGCTCGCGCTGCTGTTCGCGGGACCGCTGCTCACGCTGCTGGCCGTGCTCGGACCCGCCGCCCTGTTTCGATCCGCCTGACGACGAGGCCGATCCATGAGAAAGCTCATCGCCTCCACGTTCGCATCGCTCGACGGCGTCATGCAGGCGCCCGGCGGGCCGGAAGAAGACCCCACGGGGAGATTTGCCTACGGCGGCTGGATGTTCCCCTACGCGAGCGAAGACATGGACTTCGCGGCAGCCGGCTTCGACAGCAAGGACCGCGAGCTCGTGCTGGGGCGCAGGACCTATCAGATCTTCGAAGCCTACTGGCCATACCAGGCGGCCGAAGATCCGACCGCCCAATCGCTCAATGCCGCGAAGAAGCATGTGGCTTCGCGCACGCTGACGGAATTGCACTGGCAGAACTCGTCCCTCCTTGCGGGCGATGTCGTTGCGGCGATCATCGCGCTCAAATCGCAACCCGGCCCCGACCTGCAGATGATCGGCAGCGGCAACCTGATCCAGACGCTGCAGGCCGCCGCACTGATCGACGAGTACAACGTGTGGACCTTCCCGGTGGTGCTTGGCCGGGGCAAGCGCCTGTTCGGCGAGCATGCGAAGCCCACATCGCTGCGGCTGCTTCGCTCCGTGGTTTCAGGCTCCGGCGTGGTGATGACTACCTACGCCCCGGATGGCGATATCCAGCCGGGTTCATTCGCGACGATCGAGCCGGGCGCAGTGGAACTGGCGCGACGCCAACGGATGGCGGACGGGTCGTGGTGAGCTGAAGTGGACTGCGGCATTGCGGGTACACTCGGGATTCCGAGCAGCGACTCAACCGCCAGGCGAAAGCACCATGCGCAATTCCGGCAAAGCCCCGACCATGATCATCTGGGTCATCTGCCTGGTCCTGTACCTGGTCGCGCTGGCGGCGCATTTCGGCCTGGCAAAGATCGGCGCACCGGTCGCCAGCTGGTCGTGGATCATCGGCTTCGGGCTGCTGATCCTGGCGTGCCGCATTCGCGGCCTCTAGTCCCGCTCACGCAGGAGCCCATCCATGTCGCTGATCAGGACTGCCGTCGCCGCTGCGCTGTGCCTCGCGATCTCGTCGGCCTCGCTGGCGGATGACGACGCGAAAACCGGCGCGTCACCGCAACCGGCGATGTCGCCGGAAGCCATCGTCGACGCACAGCTCGCCGCATACAACCGGGGCGATCTCGAAGCCTTCCTCGGCTTTTATGCCGACGACGCCGTCCTGGCCAAGCATCCCGACCAGGTCACCGAAACCGGCAAGGCGCAGATGCGCGCCCGCTACCAGCGCCGCTTCAGCGACCCCAACGTGCGCGCGGAGATCCTCAAGCGCATCGTGTTCGGCCGCTTCGTGATCGACCACGAACGCATCACTGCCCCGCCCTCCAAGTTGGAAAGCGAGGCCGTAGCCGTGTACGAAATCAAGGACGGCAAGATCGTACGCGTCACGTTCCTCAAGAACTGAAAGAAGGAGTTGAGATGCGCACGACGGCAACTTCAGTCGCGATGCTGGCGCTGGCGCTCGGCGGCAGCACCGCCGCGCGCGCGGGCGAGTCGAGCAGCGTCTATACCGATATCTCCGAAAAGCACTGCAAAGTGCTGCCCGCCTCCGGCGAGCCGGGCGACGAGGAGGACGGCCTGCGCTGCAAGGGGCCGGGCGGCTACGAGCTGCTGGTGCTTTACGGCGACCTGCGCGCGACGGTCACGGTGGTCGCGCCCGACGGCAAGCAGCACCCGCTCGACTATTGGAGCGTGGTCACCCATGCCTTCTCCACCCTCGGCCCGCGCGCGGAGTGGCGCGTGCACACGGATGGACGCGTGACGGTGCCGCACGCGCTGGTGGTGCGCGTCAACGCGCAGGAAGACGCCGAACGTCCGCAGCGCAAGACCTCCTGGCTGGCGGTGGCGAAGATCACGCCCGGAAAGATCTGCGTGACCGACCGCATCAAGCCCGGCGCCGCACAGAACGTCGAGGCGCGCATCGCGGCCGATGACGCGGGGTCCAAGGTCTGCCTGGCCAGCGCGCCGATGTAGCGGCGCCTGCAGTCGCGAACAAAACCCTCAGCGCTTCGGCAGCAGCCCCATCGGGTCCACCGGCTTGCCGTTGCGACGGATTTCGAAATGCAGCATGTCGCGCGGTGCGCCGCTGCGGCCCAGGCGCGCGATCACCTGCCCGGCGGACACGCGTACGCCCTCGCCCACCAGCCGCGACTGGTTGTGCGCATAGGCGGACAGCCACTCCTCGGAGTGCTTGACGATGATCAGCTCGCCGTAGCCGACCAGCCCGGCCCCGGAATACACGACCACGCCATCGGCGGCGGCCTGCACGTCCTGTCCGGCCTTGCCGGCGATATCGATGCCCTGCCGGGTCTGGTCGCCCGCCACGTAGCGGCCGACGACCTCGCCCTGCGTGGGCCAGCGCCAGGCGAAGTTGCTGGCCATCGCCGGGCCCGGGGCCGGCATCGTCGGAGCAGGCGACGCGACCACGGGAGAGTCGGTGACCGGCGGCCTCGGCGCCGTCACCGGCCCGCGCGGCGCCGGCACCGGCGTGGGCCGGTCGCGCCGGGGCGGCGGCGTGGACGAGGGCATCGCGTGCCTGCGCTCGTTCGGCGCGAGCCGCAGCCGCTGCCCGATCTCGATCAGGTAGGGATCGCCAATGCCGTTCCATCCGGCCACGTCCTGGTAGCGCAAGCCATAGCGGAAGGAAATGCCATACAGCGTCTCGCCCGCGCGCACCACGTGCACGCCGTTGCGCGGCAGCGGCGAGGTCGCGGGCCGCGCCGGCGCGCGCGCCGAGTGCGAATTTCGCGATGAGGGCTCGCGCTGCACCACGCGCGAATGCGTGCAGGCGGCGAGCAGGCCCGCCGCGGCCAGCGCGAGCAGCAACAGGCGCGTCACGACACGCCTCCGTGCCACCACAGCCATCCCGCCGCGGCCGCAAGCACCACCAGCGCGATCCAGCCGATGCGGCTCGATGTAGCGCTGGATGGCGTTGGCGGCGCGCTCGCCACCAATCCGGATCGCGCCGGCAACCAGGTACAGGCGCTTGCCGCGACCAATGATCATGCAGGCGACGTACTCGAACATCGGCACGCCGGCGATGCCCGCGCCCCAGGTGATGAACTTCATCGGGATCACCGGCTGGATGGCAGCGGCGAGCAGCGCGCCCAGCAGTGCGCCCGGATGGTCGCGCATCATCTGCTGCAGCTTGGCCACCCACTCGCCGATGCCGGCCTGCATGCTTTCCGGCAACATCGGCCCGATGTATTCATAGGCGTAGTGGCCGAGCTCGTAGCCGACCAGCGAGCCGAGCACGCCGAAGACCAGGCTGAGCGTGGCGTACCACAGCGCACGCCTGGGCCGGGCGATGGACATCGGCGCCAGCATCACCTCCGGGGGCACCGGGAAGATGATCGCTTCGAAGAAGCTCAGGATCGACAGGATCCAGGTCGCGCGCTTGTGCTGGGCCCAGGTGATTGCGCGCTCGTACAGCGGTCCGAAGATCTTCATGTCGTTCCGGGCAGCAGCGGCACGAACACCACCTTGCCGAGGTCCTCGCGCAGTACGCCTTCCGGCGTCTTGCGCAGGCGCAGCAGCGACTGCGTCGCGTTCGGCGGCCCGACCGGGGCCACCAGCGTGCCGCCCTCGGCGAGCTGGTCGATCAGCGCGGCGTCCAGCGCGGCGCCGGCGGCGGTGACGATGATGGCGTCGAAGGGCGCGTTCTCGGGCCAGCCCAGGCGCCCGTCGTCGTGCTTGGTGCGCAGGTTCAGGCCCATGTTGCGGAAGCGGCGCCGCGCCAGGCGCAGCAGCTCGTCGATGCGCTCGACCGTGTAGACCTCGATGCCCAGCACGGCCAGCACCGCGGCCTGGTAGCCCGAGCCGGTGCCGATCTCCAGCACGCGCTTGGGCATCCCGTGTTCGATCAGCGCCTCGGTCATGCGCGCGACCACCCAGGGCTGCGAAATGGTCTGGCCGTTGCCGATCGGCAGCGCGGTGTCCTCGTAGGCGCGCGAGGCCAGCGCCTCGTCGATGAACAGGTGGCGCGGCAACGAGCCGATCGCGGTCAGCACGCGCTCGTCGCGGATGCCGCCTTCGCCGCGCAGGCGCTCGACCAGGCGGTCGCGCGCGCGTTGCGAGGTCATCCCGGTGCCCTGCGCTTCCGGCTTGCCGAGCCGCCGCGTCATCATCATGCGCGTGCTTCCGCGGCCGCGTTCAGGCCCTCGGCCCAGCTCGAGACCGAGTCCAGCGCCTGGTAGCGGGTCAGGTCCACGTGGATCGGCGTGAGCGCGATCCAGCCTTCCTGCACGGCGTGGAAGTCGGTGCCGGGGCCGGCGTCCTGCGCCGGCCCGGCCGGGCCGATCCACCAGATCGGGCGGCCGCGCGGGTCCTTCTCGCGGATGCAGGGCTCGGCGCGGTGGCGGTTGCCCAGGCGGCAGACCTGCCAGCCGCGGATCTCGCTCCCAGGGCAGGTCGGGCACGTTGACGTTGAGGATGGTGTCGGGCGGCAGCGGGTTCGCGCACAGCCGGTCGAGCAGGCTGACCGCGGCGCGCGCCGCGCTGTCGAAATTGTTGGCGCGATGCTCGCTGGTGACCAGCGACACCGCGACCGCGGGCAGGCCCAGGCAGCGGCCTTCCATCGCCGCGGCGACGGTGCCCGAATAGATCACGTCGTCGCCCAGGTTGGAGCTGTTGTTGATGCCCGAGAAGACGATGTCGGGGTCGCCATCGAGCATGCCCGACAGCGCCAGGTGCACGCAGTCGGTGGGCGTGCCGGCCACGCTCCAGGTGTGCTCGTCGCGGCGGCCGGCGCGGATCGGCTGGTCCAGGGTCAGCGAGTTGGAGGCGCCGGAGCGGTCACGGTCGGGCGCGACGACGGTGACCCGGTGGCCGGCGGCGCGCAGCGCCTCGGACAGGATCCTGATGCCCGGGGCATCCACGCCATCGTCGTTGCTGACCAGTACGTGCATCTGTGCTTCCCGTGAAAGTTGAATGATAACGGATGCCCCTGCGGGCGGCTTGCTTGCGTTCATCGGCGGTACGGATAGTCTTCAGCCATGGCACGCAAACCGCAAGCCGGAATTGAGCCCCGAGGACGCCGAATTGTTCCGCGAGGCGATCGGCGAGGTGCGCCGCATCGAGGTGCCCGCCCCGGCCCCGGCGCCGGCCCCGCCGAAGCCGCGCGCGCGCCGCTTCGAGCAGGACGAGGCCGAGGCCCTGCGCGAGTCGCGCCTGGGCGGGGAACTGCCGGTCGAAGGCGACGAACTGCTGGCCTGGCGGCGCGACCACGTCTCCGAGCGCACGCTGCGCCGCCTGCGGCGCGGCGAGTACAGCACCCAGGACGAAATCGACCTGCACCACCTGCGCGCGCAGGACGCCGAGCAGCTGCTCAAGCAGTTCCTCAACGAGGCCCGCGCCGGCTCGCGCCAGTGCGTGCGCATCATCCACGGCAAGGGCCTGCGCTCGGAGGGCGCGCCGGTGCTCAAGTCGATGGTGGACCGCATCCTGCGCCTGCGCGGCGACGTGCTCGCCTTCGCCTCGGCGCCGCCCGCGCAAGGCGGCGCCGGCGCCGTCCTCGCCCTGCTCGACACCCGCTAGCGGATGTCGCCGAGTTCGGCGAGGACTTCGGTGGCGTAGGCGCCGGGGCCGAGGCGGAAGCGCAGGATCAACGCGTCGTCTTCCCATTCCCAGGCGAGGTCGTCCACGCGCACGCGCAGGGCGCGGCGTTCCTGTTTCAGGCCGGCGGCTTCGAGGCCCGGCGCGCAGGTCGGCGAAAGGCTCGACCGCGGCGGCTTCCAGCTCGCGCGCACGGCCCGCGCTGCGCAGTTCGCCCAGGCCCCACATCGGGCCGGTCGGGTGGATGTCCTGCGCGGCGGCGCGCGCCTGCAGGGCTTCGCTGTCCGGCTCGGGGCCGAACACGCTGTGGGTGCCGTCGAGCATCCACACCTCGCCCTCGGTGCCGGTCGCCCAGCTGCGGTCGCCGATGCGCGCCGCCAGCACCGCGTTGAAGATCGCCGAGCGCGCCGCGGACAGCAGGATCGAACGCTGGTCGCGCTTCACGCGCTGGCCGGCGAACATGCGCTGCGCGGCGGCGACGTTGTCGCCCTCGCGGCCGAAGCGCTGCTCGCCGAAATAATTGGGAATGCCCTGCGCGGCAATCGCCGCCAGGCGCGCGGCGACGTCGTCGCGCTCGCCGACCGCTTCGCGCAGGCGCAGGGTGAAGCGGTTGCCGGCCAGCGCGCCGCGCGGCAGCTTGCGGTGGTGCCAGGCCTGCGCCAGCACGCGCAGGTCTTCTGACTGCAGCGCCTCGAGCTCCGGCGCCACGCGCTTGGGAAGATGCACGCTGAAGCGCTGCGTGGTCACCGCGTGGCGATCCTTGAGCCCGGCGTAGCCCACGCCCATCTCCGCGATGCCCGCCCAGGCGGCGATGCGCTTGGCCGCGAAGGCGGTGTTCATGCCGCGCTTTTCGACCGTCAGCAGCAGGTGCTCGCCTGCGCCGGCAGGCTCGAAGGCGTCGATCTCCTCGACGCGGAAGTCCTCGGCGGCGACCCGGAAGCGCGCCGACAGCACCGGCGCGCCATGCGCGCGCGGCAGCGGCGAACTCATGCCCGCGCCAGCAGCACGACGGCCTGCGCGGCGATGCCTTCGCCGCGGCCGGTGAAGCCCAGCTTCTCGGTGGTGGTGGCCTTGACGCTGATGTGCGCGGTCGTGGCGCCCAGATCGGCGGCGAGCACGGCGCGCATCGCCTCGACATGCGGGCCGATGCGCGGCCGCTCGCAGATGATGGTGAGGTCGGCGTTGGCCAGGCGTCCAGCCATGCTGGTCGAGCAGCAGCGCGCAGTGGCGCAGGAACACGCGGCTGTCGGCGCCGCGCCATCTCTCGTCCGAGGGCGGGAAATGCGTACCGATGTCGCCGAGCGCAAGCGCGCCGAGCAGCGCGTCGCACAGCGCGTGGATGGCGACGTCGCCGTCGGAATGCGCGAGCACGCCGCGTTCGAAGGCGATGCGCACGCCACCGAGCATGAGGTGGTCGCCCTCGCCGAAGGCGTGCACGTCGAAACCGCTGCCGATGCGCATCATTGGTGCTGCTGTCCTCAGTCCATCCGCTTCAGGATCGACTCGGCCAGGGCGATGTCCGCCGGCGTCGTCACCTTGATGTTGTCCTCCGAGCCCTCGACCAGCAAGGGCTTCAGGCCCAGCCGCTCCATCGCCATCGCCTCGTCGGTGATGGCGACGTTGCCGCGCATCGCCGCCTGCAGCGCGCGGGTCAGCCCGCCGCGGCGGAACAGCTGCGGCGTCAGCGCGCGCCACAGCTGCTCGCGCGGCTCGGTGGCGTGGCTGCGCAGCGGCAGGCCCTCGGCGGCGCGCTTGAGGTGTCGCGCACCGGCGCGGCCAGGATGGCGCCGATGGGGTCGGCCTGGCCGAGCGCCAGCAGGCGCGTCAGGTCCACGGCACGCAGGCAGGGCCGCGCGGCATCGTGCACCAGCACCCACTGTTCCTCGCTCACCGTCGCGGGCAGCGCCTGCAGCGCCGCCAGCACCGAATCGGCGCGCTCGGCGCCGCCGATGCAGGTGTAGATCGGCTTGTTCTCCATGTGCCGCCAGCCGGCCCACCAGGGGTCGTCCGGCGCCAGCGCGACCATCACGCCGTCCACCTCCGGATGCCCGAGCAGCGCGCGCAGGCTGTGCTCGATCATCGGGCGGCCGGCCAGCGTGAGGTACTGCTTGGGCATGTCGCCGCCCAGGCGCGCGCCGCGGCCGGCGGCCGGCATCACCGCCCAGGTCATGGCGGCGGCGCCGGCGCGCTTCGGGTTCGGCTGGGCGCGCGTCCACGCGCTCGGGCGCAGCCCGCGCCGCGCTGTCGTCTGCGTCGGCATGCGGCTCGACCACGCGGTAGAAGGTCTCGCCCGGCTTGACCATGCCCAGCTCGCTGCGCGCGCGCTCCTCGACCGCGGCCTCGCCCGACTTCAGGTCCTCGACTTCCGCCGAGAGTGCGTCGTTGCGCTGCTGCAGGCGCGCGTTCTCGCGCTTCTGCTCGAGCACGGTATCGTGCAGCGCGCGCGCATCCGGCAGGCCGCCCGCGCCGAACCACAGCTTCGCCTGCAAGGCCGCGAGCAGCGCCAGCAGGGCAAGCAGCGGCCACCAGCGGCGCGCGAAGCCTTCCACCTAGCGGCGCAGGCTCACGAACGCGTCGCGGCCGGCGTAGCGGGCCTTCGCGCCCAGCGCTTCCTCGATGCGCAGCAACTGGTTGTACTTGGCGACGCGGTCGCTGCGGCACAGCGAGCCGGTCTTGATCTGCGTCGCGGTGGTCGCGACTGCGATATCGGCAATGGTCGTGTCCTCGGTCTCGCCCGAGCGATGCGAGATGATCGCCGCGTACGTCGCCGCGTCGGCCATGGCCATCGCTTCCAGCGTCTCGGTGAGCGTGCCGATCTGGTTGACCTTGATCAGGATCGCGTTGGCCACGCCCTTGTCTATTCCCTCGCGGAAGATCTTCGGGTTGGTCACGAACAGGTCGTCGCCGACCAGCTGCACCTTGTCGCCGAGGCGCTCGGTCAGCAGCTTCCAGCCCGTCCAGTCGTCCTCGGACATGCCGTCCTCGATGGTGACGATCGGGAACTGCCGCGCCCAGTTGGCGAGGAAATCCACGAACTGCTCGGAAGTCAGGCGCTTGCCCTCGCCCACCAGGTTGTACTTGCCGTTGTCGTGGAACTCGGTGCTGGCCACGTCGAGGCCGAGCAGCACGTCCTCGCCGGCGGCGTAGCCGGCCTTGCCGATCGCCTCGAGGATCACCTCGATCGCTTCCTCGTTCGAGCGCAGGTCGGGCGCGAAGCCGCCCTCGTCGCCCACCGCGGTGCCCAGGCCCCGGCCCTTCAGCACCGACTTCAGCGAATGGAAGATCTCGGTGCCGCAGCGCAGCGCCTCGGCGAAGCTGTCCATGCCGACCGGCAGCACCATGAACTCCTGCATGTCCACGTTGTTGTCGGCGTGCGCGCCGCCGTTGATGATGTTCATCATCGGCACCGGCAGCGACCGGAGTCGCGGTCACCAGCAAGATGCGCCCACAGCGGCATGCGCTTCGAGGCCGCCACCGCGTGCGCGTTGGCCAGCGAGACGCCGAGCAGCGCGTTGGCGCCCAGGCGGCCCTTGTTGTCGGTGCCGTCGAGGTTGACCAGGCGCGCGTCCAGGCCCTTCTGGTCGGCGGCGTCGAAGCCCTTCAGCGCCTCGGCGATGGCGCCGTTGACGTTGCCGACCGCCTTCTTCACGCCCTTGCCGAGGTAGCGCGTCCTGTCGCCGTCGCGCAGCTCGACCGCCTCCTTGGAGCCGGTCGAGGCGCCCGAGGGCACCATCGCGCGGCCGAAGCTGCCGTCGGCGAGCGTGACTTCCGCCTCGAGCGTGGGGTTGCCGCGGCTGTCGAGGATTTCGCGTGCGTGGATGCTGCGGATAGTCGTCATGGGACTCGCAAGTGGATTCGAAAGTGCGTTGATGGATGGATCAGGCGGATTCGAGGAAGCCGTTGCGCTTGGTCACCTGGTCGAGCGCCATCAGCGTTTCCAGCAGCGCTTCCATCTTCGGCAGCGGCCAGGCGTTCGGGCCGTCGCTCAGCGCCTTGTCGGGATCCGGGTGCGTTTCCATGAAGATGCCGGCGATGCCGACCGCGATCGCCGCGCGCGAGAGCACCGGCACGAATTCGCGCTGGCCGCCGGACTTGCCGTCCAGCGCCGCCGGGCAGCTGCACCGAATGGGTGGCGTCGAACACCACCGGGCAGCCGGTGTCGCGCATCACGCTCAGCGAGCGCATGTCGGAGACCAGGTTGTTGTAGCCGAAGCTGACGCCGCGCTCGCAGACCATGATCTGCGGGTTGCCGGTCGCCAGCGCCTTGGCGGCGACGTGCTTCATCTCCCAGGGCGACAGGAACTGGCCCTTCTTGATGTTGACCGGCTTGCCGGCGCGCGCCACCTTCTGGATGAAATCGGTCTGCCGGCACAGGAAGGCCGGCGTCTGCAGCACGTCGACGACGGAGGCGACCTCGTCCATCGGCGTGTACTCGTGCACGTCGGTGAGCACCGGCACGCCGAGCTGGCGCTTCACTTCAGCCAGCACCTTCAGGCCTTCCTCCAGGCCCGGGCCGCGGAAGCTCGGTGCCGGAGGTGCGGTTGGCCTTGTCGAAGCTGGACTTGAAGATGAAGGGGATGCCGAGCTTGCCGGTGATCTCCTTCAGCGTGCCGGCGGTGTCGAGCTGCAACTGCAGCGACTCGATCACGCAGGGGCCGGCGATCAGGAAGAAGGGCTGGTCGAGGCCGACCTCGAAGCCGCACAGCTTCATGCGCGCATCCTGTGGGAGCGGCTTCAGCCGCGACTTCGTGCAGCAACCGCCCGCCGGCCTTGTACTCGCGCGCGGCGCGGATGAAGCCGATGAACAGCGGATGCCCGTCGCGCGGCGTGGACAGGAACTCCGGGTGCGCCTGGCAGGCGACGAACCACGGGATGGTTCGGCAGCTCGATCATCTCCACCAGCAGGTCGTCCATGGACTTGCGCGGAAATGATCAGTCCGGCCTCCTCCAGCTGCATGCGGTAGCGGTTGTTGAATTCGTAGCGGTGGCGGTGGCGCTCGGCCACCACTTCCTTGCCGTACATCTCGCGCGCCTTGGTGCCGGGCTTGATGCGGCACTCCTGCAGGCCCAGGCGCATGGTGCCGCCGAGGTCGGATTCCTCGTCGCGGCGCTCGACGTCACCGCTGCTGGTGCGCCACTCGGTGATCAGGCGCGATGACCGGATCGGCGCAGTGGCGGTCGTTCTCGGTGGTGTTGGCGCCGGCCAGGCCGGCCACGTTGCGCGCGAAGTCCACCACCGCGGCCTGCATGCCGTAGCAGATGCCGAAATAGGGAATGCCCTGCTCGCGCGCGTGCTGCGCGGTGAGGATCTTGCCCTCGAAGCCGCGGTCGCCGAAGCCGCCGGGCACCAGGATGGCGTCGACGCCGGCGAGCGCGGCCGCGCCCTGCGTCTCGACCTGCTCGGACTCGATCCACTTCAGCTTCACCCTGGTGCGCTGGCGGATGCCGCCGTGGCGCAGCGCCTCGGACAGCGACTTGTAGGCGTCCTGGTGGTCGACGTACTTGCCGACCACGGCGACAGTGACTTCGTCCACCGGGTGCTCGACTGGCGTCCACCACCGCTTCCCACTCGGACAGGTCGGCCGACGCCGGCGCGTTCGCCCAGGCCCAGGTACTCGACCACGATCTGGTCGAGGTTCTGGGCGTGCAGCCACAGCGGCAGCTTGTAGATGTTGTCCACGTCGACGCAGGAGATGACCGCCCTCTCGGCGACATTGGTGAACAGCGCGATCTTGCGCCGCTCGCCATCCGGCAGCGGCTGTTCGCTGCGGCACAGCAGGATGTCGGGCTGGATGCCGATCGAGCGCAGTTCCTTCACCGAGTGCTGCGTCGGCTTGGTCTTCAGCTCGCCGGCGGCGGCGATGTAGGGCACCAGCGTCAGGTGCATGAAGATCGCCTTGCCCGGGCCGCGCTCGGTGCGGATCTGGCGGATCGCCTCCAGGAAGGGCAGCGACTCGATGTCGCCGACGGTGCCGCCGATCTCGACCAGGCCGACGTCGTAGCCGTCGGTCGCTTCGAAGATGCAGCGCTTGATCTCATCGGTGATGTGCGGAATCACCTGCACGGTGCCGCCGAGGTAGTCGCCGCGGCGCTCCTTGCGGATCACGTTCTCGTAGATGCGGCCGGTGGTGACCGAGTTCTTGCGCGCTCAGGCGCATGCGCACGAAGCGCTCGTAGTGGCCCAGGTCCAGGTCGGTCTCGGCGCCGTCGTCGGTGACGTACACCTCGCCGTGCTGGAACGGGCACATGGTGCCGGGGTCGACGTTGATGTAGGGGTCGAGCTTCATCATCGTGACCCGCAGGCCGCGGGCTTCGAGGATGGCGGCGAGCGAGGCCGCGGCGATGCCCTTGCCGAGCGAGGAAACCACGCCGCCGGTGACGAAGATGAGACGAGTCATGGGCGATACTGCCGCTGGAAAGCCCCATTTTACAGTCTTGCGTGGAAATCCGCGACTTCGAGCCCGGAAACCGGCAATTCCACGTCGTGGTCCACGAACTCCGGGTGCAGCAACTGCGCCTCCAGCTGCACGGACAGACCATGGCTGTCGCCGATCATCATCGGCGGGTACAGGGCCTCGAACAGGGGGTCGTAGCGGATTTCGCCCTCCAGAGCGTCGGCCAGCGGCGTCTCCGGCGGCAGCAGGAACAGCTTCTGCTCGTACAGCACCACGCCGCGCGACTCGCTGGTGAAGGACTTGGTGACGGTGCGGGTGGAATTGCCGCTCTTTTCCTGCTTGGTGTACTGCCCGTGCTCGCGGTTGTAGGCCACCAGGCGCACCACCACCTCTTCCAGCGCCACCCTCGCCTGACCCTGGAACACCTCGGCGGGCTTGCAGCCGCCGCCGCGGCAAGGCCTCTCGCCCGGCAGCCTGGCGGAGAAATCCATGTACTTGCGCAGTTGCTGGCGGATCGCCAGCCACAGGCCGAAGCCGAACGCGCCGCTGCCGGCCAGCGCCTTCAGCAGCGGGCTTTCGCTGCCGTCGTCGCCGCTGTGGTCGTAGAACCACACCTGCGACTCCGGCACCATCTGGTCGCGCACGCCGACCACGGCGTTGAGCGCGATCACCGGCAGGCCGACCAGGATCAGCCAGATCACGACCAGCCGGGCCTTGGCCGGGATGGCGCGCAGGTTGGCGAAGAAATTGAAGCTGTCGCCGGGCGAATGCACGGATTTCGCGTCCGCGGGCGCCTTCTGCCGCGGTGGCAGCGGCGCCTGGGCGACGATGCCGACCTCGATTTTCGTATCGAAGAACACGCCGTCGTCCACTTCCAGGCGGCCGTTCAGCTCGATGTCGATCTTTTCGCCGCTGTAGGTGAACACGTCCCGCGGCAGCGGCGGCAGGTCGTAGCCCTGGATGCCCGCTTGCAGCCGGAATTCCCGGCTGCTGATGCTGCGCGCCTTGTGCACCGGGCTGCTGACCTTGCAGCGCACCCGCTGCTCGACCGTGAAGGTGGCCTGCTTGCCCACCAGGTCCGGGTCGTCCACGCGCACGCTCAGGTGCAGGCCCTGCTCGCCGCCGGTCACCGTCGCCGTGATTCCGTCCGCCATGGCGCACCCCCCTTGGGGGATAATGCCGCGCCATGAGCAGCCGCTACAACTCCGCCGACATCGAAGTCCTCTCCGGCCTGGATCCGGTCAAGCGCCGTCCGGGCATGTACACGGACACCACGCGCCCGAACCACCTGGCGCAGGAAGTCATCGACAACTCGGTGGACGAGGCCCTCGCCGGCCATGCGCGCACCATCGAGGTGACGCTGCACGCCGACGGCAGTTGCGAGGTGTCCGACGACGGCCGCGGCATGCCGGTGGACATGCACCCCGAGGAGAAGATCCCCGGCGTGGAACTGATCATGACCCGCCTGCACGCCGGCGGTAAGTTCAGCAACAAGAACTACAACTTCTCCGGCGGCCTGCACGGCGTGGGCATCAGCGTGGTCAATGCGCTGTCCACGCGGGTGGAGGTGTTCATCAAGCGCGACGGCAACGAGCGGCGCATGGAATTCCGCGACGGTTTCCGTGCTTCCGAGCTCGAGGTGGTCGGCACGGTCGGCAAGAAGAACACCGGCACGCGCCTGCGCTTCTGGCCCGACCCGAAATACTTCGACACGCCGAAGTTCGCGCTCCGGCCACTGCGCCACCTGCTGCGCGCCAAGGCCGTGCTCTGCCCGGGCCTGACCGTACGCCTGTACGAGGAAGCCACCGGCGAGCGCAACGAGTGGTTCTACGAGAACGGCCTGCGCGACTACCTGCGCGGCGAACTGGGCGAGCGCGAGTCGTTGCCGGCCGAGCTGTTCGGCGGCGCGCTGTCGAAGGAAAACGAGATCGTGGACTGGTCGCTGGCCTGGAGCGCCGACGGCGAGCTGGTGCAGGAAAGCTACGTCAACCTGATCCCGACCGTGCAGGGCGGCACCCACGTCAACGGCCTGCGCTCGGGCGTCACCATCGCGCTGCGCGAGTTCTGCGATTTCCGCAACCTGCTGCCGCGCGGCGTCAAGCTCGCGCCCGAGGATGTGTGGGACCGGGTCTGCTTCGTGCTCTCCCTGAAGATGACCGACCCGCAGTTCAGCGGCCAGACCAAGGAACGGCTGAGCTCCCGACAGGCGGCAGCTTTCGTCGAAGGCGCGGTGCACGACGCCTTCAGCCTTTGGCTCAATCAGCATGTAGAAGTTGGCACTTTGATCGCCCAGCTCGCCATCGATCGCGCGGCCGCGCGCCTGAAGACCGAAAAACAGGTGGTGCGCAAGAAGATCACCCAGGGCCCCGCCCTGCCCGGCAAGCTGGCCGACTGCATCTCCCAGGACCTGGGTCGCACCGAGCTGTTCCTGGTGGAGGGCGATTCCGCCGGCGGCAGCGCCAAGCAGGCGCGCGACCGCGAGTTCCAGGCGATCCTGCCGCTGCGCGGCAAGATCCTCAACACCTGGGAAGTGGAAAGTTCCGGCGTGCTCGCCTCCACCGAGGTGCACGACCTGGCGGTGGCGATCGGCTGCGACCCCGGCGTGGAGAACATCGACGGGCTGCGCTACGGCAAGGTGATCGTGCTCGCCGACGCCGACTCCGACGGCCTGCACATCGCCACCCTGCTCGCGGCGCTGTTCCTGCGCCACTTCCCGGCGCTGGTGCGCGCCGGCAACATCTTCGTGGCGATGCCGCCGCTGTTCCGCGTGGACGTGGGCAAGCAGGTCTTCTACGCCCTGGACGAGGAAGAGAAACGCATCCTGCTGGAGCGGATCGAGAAGGAAAACATCCGCGGCCAGGTCAACGTGACCCGTTTCAAGGGCCTGGGCGAGATGAACCCGTCGCAGTTACGCGAATCGACGATCCATCCGGACACGCGGCGCCTCGTTCAGCTGACCCTGGACGAACCGGAGCGCACCCGCGCCCTGATGGACATGCTGCTGGCGCGGAAACGTGCGCCCGACCGCAGAAACTGGCTGGAGACAAAGGGCGACCTCGCCTCGCTGGAAGTCTAGAATGGGCAGCCGCCAGACGCGGCCGCATTCCAACATCCAGGGGTTTCCAATGTTCCGAAGCAACATCCTCAGGGCCGCCGTGGCCTTCGCCTTGTGCGCGCCCGGCGCCGCCCTCGCGCAGTCGCCGATTGCCGATCCGGCCAAGTTCTTCTCGCGCGAACCGGACTACGGCAGCGCGACGATGTCCCCCAGCGGCGACTACGTGGCGGTCGACACGCCCGACGGAGGCAATCGCGCGCTCACCATGATCAGGCTCACGGGCACGCTGGAACGCAATTTGTTCCGCTTCCGCGGCAACACCGATCGATGGGAAAACATCGTGAAGAAATCGCCTGCCAACGTGACCTGGAGCGACGATTCCCACCTCGTCGTGTTCGAAGGCTACGACTACGGCACCTTTGGCTCCAAGTTCGTCAGCGGCAACGTCTACGCAACGAGCGCAGACGCCAAGGACCAGGTACATCTGTTCGGCTACATCAATGACGACACCACCAAACGCGGTCGCCTCAAGGACGAGGGCACCCCCTTCCTGCTGAAGGCGCTGGACGATTCCAAAGGCCATGCGCTGTTCTACTTCTGGCCGCGCACTGTGGGCAACTCCGAGACGGTTACCCGGGTGTACCGGGTCGATACCCATACCGGTTCGCGCGAACAGATCGAACACTTCGACGACAGCGTTGGCATCACCGCGGACAATACCGGCAAGGCACGAGTCAACTACCGGGAAGACCTGAGCGGCAACCAGATCGTTGCGTATCGTCCGACGCCGGACAGCGCCTGGACATCGATGCCCGGTTCGCTCAAGGGGCGCTCGATCTACGTCTGGTTCTTCGAGCCGGACAACAACACCGCGTACGGCACCATCAGCGAAAAGGGCGAGCCGGCGCAGCTGTATAGGCTGAACTTCTCCGCGGGCACGCGCGAGCGTATCGGCGGCCAGCCTAACCAGGACATCGCCGGGTACGAGCGCGCCGGCCGCCTCGGACCGCCCGTCGTGCTCAGCTACGATGCCGGGAAGCCCAAGATCGACTACCTGGACACGGCTTCGCCCTGGGCGCAGCTGCACTCGGGCCTGATGAAAGCCTTCCCGGGCAACATGGTCAGCTTCGTTGACATTACCCGCGACGAAAAGAAGCTCCTGTTCAAGACCTGGAGCGACCGCGATCCGGGCACGTACTACATCTTCGACATCGCCACGAACAAGCCGACGATGCTCTTCCAGACCTTCGAGGACTGGGACGTCAACAAGATGTCACCGACGATGCCCCTGGAGTTCAAGAACCGCGGGGGCGAATCGATCAATGCGTTCCTGACAATCCCGCAAGGCAAGCCGGGCGCGCACGCCTTGGTCGTCATGCCACATGGCGGGCCCTACGGCATCTCCGACTCCTGGGGCTATGACCGCGATGCGCAATTCCTTGCCAGCCTGGGTTACTCCGTGCTGCAGGTGAATTATCGCGGGTCCGGCGGCCGTGGCGAAAACTTCGAGATGTCCACCTGGAAGCAGTGGGGCACGGGCATCCAGGACGACATTACCGACGGCGTCAAGCACGTTATCGGCCAGGGCCTCGCCGACGCGGGCAAGATCTGCATTTACGGTGGCAGCTTCGGCGGCTACTCGGCGATGATGAATCCGATCCGCAATCCGGGCATGTACAAGTGCGCGATCGGCTACGCCGGCGTGTACGACATCAGGCAGGACGTCCAGAAGGACGATGCCTCCAAGCAGAACCGCTCGTACTTCTCCCGGACCCGGGGCGACGATGCGACCATGATCGAACAATCCCCGCTGACCCATGTGGCCAAGCTCGACGTTCCCATCCTGCTGATCCACGGCAAGTCGGACCATACCGCCGACTTCGAACAGTTCCAGTTTGCAGAAGCCGCGCTGAAGAAGGCCGGCAAGACCTACGAGACGCTGGCCAAGGCCAACGAAGGCCACGGCTTCTACAAACCCGAGAACCAGCAAGAGGCCTACAACCGCATCAAGGCCTTCCTGCTGAAGTACAACCCGCCTAACTGAGGGCGGCGCCGATGAGCGCGCGCAACGTCGGCAGCAGCCGCGTTGCGCGCGACTCGTCCCATTCGAAACTGTCCTCGTCCATGTAGTTGCGCTGGACGAGTTCGAGCTGCACGGCGTCCACGCCATCGGCGGGACGGCCGTAGTGGCGGGTGATGTAGCCACCCTTGAAGCGGCCATTGGCCACCCAGCTGTAATCGTTTTGCGCCGCGAGCACGCGCTCGAGGCGGCCCTGCAGTTCCGGCGAGCAGCTGGCGCCGGACGAGGTGCCCAGGTTCAGGTCGGGAAGCACGCCCTCGAACAGGAAGGGCACCTGCGCGCGGATCGAATGCCCTTCCCACAGCAGCGCACGCCCATGCGCCTCGCGCAGCCGGCGCAGTTCCTGCGCCAGCAGCTCGTGGTACGGGCGCCAGTAGCGCTGCACCCGCGCCGCGATTTCATCCGCCGAAGGCGCCTGCCCATCCAGGTACACCGGATCGCCGCTGAAGCGCACGGCCGGGCACAGGCCGGTGCTGTTCTGGCCGGGATAGAGGGAAACATCATCCGGCGGCCGGTTGAGGTCCACCACGTAGCGCGAGTGCGTGGGCACCAGCACCGAAGCACCGAGTTCGCGTACGAAGTCGTAGAGCCGGCTCACGTGCCAGTCGGTATCGGGCGCGCGCCGCGATTCCGGCAGCATCCGCGCCGCGAGTTCCGGCGGGATATGGCTGCCGTCGTGCGGCAGGCTGACCAGCAGCGGCAGCATCCCGCGATGCAGCGTGGCGATTTCCATCTCCCTCTCCCGTAGGAGCGGCCTTTGGCCGCGACTCATCCAAACCGCCTCGCACTCACCGGACCCGCATCCAGCGCCGTCTCCTGCCCGGTCATCATCGCCGCGATCAGCTCGCCGCTGACTGCGCTCATGCCCATGCCCATCATGCCGTGGCCCGTGGCCAGCCACAGCCGCCCGAGCCGCGGCGCGCGGCCGAGCAAAGGCAGGTCGTCATAACTCATCGGCCGCCAGCCAAACCATTGCTCGCGCAGCTCCGGTCCCACCGGCTCGCGCAGGTAGCCGCGCGCGCCGCGTGCGAGGGCGTCGAGCCGGGTGGCATTGAGCGAGTCGTCGTAGCCGGAAAATTCCATGGTGCTACCGAGGCGGAAGCCGCCCTCCCAGGCAGTGACGCAGACGCTGTGCTCCCGGAGCACCAGGGGCATGTTCGGCACCAGCGTCGGGGACGAGTAGGTCTGCGAATAACCCTTGCCCGGCTGGATCGGCAGGCGGATGCCGTGCGGCGCCAGGAAGCGCGCCGACCAGGGGCCGAGCGCCACCAGCACATCTCGCGCGTGCTGCGGGCCGCTGCCGGTGGCGGCGCCGACCACCGCGCCCGCTTCGACCAGCAGGGCTTGCACTTCCACGCCTTCGCACACTTCACCGCCGAGTTCGCGCACCCGCCGCGCAAGCTCGGCGGTGTAGCGTTCCGGACGCAATTGCGCGTCGTCGGGAAATTCAATCGCGCCGGCCATGCCCTCGCGCAAGGCCGGCTCGGCGCGGGCCAGCGCCGCGCCATCGAGCACGTTCGAGGCGATGCCCAGCTCGTGCAGGTCGGCCAGCCCGCGCGCGGTCCGCCGCGAAGGCGCGCGCGTCGCGATACACGTAGCGCAGGCCGGAGGCGCGGAATTCGCAGTCCAGGCCCTCCTCGCGCACCAGCGCCTCGATCAGCGCGCGCGAACGCTGCAGCAGCGCGCCCTTGGCGCGCGCCGTGCGCCACCAGTCGCGGCGGTTGCAGCGCGCCGCGAAGCGCAGCAGCCAGGCCGCCAGCGCCGGATCGGCGCGCGGCCGGATGTACAGCGGGGCGTCGGGCCGCAGCATCCAGCGCAGCGCCCTTGAGCAGCACGCCGGGCGCCGCCAGCGGCGGGGCATGGCTGGGCGTCAGCGTGCCGCAATTGCCGTGCGAGGTGGCGCCGCCGACGCCGCCGCGCTCGAGCACGCGCACCGAACGACCAGCGCGCAGCAGGTACAGCGCGCAGCTGAGCCCGATGACGCCGCCGCCAAGGATGAGTACATCGGGATCGCGCGAATCCATCGCGCGATTGTAGGCGAGCCGGCGACCGCGCCGGCCCGTCCCGGTTCAGGCGGGCGTGCCGCCCGCGAGCGCCGGTTCCGCGCCGCGGCGCATGGCCGGCAGCTGCAGGTAGGTGATCGCGCGCCACAGCCATTCCATCGGGCCGTAGCGGAACTTCGACAGCCACCAGGTGCAGAACACCACCTGCAGCGCGATCACCAGGAACACGAAGCCGCACCTGCGTGGCGCGCGGCATGCCGTACCAGCCCAGGCCATAGCCGAAGAACAGGTAGCTGCACAGCAGCGAGTGCGTCAGGTAGTTGGTCAGCGCCATGCGTCCGAGCGGAGCGAGCACGGAGACTTTGCTGAAGGGACCGGCGCTGTGCAGCATCACGACGACGAGGCCGACGTAGCCCAGGCAGGCCGGCAGGTTCCCCATCATCATCAATGCCATCACCATCTGGTACGGATCCGCGGCGAGGGCGGGGTTCTGGTGGGTGCTGATCTGCGTGCCCAGGATGCCCAGGCCAACGCCGAGCGGGATGCCGATCGCGGCCATGCGGCGGAACAGCGGCAGGTGTTCGGCCGGGCGCTCCATGATGCCGGTGCGCACGAACCAGTAGCCGAGCAGGAACATGCCCACGATCAGGGTGGCGAAACCGAACTCGTCTGGCGCCTTCTTGAGGAGCTCCTGCGCCCGCGCACGCACCAGTTCCGCGTACGACGGGCCCGGTAAGCAGCCGGGTTTCCTTCGCCGCTTTCTCTTGCTGCCTGGCGAATTGCACCCGCCGCTGCGCCTCGGAGAGCGCCGCCTTCTCGACCGGGGTCTTCGGCTTGGCCTTGGGGTCCGGCTTGGCGGCCGGCTTGCCGGCATCGCGGGCGGCGCGCTCGGCCTGCACTTCCACCGTAGCCGCGGCCACCTGCGCCTCGCTCGGCACTGGCTGCTTCGGTCCGTAGACCATCAGCACGCCGAACGCGAACATCATGATGAAGGGCGTGAGGTACATCGTGGCGCCGAGTCGGCGCGGGCGCGCCTCGCGCGGATCCTTGAAGCGCCACGACAGCATGCCCACCAGCACGGAGAAGCTGCCGAGGATCGCTGACGGCCAGCGCGCCTCCACCGGCACCGGCCCGTTACCGGCGAGTGCCGCAGCGCCCAGTGCAACGAAGCCGATAAGCAGGAAGACGAGGGAAAGCCACGGCAGGCCGCGCTCGGCCGAGCCGATCCGAGCCTCCGAGCGCAGGAAAATCGCTGCGATCGCCATGAAACCGACACCGAAGGCGATGGAGCCGGCCCACTCGAAGCCCGCCGCCGCGGCGCCGATCGCGGCGAGCGGAATCAGCAGCAGCAGCCACCAGCGCGCCCACAGCAGGAGCAGCAGGCAAATGGCGCCCACGGCGTAACTGAAGAGGATGTCGCCGGACCACAACAGGATGTGATGGGCGGCGCCGAACAGCGCCAGCGCGGCGATGCGGCGCAGGTAGGGCCCGAGGAAGCCGCGCCCGGCGCGCTCGGCGCGGGTCAGCATCACCGCGAAACCCATGCCGAACAGCAGCGAGAACATCGTCCAGAACTTGCCCTGCACGAAGGTGTAGACGAAGTAGCCGGCCCACCAGTCGGCGCCGGAAAGCGTGGCGGGCAGGCCGCTGCCGATCTGCGCGGTGGGCCGGTTGAAGAACTCGATGTTCATCAGGAAGATGCCGATCAGCGCGAATCCGCGCACCACGTCGAGCGCGGCAATGCGCTCGTTGCCGGCAACGGGACGCAACGCGGGCGCCGCGTCGGTGAGGCTTTCCTGGTTCATGTGTTTCCCCTGTAGCGAATCAATGATGCCTCCCCGGCATCAGCCGCCAGCGACGGTGGCCAGCGCCACTCCCCCGGGCGCCGGCTCCCGGCGCATCGGCGGAAGCTGCCAATAGGTTATCGCACGCCACAGCCATTCGAGCGGCCCGTAGCGAAAGCGCGACAGCCACAGCGCGCTGAAGGCCACCTGGGCGGCGAAAACGACCGCCACGAACAGCACCTGCCCGGCCCGCGAGACCTCGCCCCAGTAGCCAAGCCCGTAGCCGGCGAAGAACAGCGTACCGATGACCGAGGCACCGAGGTAGTTGGTCAGCGCCATGCGCCCGGCATGGCGCAGCGGCGACAGGATGCGGGCGCCGGTGGCGGTGCCTAGCAGGCAGAACAGCATGCCGACGTAGCCCAGGCACAGCGGCAGCGAGCCGAGCTCGAACAGCGCGTTCGCCAGCATATAGCTGTTGTTGAAGCCGGTGCCGCGCACGTAGCTGGGCGTAATCGCCACGCTCGCGAGCGTGAGCGCCAAGCCCAGCGGCAGCGAGTAGGTCGCCAGGCGCCGGAACAACGGCAGGTTCCGGCGCCAGTCGCGCACCACGCCGGAGCGCACGAACCAGAAACCGATCATGAACATCGGCAGGGCGAGCAGGCTCATCATCGCCGTGCCGGCGATGTCCTTCTTGAAGGCCTTGGCGCGCCACTGCAGCGAATCCGCGTAGCTGCCGGTGGTGAACACGCGCACTTCTTCGGCGTGCTCCTTCTTCCGTTCGATGGTGCGCTCGGCGCGCTGCTGCGCCGCCTCCGGACCCTGGCCCGGCATCTGGCCGGGCCGCGCGGCGAAGTAGCCCACGGCGCACAGCATGATCAGGAAGGGCAGCAGGAACATGCCGACACCGATTTTCCAGTAGCGGGCGATGCTGCCGCGGTTGAGCACGTAGATCAGGATCGCGACCAGGCCGAGCAGGCCGGCGGTGCCGGCCATCTCGGGCGCCGTCGGGCCGAGCGAGACCGCCGCGAGTGCGGCCAGCACGACCAGCGCCGCCATCTTGTACCAGCGGTCGATCTCGAAGCGCTTGAGCAGCCAGGCGGCGCCGGCGGCCACGGCGAGGAAGCCGAGCGAGACCAGCAGCCATTCAACGCCGAAGCCGTAGCCGATCGCCACGGTCGAAAGGAGGGTCGCCAGCCAGCCCAGCCAGCTGCGCGTCACGATCAGCAGCAGGAGCAAGGCTGCCACCGCGTAGTTGTGCAGGATGTCGCCGGTCCAGAGCAGCAGGTAGTGCGCGCAGCCGAACACGAACAGCGCCGCGATCCGGCGCAGGTAGGGCATGGTGAACTCGCGCGCGCCGTCCTGAGCCCGCGTCAGCATCACCGCGAAGCCCATGCCGAACAGCAGCGAGAACATGGTCCAGAACTTGCCCTGGACGAAGGTGTAGATCAGCCAGCTGGCGACATAGCCCATGCCCTGCTGCTTGACGTCGACACCGGTGCCGAACTCGGCGAAGGGCCGGGTGAACCATTCGACGTTCATCAGGAAGATGCCGATCAGCGCGAATCCGCGGATCACGTCGAGGGCCTGGATGCGCTCGGCCGCGCGAATGGGCGCGAGCTCGTCGGCGCGCGCGCTGGCGGTGGTTTCAAACGTCATTAGCATTCCCCTGCTGAATGTCACGTATTAGAAACCTGAAGCGCGCGCGCGGCATGTGTCATAGGTCAGGCGCACTGACGCCATGGTTTCGCAGTGCGGCGCACAACGGAAACGGCCCGCTTGCGCGGGCCGTGCCTGTCTCACCGGGGGGGCAGGCATCGCTCAGTGCTCGTGGCCGCCCTCGCCATGGGCGTGGTGGTGCTGCAGCTCGATCTCGGTGCCCGCGCGCACATCGATGATCTCGACGTCGAAGTCGAGCGTCATGCCCGCCATGGGGTGGTTGAGGTCCACGTCCACGACGCTGATGCCCACCTTCTGGATGGTCATCGCGCGCTGGCCCTGCTGCGTGGGCAGCACCACCTGCTGGCCGGGCTGCAGTTTCGCGCCCTTGAAGTGCTTGCGCGGCACGCGCTGCACCAGGCCCTCGCGGCGCAGTCCGTAGCCCTGCTCGGGGCCGACGCTGACCTGGAAGCTCTCGCCGGCTTCGCGGCCGCGCAGCGCCTCCTCCAGTCCGGGGATGACGTTGCCGTGGCCGATCAGCGCGCTGATCGGCTGCTGCTCGCGGGAGCTCTCGAGCTGGCCGCGGCCAGTCTCGGAGACGGTGTAGTGGAAACGGACGACGCTGTTGTCTTCGATCTTCATGCGGGCGCAGACTTGTTCCAGATGACGATCGCGCATTATCCCGGCAGCCGTGCCCCCGCGCCAGTTCCGCGGCAGTCCCTGCTCTTCCCCTGCCTGCTGGCCCTGCTGCTCGGCGCCTGCGCGCACGGCGGCGCCGAGCCGCGCGGCGGCTATGGCGGCCCCGCCGGCGCCAGCGGCATCGCCGCCAATGGCGTGCTGATGCGCGCCATCGGCCTGGTCGGGACGCCCTATCGCTATGGCGGCGACTCGCCGCAGGGGGGCTTCGACTGCAGTGGCCTGGTGCAATTCGTGTTCCGCGATTCGGCCGGCATCCGGCTGCCGCGCAGCACCCGCGAGCTGGTGGCGATGGACGCCCGCCGCGTGGACCGCGACGAACTGCGCGCGGGCGACCTGGTGTTCTTCAACCCGGGTGGCGGCGGCGCCAGCCACATCGGCATCTACGTCGGCGAAGGCCGCTTCGTGCACGCGCCGAACAGCGGCGGCACGGTGCGCCTGGACCTGCTCGACAGCGCGTACTGGCGCCGGGCTTATGCCGGCGCCAGGCGCATCCTCTGAACCTTACTTCGGGGCGTCGCTGAACTCGCCGTATTCCTGTCAGCTGCGCGCTCACCGCCGCCTTGTCGCCGACCACGACGATGGTCTGCGCCTCGGGGGCGAAGTACTTGCGGCCCATCTCGCGCACCTGCTCCGGCGTCACCTGCTGGATCAGCGGCACGAACTGCGCCGAGGAACTCCGGCGGCAGGCCGACCAGCCAGTTGCTGGCCAGCGTGCCCGCTACGGAGGCCTGCAACTGATTGCTGAGCAGGTAGCCGCCGGCGACATAGCGCTTGTTCATCGCCATCTCGTCATCGTTGACCAGGCTCGGTACCGAAGCGCTTGTACTCGGAGAAGAACTCCTTGAGCGCCGCGCCGGTGACCTCGTTGCGCACGTCGGCGCCGCCGACGATGGCGCCGCCGTTGCGGAACGGAGCGCGCACCCGCGGAAGCACCGTAGGTGTAGCCCTTGTCCTCGCGCAGGTTCTGGTTGATGCGGCTGCTGAAGCCGCCGCCGAGGATGGTGCTCGCCAGGCGCAGCGGCACGTAGTCGGGCGAGCTCGCGGCGATGCCCGGGCGGCCCAGGCGCAGGGTGGACTGCACGCTGCCCGGACGCTCCAGCAGCACGCGGCTCGCGGCCGCCTGCGCCGGTGTCGCCGGGAGTTCGGCGCAGCGCGCTGCCTTGCGCGCTGCCAGTCGGCAAAGGCGGCCTCGGCGAGCTTGATCGCCTGCTTGGCGTCGATGCGGCCGGCGATCACCAGCAGGCTGCGCTCCGGGCGGAAGCGGCGCGCGTGCTCGGCCTGCAGGTACTCGCGCGTGGCGCCTTCGATCGCCGCGGCGGTGGGCTGCGTGCGGCCGTAGGGATGCTCGCCATAGATCGCCTGGCTGAGCGCGCGCTCGGCACGGAAGCCGGGCTGCGCCTCGCTGACCTTGAGCGCCTGCAGGGCGTTGGCCTTGGCGAGCACGACTTCCTTGTCGGGGAAGCTCGGCTGGCGCGCGACCTCGGCCAGCAGTTCGAGCATCGGCCCGGCGTTGGAGGCGAGCGCATTGGCGGCGACGGTGATGCCGTCGTTGCCGGCGCCAGCACCCACGCCGCCGCCCAGTCCCTGCGCCGTTTCGGCGATGGCGCGCGAATCGCGCTTGTCGGTGCCTTCGCTGAGCAGGCTGGCGAGCAGGCCGGCGAAGCCCGGGTGGCTGGCATCGTCGGCGGCGAGGCCGGCGCCGCGCACGGCGAGCACGAAGTCCACGCGCGGCAGGCCGCTGCGCGGCACCACCCAGATCTCCATGCCGTTGGCCAGGGTCTTCTTCTCGATCTGCGGCACCGGGATCGGCTTGTCCTGGCCATAAGGCGGCAGTTCGGCCGGCAGCTTGGCGTTCGGGCCGGCGAAAGCCGGCGCGGCGAAGGCGAGCGCCGACAGCAGCGCGAGCGACAGCAGTTTCATCGAGGGCTTGCTCATTTCGTCGCTCCGGTGGCAGTCGGGGCCGTCGGCGCGGCGGCGGGTGCCGCCGGCGGTGCCGGCTTGCGGTCGATGACCGTGCGGTTGGCCTTGGTCAGGTAGGTCTTCGCGGTGCGCTGGATGTCCTCGGAGCTCACCGCCTCGATCCAGCCCGGGATC
The DNA here is from genome assembly GCA_963707625.1 of uncultured Gammaproteobacteria bacterium. Classification (GTDB taxonomy): domain Bacteria; phylum Pseudomonadota; class Gammaproteobacteria; order Xanthomonadales; family Xanthomonadaceae; genus Arenimonas. The sequence goes on from CAVPQV010000003.1 coordinate 380,512, forward strand.
TTGTTGGCGACCTTGGCGTCGCCCCACAGCGTCTGCAACTTGGCCAGCGTGTCGGCGCGGCCGAGGAAGCTCTCCAGGCCGTTGTACCAGTCGGCCAGCATGCGCGTCTTGACGCGCTTGAGCGTGGCGTCGTCCACGCCTCTCGGCGGCGACCTTGGCGATCTCCTCGTCCATCGCCGCCAGCACCGCGTCGGCGCTGCCGTTGGGCTTGTACAGCGCGAAGATGGTGAACAGGGTCGGGCCGTCGTATTCCCACGGCGCGGTCAGGCCGAACAGCGACGTCCACGTTGAGCGCGATCTCGCGGCCCTTCACCAGGCCCTGGTAGAAGCGCGAGGCGTCGCCGCCGGCGAGCAGCTCGCCCAGCACCGCCATCGGCGCCTGGTCCTTGCTGCCGCGGTCAGGCATCTTCCAGGCCGCGGCGATCGCCGGCACCTGCGCCAGAGCGTCGCTCTGCTCAATGCGCTTCTCAGCGGTGTTGAGGCCTTCGGAGAAATCGCCGGCCTTGGGCGTGGCGCGCGCGGGGATGCCGCCGAAATACTTCTGCGCCAGCTCGAAGGCCTGCTCCGGGGTGACGTCGCCGGCAATGGACAGCACGGCGTTGTTGGGGCCGTAGTAGTCGCGGTGGAAGGCGCGCACGTCGTCCAGGCTGGCGCTCTCGAGGTCCTTGAAGCTGCCGTAGCCGTCGTGGTTGTTCTCCCACTTCTGGAAGGCGTGCTGGCCGATGTCGATCCACATGAAGCCGCCGTAGGGCTGGTTCTTGACGTTGACGCGGATCTCCTCCTTCACCACGTCCTGCTGGTTCTTCAGCGTCTCGGGCGTTGAAGTCGAGCGTCTTCATGCGGTCGGCTTCGAGCCACAGCATGGATTCCAGCGCGGAGGTCGGCGCGATCTCGATGTAGTTGGTGAAGTCGGCGCGGGTGGAGCCATTGTTGCGGCCGCCGCCGCCGGTGATGACCTTGTCGAACACGCCCTCGGGCGCGTTCGGCGTGCCCTCGAACATCAGGTGCTCGAACAGGTGCGCGAAGCCGGTGCGGTTCTTCGGCTCCAGGCGCATGCCCACGTGGTAGATCACGCTGATGCCGACGGTCGGCGAACTGTGGTCCTCGGACACGACGACGGTCAGGCCGTTGTCGAGCTTGCGGGTTTCGATCGGCAGGTTCCAGCGATCGGCGTCCGCGGCCATCAACGGCGCGGACACCAGCAGGCCCGCGATCAGCAGGGAAAGTTTGCGCTTGCGCATGGGGTGGCCTCGAAGTGGCGGTAACCGCCGAAGGCTAACCCGCCATTGCGCCGCGGCCCACAGGCCGGAAGTCATGGCCCACCCACGCCGCGCCGCGCCGCGCTCGCAGCGGTGCTTGACTGGGCGGCCGCGGGTGGCATGCTGCAGCGAGTGGCGCGAGCGTCACAGGGGGTGGACCGTGGGCAGGACCGGGATGGCGGTCGCGCTGGCTGGCGCGAGCTTGGTTTGCGCGCTGGCCCTGTGGCCGGCTCGCAGCAGCGCCGAAGGCGCACTTTCCGTGGGCGTGCCCCCCGACGTTGCGACCAGCGGCGTCGCGATCGGATGGTCGGTCAACCAGCCCTCCGCCGAAAAGGCCAGCGAGGAGGCGATGGAGCAATGCCGCAAGCGCGGCGACGCCATTACGCCGACCTCCCTTGCCTCCCTGTGCACGCAGGTGGGCAAAACCTTCCACGACCAGTGCGTCGCCATCGCGATCGATCCCGAGGATGGGACACCTGGGATTGGCTGGGCCGTCGCCCCGACACTGGCCGTCGCCTCGGAACAGGCGCTGGCGAATTGCCAGGCCACCGCGGGTGCCGACCGGCGGGAATACTGCAAGGTCTCGACCACCGGCTGCGACGGCACGGCAAAGTAGGAGAATCTCGGAAGCTGGCGGCTGGCCCGGATTTGCCGTATAGTTAGCGAGTTTGCTGCACCGGCTTCGTTTTCCCGGTCGCCCAAGCCGAATCTTCAAGCTGGCACCCGGCCCAAGCCCACTCGCACGTCACGCTGCGCAAACGCCGAATTATCGGCGGTGCCTACTCCGGCACCAACTAGCATCAAGCCCGCTGCGCGAATCAGGGAACGCGCGGGTACATTTGGAGCAACACATGACTTTCGAATCGCTCGGGCTTTCGCCCGCGCTCGTGCGCGCGCTTGCCGAACTCGGCTACGCCACCCCCACTCCCATCCAGTCGGAGGCGATCCCGCTCGCCATGGCCGGACACGACCTGCTTGGCGGCGCCCAGACCGGCACCGGCAAGACGGCGGCCTTCGTCGCTGCCGATGCTGCATCGCCTCTCGGCTCGTCCGTTCCCGGCGCGCCGCGCAAGATCCGCGCCCTGGTGCTGACCCCGACCCGCGAACTCGCGGTGCAGGTGCACGACACCATCCGCACCTACGGCAAGCACGCCAAGCTCGCCTCGACAGTGATCTACGGTGGCGCCGGCATGCATCCGCAGATCGACGCCCTGCGTCGTGGCGTGGACATCCTGGTCGCCACCCCGGGCCGCCTGATCGACCACTGGAGCGCGGCACCGCGCGACCTGGGCGACGTCGAACTGCTGGTGCTAGACGAGGCCGACCGCATGCTCGACATGGGCTTCCTGCCCGCGATCAAGCGCATCCTCAACCGCCTGCCCGTCCAAGCGGCCAGACCATGCTGTTCTCGGCCACCTTCGAGGACAGCGATCAAGAAGCTGGCGATGGAATTCATGCGCGAGCCGCGCGAAGTGCAGATCGCCGGTCGCAATGCCGTCGCCGCAGATGGTGACGCACATCGCGCACCCGGTGGACTCGGCGCGCAAGCGCGACCTGCTGGTGGACATCCTGAGCCAGCGCTGGCAGGAGCAGATCCTGGTGTTCGGCAAGACCAAGCACGGCTGCAACCGCCTGGCCGAGCAGCTCGAGAAGGCCGGCATCACCGCGGTCGCCATCCACGGCAACAAGAGCCAGTCGCAGCGCCTGAAGGCGCTGGCCGAGTTCAAGTCGGGCAAGGCGCGCGTGCTGGTCGCCACCGACGTGGCCGCGCGCGGCCTCGACATCCCGCTGCTGCCGCTCGTGATCAACTTCGACCTGCCGATGGTCGCCGAGGACTACGTGCACCGCATCGGCCGCACTGGTCGCGCTGGTGCAAGCGGCGAGGCAATCTCGCTGGTCTCTCCCGACGAGGGGAACCTGCTGCGCGCGATCCACCGCGTGCTGAAGGCCGACATCGAGATGCGCGAAGTCGAAGGCTACGCGCCGACCCGCGGCATCCGCATGGGCAATGATTCGCCCAGCCGCGGCCGCCCGACCGGCCAGCGTCCGCCGCGCCGCAACGCACCGCACACCGCGGCCGCCCCGCGCCACGCACAAGCGCACGCGGGCAAGACCCATTCGTCCCCCGGCAACCGCGACCGCCGCACCGTCAACGCGCCGCGTTCGCCGCGCTGAGGCCTCGGCTCAGAAGGGCTTGGCCAGCACCAGGTAGATGATGCCGAGCAGCAACACGATCGGCAGCTCGTTCCACAGGCGCCAGCGCTTCGAGCTTCCGCTCGGGGCGCCGGCGGCGATGCCCTTCAGGGCGCGGCCGCAGTAGATGTAGAAGGCGAGCAACACCGCCACCAGCCCGAGCTTGGCGTGCAGCCAGCCCATGCCGGTGGCGAGGTTCGGGAAATGCTGCGGGTACACGCGATAACCCAGCCACAGCAACAGGCCGGTCAGCACCGCGAAGCCAAGCATCACGTGGCCGAACTTGTACAGGCGGCTGCCCATCAGCAGCAGGCGGGTGCGCGCGGCATCGGGTTCACCCGCTTCCGCCGCCTCGGCCAGGTTGACCAGCGTGCGCGGCAGGTAGAACACCGCAGCCACCCACGCCATCACGAACAACAGGTGGATGCTCTTGGTCCACAGGTACGCCATTCCGGGCTCCTCCAGTCGGTGGCGCTAGAATACATTCCACGGAAGCGCGCCTAGCGCGCGCGATGAAAGAGAAGACCATGACTGCCGCTCCCGGCGCCGACGCGCCCACCCAGACCTTCCGCGACCTCGGCCTGGCCGAGACGCTGCTCAAGAGCCTCGACGAGCTCGGCTACGAGACAGCCGTCGCCCGATCCAGGCCGCCACCATCCCGCCGCTGCTGGGCGGCCGCGACCTGCTCGGCCAGGCGCAGACCGGCACCGGCAAGACCGCCGCCTTCGCGCTGCCGATGCTGTCACAGATCGACCTCAAGCCGGCCAAGCCGCAGGCGCTGGTGCTGGCACCGACGCGCGAACTGGCGATCCAGGTCGCCGAGGCCTTCCAGCGCTACGCCACGCACCTGCCCGGCTTCCACGTGCTGCCGATCTACGGCGGCCAGAGCTACGGCCCGCAGCTGCAGGCGCTGCGCCGCGGCGTGCACGTCGTGGTCGGCACTCCCGGCCGCGTCATCGACCACCTCGACAAGGGCACGCTCGACCTGTCCTCGCTGCGCACGCTGGTGCTCGACGAAGCCGACGAGATGCTGCGCATGGGCTTCATCGACGACGTCGAGGCGATGCTGAAGAAGACGCCGGCCGAGCGCCAGGTGGCGCTGTTCTCGGCGACCATGCCGCACGCCGATCCGACGCATCGCCCAGACCTACCTGCAGCACGCCGGCAGGAAGTCACGATCGAGGCCAAGACCGCGCACCGCCGACAACATCCGCCAGCGCTTCTGGCAGGTCAGCGGCATGCACAAGCTCGACGCGCTGACCCGCATCCTCGAGGCCGAACCCTTCGACGCCATGATCGTCTTCGCGCGCACCAAGCTGGCCACCGACGAGCTGGCCGAGAAGCTGCAGGCGCGCGGCTTCTGCCGCCGCCGCCATCAACGGCGACGTGCAGCAGCAGCAGCGCGAGCGCACCATCCAGCAGCTCAAGGACGGCAAGCTCGACATCCTGGTCGCCACCGACGTCGCCGCGCGCGGCCTCGACGTGGAGCGCATCAGCCACGTGGTCAACTACGACATCCCGTACGACACCGAAAGCTACGTGCACCGCATCGGCCGCACCGGCCGCGCCGGCCGCAGCGGCGAGGCGATCCTGTTCATCGCCCCGCGCGAGCGCAACATGCTGCGCGCGATCGAGCGCGCCACGCGCCAGCCGATCGAGCCGATGGAGCTGCCGACGGTCGAGAAGATCAACGACGTGCGCATCGCCAAGTTCAAGCAGCAGATCACCGACACGCTCGAAGCCGGCGGCCTGGAGCTGTTCCAGCGCCTGATCGAGGAGTTCGAGCAGGCCAGCAACGTGCCGGCGGTCGAAATCGCCGCCGCGCTGGCGAAGATGTTCCGCGGCGACGTGCCGCTGCTGCTGGTGGCGCCCAAGCACGAGCCGCGCCCTGCCTTCGAGCCGGCCGAGCGCAGCGGTCCGCGCCCCGGTCGCTTCGAACGCGGTGAAGCGCCGGCGCGCGAAGCGCGGCCCGAGCGCGGCGAGCGCCCGGAGCGCTTCGAGCGCGGCGAACGCCCGGCCTTCCCGAAGAAGGAACGCTCCTCGCACAAGCCTGATGCAGGCCTGGAGACCTTCCGCATCGAAGTCGGCTACGACCACGGCGTGAAGCCGGGCAACATCGTCGGCGCCATCGCCAACGAAGCCGGGCTCGAGGCCAAGCACATCGGCCGCATCGAGATCTTCGAGGACCACAGCCTGGTGGACCTGCCCGAGGGCATGCCCGCCGACGTGCTCACGCACCTGAAAACGGTGTGGTGCGCCGGACAGCAGTTGCGCATCACCCGCGACGGCGAGTCGCCGGACACCGCCGGCAAGAAGCCGGCCGGTCCGCGTCCGCCCTTCGCCGGCAAGAAATCCTTTGGCGACCGGCCGCCGTTCAAGGCCAAGCGCGAGTTCCACGACAAGCCGCCTGGCCAGGGCAAGCCCAAGCCCAAGCCGCACCGCAAAGGCCCCGCCTCCGAGTAGGTCGCCTGAATTGCCGCGCCGCGCGGCCGCCGGGGGTGAGGGGTGGAGTCGCCCGGTTGGAACGGGCGTCCTGCCCGTTACAACCGGCCGCTCCTGCTCCTGCCCGCTTCGACTCCACCCCTCACCCCCGACGTCCTTACAACGCCATCTCGCTCCGTAGCGCGCGAGCAGCGCGCTGCGATTCGCGGGCGCGTCAGCGCCACGCGCCGCAAAGCTGCGCTACGTAGCGCGCCGCGTCCGGTTAGAGGACGTCGGGGGCGGGGGAGGAGGCGGAGCGGGCAGGACGCAGGAGCGGACCCGAGTCGGGGGCAGGATGCCCCCGACCGAGGGGCCGCCTCCTCCCCCGCCCCCGGCGGCCGGACGCCCACGCTCCGGCGCGCTGCTACGAAGCGCGCAGACGTATGATCGGGGTTTGAGAGCGAAGGACGAAACCATGGCTGTGCGCGCGTTGCATCTGGTGGCCAGGCCCGAGGGACTGCCGAAGGATTCGGACTTCGAACTGCGCGAGCGCGAGCCCGCGCCGCTCACCGACGGCCAGTTCCGCGTCGCCGTGAAGTACCTGTCGATCGACCCCGCGATGCGCGTGTGGATGTCGGAGGCCAAGTCCTACTGGCCGCCGGTGCCGCTCGGCGATGTCATGCGCGCGCAGGGCATCGGCGAGGTGGTCGAGTCGAAGAATCCGAAATTCCCCGTCGGCCATTGGGTCAGCGCCATGACCGGCGTGCAGGAGGAGTTCGTCGGCGAGGGCAAGGGCGCGATCGCGTTCGATGCCAAGCGCCTGCCGCATCCGGGCTGGGCGCTCAGCGTGTTCGGCGCCACCGGCATGACCGCGTACTTCGGCCTCACCGACATCGGACAGGCCAAGGCCGGCGAAGTGCTGGTGGTCTCGGCCGCCGCGGGCGCCGTGGGTTCGAACGTGGTGCAGATCGGCAAGGCGCTGGGCATGCGCGTGGTCGGCATCGCCGGCGGCGCCGAGAAGTGCCGCTTCCTGACCGAAACCCTGGGCGCCGATGCGGCCATCGACTACAAGAACCAGGACGTTGGCAAGGCGCTGCGCGAGCACTGCCCGGATGGCGTGGACGTGTACTTCGACAACGTCGGCGGCGACATCCTCGACCAGGTGCTCAAGCGCCTGAGGCTGAAGGCGCGCGTGGTGCTGTGTGGCGGCATCTCACAGTACAACGCCACCGGCGAGGTGCGCGGCCCGGCCAACTACCTGTCGCTGATCGCCGCGCGGGCGCGCATGGAAGGCTTCGTCGTGATCGACTACCTGCAGCGCGCGGACGAGGCGATCGGGGCGATGGCGCCGTGGGTGGCCGCCGGCAAGCTCAGCAGCAAGCTGGACATCGCCGAGGGCATGCAGAACTTCGCCGATGCGCTGCGTCGCGTCTATACCGGCGCCAACTTCGGCAAGCAACTGGTGCAGGTCTGAGCGCGGCGGCGCGCTGACGGCGATGGAATACGAGGTCGTCGTCATCGGCGGCGGCGCCGCCGGGCTGTTTTGCGCGCTCACCGCCGGCCGCCGCGGCCGGCGCGTGCTGGTGCTGGAGAAGGCGAACCGCTGCGGCAAGAAGATCCTGATGTCCGGCGGCGGTCGCTGCAATTTCACCAACACCGGCACCACGCCCGGCAATTTCCTCTCCGCCAACCCGCACTTCTGCAAGAGCGCCCTCGCCCGCTACACCCCGGGCGATTTCCTGGCCATGGTCGAGGCGCACGGCATCGCCTGGCACGAAAAGGAACTCGGGCAGCTGTTCTGCGACGAGTCCTCGAAGCAGATCGTGCGCATGCTGCTGGACGAATGCGCGCAGGCGGGCGTTCGCGTCGAGACGGAATGCGCGATCGAACTGGTGCAGCAGTGCGAGGGCGGCGGTTTCCGCGTGCATGCCTCCGCCGGCTCCTTCCGCGGCGAGTCGCTGGTGGTGGCCAGCGGCGGACTTTCGATCCCGGCGATGGGCGCCAGCGGCTTCGGCTACGAACTGGCGCAGGCTTTCGGCCACCGCGTGCTGCCGACGCGCGCCGGGCTGGTGCCGCTGACGCTGAGCGGCAAGCACCTGGAGCACTACGCCGAACTGGCCGGGCTGGCCTTGCCGGTGAGTGCGCGTTGCGGTCGCGGCGACTACGGCAAGGCGCGCTTCGACAACGCGCTGCTGTTCACCCATCGCGGCATCAGCGGTCCGGCGATCCTGCAGGTGAGCAGCTACTGGCAGCCGGGCGTGGAACTGACGCTCGACCTGTCGCCGGAGTCGCCGCTGCTGCCTTTCCTGCAGGAGCGGCAGGCGGCGATGCCGTCCACCGAACTGCGCAACGTACTCGCGGAGGTGCTGCCGCGCCGGCTCGCGCACCGCCTGTGCGAGCTGTTCCTGCCCGACCGGCCGATGCGCCAGCTCAACGCGCCGCAGCTGCAGGAGATCGCCGCGCGCCTGCACCGCTGGCCGATCGTCGCCAGCGGCACCGAGGGCTACCGCACGGCCGAGGTCACGCTCGGCGGCGTGGACACCGACCAGCTGTCTTCCGCCACGATGCAATCGAAGCTGGTGCCGGGCCTGTATTTCGTCGGCGAGGTGGTGGACGTCACCGGCTGGCTGGGCGGCTACAACTTCCAGTGGGCCTGGGCTTCGGGGCACGCCGCCGGCGAGGTTGCCTGAGCGCCTTGCCGGTTCAGGCCGGTGGCGACCAGAGGGCGCGCCAGCCGGCATGACCGAGCGCGCGCAGGGTGTCGATGTTGCGCCGGTAGATGCTCGCCGCGTCCGGAAAGGCCGCGACCGCGCGCGCGATGCTGCTCTCGCGCAGCAGGTGCAGCATCGGATAAGGCGAACGATTGGAGAAATTGTCGATGTCCCCGGCGTCGCTGCCGGCGAACATGTAATCCGGATGGAAGCTCGCCACCTGGATCTCGCCATCGAGGCCGAGTTCTGAGACCGCGGCATCGGCGAGGTCGAGGAACTGGTTGTAGTCGGAAAAATCACCGAGCACATGCGGATGCACGATCAGGGTGGTCTCCACCGCCTCCGGATCGGCGTCGTACAGGGACTCGATTTCATGAATCAGGTCGGCGAGCAGGGCGTCCTCCCCGGTCGCGCTGCTGAGCACCCAGCGGATCTGCCGGCGCGCGTGCACGGCCTTGGCGAAGGGACACAGGTTGAGCCCGATCACGGCCGTTTCCAGCCACTGCCGGCTGCGGATCAGGGCCGGATCCTCGCGTGTCGCGTCCATGCCGGCACGATAGCGCAGCCTGCCCGGGCGATGCGGATTCGGTGCTAGTCTGGCCGCGAATTCGCGCGCGGGGGCAAGGGCAATGGCTGCAAGATCCAGGATCGCATTGGGGCTGGCGACCGCCTGCCTGCTGGCCGGCTGCTACCAGTCGAAGACGCTGCTGCTCGACCTGGCGCAGGCGGCGCATCCCTTCGCCGACGGCACCTGGGTCGGCGACGACGAGGATCGCACCACCGTGCGCCTGGAAAAGCGCGGCCAGGCCTACCTGATGGTGGAAGGGGAAGATCGCCGCGACCTGGTGATGACGCCTCTGCCGGGGCATGAGCGCACCTGGGCCGCCGCGCAGGCCGACGAAGGCTGCCTCGACGGCAGCAACACCGGCGATTGCGACTGGGAGTACGCGGTGCTGGCCTGGGAGGACGATCGCCTGCGCGAGATCGCGCCCAACTGCGAGAAGGACTTCCCGGCGATCGCCGGGCATGTCGCCTCGCGCAACGAAGGTGGCGACACCTGCTGGTTCGACGACCGCGACAAGCTGCTGCAGGCCCTGGGCTACGTCGCCGGCAAGCCGGGCGCTGCCGCCATCACCTACACCCACGGCAAGGATCCGACATGACGGGGCACTGGCACGCGGCGCTGATCACGCTGCTCAACGTCCTGCTGATCGCACTGGCGATGTACTTCGTCGGGCGCGAGCGCGGCAGGCACGGCATCCATGCGCCGGCAACCACTGGCCACCCCGATTTCGAGCGCGCTTTCCGGGCGCACCAGAACACCATCGAGCAGACGGTGATGTTCCTGCCCGCGCTGTGGGTGGCGAGCGTGTACGGCGACGCGCGCATCGCCGCCTGGCTGGGCTTCGCCTGGCTGGCCGGGCGCACCTGGTACCTGTTCGTCTACCTCGCCGGCGGCAGGCGCGGCGGCGGCTTCATGCTCGGCGCCCTGGCCAATTTCGGCCTGCTGCTCATGGGACTGTGGGCGCTGCTGTCGCCGCTGCTGCGCCTGTAGCGCTCAGTCCGACTTCACCAGCAGGTGCTTGGCGAGCAGGCCGTGCAGGTGGCCGACGCCGCGCGCCGCATGCAGGGTGAGCACCAGCATCAACAGGCCGAGCGCAATGGTCGCTGGCGCCGCCCAGACGGGCAGGTGCAACTCGATGCCGTTGAACCAGAACATGCTCTGGTCGGTGAACAGCTGCACGAACGGCATGGCCGCGACCGCGAAGGACACCGACAGCGCGGTCACCGCCGCGGTGAAGTAGACGATGCCCAGCGGCAGCATCAGCAACTGGTAAAGCAGCGTGGACCAGGTGCGCGGGTCGGTGAACATCGCGCCGATGCGCTTGAGCAGCGGCTGCTCGCGGTCGGCGTAGGCGGGGCGGCGCGGCATGCGCTCGCCGAGCATGACTTCCACCAGGCGCCCTTCCACCAGCGACAGGCCACGCACGCTGGCGAAGAACACCACCGCGAAGGGGATGCCGATGATCAGCACCGCCAGGCCGGCGGTGAGGCTCAGTCCGGTCACCGCCCAGCTGAAGTAGAAGGTGCCGGTGGCGATCGAGAGCAGCATGTACAGCAGCGCCCCGTAGGCGCGGCCGTCGGCCACCACGCCGAAGAAGGCGCCGAGCGCAGAACGGCGCGGCGGCGGCGGCGGCGCGCGCAGCGCCTGCGCGACGGTCACTTCGGTTTCGCGGTAGATGTCGGCGACTTCGGCCGGCGCACCGTAACTGCCGGCGACGCTGGCCAGCAGCGCGGCTTCGTCGAGCTCCGGGTGCTCGGCCCACTCCGATCGCAGGTACTCCTCCGCGTCGTAGAGCGCGTCCTGCACCAGAGCGCGGTCGGCGCCAGCCAGCGCCCGGCGCAGCTGCTCGAGGTACTCCGGGATGGTGGTCGGCAGCAGCTTCGGGGACGGGGCATTCATGACGAGGTTCCTTGCAGCACGTGGTCGACGAAATCGCGGGTCTCGGTCCAGCTGCCGGCCCAGGCGCGCAAGGTTTCGCGGCCCTGGTCGGTGATGCGGTAGTAGCGCCGGGGCGGGCCGGCCACGGAGGGCTCGACCTCGCTGGCCAGCAGTCCGGCGGCGTCGAGATTGCGCAGCACCGGGTACAGCGCGCTCTGCTTGCCGCTGAGCAGGCCACCGCCCGACTCCAGGCGCTTGGCGATCTGGTAGCCGTACATGGGCTCGGCCGCCGCGGCCAGCACCGCCAGCAGCACCAGCGAGACGGTGCCGCCGCTGAGCTCCTTCTGGAATTTCTTGAGTTGAACGTCGGGTTCGGTCACGGGCGACTCCAGCTATCCTGAGCCGCAGGCTATTATCAACTTGGCTATAGCGAACCTGCCATAAGTCACGACCCCATCCGGACCGGACTTGCCCGCCAGCCCACCTTCGCTAAGCTGGGCCGGTACCCGCAGAGTCCAGCCCTCGATGAGCCTTCCAATGCCCGTCCTGTTCCTCGGCCATGGTTCGCCGATGAATGCGATCGAGGACAACGACTACCGGCGCGGATGGCAGGAGATCGGCAAGCGCTTGCGGCGTCCCCGCGCCATCCTCTGCGTTTCAGCGCACTGGGAAACGCGCGGCGTATACGTCACCGCCAGCGAGCGGCCCGCCACCATCCACGATTTCAACGGCTTCCCGCGCGCCCTGTTCGAGGTGCGCTATCCCGCCCCCGGCGAGCCGGCGCTGGCGCGGCGAGTCGCGCAACTGCTCGACCCGGTGCGCGTGCACCTCGACGGCGAGCGCGGCCTGGACCACGGCGCCTGGGGCGTGCTGCAGCCGATGTTCCCCGACGCCGATATCCCGGTGGTGCAGCTGAGCCTGTCGGTGCTGCAGCCCGGCGCCTGGCACTACGACCTCGCGCGAAACCTGGCGCCGCTGCGCGACGAAGGCGTACTGGTCGTCGCCAGCGGCAACATCGTGCACAACCTGCGCCTGTTCAAATACAAGGATCCGGCGCCGCTGGACTGGGCGCAACGCTTCGACGAGGACGTCGCCGAGCACATCGCCACCCGCCACCACGAGGGCCTGCTCGGCTACGAAACGCTCGGTTCCGACGCGCTGCTGGCGATTCCGACCCCCGAGCATTACCTGCCGCTGCTGTACGCGCTGGCGCTGCAGCGCGAGGACGACCCGGTGGACTTCTTCAACGAGCAGGTGACGAGCGCGATTTCGATGCGCTCGGTGCTGATCGGGCACGCGTAGTTTTCTTCGCGGCCTTCTTCGCGGCCTTCTTCGCCGGCTTGCGCAGCGCCGCGGCGATCGCGCGCCGCGCCCAGGGCAGCATGTCCGCCGGCGAATCCAGCGCCGACTCCGGTACGGACCAGTAGCTGGTCGGCACGACTTTGCCGCGGCTTTCGAATACGAAGGGCGCGCCACCGGCGGCGCTGAAGGCGGCCTCGGTCTGGTCGTCGGCCTTGAGGTAGAGCAGGCCCTCGGCCACCACCGCGACGAACAGGCCGTCGACGTAGACGCCGTGCGCGCCGAACATGCGGCGCACGGAAACCTTGCCCGCGGGCTCGAGCAGTTCGCGCAGCCATTCCAGGAAGCCATCGTCCGTGCGCATGCGGCGAGCATACGGCGGGCGCTTGCGCGGCGCGCGTGCCGCCTCTACCGTGGGGCACCCCGCACCCCTGGATCCGCGCATGCGCCCCTGCTCCCGACTCATCGCGTTCGCCCTGCTCGCCTTCGCATTCGAGGCGGCCGCTGCAACGCCGCCGCCGGCGCGCATGCCCAAGTCGCCCGCGCAGGACGCCAAGGCGCGCGAGATCTTCGCGAAGATCGTCTCCATCCCGACGTCGCCGGGCCTGGGCAAGGTGCCGGAAATGGCGGCCTACCTGGCCGGCGAGTTCCGCGCCGCGGGCTTCGCCGCCGAGGACATCCACATCGTGCCGCTGGCCGAGACCGCCTCGCTGGTCGTGCGCTACCGCGGCGACGGCAGCGGCGGCAAGCCGATCCTGCTGCTCTCGCACATGGACGTGGTGACCGCCAAACGCGAGGACTGGCAGCGCGATCCCTATGCCTTCATCGAGGAGAACGGCTTCTTCTACGGCCGCGGCACCATCGACATCAAGCAGGGCGTCGCCGCGCTCAGCTCCACTTTCCTGCGCCTGAAGGCAGAGGGCTTCGTGCCCTCGCGCGACCTCATCATCTATTTCAGCGGCGACGAGGAAACCACCGGCGACAGCACGCAGCACGTGCTGAAGAACCACCGCGCGCTGGTCGAGGCCGAGTTCGCGCTCAATTCCGACGGCGGCGGCGGCAGCCTGGCCGAGGACGGCAGCGACGAGTCCTACGGCCTGCAGACCGCGGAGAAGACCTACGCCAGCTTCGAGCTGGCGGTGCGCAATCCCGGCGGCCACAGCTCGCAGCCGCGCGCCGACAACGCCATCTACGAGCTCGCGGCCGCGCTGGGCAGGCTGCAGGCATACCAGTTCCCGGTGATGTGGAACGACGGCACCCTCGCCTACTACCGCATCTCCGCGCCTGCGAACCGCGGGCCGATCGGCCGCGCGATGGCCGCCTTCGCGGCCAACCCGAAGGACGAGGCGGCGATCACCGCGCTCAGCGCCGATCCGGGCGAGGTCGGCCGCATCCGCACCACCTGCGTGGCCACGCTGTTGCGCGGCGGGCACGCGGAGAACGCGCTGCCGCAGTCCGCGGTCGCGACGGTCAACTGCCGGGTGTTCCCCGGCGTGCCGGCGGAAGAAGTGAAGGCCACCCTCGAGCGCATCGCCGGCCCGGGGGTGAAGGTCTCGGTGGTCGGAAACATCTTCCCGGCGCCATCCTCGCCGCTGCGCCCCGACGTGGTGGACGCCGTCACCGCCACCGTGAACGCACTGCATCCGGGCATCCCGGTAGTGCCGACGCAATCCTCCGGCGCCTCCGACGGCATCTACTTCCGCGCCGCGGGCATCCCCACCTACGGCACCGGCTCTTCCTTCCTCAAGGACGGCGACGACTTCGGCCATGGCCTCAACGAGCGCATCCCGGTGGCTTCCTTCTACCAGGACCTCGAGCACTGGTACCTGCTGGTAAAGGCGCTGGCGAGCCCGCGCCCGCGGTGAACAAGCAGTACGACGCCGCCTATTTCCGCCGCTGGTACCGCGGCCGCCAGGCGACGCCGCGCGCCGAGCTGGCGCGCAAGGTGGCGATGGCGGTGGCAATCACCGAGCTCTACCTGCAGCGCCCGATCCGCAGCGTGCTCGATGTCGGCTGCGGCGAGGCGGCGTGGCGCGCGCCCCTGCTCAGGTTGCGGCCGCGCCTGCACTACCGCGGCGTGGATTCCAGCGAGTACGCGGTCGCCCGCTATGGCCGCTCGCGCAACATCGCGCTCGCCAGCTTCGGCCAGCTTGGGCAACTGCGCTTCGGCCAGCCCGCCGACCTGCTGGTGTGCTCGGACGTCATCCACTACCTGCCGACCGCGGAACTGCGCCGCGGCCTGTCGGGTTTCGCGGAACTGTGCGACGGCGTCGCCTTCCTCGAACTGTATGCGCGCGGCGACGACATCCGCGGCGACCGCGCCGGCTTCCTGGCGCGTCCCGCGGCGTCCTACCGGCGCTGGTTCCGCGAGGCCGGCTTCACCGCCTGCGGCTCGCACGCCTACCTCAGTCCCAATGTCCGCGCCAACGCGGTAGCTTTGGAAATCCTGGAAACGCCACCTGCCCGAGGATCAAGCGCATGAACCTGCTTCGCACCACCCTCATCGCCGCCGCGCTCGCCGGCACCCTGGGCCTGGCCCACGCCGCCGACCCGCAGCCGTCCGCGCAGCCGGCCAAGTCACGCCCGCTGGGCGAGATCCTCGAGCAGTCGCCGGCCGCGGACTGGCGGGCGCTGGATCCGGACAACACGCTGTACCTGGACCTGGCCGAAGGCCGGGTGGTGATGGAGCTGGCGCCGACCTTCGCGCCGCTGCACGCGCAGAACATCCGCACGCTGGTGAAGGAGCACTACTTCGACGGCCTCGCCATCATCCGCTCGCACGACAACTACGTGGTGCAGTGGGGCGACCCCGAGGAAGACGAGAAGAAGGCAAGGCCGCTCGGCAGCGCGCAGCCGAAGCTGGCCTCGGAATACACCGCGCCCATCGCCGCGGACACGAATTTCACCCGCCTGCCCGACGGCGACATGTACGCGCCGGAAGTGGGCTTCAGCAACGGCTTCCCGGTGGCCCGCGACGCCAAGGCCGGACAGAC
This sequence comes from uncultured Gammaproteobacteria bacterium, assembly GCA_963707625.1. GTDB lineage: Bacteria > Pseudomonadota > Gammaproteobacteria > Xanthomonadales > Xanthomonadaceae > Arenimonas. Next base: position 395,831 of record CAVPQV010000003.1, read on the forward strand.
CTGGCTGACGCACTGCTACGGCGCCGTCGGCGTGGCGCGCGGCACCGAGGAAGGCACCGGCACCGGTTCCAGCCTGTACGTGATCATCGGCCATGCGCCGCGGCACCTGGACCGCAACATCGCGGTGGTGGGCCGCGTGGTGCATGGCATCGAACTGCTGTCGGCCAAGCCGCGCGGCCCGGCGCCGATGGGCTTCTACGGCAAGGCCGAGGAGCGCACGCCGATCAAGTCGATCCGCCTGGCGGCCGAGGTGCCGGCGGCCGAACGCACCGAACTGGAGGTCCTGCGCACCGACTCGAAGACCTTCGAGGCCGTGGCGGAGTCGCGGCGCAACCGCCGGGACGATTTCTACGTGGTGCCGGCCGGGCGGATCGAATTGTGCAACGTCCCCTTGCCGGTGCGCGCGAAAAAGAGCTGAAGGATACTTGTCGTTAACCTGAATTTAACCCTACACTCGGGTGATCGCCGGCCGATTGCGTCCGGCGACTGGGAGCCGAATGAGCGCCGTCCCCGTGCAGCCAGCGACCTCCGCGACCCCGGCAGATGCGGGGCCTGGCTGGCGCTCGCCGATCGCCTGCACGCGCGCGGCGACGTCGCTGGCGCCGATCGCGCTTATGCCAACTATCTGCGCGAGGCCGCCGATGAGCCCGCGCTGATCCAGGCCGCGCTGGCGCTCGGGCGAATCGCATTCCCGAAGCCGAGGCCTTGCTTCGCGCCGCGTCTGCAATGCACACCCCACCGACGTGGCGGCGCTGCGCATGCTCGCCGAACTCGCTGCGCGGATCGCGCGCGACGAAGACGCCGTGAATTTGCTCGCCCGCTGCGTGGAGCTGGCGCCAGGCTTCAATGCCGCCCGCCAGCAGTACGCACTGATGCTCAATCGCGCCGAGAAGCCGGCGGAGGCACTCGCGCAGATCGAGCTGCTGCTGGCAAAGGATCCCGGCAACCCGTCCTTCCGCAACCTCAAGGCGGTGATCCTCTGCCATGTCGGCGACTACGAGCAGGCGATCGCCATCTACGATGCCTTGCTCGCCAAACTGCCCACGCAACCGAAGATGTGGCTGAGTTTCGGCCACGCGCTCAAGACCGCCGGCCACCAGGAGCGTGCGATCGCCGCCTACCGGCGCGCCTGGCAGCTCGAGCCGGCCTTCGGCGAAGCCTGCTGGTCGCTCGCCAACCTCAAGACCTTCCGTTTCGCCGAGGCCGAGGTCGAGGCGATGCGCACGCAGGTCGCGCGCGGCGAGGAGCTGCCGCCGCAGGAACGGCACCAGTTCGAGTTCGCCCTGGGCAAGGCGCTGGAGGATCGCGGCGAGTACGCCGCCTCATTCGCGCATTACCTAGAGGGCAACACGCTGCGCCGAGCGACCGTCGCCTACAACGCGGACGACACCAGCACGCGCGTGCGGCGGGCGAAGCAACTGCTGGACGCGGATTTCTTCCGCCAGCGCGAGGGCTATGGCGCCACGGGCGCGGACCCCATCTTCGTGCTCGGCTTGCCGCGCGCCGGCTCCACCCTGATCGAGCAGATCCTGTCCAGCCACTCGCAGGTCGAGGGCACGATGGAACTGCCCGAGATCATCGCCCTGACCCGCGGCCTGCGCCGCGCCGCCGAGTCGCCGCGCAGCAGCGGTTACCTGGAAGTGCTGGCCGGGCAGGACGCCGCCGAGCTGCGCGAGCTGGGCGAACGCTATCTGCAGCGCACGCGCATCCACCGCAAGACCAACGCGCCCTTCTTCATCGACAAGATGCCGAACAACTTCCAGCACATCGGCCTGATCCGGCTGGCGCTGCCGAATGCGAAGATCATCGACGCGCGCCGCCATCCGCTGGCCTGCTGCCTGTCTGCCTTCAAGCAGCACTTCGCGCGCGGGCAGAACTTCAGCTACGACCTGGGCGAGCTCGGCCGCTACTACCGCGACTACGTGGAACTGATGGCGCATTACGACGCCGTCCTGCCCGGGCGCATCCACCGGGTGTTCTACGAGCGCATGGTCGAGGACACCGAAGCCGAGGTGCGGCGCCTGCTCGACTACTGCGGCCTGCCCTTCGAGGAAGGCTGCCTGCGCTTCTTCGAGAACGAGCGCCCGGTACGCACCGCCAGTTCCGAGCAGGTGCGCCAGCCAATCTACCGCGAGGGCGTGGACCACTATCGAAACTACGAGCCCTGGCTGGGCCCGTTGAAGACGGCGCTGGGCGATGTGCTCGAGCGCTACCCGGAAGTTCCAGCCTTCTGATTTCTGTTGCAGGCGTCAAACCGTTGCAATCCACAGGGGAAATGAAGATGCGGAAACACAGCAAGCACGTGCGACATCCGCTGCGGCGCCCGGCCCGCGCCGCGCTCGCGGTGGCGGTATGCCTGGCGATCAGCTCCACCGCGATCGCACAGGACGCCCCGGCCCAGACCGATCCCGCGGAGAAGCCGGAAGAGCAGCGGACCACCGCCCTCGGCACCGTCACCGTGACTTCGCAGAAGCGCGAGGAGAACCTGCAGAAAGTGCCGATCAGCATCCAGGTGCTGGGCACGCAGGCGCTGGAGCAGCAGAACGTCAACGACTTCGAGGATTTCGCCAGGCTGCTGCCCAGCGTGTCCTTCACGCCCTTCGGCCCCGGCTTCGGCCAGGTCTACATGCGCGGCGTGTCCAATGGCGGTGACGGCAACCATTCGACTTCGCTGCCCAGCGTCGGCGTCTATCTCGACGAACAGCCGATCACGACGATTCAGGGCGCCCTGGACGTCCACATCTACGACATTGCCCGCATCGAGGCACTGTCCGGCCCGCAGGGCACGCTGTACGGCGCCAGCTCGCAGGCCGGTACGCTGCGCATCATCACCAACAAGCCGGATCCGGCCGGCTTCGCCGCCGGCTACGGCGTCGAGTTCAACACGCTCGCCAACGGCGGCACCGGCCATGTGCTCGAGGGCTTCATCAACATCCCGCTGTCGCCGAGCTCGGCGCTGCGCGCGGTTGCCTGGCAGAAGCACGATGCCGGCTACATCGACAACAAGTTCGGCTCGCGCACCTACCCAAGCTGGGACGACTACACGGGTGGCAACGGCACCGTGGACAACGCCTTGTACGAAGAGGACAACTACAACGACGCCGATACCGTTGGCGGCCGCGTCGCACTGCGCCTGGACCTGGGCGAGAACTGGACGATCACGCCGTCCCTGATGGGCCAGAAGCAGGACACCAACGGCGCCTTCCAGTACGACCCCGTGGTCGGCGACCTTGAACTGACGCACTTCCGCCCGGAATCCTCGGAGGACAGCTGGACGCAGGCGGCGCTGACCGTACAGGGCAAGATCGGCAACTTCGACCTGACCTACGCCTTCGCCCACCTCGACCGCAAGGACGAGGTCCAGTCCGACTACAACGACTACTCGTTCTGGTACGACACCATCTACGGCTATGGCGCCTACTGGTACGACGACAACTACGACCTGATCAACCCGACCCAGTACATCCAGGGCAAGGACAAGTACCGCAAGACCAGCCACGAATTGCGCATCGCCTCGCCCTCCGACCAGCGCTTCCGTTTCGTCGGCGGCATCTTCGTGCAGGACCAGTTCCACGACATCCAGCAGCGCTACAAGATCGATGGCCTCGGCTCGATGCTGGAGATCACCGGCTGGTCCGACACCCTCTGGCTGACCAAGCAGGAGCGTCGCGACCGCGACCGCGCCATCTTCAGCGAGATCAGCTACGACTTCACCGACAAGCTCACCGCTACTGCCGGCATGCGCTATTTCCGCGCGCACAACAACCTCGAGGGCTTCTTCGGCTTCGGACGCGGCTACAGCAGCACGCCGGTCGCGCCGGATCCGACTGACCTCGCCGAGTACCCGGGCGGGGTCACCGATCCGCTCTACATCGAGGACCTTGAAAACTACAACCTGCGCGTGCTGCGTGCCTACGGCGAAGCCAAGTGCGACCTGCTGTACGGCCCGGATTCGTCGCAGTGGGAAAAGTACAACGGCGCACCGTGCGAGGTCTTCAGCAAGGAGATCAAGGAGAGCGGCTCCCTTGGCCGTGTAAACGTCACCTATGAGATCACCGACAAGCACCTGATCTACGGCACCTGGTCGGAGGGCTATCGTCCTGGCGGCGTGCAGCGTCGCGGCACGCTACCGAACTTCAAGGCCGACTACCTCACCAACTGGGAGTTCGGCTGGAAGACCTCGTGGATGGGAGACCGCCTGATCCTCAACGGCTCGGTGTTCCGCGAGGAGTGGGAGAACTTCCAGTTCGCGGTTCTCGGCCAAAACGGCCTCACCGACATCCGCAACGCCGCGCAGGCGGAGATCACCGGCCTGGAAATGGACCTGACCTGGGCGGCCACCTACAACCTGCTGATCACCGGCGGCTTCGCCTGGTACGACGCGCAGTTGAGCGCCGACTACTGCGGCACGCTGGACGCCAATGAAGAGCCCGAGACCGACTGCGCGGTGCCGGAGGCGCCGAAAGGTACGCAGATGCCGATCACGCCGCGTTTCAAGGGCAATGTCAGCGCCCGCTACACCTGGGACATCGGCGATATGGAAGCGCACTGGCAGTTGAGCTATGCGCACGAAGGACGGCGCCGCTCGGACCTGCGCGTGTTCGAGCGCGAGATCATCGGCGACCTGCCGGCCTACAACACCGTCGACTTTTCGATCGGCGTCAAGAAGAACAACTGGTCGCTCTCCTTGTTCGTCAAGAATGCCTTCGACGAGCGCGGCCAGCTGGGCCGATTCTTCCAGTGCTCGGAGCCGGTCTGCGGCAACGCCATTTCCGACCCGGACAACGGCATCCCGGTGTGGCCGGTGCCCTCGGCGTATGCCGACGGCCAGGTCTACGTCGTTCCGGTGCAGCCGCGCACCATCGGCCTGCGCTGGTCGCAGGAGTTCTGAGGCCACGAAACGCGTCACGCAACGGGGCGGCTTCGGCCGCCCCGTTTTTTTCGCCGCTACAATGACGTCATGCCCGCAACCGCGCACTGCAGCCGCTGCCCCGCCATCTGCTGCCGTCTGAAGGTGCTGCTGGTCGCGGGCGACGATCCGCCCGAGCACTTCATCGACGTGGACGACGAGGGCGACCAGGTCATGGGCAAGGGCGACGATGGCTGGTGCGCCGCGCTCGACCGCGAGCACATGTGCTGCGGCATCTACGAACGGCGGCCGCTGGTGTGCCGCGAGTTCGCCATGGCCGGCCCCGACTGCCTCGAGGAACGCGCGGCCTGGCGGCGCGCGGCGGAGGCCTTGCGTTGAGCGTAACGGGAGCGTGGACGCTGTACCTGCTCGAGTGCATGGATGGCAGCCTCTACGCGGGCATCACCAACGACCTCGAGCAGCGCTTCGCGATGCACGCCGCCGGCAAGGGCGCGCGCTACACGCGCTCGCACCCGCCCAGGCGCATCGTCGCCCGGCGCGAATTTCCCGACCGCTCCAGCGCCTCGATCGCCGAGTACGAACTCAAGCGCCTTTCGCCGGAGGGCAAGCGCGCCTTCTGCCGGGACAATCCATATGGCGGCTGAACCCGGGCTGCCCGCGCGGCGCGGCGCGCGCGAATTTCTCATGAACGCTTCATGCGGCCTCGCGTAGCTTGTGCTCGCTGGTAGCCATTGGCGCGGTATCGGGGATCGGGGATGGGACGGAAATGAACGTGCAATGGAAGCAACTCGGGGAGCGCGCCAGGCCCCGTCACTGGTCGGGATTCGTCTGGTCGATGCTGCTGTTCGTGATCCTGGCGGCCCTCGGCACCGCCTTCGTAGGGTTCAAGCTCTACCAGGCCACCGGCGGGGCGGTCGAGACCAGCAACCGCTAGGGTCCCGGGAACGGGGTGACTTCCGGACCGGGGCGGGATCGCCTGCCGCACTTTATAATGGCGCCATGAGCGCCCTTTCCGAGCACCCGCGCATGCTCCAGGTTGGAGATCCCGCGCCGGCTTTCGTGCTGGCCAGCGATGGCGGCCGCAGTATCGACAGCAGCACCCTCGCGGGCCGCCGCTACGTGCTGTTCTTCTATCCCAAGGACGCCACCCCGGGCTGCACCCGGGAGGCCTGCGCCTTCCGCGACGACATGCCCGGCTTCATCGCCCTCGGGGTACCGGTCTTTGGCGTCAGCGCAGACCGCGTGCCGGCGCACGACCGCTTCGTGAAGAAGCACGGCCTGAACTTCCCGCTGCTCTCCGATCCCGACCATGGCCTGCTGCAGGCTTACGGAGTCTGGGTGGAGAAGAGCCTGTACGGGCGCAAGTACTTCGGCATCCACCGCAGCAGCTTCGTGGTCGGCGCCGACGGCCGCATCGAAGCCACGTGGGACAAGGTCAAGCCGGACACGCACGCCGCGGAAGTGCTGGCCTGGCTGGCAGAGCGCGCGCCGGCGGGCCTGAAGACCGCGCGCCGGCGTTGAGTCCGGCCGATCCCGCCGCCGCCGCGCGGCGCGCGCAGTGGCAGATCCACTTCTGCGTGCTGCTGTGGGGATTCACCGCCATCCTGGGCAAATTGATCAGCCTGCCGGCGCTGTCGCTGGTGTGCTGGCGAATGGCGCTGGTCGCCCTGGCCCTGCTCGCCTGGCCGGGGGTGCTGGCCGGCTTGCGCGCGCTGTCGCCGCGGCTGCGGCTGGCCTACGCCGGCATCGGCGTGCTGGTCGCGCTGCACTGGCTGACCTTCTATGGCGCGATCAAGCTCGCCAACGCCTCCGTCGCCGCTGCCTGCATCGGGTTGGCACCGGTCTTCCTCGCGGTGATCGAGCCGTGGGTGATGCGCTCGCGCTTCGACCCGCGCGAACTGCTGCTGGGCATCTTCGTGGTGCCAGGCGTCGCGCTGGTGGTCGGCGGCGTGCCGGATGCGATGCATGCGGGAATCGCGGTGGGCACGCTGTCCGCATTCCTGGTGGCGCTGTTCGGCGCACTCAACAAACGCTACGTCGAGCGCGCGCAACCACTGACCGTGACCTTCATCGAACTGGGCGCCGGCGGCGTCTTCCTTTGCCTGGTCGCGGCCTTGTGGACGGCGTGGCAGGGCGATGCCTCCGCCGCACAGTGGTTGCCCGGCGCGCGCGATGCCGCGCTGCTGCTGACGCTGGCGCTGGCCTGCACGCTGCTGCCCTTCGCCCTGTCGCTGGTCGCGCTGCGCCACCTCAGCGCCTTCCAGGCGCAGCTCGCAGTCAACCTCGAGCCCGTGTACGCGGTGGCGCTGGCAGCGCTGCTGCTGAACGAGCAGCGCGAGCTCGGCCCTTCCTTCTACGCCGGCGTGGCGATCATCCTGGGCGCGGTCCTGCTGCACCCCTGGCTGGTGCCGCCGCGACGGGCCTAGGGCACCAGTTCCAGCTGCGCGCGCAGTCCGGGCAGCAGTGCCTGCACCGCCGGCTGCTGGCTGTCGCGCGCCTGCACGTACATGCCGAGCAGGAAAGCGCGCACGTCGTGGCGTCGCGCCAGGCCGCCGGCATCGGCGAACACGCCGTTCCAGCCACCTTCCGGCGCCGCCGCCACCCTGGCGAACCAGGCCGTCCACTCCGCTTCCGAATGCAGGCCGCGCACGGCGACGAACAGCACGGGCCGCGCAAGACGCTCCGGTTCGCCGAACACATAGGCATGGCCGGCAGGCGCCACCTGCCCCGCCACCGCGGCGAGGATGCGCTCCAGCTGCGGCTTGTCGAGCGCGGGATTGAGCACTAGCTGCATCAGCAGGTCGGCGCCGTGCGCGACGCCGTGGCGCCAGCCCTCGCCGGCGATGAAACCGCGATAGTCGCGCACCGATTCGACGTAGCTGGCAGCGGCCTCCACCAGCGCCGCCCGTTCGGCCGGCGTCATCCACGCCTGCTTGCGATCGCTGCGCGCGATTTCGGACAACACCAGCGCGGCGAAGGGCTGGGTGAAGCCGGCTTCGTCCGCGCGCTCCGGCGCGATCGCCGCCTGCAGTTGCACCAGCGCCTGGCGGCGCGTGGCTTCGTCGAGCAGGTCCGCGCGCAGCCAGGTTGTCCAGGCCTCGAAGGCAATGCCATCGCGCAGCGTCGGATCGGAATCGCCAAGGCAGTCCAGCAGGCCCAGCGCGAGCGCTTGCCGCGCGGGTGGATCGGCCACCGCAAAGGCCCCCGCCTTCAGCGCGGCCAATTTGGCCGCGTCCCAGCCTGCAGGCGGGCAGGCTGCGTTGGCAACGCTGGGCAGTGCAGCGATAAAGCAGAGCCAGAGGCAGGAATTTCGGATGTGAGCGCGCATCTAAGTCCCCGGTTTGCTCGCAGTCTAGGTCAGTCGCGGGCAATATTGCGGGCGCGTCTGGAATGTTATAATGTAACTATCGTCGTTTCCATTCCCCACTGCCCATGCGCCCTCGCCTGCTCGTCCTTGCCCTGTCCGCCGCCCTTGCTGCTCCGGCGCTGGCTGCGCCAACGTCCACGCAGACGCCGGCGACGCGCATCGATGCGCTCGAAGCGCGCATGCAGGCGCTCGAGGATGCATTGGCGCAGACGCGCGCTGAATTGCAGGCGCTGAAATCAGGCGCGGCGGTGGAGGCAAGCGCAGAGGCTACCGGTGGCTCAGCCGACGCCGTAGCCGCCGATCCGGCGCAGGACGCCAGCTCCGACGCGCCCGACACCGTCGCCGCGGACGAAAGCCAGGCGACCCCCGCCGGCGGCAAGAACGCATTCAATCCCGCCATCAGCATCGTCCTCAACGGCAGCGCCAGCAGCCACTCGCTCGACCCGGAGCTTTACCAGCGCAGCGGCTTTCCCCTGGTCGGCGAAGGCGGTCCGTCCTCGGACGGCTTTTCGATTGGTGAAAGCGAGATCTCCTTCGCGGCCAACATCGATCCGCGCTTTTACGGCCAGCTCACGCTGGCAATCGGCAGCGAAGGCAACGACACCGAACTCGCCGTCGAGGAGGCGTACCTGGAGACGACCTCGCTGCCCGCCGGCTGGACCCTGCGCGCGGGACGCTTCTTCTCCAATATCGGCTACCTCAACAGCCACCACGCCCATACCGACAAGTTCTCGGACCGTCCGCTGCCCTACCAGGCCTTCCTCGGCAACCAGTACGGCGACGACGGCGTGCAGCTGCGCTGGCTGGCGCCGACCGATTTCTTCCTCGAACTGGGTGGTGAAATGCTGCGCGGCGACCGCTACGGCGGCGGCGCGGGCAGCGGCGGCGCCGGCACCGCGACGGTATTCGCGCATGCCGGCGGCGACATCGGCGACGAAACCGCGTGGCTCGCCGGCGTGTCCTTCCTGCGCGCGCGCAGCGATGGTGGCGAGGACGGCTTCAGCGGCGATGTGCGCCTGCTGGTTGCCGACGCGACCTGGAAGTGGGCGCCGGATGGCAACCACAAGGACGGCGGTTTCACTTTGCGCGGCGAATACTTCCACGAGCGCCGCCAGGGCGACTATGCCAACGCCGAGGACCCCTCGCTCGACCAGCCCTGGCGCGGCACGCGCAGCGGCGCCTATCTGGAGGGCATCTGGCGGATCAACCGGCGCTGGGAGGCCGGCCTGCGCTACGACTGGCTGCGCGCGTCGGAGTCCGGTCCTTATGCCGCCGAGTTCGATCCGGCCAGGGCGACGCTTGCGATCACCTGGCTGAACTCGGAATTCTCGCTGCTGCGCATGCAGTACAGCCACGACGAACCGGCGCCGGACCTGGTGGACGATTCGCTGACGCTGCAGTACCAGGTCAATTTCGGCGCCCACGGCGCACACAAGTTCTGAGGACCCCGCAATGAAGATGCTGCGCACGATCCTGCTGGCCTCGCTGCTCACCGCCGCCGTTCCGGCGCAGGCCAAGTTGCGCGTCTTCGCCTGCGAACCCGAGTGGGGCTCGCTGCTCACGGAGCTTGCCGGCGACCGGGTGGACATCGACGTGGCGACCTCGGCGCTGCAGGACGTGCACCAGATCGAGGCCAGGCCCAGCCTGATCGCCAGGCTGCGCCGCGCCGACCTCAGCGTGTGCACCGGGGCGGAACTCGAGGTGGGCTGGCTGCCGCAGCTGGTACGGCAGTCGGGCAACACCAAGGTGGCCGCGGGCAATGGCGTCTTCGAGGCGGCGCGGCAGGTGAAGACGCTGCAGAAGCCGGCGGTACTCGATCGCGCCGCCGGCGACGTGCATCCGATGGGCAATCCGCACGTGCAGCTGGATCCCTATCGCGTACTGGTCATTGCACGCACGCTCTCCGCAAGGCTCGCGCTGCTCGACCCGGCCAATGCACCGGCCTATGCGCAGCGCCTCGCCGACTTCAGCACGCGCTGGGCGGCGGCGACCAGGCGCTGGGAAGCGAAGGCTGCGCCGCTGCGCGGCCGCAACATCGTCGTGCACCACGACGCCTGGATCTACCTGACGCAATGGCTTGGCCTCAAGCAGATCGGTGCACTCGAACCCAAGCCAGGCGTACCGCCAAGCAGCGCACACCTCGCACGCCTGGTCGACACGGCGAAGAACTCGAACACGCTGGCGATCGTGTACGCGTCCTACCAGGATCCGAAGGCGAGCGACTGGCTGGCCCAGCGCACCGGCCTGCCGGTGGTCGCACTGCCTTTCAGCGTCGGTGGCGACGCGCAATCGAAGGACCTGTTCGGCCTCTTCGACTCCACCATCGACAAGCTGCTGGCCGCGCGCAAATGACCCTCGCGCTCAACTGGGAAGGACTGGACCCTGGCATCCTCGGCCCCGCCTGCGTGGCCGGCCTGATCGTGCTTTCCACGCACGTGCCGCTCGGCAAGCAGGTGCTCGCGCGCGGCATCATCTTCATCGACCTGGCGATCGCACAGATCGCCGCCCTCGGCGTGATCGCGGCCGGCTTCTTCGGCGTGGACGAGCACGGCCTGGGCGTGCAGTTCGCCGCCGCGGCAGCCGCGCTGCTCGGCGCCGGCCTGCTCGCCTGGACCGACCGGCGCTGGCCGGAATACCAGGAGCCGCTGATCGGTACGCTGTTCGTGCTCGCGGCGACCGGTGCGCTGCTGTTGCTGGCGAACAATCCGCAGGGCGGCGAGCACCTGAAGGACCTGCTCGTCGGCCAGATCCTCTGGGTCGGCTTCGCGCAACTGTGGCCGGCGGCACTGCTTTCGGCGGCACTGCTGGCGGTGATGGCGTGGCAACGCGGCCGTCTCGCCGGACTGTGGTTCTACGCGCTGTTCGCACTCGCCATCACCGCCTCTGTGCAGCTGGTCGGCGTGTACCTGGTGTTCGCCAGCCTGATCGTGCCGGCGCTCGCCACCGCCGGCATGAAGGGCCGCGGCCGCCTGCTCGTCGCCTACCTCGTGGGCGCGTTCGGCTACGCGGCCGGACTGCTGCTTTCGGCGCTGTTCGACCTGCCCAGCGGGGCGTTGATCGTCTGGACCCTGGCGGCGGGCGCGCTGCTCGTCCAGCTGTTCCCCGCCGTGCGCCGCTCGCACCCGGGCCGGGACGCCCCCGAGGCCGTGTTCGAGGGCTGATCGGCACGCGCCCCCGGCGCGCGCCCGAAGTATGCTGTGGCGCCCGCGCGGCCTTCCGCGCGCATCTCCAACGCCCACGGGAACCCGCCATGCTCCGTCCTGCCCCGCTGCTGCTCGCCGCTGCCATCTCCCTCGCCATCGCCGGCTGCAAGCCCGCGTCCGCGCCCAACCCTGATTCCAGCGCGGCTGGCGCTGCCACGGCTGGCGCCGCCGACCGGCAGCAGGCCGACGCGAAGTTCGCCGACCTTTCCAAGCGCTGGCTCGACGGCTGGCTGGCGCTTTCGCCGACCAGCGCGACGCAGGTCGGCGACCACCGCTACGACGCCGAGCTGGACGACTACAGCGCCGCCGGCCGCGCCAAGTCGCTCGAATTCTCGAAGAAGATGCTGGCCGAGCTCGAGGCGATGGACCTGAAGCTGCTGTCGCGCGAGAACCAGGTAGACGCCTCGGTGCTGCGCAACCAGCTGCGCTACGACATCTGGAGCTGGGAAACGCTCCAGGCCTGGGCCTGGGACCCGCAGATGTACAACGCGGTCGCTGGCGGCGCGCTGTACACCCTGTCGCGCGCGACTTCGCGCCCTGGCCCGAGCGCCTGAAGAACGCCACCTCGCGCATGGAGAAGCTGCCGGCCCTGCTCGCCGCCGCGCGCGCCAATCTCGATCCGGCGCGCGTGCCAAGCGATCCATGCCGAAACCGTGGCGAAGCAGAACCGCGGCTTGATGGGCATCGTCGACGAAACGATGATGGCGCACGCCGGCGAACTGGCCGCCGCGGATCGCACCCGCTTCGACGCCGCGGTCGCCGCGCTGCGCGAGGCCGTGGCCGCGCATCAGGAGCTGGCTTGACGGAACCCTGGTGCCGAATGCGAAGGGCGATTTCCGCATCGGCCAGAAGCTCTACGACGAAAAGCTCGCCTTCGCGCTCGATTCGCCGATGACGCGCGCGGATATCCGCGCTCGCGCCGAGGCCGAACTCAAGCGCGTGCGCGCCGAGATGTACCAGGTCGCGCGCGACGTGCTGAAGGACAAGGCCGCCGCGGCCTCGATGCCCGACCGGCCGAGCCCCGCGCAGCAGCAGAAGACCATCGAAACCGCCCTGGAGCTGGCCTACGCCGACCGCCCGAAGCGCGAGGACGTGGTCGCGACCGCCAAGCGCACCATGGCCGCAGCCACCGAGTTCGTGCGCGCGAAGGACCTGATCACGCTGCCCGATGCGCCCGTGCAGATCATCCTGATGCCCGAGTTCCAGCGCGGCTTCTCCGTCGCCTACTGCGATTCGCCCGGACCCCTCGACAAGGGCCTGGACACCTTCTACGCCGTGTCGCCGATACCGGACGACTGGCAGCCGGCGCAGGTGACTTCCTTCCTCAAGGAATACAACACGCGCTCGATCGATGAACTGGGCATCCACGAGGCGATGCCGGGCCACTACGTGCAGATCTGGCATTCGAACAAGCATCCCTCGACCCTTCGCGCGGTGCTTTCCTCGGGCTCCTTCGTCGAAGGCTGGGCGGTTTACGCCGAGAAGGTGATGGCCGACGAGGGCTACCGCGACCACGATCCCCTGTACCGGCTGGTCCAGCTGAAGTGGTACCTGCGCTCGATCGCCAACGCCATCCTCGACCAGTCCATCCATGTGGACGGGATGAGCGAGCAGGACGCGATGAAGCTGATGATGGAAGGCACCTTCCAGCAGGAGCGCGAGGCCGCCGGCAAGTGGACGCGCGCGCGCCTGAGTTCGACCCAGCTGCCGACCTACTTCGTTGGCGTGCAGGAGCACCTGGACCTGCGCAAGGCGGTCGAAGCGAAGCAGGGCGATGCGTTCAACCTCAAGGCCTACCACGACAAGGAACTGTCCTTCGGCTCGCCGCCCGTCCGCTACGTGCGCGCGCTGATGCTCGACGAGCCGATCATCAAGTAAGGCTTCGGTCGGCGAGCGAAGGCTCGCCTTCGGTTGGCTGCTGTCCGGCCGCCGAGACGGGGGCGCCCCTTCCCGCCGCATCGGCCGTCCCTGGCCGAAGCGGCTCGCAGGCCATCCATGGCCCTTGGAAGGGGCGCCCCCGCCCCGGCGTCCGGCACCCCGACGCAGCGCGCTTCGCGTCGCTGCGCGCTCGCGTCCAACTTCGTCGCGCTCGTCGGCCGAAGCTCGCCATGGCCCCTCTTGTTTCGAGATTTCGAAAACAGGACGTTTTCGATGTCGGCCGCGCCCCCCCCCTCACCTCCGGCGAACGATCAGCGAACAAAAAGACGAGTACTTGCGCACACTTACGGCAACAGCCAAACTGCGGCAGCTTGGGGGAGAGCACCGATGGGATTCATGCAACGCCTGATGCGCCTGTTCGGCTCGGCGCCGCCGACCGAATCGGAGCTGGCGCAGACGGCCAGTGGCAACGAGCGCCGCCAGAAGGAGCGCAAGACCACCACGCCCGGCATCAAGGTGCTGATCATCGACGACTCGGCGACGATCGTCACGCTGCTGCGGCGGATGATGCGACAGAACGACTTCGAGACGATCGAAGCCGGCGATGCCGAGGCTGGCATCGAGCTGGCGCGGACGGAATTGCCGCACCTGGTGTTCCTGGACATCGTGCTGCCCGGCATGAACGGCTTCAACGCACTGCGCGTGCTGCGCCGCGACCCGATCACCCGCCATATCCCGATCATCATGATCAGCGGCAACGAGCAGGCGACCGAGGAGTTCTACGTGCACCGCATCGGCGCCGACGACTTCATGAAGAAGCCCTTTGCCCGGGCCGAGGTCTTCGCCCGCATCGAGCGCCTGACGGACGAAGCCGGCATTCCCCGCCGGGTCAACGCGGCGGCGGTCGAAACCGGCTGATTTTCCGCGGAAAACCGGGATTCTGGTCAAGAAATAACCGAATTTTCATGCTCGGTTTGTTAATCTCGGTTCACACGATCCAGATCGTTCCGGGCATCCACCGACGCCGGCGCCCTCTCGACGCCGTCTCAACCTGAACGATTTCAGCCCGGAACGGGGTTTTCCCGCCTCCGGGCCCGACGATCACGCCGACCCGGCCGCCCCCCCCGCGACCGGCCTCGACTTGCCTGCACAACAAGGAGAGTTCGATGAGCGATACCACCCACTTCCTGCACGACCTGGTCCAGATCAGCCGGACTGGCACCGAGTTCTACGAGGAAGCGGCCAAGACCGTCGCCGACAAGAAGCTCAAGCGCGTCTTCACCGACATGGCGAAGGCCAAGAGCACCCTGGCCGAGAACCTGTCGGCCGAACTCAAGCCGGCGCCCAAGCGCGGCAAGCCCGCCGAGATCCTCGACGAGATCCGCAAGACCTACGTGGGCATCAAGGCGGTCAACCCGGCCTCGATCACCCAGCTCGAGCAGACCGAGAGCTCGCTGCAGCACTCGTTGCAGAAGGTGGTCATGGACCGCGACCACAGCTTCGTGATCCGCGTCCTGGCCAAGCAGTACGTGCACACCGCCGAGGGCCTGAAGGCCGGACTGCGGCTCAGCAAGCGCGGCATGGCCTGAGTCTTCACGCAGTACTACGGAATCGCCGGCTAAGCTGCCGGCGATTCCGGAGGACTGCGATGCGTTGCCCCGATCCGACCCGCCGCCGCCTGCTTGGCGGCTCCGCCCTTGCCCTCGCCGGCCTGGCGCTGGCCTGTTCACGCCCCGGCGCCGCCGCTTCCGCCGTCGCCGCTGCGCCCTCCTTGCCGCCCCCCAAGGTTCGCATCGTCGAATTCGACCGCGCCGCTCGTCGCGTGCGCGTGGCCAGCGTGCCCAAGGTGGTGAAGTCGCTGGAAGAATGGCAGCGCACGCTGCCGGCGAAGAGCTTCTACGTCACCCGCAAGTCTGGCACCGAGCGCGCCTTCAGCGGCGAGTTGAACGCATTGCACGACGTGCGCGGCGTGTTCCGCTGCATCTGCTGCGACACCGCGCTGTTCGACGCCGCCACCAAGTTCGACTCCGGCACCGGCTGGCCGAGCTTCTGGCAGCCGATTGCGCCCGAGAACGTGCGCGACCGCGAGGACCGCGCCTACGGCATGGTGCGCACGGAAACGGTATGCGCCCGCTGCGACGCCCACCTGGGGCATGTCTTCAACGACGGACCGCCGCCGACCGGCCTGCGCTATTGCATGAATTCGGTTGCGCTGCGCTTCGTGCCGGCCTGAGCAAGGAGGAAAGCCCAATGAGCGTGCGCGCCATCCGCCTGTCCGACAAATTGCTCGGCCTGCTCATCGCGTCGTGCTTGGCATATTCGTCTTCTTCTTCGCGGGCAATACCCGCGCCGCGCGACAGCCGGTGCCGGAACCGCGCGTGGACCTCGCGCCGGCGAAGTCCGCCGGACTGCAGACGGCGGTGTTTGCCGGCGGTTGCTTCTGGGGCGTGGAGGCCGTGTTCGAGCATGTTCGCGGCGTCACCGAAGTCGTCTCCGGCTACGCCGGCGGCGCGGAAGCCGACCCGGGCTACGAGGCGGTCGCCAGCGGCCGCACCGGCCATGCCGAGGCGGTGCGCATCACCTTCGATCCGCGGCAGGTCAGCTACGGGCAGTTGCTGAAGATCTACTTCTCGGTCGCGCATGACCCGACCCAGCTCAATCGGCAGGGCCCGGACCGCGGCACGCAATACCGCTCGGCGATCTTCCACGGCGATCGCGAACAGCAGCGCATCGCCGCCGCCTACCTCGCGCAGATGTCCGCGGCCGGCACTTTCGGCAAGGCGCCGATCGTGACGCAACTGGTGCCGCTGTCGAAGTTCTGGCCGGCCGAGGATACCACCAGGAGTTTGCGCGGCTGAATCCGGCGCATCCCTATATCCTCGCGCACGATGCCCCCAAGGTGGCGCGCCTGAAGGCACGCTACCCGGCCATGTACCGCGCGCAGTGGAGTTCGCAGCTCGCCCGCAGGTAAGCGCCGTGCCGCCGCGTCAGCGGCGGATGCAGAAGGCGTTGAGCTTGTTGCCGTCAAGGTCGCGGAAGTAGCCCGCGTAGAAGCTGTCGCCGCGCGGTCCCGCCGGCACCCTCGTCGGTGCCACCGAGCTCCAGCGCCTTGCGGTGGATCTGGTCGACGCGCTCGGGGCTGTCGCAGGCGATCGCGACCATGGTGCCGTTGCCGACGGTCGCGGCCTTGCCGTCGTGCGGCCTGGCCACGGCGATGGCGGGCACGGCCGGAGATACCGCCCAGGCGATGAAGCCATCGAACTCCATGAAGCGCTTGGCGCCCAGTTCGCCCAGCAGGGCATCGTAAAAGGCCGCGGCGCGCGGCAGGTCGTTGCTGCCGAGGGTGACGTATCCGATCATGGCGGCGTTCCGGGATTGCGGGGCCGCCAGTGTAGTCCTGCATTAGACTGGCGCCCATGGCGAATCCCGACACCCTGCTGATCACCCGCCCCGACGACTGGCACCTGCACCTGCGCGACGGCGCGGCGCTGCGCGCGGTGCTGCCCGACAGCGCCGCGCCGCTTCGCGCGCGCGATCGTGATGCCGAACCTGCAACCGCCGGTGCGCACCGTCGCCGACGCCGCCGACTACCGCGAACGCATCCTCTCCGCGCTGCCCGCCGGCCTGGATTTCCAGCCGCTGATGACGCTGTACCTCACCGAGGAAACCGCGCCGGCGGAGATCGTCCGCGCGCGCGCCTCCGGCTTCGTGCATGGCGGTGAAGTACTACCCGGCGGGTGCGACCACCAACTCGCAGTCCGGTGTCACCGACCTCGGCGCGCTGCGACGCGGTGTTCGCAGCCATGCAGGAAGCCGGGCTGCCCCTGCTGGTGCACGGCGAGGTGACCGACCCGGCGGTGGACGTGTTCGACCGCGAGGCGGTGTTCATCGAACGCCATCGGGCGCGCGCTGGTGGAGCGCTTCCCCGGACTGAAGCTGGTCATGGAGCACCTGACCACCCGTGAGGGCGTGGACTTCGTGCGCGGCGCGCGCGCCGGCGTCGCCGGCACCCTCACCCCGCACCACCTGCTGTGGAACCGCAACGCGCTGTTCCGCGGCGGTCTGCGCCCGCACGCCTACTGCCTGCCGGTGCTCAAGCGCGAAGTGCACCGCCTGGCGCTGGTCGCGGCGGCGACTTCCGGCGAGCCGAAGTTCTTCCTCGGCACCGACAGCGCGCCGCATGCGCGTGGTGCCAAGGAGTCCGATTGCGGCTGCGCCGGCGTGTACAGCGCGCACGCGGCGATCGAGCTGTATGCGGAAATCTTCGAGCAGGCCGGCGCGCTCGACCGGCTCGAGGCCTTCGCCTCGCACTACGGCGCGGACTTCTACGGGCTGCCGCGAAACACGGCGAAAATTACCCTCGTCCGCGAGCCCTGGCAGGTTCCGGCGACGCAATCCTTCGGTGATTCCGAGCTGGTGCCGATGCGCGCCGGCGAAACGCTCGCCTGGCGCCTGGCCTAGCCCGCGGCGCGATCTGCGCGCCACCGCACGAGAAGTAACGAGCGCGCCGCGTCCGCCCTTTCGGAACAGCAGCCGACCCCACGAAACCCGCGCTTCGCGTGGGGTCGACCAACACTACAGCGTCGCGGTGTGCCGGTGAGCAGAAGCGCGGCAGCCGGAGCGACGTCCGAAAGGCCGTGAGCAGCACGGAACCTGCGGCGGGGTCACGTGCGCACCCGCGGCGCCTGATCAGGCGCGACGGTAGGTCACTACCAGCACGTCGCGATACGCAGGCCGCGCGGGATCGTGCGCGCGCACCGGCGTGACGCCATGGAACACGCGGTGGTCATCCACCAGCGCCGCGTCGAAGGGCTCGGCCAGGGTGAAGCTGTCGAAAAAACCGGCGGCATCGTTGCCGATCATGGTGGTGCCGCTGTCGATGTTGTGGCGCCGCACCAGCAGCACGAGCACGTAGTCCACGCCATCGCGGTGCATGCCTTCGGGCGTGGGCAGGCCCGCGCCTTCGCCCTGCGCCTCGATGCGGAACTGGTGCACTTCCACGTGCCAACCGACGCCTGGAACGAGGCTGGAGAAAGTGCCGGCACACCAACCCAGAACGGCTCCAAGACTCGCTCCCTCGGCGACCGCTTGGTCCAGGGGTTCGAACCAGCGCTCGATGCCGCCGTTGAGCGGGTTGTAGTCGATCGCCTGGAAGTGCGGCTGCCGCGGCGCCCGCCGCAGCTCGCCATTGGCGGCGACCGCGTACACGCCATGCCGGCGGCGCCGGTAGCGGCCGCGGTCGGCCATGTACGCGTCCACTGGCAGCGCGTTCCAGCTGTCGGCGAAGGCGTCCCAGTCGGAGAGCGGCCCCTGCGCGGCCAGCAGCCCGTGCATGCGCGACGCGGGCACGAAGGCGAAGCCGTCACCGGCCAGCTGCTTCGCCAGGCTTGCGGGCATCAATAGAACAGCTGGTACAGGGCGTCGCGGATCAGGCCGGAAGACGAGTGCACCAGGTAGACGTCGTTCTCGACGCGTACCCAGCGAAAGCCCTGTACAGGTGGCGGCAGCTTGTAGCGTTGGTAATCCACCACGTACTCGGGCGCGTAGTAGGCCGAAGGCAGGCGGGTGCCGACGCCCCACCAACTGCCCCGCTGGTGCCCCTGCGGTTGCGGGTAGCGCACGTTCGGCTGGTAGCGGTAGGGCGAGTACAGGTGGCGGTCGCGGTACACCGGCGAGTAGGCATAGCGCTTGCGTTCCGGCACGCGGCGCGCGTCGTTGACGCCGTCGCCGTCCTCGTCGCGCCAGGCCGCGGTGCTGCTGCTGTGCTGGAAGCTGTCCTTGGTCACCGGACGGTAGTAGTAGGTCTTGCGTTGCGCGGCCACAGGCATCGCAATCGCGAAGGCCAGCAGACACGCAAGCGAAACGGTCAAGCTCTTCATTCGAGTCCTCGCATTCGCTCATCGCCCCTAACGTGCGCTGAAAGCAGCAATTGCCAGCACACCTCGATGCACCGGGACGTGCCCGACGCCATTGAATCACTCCGCGCGCGCGGCGACAACCGCCTGCACGCCGAGGCCTAAAAAACGCCCGGCCGGAGCCGGGCGTTGCAAGACCACTGTTGGTCGCGGAGGTGTCGCCCGCTCCGCGACGCTTTTACCAGCGGTAGGCCTG
Organism: uncultured Gammaproteobacteria bacterium; assembly: GCA_963707625.1. GTDB lineage: Bacteria > Pseudomonadota > Gammaproteobacteria > Xanthomonadales > Xanthomonadaceae > Arenimonas. The sequence continues at coordinate 415,260 of CAVPQV010000003.1, forward strand.
GAGGTTCAGGATCAGCGACAGCACGTTGCCGAGGATCACGTCCGAACCATTGTAGGAGCGGCCGTAGCGGCGACGGCTGTAGTAGCCATCCTCGTAGCCGCGGCGGAAGCCTTCGCGGAAGTAGTAGTTGTACTCACGCTGGTTGACGTAGAAGCCGCGGTAGCCATAGTTGGCGTCCCGGTACACCCACGCGCCACGGTAGTCGTAGCGCCAGCCGTCTTCACGGTCGGCACGACCCGCGTAGAAGCCTTCCTGATAGCCGTAGTTGATCGCCTGGCGCAGGATGTCGGCGCCGTAGCGATTGATCGAGTACCAGCTGCCGCCACGGTAGTAGCGATAGTCGTCGGCCGTGTAGAAGTACGGGTCGTTGTAGTAGTTGTAGCGCTGCCAGTTCCACAGCGCCAGCATCTGCAGCAGGCGACGGTAGTACTGCTGCTGGTAGCGATAGCCGTGGTGGCGGCCGCTGCGCTGCAGCGTGTTCGCGTAGTCCCGCGCCTGCGGCGCGATCCGGGTCTGGATCTGCTCCTGGTAGGTGCGGGCCTGCTGGCGCTCACGGGTGATGCGCTGGTCGCGCTGGCGGTTGTCGAGGCGACGCGCCGGCGGCAGGTTGTCCTGGCGCGCCTGCTGGCGGTCCTGACGGTTCTCCTGGCGGTTCTCCTGGCGGTCTTCGCGGCGATCCTGGCGATCGTCGATGCGGTCGCGCTGGCGCTCGCGCGCCTCGGCGACGTCGTCGCGGCGGTCCTCGCGGCGGTCCTGGCGGTCCTCGATGCGCTCCTGGCGATCCTCGACGCGATCGCGCTGACGCTCGACCTCGCGTGCACGATCGGCGCGCGCTTCGCGCTGCTGGCGCTCGGCGGCCGCTTCCGCAAGCTCGGCGCGGTCGCGGCTGCGTTCGCCGTAGGCGCGCTCGCGCTCGGCGCCGTCGCGCTCGCGCTCGGCCTGTGCCGCGTCGTTGCGCTGGCGGGTGTCCACGTTCTGCTCGCGGATGCGCTCCTGCTGCTGGCGCTGCTGCACCAGTTCGCGTTCGCGCACCTGCGCCGCTTCCTCGCGCACCGGGACACGGGGCGCCTCGCTGCGCGCCGGGGCGGCGGCCTCTTCGCGGGCTTCGCGGGCTTCTCGTGCCTTTTGACGGGCATCGCGGGCCTCTTCCGGCGTCTGCTGCCGCGCCGAGTCCTGCCAGTCGCGGGCGTGTGCGCCGGTCGGCGCAACCAGTCCGACCGCGAGGGCCGAACCGATCAGCGCGGCGAGCACGGAGCGATTGAGGGTATTGACGTTCATTTCTGTCCTCGGTGGGCAGCAAGGGAATCTTGCTGATGGCTAGTAGAGGGCACGGGCGATGAACGGAATCTGAGTGCAAATTGCCCGGGTTGGATTGCATTCAGCACGATGCCCCCGATCACGGGCCCGGACGCACGCCTGCCTTAACCGTTTCCATTCAACAACTTGAACCGGATTCAGAACCGGCTGCGCAAGCGATACGGAGCGCAGGCGGCCGCGCGGACCAAAGGGGGCGATGGCCCGTCGTCTACCTGCGGTCGTCGTTGACGATGGTCCCAATCGCGTAGCCGTCGGCCGTGGCGGCCCCGCTGACCTGGCTGACCGTCACGGAGAAGGTCTCGTCCGGTTCCTTCACGGTGTCGCCGACAATGGCGACCACGAAGCTCTTGCTGGTCGACCCCGCCGGGACCATCTGCCCGCCCAGGCTCTGCGCGAGGTAGTCCTGGCCCGCGCTGGCGCTCAGGTTGCCGGTGGCGATGCTGTAGCTGACGGCGCCAGAGGCGGGGGCCGACAGGCGCACCGTGAAAGCGAGGTTCTTGTTGCCTCGCCGGCCTTCCGACACCGAGACGTCGGCAATGCTCAGCAGCGGCAGGCTGGCGGTATCGTCGTTGCCGATGGTGCCGGTCGCCTGTGCGTCGGCCACGGTCGCACCGCTCACGTTCGACAGGTTCACGACGAAGCTTTCGTTGCCTTCCACCAGGGTGTCGCCATTGATGGTGACGGCGAAAGCTGGCGCTGGTGGCGCCGGCGGCGATTGCTGCGTCCGGCCTGGCTGGCGGCGACGAAGTCGCTGCCGGCGGTGGCGCTGCCGTCGGCGGTAGCCACGTCGAAAGCCACCGGCGACGCCGAGGCCTGCGACAGGCTGATGGCGAACTGCAGCTGCTTCGCTGCCGCTGTTGCCTTCGCTCACGGAGGCATCGGCGATGGAGATCGCCGGCGTGCCGCCACCGCCCGGGTCCGGGTTGCGCACGCAATCGTAGGTCTCGACGATGCGCGGCGCCGGTGTCGAGCACCGCGAAGTCCTGGATGCGCACCGGTGCGCCCGGCACCTGCTGGTCGAAGATGCGCGAGTTGACGCCGAGTTCGGCCCAGGTGTGCGTGGTGAACAGGTCGCTTTCCGCCGTCAGCGCGATATTGCCGCCATCGGCGAGCACGATGCCGTAACGCTGCATCGTGCGCAGGATCACCTGCGCCGCCGGCGAATACAGGTTGACCGGGAAATCGGCGCGCAGGCGCAGCCGCGAGCCGTAGGGCACGCTGGCTTCCGGGCCGCTGGGGCCGCCGGCATGGCTGGCCGGGCGCACGTACAGGCGCGTGCTGCCGCCGATGGAGGCCATGCGCGCGTTCGGCAGGATGAAACGGATCGCATGGCCGAGGTCGCCGCCGGCAAGCTGCATGGCAGCGTGCACTTCGTCGGCATTGAACAGCAGCGGCGCGATCGGGAAGCCAGCGGCGTCGGCGCTGGTGCAGTGGTCGCCGCGGTTGTCCTCGGGATAGACCGCATCCAGCTTCCACACCGCCAGGCACTGCGCCTGCATGCCGGAGGCGCCGCTGGCGTTGGCGCGGTAAGCCTCGTAGAGCGTGTTGCCCTGCACCACCAGCAGGTGGCAGTCCTCGCCGGCGTTGTTGCAGGTCAGGCCGGTGTTGGCCTCGATGGCGCCGTTGTCGGGCACTGGCATCGGCGTGCCGATCGCCTCGCAGTCGGGCGCGTAGTACTCGGAGGAACTCGGATACCCGACGATGCTGCGCGTCGGCGCGCCGGCCGGGGCGTTGACGATGTGCATGCCGAAGTCGATCTGCATGCGCCCGTAGCCGAAGCCGCCGAGTCCGGCGAGCGTGGAGATCATGCCCGCGGAGTCCGGATGCAGCGGCGCGGCCGAGATGTCCTGGTGCCAGACGGCGTTGGCGGGAAAGCGCGGCGGCGGCGTGGCCGCGGCGGGTGCGGCGGCGATGCCAGCGATGACGACGAGGGCGGCAGTGGCGAGCGCGTGCAGTTTCATGCGTGGTCTCCCGACGCGGCTGCAGCGGGCGCAGCCCGTACGGCCGCGAGTATGGACAGGCGCCCGGGCCGGCAACGTGACGGGCTTCCCAGAATGGCGCTAGCCACTCGCGCCCTGGATCATCGGCAGCCGCAGGCCCTGTTCGCGCGCGCAGGCGATCGCGCTCTCGTAGCCGGCGTCGGCGTGGCGCATCACGCCGGTGCCGGGATCGTTCCAAAGCACGCGCGCCAGGCGCCTCGCCGCGGCCTCGGTGCCATCCGCGACGATGACCACGCCGCTGTGCTGGCTGTAGCCCATGCCGACGCCGCCGCCGTGGTGCAGCGATACCCAGGTGGCGCCGCCGGCGACATTGAGCATGGCATTGAGCAGCGGCCAGTCCGACACCGCGTCGGAGCCGTCGCGCATCGCTTCGGTTTCGCGATTGGGCGAGGCAACGGAACCGGAGTCGAGGTGGTCGCGGCCGATCACGATCGGCGCCTTCAACTCGCCACTCGCGACCATCTCGTTGAAGGCGAGCGCGAGGCGGTGGCGGTCGCCCAGGCCGACCCAGCAGATGCGCGCCGGCAGGCCCTGGAAGCTGATGCGTTCGCGCGCCATGTCCAGCCAGCGATGCAGGTGCTTGTTGTCGGGCAACAGCTCCTTCACCTTGGCATCGGTCTTGTAGATATCCTCCGGGTCGCCGGAAAGCGCCACCCAGCGGAAGGGGCCGACGCCGCGGCAGAACAGCGGCCGCACGTAGGCCGGCACGAAGCCGGGGAAGTCGAAGGCGTTGGCGCAGCCCACGTCGTGGCCATCTGGCGGATGTTGTTGCCGTAGTCGAAGGTCGGCACGCCACGCTTCTGGAACTCGAGCATCGCCTCGACGTGCACGCGCATCGAGTGCTTGGCCGCCGCGACCACTTCCGCGGGCGCCGACTGCTGCTTGCCCAGCCATTCCTCGACGCTCCAGCCCGCGGGCAGATAGCCGTGCAGCGGATCGTGCGCGCAGGTCTGGTCGGTGACGGCGTCGGGGCGCACGCCACGGCGCACGAGTTCGGGCAGGATCTCGGCGGCGTTGCCCAGCAGCGCGATCGAGATCGCCTGCTTCTGCGCGGTGTACTTCGCGAGGCGCGCGAGCGCATCGTCGAGGTCGGCGGCCTGTTCGTCCACGTAGCGCGTGCGCAGGCGCATGTCGATGCTCGACTGCCGGCACTCGATGTTGAGCGAGCAGGCGCCGGCGAGCGTCGCGGCCAGCGGCTGCGCGCCGCCCATGCCGCCGAGGCCGGCGGTGAGGATCCAGCGCCCGGCGAGCTCGCCGCCGTAATGCTGGCGGCCCATCTCGACGAAGGTCTCGTAGGTGCCCTGCACGATTCCCTGCGAGCCGATGTAGATCCAGCTGCCCGCGGTCATCTGCCCGTACATCATCAGGCCCTTGCGATCGAGCTCGTTGAAGTGCTCCCAGGTCGCCCAGTGCGGCACCAGGTTGGAGTTGGCGAGCAACACGCGCGGCGCGTCCGGATGGCTCGGGAACACGCCGACCGGCTTGCCCGACTGGATCAGCAAGGTCTCGTCGTCGCCGAGCGTGCGCAGGGTGGCGAGGATGCGGTCGTAGCAGTCCCAGTCGCGCGCGGCGCGGCCGATGCCGCCATACACGACCAGTTCCTGCGGATTCTCCGCGACCTCGGCGTCGAGGTTGTTCTGCAGCATCCGGTAGGCCGCTTCCGTCAGCCAGCTGCGGCAGTTGAGCTGGCTGCCGCGCGGGGCGCGGATGTGGCGGCTGGTGTCCTTGCGGCTGGCGGGCATGTCTGGCTCCGTTGCTGAAGCGGCGATTTTATCGGGGGCGGACCGGCGACGCTTGACATGCTGTCGAAAACGTAATATCTCTTCATCGCGATGAACGCATATACAAGTCAAGTCGAGCTGGTGCTGGTCGGCGCCCGCGGCCAGGTCGGCAGCGCGCTGCGCCGCCGCCTGGCGCGCGAACTGCCCCGCCTGCGCGACGAGGCCGGCCTCGACCTGCGCCTGGTCGCCGCCTGCGACCGCCGCGGCTTCGCCTTCGACAGCGACGGCCTGGCCCCCGCGGACCTCGAGTCGTCGCTGTGCCCGCGGCAGGCAGGAGACCTCGAACGCGCCCTCGCCCGCGGGCGCCGGCGGCCCATGCTGCTGGTGGACTGCACGGCCAGCGACGAAATAGCGGACAGCTACCTGCCGCTGCTGACCGCCGGCATTGGCGTGGTCGGTGCCAACAAGCGCGCAAACTCGCGCTGCTTCGCGTCCTGGCAAGGCCTGCAACGCAGCGCGCGCGAAGGTCGTGCACCCTACCGCTACGAGACCACGGCCGGCGCGGCGATTCCACTGCTCGGCCCGCTGCGCGACCTGCGCCTGCGCGGAGAGCGCGTGCTTGCGCTGCGCGGCGTGCTTTCCGGATCGCTCAGCTACCTGCTGCACCGCCTGCACGAGGGCTGCGCGTTCTCAGATGCAGTGGCTGAGGCGCAGGCGCTCGGCTACACGGAACCCGATCCTCTGGAAGACCTGCGCGCGACCGACCTGGCGCGCAAGCTGTTGTTGCTGGCGCGCGAATGCGGTTTCGCGCTCGAACCGGAAGCCCTGCGCGTGCAGCCGCTGTTCGCACCGGATGCGGCCGATGCCCGCCCGCTCGCGCAGCAACTCGCGGACGCGGACGCCGGCTGGCGCGCGCGGCTGACGGCAGCAACGGCGGCCGGCGAGCGGCTGGTGGTACTCGCGGAAGTGGACGCGTCCGGCGCGCGCATCGGCGTGCACGCGGTGCCGCGCCACTCCGAATTCGGACAGCTGTTGCCGGGCCAGAACCTGGTGTGCGTGCGCACCGAACTGCAGGACGCGACGCCGCTCAGCCTGGGCGGGGCCGGCGCCGGCGCGGAGGTGACCGCGGCCGGGCTGTTCAGCGACGTGCTTTCCGCGGCGGCGGAGCTGGCCGCCCGCGAGCGCTTTCAGCCGTCCGCGAGCAGCGCCCGCAGCGCGCGCCGGTAGCGTGCGGCGATTTCCTCGCGGCGCGGGTGGCGGCCATCCTGCACGACCCGGTGGCCGCCGACGTGCACGTCGCGCACCAGCGGCACGTTGCCGGCAAACACGAAGCGGTCGTGCACGTCCTCCGCGGCGACACCGGCCAGCGCGGGCGCAGTCTCGTCGAGGCTGAAGCGGTCGCGCTCCTGCCCGTCCTGCGCGACCGCCTGGCGTCCGCCGGCGACCGAGCGCAGCAGCACGCTCTCGCCGCTGCGCGGATATTCGGCCGTCGAGGCGATGTTGCGCTGGCGCGTGGCCAGGCGCTGGCCGTACTCGAGCCAGCGCAGCTCCTCGACCGGCGAAACCGACACGTTCGAATCCGAACCGATGCCCAGGCGTCCGCCCAGCGCGATGTAATCGCGCAGGGGGAACAGGCCGTCGCCGAGGTTGGCCTCGGTCGTCGGGCACAAGGCCACCACCGCGCCGCTGCGCGCGATGCCCGCGACCTCGTTCTCGTCCAGGTGCGTGGCGTGCACTAGCGTCCAGCGCGCGTTGACTGAAGCATTGGCCAGCAACCACTGCACCGGGCGCGCGCCGCGCAGCTGCAGGCACTCCTCCACTTCCGCCACCTGCTCGGAGATGTGGATGTGCACCAGCATGTCGGCGGGCGCCGCCGCCAGCAGCTCGCGCATCGCCCCGGCCGGCACCGCGCGCAGGCTGTGCAGGGCGATGCCGACGCGTAGCAGCGCGTCTTCCGAGCGGCGCAGCGTGGCCACCAGCGCCAGGAAGGAATCGACCTCGTGGCGGAAGCGGCGCTGGCGCTCGGACAACGCCCGGCCGTCGAAGCCGCCGACCATGTACAAGACCGGCAGCAGCGTCAGCCGGATCCCGGTTTCGCGGGCCGCGGCGATCAGCGCCTGCGACATCGCGGTCGGGTCGTCGTACGGGCGGCCGTCGGCCTGGTGGTGCAGGTAATGGAATTCGCAGACGCTGGTGTAGCCGGCCTCGAGCATTTCGACATAGAGCTGCGAGGCGATATCGCGCAGGGAGTCGGGGCCGACGCGGCCGGCGAAGCGGTACATGAGTTCGCGCCAGGTCCAGAAGCTGTCCTGGCGCTCGGACTGGCGCTCCGCCAGTCCGGCCATCGCGCGCTGGAAGGCGTGGCAGTGGATGTTCGGGATGCCGGGCAGTTCGAGGTCCATCGCCCGATTCTAACGGCTGTGCCGGATAATGCCGGCTGGTTCCACCCGGACGAGCGATGACCGCCGAAGACACGCGCTGGGACGGACTCCTGCTCGACTGCCGGCTCGCCACCCTGGCCGACGCCGACGGCTACGGCATCGTCGAGGACGCGGCGCTGGCCTGGCGCAACGGCCGCATCGCCTGGCTGGGCCCGCGCGCACAACTGCCCGGGCCGCCGGGCGAACTCGCGCACGCCGTGCATGAGGCCGGCGGCGACTGGATCACGCCGGCGCTGGTGGACTGCCACACGCACCTGGTGTTCGGCGGCAATCGCGCGGTCGAGGCCGAGCGGCGGCTGCAGGGCGCCAGCTACGAACAGATCGCGCGCGAAGGCGGCGGCATCCTGTCCACCGTGCGCGCCACGCGCGCACTCGACGAGGCCGGCCTGTACGCAGCCTCGCTGCCGCGCGCGGCGGCGCTGGTCGCGGACGGCGTCGGCACCATCGAAGTGAAGTCCGGCTACGGCCTGGATCGCGACAGCGAGGCGCGCATGCTGCGCGTCGCGCGCGCGCTCGGCGTGGCGCTGGGGGTGGACGTGCGCACGACCTTCCTGGGCGCGCACGCGCTGCCGCCGGAATTCGCCGGCCGTGCCGACGACTACGTGGACGCCGCCTGCGGCTGGCTGCGCGAGCTGCACGGCGAAGGCCTGGTGGACGCGGTGGACGCCTTTTGCGAGGGCATCGGCTTCAGCCCGGCGCAGACGCGGCGCATGTTCGAAAGCGCGCGCGCGCTTGGGCTGCCGGTCAAGCTGCACGCCGACCAGCTCAGCGACCTCGGCGGCGCGGCGCTGGTGGCCGAGTTCGGCGGACTGTCGGCCGACCACCTCGAGCACAGCGACGAGCAGGCGGTGCGCGCGATGGCGCGCGCGGGCACGGTCGCGGTGCTGCTCCCGGGCGCCTTCCATTTCCTGCGCGAGACGAAACTGCCGCCGATCGAATCGTTGCGCGCGCATGGCGTGCCGATGGCGGTTGCGACCGACCTCAACCCCGGCACTTCGCCCCTGCAGTCGCTGCGCCTGGCGATGTCGCTGGCCTGCACGCACTTCCGCCTGACGCCGGAGGAAGCGCTGCGCGGCGCGACCACGCATGCAGCGCGCGCACTGGGCCTGGACGATCGCGGCAAGCTCGCCGTCGGCCTGCGCGCGGACTTCGCCCGCTGGCGCGTGCAGCATCCTTCCGAACTCGCCTACTGGCTGGGCGGCGAGCTGCTGGTGTCGTTGATGGTGGCCGGGAAAACGACGAAGCCCCGCGAGGCGGGGCTTCATTGAGGCAACGCAGCGCGGATTACTTCGCGGCGGCGGCTTTCTTCGCCGGAGCCTTGGCCACGGCCTTCTTGGCGGGAGCGGCGGCCTTGGCTGCGGTCTTCACCGGCGCGGACGTCGACGCGGCCTTCTTCGACACGGCCGTGCGGGCGTTGCCGTAGCTCGAAATGTTGCGCTTGCCCTTGGCCGTCTTGCGATCGCCCTTGCCCATTGCGTGATTTCCTTCGCGAATTCCAGAGGCGCGTAGCCTAACATGCGGCGCGGCCCGCGCCGACCGGGGTCAGCCCCGGTGGCGGTGGCGGTGGCGGTGTCCGTGCTCGTGCACATGACCCCGGCTCAGGCGCATGTTCACCAGGTGCGCCGCGCCCACCAGGACGCCGCCGACGCTCATCGCCACGCCATGCGCGACCGGCGAGTGGTGCAGGGCCGGAACCAGGATGCCGCCCCACAGCGCAGCCAGGCCCGGGATCAGCACCAGGAAGGCGTGGTAGGCGCGGTGGTGGCCGTAGCCGTGCCACAGGCTGGCGATTGCCAGCGCCGTGGCAAAGAGCACGAAGCCGGTTTCGAAGGCGGGAGAGGCGAGGATCCCGAAGCTGAGCATCGGCAGCAGCACCAGCGCCACCGGCAACAGTGCGCAATGGACCGCGCAGAGCACGGCACCGACGCTGCCGAGCGAATCGACCCAGCGCGACAGGGACCAGCGGGGAGCGGCGGGACTCGGACTTGCCATGACTGATATAATATAACACTCAGCCCCGGCCAACAACTCGCACCTACCGCTTCGCGCAGGTGGCGCACAGACCGTGCACTTCCAGGGTCTGCGCGCGGGTGGCGAAGCCCAGCGACCGGGCCTGGCTTTCCAGCAGCTCGGAAATGCGCTCGTCCTCGAGCTCGATCGCGTTCTGGCAGGCATCGCAGATCAGGAAGGGCACCGAGTGCCGCACCTGCGGATGGTGGCAGCTGACGAAGGCATTGACCGAGGCGAGGCGGTGGATGAAGCCCTGCTCGAGCAGGAAGTCCAGCGCGCGATAGACCGTGGGCGGCGCGGTGCTGCCGCCCTCGCCCTTCATCAGGTCCAGCAGGTCGTAGGCCTTCACCGGCTTGCCGGCAGCGGCCACCAAACCGAGCACCTGCGCGCGCAGTGGCGTCAGCCGCAGCCCGCGTTCGACGCAGGCGGCCTCGACGGCGTGCACGTAGGCCGCGGCGCCGTGGACGTGGTGCGAGGGGTCGGTGCAGGCGGCGGGCTTGGCCATGGTCCTAGCGTGGGCGCGTCCGCGCGGCGATTCAAGCGCGCGCGGCGGTTTCAGGGCGCCGCTGCCGGGATGCGCGCAAGCGCGGCGTCAATTCGCGCCAGCGCCTGCGCCCTTCCCGCGAGGTATACCGTCTGCTCGATCGAGGGCGACACCTGCGTGCCGGTGATCGCCACGCGCAGCGGCTGCGCGATCTTGCCCAGGCCGACGCCGAGCGCCTCGCCGGTGGCCGCCAGCGCGCCCTGCACCGCGTCGGCGCTCCATTCGCCGAGCGCGGCGAGGCGCTCGCGCACCGCCGACAGCGGCGCCTGTGCCGCGGGCACCAGGTGCTTGGCCACGGCGCCTTCGTCGTACTGCGTGAGCGGCTGATACCAGACCGCGGCGCGTGCCGCCATCTCCTTCAGGGTCTGCACGCGGTCGCGCAGCGCGCGCACCACGTCGCCGGGCGCGGGGCCACTGGCGAGCTGGTAACCGGCCTGCTGCAGGTGCCACAGCAGGTGCGTGCCGACCTCGTCCGGATCGTCGCTCTTCAGGTAGTGCTGGTTGAGCCAGCTCAGCTTCTCGACATCGAAGCGCGAGGCGGAGTGATTGACGTCCTCGATCCGGAACAGCTCGACCATCTGCGCGCGGCTGAAGATTTCCTGGTCGCCATGCGACCAGCCCAGGCGCACCAGGTAGTTGAGCAGCGCATGCGGCAGGAAGCCGTCATCGCGGTACTGCATGACGCTGACCGCGCCATGGCGCTTGGAAAGCTTGGCGCCGTCGGGGCCGAGGATCATCGGCATGTGCGCGAAACGCGGCTCGGGCTTGCCCAGCGCGCGGTAGATGTTGATCTGGCGCGGCGTGTTGTTGACGTGGTCGTCGCCGCGGATCACGTCGGTGATGCCCATGTCGACGTCGTCCACCACCACCGCGAAGTTGTAGGTGGGGTAGCCATCGGAACGGAACAGCACCAGGTCGTCGAGCTCGGTGTTGCTCCACTCGATGCGGCCCTTGATGCTGTCCTCGAACACCACCGTGCCCCCCGGCGGGTTCTTGAAGCGGATGACGCGATTCGGATCCTCGCGGAAGGGGGCATTCAAGTCGCGGTAGTGGCCGTTGTAGCGCGGCTTCTCCTTGGCGGCGAGCGCGGCCTCGCGGATCGCGTCGAGTTCCTCGCGGGTCTCGTAGGCGTAGTAGGCCAGGCCATCGCGCAGCATCTGCTCGGCAACCTCGCGGTAGCGATCCAGGCGATCCGTCTGGAAGATCGGGCCTTCGTCGTACTCCAGGCCCAGCCACTCCATCGCATCGAGGATCGCCTTGACGTTCTCCTCGGTCGAGCGCTCCTGGTCGGTGTCCTCGACGCGCAGGATGAATTCACCGCCGCGCTGGCGAGCTTCCAGGTAGCAGTACAAGGCGGTGCGCGCGCCGCCGATGTGCAGGAAACCGGTCGGGCTCGGGGCGAAACGGGTGCGGCAGGGCATCGGCCGGGGCTCGTGCGGTGGGAAGCCGGTCATTTTACCGGAGCAGTGACTGATAAAATGCGCGGATGAAGCAACCGCTGGCCCGAATTGCCCTGCTGCTCGCCTGCCTGCTGGCCGGCGTGGCGAACGCGCAGGCGCCCGTCACGCCCTCCCCCCCGCCCCGCCCGAGGTGCTGGCGCCCGTCGCCGGCCCGCGCGTGGCGCTGGAGACCAGCATGGGCCGCATCGTGCTCGAGCTGTATCCGGACAAGGCCCCGCTCACGGTGGCCAATTTCCTGTCCTACGTGAAGGACGGCCACTACAACGGCACCGTCTTCCATCGCGTGATCGGCAACTTCCTGATCCAGGGCGGTGCCTACACGCCGGACATGCAACCGCGGCCCGAGCGCGCGCCAGTGGCGAACGAGGCGGCGAACGGCCTGTCGAACCTGCGCGGAACCATCGCCGCCGCGCGCCGCGGCAGCGAGGCCACGTCCGCGACCTCGCAGTTCTTCATCAACACCGTCGACAACCGCCCGCTCGACTACCGCGGTGACGCCACGCAGGCGATGAGCGGCTATTGCGTGTTCGGCAGGGTGGTCGAGGGCATGGACGTGGTGGACCGCATCCGCGCGGTTCCCACCGGCGCGCGCCCGCCCTTCGCCGCCGACGTGCCGGCCACGCCGGTGCTGATCGAGCGCGCGACCGCGCTGGACGACTGAGCGGCCGCGCGCCGCCACCGCCATGAGTACCCTGTTCGTTTCCGACCTGCACCTGCACGCCTCACGCCCGGCGATCACCGCGCTGTTCCTGGATTTCCTGCGCGCGGAAGCGGCGCAGGCCGAAGCGCTGTACATCCTGGGCGACCTGTTCGAGGCCTGGCTGGGCGACGACGCCGACGACGCGCTCGCGCAATCGGTGCGCGCGGCGCTGTCGCGGCTGCGCGCCGGCGGCGTGCCGGTGTACGCGATGCGCGGCAACCGCGATTTCCTGTTCGGGCCGCGCTTCGCGGCGGAAAGCGGCGCCACGCTGTTGCCCGACCCCTGCGTGGTGCGCCTGTACGGCGAGCCGACCCTGCTCATGCACGGCGATCTGCTCTGCAGCGACGACCGCGACTACCTCGCCTTCCGCGCGCAGGTGCGCAATCCGGCCTGGCAGCAGGACTTCCTCTCGCGTCCGCTGGCCGAGCGCCTCGCCTTCGCCGAACGCGCGCGCGCCGCCAGCAGCGAGCGCCAGGCCGGGCTGCGCGACGAAGGCGCGCTGGAAGCGATCACCGACGCCAACGCCGACACCGTCGCCGCGACCATGGCGCGCTACGGCGTGCGTCGCCTGATCCACGGCCACACCCATCGCCCGGCGATCCATTCCCTGCGCGTCAATGGCGCGACGGCACAGCGCATCGTGCTGGGCGACTGGTACCAGCAGGGCTCCGTGTTGCGCGCCGCACCGGACGGCTTTGAACTGAGCGCGCTGGACTGAGGCGCCGGCTCAGGGCCGGGCGTAGCTGCCTGCCGCGAAGCCGCCAACCTCGAAGCTCAGGGTACGCAAGCTGCCGCTGCCCTCGGGTAGCCGCACTTTCAGCAACTTCGCCGACTCCAGCGCCTTGACGAAGCGCGGCTCGTCCTCGATGAACAGCGCCGGCCCCTTGCCGGAATCAGCCTGCTTGCCCGGCCAGGTCGCCATCGGCGCATCGTCGAAGGCCAGTTGCAGCGTGCATGGCCGCCCGCAGTCGAACTTCGACTGCTGCAGCAGCAGGTAGACGCTGCGGCCCCAGGCCGGATGGTCGCGCAGCACCAGTTGCGCATCGGGAATTGGCGCCGGCTGGTCCTCGCCCAAATCCACCGTGCGGCTGAAGATCGAGGCCGAGTGCTGCGTGCCGCCGTCCACGGCGATCTGCTGGTAGTCCCACAGCGCCTGCAGGCGCCGCATCTCGCGCAGCACTTCGGCCCCGGCGCGCACGTCCGCCAGCGTGGCTTCCAGCTGCTGCGCCGCGGCGCTGTCGGGAAAGCGTTCGCGCAGCCGGTCGGCGGCCGCTTCGGCCGCGGCGGGATTGCCGGCGGCGCGCGCCGCCTCGTAGTCCTTCAGCATCTGGGTAGCCTTCGCGCTCGACGCGGCGTCCAGCACCACGTCGCCGCCGCCATCGGCGCCGCCCTCGCAGGCGGCCAGCAGCAGGCACAGGCCGACCGCCCTGATTGCGTGCATCGAATCCTTTCGCATGATCGAGTTCCCTGTGTTCAGGCCTGCGCGGCGAGCGCCGCCAGCCGTTGCATCTCCGCCGCGTCGAAGCCGGCCGCGCGCCGCGCCTCGTGGTTGAACGGCCCGCGGATCGCGCCGCGCGCGACGTCGCGCAGCAGCGCGATGAAGGTCTCTTCCGGCGCCACGCCCTCGCGCTCGCAGCAATACGCGAACCAGCGGCTGCCGATGGCGACGTGGCCGACCTCCTCGGCGCAGGATCGTCTGCAGGATCGCCACCGAGCCGGCGTCGCCCTGCCCCTGCAGGCGCGCGATCATGCCCGGCGTGACGTCGAGCCCGCGCGCCTCCAGCAGCGCGCGGCACCAGCGCCATGCGCACCAGGCAGGAATGCGCGCTCTTCTCCGCCATTTCCCACAGGCCGTTGTGCGCGGGAAAGTCTCCGTAGGCAACGCCCAGTTCGGCCAGCCGCCCGCGCAGCAGCCGGAAATGGCGCGCCTCGTCGGCCGCGACGCCGGTCCAGTCGAGGTAGTACTGCGGCGGCATTGCGCGGAAGCGGAAGGCCGCGTCGAGCGCGAGGTTGATGGCGTTGAACTCGATGTGCGCGACGGCGTGCAGCAGCGCCGCGCGGCCCTCGACGCTGCCCAGGCCACGCGATGGCAGTTCGCGGGGAGTGACGAGCGCCGGCCTCGGCGGTCGGCCAGGGTCGCCAATCGGCCCCGGCGCTCGTGCCTGCTGGTCGATCGCCAGCGCGCCGCTGCGCAGATGCTCCACAATCCCGGTCGCCGCCTGCGCCTTTTGTTCCGGATCGCATTCGGCGAGTGCGCCGCGCAATGCTTCGAACAGTGACGCGGGATCGGCGCTGCCGTCGCTCATGGCTGCGCGCGCCTCAGGAGGCGCGCTTGCACTTCGTTTCGTCGCTGCGCGCCTGCTGCAGGCCTTCCAGGTAACCGGTTTCCAGGCCGGTGACGTACTCGCCGTCGAAGCAGGATGAATCGAAGTCGCTGAGCTTGTGCTTCGGCCCCGACACCGCATCCTCGAGGTCGGCGAGGTCCTGGTAGATCAGCCAGTCGCAGCCCAGCAGCGACTGTACTTCCTCTTCGCTGCGGCCATGCGCGATCAGCTCGCTCGGCCGCCGGCATGTCGATGCCGTAGACGTTCGGGTAGCGCACCGGCGGCGCCGCCGAGGCCAGGTAGACCTTGCGCGCACCGGCGTCGCGCGCCATCTGGATGATCTGCTGCGACTGGTGGTGCCGCGCACGATCGAATCGTCCACCAGCAGCACCACCCGGCCCTTGAACTCCAGCGGGATCGGGTTGAGCTTGCGGCGCACCGACTTCACCCGCTCGCGCCTGCCCCGGCATGATGAAGGTGCGGCCGACGTAGCGGTTCTTGATGAAGCCCTCGCGGTACTTCACGCCCGAGCACGTTGGCGATCTCCAGCGCCGCGTCGCGCGAGGTGTCGGGGATCGGGATCACGGTGTCGATGTCGTGGTCGGGCCGCAGGCGCAGGATCTTCTCGCCCAGCTTGACGCCCATGCGCATGCGCGCCTTGTGCACCGAGACGTCGTCCATCATCGAGTCGGGGCGCGCGAAGTACACGTATTCGAAGATGCAGGGCGTGTGCCGGCCGGGCGCGGCGCGACCTGGCGGCGTGAACAGTTCACCGCGCGTCGGTCACCACCACTGCCTCGCCGGGCGGCGACGTCGCGCACGCGGGTGAAGCCGAGGATGTCCAGCGCGACCGATTCGGAGGCGACGGCGTATTCGGTGCCGGCAGGCGTTTCGCGCTTGCCGAGCACCAGCGGGCGGATGCCGTTGCGGGTCGCGGAAGGCGACCAGGCCCAGGCCCGAGCACCAGGCCGACGATCGCGTAGCCACCCTTGCACGCGGCGGTGCACGCCGCTCGACCGCGGTCAGCGCCGCTTCCGGCGACAGCGCGCCCTGCTCGCGCCAACTCGTGCGCGAACACGTTGAGCAGCACTTCGGAATCGGATCCGGTGTTGACGTGGCGGCGATCCTGCTCGAACACCTCCCGGCGCAGGACATCGGTGTTGATCAGGTTGCCGTTGTGCGCCAGCGCGATGCCCTAGGGCGAATTCACGTAGAACGGCTGCGCCTCGTCCGAACCGGCGGAGCCGGCGGTCGGGATAGCGGCAATGACCGATGCCCACGCGGCCGGTAAGCAGTTGCACGTCGGCCGTCGTCGAACACGTCGTCGACCAGCCCGTTGCCCTTGTGCAGCTGCACGCGCGTGCCGTCCAGGGTGGCGATGCCGGCCGCGTCCTGGCCGCGGTGCTGCAGCACGGTCAGGCCGTCGTACAGCGCCGCGGCGACGTCAGCCTGCGCCGACGATTCCGATGATGCCGCACATGGGCCTGACCTCCGTGACTCAGGGGTTCGAAACGATGATGCCCTTGTTGCCGAGCTTGCCGGCGACATCGGCCTGCAAAGCCTGCGCACTGGCGCGATCGGCGACCGGACCGACGCGCACGCGGAAGCGCTTGCCCGAATCGGTTTCCACCGGCTGCACGAAGGCGCTGAAGCCCTGCGCCCGCGCCTTGTCGCGCAGCGCGATCGCCTCGGCCTCGACGCTGGGCGCCGAGAGCTGCACGGCGAAGCCGACGCTACCGGCATTCGCTGGCGCGGCCGCGGGCTTCGCCGGTATGGCGGCGGCCTTGGCGGGCGCGGCGGGCTTGGGTGCTGGCGCTGCGGCCGGCTTCGCGGCAAGCGCGCTGGCCGGGGCATCGGTCGCCACCACCTTGCCGGCATTGCCGGTGATTTCCTGCGCGCGCAGGCGCGCAGCCTCCGCGGTCGCGCGATCGGCGTAGGGCCCGACCCGCACGCGCGTCGCGCTGCCGCTGGCGATCGCCACCTGGTCGGACAGCACCGGCAGCCTCTGCGCCCGCAGCCTGGCGACCAGGGCATCGGCATTGGCGCGATTGGCGAAGCTGCCAATGTTGACCAGGTAGCCACCGCCGGCGACGGTGGCCGGGGGCGGCGTCGCGGGCACCGGCACGGCAGCAGGTTTGGCGGGCACGGGCACGGGCTCGGGCTCGACCGCGGCCGGCGCCGCGGCGGCGACGCTGGCAGCGCTTGCCGGCGCCGGCGCTGGCGCGGTCGCAGGGGCGGGCGTGTCCAGGGGCGGCAATTCGGCGGGCGCCGCCGGGGTCATGCCCAGCACGCCACCGGCGGGGGTGCTGCCGGCGGGCTCGGTCAGCGGCAATTCGCGGGTTTCGTACTCGTCGCCCGGCGTGGACGGCATGCTCAGCGGCACCTGCGCGGCATCGGGCTCCTTCACGTCCGGCCCCTTCAGCAGCATCGGCAGGAAGATCACCGCCAGCGCCACCAGCACGGCGGCGCCGATCAGGCGCTGTTTGAGCGAGGAATCCATGCGGTCACCGGTCCGGGGGAATGGCGAATTATACCTTCCCGGCCTGCCCGGCCGCGGCACGCAATGCGTCGGCGACGGTATGGAAGGAGCCGAACACCAGCACGCGTTCATCGGCCGCGCTGGCCACCACCGCCGCGCGCATCGCCGCCGCGGCGTCCAGGTGCCGGTGCGCGCGCTCCGGCGCCAGGCGCGCGCCGAGGCGATCGGCGAGCGCCGTCGCGTCTCCGCCGCGCTTGCCGGCATCGAGGATGCCGGCCAGGTGCCATTCCAGCACCAGCGGATCAATCGCCTCGAAAAGCGCGACCGCGTCCTTGTCGCGCAGCGCCCCGAACACCGCGCGCGTGCGCTTTGGGTGCGCCCGCAGCCAGGCCGCGAGCTGCGCCGCGGCCTGCGGGTTATGGGCCACGTCGACCACCACTTCCGGGTCGTGCGCCAGCACCTGCAGGCGCCCAGGCACGCGCGCGCCGCGCACGCCTTCGACGATGGCGCGCTCGGTCAGTGCGATCGGCAAGGCGCGCAACGCGGCGATCGCCGCCGCGGCGTTGTCCAGCTGCGCGGGAGCGGCCAGCGCCGGCATCGGCAGGGCCAGCTCGAAGCCGGGCTCGCGCCAGGTCCAGCCATGCTCGCGCCGCTCGACCAGGTAGTCCGCATGGCCGCGGATGGCGAAGGCGCCGATTTCGTAGGCGTGACGCAGTACCGAGGACGGCGGATCGCGCTCGCCCAGCACGCAGGGGCGGCCTGCGCGGAACACGCCGGCCTTGTCGGCGCCGATCGTCTCGCGATCGTTGCCCAGGTATTCCTGGTGGTCGAGGTCCACCGTGGTCAGGACGGCGACGTCTGCATCCACGATGTTGACCGCGTCGAGCCGCCCGCCCAGACCCACTTCCAGGATCGCGAGGTCCAGGCTGGCGTCGGCGAACAGCGCCAGCGCCGCGAGCGTGCCGAACTCGAAGTAGGTCAGCGGGATCTCGCCGCGCGCGGCCTCGATGCGTTCGAAGGCGGCGACCAGCAGCGCGTCGGTGGCGTCTTCGCCATTGATGCGCACGCGCTCGTTGTAGTGCAGCAGGTGCGGCGATGTGAAGGCGCCGACGCGCAGCCCGGCGGCGCGCGCTATCGCCTCCATGAAGGCGACGGTGGAGCCCTTGCCGTTGGTCCCGGCGATGATGGCGATGTGCTTGCCCGCCCGGCCCAGGTGCATGCGGATGGCGACTTCGCGCACGCGCTCCAAACCCAGCGCAATCTGTTGCGGATGCGTACGCAGCTGGTAGTCCAGCCATTCCTCAAGCGTCTTCATTTCGCCATTCTCGCCCACGTGTCGCGGGATTGCGAAGGGCGTTGCTACCGCGTTGCGCCGGCCTTTCGGGGTGTCCCGTTCTTCCGCCGCGAAGAGCAGGCGGCGGAAAAACGGGACACGCCCTGCGGCCGTCGCTCCACTGGCGTCGCTTCGCTCGCCAAGTCACGGCAGGGCGCGCCACGGTTCGCGACGCTCGAGGATGGTGTATCGGGGAGATGGGGAACCGAGCCTGGGGCGGGGTATGCCGCGCCAAGGCGGCCATGGATGGCCGCCGCCCGAGTCGGGGCAGGAAGCCCCGACCGAGGGAAAAGCGGCATACCCCGCCCCGGGCCCGGCGTCGCCGGATTCGCACCAGTACTACAGGGCGCGGTGTACCGCTTCGCCGAACAAGGGCGTGTGGTGCTGGCAATCATTGAGGCGGACGAGCTCGAGGCGCGATACATCGGGGCCTTCGAGCAGGTTGATGGTGGTGGGCGCCTGGCGGAAGCTCCACAGTCGCGACAGCGGCAGGCCGAGGATGCGGCAGAGCAGCACGCGGTTGACCGCGTCGTGGGCAACGATCAGCAAGCTTTCCTCCGCGCCGAGGCCTTGGCAGGCGCGCTCGAGTGCAGACCACGAGCGGTCGAGCACCTGCTGCAGCGATTCGCCCTGCGGCATCTGCACGCTCTCCGGCTGCTCGCGCCAGGCGCGCAGGCGGTCGCCATCGATCGCGCCAATCTCCGAGGCGAGCAGGCCTTCCCAGGTGCCGTGCGCGATTTCCGCGAAGCCGGCGTCCAGCTGCAGCATCGACTCGCGCGCCGCGCCGAGTGCCAGCTCGGCGGTGCGCTTCGCGCGCGCCAGCGGCGAAGCCAGCGCGCGATCGATCTGCACGTCGCGCAAGCGGTCGCCGAGCAGGCGCGCCTGCGCCTCCCCGATCTCCGACAGCGGCACGTCCACCTGCCCCTGGTAGCGGCCTTCCGCGTTCCAGCGTGTTTCCCCGTGCCTTGCCAGCAGGATCCGCATCACATCGTCTCCAGCGCGACGATGCCGGGGATCTTGCGCAGCTCCGCGAGTTGCGCCGGCGCCACGGCTTCGTCCACGGTGATCGCCGCCACCGCCTCGCCGTCGCCGCGCGCGCCCAGCGAGAAATTGATGATGTTGATGCCCGCCTGGCCCAGCTGCGTGCCGATATGGCCGATGACGCCGGGCTTATCCTCGTTGTGCATCAGCAGCAGGTGCGCGCCCGGGTCGAAGTCGAGTTCGACGCCGTCCAGGCGCACCACGCGCGGGCCGCGATGCAGCGTCGCCTCGATCTCGCGCGCGCCCTGCGCGCCCTCGATGCGCAGCTTCAGCAGGCGGTCGAAGCCATCGCCGTCGCCACCCAGGGTTTCCGAGACTTCCAGCCCGCGCGCCGCGGCTTCGTGCAGCGCGTTCACCGGCGTCACGCGCCCGGACGCGGAGCCAAGCAGCGCCGCCACCAGCAGCCGCGTCAGCGGGCGGGTGTCGAGCGCCTCCGTGCGGCCCGCGTAGGTGACCTGCAATTTCGTCGGCGCCGGCACCAGCCGCGCCGACAGCTTGCCGAGCGCGGTCATCAGCGGCATCCACGGCCCCACTTCGCGCGCGGCCTCCGGCGTCAGCGGCGGCAGGTTGACACAGCCGGCGACCGCGCCGGTCTTGAGGAACTCGATGATCTGCCGCGCCAGGATCGTGCTGACCGCCTGCTGCGCCTCGCCGGTGGACGCGCCCAGGTGCGGCGTCAGGATCAGCTTGGCATTGGCGCGCAGCGGCGATTCCTTCTGCAGCGGTTCGGTCACGAAGGTGTCGAGCGCGGCGCCAGCGAGATGGCCTTCGTCGAGCAGTCGCAGCAGCGCGTCCTCGTCCACCAGGCCGCCGCGCGCGGCGTTGATCAGGTAGGAACCCTTGCGCATCTGGCGCATCTGCGCTTCGCCGATCAGGTTGGTGGTTTCCTTGGTGCGCGGGATGTGCAAGGTGATGATGTCGGCCCAGGCCAGCAGTTCTTCCAGCGACTTCAGCGGCAGCGACTGGCGCGCCGCGGCGGCGACCGGCAGGAAGGGATCGTAGGCGGCCACTTCCATGCCGATGCCGACCGCCTTGCGCGCCACGGTGGAACCGATGCGGCCCAGGCCGATGACGCCAAGGCGCTTGCCCTCCAGTTCGAAGCCGGTGAGCCCGGCCTTGGGCCACTCGCCGGCCTTCATGCCGGCGTCGGCGCGCGGAATATGGCGCGCCAGTGCGAACAGCAGTGAGATCGCATGCTCGGCGGCCGCCAGCGTATTGCCGTCGGGGGCGTTCATCACCGCGATGCCGCGCGCGGTGGCGGCGTCCACGTCAATCGTGTCCACGCCGGCGCCGGCGCGGCCGATCACCTTCAGCTCGCTCGCGCCGGCGAGCGCTTCGGCGCCGACCGAGGTGGCCGAACGCACCAGCACGGCGTCGAAGCCCTTCAGCTTTGCCGCGAGTGCGGCGGCGTCCTTGATCGGCTCGCCGGTTTCCACCGACCAGCCTTCGTTTTCGAACAGTTTCAGGCCGTCGGCATGGATGCCGTCGAGGGCGAGGATGCGCATGGGTCACTCCAGGTGGGGAAAGGGTCGCAATGCGCCGGGAAAGACACGGACGCGGGGACCCCATGCACGAGGAGGCCGGCCTCGAAAGGCCAGGATGGAACGGCTACCGGAAGACGAACGACAGTCGCGGCGGCCAGGAGACGGGGCGTCTTGCGCATGGGAGTCCTGAGCTTGCGCAACCAGCTTACCCGACTTTTCAGTTTGCCGGGCACTCCCCCTTCACCCAGGAGATGGTCTTCGCATCGCTGCAGGCGCTGCAGGCATTGCCCATGGTCTTCTGCTCGGTGGAAGGACAGGGCGTGGTGACGCAGCGGATGCCGGTATCGCGGGTGGCGCAGACCGGGTCGTACTGGGCGGTGCAGACCTCCGGCCGCGGCGCCGTGCACACCACCGGCGAGGCCGGCTCGCTGCGCGCCGGCGGATCCGCTGCCGGCGGCGCGGGCTCGGACGCGACCGGGGCCTGCGAGCAGGCGCACAGCAGCAGGGCGGCAAAGAAAGCGGTTCGCAGGTTCATGACGGGCTCCGGTCGGCGGGGGTAGCCCGATTCTCCCCGTCCCGGACTGAACGGTCACCACCGTGACCTCCGGCCCTGTCCAAGCCCGGCGCCGCCGGCTTACGCTCGCGCGCCTGCCGGGCGATTGCCCGCAGCTTCCCGACACCCTTTCCGCCCTGCGGGGCCTGGAGCCCGATGTGAGTCGCAACCACCTGAAACCCCTCGCGCTGGCGCTTGCCGTCGCCGCCGCCCTCGCCCCGGTGCTGGCCCTCGCCGCCACCAAGCCGGTCGTGCTCGACGAGAGCAAGCTGGTGCAGACACCCCGCTTCGACGCCAAGGACCTGGACCCGGCCACGCCGATCTGCCAGGACCTCAATGCGCACGTCAACGGCCGCTGGGCCGCCGCCAACCCGGTGCCGGCCGACAAGACCAGCTGGGGCAACTTCAACATGCTCGGCGACCGTTCGCTGGGCGTGCAGCAGCAACTTGTCGAAGGCCTGGCGAAGCAGCAGAACGCCCTCGGCAGCAACGCGCAGAAGATCGGCGACGTGTACCGCTCCGGCCTGGACGTCGAGCGCCGCAACAAGGAAGGCATCACGCCGCTGAAGCCGACCCTGGCGAAGATCGACGCCATCGCCGACCGTGCCGGCATCGCCACTTATCTGTACCAGAGCTTCGGCGAAGGCGACCAGTTCGTCTTCAACATCTTCGCCGAGAGCGATTTCCAGAAGCCCGAGATGGTCACCGCCTTCGCCTTCGAGGGTGGCCTGTCGCTGCCCGAGCGCGCCTACTACCTCGAGGACGCGCACAAGCCCATCCGCGACGAGTTCGTCGCGCACGTCGAGCGCATGCTGGTGCTCGGCGGTGCCGCGCCGGCGGCCGCGAAGGCGCAGGCGCAGGCCATCCTCGCCTTCGAGACCCGCCTCGCCAGCGCGTCCCTGACCCCGACCGAGGGCCGCGAGCCGAAGAACCAGTACAGCTGGGTGAGCATGGCGCAGGCCAATGCGGCCACGCCGAACTTCTCCTGGAGCAAGCTGTTCGAGGCCGAAGGCGTCAAGGTGGACGGCTTCTCGCTGAGCCAGCCGAAGTTCTTCGCCGAGTTCGACAAGATGCTGGCCGAAGTGTCGGTCGCCGACTGGCAGGCCTACCTGCGCTACCACGCGCTCAACGATGCCTCGCCCTATCTGTCCGAGGACCTCGACAACGAAAGCTTCGCCTTCTACGGCACCAAGCTCAACGGCCAGCCGGAGCAGCGTCCGCGCTGGAAGCGCGTGCTGGGCACGATCAACGGCAGCATGGGCGAAGCGCTCGGCCAGTTGTACGTCGCGCAGGTGTTCCCGGAGGAGTCCAAGGAGCTGATGCAGGAGCTGGTCGCGAACCTGCGCATCGCGCTCAAGGCCCGCCTCGAGAAGCTGGAGTGGATGAGCACGGAAACGCGCGCGAAGGCGCTGGAAAAACTCGCCACCTTCGACCCGAAGATCGGCTACCCGGACAAGTGGCGCGACTACTCGAAGCTGGCGATCGACCCGAACGGCAGCTATTTCGAGCATGTGCAAGCTGCCAGCCGCCACGCCAACGCCTGGAACATGGCCAAGGTCGGCAAGCCTGCGGACCGCACGGAATGGGGCATGAGCCCGCAGACCGTCAACGCCTACTACAACCCGCTGAAGAACGAGATCGTGTTCCCGGCGGCGATCCTGCAGCCGCCCTTCTTCGACCCCGACGCGGATCCGGCGCTGAACTACGGCGGCATCGGCGCGGTGATCGGCCACGAGATCATGCACGGCTTCGACGACCAGGGCAGCCAGTTCGACGCCCAGGGCCGCAACGCCAACTGGTGGACCGA
The DNA here is from genome assembly GCA_963707625.1 of uncultured Gammaproteobacteria bacterium. Classification (GTDB taxonomy): domain Bacteria; phylum Pseudomonadota; class Gammaproteobacteria; order Xanthomonadales; family Xanthomonadaceae; genus Arenimonas. Next base: position 438,474 of record CAVPQV010000003.1, read on the forward strand.
CGCCGACCGCAAGGCCTTCGAGGAGCGCACCGCCAAGCTGGTCAAGCAGTTCGACGACTACGTCGCCATCGAAGACATCCACGTCAAGGGCAAGCTCACCCTCGGCGAGAACATCGGCGACCTCTCCGGCGTGCGCATCGCCTACGACGCGCTGCAGAAGGACATCGAGACCAAGCGCATCGGCCTGATCGACGGCTTCAGCCAGGACCAGCGCTTCTTCCTGAACTACGCGACGATCTGGCGCAATGCCATGCGCCCGGAGGCGCTGAAGGTGTACATCAACACCAATCCGCACGCGCCGGGCATGTTCCGCGCGATCGCACCACCCTCCAACCTGACCGAGTTCGCGCATGCATTCGACTGCAAGCCCGGCGACAAGATGGTGCGCAGCGGCGCCGACCAGGTAATCATCTGGTAAGCGCCCTGCCCGCACAGCGGTAGCACGACGGCCCGGGAAACCGGGCCGTCTTTTTTTGCCCAACGCGCGCTGAACCGGCGCGTCCGCGTTGACGCCTCCGGACCGGTAGAATTGCGCCATATGTTGGATTTTCGACCCGGACAACGCTGGTTCAGCAGCGCCGAACCCGAGCTCGGGCTCGGCACCGTGCTGCGCCTCGCGGGGCGACAGGTGCAGATCGTCTTTACCGGCTCCGGCACGCTGCGCAAGTACGCGATCGGCAGCGGGCCGCTGCTGCGCGCCGCGTTCCGGCCCGGCGACCGCGTGCAGGTGGATGGCGTCGGCCGCGTGGTCGAGCGGCTCGAGGAAATCGAGGGGCTGATCCACTACTACTGCGGTCGCGATTGCTTTGCCGAAGGTCAGCTCGACGCCGAGCAGCCGGTGTCGCAGGCCGACGCGCGCCTGCTCGCCGGCCGGGTCGACCGCAACGACCGTTTCGAATTGCGGCGCGAGATGCTGCAGCGCCGCGCCGCCGCGCGCGCACACCCGGCCTGGGGCGTGCTCGGCGCGCGCATCGACCTGATCGGGCACCAGCTGCGCGTCGCCGAGGTCGCGGCCGCGCGCCGCGTGCCGCGCCTGCTGCTGGCGGACGAGGTCGGCCTGGGCAAGACCATCGAAGCCTGCCTGATCACCGCGCAGCTGATCGCCAGCGGACGCGCGCGACGCGTGCTGGTGCTGCTGCCGGAAAGCCTGGTCAACCAGTGGTTCGTCGAACTGCTGCGCCGCTTCAACCTCGCCTTCTCCATCTACGACGAGGAACGCTGCGAGGCATTGGAGCTGGCGTCGCGAAGTATTGGCGGCAGTCCCGAGAATCCCTTCGAGGACGAGCAGTTCGTGCTCGCCTCGGTGGACTGGCTGGCCAGCCACCCGCGCCGCGCCGCGCAGGCGCTCGAAGGCGAGCTGGGACCTGCTGCTGGTGGACGAAGCGCACCACCTGGCGTGGACGCCGACCGAAGCCAGTCCCGCCTACCAGCTGGTGGAAGCGCTGGCCGCGCGCACGCCGGCACTGCTGCTGCTCACCGCCACGCCCGAGCAGCTCGGCCTCGGCGGCCACTTCGCCCGCCTGCGCCTGCTCGATCCGGCGCGCTACACCGACCTGGAGGCCTTCGTGGCCGAGCAGCAGCGCTACGTCGCGCTGTCCGACCTCGCCGGCCGCCTGCTCGCCAGCGAACAGCTCACCGCCGGCGACATGGAGGCGCTCGCGCCCCTGTTCCCGGACGAGGACGACGCACTCGCGCAACGCCTGGCGGCCATCGCCGCCGGCGATGGCGGTGCGCGCGATGCGCTGCTCGCCGACCTGGTCGACCGCCACGGCACCGGCCGGGTGATGATCCGCAACCGCCGCGCCGCCGTCGGCGGCTTCCCGAAGCGCGTCGCGCACCTGGAGGTGCTTGCCGGAACCCGAGGACCTCGCCTTCCCCGGCCGCCTGCGTGCGGAGTTCGCGCATGACCTCGGCGAGCTCGAGGACGAGCCCGAGCACGACTACAAGCACGATCCGCGCACCGACTGGCTGCTGGCCAAGCTCGACGCGATCGCGCCGGCGAAGGCGCTGCTGCTGTGCCGCACGCGCGCCAAGGTGCAGGCGTTGGAGGAGGCCTTGCGCCTGCGCAGCGGCCTGCCCGTGGCGCGCTTCCACGAGGACATGAACCTGCTGCAGCGCGACCGCAACGCCGCCTACTTCGCCGATCCGGAAGGCGCGCGCCTGCTGATCGCCTCGCGAGATCGGCGCCGAGGGCCGCAACTTCCAGTTCGCCCAGCACCTGATCTTCTGGGACCTGCCGCTGCACCCGGACATGCTCGAGCAGCGCATCGGCCGGCTCGACCGCATCGGCCAGCGCGGCGACGTGCAGCTGCACGCCGCGGTGGTCGAGGGCAGCGCGCAGGAGGTGCTGCTGCGCTGGCTGCACGAGGGCCTGGACGCCTTCGAGCACGTGGTCGCCGACGGCCGCGAACTGTTGCGCCGCTTCGCCGGCGAGTTGCTGCAGATCGTGGATCGGGACCCGGAAGAACGCGAGCTCGCCATCGAGGACCTGGTCGCGCGCACGCGCGTGGCCACACGCCGAACTGGCGGAGACCATCGCGCGCGGCCGTGATCGCCTGCTCGAGCTGGGCAGCCGCCGCGGCCTGGGCCATGGCACGTTGCTGCCTGCACTGATGGCCGCCGACGCCGAGCAAGCGCAGGACGATTACCCGCTGCGCCTGCTCGAGGCCTTCGGCATACACGGCGAAGCACTCGGCCTGCACACCTGGCTGCTCGACCCCGAGTACCTCACCGTCGACGGCTTCGAGGAACTGAAGGGGGGCGCGCGCAGCGCCACCTTCGACCGCGCTACCGCGCTGGCGCGCGACGACCTGCTGTACCTGCGCGCCGACCACCCGCTGCTGCTGTCGGCGCAGGAAATGCTCGCCTCCGGCGAGACCGGCAACGCCGCCTTCCTGGTCGACGACAGCCTGCCGCCGCGCAGCGCCATCCTCGAGTGCGTGTTCGTGCTCGAGGTGGTGGCGCCGCCGCGCCTGGATGTCGACCGCTTCCTGCCGGCGCTGCCGGTAACCATCGCCGTCGACAGCCGCCTGCAGTTGCGCGAGGCCTTTGCGCCGAACGAACGCGCGGTGCATCGCGCCGCCGACCGCCAGTACGACCTGTCCTCGATGCGCAAGGTACTCGGTGCCCTGGTGCCGCCGATGCTCGAGCGCGCGCGCAACGAAGGCGCGGTGCAATGCGACCGGCTCGCCGCCGACGCGGTGGCGGTCGCGGAAGCCACGCTCGGCGCCGAGATCCTGCGCCTGGAAGCGCTGGCGCGGGTCAATCCGGCCGTGCGTCCCTCGGAGATCGAAGCCCTGCACGACGAGCGCGCGCAACTGCTCGCCGTGCTGCCGCAGGCGCGCCCGCGCCTGGATTCCCTGCGCCTGGTGGCGAGCCCCGACTTCCTGTCGCTGCGGTAGGAGCGGCTTGTAGGAGCGGCTTTTAGGAGCGGCTTTTAGCCGCGACTGCCTCTACTCAATTCACCGACCGCAGATTCGGCCGCTTCGGCGGCGGCGGCTTGCGCTTGCCGAAGGGCGGTTTGCCCTGCCAGTAGCGCAGCAGCAGCCAGGCGAAGAACATCCCGCCCAGGTGCGCGAAGTGCGCCACGCCCTGCGCCGTGCCGCTGACGCCGAGGAACAGAGCGAGAGCCCCGAAGATGATCACCATCGTGCGCACCGAAACTTCCATCGGCGGCAGGATCATCATCACCCGGTCATGCGGATACATGACCGCCCACGCCAGCAGGATTCCGTAGACGTAGCCCGAGGCGCCCACGGTGGGGAACGGCGGCGAACCCGAGTTGACCATGGCGGTGCCGACCGCCAGCTGGCAGGCGGCGGCGCCGATCGTGCTGACCGCGAGGAACTGCAGGTAGCGGTTCTGGCCGAGCGAACGCTCGAGGCGCGGCCCGAACTGGATCAGCGCGAAGGCATTGAAGAAGATGTGCAGGAAATCGCCGTGCAGGAAGGCATAGGTGATCAGCTGCCAGGGCCGGAACAGGCTGATGAAGCCGGACGAGGTCTGGAACTCGCCCAGCGGCCAGAGCGCAAACCAGATCATCGCCGTCTCGCGCTGGAATTGCTGCAGCAGGAAGCAGATGCCCATCGCCCACAGGAGCGCCTTGGTCACGGGGGGGAGCGGATTCAAGTTTTCTTCCTTGCAAGTGGGGACCAGATCAGTTCATCGAGCGTCGCCGCGGCGCGCTGGCCGAGCACGCGTCCGTTGCGAATCGCGACCCCTTCGGCGCGCAGGCGCTGTTGCTGTTCGGCGAAGGCGGCATGTTCGGGCGGGAAGGCGATACGCCCGTCCGAGCGCAGCACGCGATGCCAAGGCAGGCCGGGGTCGGGATTGGCGGACAGCAATCGCGCCACCAGGCGCGCGCGCCCGGGCAGTCCCGCGCGCCGCGCGATCTCGCCATAGCCGGCCACCTGCCCCGCCGGCACGGCGCGGATCGCGGCGAAAATGCGGTCGGCGGCAGACTTTCCGGGCATGCCGGTTTAGGATACGCCACTGGAAGGATGGTTACCCATGCAGAATTTCGAACAAGTCCGCAGCGCCATCAAAGGCGACTACAAGATCACCGCGCGCGAGCCCTACATGGTCTGCATCGAGCTCTCGCTCGACCAGGGCAAGCGGCACCAGAGCGTATTCCTCGCCGAAGTCGAGGACGACGACGCGCGCAAGTTCCTGCGCGTGAGCACGGTGGTGGCGCCGATGACCGGCCTGGACGCCAAGCGCATGCTCGCCTTCAACTGGCAGAGCCGCGTGGGTTACATGGCCTGCGGCGAGCTCGACTCGGTGCCCTACCTGCAGCTGTGCGAGAACCGCCCCTACGACACGCTGACGCCGGCGGAAGTGGATCGCCTGATCATGGAGATCGGCGGCACCGGCGACCACCTCGAGCGCAACCTCAGCGCCGGCGGCGACCTCCTGTAGGAGCGGCTTTTAGCCGCGACTGCTGTCAGGGCCCAATCGAGTCGCGGCTGAAAGCCGCTCCTACAGCCCCGACAGACCGTAGTACTTCAGCGCCTTCACCAGCAGCCAGGCGACGCCGCCCGCGGCCGGGATCGTCAGGATCCACGCCCACACGATCCGCTCGATCACCGTCCACTTGAGCGCGTTCGGGTTCTTGGCGAAGCCCACGCCCATGATCGCGGTGGAGATGCTGTGCGTGGTGGATACCGGCATGCCCAGGTTCGCCGCCACCACCAGGATGGTGGCCGAGGCCGATTCGGCCGCGAAACCGTTGATCGGATGCAGCTTAACCATCTTGTGGCCGAGGGTCTTGATGATGCGCCAACCGCCCATGGCGGTGCCGGCAGCCATGACCACGGCGCAGATGACGATGATCCAGGAGTCGATGCCGTCCTTGCCGCCGTCCGGGTGCATGAAGGCGAGCCAGGACGGCAGGTTGTCGAGCGTGCCTTCGGCCTGCGCGGCGAAGATCGCCAGTGCGATCACGCCCATGGTCTTCTGCGCGTCGTTGGTGCCGTGGGCGAAGCCCATGTAACCGGCGCTGATGATCTGCGCCTTGCCGAACAGGGCATTGACCCAGCGCGGGCGCGAGATGCGCGCCATCACCCCGCCGGCGTTGTTCATGCTGCTCAGCAGCGCCATCAGCCCGCCCATGATCAGGAAGCCGAGCAGGAAGCCGGCCACCGGCGAGCTGACCATCGGCACCACCACCTTCCAGAAGATGCCGGCGTTCTTGCTGAAGCTCTCGCCCGCCCTGGACCAGATCAGCGCCGCCCAGTTGTTGTCGGCCGCCGCCAGCGCGGCGCCGCACAGGCCGCCGATGAGCGCATGGCTGGACGAGGACGGCATGCCGCGCCACCATGTGAACAGGTTCCAGATGATGCCGCCGAGCAGCGCGCAGATCACCACCTGCGAGGTCATGTTGACGACGTCGCTGTCGACCAGGCCCGAGGAAATCGTCTTCGCCACCGCGGTGCCGGCGAAGGCGCCGATCAGGTTCATCACCGCTGCCAGCATCACCGCCTGGGTCGGGGTCAGCACTTTGGTCGCCACCACGGTGGCGATCGAGTTCGCGGTGTCGTGGAAACCGTTGATGAACTCGAACACCAGGGCGGTCAGGATGACCAGCAGCAACAGGGTCAGCACGCCGGCGGCCTCAGGAGTTCTTCAGCACGACCTGGTGCACCACGTTGCCGGCGTCGCGGCAACGGTCGATGGCCTTCTCCAGCAGCTCGAACAGGTCCTTCAGGATCAGGTAGCGCATAGGGTCCTGCTCGTTGGCGTAGGTATCCCGGTACAACTCCAGGATCAGGCGGTCGGCCTCGGCCTCGATGGACTGCATCTTGTCGTTGAGCAACTTGCTGGTGTCGATGTTCATGCCCTTGCGCAGCAGGCCGACCATCTGTTCGATCACCTCGCAGGCGCGCTCGAGCATGACGGCGCGCGAGGTGAAGTCCACTTCGCCCAAACGGTCGGCAGCCAGCATGTAACGCTCGGCGAACTTCTCGACGATCTTGGGGATCTTGTACAGGGTGGTGGACAGCGCATCGATGTCCTCGCGCTCGAGCGCGGTGACGAAGGTGTTGACCAGCTCCTGGCTGATCTGCGCAGCCAGGTTCTTCTCGCGCTGGCGGGCGTGTTTGAACTTCTCCAGCGAACGCTGCTGCGGCGGCGCGGCCAGCAGTTCGAGCAGCGCCCGGGTGCTCTCCCGCGCGGCGGCGGCACTCGCTTCCAGCAGCCCGTAGAACTTGTCGCCCTTGCCGAAGATGGTCTGGAGGGAAAACATCGCCGCGTCCCGGTGTAATAAAGGCGTCATATTAGCATCGCAGGCGGCGCGGCCCGGCCCCGGGGCCGGGGCCTCCGCAGCCGGAGGCTGCGGCCGCCCCGGTGTATCCTAGGCCGCGGCTGGATGCCGGCAGTTCGCCGGAAAACCCGAGGAACATGTACGAACTGCTGATAGTGCTGGTGCTGGTGCTGTGCAACGGCTTCTTCGCCCTGTCCGAGATGGCGGTGATCACCTCGCGCAAGGGCCGCCTGCAAGGAGCTGGCGCGGGACAGCCGGGGCGCCCGCAAGGCGCTCGAGCTGTCCGAGCACCCCGAGCGCTTCCTGTCGGCGGTGCAGGTGTGGATCACGCTGATCGCGCTCGTCACCGGCTACGTTGGCGGCGAATCGATCGGCCCGAGCTGGTCCTGCTGCTGCGTGAGCACGCGCCCTTCCTGGCCGCAGCTACGGCAGCTACATCGGCACCGCCCTCGGGTTCCTGCTGATGGTGTTCATGACCGTCGTCATCGGCGAGCTGGTGCCCAAGCGCCTGGCCACCGCTGCGCGCCGGAGCGCCTCGCCAGCGCTGGTCGCGCTGCCGATGCACTTCTTCGCCACCATCGCGCGGCCGGCCGTGTTCGTGCTGGCTGCATCCACGCGCCTGATCCTGCGCCTGATGGGCCTCGGATCGCTGTCCGCGGAGAAGGTGACGGAAGAAGAGATCCGCCACCTGGTGTCGGAAAGCCACGAGCAGGGCGTGATCGACGAGGACGAGCGCAACATGCTCAACCGCGTGCTGCGCCTGGGCGACCGCAGCGCCGAGTCGCTGATGACGCCGCGCACGCGCGTGTCTGGCTGGACGCGAACGCCAGCGTCGAGCAGAACCTGGCGACCATGCGCGAAACGCCCTTCTCGCGCTACCCGGTCTATCGCGGCGGCGACACCGACGTGATCGGCATCCTCGAGGTGAAGACCCTGGCCGGGCGCGTGTGCAAGGACAACGCCGAGCTGCTTCGCGACCTGCGCCCGGCGCTGTTCGTTTCCGACTCCACCAACGCGCTCAAGCTGATGGAGATCTTCCGCGAGGAACAGCAGCCGATCGCGCTGGTGGTGGACGAATACGGCGACATCCAGGGCATGGTGGCGCTGAACGACCTGCTCGGCGCCGTGCTCGGCCGCGCGCAGGCGACCGAGAGCGCCGAGGACGAGCCGCTGGTGGTTGAGCGCGACGACGGCAGCTGGCTGGTGGACGGCCGCCTGTCGAGCGAGGACCTGCGGGAAATGCTCAGCCTGGGTGAACTGCCCGGCGAGGACGACAACGACTACACCACCGCCGCCGGCATGGTCATCGCCCGCTATGGTCGCATTCCGCACGCCGGCGAACACTTCGACTGGCGCGGCTGGCGCATCGAGGTAGTGGACCTGGACGGCGCACGCATCGACAAGCTGCTGATCGCGCGCGCCCTGGCCGCGCCTTCGGCAGGGGACAGCTAGGCCGATGTCGCTCCTGCGCCGCAAGCGGGTAAAGCGCCCGGTCCCGATCACCACGCGCGGCCTGGTGGACGAGATCGCGACCGGCGATCCCGAGGAAGAACTCAGCCTCGCCGAACTGCTCGACCGCTTCAGCGAGCGCAGCTTCGGCCTGTTCCTGCTGATCTCGCTGCTGCCGACCTTCATCCCGATCCCGGTCGGGGTCGGCGCGATCAGCGGCGCGCTCGCTTCGCTGATCGGGCTGCAGTTCCTGCTGCGCCTGGAGCATCCCTGGCTGCCGGGCTTCGTCGCGCGGCGCAAGATCCACCGCTATCGGATCATCAGCTTCCGTGATCGCATGGGAAAATGGCTCGGCCGGCTCGAGAAGCTGACCAAGCCGCGCCTGGTCGGCATGTTCACGCACTGGGCGGCGCATGCCTTCACCGGCCTGCTGCTGGTGGTGCTCGGCGGGCTGCTGTGCCTGCCGCTGCCGCTGACCAACTATCCCTTCGGCCTGATCCTGCTCGCCTTCTCCTTCGCGCTGATCGAACGTGACGGCGCGCTGATGCTGGTCGCGTGGGGGTTCGGCATCGCCGAGATCGCGGTGATCGCGGGCTTCGGCGGCCAGATCATGGCCTGGGGCCAATCCTTCTGGAACTAGCGCGTTGCGCTCGCCCTTTCGAGTAGCGCGTTGCGCTCCCGGTCGGACCCGGCTCGACTTGATGGCGGCGCGGAGCGCGGCGGCGAGGCGAGCGGCCGCAGGACGTGTCCACTTTGGGCGCCCTGCTCCAACAGCGCCCAAAGTGGACACGTCCGAAAGGCCGCGAGCAGCGCGCTCGCTATGCGGAGAACTTGGCAGCGAGTTCGGGCGAGGACATCGGCCGGCCGAACCAGAAGCCCTGGCCCTGGTCGCAGCCGCGCTCGCGCAGGATCTCGTACTGGCCTTCGGTCTCGATGCCCTCGGCCACCGCCGTGATGCCGAGCGAGTGCGCCATCGCGATGATCGCGGTGGTGAGCGCGAGGTCGTCGGGATCGCGCAGCACGTCGGCGACGAAGCTGCGGTCGATCTTGACGCCGTCGATCGGCACGCGGCGCAGGTGGCTCAGGCCCGAGAAGCCGGTGCCGAAATCATCCAGCCACACCTTCACGCCGGTCGCGCGCACCCGCGACAGCAGCGCGCTGGCCTGCGCTTCGTCCACCAGCACCGCCGTCTCGGTGAGCTCCAGGTGCAGTTGGTCGGGCCGCAGGCCGGAGCTGCGCAGCGCATTGCTGACCACGTCCGGCAACTCACCGCTGCGCAGCTGCCGCGGCGAAATGTTGACCGAGATGAAAGGAAGGTGCTCGTCGCGCGAGCGCCAGCGCGCGGCATCGTCGCAGGCGCGCTCGAGTACGTTGCGGCCGAGTTGCTCGATCAGGCCGCTTTGTTCGGCGACCTCGATGAACACCGAGGGCGGCACCATGCCCAGGTGCGGGTGCTGCCAGCGCAACAGCGCCTCGGCGCCGCGGATGCGACCATCCGCGAGCGCGTAGATCGGCTGGTAGGCCACGCTGAGTTCGCCGCGGTCCCAGGCGCCGCGCAGGTCCTGCTCGAGCTGCACGCGCCGCTCCACCGCCTGGTCCATCGCGCGGCTGTAGAAGCGATAGCAGTTCTTGCCGGCGACCTTGGCCTGGTACATGGCGATGTCGGCGTTCTTCAGCAGCTGGCCGGCGTGGTAGGCGTCGAAGGGGAACATGGTGATGCCGATCGAGGCGCCCAGGAACACCTGCTTGCCGCCCAGCAGCAACGGCCGCTCGATCTCCTCCAGCAGCGCCTCGGCCAGGCGCGCCGACGCGGCGCGGATGTCGTCGGCCATGTACAGCACGATGAACTCGTCGCCACCGAAGCGCGCGATGTCGGCGGCGCGCGCGCCGAAGCGCTCCAGCGTGAGGCGCAGCCGCGCCGACAGCTGGCTGAGGACCTCGTCCCCCGCTTCGTGGCCAAGGGTATCGTTGACGCGTTTGAAATCGTCCAGGTCCACGAACAGCAGCGCGAGCTCACCGCTGCTCGCATGCAGGGTCAGCAGCCGGTCGTCGAGCAGCTCGCGGAAGCTCAGGCGGTTGGCGAGGCCGGTCAACGGATCCGTGTAGGCCATGCGCCGGATGTCGCGGTCGTGCTTGGCGATGCCGGCGCGCATGCGCAGGAAGGCGCGCATCAGCTCGCCGATTTCGTCGCCGCGTTCGCTCTCGTCCGGCACCGTGGCGGCCTGCCCCGGCTTGTCCTCGGCCATGATCAGGCCCAGCCGGCGCATCGGCCCGAGCACGCGCCACTCCAGCAGGAACACCACCGCGGCACCGAGCACCGCGACCAGCAGCAGCAACGAGATCGCCCAGCGATGCTGCCGGCGGCTGACCTGCTCCAGGTGGACGGTGATCGGGGCGAGGATGCGCGCCTGGCCCGGCGCGGTACGTCCGGCGACCAGGCCGACGCGCACGCCGCCGAGGCGCTGTCCGGCGAGGCGCACCGGCATGGTGACGTCGAGCAGGTTCTCGCTCCATTGCGATTTCAGCGAGCCGGCCTGTAGCGCCGTGTCCGCCATCGGGTCCACCATCGGCTGGCCGACGGGACCGGCGTCGTCACCCGAATACACGATGCGGCCCTGGGCATCGAAGATGATCACGTACTGCACGCCCGCATGCTGCGCGCTCGCGCGCGCGATCTCGCCGACCCGCGCCGCATCGCCAAGCTGCATCGGCCGCGCGATGCCAACGGCCAGCTGCGAGGCGAGCCGCTGCCCGCGCGCCGTCAGCTCACTGCGGCCAAGCGTACGCAAGGCGTCGTTGGACAGGGCGATGGTGCGTGCCTGACTGGCCGACTCGCTGTGCTCGAAGGCCAGGAACAGGGCCAGCAGCACGAGCAGCAGCAACAGCAGGACGGAAACGAACTGCCCGAGCAAGCTGCCCAGGAATTTTCCTGCCGACCTCGTCACCGCGCTGACCTCGATTGTTTCCCCTTGCCGGGCCTAGCGTAGCGCAAAGCGCCCCCGCCCGCGCTCACGGTAGCTTGGCGCGCAGCAGGCGTTGCGCGTCGGAAAACACGCCGCGCAGGATGCGCAGTTCGCGAGCATCCGGCTGCGCCCGCAGGAACAGCCGGCGCAGGCGTTGCGTCACCATTGCCGGGTCCTTGCCCTTGTGGAAGTCGATCTGTTCCAGCAACTCGAACAGATGGCCGAAGTAGCTTTCCATCTCGGCATGGGTCGCGGGTGGCGCTTCGTCATCGCCCGCCCTGATCTCCGCCGGCAACGCATCCTGCCCGGCCATCCGCCACTCGTACGCGACGATCTGCACCGCCGCGGCGAGGTTAAGCGAGCTGTACCCGGGATTGGCCGGAATGCAGATCGCGGCGTGGCACAACTGCAGCTCCTCGTTCTCCAGGCCGGTGCGCTCGCGCCCGAACACCAGCGCGACCGGCCCGAGGGCCTGCGCCCCGTGCGCGCGCGCCGCGCCGGCGCGCGGGTCCATTTCCGGCATCGGCACCGTGCGCTGGCGCGCCGTGGTGGCGATCACCGTGCGGCAGTCGGCAACGGCGTCGGCGAGTGTCGGGAAAATTTCGGCCGCGTCGATCAGGTCGGCAGCGCCGGCCGCCAGGGCGTAGGCCTGCGGATCGGGAAAGCGCTCGGGCGCCACCAGGGCGAGCCGCGACAGGCCCATGGTCTTCATCGCGCGGGCCGCGGAACCGATGTTGCCCGGGTGCTGGGTGCCAACGAGGACGACGCGCGGGGTGCTTTCCATGCCGCGATTCTAGTGGTCTTCAGGGCCGGCTCGGGGCCGCGGCTGCTATCATGCGCACCCCGGCCCCGAGCCGGATGCTCCTGCCCAACCCAGCGGACTCGAAACCGATGCAGAAACCGGTCATCAAGGTCATGGTCAAGGCCGCGCGCCAGGGCGGCTCGGTCCTGCTCCGGCACATGAGCAAGCTCGACAGCCTCAGCGTGTACGAGAAGGGCCGGCAGGACTACGCCAGCGAGGTCGACTCGCAGGCCGAGGGCGAAATCATCAAGGAACTGCGTCGTGCCTTCCCCGACGTGGCGATTCTCGCCGAGGAATCCGGTTCCATGGGCCGCGGCAAGCAGACCTTCGTCATCGACCCGCTCGACGGCACCTCCAACTACCTGCGCGGCATCCCGCACTTCTGCGTGTCGATCGCGCTGGTCGAGAACGGCGAGCCCACCGACGCGGTGATCTTCGACCCGCTGCGCAACGAGATCTACAGCGCCAGCAAGGGCGCCGGTGCCACCCTCAACGACCGCAAGATCCGCGTCGCCGACCGCAAGGACCTGGTCGGCAGCATGCTGATCACCGGCTTCCCGCCGCGCGAGCGCTCCCGCCTGGGCCCGCAGCTGGAAGCCTGCCGGCAACTGCTCACCACCGCCGAAGCGGAGGACCTGCGCCGCACCGGTTCCGCCGCGCTCGACCTGGCCTGGGTCGCGGCTGGGCGCGCCGACGGCTACTTCGAGGCCGGCGTGAAGGCCTGGGACATCGCTGCCGGCATCCTGCTGGTGCGCGAGGCGGGCGGCAGGGTTTGCGATTTCCGCGGGCGTGGCGAAAAGCTGCTCGACGGCGGCCAGGTCGTCGCCGGCAACATGAAGGTCTGCGACGCGCTGCAGAAAGCCATCGTCCAGACCGGCTACGCGAACGCCTTCAACTAGCGTTTCGGCAAGTACGCAGCCCGACAGCGGGGGCCATTTTCAGTCGGCGCCCGATACCGCCTTGGTGAAAATGGCCCCCGCCGCCGGGCTGCTGCGTCGACCAGCTGTCTCATACCCATGGAAAAGCGCGGCTGCGCAGACGGAGCGCGCTGTCCGCGTTTTTGCTTTTTCATTCCAGCGAAGGGCCGCGTGGCGGCCCTGCCTCGCGCTACGACGTAGCGGCCGGGGGCGGGCAGGAATTTTCACCAAGCCGGTATCGGGCGGTGACTGAAAATTTCTGCCCGACCCCGGCCGCGTACTTGCGGAACCGGTCAGGGGCGGCGCGCGAGCTCGGAGTCGTCGCGCATGCGCGGCATCAGGTCCTTCTTCGAGGCGCCGAGGACCCAGCAGCAGCGGGCAGGCCACGAAGATGGACGACACCGTGCCGAAGATGATGCCGATGATCTGCGACTCGGCCATGCCGCTTGCAGCGACGCGCCGCCGTAGAAGTACAGCGCCAGCACGGTCAGCAGGGCCACGAAGGAAGTGATGATCGTGCGCGACAGCGTCTGGTTGATCGAGCGGTTCAGCACTTCGAGCGGCCGAAAGCTTGTGCAGGGTGCGGAAGTTCTCGCGCACGCGGTCGAAGACCACGATGGTGTCGTTGATCGAGAAACCCATCACCGACAGCAGGCCGGCCAGCACGGTCAGGTCGAACTCGTGCCCGCTGATCGCGAACCAGCCGGCGACCAGCACCACGTCGTGCAGGGTGGTGACCAGCGCCGCGACGGCGAAGCGCCACTCGAAGCGGATCCAGATGTAGGCGAGGAAGCCCAGCACCACGAAGATCGCCGCCTTCATGCCGTTGATCGCCAGTTCCTTGCCGATCTGCGGGCCGACCGACTCGCTGCGTAGCAGCTTGGCCGGGTTGTCCGCGGTCTGCGCGGCCACCGCGATGGCCTGGCCGCTGTTCGGCGGCCATCGGAGCCTTCGCGCCGGCTTCAGGCGCACGACGATGTCGTCGCCGCTGCCGAAGGTCTGCACCACCGCGCTCTCGAAGCCGGCCTGCTGCAGGCGCTGGCGCACGGTTTCGCCGGCACCGGCTTGTCGAAGCTGCAGCTCGGCGACGGTGCCGCCGGTGAAGTCCAGCGCGTAGTTGAAGCCGTTGACCGCCAGCGCCCCGAAGGCGACCAGCATCAGCAGCGTCGCCACGCCAAGGGAGACCCGGCGCAGCGCGCATGAAATCGAATTTACTGTCGTGAGGAAAGAGTTCCACGCCGCGGGGCTCCGAATCAGATCGAGATCTTGGCCAGCTTCTTGCGCCGGTGGCCATAGATCAGGGTGGCGATGCCGCGCGAGACTTCGACCGCGGTGTACATGGAGGTGAGGATGCCGATGACCAGGGTGATGCCGAAGCCCTGATCGGGCCGGAGCCGAAGCCCGCACATGGCCAGGCCGCCGAGCAGCGCGGTGACGTTGGCGTCGGCGATGGTGCCCGAGGCCTTGTCGTAGCCGGTGGCGATCGCCGCCAGCGGCGTGTTGCCAAGCCGCAACTCCTCGCGGATGCGCTCGTTGATCAGCACGTTGGCGTCCACCGACATGCCCACCGTGAGCGCGATGCCGGCCAGGCCGGGCAGGGTCATGGTGGCGCCGAGCGCGGACATGAAGGCGATCACGATCAGCAGGTTGAGCAGCAGCGCGATGTTGGTGACGATGCCGAAGGTCTTGTAATAGAACAGGAAGAACACCAGCACGAACAGGAAGGAGAAGAACACCGCCTTGGAGCCGCGCTCGACGTTCTCGGCGCCCAGGCTCGGGCCGATGATGCGCTCCTCGACGATCATCATCGGCGCCGCCAGCGAACCGGCGCGCAGCAGCCGGGCCAGGTCCTGCGCCTCGTCGATCGACTCCAGCCCGGTGGTCTGGAACTGGTTGCCGAACACGCCCTGGATGGTGGCCGCGTTGATCACTTCCTCGTTGACGCGCGAGGTGCGCACCAGCTTGCCGTCCACTTCCTGGTATCCAGCACCGTCTCGATGTAGACCGCCGCCATCGGCTTGCCGACGTTGTCGCGGGTGAATCGGAACATGCGGTCGCCGCCGATCTTGTTCAGCGTCACCGACACCGAGGGCGTGCCGCTCTGCGGATCGAGCTGGAAGCTGGCGTTGACCAGCTGGTCGCCGGTGACGATGGTGCGCTTGGACAGCAGGATCGGCATGCGCTGGCCGGAGGCGTCCAGCTGGCGCATGAAGTACAGGCGCGCGTCGGGCGGCACCTTGCCGCTGTCGCGCGCGGCGATGGCGTCGGCGCCCTGGCCGAGCACGGCGCGGTACTCCAGGGTCGCGGTGGCGCCGATCAGCTTCTTGGCTTCCGCGGTGTCCTGCAGGCCGGGGATCTGCACGACGATGCGGCCGCGGCCCTGGCGCTGCATCACCGCCTCGCCGAGCGCGTTGATGCGGTTGCGGATCGTCGCCATGTTCTGCTCGATCGCATCGTCGGTGATGCGCTTGATCTCCGCGGCGGGAATCTGCACGTCGAGCGCGGCGGGGAAGTCGCCGTCCACACGGATCGCCAGTTCCGGGGCGCTGGCCGCGATCTTGGTCTGCGCGCGCCCGAGGTCCTCGCGGCTGCGCAGCTTCACCGAAATGGCGGTGCCCGAGCGCGTCACCGAGGCAAAGGGAATCTGCTCTTCGCGCAGCAGCGAGCGGATCTGGTCGAGCGAAGCCTTCGCTGCGCTTGGTCGAGCGCGGACTGTTCGTCGACTTCCAGCAGGAAGTGCACGCCGCCCTGCAGGTCCAGGCCCATGGCCATGGACTTGCCGCGGACCGCCTGCAGCCACTGCGGCACGGTGGAGGCGAGGTTGAGCGCGACGTTGTAGGCGCTGCCCAGCTCGACCCGGATCAGGTCGGCGGCGCGGGTCTGCTGGTCCACGTCGGCCAGGCGCACGACCAGGTTCTCACCCTCGATCGCGACGGACTTCACCGGCAGCGAACCCGCCTTCAGCAGCGCTTCCACGCGACCATCCAGGGCGTCGTCCACGCTGCCGCCGCGGTTGGCCGAGACCTGCACCGCCGGCTCCTTGGGATACAGGTTGGGCAGCGAGTAGAGCGTGCTGAGCACCAGCACGATCGCCATGAGCACGTATTTCCAGCGGGCAAATTCAAGCATCGGCGCGATTCGCTTGGGCCCCCGCAGGGGCAGTGGTGTTCGTATTGGGCCGGATCAGGCCGACTTCAACGTGCCCTTGGGCAGCACGGCGACGATCGCGGCGCGCTGCATCTTCACGCGCACGCCCTCGGCGATGTCCACGGTGATGAAGTTCTCGCCCAGCTCCTCGACACGGCCGGCGATGCCGCCGTTGGTGATGACTTCGTCGCCCTTGGCGAGCTTGGCGATCAGCTCGCGGTGTTCCTTGGCGCGCTTCATCTGCGGACGGATCATCAGGAAGTACATGATCCCGAACAGCGCGATCATCATCACGATGCTGGGGAAGGGGCTCGGGAGGCGCCGGGGGCGGCGGCCTGGGCGGCGGCCGGCGAGATGAGCAGGTCGAGCAGGGACATATGGGATTTTCCGGGGGCGAAAACCCCGGATTATGCCACACGCGGCCTAGCCGGGCTCCCCGGCCTTCAGCTCGGCGTAGAAACGCTCCCGGAAACCGCCGAAGTCCCCCGCCTCGATCGCGGCCCGGATTCCCTGCATGAGCTGCTGGTAGTAGTGCAGGTTGTGCACCGTGGCCAGCATCGAAGCCAGGATCTCGTTGCAGCGATCCAGGTGGCGCAGGTAGGAACGGGTGAAGCCCTGCGCGCAGGTGCGGCAGCTACAGCCGGGCTCGATCGGGCGCAGGTCGTGATCGTAGCGGGCGTTGCGGATGCGCACCTGGCCGAAGCGGGTGAAGTAGTGGCCGTTGCGCGCATTGCGGGTCGGCATCACGCAGTCGAACATGTCGATGCCGCGCGCCACCGCCTCGACGATGTCCTCGGGCTTGCCGACGCCCATCAGATAGCGCGGTGCATCCTCGGGAGAGCCGGCAGGACCGCCGTAAGACTGCATTACGCTCATCCACGGGCTCGCCCACCGCCAGCCCGCCGACCGCATAGCCGTCGAAGTCGATCGTCGCGCAGCCCGCGCGCCGAAGCGCAGCCGCAGTTCCGTCGAAGGTGCCGCCCTGCACGATGCCGAACAGCGCCGCGTCGTTGCCCTCGTGCGCGCGCTTGCTGAACGCTCGGCCCAGCGCAGCGACAGCTCCATCGAAGTGCGCGCCTGCCGCTCGGTGGCCGGGTACGGCGTGCACTCGTCGAAGATCATCACGATGTCCGAGTCGAGCACGCGCTGGATCTGCATGCTCTCTTCCGGCGCCGAGGAACACTCTGGCGCCATCGACCGGCGAGGCGAAGGTGACGCCGTCCTCGGTGATCTTCCGGCGCTTGGCCAGCGACCAGACCTGGAAGCCGCCCGAGTCGGTGAGGATCGGGCCGTCCCAGCCGCATGAAGCGGTGCAGGCCGCCGTGCGCCTCGATCACCTCCAGCCCTGGCCGCAGGTACAGGTGGAAGGTGTTGCCGAGCATGATCTGCGCGCCGCCCAGCGCGACATCGTCCGGGTAGCATCGCCTTCACCGAACCGTAGGTGCCCACCGGCATGAAAGCCGGCGTGTCCACCTCGCCGCGCGGAAACGACAACCGGCCCCGACGCGCCGCGCCGTCGCTAGCCCAGCAGCGCGAAGGACATGCGGCTCATGCCGCCGCCTCCGCGGGATGCAGCAGCATCGCGTCGCCGTAGGAAAAGAAGCGGTAGCGCTGCGCGACGGCGTGCCGGTAGGCGGCGAGGATGCGCTCGCGGCCGGCGAAGGCGGAAACCAGCATCAGCAGCGTGCTCTCGGGCAGGTGGAAGTTGGTCAGCAGGCGTCCACGGAGCGGATCCGGTAGCCCGGGAAGATGAAGATCTGCGTGTCACCGGCGAAGGGACGCAATTCGCCGTCGCGGGTCGCCGATTCCAGCGCGCGCACGACGGTGGTGCCGACCGCGATCACGCGGCCACCGGCAGCGCGCACGCGCGCGACCTGCTGGCACAACAGGGCGCCGACGTTCAGCCACTCGCGATGCATCACGTGCTCGGACAGCGACTCGGCGCGCATCGGCTGGAAGGTGCCGGCGCCAACGTGCAGGGTGATGTGGCCGAATTCGACGCCCGCGCGCGCGCAGCGCTTCCAGCAGCGGCGGGTCGAAGTGCAGGCCCGCGGTGGGCGCCGCGACCGCGCCGGTGTTGCGCGCGAACACGGTCTGGTAGCGCTCGTCGTCGCTGATGTCGGCGGCGCGGCGGATGTAGGGCGGCAGCGGCATGCGCCCGGCGCGCTGCAGCAGCTTTCGATCGGCTCGTCGGTGTCGAAGCGCAGCCGGTAGAACTCGTCGTCGCGGCCGAGCACGGTCAGCCCGGTGCCATCGTCGAGGGTGATGCGCGAACCGGCCTTCGGCGACTTGCTGGCCCCGATCTGCGCGCGCACCTCGGCTTCGCCGGTGATGCGCTCGAGCAGGATTTCCACGCGGCCGCCCGATGTCCTTGGCGCCGAACAGGCGCGCCGGGATCACGCGCGTGTCGTTGAATACCAGCAGGTCGCCGGCGCGCAGCAGCGCCGGCAGTTCGCGCATGACGAGGTCCTCGAACGGCGCGGGCGCGGGCGGCACCAGCAGCAGCCGGCTGGCCGAGCGTTCCGGCAGCGGCTCCTGCGCCATCAGCTCCGGCGGCAGCTCGAATTGGAAGTCGGATTTCTTCATGCGGGCCGGCATTGTACGGCGCGGGTTGGCGGGCGCATGCAGTTTTCCGGTTTTGGCGTTTTTTGCCGTGTTTTTGGGGGTTATAACGGCGAAAACCGCATGTTAAACTGTACGCCTGTTCAACCACGACGAAAGCGCGGGCCTACCCTGCGCTTTTTCTGCTTCCTGGAGATCCACCATGACCACCACCGCCCTGCTCGCCCCGCTGCGCGCCCGTGCCGGTTCCGTCCGCACCAACGGCCTCGACGATGCCACGGTGGACCGCCTCGCCGCGAAGTTCCCCGAGCTGCGCGCCGCGGTCGAGGCCGCGGTCGCCGCCTTCGCGGACATCCAGGCCGAGTTCCCGGAGCTGGTGGACATCGACGAGCAGGCGCAGATCGCCGCCGTGCAGACCGGCTTCATCAATTTCTACGCCGAGGACGCGGTCAATCCCTACGTCGGCATCGCCGCGCGCGGGCCGTGGGTGGTCACGCTGAAGGGCGCGGTGCTGCACGACACTGGCGGCTACGGCATGCTCGGCTTCGGCCACGCGCCGGAAGCGGTGCTCGCCGCGATGGCGAAGCCGCAGGTGATGGCCAACGTGATGACGCCGAACCTGGCGCAGTTGCGCCTGGCGCGCGCGCTGCGCAAGGAAATCGGCCACAGCCGCGCCGACGGCTGTCCCTACCCGAAGTTCCTGTGCCTGAACTCGGGTTCGGAGTCGGTGACGCTGGCCGGCCGCATCGCCGACGTCAACGCCAAGATCCACACCGATGCCGGCGGCGCGCATGCCGGCCGCACGATCAAGCGCCTGGCGGTGAAGGGCGCCTTCCACGGCCGCACCGAGCGCCCGGCGATCTATTCCGATTCCTCGCGCAAGGCCTACGTGCAGCACCTGGCCAGCTTCCGCAACGAAACCAGCCTGATCACGGTCGAGCCCTACAACGTCGAGCAGCTGCGCCAGGTGTTCGCCGACGCCGACGCCAACGGCTGGTTCATCGAGGCGATGTTCCTGGAGCCGGTGATGGGCGAAGGCGACCCCGGTCGCGCCGTGCCGCCGGCCTTTTACGCCGCCGCGCGCGAGCTGACCAAGGCGCACGGCACCCTGCTGCTGGTGGACTCCATCCAGGCCGGCCTGCGTGCCCATGGCGTGCTGTCGATCGTCGACTATCCGGGCTTCGAGCAGACTGGAAGCGCCGGACATGGAGACCTACTCCAAGGCGCTCAACGGCGGCCAGTACCCGCTGTCGGTGCTCGCCGTGAACGAGCGCGCCGCCGCGCTCTATCGCAAGGGCGTGTACGGCAACACCATGACCACCAACCCGCGCGCGCTCGACATCGCCTCGACCGTGCTCGGCTCGCTGACGCCGGCGCTGCGCGACAACATCCGCGGCAAGGGCCAGCAGTTCCTCGACCGGCTCAACAAGCTGCGCGAGGAACTGGGCGGCCGCATCACCAAGGTCCAGGGCACCGGCCTGCTGTTCTCCTGCGAACTCGACCCCAGCTACAAGTGCTACGGCGCCGGCTCGACCGAGGAATGGCTGCGCGAGCGCGGCATCGGCGTGATCCACGGCGGCACCAACTCGCTGCGCTTCACCCCGCACTTCAACATCAGCGACGAGGAAGTCGAGCTGATCGTGTCGAACGTGCGCGAGGCGCTGCTCAAGGGCCCGCGCAAGGCGCTCGACAAGGGCCACGCCGAAGCCGCCTGATGTGCTGAACCGCGGCGCGCGACTGCCGCGCAACGTCTGGGTGCTGGGCTTTGCCTCGCTGCTCATGGACACCTCCTCGGAGATGATCCATGGGCTGCTGCCGCTGTTCCTGGTGGGCACGCTCGGCATCAGCGCCTTCGCGCTCGGGCTCATCGAGGGCGCCTCCGAAGCCGCAGCTTCGATCACGAAAGTGTTTTCGGGCGCCCTGTCCGACCGCTGGGCGCGGCGCAAGCCGCTGATCGTGTTCGGCTACGCCCTGGCCGCGCTGAGCAAGCCGCTGTTTCCGCTGGCCGGTTCCGCCGGCACCGTGTTCCTGGCGCGCTTCGCCGACCGCATCGGCAAGGGCATCCGCGGCGCACCGCGCGACGCGCTGATCGCCGACGAAGTGGCGCCGGCGCAGCGCGGCGACGCCTACGGCCTGCGGCAGTCGCTGGACACCGTCGGCGGCTTCGCCGGACCCTTGCTGGCAGTGCTGTTCGTCGCGGTGATGGCGCTTCCCCTGCGCACGGTGCTGTGGATCGCCTGCATCCCGGCCGTGCTCACCGTGCTGGTGCTGCTGGCCGGCCTGCGCGAACCGCCGCAGGTGCCGAAGGCGCAAACCCGGGGCAATCCGTTCACCGGCTTCCGCTTCCGCGACTACCCGCGCAGCTTCTGGGCCCTGGTCGGCCTGGTGCTGCTGTTCACGCTGATGCGCTTCTCCGAGGCCTTCCTGGTGCTGCGCGCGAACGAGGCCGGGCTCGCGTTCGGCTTCGCGCCGCTGACGCTGGTGGTGATGAGCCTCACCTACCTGCTCACCGCCTGGCCCGCGGGCCGGCTCTCCGACCGCATGCCGCGGCACTGGCTGCTCGCGCTCGGATGCCTGGTGATGCTGGCGGCGGACCTGCTGCTGGCGCTTTCCACGGGCCTGCCCGGCGTGCTGGCCGGCATCGCGTTGTGGGGCGTGCACCTGGGCCTGACCGAGGGATTGCTCTCGGCGCTCACCGCCGATGCCGCGCCGCCCACGCTGCGCGGTACCGCCTTCGGCGTGGTCAACCTGGCGCGCGGCCTGATGTTGCTGCCGGCGAGCGCCCTGGCCGGCGCCCTGTGGGCCACGTCCGGCGCCCAGGCGACCTTCCTCGCCGGTGCGGCCCTCGCGCTGCTTGCCGCGCTTGCCGCGGCGGCATTGCCCCGGCCTAGAATCACGCCATGACCCTGCGCCGCAAGCTGGCCGAATTCGGCTTCGAATCCAATGACGACTTCGACCACGCATTGCGCTGCTTGCTCGAAACCCAGCAGTCGCACCTGCGCGTACTGCACGTGGACGGCACTGCCGGCCGGCGCAAGACCGCCTTCGCGCAGGCGCTGGGCAAGGCCCTGGGCCACGCCCACGTGCTGTACCACGACTTCAGCGCCGAGGAGACGCCGGGTCCGCCGATGCCGGTGGTGCTCGAGGATGGCAGCCTGGGCCAGCCCGAGGCGGCGCCGGATCCCTTCGAGCGCGCGATGAGCGAGGCCTGTGCCTACTCCGAGGCCAGCCCGACGATGCTCATCCTCGATCAGCTGCAGGGCGCGCATTTCGCCGAGCAGGCGCGGCTCTATCACTTCGTCATGACCCGCGAGTGGCAGGGCAGCACCGGCAGCGTCAGCGTCAACCCGCGCAACTTCGTGCTGGTGCTGATCTCCGAGCAGCCGCTGTACCACTCGCTGGCCAAGTGCAGCTTCCGCGTGTGGACCGATGCGCAGAGCGCCTTCCTGGATTACCGCCCGTCCGAATACGGCCTCGGTCCGGATGCGCAGGGACTGTTTGCGGCGCTGGCTGCGGTCTGCACCCCGCTCGGCGCCGCGCCGACCCCGAGCGAATTCCAGCACCTGCTGACCGACCTTTTGCACCACGCGCGCAGCGAAGAGCAGATCCGCCAGAGCTTCTTCGGCCGCGTCGAAAGCGTGGACCGCGCGCGCCTTTACGCGCCCGAGCTCAGCGCTCCCCTGCGTGCGCTGCTGGTCGAAATCGAGCGCCTGCTCGGCGCCGACGAGATCCAGCTGCCCGACCTGGACTAGCCCGCCAGCGTGCGGAACTGCAGCAGGAAGCCGCCGATCGCGCCGGCGGCCATCGCCAGCATCAGCAGCCAGGTGAACAGCGAGCCGAGGAAGCGCCCACGCGAAGTGCCGCTGCTGTGGCTCAGGCCCCAGGCATGCGCGGCGCGCGACAGGAACAGCGTGGCGCCGAAGCCGTGCACCAGCGCCGGGCTGAAACCGTTCAACTCCATGCCGCCGAGCAGCAGCAGCGCCAGCGGCATGTTCTCCACCGCGTTGGCATGCGCGCGTACGCGCATCAGCAATTCGCGGTCGCCGCCGTCGCCCAGGCCGATCTTGTGGCGGAAGCGCCACTGCACGACCCGCAGCGCGAGCAGCACCACCAGGATCGTGCACAGTCCGGCATAAAGCATCGTAATCATCGGGTCGCGGCTCCAGTTCTGGGTTGGGGATTGTCAGGAATCAGGCAGGCAAGGGTTCGCCGCGCAGCGCCGCGGCTTCCTCGACGGTGGCGTAGCGGCCCTTTTCGTCGCGGCGCACACGCGCCATCGCGCAGTCGGTGTCGTGGGTAAAGAACAGGCGCACGTCGCGCGCGAGCTTGTCGGCGAGGAAGTGCTGCTTCTCGTCGATCAGGCGCTCTGGGTAGCGGTCGTAACCCATGGTCACCGGCAGGTGCACCCAGGCGCGGCCGGGGATCAGGTCGGCGCAGAACACCACGCCGCCGTGCCCGCCCGGGCCGACGATCTCGGCGAGCATCAGGCCCGGCGTGTGCCCTTCGCTGTAGTGGAAGCGCACGGCCTTGCCCAGCGCCTGCGAGTACTCGCCATCCACCACCTCGAAGCGCCCGCTCGCCTCCAGCAGCGGCAGCAACTCGGGGATGAAGCTGGCGCGGTCGCGCGCATGCGGATCGCGCGCGCGCGCCACGTGGCCGGCGCTGGCGATGAAGGTCGCGTTCGGGAACAGCAGCTGCGCCGCCTCGCCTTCCTTCCAGGCGCCAAGCAGGCCACCGGCATGGTCGAAGTGCAGGTGCGAGAGCACCACCACATCGATGTCCTCCTGCGTGAAGCCGGCGGCGGCCAGGTTGTCGAGCAGCACGTGCTCGGGCTCGACCACGCCGAAGCGCTCGCGCAGCTTCGGCTCGAAGAAGGCGCCGATGCCGGCCTCGAACAGCACGCGCTTGCCGGCCAGGCCATCGGCGAGCAGCGCGCGGCAGGCCAGCGGGATGCGGTGCGCCTCGTCGGGCCGGATCCATTTCTCCCACATCGCGCGCGGCACGTTGCCGAACATGGCGCCGCCGTCCAGGCGCTGGGTATTGCCGCAGATCGACCACAGCTTCATCGTGCTGGCTCCTTGCGCGTTTCCACGACGCGCGCCGTGCCCGGCGGATTGCGCGGGTCGGCGCCGCCCGAGAGCGTGCCGTCGGCGCGGTTCCAGTCCACCGCGTGCAGGAAGAAGGTCCAGTTCGGCCCGGGCGCAAGCTCGTGCCCCATCGCCTGCAGCGTCGCCGCCGCCCCGGGCGAGATCGCGCCGGGCTCGACCACGATGCGGTCGGGCAGGAACTGGTGGTGGTAGCGCGGCATCGCCGCGATCTGCTCCGCGCTCATGCCCTGCTCGATGCCGAGGATGCCGAGCAGCACCATGGTGATGATCCGGCTGCCGCCCTTGGCGCCAAGCACCGCCGTGCGCTCCGGGCCGATCATGAAGGTCGGCGACATCGAGCTGAGCATGCGCCGGCCCGGCGCCACCGCGTTGGCGCCGAATCCGATCACGCCGAAGCTGTTCGGCGTGCCGGGGCGCAGCGCGAAATCGTCCATCTCGTTGTTGAGCAGGAAGCCGCCGCCATCCACCACCATGCCCGAGCCATAGGCGAGGTTGACTGTCTGGGTGACCGCGGCGAGGTTGCCCTCGGCATCAATGATCGAAAAATGCGTGGTGTTGTCACCTTCGCCCGGCGGATTGCCGACCGGGAGCATGGCGCTCGGCGTCGCCCTGTCGGGCAGGATCGAGGCGCGCAGGCCAGCGGCGTAATCGTCGCTGGTCAGGCGCGCGATCGGCATCTGCACGTAGTCGGGATCGCCCAGGTAGATGCCGCGATCGCGGTACGCGCGACGCATCGCCTCGACCACCACGTGCACGCGCTGCGCCTCTTCCAGTTTCGACAGGTCCCAGCCCTCCAGTACCTGCAGGATTTCCGCCAGCACCACGCCGCCGGAGGATGGCGGCGAGGCGGTGACGATGTCCCAGTCGCGGTAGCGGATGCGGATCGGCTCGCGTTCCTTGACCGTGTAGCCGGTGAGGTCGGATTCGCGCCAGTTGCCGCCGTACTTGCGCACGTCGGCGAGCATCCGCTGCGCCAGCTCGCCCCGGTAGAAACCGTCGTGGCCATGCCTGGCGATGCGCTCGAGCGTTGCGGCCAGCTCCGGCTGCCGGAAAATCTCACCCGCCTCCGGCGGATCGCCGTCGGCCAGGAACAGCTTGAGCGTGCCGGCGTAGCGCTCCATCACTTCCCGCCGGTCGGCGTAGGAATCGATCATGCGGGGAAAGAATTCGAAGCCATCTCGCGCCAGGCGGATAGCGGGCGCCAGCGACTGCGACAGCGGCAGCCGACCGTACTTCTTCGCGACGTGCACCAGCGCGGCCGGCAGGCCCGGAATGCCGGCCGACAGGGGCCCGTTCTGGGCCTTGTCGCGGTCCAGTTCGCCATTCGCGTCCAGGTAGATGTCCGGACGCGCCGCCGCTGGCGCCGTCTCGCGCGCATCCACCATGATGTCGCGGCCAGTGCGCGCATCGTGCAGCAGGAAGAAGCCGCCGCCGCCGATGCCGGAACTCACCGGCTCGACCACCGACAAGGCCGCCGATACCGCGACCGCCGCGTCGAAGGCATTGCCGCCGCGGGCGATGATCTCGTGGCCGGCGTCGGTCGCCAACCGGTGCGCGGAAGAGATCGCGGCGCCCTGCGGTTTTCCCGTGGCGGGTGGTTCCTTCGCCGCCACCACCGGCGCCAGCGCCAGCACCGCCAGCAACCACCACCCCCGCAATTTCCGTACCGGGCTTCCTGCCCCGAGCTCGCTCACGTCGTCATCTCCTGCAGCAGCCGCAGCTTCGCGAGCAGCTGTACTTCATCCTCGGGATGCGCCGGGTCCTTGTCGATGCATTCGACCGGGCACACCACCACGCATTGCGGTTCGTCGAAATGGCCGACGCATTCGGTGCAGCGCGCCGGGTCGATCAGGTAGATCGTTTCGCCCTGCGAAATCGCCTGGTTGGGACAGGCCGGCTCGCAGACATCGCAGTTGACGCACAGCTCGTTGATGCGAAGGGACATGGCGACGTCAACCTGCGCCGTGGCCGGAGCGAGCGGCCACGGCGTGCGGCCGGATGTTATTTCGCTTCGACGAAGATGTACTTGGCACCCGAAGCCTCGACCAGCGCCTTCACCCGATCGCTGTCCGCGGGGGCGCCGACGAACAGCACCTGCGAACCCTTCAGCGCTTCCGGCTTCGCGCCGGAGAAAGCGGAGAGCATCAGGTCGGCCATCTTGGCGCTGTCCGGCGAGCCGAACACCAGCATGTTGCCCGGCAGCACCGTGCGCGAGATCACCGAGGTCACGTTCTCGGCCTGGCGGTCGAACTGGGTGCGGCCGTCGGCCTGGACTTCGCTGTGGTTCGCCGGCAGGTAGTACGGGAACACGCGGTCGGTGACGCCTTCCATGTTCTGCGAGACGACCTGCTGGAGGTACAGCTTCCACTCGCCATCGTTCGTGGTCTTC
The DNA here is from genome assembly GCA_963707625.1 of uncultured Gammaproteobacteria bacterium. GTDB lineage: Bacteria > Pseudomonadota > Gammaproteobacteria > Xanthomonadales > Xanthomonadaceae > Arenimonas. The sequence continues at coordinate 464,571 of CAVPQV010000003.1, forward strand.
GGTGCGGTCAGCACCACCGCGGTAGCGGGCTTCTTGGCCACTTCGGCGTCCTGCTCCTTGCTCTCGCAGGCAGCCAGGCCGAAGCCGAGGGTCAGGGTGAGCATCAGGAGGGCGATCGAATGACGGGACATGGCTGGCCTCTGTGTGTGTCTGGGAAGGGAATCAGGGGGTGGTTCGACGGGTGGGGCCGGGAGTAACGCGCGCCCAGCGCGCGGTCAGCGCCGAGGCAACCTCGGGATGCACGAAGGCGGAAACGTCGCCGCCGAGGCGCGCGATCTCGCGCACCAGCGTCGAGGACAGGAAGCTGTGCTGCTCGGCGGGCGTGAGGAACAGGGTTTCGCAATCCGGGATCAGGTGCCGGTTCATGCTCGCCAGCTGGAACTCGTACTCGAAGTCGGACACCGCGCGCAGGCCGCGCAGCAGCACGCCGGCGCCGACTTCCTGCACGAAGTGCGCGAGCAGCGAGGCGAAGCCTTCGACGCGCACATTGGGGATTCCGGACAGGGAGACCTGCGCCAGGCGCACGCGCTCTTCCAGCGGCAGCGCCGGGCTCTTGCCCGGGCTCTCGGCGACGCCGACGATGATCAGGTCGAACAGGTTCGCGGCACGGCTCACCAGGTCGACGTGGCCGTTGGTGATCGGGTCGAAGGTGCCCGGATAGACGGCAATCCGGTTGCGCGACGCGGTCATCTCAGTGATTTTCCTGGCCCCGGGAAGCTTTCGCCTAGTGTATCAGCGCCCGCTTCAGCCGGCCCGGAACAGCAACTGCCGGGCCTCGCGCGTGGCGCCCTCGCGGTGCAGCTGCCAGCCGGCCGGCGGCGCGAAGTCGGTGGCCTTGCCCAGCTCGACGTAGACCCAGGCCCGCGGCGCCAGCCAGGGCAGCAGCGCGCGCGCCGCCGCCGCGTGCAGGCCGGCAGTCGAAGGGCGGGTCCAGGAAGGCCAGCTCGAAACGCGGCTCGGGCGTGCGCGCCAGCCAGGCGAGCGCGTCCGCGCATTCCACCACGACGGCCTCGGCATGCAGGCGCGTGGCGCTGTCGCGCAGCGAGGCGGCCTGGCGCGCATCCCGCTCCACCAGCACGACACTGGCGGCCCCGCGCGACGCTGCTTCGAACCCGAGCGCGCCGGAGCCGGCGAACAGGTCCAGTGCCCGCTTGCCGGCCACTTCGCCCTGCAGCCAGTTGAACAACGTCTCGCGTGCGCGCTCGCCGGTGGGGCGCAGCCCGGGCAGGTCCGCGACCGGCAGCTTCGAGCCGCGCAGCGTACCCGCGATCACGCGCACCTGGCCCGGCAGCGGGCGGTTCATCTGGGGCTGCGGCGGGCGGGTGATAACATTCGCGCATTGTCCCCGATGCGCCCTCGATGTTCGAATTCCTGAAGAAAAAGCCGCCTGCGCCCCCGGCGAATGACGCCCCGGCGGCCGCGCCCGAGGCGCCCGTGCGCAGCGGCTGGAGCCCCGAGGAACTGGCCAGCGCCTTCGACCTCGTGCAGGCGGAAAAGGCCGAGCGCCTGGCCGCGGAAAAAGCGCAGGCACGCGAGCAGGTGCGCGAGACCATGGCCGCCAGCCTGCTGGCGCGCACGCTGGGCGGCCTGTTCTCCGGCAACCCGCGCCTGGACGAGGACCTGCTCGAGGAACTGGAGACGGCGCTGATCAGCGCCGACGTCGGCGTGACCGCCACCACCGCGCTGGTCGAGTCGCTGCGCAGGCGCATGAAGGCGCGCGAGTTCGCCGACGCGCGCGCGCTGCACGAAGCCCTGCGCGCGGAACTGCTGGCCATTCTCGCGCCGATCGCCATCCCGCTCGAGATCGATGTTTCGAAGCGGCCCTTCACCGTGCTCACCGTCGGCGTCAACGGCGTCGGCAAGACCACCACCATCGGCAAGCTCGCGCATCGCTTCCAGGAAGACGGCTTCAGCCTGATGCTCGCCGCCGGCGACACCTTTCGCGCCGCGGCGGTGGAGCAGCTGAAGGTGTGGGGCGAGCGCAACAACGTGGTGGTGATCTCGCAGGGGCAGAACGCAGATGCTGCTTCGGTCGCCTTCGACGCGCTGCAGGCGGCGAAGGCACGCGACTTCGACGTGCTGATCGCCGACACCGCGGGCCGCCTGCATACGCAGGCCGGCTTGATGGCCGAGCTCGGCAAGATCCGTCGCGTGCTCGCCAAGCTCGACCCGGAGGCGCCGCACGAAGTGCTGATGGTCATTGACGGCACTACCGGCCAGAACGCGCTGAGCCAGTTGCGTGCCTTCCACGCCGCAGTCGGCGTAACCGGGCTGGTGGTGACCAAGCTCGACGGCAGTGCCAAGGGCGGCGTGCTGTTCGCGCTCGCGCGCGAGTTCAACATCCCGATTCGCTACGTCGGCCTGGGCGAGAAGCGCGAGGACCTGCGCATCTTCGACCCCGAGGCCTTCGTGGACGCCCTGCTCCCGCCCGCGCCCGCGGCCTGAATGCAGGCGCCCCGCCGCCGACGCTGGCCCTGGCTGCTCGGCGTGGGCGCGGCGCTGTCCGCTGTCGGCGCGGTGTGGGTGAACGCACAGCTCGAGCCCAATCGCCTGGCCAGCACGGTGCTCGGCAAGGCCGGCGAAGCCCTGCAGCTCCAGCTCGGATTCGAGGGCACGCCCGAATACGCCTTCAAGCCCGAGCCGCGGCTGGTGCTGCCCGGCTTCCGCGCGGCTTCGCTCGACGGTCGCGAGTTTCTTTCCGCGCGCCGCGCGGAGATTTCCCTGCCCTGGTCCACGATCACCGGCGGCGAGCCGGTGATCACGCGCGTGCAACTCGACGCGCCGGTGCTCGACCTGCCCGGCCTGCAGCGCTGGCTCGACAGCCGTCCGCCGACGCCCTTCAAGTTGCCGACGCTGGTCCGAGGCCTCTCTGTGTCGAAGGGCTCGGTGCGCGCCGACGACTGGTCGCTGTCCGGACTGTCGCTGGCGTTGCCGCACCTGCAGGCCGGCGATCCCGCGAAGCTCGAGGCGCGCGCCGTCTGGGTGAGCGGCACGACATCGCTGCCCTTCACCCTGGATGCGATGGTCGCGACGCCGGGCCTGGCCTCCGCGCTGGACCTCAAGCTGGTGCTGACGCCACGCGCCGAACCGGCGCTCGCCGCACCCGGAGCGAAGACCGCGGCGGCGGCGCCGATCGCGATTGCACTGCAGGGCCGCTATGAATGGGCGGACCCGAAGTTCCGGCTGGAAGCGACGAAATTCGGTCTGCTTGCGAGTTCGCCGATTCCGAGCCTGGAGGGAAGCGGGGCTCTTGAACTTGCGGACCAGGCGAGCCTGAACATCGATGCCGTACTGAGCCGCTGGCCTCAGACATGGCCGAAGTTGCCCGCGGCACTGGCCGCGCAAAGCGAAGCGCTTCCCGTGCAACTGCGCTACGCCGGCGCAAGAGATTTCAGCGACCCGCTGTCCTTGCACGTCGTGCGTGGCGAAACATCGCTGCAGGCGAGCCTGCGCGTGCCGGAATTGCGGCAGTGGCTGGCCGCGGACGCGACCTCGCCGCTGCCGCCGCTGCAGGCGACGCTGAAGACGCCCGCGCTGGATTTCGACGGCATCGAATTGCAGGGCGTGGAAGTGACCATCAGCGAGGGGCCCGAGGCGGCGCCGTGAATGCTGGGACGGCGACGACCGGTAATGGCCCCGATGGTACGGACTCGTTCTCGGACCGTGTTCTCTCATGGTTCGACTCCAGCGGCCGCCACGACCTGCCCTGGCAGCATCCGCGCGAGCCCTACCGCGTATGGCTGTCGGAAATCATGCTGCAGCAGACGCAGGTGCAGACCGCGATCCCCTACTTCGAGCGCTTCGTGCGCGAGCTGCCCACGCTGGCCGCGCTGGCGCAGGCCGACGAGGACCGCGTGATCGCGCTATGGGCCGGGCTCGGCTACTACGCGCGCGCGCGCAACCTGCACAAGGCCGCGCGCCTTTGCGTAGAGCGCCACGGCGGCGAGCTGCCGACCGACTTCGAGGCGCTGTCGGCGCTGCCCGGCATCGGCCGCAGCACGGCCGGCGCGATCCTCGCCCAGGCGCACGGCCTGCTGTTCCCGATCCTCGACGGCAACGTCAAGCGCGTGCTCTGTCGCTACCACGGCGTGGCGGGCTGGCCCGGCTCGACCACGGTGGAAAAACAACTGTGGGAGCTGGCGCAGGCCAACCTGCCGATGCAGCGCCTGGCCGACTACACGCAGGCGATCATGGATTTCGGCGCCACGCTGTGCACGCGCAGCGATCCTTCCTGCGTGCTGTGCCCCTTGCAGGACGGCTGCGTCGCGCTGCGCGAAGGCCGCATCGCCGAACTGCCCGAGTCCCGGCCCGGCAAGCCGCTGCCCGAGCGGCGCACGCTGATGCTGCTGCTGCGCGACGACGGCGGGCGCGTGCTGCTCACGCGCCGTCCGGGCACCGGCGTGTGGGCGGGCATGTGGTCGCTGCCGGAAGTCACCGACCACGACGAGGCGCGCCTGTTCGTCGCGCGGCACAGCGATGCCGACTTCGAGGCCAACACGCCCCTGCCGCTGATCGAGCACACCTTCAGCCACTACCGGCTGCACATCGCCCCCCTGCTCTGGCGCGACGCCACGCCCGCCTCCCGGATCGGCGATAATGCCCAGCGCTGGCAGCCGCTCGAGGCGCTCGACGAAGTCGGCCTGCCCGCGCCCGTGCGCAAACTCCTCCTCGCGATCCGCTGACCATGCCCCGTACCGTGTTCTGCCAGAAGCACCAGCTGGAAACCGAGGGCCTGGGCTACGTGCCCTGGCCCGGCGCGCTGGGCAAGCGCGTGTTCGAGCACATCGGCAAGGCGGCCTGGCAGGAATGGCTGGCGCACCAGACCATGGTGATCAACGAGAACCGGCTGTCGCCGCTCGACCCCGCGCACCGCGCTCCGGCTCGAGGCGGAGATGGAGAAATTCCTGTTCGGCGGCGGCGCCGAGACGCCCGCGGGCTACGTTCCGCCCGCGGAATAGCCGCTTTTGGCGGGGACTCGGGTTGCCCGCCCCCCGCCCTCCCGGTATCATTCGCGGTTCGTGGCCGAGTAGCTCAGTTGGTAGAGCAGGGGATTGAAAATCCCCGTGTCGGCGGTTCGATTCCGTCCTCGGCCACCATGCACTTCAAGGGCTTGCGAGAAATCGCAGGCCCTTTTCTTTTGCCTCAGCGACAGCTCGATGGCAGCCATTTGTCGCGCAGGACCACGCTGCCGCCGACCAGGAAACGCTTGCAGCGCCATGACACCGAACCCACGTGGGTGACGGGGGAAAAGATCAGGCTGGCAGTGTCGATCGTCGCGCTGGCTTTCTGCGGCGCGTTGCTGCTGAACAGCGCGACGATGCTGCCTGCGCCCAAGGGCGGCGCGCAGCCCTCTCCGGCGATGCGAACCTCGGAAACATAGGATCCGACGATCGATGCAGGCATGGGCAGGCCCACCGACACATTGCCGTTGGCGCAAGTGGCAATCGGGAAGCGGCCGGACCTGGCATGGAATTCGGTCACCGCCGTCTTGGCGCCGGAAGCCAGCGCCGCACCTTCAGCCACCTGGGCGCGGATCACATAGTCCTGGTACTGGCTGATGGCGATCGCCGCCAGGATTGCGATGATCGCAACGACAATCATCAGCTCGATGAGCGTGAAGCCCCGATGGTTGCGCATTTCGTCCCTCCGAATGCAACATGGAAAACACGTCCTGGCATCGGGGGGTCTGCGGGCGCGAGCCGACCATAGCACCTGCATCGCCGGCGATCCATATCCCCGGGCGTCACCTGCTTTGAGTCCACCCATCCCGCCCGGACCGTCCAAATGCGCCGTCTGCTCGACAAGCCCGCTATTGCCATCTCCGGACTGCTCCTGCTGGAGCTGATCGCGCTGTTCAACGCGCTGCCCCATTTGCGCGATTCCCTGTGGCAGGACGAGGTCGTCACCCTGCTCTATTCCAGTGCGCAGGGAATCGCGCATCCGTTCCAGGTGTACTTCTCGCCGAACAACCATCCGTTGTTCAGCGCGCTGATGGCGGTCTGGATCGGGCTGTTTCCCGAGGGTGTCAGCGTGCCCCTGTTGCGTGCCCTGCCAATCGGCGCCTACCTGCTGGCGGTGCTGATCACTTGGCTGGCCGGCCGCCGCCTCGGCGGGCCCTTGTGTGGCTTCATCGCCGCTGCGCTGTTCGCCACCTCGCCTGTCGCAGCGGGCTTCGCCGCGCAACTGCGCGGCTACGGTCCGTCCTGGCTTTTCCTCGCGCTTGCCTTGTGGTGCGCGCTCAACTGCGAGCGTGAGCGCGCGGGTGCCTGGCTTGCCGGGCATGCCGTGGCGAGCGCGGCGGCGGTGGCGATCCTGCCTTCCAACCTGGTATTGGCGCTCGCCATCGCCGCAGGCGTGCTCGCCGGACGCTGGTTGCCGCCGCGGCGATCGGATTCCGCACTTTCGCGCTGGCACCTGCTGATGTTGTGCAGCCCCCTGCTCGGCCTGCTTGCGTACGCCGCAGTGTTCGACGACCTGTTGCGCTTCGCGGACATGGACCTGAGCAGCTGGTCGCGCGGCGCGCTGTTGCGCGAGTGGCTGCGCGCCCCCTTCGCCGACATTGCCTGGATCTGGATTCCCGTTGGCGCCGGCGCAGTCGCGGGCGCATATGCCTTGTGGCGCGCCCGGCGCTTGCCGGAGGAAGCGATCCCGCAGGGCCTGGGCACTGCATTCGGCCTGCTCGCCGCATTCTTCGTCGCCGTGCTGGCTATGCCCAAGGTGCCCTTCCCGCGCACGCTCGTCCCCTTTCTTCCGGTCTGGTTCTGCGTACTTGCCTGCTTCACCGCGTACGGGGTCGAGCACGCCTGGAGGCAACCCTGGCGCGGACCGGCACTGGCCGGCGCCCTCGCCGTGGCGGTCACGCTGTTTGCGTTGCAACCCCAGCCGCCCTGCCGCGACAGCGGCCCCACGCCGGCGGGAGACGGCTACGACCTTTGCTACCAGTTCTTCCACGATCGCTATCACCCCGAGGCAGTTGCGGATGCGTGGACGCTGCTGCGCAGTCCGCAACTTCCGGTGGTGTCCGACTACGAGGGCTACTACGCGCTCCGGGTGCTGGACGTGCCCGGGCTGCAGGTTCATGAGTACCGCAGCCTTCCGCAGGGGAGCGAGACCCCCGCGATAATCACCGCGCACCCGGGCGACCTGGAGCGCATCACGGCGGCAATCGGCGCGGAAGCGAGGGATTATCGCCTCGTCGCCAACACGGGATACTTCAAGCTGTATGCGCGACCGCTGCATTGATGCGACGCTTTCGGGCGCCGCTGCATCCTCTACCGAAGGCCCACTGCCCCCGAGGAGTCGGATGAAACCCGGATATCGCTTGCTTCAGTGCCTGGTTCTGGCGGCCATTTTTCTCCCGGCCGCCACCGGCGCGGTGGTCGGACGGCCCGACCGGGACGACGCGCAACGGCTGCGGCTGGCTTTGCGCTTCGCCGCCGTCGGACAAGTGCTTCCCGACGGCGGCTGCACCTTGGTCGCTCCCGCCTGGGCCGTCACGGCGGCACATGTCGCGGCGGCGCTGAAGCCCGGCGACCGCGTCCGCTTCGGCTCGGAGGAAGTGCTGGTGTCGAAGATCGTGTTGCACCCGGACGCAAAGGTGGTACCCGGGCGCCCGCCGGAGGTGGACCTGGCCCTGCTGCAGTTCTCGTCGCCCGTGCTCAACGCGCGCCCGGTGCAGCTGTACCGCGATTCCGATGAGCTCGGGCGCATCGTCCATGTGGTCGGATATGGCGACTTCGGCGATGCAGGAAGGCGGCTGGAGCCTGCGGATGGGCGTCGGCGCGCTGTCACCAACACGGTCGCGGATGCAGGACCCCGGCGCCTGTTCCTGGTTTTCGACGCCCCGCCCGGCGGAACGCCCGACGAAGGCGTTGGCGGTCCGGGCGACAGCGGCGGCCCCGCGTTCGTCGAACTGGAGGGCGAGACGCTGCTGGCTGGCGTGAGCTCGGGCTCCGAGGGCAAGCCCGGCGAATATGGCCTGACCGATGTTTACACTCGCGTGAGCCGCTATGCCGGGTGGATCGACGCGCAGGTGCACGCACACTGAAGGGTGGATACGGGTCCGTACGGGGCCCGCGGGCCGCTGCTATGCTTGCGGCAAAACGGCCCACCTTCCGGACTCCCGACCATGCGCACTTCCTCCCGGGGCTTTCGCGCCCTCGCCCTGCTCTCCCTCGTTGCCGGCCTCGCTGCCTGCAGCGGCGGCGCCCGCGTCAAGAAGCAGCTGAACCCACCGCGCGCCAGCGTCCAGCAACTCACGGTGCAGGGCAACGGGCAGTGGAAGCTGGTGCTGCGCCTGCAGAATTTCAGCAACGTGCCGAGCACCATCACTTCTGCCACCGGCACCTTGAACTTCGGCGGCCAGGACGCGGGCAGCTTCTCGGTGGCGCCCAACATCAGCGTCGGTCCGGAGTCCGCGGACACGGTCGAGACCACCATCACGCCCGCCCTGGGCGCGAAGCTGGCGGTCGCATCGGCGCTGTCCGCGGGCCAGTCGATCCGCTACACGATCAAGGGCCAGATCGCGACGTCGCAGCGCAACTCGCCCTACGAGGTCAGCTACGAAAGCTCGCTCAATCCTGCGCCGGGCCTGCCGGGAGTGATGCGCTGATGGCCGCCGACTACAAGGCGCCGCTGGCGGACATCCGCTTCGCGCTTTTCGAGCTGCTGGGCGCCGAAGCGGCGTACGCGCGCCTGGGCATCCACAATGCCTCGCGCGAAACCTGCGATGCCATCCTCGACGAGGCCGCACGCTTCACCGAGACGGTGATCGCGCCGCTCAACGCCGTCGGCGATGCGCATGGCTGCGTTTACGACAAGGCCACGGGTGAGGTTGCCACTCCGCCCGGCTTCAGGGACGCCTACCTGCAGTTCGCCGACGCGGGCTGGGCCGGGCTGACCGGCCCGGAATCGGCCGGCGGACAGGACATGCCGGAATCGCTGGGCGCGGCGGTGAAGGAAATGCTCGACGCAGCGAACCTGGCCTGGAGTAATTTTTCGCTGCTCTCGCATGGCGTGATCGAAGCGCTGAAGCAACACGGCGAGCAGTGGCAGAAGGACGTCTTCCTGCGCCCGCTGATCGAGGGCCGCTGGACCGGCACCATGTGCCTGACCGAGTCGCACGCCGGCTCCGACCTCGGCCTGCTGAAGACGCGCGCGGAGCCGCGCGAGGACGGCGCCTATTCCATCACCGGCACCAAGATCTTCATCACCGCCGGCGAGCACGACTTCACCGACAACATCATCCACCTGGTGCTGGCGCGCCTGCCGGATGCGCCCGCGGGCACCAAGGGCATCTCGCTGTTCATCGTGCCGAAGATGAAGGTCGCGCGCGACGGCTCGGTCGGCGCGCGCAATGCGGTGCGCTGCGGCGCCATCGAACACAAGATGGGCATCAACGGTTCGCCCACCTGCGTGATCAATTTCGACGGCGCCGAGGGTTACCTGATCGGCCAGCCGAACCGCGGCCTGATGGCGATGTTCACCATGATGAATACCGCGCGTCTCGCGGTCGGCATCCAGGGCCTGTCGATGATGGACCGGGTGACGCAGGGCGCCCTCGCCTATTCGCGCGATCGCCTGCAGGGGCGCGCGCTGTCCGGCGCGAAGAACGCCGACAAGCCGGCCGACCCGATCATCGTGCATCCCGACGTGCGCCGCATGCTGCTGACCTGCATCGCGCTGGGCGAAGGCTCGCGCGTGCTGGCGCTGCAGGCGGCGATGCAGGTGGACACGCTTGAGCGCTCCAGCGACGAAGCCGAGCGCAAGGCCGCCGACGAGCTGCTCGGTTTCCTCACGCCGATCGTCAAGGGCTGCCTCACCGAGTGGGCGAACGAATGCACCTACCACGCGCTGCAGTGCTTCGGCGGCCATGGCTACGTGCGCGAATGGGGCATGGAGCAGTTCGCCCGCGACGCGCGCATCACCACCATCTACGAAGGCACCACCGGCATCCAGGCGCTGGACCTGCTCGGGCGCAAGATCATGCAGCTGCAGGGCGTGGGCATGCGCCAGTTCCTCGGGCTGATCCAGCGTTTCTGCGAAGAGAACATGACCAACGCGGACATGATCGAGTTCGTGCTGCCGCTGGCGGAAGTGACCAGGCAGTGGGGCGAGCTGACCATGCTGGTGGGCAAGAAGGCCGCCGGCAATGCCGACGAGATCGGCGCGGCTTCGGTGGATTACCTGTTCTATTCCGGCTACGTCACGCTGGCCTACTGGTGGGCAAAGTCGGTGGCGGTGGCGGAGCATTCGCCGCAGTCGAACGATTTCCGGCGCCGCAAGCGGGAAGTGGCGCGCTTCTACTTCGCGCGCATCCTGCCGCGGATCAACGCGCACGGCGCGGCGATGAAGTCGGGCGCGGCGAATTTGCTGGCGCTGCCGGATTCGGCGTTCTAGCTGGCGGAAGGTACGGCGGCTGCGCGACGGAGCGCGCTTTGATACGTGGTCGGGACGGCGGGATTCGAACCCACGACCCTCTGCCCCCCAGGCAGATGCGCTACCAGGCTGCGCTACGCCCCGACAAGGATCGAATTATAGCGCGGATCAGCGCTTGAGCAGGAGCAGGACTTCTTCCAGCTCCTGGCGGACCTGCCTGATGATCTGGGCGGTCATGCCGGTCTGGCTGCGGCCGGTCTCGCCCTCGAGGCGCTGGCGGGCGCCGGAGATGGTGTAGCCCTCTTCGTACAGCAGGCCGCGGATCTGGCGGATCATCAGCACGTCGTGGCGCTGGTAGTAACGGCGGTTGCCGCGGCGCTTCACCGGCGCCAGGCTTTCGAATTCGGTTTCCCAGTAACGCAGTACGTGCGGCTTCACGTCGCACAGCTCGCTGACCTCACCGATGGTGAAGTAGCGCTTGGCCGGGATCGCCGGAAGCTCGCGGTTACTGCCCGGATCCAGCATAGGCCTCCACGCGTTCCTTCAGCTTCTGGCCCGGACGGAAGGTGACCACCGTGCGCGCGGAAATCGGGATCTCTTCGCCGGTCTTGGGGTTGCGGCCCGGGCGCTGGTTCTTCTGCCGCAGTTCGAAATTGCCGAAACCCGAAAGCTTGATGCTGCGGCCATGCTCGAGCGACTCGCGCAGCGCGTCGAAGAAAGCGTCGACGAATTCCTTCGCCTCGCGCTTGTTCAGCCCGACTTCCTCGAACAGACGCTCGGCCATCTCGGCCTTGGTCAACGCCATGAACGGAATCCCCCTGCCCGCACAGCCCAATACATCTGCAACAAATGCTTCAACTTCTGATCCTTGCGCCGCAATCGCGGGCCAGTGCGGCCAGCGCCCCGGCCACGGCACCGTCGGCTTCGGAGTCTGTAAGGGTGCGTGAAACTTCCTGCAAAATCAAGCCCATAGCGAGGCTCTTTGTACCCGTTTCTAGACCCGGGCCGCGGTACTCGTCGAACAGCAGCACCTCCTGCAGGCGGCCGCCGAGGGCGCCGGCCAGGCAGGCCTGCAAGGCCGGACCAGGGGGTCTGCTCCGGAACCACCAGGGCGAGGTCGCGGCGCACCGAAGGGAATCGGGAAAGCTCGGCCGCCCGTGGCAGCGCACGCGCCGCCAGCGGCTCGACGTCCAGTTCGAAGGCGAGCACTTCGCCGGTCAGGTCGAGCGACTTGACCAGGCGCGGGTGCAAGTGGCCGATCCAGCCGATCTCGCGGCCGTCGCGCCACAGGCGCGCGCTGCGGCCGGGATGGCCGAAGGCGTCGGCGCAGGGGCGGAATTCGGCCTGCGCGTTGGCCAGGCCCAGCAGGCCTTCGACCACGCGCTTCATGTCGGCGAAATCGATCTCGCGCGTGTCGCCGCTCCATTGCTCCGGCAGGGCCGCCCCCGTCGCGATCGCGGCGACGCGCAGCGTCTCGCGCGGCGCGGCGGCGTCGGCGCTGGCGCTGGCGTGGAAGACGCGGCCCAGTTCGAACAGGCGTACCCGCGACAGCTGCCGCGCGTGGTTGCGCTGCGCCGCCGCGGCCAGGCCAGGCAGCAGGGACGTGCGCATCACGCCGAGTTCGGAGCTCAACGGATTGGCGAGCGGAACGGCACCGCCTTCGAGCTGCCACGTGGCGAGCAGGGCGGCGTCCACGAAGGCGTAGTTCAGCGCCTCGGTGAAATCCTGCGCGATCAGCTGGCGGCGCAGCACGGACTCCGGCACGCGGCCTTCGGCCGGGGCGGCGAGCGGGAAGGCGCCGGCCGGCACCTGCACGGGGATCGCCTCGTAGCCGTGGATGCGCGCGATCTCCTCGATCAGGTCTTCCTCGATCGCGATGTCGAAGCGGCGCGTCGGCGGCGTCACCTGCCAGCCGTCATCGCCGGTCGCGACCAGCATCCCCAGCGCACGCAGGATGCGCACGACTTCCGCGTCCGGCACCTGCACGCCGAGCACGCGCTGCAGGCGCGCGCGGCGCAGCAGCACCGGCGCAGGCGGCGGCAGGTGCTGCGCGTCGCTCGCCTCGGTGATCGGGCCGGCGCGGCCGCCCATGATCTGCAGGATCATCGCCGTGGCGCGCTCGAGCGCGTAGCGCGGCAGTTGCGGGTCGACGCCGCGCTCGAAGCGGTGTGCGGCGTCGGTATGCATGCCGAGCTTGCGCGCGCGGCCGGCGATGGCGTGCGGGGCGAAATGCGCGCTCTCCAGGAACACGCGGGTGGTGCCGTCCGTCACGCGCGTATCCCAGCCGCCCATCAGGCCGGCCAGCGCGACCACGCGGTCGGCGTCGGTGATGACGCAGGAATTCCGGGATCGAGCGCGACCTCGCGTTCGTCGAGCAGCTTGACGCGCTCGCCCGCGCGCGCGCGGCGTACGCCGACCGGACCGTTCAGGGTGTCGGCGTCGAAGGCGTGCATCGGCTGGCCGAGCTCGAGCATCACGAAATGGCCCACGTCCACCAGCGGGCTGATCGGACGCATGCCGGCGCGGCGCAGCTTCTCGGCGAGCCAGGCCGGCGTCTTCGCGTTCGGGTCCAGGCCCTCGATCACGCGGCCGCAGTAGCGCGGGCAATCAGCGCCGGCATCGAGCGCGACGGCAATCTGCGCGTCGCTGGCAAGCGGTGCTTCCGGGATCTCGAGCGCGTTGACCTGTGCGCCCATCGCCGCGGCCACGTCGAAGGCGATGCCGCGAATCGAGAAGCAGTCGGCGCGGTTCGGCGTCAGCTTGAGCTCGAAGCGCCGTGTCGGGCAGGCCCAGGTGCGCGGACAGCGGCGCGCCGACGGGCGCGTCCGCGGCCAGTTCGAGCAGGCCGGAGGCGTCGGCATCGATGCCCAGCTCCTTCGCCGAGCACAGCATGCCCGCCGATTCGACGCCGCGCAGCTTCGCCGCCTTTATGGCGATGCCGCCCGGCAGGGTCGCACCAACCGTGGCCAGCGGCGCCTTCAGGCCCGCGCGCGCATTCGGCGCGCCGCAGACGATCTGGACCGTGCCGGTGCCGGTGTCCACCTGGCACACCTGCAGCCGCTCGGCATCGGGGTGGCGCTCGGCGGAAAGGATCTGCGCGACGACCACGCCTTCGAGCGTGCCACCGATGAGCGTCGCCTCTTCGACCTCGAGGCCGATCGCGGTAAGACGCGCGGCGAGGACTTCGCTCGAGGCATCGACGGTGACGTGCTCGCGCAACCAGGATTCGGGAAATTTCATCGGGCCGGCTCGGTCAGGCGAACTGTTTCAGGAAACGGACGTCGTTGTCGAAGAAGCTGCGCAGGTCGTTGACGCCGTAGCGCAGCATGGCGAAGCGCTCCACGCCCAGGCCGAAGGCGAAGCCGGTGTAACGCTCGGGATCGATGTTGCAGGCGCGCAGCACGTTTGGATGCACCATGCCGCAGCCGAGCACCTCCAGCCAGCGCGTGCTGCCGTCCGGCTGCTGCCAGGCGATGTCCACTTCCGCCGAGGGCTCGGTGAAGGGGAAGTAGCTGGGGCGGAAGCGCATCTCGAAATCACGCTCGAAGAAGGCGCGCACGAACTCGGTGAGCGTGCCCTTGAGGTCGGCAAAACTCGAAGTCTCGTCCACCAGCAGGCCTTCGACCTGGTGGAACATCGGCGTGTGCGTCTGGTCGCTGTCGCTGCGGTAGACCTTGCCGGCCGCGATCATGCGCAGCGGCGGCTTGTGCGAGTTCATGAAACGCACCTGCACGCCGGAGGTGTGCGTGCGCAGCAGGCGCCCGTCCGGGAAGTAGAAGGTGTCGTGCATCGCGCGCGCCGGGTGGTGCGGCGGGAAGTTCAGCGCCTCGAAGTTGTGGAAGTCGTCCTCGATTTCCGGGCCGTCGGCGAGCTGGTAGCCCAGGCGGGCGAAGATGTCGGTGATGCGCTCCAGCGACTTCGTCACCGGATGCTGCGTGCCCAGGCCCAGGCCACGGCCGGGCAGGCTGACGTCGATGCGCTCGGTGGCCAGGCGCAGCGACAGCGCCAGCTCCTCGAGTGCCTGCCTGCGCGTGGCAATGGCGTTGGCGACCGCGTCCTTGGCGACGTTGACACGCTCGCCGAATGCCTTGCGCTCGGCCGGCGGCAGCGCGCCCAGCTGCTTGAGCAGCCCGGTGATGCTGCCGGACTTGCCGAGCAGACCGACGCGCAGCGCCTCCAGCGCCTCGAGCTCGTGCGCGGCCGCGATGTCGGCCAGGGCGCCGGTGGTCAGCTGTTCGATGTCGCTCATGCGCAACGTCCGTGGTGCCGTGGTTGGTGAGGGGCTGAAACGAAAATGGGGAAGGACTCTCGCCCTTCCCCACTTTACTTCGCAGGCACGGCCGCGGGGCCGCGCCTACGGCAGGATTACGCGGCGAGAGCCGACTTGGCCTGCTCGGCGATCTTGCCGAACGCCGCGATGTCGTGCACCGCGATGTCCGCCAGCGCCTTGCGGTCCAGCTTGATGCCGGCCTTCAGCAGGCCGTTCATGAAGCGGCTGTAGCTCAGCCCGTACATGCGGGCCGCGGCGTTGATGCGCACGATCCACAGCGAACGGAACTGGCGCTTGCGCTGCTTGCGGCCGATGTAGGCGTACTGCGCAGCCTTGGTGACGGCCTGCTTGGCGACGCGATACACCTTGCGACGGGCGGAGTAATAGCCCTTCGCGAGATGGAGGAGACGCTTGTGGCGCGCGCGCGCCGTAACACCACGTTTGACTCGAGCCATGGTTCAGTCTCCTCAGGCGTAGGGAAGCAGGCGGTCAAGACGGCCGGAATCTTCCGGACGGGCATGGTTGGCCCCGCGGAGATTGCGCTTACGCTTGGTCGACTTCTTGGTGAGGATGTGGCTGCGGTTGGCGTGGCCGCACTTGTACTTGCCGGAAGCGGTCTTCCGGAAGCGCTTGGCGGTAGCGCTGTTGGTCTTCATCTTAGGCATTGGAAATCCCTGTGTTTTTTATATGACTGGCCAAGGCGGTGGCTTGTGCCACGCTTTCCATCCTGCCCCTGCCGGCTAATAAGTCGTTGATCCATAAGGCAATCAACGACAGGTCCACCCTGACCGAAGTCAGGAACCGCGAATTATGCGGGAAATCAGCAGCTTACGCAACATGAAATGGGGTCAGAGGAGATTTTCCGGCCGGGAGTTCGCCCGGCGGAGGTCGAGAAGGAAAATCTCCTCTGACCCCATTTTCCTCAGGGCTGCTTGCGCTTCGGGGCGACCATCATGATCATCTGCCGCCCTTCCAGGCGCGGGCGCTGCTCGATCACGACTTCCTCGGCCAGGTCCTTCTCGATCCGGGCCGCCATCTGCATCCCCAGTTCCTGGTGGGCCATCTCGCGGCCCTTGAAGCGGATGTTGACCTTGACCTTGTCGCCTTCCTCGAGGAAGCGACGCAGGTTGCGCAGCTTGATGGCGTAATCGCCGTCGTCGGTGGTCGGGCGGAACTTCAGTTCCTTGATCTCGACGATCTTCTGCTTCTTCTTGGCCGCGTTGGCCTTCTTCTGCGCCTCGAACTTGAACTTGCCGTAGTCCATGATCCGGCACACCGGCGGATCCGCCGTCGGCTGGATCTCGACCAGGTCCATGCCCGACTCTTCGGCCAGGGCGATGGCCTCTTCGCGCGTCAGCACGCCTACCATCTCGCCATCCGAACCAATCACGCGCACGCGCGGGACGCGGATCTCATTGTTCTTGCGGTTACCTTTTTCAGTGGCTGGCGTATTGATTCGCGAATCCTCGTTTCGTTGATCGGAGCCGGCCGCCTCAGGCGGCCGGGGAAGCTTCCTCGCGCAGGCGCGCGGCGAAGGCCTCGGGCGTCATTGTGCCCAAATCCTCGCCGCTGCGGGAGCGCACGGCCACCAGGCCCTGCTCCCGCTCCCGGTCGCCCGCGACCAGGAGGTACGGGCACCCTCTGCAGCGTGTGCTCGCGGATTTTATAGCCGATCTTCTCGTTGCGCAAATCCGAAGCAATCCGGACCCCTTGATTTGCAAGGGATTTCTGCACGGAAGCGACGTATTCCGCCTGCCCGTCGGTGATATTCATGACCACCGCCTGCACCGGGGCCAGCCAGGACGGCAGGTGGCCGGCATGGGATTCGATCAGGATGCCGATGAAGCGCTCCATCGAGCCGACGATCGCGCGGTGCAGCATCACCGGGTGCCGCTTGTGGGAGTGCTCGTCCACGTACTCGGCGCCCAGGCGCTCCGGCATCATGAAGTCCACCTGCATGGTGCCGACCTGCCAGCCGCGGCCGATCGAATCCTTCATGTGGTATTCGATCTTCGGGCCGTAGAAGGCGCCCTCGCCCGGCAGCTCCTGCCACTCGACGCCGCAGGCCGCCAGGGCATTGCGCAGCGCGGCTTCCGCCTTGTCCCAGGCCTCGTCGGAGCCCAGGCGCTTTTCCGGGCGCAGGGCGATCTTCAGCGAGATATCGCTGAAGCCGAACTTCGCATACACGGCCATGGCCTGCCGGTGGAAGGCCGCCACCTCCGGCTCGATCTGCGACTTCGGTGCAGAAGATGTGGCCGTCGTCCTGGGTGAAGCCGCGCACGCGCATGATCCCGTGCAGCGCGCCGCTCGGCTCGTTGCGGTGGCAGCCGCCGAACTCGCCGTAGCGGATCGGCAGGTCGCGGTAGCTGTGCAGGCCGTGGTTGTAGATCTGCACGTGGCCCGGGCAGTTCATCGGCTTCACCGCATAGGTGCGCTTTTCGGACTCGGTGAAGAACATGTTCTCCTGGTAGTTGTCCCAGTGTCCGGACTTCTTCCACAGCGACACATCGAGGATCTGCGGGCAGCGCACTTCCTGGTAGCCGGAATCCCGGTACACCTGGCGCATGTACTGCTCGACCACCTGCCACAGCGCCCAGCCCTTCGGGTGCCAGAACACCATGCCCGGCGCTTCCTCCTGCTGGTGGAACAGGTCGAGCGCCTTGCCGATCTTGCGGTGGTCGCGCTTCTCGGCCTCCTCGATCTGGAACAGGTGCGCCTTGAGGTCCTTGTCGTTCAACCAGGAGGTGCCGTAGATGCGGCTGAGCATCGCGTTGTTGGAATCGCCGCGCCAGTAGGCGCCGGCTACCTTCATCAGCTTGAAGGCGCGCAGCTTGTCGGTGGAGGGCACGTGCGGGCCGCGGCACAGGTCGGTGAACTCGCCCTGCGAGTACAGCGACAGGTCTTCGTCGGCAGGAATGGATTCGATGATCTCCGCCTTGTAGTGCTCGCCCATGCCCCTGAAGAAGGCCACCGCCTCGTCGCGCGACTTGACGCTGCGCGAGACCGGGTGCGCTTCCTTGACGATCTTCTGCATCTCCTCCTCGATCTTCGCCAGGTCCTCGACGGTGAACTGCCGCTCGTAGGCGAAGTCGTAGTAGAAGCCGTTCGTCGATCACCGGGCCGATGGTCACCTGCGCGCCGGGAAACAGGCGCTGCACGGCCTGCGCCAGCAGGTGCGCGGTGGAATGGCGCAGCACCTCGAGCGCGTCCGGGTGCTTTTCGGTGACGATCTCGAGCGAGGCGTCATGGTCGATGCGGATAGCTGGTGTCGACCAGCTTGCCGTCGACCTTGCCGGCGAGCGCGGCCTTGGCCAGGCCGGCGCCGATCGAGGCGGCGACCTCGCCGACCGTGACCGGGTGTTCGAAGGGGCGCTGGCTGCCGTCGGGGAGGGTGATCTGGATCATGGGGATCTGGAATCTCTGGTCAGGGCAATAAAAAAGGACGCCAGGCGTCCTTTCGCGGGGAAACGCGGGACCTGGCGCGATCAGCGGTGGCGGCGGCTAGTGCTCATGTCGCACACGGTACGGCGGTTTCCCGGCGTTTCCTTGGCTTTGCAGGCGCCCGCGGTCGCAAGGCGCTGCGCAAATGTTCGCCACTCGCGCGTTGCAAGTCAAATTTCCGGTATTTTCCTGCCATGAACCTCACCTACCCCGAGATCTTCCAGCAGCGCGGCAACCTCTACCACGAGGCCATGCTGCGCTTCCCCGACGCGCGCAACGCCGAGTTCGAGCGCCTGTTCGACGCCGCGCCGGTGGCGGCGGGCTCGCGCGTGCTGGACCTGCCGGCGGGCGGCGGCTATCTCGCGCGCTTCCTGCCCGCCGACGCGACGCTGGTGAGCCTGGAGCTGTCCGAAGGCTTCGGCGGCGGCGTGGACGTGCACGACCCGCAACGCACCTGGCCGCACGCCCCCTTCGACCACGCGGTCTGCCTGGCGGCGCTGCACCATATTCCCGACCAGCCCTCCTTCATCCGCGGCCTGCTGGGCACGCTGCATCCGGGCGGCGTGCTGCACCTGGCCGACGTGGCTGGAGGCTCGTCGCTTACGCGCTTCCTTGACGGCTTCGTCGGGCGCTACAACGTGACCGGCCACGAGGGCATGTACCTGCCGAAAGACGAGGCCTTCTTCGCCCCGCTCGGCAAGCTGCGCCGCATCGGCGAAATCGCCTGCCCGTGGCGCTTCGCCGACGAAGCGGCGATGCTGGCCTTCTGCAACCTGCTGTTCGGCCTGCACGAGTGCCCGCCGCAGGCGTTGCGCGACGCGCTGGGCGAACTGGTGGGCTTCGAGGCCGAAGGCGGCGGCGTACGCCTGGACTGGCGGCTGCTCTACGTGGACCTCGAGCGCGCGGCCTGAAAGCACGAAGCCGCCCGGAGGCGGCCTGCAATATTCCAGCTTGGCGACATTCCAGCCTGGCCTAATGCCAGGATGGTGGGCGGTACAGGTTTCGAACCTGTGACCCCTACCATGTCAAGGTAGTGCTCTACCGCTGAGCTAACCGCCCGAATCGAACGCGCATTCTAGCCGTAGCGACCGGGGCAGGCAAATCAGGCGGGCGGCGCGCAGCCCTCGGCGGCCTTTTCGGCCTTCGCCAGCTCTTCCAGGTCGGTCGGGCTCGCCACGCCCATCTGCTTCAGCGAGGCCATCAGGTCGCGGAACTCGATCCGCCAGGCGCAGACCTTCTTCGGGTCCGGTTCCGGCGCCTCGATCCGGTCCTGGATCGCCACCGCCAGGTCGCGCCGCGCCCAGGCCTTTTCCGGCGCCCGCTGCCAGCGCCGGCGCATGATCGCCACTTCCTCGTCGAAATAGGGCACGGCCTCGGCGGCGCGCCCGGAATCCACCAGCGCGATGCCTATGCGGTGGTTGGAAATCGCGTAGTCGCGCTCGTGCTCGATCTGTCCCGGGTCGTTCTTCCACAGCCGGGAGATGATCTCGCGCGCCTTGCCGTAGTCGGCGATGGCCTCGGCGTAGCGCTTGCCCTCGACGTAGGCGTCGCCGCGCTTGTTGTGCGCCAGCGCCAGGTTGCGCGCCGAACGCAGGTCGGTGGGATCCTTGCGGTACATCGCCTCGGCGATCGGCATCGCCTCCGAGTAGGCCGCCAAGCTCTCCATCGGCTTGCCCATCCAGCCCTTGATCTCGCCCTGCTTGTTCAACACGATCAGGATCGAGTGCACGATGTTGATGTTCTGCGGCTTCGCCGAGTGCATCTCCCGGTACATCGCCAACGCCCGCGCGATGTGTCGCTCCGCTTCCGGGTAGCGCTCGAGCCAGGACAAGTGCGTCTGCGCGGCGCGTGTGACATACCGCGATCGCGTCCTTCGACTCGAAGCTTCCGCTGCGGTCGCGGTAGATCGGTGCACAGGCGCGGTCGTAGGTCTTCAACGCCAGCTCGAGCTTGCTGCTCCAGAAGTACACGTCCGCCAGGCCCATGATCGCGCCGCTGAATTCGCGCTCCAGACCCGGATTCATGCCCTGGCGCGCGCGCTGGCTCAGGATTCCCAGCTCCTCGGTGTAAAGCTTCTCCGCGCGCGCCAGGTCGTCGTTCCAAAAGTACAGCGTGCCCTGGCTGTGCAGGGCCCGCGCCAGCGTCGCCTGCGCCTCGGCGTCCTGCGGGCGCAGCTGCACGGCGCGCCGGGCCTGGTCCACCGCGCGCTGGTAGTGGCGCAGCGCCGCCGGCGTGTCGCCCAGGTTGGGCGCCACCGGGTTGCCGGCGATCTCGCCCAGGCGCCGCTCGGCGCGCGACAGGTCCACCAGCAGGCCCGGCTCGTCCTGGGCGTCCTCGGCGACGCGGTCGAGGTACTTGCGCGCCTGCTGCACCAGCCGGCGCCGCGCCTGGATGGTGCCGGGCACGTCCTGCAGCTGGTCCTGGAAGTCGAACATCACCTCGTTGACCAGCGCGCGCGACAGGTCGAAGCGCTTTTGCGCCAGCGCCCGCTGGCGCTCGGCTTCCAACGCCTGGCGTTGCGTTGCCCACAGGCCGCCCGCGAGCGTCAGCAACACGGCCGCCGCCGCACCGATCGCCAGCCAGTGCCGGCGCAGGTAGCGCGAGGCGCGGTAGGCGGCGCTGCCCTTGCGCGCCAGCACCGGTTGGTGCGTGCGGTAGCGTTCGATGTCCTCGCTCAGCTCGCGCGCGCTACCGTAGCGAAGTTCCGGCTCGCGGCGCAGGCACTTGAGCACGATGTCGTCGAGGTCGCCGTGCAGCCGACGCGCGCGCTTGCGCTGCTCCGCGTCCGGCAGCGGCGTGTCCAGCAGTACGCGGCTGGGCTTCTGCGGCTGCGTGGTCTGGATCGCCTGCAGTTGTCCCAGCGCGCTGGTCGTGCCGGCGTGCGGCACGCGGCCGCTGAGCAGGCGATACAGCAACGCGCCCAGCGAGTAGATGTCGCTGGCGACGGTGATCGTTGCGCCCCTCCATCTGCTCCGGGCTGGCATAGTGCAGCGTGTAGGCCTGGGTGGTGGTGCGCTCGGCGCGTTCGGTCGGAGTCGCCTCCATTTCCTTGGCGATGCCAAAATCGAGCAGCCTCGACTGGCCCTCCGATGTCACCAGCACGTTCGCAGGCTTGATGTCGCGATGCACGATCAACGCGCGATGCGCATGCTCCACCGCCGAGCACACCTGCAGGAACAGCTCGAGTACCGCTTCCAGCGGCTTGCCTTCACACCACGTGTCGATGGGCACGCCATCCACGTATTCCATGACGAGGAAGGGCATGCCTTCCTCGCTCTCGCCGCCATCGAGCAGGCGGGCGATATTGGGGTGCTCCAGACGCGCCAGCGCCTGGCGCTCGCGCCGGAACCAGTCCGATGGCTTCGCGGTTGCCCTGCAGGTTGCTGATGAACTTGATCGCGACTTGCTTGGAGAAGGCGTCGTCGGCGCGCTCTGCCAGCCAGACCTCGCCCATGCCGCCCCTGCCCAGCAGGCTGACCAGTCGGTACGCGCCCGACGCGGCTGCCGGGCACCAGCGCGCCGCCCTTCGGCGGGGTCTGAACCGCTCGCCACTCACCCGGGTTACATCGTCGACCCATGCGCCCTCCCCGCTCAGCTCGATTCTGTGGCGAGGGGCGGCGCGGGGCAAGCGCCTAGAGCGGATTCGCCAGCCCGTGCTCGCGCAGCTGCTGGATCTGGTCGCGCACCGCGGCGGCCTTCTCGAACTCGAGGTCGCGCGCGTGCTGGTACATCTGCGCCTCCAGCTGCTTGAGGCGGGTCGTGACCTGCCTGGGGTCCAGCGCAGCGTAGGACTGCGCATCCTCGGCCACCTGCCGCGCGCCCCGGCGCGGCTTGCCGGGCTCGGGCGCGGAGCGCGCGCCCTCCATCACGTCCATGACCTCGCGCTCGATGGTCGTGGGAGTGATGCCGTGCTCGAGGTTGTAGTCCACCTGGCTCTGGCGCCGACGGTCGGTTTCGTCGATCGCCACCTTCATCGAGTCGGTGATGCGGTCGGCGTAGAGGATCGCCTTGCCGCGCACGTTGCGCGCGGCGCGGCCGATGGTCTGGATCAGCGAGCCGGTGGAGCGCAGGAAGCCTTCCTTGTCGGCGTCGAGGATCGCCACCAGCGACACCTCGGGCATGTCCAGGCCTTCGCGCAGCAGGTTGATGCCCACCAGCACGTCGAACCTGCCCAGGCGCAGGTCGCGGATGATCTCCACGCGCTCGACCGTTTCCACGTCCGAGTGCAGGTAGCGCACGCGCACGTCGTGCTCGGACAGGTAATCGGTGAGGTTTTCGGCCATGCGCTTGGTCAGCGTGGTGACCAGCACGCGGTCGCCCATCGTCACCCGCTCGTTGATCTCCGAGAGCAGGTCGTCCACCTGCGTTGCCACCGGCCGGATCTCGATCTGCGGGTCGATCAGCCCGGTCGGCCGCACCAGCAGCTCCACGACCTGGCCCTGGATGTGCTCCAGCTCGTACTTGCCCGGCGTGGCGCTGACGAAGATCGCGCGCGGCATGCGCCGCTCCCACTCCTCGAACTTCAGCGGCCGGTTGTCGAGCGCGGAGGGCAGGCGGAAACCGAACTCGACCAGGGTTTCCTTGCGCGAGCGGTCGCCCTTGTACATGGCGCCCAGCTGCGGCACGGTCACGTGCGACTCGTCCACCACCAGCAGCGCGTCCGGCGGCAGGTAGTCGAACAGGCAGGGCGGCGGCTCGCCGGCCATGCGCCCGGTCAGGTGCCGCGAGTAGTTCTCGATGCCGCTGCAGAAGCCGACCTCGGCCATCATTTCGATGTCGAACTGCGTGCGCTGCTGCAGGCGCTGCGCCTCCACCAGCTTGTTTTCGCGGTACAACTGCTCCAGCCGGTCCTTGAGTTCCGCCTTGATCGTCTCGATGGCGTCGAGCACGGTGCGGCGCGTGGTGACGTAGTGGGACTTCGGGTACAGGGTGAAGCGCGGCACCTTGCGCAGGACCTCGCCGGTCAGCGGGTCGAACAGCGAGATCGTCTCGACCTCGCCGTCGAACAGTTCGATGCGCACCGCCTCGATGTCGGACTCGGCCGGGTGCACGTCGATCACTTCGCCGCGCACGCGGTAGGTGCCGCGGCGCAGCTCGACGTCGTTGCGCGTGTACTGCATCTCGGTGAGGCGGCGGATCAGCTCGCGCTGGTCGATGCGCTCGCCGCGCACCAGGTGCAGCACCATGCGGAAGTATTCATTCGGGTCGCCGAGGCCGTAGATCGCCGACACCGTGGCGACGATGATCGCATCGCGCCGTTCCAGCAGGGCCTTGGTCGCCGACAGGCGCATCTGCTCGATGTGCTCGTTGATGCTCGCAGTCCTTCTCGATGAAGGTGTCGCTGGCGACGACGTAGGCCTCGGGCTGGTAGTAGTCGTAGTAGCTGACGAAGTACTCGACCGAGTTGTGCGGGAAGAAGCTCTTGAACTCGCCGTACAGCTGCGCCGCCAGGGTCTTGTTCGGCGCCAGCACCAGGGTCGGCTTCTGCACTGCCTGGATGACGTTGGCGATGGTGTAGGTCTTGCCCGAGCCGGTGACCCCGAGCAGGGTCTGGTGCGCCACGCCGGCCTCGAAGCCGTCGACCAGGCGCTGCGATCGCCTGCGGCTGGTCGCCGGCGGGCTGGAACGGGGCCACGAGTTCGAAGCGGTCGCTCATCGGATCCTGTCTGCTGTGTCGACGTGATGCGATCGGCCAGTATAGCGCCGGGCGTCGGGCGGCCGGCGACCCCTCCGCGCGTGTCGCCTGGCCTCCGCAAAACGCGTCGCGCCACCGCGTTTGCTGAATACCTGGTTGACGGGGGCGCCCCGTTCCCGGAAAATCCGCTTCCCCGCCCGAATAGCTCAGCCGGTTAGAGCACTTGACTGTTAATCAGGGGGTCGTTGGTTCGAGTCCAACTTCGGGCGCCATTAGCAGTCCAGCGAAGTCTCCCTTCGCCGCTGGTCAATTGCGGATCTGCTTTCGGCCTTTCGGCCTTTGGGCACGCCGACACGCGGCGGGGCATCCTCGCGACCTGGGCGGGGCCGTTCAGGTTTTCAGTGAAGCGCACGGTGGCATTGCGGCGCTCAAGGGCATAATATTTTCAGCGTTCGATCCTCCGGAGCAGGCGCATGAAAGCTTTCGTCCTCACCCTCGCGGTCCTGACGCTTCCCATGGCGGCCGCAGCGCAGGATGCGCTTTACAAGTGGACCGACAAGCAGGGCGTGACGCATTACTCGCAGCTGCCGCCGGAAGACCGCGAGTTCGAGGAGCGGCGAGTCAAGGCCCGGGACCCCAAGGATCCGCAGCCCGCCACCTCGACGACCAAGGAACCGACGGGAGCCGAATTGCGAAAGCAGGCTTGCGAAACGGCCAGGAAGAACGTGGAGACGCTCAAGTCTGCCAAGCAGGTCTGGGTTGAGGATCCCGTGGCCGCGGGTGCCGCCGGTGCCGCGGGTGCCGAGCCTGCGAAAGCCAAGCCTGCGCAGCAGACGCTGCTCAGCGATGCCCAGCGTGCCGAAGAAATGAAGCGCGCCGAGTCGCAGATTCACATCTTCTGCGACAATTGAGAAAGAACGCGCGGGCAAGCGAGGCCCGGGTAATCTGCGCCTGCGGGTAGACCCGCGGGTAGTGCCGGCTGGTGCTCCAGCGGGCCTGGTTCGGTTGACGTCCACCGCTTTCTCGATTCAATCCCCTACCCTGATCAGCGCATTGCACTGACGGTCTCCAAGCCGGCGGGAGTGCAGTCTGTATTTCCTCTCCCAGGGAATACCGGACATGAATCGGAGGCAGGCGGGTCTCACCTTGATGGAGCTGATGCTCATCCTGACAGTCGTCGGCATCGTGCTCGGACTTGCCCTGCCGATCTTCGGCGGCGCGGTTGCAGCGGGCCATACCGCACGCGCGCGCGGTGATCTGCACAATTCACTCGTCTCGGCGCTGACACACACCACCGTGTCCGGGAAGGAAGTCGTTCTGTGTGCGAGCAACGATGGCGCGGTCTGCACCGGCAGCCCGGACTGGACCCGTGGCTGGATCGTATTCGTCGATGGCAATGGCGATCGCAAACCCGACCAGCCCGGCGCCGTTCTGCGCCGTTACTCCGAACTCACCGGCGACGTCCATCTGCGCAGCAGCGTCGGCCGCACCCGCATCGTGTTCCAGCCGCACGGGGGCGCTGCAGCGGGCTCGAACGTAACGTTCACCTTGTGCGACCGGCGAGGCCGAACCAGGGCGACCTCGCTGGTAGTCAACAACAGCGGACGCATCAGGCAGGGGGTACCCACGAAAGCCTCTGCCCTGGCCTGCGAAGGCCCTGGGTGAGCACAACCGGGCCTGCGCGCATGGCGCAGCAATGGCCAAGAAAAAGGAGCCCTGCGTAAGCAGGGCTCCTGTTCTTGTCCCGCGTCAACTTCGCGCCTACCAGCAGTCCTGGACGGTGCCGCTCCCCGACTCTGTTTTCAGGCCGGTCTGATCAACCGACAACGTGCCACAGAGTTTGTCCTTGGCGAGCTGCCTACCAACCGGTGTGGCGACGATCCGGAATGTCGTTCGCGTCGTGGCCGGGTTGAATGCAAACGTATAAACCCCTTCGAGCTCGTCCACGCAGGCTCCGGACAGCGCCGGAGCGCCGACATAAGTGAGCACGACACCGCCGGTCCCGACTGTGTAGAAACGCTCCATCAACTGGGCGTTTTCCAGCACGCAGCCAGCGGCCAGGTTGCGCCGCGCCTTGACCGTCGCGAAGTCGTAACTGGCAACCGCCACGGCTGCCAGGATCGCGACCACCAGGACCACGATCATCAACTCGATCAGGGTGAATCCACCCGCCGCGGCCAGGCCGCGACGGGTGCCCAACTTGCCTGACATATCCATCTCAGTTTCCAATCACTTCGCGCCAATTGACGCGGTTTATGCTCTGCGCGGTCGGTGGCGGCACGGGAGTGAAGGTGCTGCCGTCGTCAAGCGTTCCGTACAACCTGTTTCCGACTGCGATTACGTTGTTGCCGCCCGTTTCCAGCTTGACCGCCGAGACCGGCACCGCGTCGGGGCCGACGGTATCCTGGGAATCCACCACGCCATCGGCATTGGTGTCGAAGGCCGATCCGGGCAGGCGTCCGCCGGTGAACGGCTCGATCTGGTACACGTAACCGCTACCACCAGGGCTACAGGGATCTGCGCCTTCGGGGATTCGCGTGACGCCGACCAGGGACAGGCCAAGGAAGATATTGGGAACCACCATGCGCTCGCCTTCCGCCAGCCCGGGCGAAGGTGGCTTCAGGTCGAGGTACCAGCCCTTCTTGGTCGCCAGTTCGGCGGCAGTGCCCTCGGAAATCCCCCGGCCGACCACGCCACCCACGACCGTTGGCGCTTCCGCGATGATGCTTCGCTGCACAAGATCGACGGAACGGGAGATGAGCGTGTTCGTGTCCTTGATGCCGTACCAGGATTGCACGTCCTTGTTGGAAAGGTCGCCGTCGCCCAGGTAACGTCCGGTGCCGAAGAACAGCCAGGTTTCAGTACTGTACGGGCGGACGGCCACCAGCGGCGCGGCCGTGATCGGTTGCGCAAGGGTGCCGTCGGTGGCCGCGAGCAGCTTGGTAAAGGTCGGCGTGACCGTTCCCAGTCCGTTGATGCGCCACATGCCGCCCTTCAGGTCGCCCGCATAGGCGCGGTCGAAGAACTGGTCCGTATCGGAGTTCCACACCGTCGGCGCGGCCAGGCCGTTGTCTGGCGAGCCGCCCAGGTCCACGTTGGTAACGGCTCCGCTGGAAAGACTGATCATGATCAACTGGGCTTTGCCCGTGCTGCTGTTGACGCCATTGCCGAGCACCACGCGCCAATCGCCATCGGCCACCTGGGCGATGATCGGCTTGCCCAGGTTGTTGCCCAGCGCTGGCACCGTGGCCGACGTGTAGTCCCAGATCTTGCTCACGGAGTTCGGATTGGTCACGTCAATGGCGAAAATGCCCGGCTGGTTGGCCCGGCCCATGGTGCCGACCAGGATCGTCTTCCATGCGGCTCCGACGTACACGTTGGCGACGGTCAGCTCTCCATCCACGGTGTACCTGTGTTCGTAGCCCGGGGTTGTGAAGGCCTTGAGATCAGCCGAAATCGCTGCCTTCGGTACATAACCGAAGACTTCAGCGCCTGTGTTCGCGTTGAACGCGTGCATCATGCCGTCGTTCGCGCCGACAAAGACGATCGGTGCGCGGGCTGCCTGCGCGGTTGCGAAGGCCGGGTAGGACGCGGCGCCGGAAAAGGTAGCTCCCGCGTACAGGAAGGGGTTGGGCGGGCCAACGTAAACGGGTTGCGAGTCGACGATGTCGCCCAGTACGCCTGTCCGCGGGCGCAGCCCGACCGCGCTGGGAAGCTCGCTCGCACGCTCGCCACGCAGGTAGTCGACCACCTTGTCGCTGCCCAGCACTGCCTGTTGCGCGGCAGTCAGGTTTGCCCAGAGGAAGGGCTTCACGATGCCGCCGCTCTCCATGTAGATGGTTCGCGTGGTCCAGACACGGCTGTTCAACTGGTCGCTTGCGCTCCAGGCGGCGGTCTGCAGGTTGCCATACTGGTCCAGCGGGTAGGCGGTGAGATCGCCGCGCCAGCTGTTGCTGAAATAGCTGGATTGGTACAGCGTGGTGCCATTTTGCAGACGCGTCGAACTGGCGCCGAACGAAGCGCCGGTGCCCCTGATTTCAGAGGCGATTCGGGCGAAAGCGGTGGTCAGGCTGGCGACCATCTGGTTCGCATTGCTGGCCTCGTAGAAGTTGTCCGGGCGAAGTTCACGCGGGTTTACGTTGGCGCTGGTGACGTCGGTAAGCGGGCCGGCGTGCCACAGACCCTGGGGCAGCGCTGCTGTCTGCACATAAGGCTGGTAGCCGGCAGGCACGCGGAAGCCACCGTATTTTGCTGCCAGGTAATACTGGTTCCTTCTCTTGGGCTCCAGCAGCTGGGCTTCGCGAACGTCGACCCAGTGAGTGGAAATGGTCTGCATTCCCGAGAGTTCTCTCGGACCCGGCGGGCGGATGTCCACGGTATGCGAGTCGTAGGCCAGGCCCGCGATGAAAGCCGAGTTGTTGCGGCCGGTAAACGGATTGTTGCTGAAAGCCGGGTTGTAACCCTCCAACAACGATACCTTGTTGGTTGCGGTAACTACGTTCACCGTCGTGTCGGCGGTCACCAGCGCCGGCTTGGTCGGTTCACTGGTGGTCAAACTCGATCCCGGCAGATTCTTGTCGTTCCAGGAGTTGGCATCGCCGATGCCGAGGATCACGTTGGCCTGGCAGCGGAAGGCCAGCGGGTCGTTCCAGGCAGTAATAACCGGAAATCCGTCGGCGAACTGATATTTTTCCGTCGCAGTGCCGGTCATGTTCGTGTATTCGGGAATGTTTCCCTGCTTCTTGAAGTAGCGCACCGCGGCGTAATACATCTCGCTGACCGGATCGAGATTCTTGTGGTCTTTCGACGTCATCTGGCCGAACTTGTTCAGGTAGTTGATCACGCCGCTGTTGGAGATCGTGCTGCCGACGAGCGTCGTGGTGGACGTGGCGTCGGCGGCGTCGGGATTCTGGTACAGGATGCCGGTGGCCGGATCCCACTCCCTTGCCGGGTTGGCTGCCTCGCCCGCGGTCGGATGGTAGGTCGTCGGGCCGACGAACTTCTGCTGGGCTCGCAGCACGGCACCGTCACGGTTGGTCGTGTGGTCGTTCAGATAGCCGAAGATGCCGTACTTGATCCGGTCCTGATACTGCTGGATCAGGCCTTCCGGCTTGTAGTTGGCGCCATATGCCTTGCAATTCGCTTCCAGCAGACCCGGCACGCACACCTTGACGCGCATGCTGACCTCGTAGATCTTCGCGTCGTTCGTGCTCGACGAGCCATTGATGTTGCCGGAAGGATGGATGTGATTCACCTGGGTGGGGTCGTACAGCGTCACCGTGGGCGAACCATCGATCGACTGCGATCCGCTCGGACGATTGTCGCCGCGGGTGAAATACATCTTGTTGCCGAGATCATTGATTCTGGTGAGCATCTGCCCCCAGTTGGACGTTGCCGCCGTCGCCGCGCTCATGCCGCTGGAAAGCGTGCGGTTCGGGTAGATGCCGGTGCCGCCTTGTCCGTCGTGCCTGGCTTTCTCGATAAAGGTTTCGGTCACGGTATCCCGGACCCGAAGCCCGCCGGTCAGCGCGGCGCGGAATGGATCGATGGTCTGCGTGGCCGCCCAGTTGAGATAGTTGCCGCTCCACTCCTTGGCTACCGCCGAGCAGTCGTGGCCGGCGACGACGCGGGTGGGATAGAAATGCCGATTGCTCTCGGTGCCGTCGTATTGGTACTGGTAGCACTTGGCTTCGTCAAAATAGCCTGTGTACTTGCTGGCCGAGTTGTAGCTGCCCAGGTTGGCGATGCTGTTGATCGTCGGCCACTCCACCGACGGGGTCAGCAGCAGGTTACCGGGCACGTTGCTGCCCAGGAACAGCGGCGACGGCGCCACTTCGATCGAGGCGGAAAGCCCGCCGCTGAGAGTTGCCAGCAGAGCGCCAACCACTGCCAACGATCGCGTCCGCCAAGCGCGGCTTGCACGCTGCCGGTTGTGGGCGGTGATCTTGCCGTTGGACCTGGTTGATGCGTTCATTGCAGTAACTCCGGGAAAAGGCTTCAGCGACGGACGAGGTTGCCTTGCAACAGCACCACTGCGCGATCGGGCGCAGTCGTCGGATCGTGACTGCGGGCAAAGACTCGATAGCTGGCTTCGGTGACCGAACCGCCAGCCGCTCCTTCATTGAGACTGGCGGCATTGTTGCCCTGCCCGAGCAGGGCCTGGGTGGTGATTTCCCGCATCCGCTGGATGTAGTACTGGGGGCGACCGGGCGCCTGGTCGTTGGCCAGGGGAACCGCGGCGTTGGCCCAGCAAGTGGGGCAACCGGGAATCTCGCCGGTAACCGCGTCGGGCATCGGGCAAAGCACCGCCGGATCTTCGCAGTCCTGGCCAAGCGCAACGACGCTGGTGGCGACCTGCGCCTCGCCCTCCCGCAGCGCGCGTTCCGCCGCCTGGAAAGACAGGCTCCGGTCGTACAGATTCGAGCTCATCCGCTCTTCGAGCTGCGTGCTGCGAAGGACCACCAGCCCCAGCAAGGTCATGATGAGCAGCAGCAAGAGCACGATGATCAGGGCCACGCCGCGCTGCTGTCGGGAGTTCCGGAAGTTCATAGGGCGCGATTCCGCAAAGTGACTACATGGGAGAGCGTACGGCTGACGGGGCTGCCGTCCGTACCGACCCGTTGATTACCCTGCAAGGTCAGGGCGATGCGCACGGCGACAACCTGTCTCCAGTCGGCGACGCCCCCTGGCGCCGTGTACGCGGTCTCGTTTCTCTCGAGGTAGGTCAGCTGCATGTCGGCGACCCCTTCCACGATCTCCTGCCCGGCCTGCAGGACGCCCTGATCGACGGGGGCCCGGAACAGGGATTGGCCGCCATTGGTGTTGTTCCCGACGTACCAGCGGGAGGCGCGCACCTCCGAAACCAGCGAGTCGGCCCCGTAGGCGTGGGCGGTCAGATCGACCGTGCTGCATACGAACGAAGCTGCGCTGTTTCCGGGCAGAACGGCGACGCCGGCAACGTGCTGGACCACACCCGAGGGCATCGCCGTCGCGTCGGTCTTCTGGAAGATCGTGGCGCACTGGAAATCGCACACCAGTGCGATGTCGCCCTGGACCAGGGTATGGTCCGTCGCGGTCAGCGCGAGCGTATCGGTCGACGCGACCTGTCGCGCCATGGAGTAGACGTTGCCCGTGGCGGAAATGATCTCGAGACCGTCTGCCGTGGCGCTGGCGCCGGCCGGGGGGGTAGCCCAAAGCACGCCGTTGTCATAGCCCTGGATACCGGCCGCGAGATTGTTCGACCACGCGACAGTGTTCAGCACGGTGGCGGGTGCGATTGAGCTGTCGCATGGCGATCCGCCTGCCTCGCGGATCTCCCGCGACATCAGTTCGAACGCGACCATGGAATTTTCCTGCACCCGGCCCAGGCTCTCCGTTGCGCGGTAAGTCTGCTGGTTGGACATGAAGATGCCGCCCGCCGCCGCCACGAGGATCAGGCCGAGCACGATGGAGATCATCAGCTCGATCAGGCTCAGTCCTCGCATTTGCGCATGACGCAGCCGGGGCACCCGCGAATTCGCGCTCACAGCTGGGTCCTCGTGATCAGGGTCCGCGCAGCAGCCGCAGCCTCGTCGCCAGCGGCGACGGTGCCGCGCGAGTCGTTCCATTGAATGGTCACGATCACGTTGTTGTTGCCCTCCCGCGCGATGGTGCCGCAGGCCCCCTCGCCCAGGGCAACCTCAAGCGAGGCAAGCCAGTCGGTCACATCGGCGGCACCCAGCGGCCCTGCGGCGGGCGGGTCGCAGTCGACCGACATGACATAGTCGTAGTCGCCCGCCAGGGCGCGGACCCGATTGGCCCGCATCGCTTCGAGGATGGAGTAGGTCTGGATGACAGCCTGGCTCCGCTCCAGCGCGCTCTGGCCATTGCGCAGGGCGGTCGCCTGCATCGCTGCGATGCCAAGCAAGCCGATGCTGAGCACGAGTATCGTGACCAGGACTTCGATCAGTCCCAGGCCACGCTGGGAGGGTGATTTTCCTGCAAAGTCAAAGTGGTGCCCAACCCGCATTGGATTCTCCTGGGTCATGGCGCGTTGACCGGGGCGGCGCAGGCGCCAGCGCCATTGAGCGCCTTGGTCGCGATGCGACTGCCGGCGCGGATGGACACCGCCCGCACATTTTCCGCGGGCCTCCTGGTGGGGATGCAGACTCCCAGGCTCGCGTCGAGCAGCGCGCCGGCGTTGGTCTGGGCGAAGCCATCGGGACGGAAGGTGACGCGGCTGTTCACGATGTTCGAACTGGCAAGGACCTGCACCGGCGCCTTGATGTTGCCAACCTGCAGCACTTCATCGATGGTGCCGTCGTTGTTGGTGTCCAGGCCGGCGATCCAGCCGGTCCAGTTGGCCCCGTCGGCGCAGGTCGCCAGGTCCACGCTGCGGCACACGACAGCTCGCGAATTGCGGCGCACCGCTTCGCTCCGCGCCGTCTGCAAGGCAGTAACCAGGCCGTTGGATTGGCCGACCAGCCGATTGGAGGTAAGGATGGAGGAGAACGAAGGCACAGCAATGGCGAGAAGTACGGCTGCCACGGTTACCGTGATCATCAGCTCCACCACCGTGAATCCCGCCGAGACCGAGGGGAAGGGGGTCGCCCCGATGGCATCACGTCGCATAATGAGTCCCCAGGCAACTTGCATGCAGCCTATGGTGGGGCTGATTCCTTGGCAAGAGCTTGCCGATGGACGGATGCCTCAGGGTGGTCAGCGGTACGCTCCCCGCCCGGTCAGCGGCCTACGCTAGTTGAAATACGGAGGTTGCATGCCGGCCCCTGGCCACCCCCATCCGCTCGAAGGATTCTGGACCCCCGGCGTTCTGGTCTGGGTGCTGCTCGCCGGCGAGGGCCTGGCGGCCGTACTTGCGCTGGCCCCCCAGGCGCAGGACCGGTTGGTGTATTTCGGACTCGCATCCCTGGTCATCCAGTGGATTTCCATCCTGGCCCTCACCTCGATCTTCCTGCTTCGTTCCTGGCTGGGCAGGCTGCGTCCGCTGCAATTGGCCTATGTTGCGCTGGCCGCGCTCATCGGCAGCAGCTGGCTCGTCGCCGTCCTGGCCTGGCTCGGGCTACGCGAATTCTGGCCGGTGGCGCCGGAAAGCTGGTTGGGCTTTTCCGTGCGCCTGGTCGGCATCACGGTGGTAGTCGGACTGTTCGGCCTGCTTGCGTTCCAGAATCATTGGCGGGCCAAGAAACTCGCCGTACGCACCAAACAGCTGGAACTCGAATCGTTGCAGGCGCGGATACATCCGCATTTCCTGTTCAACACGCTGAACACCGGGGCAGCGCTCGTGCATGCGCAGCCAGAGCAGGCGGAACGGCTGCTACTGGACCTGTCCGACCTGTTCCGGGCCGCGTTGAGCGGGCCGCGGGAGGTTGCGCTCTCCGAGGAGATGGCGCTCACCCGGCGCTATCTGGAAATCGAACTGCTGCGCCTGGGCCCGCGACTGAGGCTACGATGGGATGTCCCGGCAACCCTGCCCGACGTGCAGGTGCCGGCCCTGTCGATCCAGCCGCTGGCGGAGAACGCGGTGCGCCACGGCGTTGAACCCTCGCCCGACGGCGGCGACGTGCACGTCGTGGTGGAGGTCGATGAGCTGCAAGTTCGCGTGATCGTCGCCAACGACGTCCCGGCCGGCGCTTCCGCTGCCGCCAAGGGTTTCAACATCGGACTGGCATCCGCGCGCGAACGTGTCAAAGCGATGAGCTACGGCCAGGCCAGCCTCGAAACCACCAACGAGAATGGCCGCTATCTGGTGGCTCTGACCTTGCCGCGCAATCGGAGCGCCACACCTGGCAGCAGCGCAAGGGGTCAGGCGAGTACCCGGTAACAGGGCCGGTACTCGCCCACCATCTTCATCCGCCGCTGGTCCACGAAGGCGCGCAGCAGCGCGTCCAGGGCCAGCATGATGTCCGGGTCGCCGTGGATCTCGAAAGGCCCGAGCTCCTCGATCTGCGCGCATGCCCTCCTCCTTCACGTTGCCGGCGACGATGCCGGAGAAGGCGCGGCGCAGGTTCGCCGCCAGCGTGTGCGCCGGCTGGTCGCGGCGCAGGTCCAGCGCGGCCATCGCCTCGTGGGTGGGATGGAAGGGCCGCTGGAAGTCCACCGGCACGCGCAGCGACCAGTTGAAGAAGAAGGCGTCGCGCGAGTCCAGCCGCTGCTCGCGCACCTTGCGCACGCCCTGCACCATCGTCCTGCGCGACTAACGCCGGCTCATCGACGACGATGCGGTAGCGCTCCGTGCGCCGCCTCGCCCAGGGTCAGGCGCAGGAACTCGGTCGATCTGCTCGAAGTAGGCCGCCGACGACTTCGGGCCGGTGAGCACCAGCGGGAACGGCAGAGCGGCATTGTCCGGGTGCAGCATCAGCCCGAGCAGGTAGAGGATCTCCTCGGCCGTGCCGACGCCGCCGGGGAACACGATGATGCCGTGGCCGAGCCGGACGAAGGCCTCGAGGCGCTTTTCGATGTCCGGCATGATCACCAGGTGGTTGACGATCGGGTTCGGCGATTCCGCCGCGATGATCCCCGGCTCGGTGATGCCGATGTAGCGGTTGCCACTGCGGCGCTGTTTGGCGTGGGCGATGGTGGCGCCCTTCATCGGCCCCTTCATCGCACCCGGGCCGCAACCGGTGCAGATGTCGAGGCGGCGCAGGCCCAGTTCGTAGCCCACGCGCTTGGTGTAGAGGTATTCCTCGCGTCCGATCGAGTGTCCGCCCCAGCAGACCACCAGGTTCGGTTCCACGTGCGGGCGCAGCACCCGGGCGTTGCGCAGGATCTCGAACACCGCGCCGGTGATGCCCTCCCCGCTTTCCAGGTCGAACTGTCCGCTGGCGTTGATCTCGTTGGCGACGTAGGCGATGTCGCGCACCACCGCGTACAGCAGCTCGGCGACGCCGCGGATGATCTCGCCGTCCACGAACGCGACCGCGGGTGCGTTGCGCAGCTCGATCTTGATGCCGCGGTCCTGCTGCCGCACCTGCGATGTCGAAGTCCGGGTAACGCATCTGCGCCGCGCGCGGATCGTCGGAGTCGCTGCCGGTGGTCAGCACCGCCAGCGCGCAGCGGCGCAGCAGGTCGTGCAGGCCGCCGGCGGAGGCGTCGCGCAGGCGGGCGATCTCGTCGCGCGACAGCACGTCGAGCCCACCACGCGGCGAGATGCGCGCGTTGACGGTCGGCAGCGGAGAATGGACGGGCGCGAGGACCTCGGTGATCAGCGCTTCGGTCGCGCTGCCGGATTGGTTATTCATTGGCGCACTTTAGCACCGCCCGCGCGGGCAAAAAAAAGGCCGGCGATTCCTCGCCGGCCCCTTCGTCGCTGATCCGGTGGATCAGAACTCGTAGCGCAAGGTCATCAGCACGGACCAGCGCGACACGCCCTGGTTGCCCTTGTCCTCGCCATTCTCCTGGATGCCCGGCGCCGGCGGACCGTCGAAGCGGTACAGGTACTTGCCCGCCGAGCCGGCCGGGCACAGCGCCGTCACGGTCGCGGTGCAGATGCCCTGGTAGCGTGCCGCATTGGCGGTGCCGAAGAAGCCGTAATCCTCGATCAGGCCCCAGTCCTTGTTGAACAGGTTGCCAATGTTGAGGATGTCGAAGGAGATGACCGACTTGTGGCCTTCCATGAAGCCCGGCAGCTCCTGGCTCAGGCGCAGGTCGAAGTTGTGCACGAAGGGCGCGTCGAAGGCATTGGCCGGGGCGACCTGGCCGGCATAGCGCGACAGCTCGGTGTTGCCCTTGAGCCAATCGAAGAACGCCGCTTCCATCGTCGCGCCACCGGTGAACACCACATCGCCCGGGCCAGCCGGCACGTAGAACAGGTCGTTGAAATTGACGCTGTCGCCATTCATGTCGCCGTTGTAGATGTAGCTGAAGGGGCGCCCCGTGCGACCTTCGTAGAACAGGCCGACCCGCGTCTGGTAGTCGCCGAAGAAGGTGTGCTGCCAATCCAGGGTACCGGTGAAGCGGTCACGGATCGCGTACTTGGAGCGCTTGGCGACTTCTTCGTTGGCATTGTAGATCAGTGTGTTGCCCCAGCTGGACCCATTGATCGAGTTCGACTGCGGACTGACGTCGGTGGCCGAGGTGTAGGTGTAGTAGGCCGACCACGACCAGTCCTTTTCCCGCGGCTTCTGCAGGCCGATGGTGAACTGCGTGCTCTCGCCCTTGTCGGTGTTGCGCAGCAGGTAGACGCTACCGACGCCGAAGGGGCGGTTCGCGAGACTTCCGGATTTGGTGGAAGTACTCGGCACGTACCCGGCCGGGGTCCAGAACAGTTCGCGGCCGTCGGGGCCGATGCGGGTCGAGCCGGCGCCAGCGGCGTTGTACAGGTCCAGGCGTTCAAGGAAGATCGCGTCATTCACCCATGTCTTCAGCAGCTCGGCCGAGAACACGATTCCGTTCCACGGCGTCTCGTGCTCGAAAGCCAGGTTGGCCTTCCAGCTGGAGGGGAGCGCGAAGCCCGGCTCGATCATGTCCACGTTCTGGCGGGCACAGTTGGATAGCGTCGGCACGGGGAAGCACTTCGCCGGGTCAACGGCGGGCTCGAACTGGTTCGACGGATCCGGATTGAAGATGGCGCCCGGCGATGCCAGATCGTACTCGAGGTAGTTCAGGCCGGTGTTCTGGTAGATGCCAGCGAGCCAGACATTGGGCGAGGCGCCCTGGAACAGGCCCGCGCCGCCGCGCAGCTGCATCGGACGGTCGGTGTCGAAGGTGTAGTTGAAGCCGAAACGCGGCTGCAGCAGCGAAGAGTCGGGCACCTCGCTGTTGTCGTAACCGTAGATGCCCTCGATGAAGGCATTCTGGCGCGGCTGCGCGTCGTAGTCGGGCATATCCATGCGCAGGCCGTAGGTCAGCGTCAGATTGTCGTTGACGGTCCAGGTGTCCTGCAGGAACACACCGGTGTTCGCTTGGCTGTACTCGGCCGGCACGTCCTCGGTGAGGTTGCCGCCGGGGATCGGCACGCGCGCGATGTAGCGCGACGGGGTGCCGGCCTCGAACGCCGCGATATTGGCGAACTCATAGTAGCCGTTGAGGTTGCGGCCGAAGAAGTTGAACACATCGTTGTTCTCGTACTCGAAGCCGAACTTCACGACGTGGTCGTCGAGGTACCAGTTGGCGGCACCGAAGGCACTGATCTGCGCGGTGTCGATCGCGTTGACGTGGCTGTTCTGCTCGGTACCAATGTAGATCGAGGAGTTGCTCGGATAGCCTCGGATCTCGATGCTCGGCAGGTTGGAGTTGTTCACACGCTCGGCGGTGTAGTCGCGGCTCGCGAGCTTGAACTCGGTCGAGAAGCTCTGGCTCCAGTCGCTGAACACTTCCAGCACGGTGGACTCGAACACCTTCGGGATGGTCTGGTAGAAGCTGCTCAGCGAGACCGAGTTGTTGTCCAGCTGGCGGAAGAAGACCACCTGCTGGTCGGTCTTGCTGTAGCGCAGCGCGGCGCGATGGTCTTCGGTGATGTTCCAGTCGATCTTGACCGCGTATTCCTCGATGACAGTGTCGTTGTCGGCCGGATTCAGGTCGCCGGCCTCGAAGCCGTAGTCGGCGGCTGCCTCCTGCACGCGCAGGATGTCGGCGTCGGTAACCCGACCCAGGCCGTAGGGCGTGAAGCCCAGGCCCACGCCCGGCTCCTTCTTGGTGTACTTCTCGTAGTTGGCGAAGAAGAACAGCTTGTCCTTGATCAGCGGGCCGCCGAAGGTGCCGCCCCAGGTGGTCTCGTCCTTGAAGCCGGTGAACTCCACGCCGCGCAGGTCCTTGCGCAGCCAGTCGCCGTCACGCAGCGCGTAATAGCCGCTGCCGTGGAATTCATTGGTGCCGGACTTGGTGACCGCGTTGATCACCGCGCCGATGCCGCCGGCGATGGTAACGTCGTAGTCGGCGACTGCGATGTCGATTGCCTCGATGGCGTCGATGGAGACCGGCTGGCGCTCGGTCGGCAGGTTGTTCGGCTCCAGGCCGAAGGGATCGCTGGCGCCGACGCCGTCGATCTTGATGGAGTTGTAGCGGGTGTTCTGGCCGCCGACCGAGATCGCGCCGTCGGCCTTGCTCACCTGCGAGATGCGCGGATCGAGGCGGATGTAGTCCTGGATGTTGCGGGTCGCCGAGGGCAGCGCCTCGATCATTTCGCGATCGACGCTGGTGCCGGTGCCCATCTTGGTGGAGCTGAACACGTCGGAGCCGCTCGCGCCCACGACCTTCACGGCGGCCAGCGTCGCGGTGGCGCCGAGGCGCGCGTCCACGTTTGCAGTCGCGGCCAGCTGCAGGTACACGCCCTCGCGGGTCTCGGTCTTGCCATCCTTGGTGATCGTGATCGTGTACGGCCCGCCGACACGCAGGCCGCGCGAGACGTAACGGCCATCGCTGCCGGTGACCGCCGAGCTGGTCGTGCCCGACTCGGTGTGCACGATGGTCACCTGCGCGCCGGCAACGGGATTGCCCGAGGCGTCGGAGACCTGGCCGCCCAGCGCCGAGGAAGTGTTCTGCGCGAAGGCGGGGGCCGCGGCGAGCGCGAGCGCGAGGCCGAGGGCGAGCTTCGAGAGCCGGACCCGATTGCGATTGGTCATGTTGGGAACCCTGAAAAAAGTTGGAGGACGAGGATGGAAAGCGGCCGCTGCCCCGGGGGCTCGGCTCTTGCTTGAGAACAAGATTTTAACACGCTACCCGAGGCCGGTTACAGCCCGGTGACGGTCACGCTTTCAGCCAGGCCGCGACCCCGTCCAGGAGCATCTGCACCGAAATCGCCACCAGCAGCATGCCCATCAGGCGCTCGATCGCGACCAGCACGCGCCTGGCCCAGCGCCTTGTAGAGGTAGGTGGCGGAAAACAGGATCAGCGCGGTGGCCAGCCCAGGCCAGCACCAGGGCCAGGCTCCAGTCGGCCATCCGTTCCGGTTCCTGGCTGCCCAGCAGCATCACCGCTGCCATGGCGGATGGCCCGGCGATCATCGGGATCGCCATTGGCACGATGAAGGGCTCGCCGTCGGGATTCCCCGAACATGCCGCCCGGTTGCGGGAAGATCATCTTGATGCCGATCAGGAACAGGACGATGCCGCCGGCGATGGAGACCGACTCCTGGCGCAGGTGCATGGCCTCGCAGCACGTGGACTGCCGCCCCACAGGAAAGCCAGCAGCACCCCCAGCGCGATCAGCAGCTCGCGCAGCCAGCACCAGGCGCCGCCGCGGCGCCGGCAGCGGCTTGAGCAGGCTCAGCAACACCGGGATGTTGCCCAGCGGGTCCAGGATCAGGAACAGCAGCAGCGCCGCCGAAATCGTGGTCATGCCGGCGGCGGATCAGCTAGCACGTCGCCGCGGAACGACGCACCCGCCGGGGACAGCAGGTGCACGCAGGCGTGCCCGTAGCGCAGCGGCGTGGGCACCCGCGGAGGCGGCCTCCTCGACGTAGGCGCGGCCGCGGATGCTGGAGCGCATCGGCCCCGGCTGCAGGCGCGCTCACGCGCACCGGGCCGGTGTCGGTCTCGTCGTCGAGCACGCGCATCAGGCCCAGCAAGCCCGCCTTGGCCACGCCGTACGGCACCCCAGTAGGCGCGCTGCACGCGTGCCGGCTCGTCGAGCACGAACACGATGGCGCTGTCGGGCTGCGCGCGCAGCGCCGGCAGGCAGGCCTGGCTGAGCAGCCAGGGCGCGGTCAGGTTGACGTGCAGGTTGCGCACGAAGTCCTCCGGCGGCGTCGCCTCCAGCGGGCGCAGGCCGGTGAATTCGGCCGCGCAGTGCAGGATGCCGTGCAGCCCGCCCAGGTCGGCGACCACGCGTTCGGCCAGCGTCTCGTAGTCGGCGGGATCGGCGCCGGCCAGG
Source organism: uncultured Gammaproteobacteria bacterium (assembly GCA_963707625.1). Taxonomy (GTDB): domain Bacteria; phylum Pseudomonadota; class Gammaproteobacteria; order Xanthomonadales; family Xanthomonadaceae; genus Arenimonas. The sequence continues at coordinate 504,101 of CAVPQV010000003.1, forward strand.
TCCAGCGGATAGATCGCCGGCACGGGACCGAGCGCCTTCACCGCGTCATAGGTCTTCGACAGCTTCGGCACCTTGCGGCCGAGCAGCACCACGGTGGCGCCGGCCTGGGCGCAGGCTTTCGCCGCTGCCTCGCCGAGGCCGCCGTGAGCGCCGGTCACCAGGATCACCCGGCCCGCGAGCGCATCCGGCGCGGCCGGCGCGAAAGGACCGGCCTGCGCAGCCACGGCCGCGCTCATGCCGGCTTCTGCGCCTCGGCGACCATGCGCGCGAGCTCGCCGCTCGCGAACAGGTCCTCGGTGATGTCGCAGCCGCCGATGAACTCGCCGTTGATGAACAGTTGCGGGAAGGTCGGCCAGTCCGAGAAGCGCGGCAGGTTCGCGCGGACCTCCGGATCCTGCAGCACGTTCACGGAATGGACCTGCGCGCCGACCTTCTTCAGCGCCTCGCTGGCGCGGCTGGAAAAGCCGCACATGGGGAACTGCGGGGTGCCTTTCATGAAAAGCACGACGGGATGGCCCTCGACCTCGGCCCGGATGCGGTCGATCACTGCGTTCATTGCCTGCTCCAACGGAGGATGGCGCGCCCGTGCGCGGGCACGCGTTCCGCTAGAATTATAAGCCCACGGCCGCACTCCGGCCGCCCTCACACAGGAAGGATTCCGCCATGGCCGTCGAACTGCCCGCCCTGCCCTACGAGCGCACCGCGCTTGCGCCGCACATCTCCGCCGAGACGATCGATTTCCATTACGGCAAGCACCACCAGACCTACGTCACCAACTTGAACAACCTGATCAAGGGCACGGAATTCGAGGACATGGACCTCGAGGCGATCGTGAAGCAAGGCGCAGGGCGGCATGTTCAACAACGCCGCGCAGGTGTGGAACCACACGTTCTACTGGAACTGCCTGAAGCCCGAGGGCGGCGGCGAGCCGCAGGGCAAGCTCGGCCGACGCGATCGGCAAGACCTTCGGCAGCTTCGCCGCCTTCAAGGAAGAGTTCACCAAGACTGCGATCGGCACCTTCGGATCGGGCTGGGCCTGGCTGGTGCAGCGTCCCGACGGCAGCCTCGGCCTGGTGAGCACGCCGAACGCGGCCACGCCGCTGACCGGGCCCGACAAGGCGCTGCTGACCTGCGACGTGTGGGAGCACGCGTACTACATCGACTATCGCAACGCGCGCCCGAAGTACGTCGAGGCGTTCTGGAACCTGGTCAACTGGGACTTCGCTGCCTCGCAGATGTCCTGAGGTTCGCGTCGCAAGTTCGACTAAGAGCAGACGCTCCGAATGACTTAGCGCGGCCGATGCGGGCATGCGCTTTCCCGGCCACGCGTCGTCCCTTCACAGTGGCCTCCCGGGCCCGTCCCTGGGCCCTTGGAAAGCGCATGCCCGCATCGGCCGTTGTAATTCTGAAGCGCCTGTCTTCGTCGCGCCGTTGGTGCGCAGAGGACATTTGCGGGCGGACTGCGTGGGCGTGGGGCGTTGCCGCGAGCGGCGATAGCGGGGCGAGGCGCGGGGTTGCAGGATGACAACGGCGGATTCGACCCCTCTGATTCCAAGGCCCAGGGATGGGCCGGGAGCCCGCTGTGAAGGGATGACGCGCGGGCGGGAATCAGAGGGGTCGAATCGGCCGCGCCCTCGCGAAACGGAGCGGCTTACCGCTCTTCGCCCAACCTCGCGACAACATCAGCAACCTGTGCGGATCGATCGAGTGCGGCACCCGCGCGCAACAAGGCGGCCGCGAGTTCGGCAGCGGAGTCGGTGCGGAAGGTGGCGTGGCCGACCTTGCGCCCGGGCCGCGGCGACTTGCCGTAGTCGTGCCAGTGCCCGCTGGCTTCGGACAGCACCGGCCCGGCGGCGGGCAACTCGCCGATCCAGTTGAGCATGCAGGCGTGGCCGAGCATGCGCGGTGCTCGCCCAGCGGCAGCCCGAGCACCGCGCGCAAATGGTTTTCGAACTGCGAGGTCTCGGCGCCCTCGATGGTCCAGTGCCCGGAATTGTGCACGCGCGGCGCCATCTCGTTGGCGAGCAGGCGTCCGTCGCGCACGAACAGCTCGAGCGCGAACACGCCGACGTAGTCGAGCGCTTCGGCGACGCGGCGCGCGCAGGCGATCGCCTGCGCGGGCGATGCTGTCATCGACGCGCGCCGGTGCCAGGCTGGCGGAGAGCATGCCGTGCTCGTGCCAGTTCTCGGTCAGCGGCCAGGTGCGAAACTCGCCGTCGCGGCCGCGCACCGCGACCACCGACAGTTCGCGCTCGAAGGGCACGAAGGCCTCGAGGATCAGCCCGACCGAGGGCGCCTGCGCGCCGAGCGCGGCCCACGCGGCATCGGCGTCGGCGGCGGTGCGGATGCGGAACTGCCCCTTGCCGTCGTAGCCCAGCCGCCGCGTCTTCAGGATCGCCGGCGTACCCAGGCGCGCGATCGCCGCATCGAGGTCGTTGCGGCTGGCGATGTCGGCAAACCCGGGCACGCCGATGCCCAGCTCGCGGAACAGCGTCTTCTCCGCCAGCCGGTCCTGCGCCACGGCCAGCGCGCGCGGACTGGGGAACACCGGAATGCGATCGGCGAGCCAGCGCGCGGATTCGGCCGGCACGTTCTCGAAGTCGAAGGTGGCGACGTCCACCTGCGCGGCAAAGGCCGCAAGCGCATCCTGGTCGCGGTAGTCGGCCTGCAGGCTGGGCGCGAACTGCGCTGCGCAGGCGTCGGGGACGCTGTCCAGCACCAGGAAGCGCAGCCCCAGCGGGGCGCCGGAAAGCGCGAGCATGCGGGCCAGCTGCCCGCCGCCCAGGATGCCGACGGTGGTCACGCCGTCCTCGGGTCCGGCTGTTCGAGCACGGCCTCGGTCTGTTCGCGACGGAAGGCGGCGAGCGCCTCGGCGATGCGCGCGTCGCCCAGCGCCAGGATGCGCCGCCGCGAACAGGCCGGCGTTGGCAGCCCCGGCGGCGCCGATGGCGAAGGTGGCGACCGGAATGCCCGCCGGCATCTGCACGATGGACAGCAGCGAGTCCAGGCCGTTGAGGGCCTTGCCCTGCACCGGCACGCCGAGCACCGGCAGCGCGGTCTTCGCCGCCAGCATGCCCGGCAGGTGCGCGGCGCCGCCGGCGCCGGCGATGATCGCGCGCAGACCGCGGCCGGCCGCCGACTCGGCGTAGGCGAACAGCATGTCCGGGGTGCGGTGGGCGGAAACCACCTCGCACCTCGTGGGCACGCCGAGCTGCTCCAGGCGCGCGACCGCGTGCTGCATCGTCTCCCAGTCGCGGCGGGATCCCATCACGACGCCGACCAGCGGGCTGCACGTGGTTGCTCATGGCTTCGCCTGTTTGGCTCGGGAGCGTATTCTAGACGCAAGCCCTCGCCTGACGTACGCCACCATGGATCGGAAGCTGCTCGACATCCTCTGCTGCCCCGCCAGCAAGCAACCCCTGGCCCTGCTCAACAAGGCCGAGCTGGCACGCGCTCAACGAGGCCATCGCGGCCGGCGGCCTGAAGCGCGTGGACGGCAGCCTGCAGTCGGAGACGGTCAAGGAAGGCGCTGATCACCCGCGACCACCAGACCGTGTACCGGATCGAGGACGGCATCCCGGTGCTGCTCTCGGACGAAGGCATCGCCACCGCCAGCATCACCGACTTCCCGCGCTGAGCCATGGCGAGCGCGCAGCCGCCGCCGCAGGACGTGGTGGACGCCGACGTCGCGCGCGCGCTGGCCGAGGACTTCGGGCAGCGGCGACGTCACCGCCTCGCTGCTCGCCGACGAGCCGCAGCGCGGCTACGTCATTGCCAAGGAAGCGGCGTGGTGGCCGGCCGGCCCTGGTTCGACGCCTGTTTCCTCGCCCTGGATCCGCAGGCGCGCCTGCACTGGCGCGTGGCCGAAGGCGAGGCCATCGCCGCCGGCACCGTGGTCTGCAGCTTCGAAGGCCGCACCCGTGCCCTGCTCGGCGCCGAGCGCTGCGCGCTCAACTTCCTGCAGACCCTGTCGGCAACGGCGACGCGCACCGCCGAGTTCGTCGCCGCGGTGGCCGGCACCGCGCACGCGCATCCTCGACACCCGCAAGACCCTGCCCGGCCTGCGCCTGGCGCAGAAGTACGCGGTGCGCTGCGGCGGCGGCGACAACCACCGCCTCGGGCCTCTACGACGCGGTCATGCTCAAGGAAAACCACGTGCACGCGGCCGGCTCGATCAGCCGCCGCCGCCGCGGTCGCGCGCGCGCGCTGCATCCCGGCCTGCCGCTGATCATCGAAGTCGAAGACCTGGACGAGCTCGCGCGAGGCGCTGGCAACCGGCTGCGACGCGCATCCTGGTGGACGACTTCAGCCTCGACGACCTGCGCGAAGCGGTGCGCGTCGCCGACGGGCGCATTCCGCTGGAGGTTTCCGGCAGTGTCGACCTCGAGCGCGTGCGCGCGATCGCCGACACCGGCGTGGACTGCATCTCGATCGGCGCGCTGACCAAGCACGTGCGCGCCGTGGACCTACTCCTGCGGCTGGGAGCGCCAGCCGCGAACTGAGCGGCCGGGCTCAGCCCTTGCCGCCGCCGCGCAGCACCATCAGCCGCGATCAGCGCGATCGCGGCCAGCGCCAGCATGATCGAGGCACACATCTGCAGCTTGTTGCCGCCACCAGCCGCCGCCGCGGCCGGCGTCTTCGAGGCGGGCTGCTGCGGCGTGGCCTGCTGGGCCATTTCCATGCCGGGCGCGACCAGGATGAAGCGCACCGCGTCCAGGCGCAGCTCGTCGCCCGGGCCAAGGAAGCCCTGCTGCACGCGCTTGGCTGTTGATGAAGGTGCCGTTGGACGAGCCCAGGTCCTCGACCTGACAGGCCGTCGGGGGTCGGCTTCACCAGTGCATGGCGCCGCGACATCTCGTCGGCGGGCACGGAGATGTCGCACTCGGGCGCACGGCCGATCACCACCGGGCCGGCGACCGGGAACACCTTGCCGAAGACGGCGCCGGACACGCCGCGCAGCACGTACTTGGGCATCGCCATGCGCACGCGCGTCGCGCCGGTATCCTCGCCGGCGTCGCCGTAGGCGGAGACCCGCGCCTCCTCGACGATGGCGAACTTGGCCTGCACGCTGCCGATGCCGAGGGTGTCGCCCGAGCGCAGGGCCATGATGTCGGGGACCGGCTTGCCGTTGACCGTAACCGGGCCGGCGCCGTTGGGCACCTGCAGGTTGGCGCCGGTACCGGTGATGTGGATGACGCAGTGGACGGGAAGGATGCCGGGACGGTGAGCACCACCGCGTTGCCGATGTCCGAGCCGATCCGGTTGACACCGGGGTTCAGCAACACCTGTCCGTGCTCGCCGTTGGGAAACACCAGCTTCATTCTTCGCCCTCCTGCGAAAGAACCCGGGCGCCCTGCTGGGCGCCCCGCGCCATCTTAGCAGTGGAAGCCGCGCTCACTTGACGACGCGCAGGTGGCCGCCGCGCCTGGGGCCGTCGTCGGGCGGCTCCGGGGCTCGCGCGCGTCGCCGGGCGCGCCATCGCCGAGCGCGCCACCATCCTCGGGCAGCATCATGCCCTGCCCGGTTTCCTGGGCGTAGATCGCCAGGATCGCCGTCACCGGCACCACCACCGACTGGCTGACGCCGCCGAAGCGCGCCATGAAGCGCAACTCGCGATTGTCCATGTCGAGCCGCGGCAACCGCGCGCGCGGCGATGTTGAGCACCACGCGGCCGTCCTTGACCGCCGCCGCTCGGCACCTGCACGCCGTCGCTGGCTCGCGTCCACCAGCAGGTGCGGCGTCATGTCGTTGTCGTTGATCCATTCGTTCAGCGCCCGCAGCAGGTACGGGCGGTTGGAGCTCATGGGCGCCGCGTCGCTCACGCAGGCAACTCGCGCAGCGCCTTCTCTTCCGCGGTCAGGCTGCGCAGGAAGCCGGGTTGCGGAAGATGCGCATGCCGTAGTCCTCGATCAGCTTGGCTTCCTTCGGCAGCACGATGCCCAGCGCCGGCAGCCGCCAGATGATCGGCGCGATCGCGCAGTCGGCCAGGCTCATCTCCGGGTTGAGGAAGAACTTGCGACGCCTTGAACAGCGGCAGCGCAGCCGATCAGCAGCTCCTTCAGGCGCTTGCGGCCGGCGTCGGCCTGGGCCTTGCTGCCGTGCTGGATGGCCTGCACGTGCGGCACCCAGTCATGCTCGAGCGCGCAGCATCGCCAGGCGCAGGCGCGCGCGCGAGAGCGGATCCACCGGCATCAGCGGCGGATGCGGATAGCGCTCGTCGAGGTATTCGACTGACCACCGAGGCGGCGTAGAGCACCAGGTCGCGGTCCACCAGCGTGGGCACGGAGTGGTAGGGATTGAGGTCGAGCAGGTCTTCGGGCGGATTGGCCGGATCCACCGGCACCAGTTCGTAGGTGACGCCCTTGGCCGCCAGCACCAGCCGGACGCGGTGGCAAACCACGCAGTCCGGGCAGGAGAACAGGGTCAGGGCGTTGCGGATGCGCGGGCTGGCAGCCATCATCGAGGGATCCCTCTCGCGGCGCCGCGAGCCCCCTGCTGGCGGTCATCCGAAGCTCCTAACCCTGCCCGAAACGCGCGAGTTCGCCGCAAGCCGTGGCTGGCCCGCGGCGGGTCCGACGCCCGGCCGAACGCAAGGCCGTCCCCGGCGGCCTCGAGTGACCGCACTGGTCCGCCCGGGCTCAGTGCACGTCGCGCCAGTACTCGAGCTTCAGCAGGTAGGCCAGGAAGGTGAAGAAGGCCAGGAACAGCACCACCCACACGCCGATCGACTCGCGCTTGAGCGCCGCCGGCTCGCCACGTAGGCCAGGAAGGCGCTGATGTCGCGGGCAACCTGGTCGTACTCCTTCGGCTCCATGCTGCCCGCTGGCTCGGGCACGGTGAAGCCGGTGATGCAGCCCCCCTCGTACTCGCCCTTGGCGCAGGCGGCGGTGCCATGCTTGGGCTCGTCAGACGCGGCGCTGGATGCCCTGCATTTCCCACAGCACGTTGCGGCATGCAGGCGCCGGGGAACACGGTGTTGTTCCAGCCGGTCGGGCGGGCCTCGTCGACGTAGAAGGAGCTGCAGGTAGGTGTAGATCCAGTCCGCGCCGCTCGGCCTTGGCGCGGGCGGTCACGCTCAGGTCCGGCGGCGCCTTGCCGAACCAGGCTTCGTGCCATCGGCCGCCTTCATCGCCGGTGCCGATGTTCTCGCCGATACTTGGCGTCGCAGAAGATCAGGTTCTGCTCCATCTCGGCCTGGCTCAGGCCCAGGTCCTCGGCGGTGCGCGAGTAGCGCTGGTAATTCAGCGAGTGGCAGCCCGAGCAGTAGTTCATGAACAGGGCGGCGCCGCGCTGCAGCGAGGCCTTGTCGGTCAGGTCGATCTGCGCCGAAGCCATGGCCTCGGTCCCGGAGGCAGAGGCGGCGAAGGGCGTCAGCGCCGCAGCGAGCACGGCGGTCGCGACGAGCGCCCGCCGGCCGGCGGCGAGGCGGATACGGAGCTTAGTCATGCATGGTCACCCGATCAGGCACCGGCTTGAACGCGCCGAGGCGCGACCAGATCGGCATCGTGATGAAGAAAGCGAAGTAGAAGAAGGTCAGGACGCGCGCGACCCAGGTCTGGGTCGTGCTGCCCGCCTGCATGCCCAGCCAGCCGAGGATGACGAAGGCCAGCACGAACAGCGCCATCATCACCTTGGAGATCGTGCTGCGGTAGCGGATGGACCGGACCGGGCTGCGATCAAGCCAGGGCAGCAGGAACAGGATCATCACCGCCCCGCCCATCACCATCACGCCCAGCAGCTTGTCCGGAACCGCGCGCAGCATCGCGTAGTAAGGCGTGAAGTACCAGACCGGCTTGATGTGCAGCGGCGTGACCATCGGGTCGGCGACAATGAAGTTGTCGTGCTCGAGGAACAGGCCGCCGAGGGTGGGCGTGAAGAACATGATGAAGGCGGCGATCATCAGGAAGACGCCGGCGCCGAACAGGTCCTTCACCGTGTAGTACGGGTGGAAGGGGATGCCGTCGAGCGGGATCTTGGTGACCGGGTCCTTCAGCTTCTTGATGTCCACGCCATCAGGGTTGTTGGAGCCGACTTCGTGCAGGGCGCCCAGGTGCAGGACGACCAGCAGCAGGATGCACCAGCGGCAACGCCACCACGTGCAGGGCGAAGAAGCGGTTGATGGTCGCGTCGGAGACCAGGTAGTCGCCGCGGATCCACTCGGTCAGCTCCGGGCCGATCATCGGGATCGCGCCGAACAGGTTGATGATCACCTGCGCACCCCAGTAGCTCATCTGGCCCCAGGGCAGCACGTAGCCCATGAAGGCCTCGGCCATCAGCGTCAGGAAGATCAGCATGCCGAGGATCCACACCAGTTCGCGCGGCTTCTGGTGCGATCCGTAGATCAGCGCGCGGAACATGTGCAGGTAGATGACCACGAAGAACAGCGAGGCGCCGGTGGAATGCATGTAGCGGATCAGCCAGCCGCCGGGCACGTCGCGCATGATGTATTCGACCGAGGCGAAGGCTTCCGCTGCGCTCGGCTTGTAGTGCATGGTCAGGAAGATGCCGGTGACGATCTGGTTGACCAGCACCAGCATTGCCAGCGAGCCGAAGAAGTACCAGAGGTTGAAGTTCTTCGGCGCGTAGTATTCGGTCATGTGCTTGCGGTATGCAGGCATCAGGCCGGGAGTACGGTCGTTGAACCAGCCGATGCCGCCGTTGAGCGCGCGAACGAGGAAGTTCATCAGGCGGCTCCGTTCGGCGGCACGCCGACCACCAGATGGGTGTCGTCGACGAAGTGGTAGGGCGGCACTTCCAGGTTCGAGGGCGCGGGCACGCCCTGGTACACGCGGCCGGCGAGGTCGAAGCGCGACTGGTGGCAGGGGCAGTAGAAGCCGCCCTTCCACTCGGAGTCGAAGGGCTGCGGCATCATTTCCGGCACGTAGCCCGGCACGCAGCCCAGGTGGGTGCAGATGCCGACGATGACGGCGATTTCCGGCTTGATCGCCCGCGAGGCGTTCTTGGCGAACTCCGGCGTCTGGTCGAGGTTGTCGGACTGCGGATCGCGCAGGCGGCCATCGAGGGAGGGCAGTGCGGCCAGTTGCTCGGGCGTGCGCTTGAACACCCACACCGGCTTGCCGCGCCACTGCACGTTCATCTTCATCCCGGGCTCGTTGTCGAGCTTGGAAATGTCCACCAGCACCGGCGCGCCAGCGGTCTGTGCGCGCGCGCTCGGCTTCCAGGAGGTAATGAAGGGAACCGCCGCGGCGCCGACGCCGATCGCGCCCACGACCGCGGTGGTGACGGTCAGGAAGCGCCGGCGTCCCGCGTGGATTTCATCGTTGGCCATCCGGCTCTCCGATCCTGCTGCAATTGGGCCTGGCGAACACCCCGTCCGCCAAAAGACCGCCAATTGTAATCGAAGCGTTCAGCGCTCAACAACGCTCTTGGGCGGTGGGCGTTCGAGGCAGGAGCAGCCGGGCAGCGGATCAGCGGCTGGCGAGCGCGGTGCGGTAGCGGTCGGCCAGCATGCCGACCCGCTCCACGTAGCGCTGGGTTTCCTTGTATGGCGGCACGCCGCCATTGCGGTCCACCGCGCCCTCGCCCGCGTTGTAGGCGGCGGCGGCCAGGGTGAGGTTGGAGTTGTAACGCTTGAGCAGCCAGGCCAGGTACTGCACGCCGCCCTGGATGTTCTGCCCGGGATCAAAGGAATCGGTGACGCCGAAGCGCGAGGCGGTGGCCGGGATCAACTGCATGAGTCCGCGCGCGCCGGCCCGGGAAATGGCGTTGGGGCGGTAGGCGGACTCGGCATGGATGATCGCCCGGACGATCGCCTCCTCGACTCCGAACTGGCTGACGGCGGTGCGGATTTCGTTGCTGTAGGCGGAAGTATTGAGGCCGATCTTGCCGAAATTCACGCCCGGGAGCGCGCCGCAGGCGTAGCAGGACTCCACGTAGCTGAAGAGCTTTTTCGCCGCCGCCACGCCCCTGGGGCGCACGTTTGTGTAGTGGACGACGCCGTCTTTCTCGTAGCGGTAGACCGAGCCGGTAAGTACGCGTGTGGCACCTTTCGGCGCCGACAGCGTGGCGCCGCCCGCGTCGGACTGGAATACAACCCGCTTCGCGGAGGGCGCCGCCGGCGCTGCCGCTGCGGCCGGCACGTCCGCCGCTGGCGACTGGACCGGAACGGGACCGGCGGTGGAGAAACTGGACACCCGCGACGGCGCGGACTTGGCGACCGCCTTGCAGACCGCGTTGCTGACGCGCTTGCTGGTGTAGTTGGGCACGCCATCGGCGCCAACGCAGCGGTAGACGGTCCCCGCCATGGCAGGGCCGGACAAGAACATGAGCGCGATCAGAATGGCTTTGTTCATTCCCGGCTCATGTTACACATTCCCCAAGCAAATCCAAGCACTTACGTTCATAATCGTGGTCCAGCCCGTGACCGTTCCGTAGAATCGGGCCCCCACTGAATTTCCCGACCGGATTAATCGCCATGACCGGGAGCCAAAACGCCCCCGCCGCGTCCCTGGACGCGGCCACCGCCCCGCTGCCCCTGCCCTCGTCGAACGCGGGCGGCAAGCTCTATATCAAGACCCAGGGCTGCCAGATGAACGTCTACGACTCGGCCCGGATGGCCGACCTGCTAGCGGCCGAGCACGGGTTGAGCCTGACCCAGGACGAGTCCGAGGCGGACGTAATCCTTATCAACACCTGCTCCATCCGCGAAAAGGCGCAGGAGAAGGTGTTTTCGCAGTTGGGCAAGTGGAAGTCGCTGAAGAAGGGCGAACGCCCGGTGCTGATCGGCGTGGGTGGCTGCGTCGCCTCGCAGGAAGGCGAGGCGATCCTGAAACGCCAGCCGGCCGTGGACCTGGTGTTCGGCCCGCAGACGCTGCACCGACTGCCGCAGATGATCGAGGCACGCCGCCGCACCGGACTGCCGCAGGTGGACGTCAGCTTCCCCGAGATCGAGAAATTCGACAGCCTGCCCGAGCCGCGCGCCGACGGGCCGACCGCCTTCGTCTCGATCATGGAGGGCTGCTCGAAGTACTGCTCCTTCTGCGTGGTGCCCTATACCCGCGGCGAGGAGGTCTCGCGGCCCTTCGACGACGTGCTGGCGGAGGTGGCGCAGCTCGCTGCACAGGGCGTGCGCGAAGTGAACCTGCTCGGGCAGAACGTCAACGCCTGGCGCGCGCCGCTGCCCGGCACGGACATGGTTGCCGACCTGGCGCTGCTGATCCGGGCGATCGCGCGCATCCCGGGCATCGGGCGCATCCGTTACACCACCTCGCACCCGCTGGAATTCTCCGACTCGCTGGTCGAGGCGCACCGCGACGTGCCGCAGCTGGCGGCCTACCTGCACCTGCCGGTGCAGTCGGGCTCGGACCGCATCCTGCAGGCGATGAAGCGCAACCACACCACGCTCGAGTACAAGGCGCGCATCCGCAAGCTGCGCGAGGCCAGGCCCGGCATCGCCATCAGCTCGGACTTCATCGTCGGCTTCCCGGGCGAAACCGAGGCCGATTTCGCCGCCACGCTGAAGCTGGTGGAGGACATCGGCTTCGACCAGAGCTTCTCTTTCATCTATTCGCGGCGCCCCGGCACGCCGGCCGCCAGCCTCCCGGACGAAACCCCGGCGGCGGAAAAGCAGGAGCGCCTCGGTCGCCTGCAGGCGCTGCTCAACCGCAACGCCCGCGCGATCTCGGAAGCCATGCTCGGGACCGTGCAGAAGGTGCTGGTGGAAAAGCCCAGCACCCGCGATGCGAGCGAGTTCACCGGCCGTACGGAAAACATGCGTTACGTTAATTTCCCCGGCCATCCGCGCCTGGTCGGCCGGTTCGTGGACGTGCTGGTCACCGAAGTCATGGCCAACTCGCTGCGCGGCAAAGTGCTCGACACCGACGAGCTCTACGCCTGAGCCGATGAGCACCGCCCCGCACCGCGATTTCACCCTGCTGCCCGACGACGCCGAGCGCCTGTCCAACCTGGCCGGGCCCTTCGACGAGCACCTGCGGCAGATCGAATCCCGCCTCGGCGTGGAGATCGCCAATCGCGCCAACGTGTTCCGCGTCTCCGGCGAGCCCGAGGCGGCGCGCTCGGCCGAGGCGCTGCTGCGCAGCCTCTATGCGGAAACCGATGTCGAGGACTTCGACCCGCACAAGATCCACCTGCGCCTCAACGCCGCGAATGTCGCGCGCGTCGAGGCGCATGGCGATGACGCCGACTACCTGCCGCAGGAGATCGCGATCCGGGTCAAGCGCGGCGTGGTGCGCGGGCGCGGCGCCAACCAGGCCAAGTACCTGCATGCGATCGCCACCCACGACATCAACTTCGGCGTCGGCCCGGCGGGCACCGGCAAGACCTACCTGGCGGTGGCCAGCGCGGTCGAGGCGCTGAACGAATCGCGGGTGCAGCGCCTGCTGCTGGTGCGTCCCGCGGTCGAGGCCGGCGAGAAGCTCGGCTTCCTGCCCGGCGACCTGTCGCAGAAGGTGGACCCCTACTTGCGCCCGCTTTATGACGCCTTGTACGAAATGCTCGGCGTGGAGAAGGTCGCCAAGCTGATCGAGCGGCAGGTGATCGAGATCGCGCCGCTGGCCTATATGCGCGGCCGCACCCTCAACGACGCCTACGTGATCCTCGACGAGGCGCAGAACACCAGCATCGAGCAGATGAAGATGTTCCTGACCCGCATCGGCTACGGCTCGACCGCGGTGATCACCGGCGACCTGTCGCAGATCGACCTGCCCAAGACGCAGAAGTCCGGCCTGAAGGACGCCATCGAGGTGCTCAAGGGCATCGACGGGGTCAGCTTCACCTTCTTCGGCTCCAAGGACGTGGTCCGGCACCCGCTGGTGGCGCGCATCGTCGAGGCCTACGACGCGCGCGACGGCCGCACCGACCATGAAAGTTGACCTGATAGAATCCTGAACATGACCCGCGGCCCCATCCAGCTCGACCTGAGCGTCAGTTATGGCCTGCCCCGCGCGGGCCTGCCCTCGGCCGCGAGCTTCAAGCGCTGGGCGGCGGCGGCCTGCGAGGGCCGTATCATGAAGGCCGACCTGGCGATCCGGCTGGTGGACAGCAAGGAAGGCACCTCGCTCAACCGCCACTACCGCGGCAAGGAGTGCGCGACCAATGTGCTCAGCTTCCCCGCCGAAATTCCCGCCGGCGTGGACCTGCCGATGCCGCTGCTTGGCGACCTGGTGTTGTGCGCGCCGGTGGTGATCAGCGAGGCGAAGGAACAGGGCAAGGCGGTGAACGCGCATTTCGCGCACCTGACCGTGCATGGCGTGCTGCACCTGCTCGGAATGAACCACGAAGACGAACGCGAGGCGAGTGCGATGGAATTGCTGGAGAGGGAGATCCTGGCCGGGCTCGGCTACGACAATCCCTACGAAGACTGATGGAAGACCCGGACAGTCACCCGCCCGAACGCCGTTCCTGGCTGGAACGGCTCAGCCTCGCCTTCTCCGGTGAGCCCCAGACCCGCGAGGACCTCGTCGAGATCCTGCGCGACGCGCATGCCAACGGCCTGGTCGGGACCGACACGCTGAAGATGCTCGAGGGCGCCCTGTCGGTGTCCGAGCTGCAGGTCGGCGACATCATGATCAACCGCACGCAGATGGTCTCGCTGCCGGCGGATGCGCCCTTCATGGAGCTGATGCGGCTGGTGGTCGAGTCCGGCCACTCGCGCTTCCCCGTGCACGGCGACGACAAGGACGAACATCCTCGGCATCCTGCTGGCCAAGGACCTGCTGCGCGGCATCGTCGCCGACGGCGGCACCGGCCAGGTGCGCGAGCTGCTGCGCCCGGCCATCCTGATCCCGGAGTCCAAGCGCCTCAACGTGCTGCTGAAGGAATTCCGGCTGTCGCGCAACCACATGGCGATCGTGGTGGACGAACACGGCGGCGTCGCCGGCCTGGTCACCATCGAGGACGTGCTCGAGCAGATCGTCGGCGAGATCGACGACGAGCACGACGACGCCGAGGAAAGCACGCTGATCGCGGCGCAGCCGGACGGCCAGTTCCTGGTCGATGCGCTGACGCCGATCGCCGAGTTCAACGAGCAGTTCGGCGCCGACTTCCCGGACGACGAGTACGACACCGTCGGCGGCTCTGTCACCGCGGCCATCGGCCATTTGCCCGAGGCCGGCGAAGAACTGGGCCTGGGCCGCTTCCACTTCCGCGTCGGCCGCGCCGACCGCCGCCGCGTGCAGAGCTTCGTGGTCAGCGTCGATGCGCGCACTTAGCGCGCTGCTGGCCGGCGCGCTTTCGCTGCTCCTGCTGCTGGCCCCGGCGCCCTCGCGGGCGGCGGCGCCCGACGGCACCCCGGCGCCGCGCATCGGCGTGCTGGTGATGGAACCCGGCGGCCTGTTCTGGGAACGCTTCGGCCACGATGCGATCCTGGTCGAGGACCCGGCCACCGGCGCCGCGACTTCCTACAACTTCGGCTACTTCGACCTCGCCGAGCCGGGCTTCGTCGGCAACTTCATGCGCGGCGAGATGCGCTACTACCTGGTCGCCCTGCCGCTGGCCGACGACCTGGCGCAGTACCGCGAGGCCGGCCGCGGCGTCGGCGTGCAGTGGCTGGACCTCGATCCGGCGCAGGCCCTGGCGCTGTCGCGCAGCCTCGCCGCCAACGCGCGACCGGAAAACGCCCGTTACCGCTACGACTACTACCGCGACAATTGCAGCACGCGCGTGCGCGATGCGCTGGACCACGCGCTCGGCGGCCGGTTGCAGAAGCAGCTGGCGCGGCAGTTCGCGCGGCAACAGCTGGCGCAGCGAATCGGTTCGCCTGGCCTGGCCGGCGAAGTGGATGGCTTTCGGCTTCCATGTCGGCCTGGCCGGGATCGCCGACAAGCCGCTGTCGCGCTGGGACGAGGCCTTCATCCCGATGCGGCTGCGCGAGTCGCTGCGCGAGGCGAAGCGTGCCGACGGCCGGCCGCTGGTGCGCTCGGAGCAAGCGCTGCTGCCGCACCGCATCTCGCTGCCACCGGAAGAGATGCCGCGCTGGCGCGTGCCGGCCCTGTTCGCCGGACTGGCGCTGGCGCTTGGCGCCACGCTGCTGGGCAGCCGGCGCCCGCGCCTGCTGGCCGGCCTGGCCCTGCCCTTCTGGGGGCTGTGCGGCCTGCTCGGTGCGGTGATGGCCTACATCTGGCTCGGCACCGCGCACGACGCCGGCCATGGCAACGAGAACCTGCTGCTGCTCAGCCCGCTGGCGCTGGCGCTGCTGCCCGGCGGCTGGCGCATCGCGCGCGGGCATTTGCGCGCGGACGACCCGCGCGGGCGCGTGTTCCGCATCCTGCTGTGGACGCTGGCCGGCCTCGCCGCGATCGCCGGCTTCCTGAAGTTCCTGCCGTTCCGGCCGCAGGAAAACGTCGAGTGGGTCTTGCTGCTGCTGCCGCTGCACCTGGCACTGGCACGGCAACTGGCGCCGCGCCGCGACTGAGCGCTTGCGACTGCGGGCGGCGCTGGCGATGATGGCCCATGTCCGATCCGATCCCCACCACGCGCGAGGCGATGGTCCGCAACCTCGCCGCCTACTCGCGCGGGGGGCGGCGCCAGCGCGCGATCACGCTCGAGCAGATCAGCGACGCGCTGGCGGACCGGGAGGTCGGCTTCGTCTGGGTCGGCCTGTACGAGCCGGACGCGCCCTTGCTGATGAAAATGCAGGAGGAGTTCAACCTGCATCCGCTCGCCGTCGAGGACGCGCTGCACGCGCACCAGCGCCCGAAGGTCGAGCTCTACGGCGACTCGCTGTTCCTGGTGCTGCATACCGCGCAGGCGATCAAGGGACACATCGAGTTCGGCGAGACCAGCATCTTCTTCGGGCCGCGCTACCTGCTGACGGTGCGCCACGGCGCCTCGATGCCCTTCGCGCCGGCGCGCGAGCGCTGCGAACAGAATCCGGACCTGATGCGCCTGGGGCCGAGCTATGCGCTGTACGCCGTCCTCGACGCCACCGTGGACAACTACTTCCCGATCGTCGAGGAATTCCAGGAAGAGCTCAACGAACTGGAGAAGGACATCTTCGCGGAGACCTACAGCCGCCATACCGTGATCAGGCTCTATGACCTCAAGCGCGACCTGACCCGGCTGCGCATGGCGGTGTCGCCGCTGCAGGACATGCTCAACCAGCTGATGCGCTCGCACCCGCACCTGGTGCCGAAGGACGTGACGGTCTACTTGCGCGACGTCCACGACCACATCGTGCGCGTGAACGAGGCGGTGGACACGATGCGCGAGATGCTGACCGCGGCGATGTCGGTCAACCTGTCCATGGTGACGGTGGCGCAGGGCGAGGTGGTCAAGCGCCTTGCCGGCTGGGCCGCGCTGCTCGCGGCCCCCACCCTGCTCACCAGCTGGTACGGCATGAACTTCGTGCACATGCCCGAGCTGGCCGGCCGCTACAGCTACTGGATCGTGCTCGGCGCCACCGCGCTCATCTGCACCGGCCTGTTCCTCTGGCTAAAGCGCGCCCGCTGGCTCTGAAAATGGGGTCAGAGGAGATTAATTCGCACGCGCTGGCGAATTCACACGGGTCCCATTTTGCGAATTAATCTCCTCTGACCCCATTTTCCAGCGGCTATACTCGGCCGGAATCGTGACCGGAGTCGGACCTTGAGTGCAGCCAGCGACGTCATGCCCACCGGCGCGAGCGCAGATCCGGCGACGGACGATTTCCTCGGCCACCCGAAGGGCGTGTTCATCTGCTTCTTCACCGAGATGTGGGAGCGCTTCTCCTTCTACGGCATGAAGGCGCTGCTGCTGCTGTACCTCACCAAGTACCACCTGTTCAGCGACGACGGCGGCCTCAACCTGCTCGGCGCCTACGGCGGCCTGGTGTACTGCCTGCCGGTGCTGGGCGGCCTGCTCGCCGACCGCTGGCTGGGCATGCGCAAGGCGGTGGTGTTCGGCGGCGTGCTGCTGTGCCTGGGCCATTTCGGCATGGCCTTCGAGGGCGAGCAGGCGCGCCAGGTCGGCGACGCGGTGGTGCGCGACACCTCGGCGCTGTGGGTGTTCTACGGTTCGCTGGCGCTGATCATCATGGGCGTGGGCTTCCTGAAGCCGAACATCTCGGTGATCGTCGGCAAGCTCTACCCCGACAACGACCCGCGACGCGACTCCGGCTTCTCGCTGTTCTACGCCGGCATCAACCTGGGCGCGCTGTTCGCCTCGCTGGTGTGCGGTGTACTGGGTGAGAAGTACGGCTGGAAATACGGCTTCGGCGCCGCCGGCCTGGGCATGCTCGCCGGCCTGCTGATGTTCCTGTGGGGACAGAAGTACCTGCAGGGCCACGCCGAGCCGCCGGCCCCGGCGAAGTTGCGCGAGCCGGTGTTCGGCATGCCGCGGGAGTGGGCGATCTACCTGCTGGCAATCCTGGGCCTGGCGCCGATCGCCGGCCTGATGTGGGCCACCGGCAACAACGCCTTCACCCTGGGCGTGGGCTTCGACCTCACCCTGGCGCAGATCCTGATGCTGGCGATGCTGGTCGGGGTCCTGGTCTGGTTTACAAAGTTCGTGCTGCGCGAGTGCTCGCATGTCGAGCGCCAGCAGATGATCGCGCTGATGGTGCTGATCTTCATGGCGCTGGTGTACTTCACCCTGTACGAGCAGAGCTACGGTTCCTGGGTAGTGTTCACCGACCGCCTGCTGACCAAGGACTTCTTCCCCTCGCTGATCATCGAGGGCGGGCTGCCGCTGTGGTACTTCGTGCTGCCGGTGCTGCTGATGCCGGCGAGTTTCATGCTGGCGATGTGGTTGCAGGAGCGCGATCCCGGCTCGCGCATGCCGGTGCTGGTGTTCGCGGCCGCGGCCATCATCGCGCTGGCGATGGTGCTGGGCATGGCGGTGCTGCAGCAGCAGACCGGTGGCTCGCTCACCTTCCTCGGCGCGCTGTTCATCCTGTTGCTGGCGCCGCTGTTCACCGGCCTGTGGGGCGCGCTCGACCGGCGCGGCATCAATCCGAGCAAGCCGAACAAGAGCGCGCTTGGCCTGCTGCTCGGCGGCCTGGCCTTCATCCCGCTGGCAATGGCGGCGCAAGCAGCGGGAGCAAGCGGCACGCTGGCGAGCGTGTGGTGGCTGGTGCTGGCCTACTTCGTGCTCGAGCTCGGCGAAATGTGCCTGTCGCCGGTCGGCCTGTCCGCGGTGACGCAACTGTCGGTGCCGCGCGTGGCCAGCCTGATGATGGGCACCTGGTTCCTGGCCACGGCCTTCTCGGAACTGCTCGCGCACAAGCTGGGCACGCTGGCCTCGGTCGAGGACCCCGGCGAGCTGGTGCAGAACAGCGCGGCTTGGACGCAGGCCGCGAGCGGCTATGGCGACCTGTTCTGGCTGCTGACCTGGGTCGGCGTGGGCTTCGGCTTGCTCGCCTTCCTGGTCGCGCCGCTGCTCCGGCGCATGATGCACGGGGTGAAGTAGGCGGACTCAGTCCGCGTTCTTCGCCTCGGCGATCTCGCCCACGACTTCGCGCAGGCCGACGCGCCAGTCGGGCAGTTTCAGGCCGAAGTCCTGCTCGAACTTCGACGTATCCAGGCGCGAATAGGCGGGCCGCTTCGCCTTGGTCGGGTACTCGCTGCTCGGGATGCCGATCAGCTTGGGCGCACGCGGGATCAGGCCCGCGACCAGCGCCTCGCCGTAGATCGCCATCGCGAACTCGTGCCAGCTGCACTCGCCGTCGGCGACGACGTGCCAGGTGCCTTCCGCGTCGGGGCGCTTGCCCAGCGCCAGCGCGGTGGCACTGGCCAGCCAGCGCGCCGGCGTCGGCGAGCCGACCTGGTCGTTGACGATGCGCAACTCGTCGCGCTCGGGCGCCAGGCGCAAGGCGGTGCGCAGGAAATTCTGCCCGCGCGCGCCGTACACCCAGGCCGTGCGCAGGATGCGGTGGCGCACGCCGGAGGCGCGGATCGCCTCCTCGCCGGCAAATTTCGTCCGGCCGTACACGCTGACCGGGCCGGTGGGATCGTCCTCGCGGATCGGCCGGCGCAGCTTGCCCTCGAAGACGTAGTCGGTGGAGTAATGCACGAGCGTGGCATCGGCGCGCCGGCAGGCTTCGGCGAGCTCGGCGACGGCGTCAGCATTCACCCGCTGCGACACCTCGGGCTCGTCCTCGGCGCGGTCCACCGCGGTGTGCGCGACCGCGTTGAGCACCAGGCCCGGACGGTGCTCGCGCACCAGCGCATCCACCGCGCCGTCCTGCGTGAAGTCCACCTGGCCGCAGGACTGCCGGCCGGCGAGCTTGCCGCTGTAGGTGTAGGGCAGGATGTCGCCGAGCGGCGCGCAACTGCGGTGCAGTTCATAGCCGAGCTGTCCGTCGGCGCCGAGCAGCAGGATCTTCACGTCGCCATCTCCGGTAGCCGCTCCGCGGCGATGTCAGCGAGGAAGGGTAACCCGGCGTCCTTGTCGGACAGCAGGGGGGCACTCACCGGCCAGTCGATCGCCAGTTGCGCATCGTTCCAGCGCAGGCCGGCATCGTCCTCGCGGTCGTACGGCGCGGTGCACAGATAGTGGAACACGGCCTGCCCGGACAGCACCACGAAACCGTGCGCGAAGCCTTCCGGAATCCAGAACAGGCGCCGGTTCTCTCCGCTGAGCACGACCGACACGCTTTGGCCGAAGGTCGGCGAGCCGCGACGGATGTCCACCGCGACGTCGTACACCTCGCCTTCCAGCACCCTCACCAGCTTGCCCTGCGGCTGCGGCCACTGGTAGTGCAGGCCGCGCAGCACGCCGCGCGCCGAGCGCGAGACGTTGCTCTGCACGAAATCGAAGTCCAGGCCCTGCTCGCGCCAGCGCGGCTGGTTCCACGCCTCGAAGAAGAAGCCGCGGTCGTCGCCGAACACCGCTGGTTCGACGAGCTTGCAGCCCAGGCCGGCATCGCTGATTTTCATTCGACGCGCTCCGTGTTCCAGCAGGCCCAGCAGGTACTCGCCGTAGCCGCTCTTGGCCAGCGGCGCCGCCAGCGCCGCGCAGCTGCGCCTCGTCGATCCAGCCGTTGACGAAGGCGATTTCCTCCGGGCAGCAAACGCGCAGGCCCTGCCGCTCCTCGATGGTCTGGATGAAGTTGCCTGCCTGCATCAGCGACTCGTGCGTGCCGGTGTCGAGCCAGGCGTAGCCGCGGCCCAGCTTCTCCAGGTGCAGCGCGCCTTCCTCGAGGTAGCAGCGGTTGAGGTCGGTGATCTCCAGCTCGCCGCGCGGCGACGGCTTCAGCGTGGCCGCAAAGTCGGGCGCGCGGCCGTCGTAGAAGTACAGGCCGGTGACCGCGTAGTTGGACTTCGGCTGAGTGCGGCTTCTCCTCGAGGCCGATCACGCGCCCCTGCGCGTCGAACTCGGCCACGCCGTAGCGCTCCGGGTCGCGCACCCAGTAGCCGAACACGGTGGCGCCCTGCGTGCGCGCGTCGGCGCGCGCGAGCAGCTCCGCCAGGCCCTGACCGTGGAAGATGTTGTCGCCCAGCACCAGGCAGCTCGGCTGCGCCGGCGAGGAAGTCGCGGCCGATCAGGAAGGCCTGCGCCAGGCCGTCGGGCGAAGGCTGCACCGCGTACTCGATGTTCATGCCCCACTGCGAGCCGTCGCCCAGCAGGCGCTGGAACAGCGGCCTGCTCGTGCGGCGTGTTGATCACCAGGACCTCGCGGATGCCGGCCAGCATCAGCACGCTGAGCGGGTAGTAGATCATCGGCTTGTCGTACACCGGCAGCAGCTGCTTGCTGATCGCACTGGGTGATCGGATACAGCCGCGTGCCGGAGCCGCCGGCCAGGATGATGCCCTTGCGCGCGTGCTTCGTCATGCGCCCTGCCCCAGCCGCTCGCACGCGGTAGCTGCCGTCGAGCACGCGCTGCGCCCAGGCGCCGTTGTCCAGGTACCAGTCGACCGTCCGCGCCATGCCCTGCTCGAAGTTCACGGTCGGCGCCCAGCCCAGTTCGCGCTTGAGCTTGGTGGCGTCGATCGCGTAGCGGCGGTCGTGGCCCGGCCGGTCCTTCACGTAGCTGATCTGCGCGCTGCGCGGCGCGCCATCCGCGCGCGGCCGGCGCGCGTCGAGCAGCGCGCAGATGGCATTCACCACCTCGATGTTGCGGCGCTCGGCGTCGCCACCGACGTTGTAGGTTTCGCCCACCGCGCCGCCCTCGAGCACGCGCCGGATCGCCGCGCAGTGGTCGCCGACGTAGAGCCAGTCGCGAACGTTGAGGCCGTCGCCGTAGACCGGCAGCGGCCTCGCCGGCGAGCGCGCTTCTGGATCATCAGCGGGATGAGCTTTTCCGGAAACTGGAACGGACCGTAGTTGTTGGAGCAGTTGGTGGTCAGCACCGGCAGGCCGTAGGTGTGGTGGAAGGCGCGCACCAGGTGGTCGGAGGCCGCCTTGCTGGCGGAGTACGGCGAGTTCGGCGCGTAGGGCGTGGTTTCGGTGAAGGCGCCGGTCTCGCCCAGCGAGCCGTAGACCTCGTCGGTGGACACGTGCAGGAAGCGGAAGGCATTGCGTCCGGACGCATCGTGGCTTTTCCAGTAGTCGCGCGAGGCTTCGAGCAAGTGCAAGCGTGCCGACCACATTGGTCTGCACAAAGGCCGCCGGGCCGTCGATCGAGCGGTCCACGTGGCTCTCGGCCGCGAAATTGACGATGGCTTGCGGCCGGTGCGTCGGCCAGCAGCGAGGCAACCAGCGCGCGATCGCCGATGTCGCCGTGCACGAACACATGCTTCGCATCGCCCGGCCACGGCGGCCAGCGTGTCGCGGTTGCCGGCGTAGGTGAGCGCATCGAGGTTGACGATGCGGGTGTCGCCGCGCGCCAGCGCCTCCAGCACGAAGTTGCCGCCGATGAAGCCGGCGCCGCCGGTGACCAGCCAGGTTTTCAAGCGAATGACTCCGTGGGCGTAAAGGGCTCGGCCCGAGCCCGGCATTCTCCCAAAACGGCAGGACCGCGTCGAACCGCGGCCCTCCGGGTCAGACAGCAGCTCGAAGGCTCCGATGACCAGCTCGCCGGTTTGCTCGACCTCGTCCTCGACCCGCTCCAGGCGGGAGTCGAGGGCGCGGAAATGCGGGCGCTAAAGCAGGGCCTTGATGGCCAGTCGTCGCAGGCCTTCCGGAGATTCTGACCAAGCATGGCCCGGCGTCGCGACGCTCCGGGAACGCTTGCCCAACGGCTATTAAACGGGCGTACAATAGCGGCCTTGCCCGGTCAGCGGATCCCGCCGTGAGTCGACAT
This sequence comes from uncultured Gammaproteobacteria bacterium, assembly GCA_963707625.1. Classification (GTDB taxonomy): domain Bacteria; phylum Pseudomonadota; class Gammaproteobacteria; order Xanthomonadales; family Xanthomonadaceae; genus Arenimonas. Next base: position 526,240 of record CAVPQV010000003.1, read on the forward strand.
GTCCAGCAATGAATTCGACGTCATCGTGGTGGGCGCCGGCCACAACGGCCTGGTCAGCGCCTGCTATCTCGCCCGCGCCGGATTGAAGGTGCTGGTGCTGGAGCGCAGCGATCGCGTCGGCGGCGCGGCGGTGAGCCGCACGATCTACCAGGACATCACCTACTCCAACTGCTCCTACGTCTGCAGCCTGCTGCGGCCGGAGATCATGCGCGAGCTGGAGCTGCCGAAGTTCGGCCTGCAGGTCATTCCCTACGAGGGCGGCGCCACCATGATGGCGAACGGCGACCATTACGCGGCGTATCGCAATCCCGATGCCAAGCGCCGCGAGATGGCCCGGCACAGCAAGCGCGACGCCGAGGCCTATCAGCGTTACTCGAACGACGTCATGCGCCAGTGCAAGTTCATCAAGCCGCTGCTGATGCGCACGCCGCCCGACCCGACCTCGTTCAAGCCGCGCGACCTGATGGAGCTGCTGTACCTGGGCAAGCGCTTCCACGCCATGGGCGAGCAGCGCATGTACGACACCATCCGCTTCTTCACCATGAGCGCGGCCGACTACCTCGACGAGTACTTCGAGAGCGACGTGATCAAGGGCCACCTGTCGGGCAGCTCGATCATCGGCACTGCGCTGGGCCCGCGCTCGCCCGGCAGCGCCTACGTGCTGCTGCATCACTACATGGGCGAAGTGGACGGCCACTCCGGCTCCTGGGGCTTCGCGCGCGGCGGCATGGGCGCGATCACCCAGGCGCTGGCGCAGTCGCTGCAGGCCTCCGGCGGCAAGGTGCGGGTGGACGCGCCGGTGGACGAGATACTGGTCGCCGGCGGCAAGGCGCGCGGCGTGCGCCTGGAGAGCGGCGAGGAACTGCTGGCGCCGCTGGTGGTTTCCAACCTCGACGTCAAGCGCACCTTCCTGAAGGTGATGGATCCCAACCACCTGCCGGCCGGGTTCGTCGAGCGCGTGCGCAATTTCCGCATCCGCGGTTCCTCGGCCAAGCTCAATATCGCCCTCGACGGCGTGCCGGACTTCCCCTCGATCCCGAAGGATTCGCCGGTGATGAAGGGCGACCTGCACTACAGCGAGTCGCTGGACGAGGTCGAGCGCGCCTACGACGACTGGAAGGACGGCCGCTGGTCGACCATCCCCTACATCGACATGATCATGCCCTCGCTGATCGATCCGACCATGGCGCCGGAAGGCAAGCACTTCCTGTCGGTGTTCGTGCAGTACTGCCCGTACCGGCTGGCGCAGGGCGAGTGGACGCCGGAACTGAAGCAGGCCTTCGGCGACAACGTCATCAACGCCATCGCCCGCTACAGCCCGGACTTCAAGCAGCGGATCCTGCACGCCGAGATCCGCACGCCGCTGGACATCGAGAAGGAAGTCGGCCTGACCGAAGGCAACATCTTCCAGGGCGAACTGACCATGGACCAGCTCATGTTCAACCGCCCCGTGCCCGGCTACGCCCAGTACCGTACGCCGGTGAAGAACGTCTACATGTGCGGCTCCTCCACCCACCCCGGTGGCGGCGTGATGGGCGCGCCCGGCGCCAATGCCGCGCGCGAGATCCTGCGCGACCTCGGCCGGAGCCATTGACATGGCCGCCCCCTTCGATTTCGACAGCATCGTCATCGGCGCCGGCCACAACGGCCTGGCCTGCGCCGCCACGCTCGCGCGCGCCGGGCAGAAAGTGCTGGTGCTGGAAGCGGCGGCGGAAGCCGGCGGCGCGGCGCGCAACCGCGAGTTCGCGCCGGGCTACCGGGTGCCCGGCGCGGCGCATTTCCTGCACGCGCTGCCGCAGGCGCTAACTTCGGAACTGCAGCTGGAAAAACACGGACTGAAGCTGTCGGCGCGCGCGCTGCCCACGCACGCGCTCTCGCCCGGGGGCGCCGTGCTGCGCTTCAGCGGGAACGAGCTGCGCGGCGCCTCCGCGAAGGACGTCGCCGCCTACGCGGCCTTCATGGCGCGGATGACGCGCTTCGCCACCGCGCTATTGCCGTTCTGGCAGATGATCCCGCCGCGCCTGGTGTTCGACACCCTCGCGCAGAAGTTCGCCTTCGCCAAACTCGCCCTGCGCGTGCGCCGCATGGGCCGCGAGGACATGCGCGAACTGATGCGCATTTTCGGCATGAACATCTACGACCTGCTCGACGAATACTTCGAGTCGGATGCGGTCAAGGGCGCGATCGCCGTCGACGCCATACTCGGCGCCGAATGGGGCCCACGTTCCCCGGGCACCGTGCTCACCTGGCTGTACCGGCTGTCCGGCCTGGCCGGCGGCGAGGGCGCGGGTGTGGCGCAGCCGGCCGGCGGCATGGGCGCGGTGGCGCAGGCCTTCGCGGGTGCCGCCACCGGCGCCGGCGCGCAGTTGCGGCTGTCCACGCCGGTGCAGCGCGTGCTGGTCGAAGACGACCGCGCGGTCGGCGTCGAACTGGCGAATGGCGAGACGCTGCGCGCCCGCCAGGTGATTTCCAACGCCGACCCGAAGACCACTTTCCTGAAGTTGCTCGGCGTCGCCAACCTCGATACCGGCTTCGTGCGCCGGCTGAAGAACGTGCGCCAGCAAGGCAAGGCCGGCAAGCTGCACCTGGCCCTGCGCGGACTGCCGACCTTCAGCGGCCTGGCCAGCGACGCGCTCGGCGACCGGATCGTGATCGGCCCGTCGATGGATTACCTCGAGCGCGCCTTCAACCCGAGCAAGTACGGCGAGTACCCGGCCGAGCCGATGCTGGAAATCAGCCTGCCCAGCGTGCGCGACGACTCGCTCGCGCCCGCCGGCAGGCACGTGCTGTCGGCGGTGGTGCAGTTCCTGCCCTACGACGACGGCGAGTCCCGCGACGCGTCGCGCGCCGACTGCCTGGCCCGCATCATGGCGATGCTGGAGAGGTACGCCCCCGGCATCGGCGCGCTGGTCGAGCACGCCGAGCTGGTTACCCCCTTCGACATCGAGCAGCAGTTCGGCATGAGCGGCGGCCACTGGCATCATGCGGCGATGGGCTTCGACCAGTTCTTCTTCATCCGCCCCTTACCCGGTGCCGCGCAACATCTCACTCCGGTCGCAGGCCTGTACCTGTGCGGCGCCGGCTGCCACCCCGGTGGCGGGGTGATGGGAATTGCCGGACGCAACGCCGCGCGCCAGGTCCTGGAAGGAAACCGCTGACATGGCAATGGAACTGCTGACCGACCCCAGCATCTGGGTGGCCTTCCTGACGCTGACGGCGCTCGAGCTGGTGCTTGGCATCGACAACATCGTCTTCATCTCGATCCTGGTGGACAAGCTGCCGCCGGAGCAGCGCACCCGCGCCCGCCGCATCGGCCTGTTCCTGGCCATGTTCATGCGCATCGGGCTGCTGTTCATGCTGAGCTGGCTGGTCGGCCTGACCGCGGTGCTTTTCACCGCCTTCGACCAGGGCTTCACCGGCCGCGACCTGATCCTGGCCTCCGGCGGCGCCTTCCTGCTATGGAAAAGCACGGCCGAGGTGCACCAGTTGCTCGAGGGCAAGGCCGGGCACGCCTCCAGCAGCGTCAAGGCGACCTTCGGCGCGGTGATCGGCCAGATCATCGTCATCGACGCGGTGTTCTCGCTCGACTCCATCATCACCGCGGTAGGCATGGTGGACGAGCTGGCGGTGATGGTGGCGGCGGTAATCGCCTCGGTCGGCCTGATGCTGCTGTTCTCCGGCGCCATCGCCCGCTTCGTATCCGCGCACCCGACCATCAAGATGCTGGCGCTCGGCTTCCTGTTCGTGATCGGCACGGTGCTGGTGGCGGACGGCTTCGGCCACCACATTCCCAAGGGCTACGTGTACGGCGCCATGGCCTTCGCACTGGCGATGGAGCTGCTCAACATTCGCATGCGCAAGGCCAACGCGCCGCCGGTGGACCTGCACGAGAGCTACGAAGCCGCCAGTCCGGCACACTGCCCGACCTGCGGCTCTGAGACGGGCGCCGTTGCGCCTGCAGGCGCCGCCCGATGAGCGCCGTGGCCAGGCACGTGACCGAAGGCGGCGCGCCGGTGTGGCGCAAGCCGATGCTGGTGACGCCCTTCTTCGAGTGCTACGAGCCGCTGATCGAGACGCGCGCCTTCCGCATGTGGGGCGGCTACAACACGCTGACCTATTTCAGCTCGATCGAGCACGAGTACTTTGCGATCCGCAACAGCGCCTCGCTGTTCGACCTGACGCCGATGGTCAAGTACGACATCCGCGGCCCGGACGCGGAGGCCTTCCTCAACCGGCTGGTCACCCGCGACGTGCGCAAGCTCAAGAACAACCGCGTCACCTACACGATGTGGTGCGACGACGACGGCAACACCATCGACGACGGCACCATCTTCAAGCTCGGCAAGAACAGGTACCGGCTGTGCACGGCCGAACGCCAGCTCGACTGGTTCCTGGACTCGGCGATCGGCTTCGATGCAAGCGTGCGCGAGATCACTGCCGAGGTGGCGGCGCTCGCCTTGCAGGGACCGACCTCCTGCGCGGTGCTGAAGAAGCTGGGATTCGCGGGAGTCGAGAACCTCAAACCTTTCGAGATCGGGCACTACCCGGAACTTGGCTTCGAGACCATGGTTTCGCGCACGGGATTCACCGGCGACCTGGGCTACGAGCTGTGGATCGCGCCGGCGCACGCGCGCGCGCTGTGGGACGCGTTGATGGCCGCGGGCGAGGCGCGCGGCATCCGCCCGATCGGCTACGGCGCGCTGGAAATGGCGCGCATCGAAGCCGGGCTGCTGCTGCCGGACTCGGAGTTCGTCAACGCCGAGCACACGCTGCGCGTCAACCGCGGGCGCACGCCACTCGAACTGGGCATGGACTGGCTGGTCGACTTCGGCAAGGGCCACTTCACCGGCCGGCGCGCCTTGCTGGCGCAGAAGCAGGCGGGCCTGAAGCGCTGCCTGGTCGGCCTGGAAGTTGACGGCAAGAAGCCGGCGCACGACGCGCTGCTGTTCGACCGCGAGCACGGCGGCAACGAGGTCGGGGCGACCACCTGCGCCATGTGGTCGCCGACGCTGAAGAGCAACATCGCGATGGCGATGGTGGATGCCCCGCACCACGAGGGCCGCGGCGAGCTGTGGGCCGAGTTCTACATCCGGCGCGAGCTGGTGTGGCAAAAGCGGCGCGTGCGCTGCCGGATCGTGCCGCGCCCCTTCTACACGCCCGAGCGCCGCAAGCTGACGCCGCCGCTGGACCGCTGAGGTGTACAGCCCGAACCCGAATCCGATGCTGGCCCCGGTGATCGCGCTGGTGTGCTGGACCGCGATCGTTTGGGCCTGGATGTACGCCACGCGCATTCCCGCGATCATGCGCGCGCGCATGCGCCTGGACCCGATGCTGCCGCGCGGCGAGCAGATGGCGACGCTGCCGGCGCGGGTGCGCTGGAAGGCGGACAACTACAACCACCTGCTCGAGCAGCCGCCGCTGTTCTACGCCACCGCACTGGCGCTGGCGCTGCTCGGAGAGGTCTCCGCGCTTGCCGTGGGCCTGGCCTGGGCCTACGTCGCGTTGCGCGTCGTGCACAGCCTGCAACAGGCGCTGGTCAACCACATCCCGGTGCGTTTCGCCTTGTTCGCGCTGTCCTCGCTGTGCCTGTTCGCCCTGGCCGCGCTCGCGGCCGTGCGCGTGTTCTAGACTGTCGCCTTCGCTTCGCACGCTCACCAGGAGCCGGGATGACTTTCCACGACACCGCCGACAGGCACAGCCTCGGCGTCGACAGCCTCGCCAGCCCCTTCACGCCGGCAGCCACGGTGGTGGGCTCCGGCTTCGAGCTGCACCCCACCGACAAGTTCCTGTACAGCACGGCGGCGATTCCCGGCTGTGAGTTCGCGATCATGGTGAACGGCAGGGAGGCCGGCCGCTTCACCGTGCTGTTCGAGGACGATCCGGCAAAGCTGGGACACTTCGGCAATGTCGGCGTGCGCCTGCAAAAGGCCTTCCGCGGCCAGGACCTGCCGACGAAGGTGACGCTCGCGCTGCTGCCCTTCCTGCAGGCGCACGGCGCTGCGTCGGTGCTGATCACGCGCGGACACGATGGCGGCCCCATCGAACGCGCCTGCAACCTGCTCGGCGCCACCTACCTGGACACGGTGGCGGCGACGACGGACGCGCCCGAACGCAAGCGCTTCCTGCTCGACATCCCGGCCTAGGCCGGGGCCATGCGCTACCAGCTCGTGTTCCGTTTCCGGAAGGCGGCCTTCGCCACGCCGGCGGCCGTGCATGCGCTCGAGCGCGCCTTCGCCGACGCCCTGGGCGACAAGGCGAAACTGGACGGCCACGACACCGGTTCGCGCGACATCGACCTGTTCATGCTCAGCGAAGAACCCGACTCGGCCTTCCGGCGCTGCAAGCCGGCCCTGGAGGCGGCGTCGCTGCTCGACAAGGTCGTGGTCGCGCATCGCCTGGAGGGTGGCGCCCGCTTCAAGGTGCTGTGGCCGCTGAAGTACGGCCGCAAGTTCAAGCTGGCCTAGGCTTGTCATCGCCGCCGCCGGCAAGTCCTTCCCGGTGTAACCTTGCCGGGAAGACCGGGGAAAGCGCATGAACACTTCGATGAAGACATTTGCCTCGCGCCTGCTGCTCGTGCTCGGGCTCGCCTGCTTCTACGCGAGTGCCCATGGGCAGGTCGTCAGCGATCCCGGGGATCCTGCGGAATCGGCCACGACGACGGCCCTGGCAACCCGGTTCGTCGCGCTCGTCGACCTGGGCAAGACCGCCGAAACCTGGGCCAGCGCGGGCCCGATCCTGCGCAGCACCACTACCCAGGCCGAATGGGAAGCAGTACTCCAGTCCATGCGCCCGGCCTCAGCCCCGCTGAAGTCGCGTGCGCTGAACGCCGCCCGATTCACCAAGGTGATCGATGGCGCACCCGACGGCCATTACTTCGTGATCTTCTTCGACTCGACCTTCGGCAGCGGGAAGTTCGAGGAAAAGGTCATCTACAGCCGGGTCGATGGCGAGTGGAAGATCGAGGGCTACTTCATCACGCCGATGTCGGCACTGCCCAAGCCCTGATGCCTCAGGCGAAGGCCTGCGCCACGTAGGCCAGGCAGGCGGCTTCGGCTTCGGCGGCGGTGAAGCTCTTGGGGTCCAGGCACCATTCCAGCCAGAAGCCGTCGATCAGTGCGATCACCGTCAGCGCGGCGCGCCGGGAATCGATCTTGCGGCCGCGCTGGCGCGCGATCTCCTCGAAGATTCCCTGGTAGGCCTCGCGGTCCTTGTCGAACAGTTCCCGGTTCAACTTGCGCAGCGCCGGCGACTTGCCGATCGCGCTCCAGAAGCCGGCCCAGATGCCCAGGTACTCCTGCTTGAACATGGTCGGGCCGAAGCTGACCCGGATCATTGCCCGCAGGCGGTCCTCCGGCTGCGTGCAATCCGGGTCGATGCTGCCGTGGGTCTGCGCCACCCATTCGTCGCGCAGCGCCTTGTAGCTTTGCCGGATCAGCTCTTCCTTGCTGCCGAAATGGTGGTTGATCAGGCCGCGCGAGACCTGCGCCTCTTCACATATGGTCTCGATGGTGGTTCCGGCGTAGCCGAACTTGGCGATCGAGCGCATGGTCGCCTCGATCAGCTGCCGGCGCCGCACCTCCGGCGCCTCGCGGTTGCGCGCGGCCTTCGACGCGCTCACCGGAACACCACCGTGCGGTTGCCGTTGAGCAGGATGCGGTGCTGCAGGAAGCGCTCCACCGCGCGCGCCAGCACCACGCACTCGACGTCGCGGCCGATGGCGGCGAATTCCTTCACGCCCAGCGAGTGGTCCACCCGGCTCACGTCCTGTTCGATGATCGGCCCCTCGTCGAGGTCGTCGGTGACGAAATGGGCGGTGGCGCCGATCAGCTTGACGCCGCGCGCGTGCGCCTGCGCGTAGGGATGCGCGCCCTTGAAGCTGGGCAGGAAGGAGTGGTGGATGTTGATCGCGCGGCCGCGCAGCGCCGCCGACAGCTGCGGCGAGAACACCTGCATGTAGCGGGCCAGCACCACCAGCTCGATGCGCTCGGACTCGATGAAATCGAGCAGCGCACGCTCCTGCGCCGGGCGCGTGGCTGCGTCCACCGGCATGTGGTGGAAGGCGATGCCGTGCGATTCGGTCAGGGCGCGGAAGTCCGGATGGTTGGAAATTACGGCGACGACGCTTGCATGCAGGAGACCGCTGGAGTGGCGAAACAGCAAGTCGTTCAAGCAATGGCCGGTCTTCGATGCCATCACCAGCACCCGCGGGCGATGGGATGCGTCGTGCAGGCCCCAGTCAAGCGCGAGCTCCGCAGCCAAGGGCTCCAGGTTCTGGCGCAGCGCTACCCCGCGATGGGTCTCGTCGGCGAAATGCACGCGCATGAAGAAGGTGCCGGTATCGAGGTCGCTGAACTGCGCGCTGTCGAGGATGTTGCAGCCCAGATCGGCCAGCAGCCCGGAGACCGCGCTGACGATGCCGCGCCGGTCCGGGCAGGTCAGGGTGAGGATGTACTGGTCGGGCCTGCCCTTCTTCATGTTGCGCCCAGGGCCGTGCGACGCCGACGCATCAGGAAGAACACAGGCACCGCCACCGCGAACAGCACCAGGCCCCACAGCACCGCCTCGGCGCCGGCGCCGTACAGCGTCCACAGCGCGTACAGGCCGCCGAGCACGCCGGCGACCGCGAGCCAGCCGGCATAGGCGCCGCGTGCGGCCAGTTCGCCCCGGCGCAGCAGCACCAGCACCGCCAGTGCGCAGGCCAGGTACAGCGCCAGAGTGGCAGTAGTGGAGAGCAGGATCATGAAGGTGAAAACGTCCACCAGCGACTTGCCGTAATTCATCAGGATCAGCGCGCTGACCAGGCTACTGGACACGCACAGGCCGAGCGCCGGCGTCTGCCAGCGCGACAGCTTTCCGAACAGCGCCGGGAACACGCCGCGACGGGCCAGTTGCAGCGGCACTTCGCCCTGCAGCAGCGTCCAGCCATTGAGCGCGCCAAAACCGCTGATGACGGCAAAGACCGCCACCGCGTGCCCCGCGCCACTGCCCCAGAATCGCGCTGCGACATCGGCGAAGGGCGCGCCCGAGGCGCCAAGCACCTCCGGCGGCAGGATCAGCAGCACTGCGGTGCAGGACAGGATGTACAGCAATGCCACCGCCAGCGTTCCCAGCACGGTTGCGCGCGGAATGGTGCGCTGCGGGTCCACGACGCGCTCGGCCGCCACCGCGGCAGACTCGAAGCCAAGCAGCGCCCACAGCGTCAGTGCAGCGGCAGCGGTAATGCCGCTGGCCGAGATCGGGATCGCCGCCGAGCCCTGCCAGTCCAGCCGCGCATCGCCGGTGAAGAACAGGAACAGGCCGAGCGCGGCGACCGCGAGCAGTGGCAGCAGCTTGAGCAGGGTCGTCACCAGCTGCACGCCACCGGCGGCGCGCACGCCGACGATGTTCACCGCGGTGAGCGTCCAGACCACCGACAGCGTGACCAGGGCAGCGAGCGCCGGGCTGCCGGCCACGGCGGGAAACAGGCTGCCGAGGTAACTCACGGTGCCGGTGGCGATGGCGGCGTTGCCGACCCAGATCGAGATCCAGTAGCCCCAGGCAATCACGAAGGCCGCGAGTTCGCCGAAGGCCAGGCGCACGTAGGCATAGGGTCCCCCGGCCGCGGGAAAGGCGTGGCTGAGCCCGGAGAACACGCAGGCCAGCACGATCGCGCCGGCCGAGGTGGCGAGCCAGGCGAACACGCTGTTCATGCCGAAGGGTGCCAGCGCCGCCGGCAGCAGGAAGATGCCGGAGCCGATCATGTTGCCGACCACCAGCGCCGTGCACATCCAGATGCCGAGCTTGCGATCCACCGTCATCGTGCCGCCTCCGGAAGGGGTTGGCTCACTCGAGCGGGACGGACTTGCCGTCCTTCATCACGCCGCGGATCTGCATCAGGCAATCGATGTCGGCGAGCGGATCACAGGCCACGGCCACCAGGTCGGCCGCCTTGCCGGCTGCGATCGAGCCCAGCTCGCGTTCGCGGCCGAGCAGCTTCGCGGCGTTGATCGTGGCCGACTGGATCGCCTGCATCGGCGTCTGCCCGTAGCGCACGTGGTAGGCGAACTGGCGCGCGTTGGTGCCGTGCGGATACACGCCACTATCGGTGCCGAAGGCGATGTTGACGCCCGCCGCCACTGCCTTGCGGAAGCCATCGCGCTGCGCGTCGGTGGTCTCGCGGTTCTTGCGCAGGATCTCTGCCGACCAGCCGTCGCGGCGGCCAACTTCCTCGATGTAGTCGCCATCGTAGATGTCGGCCACCAGCCAGGTACCGTGCTGCTTCATCAGCGCGATGCCCTCGTCGTCGATCAGCGAGCCGTGCTCGATGCTGCGCACGCCGGCGCGCACCGCGTCCTTGATGCCTTGGGCGCCGTGCGCGTGCGCGGCGACGAAGGTGCCGCGCTTCGCCGCTTCCTGTACCGCCGCCCGCAGCTCGGCCTCGCTGTACTCGTTCGCGCCGGGATCGGTGCCCGCGGTAAGCACGGCGCCGGTGGCGATCGCCTTGATGAAATCGACCTTGTTGTCGAGCAGCTCGTTGACGCGCTGGCGCACCTGCGCCTCGCCCTTGGCGACGCCTCGCTGCATTTCCTCCGGCACGGCCATGCCGGTGCCGGTGACTTCGCCGCCGCCACCGGGGACGGTGAGGTAGGCGCCGGCGACGAACATGCGCGGCCCTTCGAGCCAACCGGCGGCGATGGCGTCGCGCAGGGCCACGTCCACGTAGGCGCGGTAGGTGCCGACGTCGCGCACGGTGGTGAAGCCGGCGCGCAGGGTCTGGCGCGCGTGCAGCACGCCGGTCATGGCATCGCGCGCGGCGGAACTCTTGATCGGCGCGGCTTCGTCGGCCTGCTCGAGGTCGCCGATCAGGTGCGAATGCATGTCCATCAGGCCGGGCACGACGGTGTACGCCGACCAGTCGACGGGCACGAGGCCGGCGGGAAGCGACGTGGCAGCGAACGGCGATACGCTTGCAACTTTGCCATCGACGATCATCACGGCCTGGTCGTCGAGCAAGGTTTCGTTTTCGACGTCGATGAGGTGGCCGGCGCGAACCACGACGATGTCGGAACTGGCGCCGGCCGAGCCGGCGGCGAGTGAGATGGCCAGCGCGATCGCCAAGCGAGCGGGCGACCTCACGGGTGTTTCCCGCCCAGCTTCTCCAGCACCCAGTGGTCCAGCCCGAGCAACAGTTCCTCGCGGTTGGAGTACGGCCCCGGCTGGTAGCCGAAGCTGGCGATGCCCTCCTGGGCGCGGTCGGACAGCTCCCAGTCCTGCTTGTTGGTCAGGTCCCAGAACTCGATCGCGCCGGAGGGATCGAAGTCCGGGCTGGCGATGGCATCGGGGTGGAAGTGCCATTCGCACACGACATCGGTGCGGTCCGCGGCCTGCGGCCACAGCTGGAAGGTCAGCATGTAGTCCGGATGCAGGTTGAGCAGCAGGTTCGGCAGCATCGCGTAGTAGTACACGTGGCGCGCGTCCTCGGCGGAGATGCCGGGCAGCGGCGGGCGGTTGCTGGTTCCGTCCATCGAAAGGGTAGTCACGCCCGCGCGCAGGTCCATGCGCCCGCCGAGGTAGGTCGGCTGCGGCGGCTCGTTGTCGCCGCTCATGTAATGCGAATGCTGGTTGAGCAGCGGGTGCGCGATCGGGCAGTGCAGGCACTCGGAATAGTTCTGCAGGATCAGCTTCCAGTTGCAGTCCAGGTGGTAGATCTTGCGCTCGACAAGCTTGAGCTCAGCCATGCCCCAGGGTGCGAACTTGGCATCGAGTCCGGCCAGGTATTGCGCGAAGGGCATTGGCTGCGCCGACAGGTTGATGAAAATGTGCCCGTCCCAGACTTCCGTATGCACCTTGTTGAGCGGGTAGTCGCCAATGTCGAAGCCTTCCACCTTCTCCATGTTCGGCGCGCCGACCAGGCGGCCGTCGAGCTCGTAGCTCCAGGCGTGGTAGGGGCAGCGGATCTTGCCGGCGATGCGGCCGTGGTCTTCCTTGCACAGCTGCGTACCGCGATGCCGGCAGCTGTTGTGGAAGGCGTTGACCTTGCCCTCGACTTCGCGCAGTACGATCACGTTGACGTTGGCGAACTTGACCAGGAAGTAGCTGCCGGCCTGCGGCAGTTGTTCCGTGCGGCCGGCGTGCAGCCACATGTCGAAATGGATGCGCTGCAGTTCCTGCTGGAAGATGCCCGGGTCGGTGTAGTACTGCGCGGGCAGGGTCTTCGCGCGGTCGGCCTGGAAGGCGGGGCGGGTGTTGCTGTAGCGGACGTTCATGACGGCTCCCCGGGCCTTATTGAATGGCCGTACAGTACTCTATTTCAGGTAGCGGTCAAACCAGTCCGTGTAGGCCTGCAACCGGTGCGTGACGTAGCTCGGCACGCTGAGGTCGTGGTGCTCGTCCGGGTACACGATGAGACGGGTCGGCACCTGCAGCGAGCGCAGCGCCTGGTACATCTGCTCGGAGCCGGCGCAGGGCACGTTGTTGTCGGCGCCGGCGCACAGGAACTGGGTCGGCGTGCGGATACGGTCGGCATGCAGGAAGGGCATGCTGACCTTGAGGTAGGCGTCGAGGTCTTGCCAGGGCGTACCGAGTTCCAGCTCGACCTCGCGCACGTACATGTCGAGGCCGTACAGGCCCAGTGCGTTGGCGCTGCCCGCCCCGCTCCACGCCGCCTTGAAGCGGCCGTCTCGCACCAGGATCTGGTCGGTGAGGATGCCGCCGTAGCTCCAGCCGCCGATGCCCAGGCGCGCCGGGTCAGCGATGCCCATGCGCACCACTTCGTCCACGCCGGCGAGCACGTCGCCGCTGTCCAGGTTGCCCCAGTCGGCGTAGATCGCCCGCGCGTAGTCGAAGCCGCGGCCGGAGCCGCCGCGCGGGTTGACGCCGATAACCGCGTAACCGCGCGCGGCGTACCACTGCCACTCGGTAAGGAACTCGTGGCTGAACTGGTACACCGGGCCACCATGCGCGCGCACCACCGTGGGCACGCGCGTGCCCTCGCGATACCCGAAGGGCGTCATCAGCAGACCATCCACGCGCGTGCCGTCGGCGGTGGTGACGCTGAAGTCGCGCAGCGGGCGGAACTCCACCTCCGCGCGCAGCGCCGCGTTCTGCCCGCTCAGCGCGCGCAGGCCGCCGCCTTCCAGCACATACAGTTCGTTCGGCGTGGCGCCGTCGCCGGTGAGCAGCACGATGCGTTCGCCACGCAGCTCGTAGTCGTAGTCGAAGCGCTGGCCGGAGCTGAGCCGCTCGACTTTACCGTCGGCCAGGCTGACGCGGCTCAGATGGGTCTCGCGCGACTCTTCCAGCAGCACGAGCACGCTGCGGCCGTCGGCGGACCACTTCGGCCGGCTCATGCAGCGGTCCATGTCGGCCGGCAGGCGTTCCTCGCCGGTGGCCACGTCCACCACCGCCAGTTGCCAGGGCGCGTAGTAGATCCACTTGTCCTCGCCCGAGCGCAGATAGGCAATGCGGCTGCCGTCCGGGCTCCAGCTCAGGCGCGATTCCCAGTAGGGATCCAGGTCGCTGCCGGCGAAGCGCGTGAGCTGCCGTTCCTGCGCACCCGCGCGCGCCTCGATCAGGTAGATGTCGGAGTTCAGATGCCGGTCCGGATCGGCGCCGCGCTTGCTGGCGTAGGCGATGCGCGTGCCGTCCGGCGAAAAGGCCGGCGACCACTCGTCGTGCGCGCCCGGAGTCAGCAACGTGCCCGTGCGCGTGTCGCTGTCGAACAGCCACAGGTGCGAGCGCCGGTGGTCGAGGTAACCCGTGACGTCGTCCTTGAATTGCAGGCGCTCGGTGACGATCGGCGGCGGCGGTCCCTCTTCGCCATCGGCCAGCGTCTTCGGCTCCGGCGGCGCATCGGCGACGATCAGCGCGAGCCGGCGCGAATCCGGCGCCCAGGCAAACTCGCTGACGCCGCCCTTGAAACTGGTCAGCGCGCGCGCCTTGCCGCCGTCCGCGCGCATGCGCCAGACCTGCGTCGTCTCGTCCTCGCCGCGATCGGAGAGGAAGGCGATCCACTTGCCATCGGGGCTGTATTGCGGCGCCCAGCTGCTGGACGGACCGGCGCGCGTGAGCTGGCGCTCGCCGCCGCCATCCAGGCCGACCCGCCAGATTTCGCTGACGGTGGCTTCGTTGCCGAGGTCGTGGCCGGTGACGCTGTAGGCCAGCCAGCGCCCGTCCGGCGACAGCGCCGGCTCGGCGACGTCGCGCAGGCGATGCACGTCGTCCAGGCGCATCGCGCGCTTGCCGGGCGCCGGCGCCTGCGCCTGCGCCTGCACCGCGGCGAGCGCATCCGCCCCCTGCGCCGCCAGCAGCAACGCCAACAACAGTGTCTTCGCCGCCATCTTCATTGCATGCCCCGGTAGCGCTCGAGCGCCTGCTGCAGGTAGTCGAGCGTACGCTGCCGCTCGCGCGCGCTGTTGAAGTCATCGCGCGCGCTGGCGGACTCGATTACCCGCTCCAGCCAGCGCCTGAAGTAGCGCGCGTCTTCCGGCGAGTGCGGCGGCGCGCCGCCTACTTCCAGGTACACCGGGCTGGTGCTCGCATAGGGATACAAGTCGAACACCAGCGGATCGGCGCCCTCGTTGCACGCGCGCAGCAGCAGCCAGCCGCTCTGCGTCACTTCGAGCTCGCCTTCCGCCTCGAGGCTGTCGCCGGGCGCGAAGCTGGCGACGACGCGGCCGTCCTGCACCAGCTCGATCTTCTGCATCGGCACGATCGAGCGCAGGGCGATGCGATAGCGCAGCTTGCCGGGCGCGGCGAGCGCGACCGTGCCGCCCGGCGCCTGGCCGCCGGCCTCGAGTGCGAGCAGCGCCGAATTGCTGACCGTGCTGCGGCCGGCTTTCAGCGCAGCGTGCAGCGAGGCCGGCGTGGCCTCGCCGTCGACCGCGAGCAGCGTACGCACCAGCCCCACCGGGCCGCGCAGGGAAGCGTAGTTGGCCATGGTGTCGGAGCCGGCGCCGGCGGGAATGCGCATGCCCAGGTTGAGCAGGCGATACCAGATGCCGGCGGTGGCGCGATGGTCGGAGAAGCCCATCAGCTCGTAGTAGTCGAGGCGGCCATGCACGGCGTCGGCCGGCAGCGCGTTGCTCAGCGCCGCATCCTTGTCCGGATCCACCGGCAGGTCGAAGGGATGCGCATAGCCGACCAGGCCACCCTGCGCGCGCGCCTGCGCCGCGATCTCGCCGTTGTCGGGCCAGGCACTGGCGAAGGCGGTGTTCCGGTACGCGCTGAAGTCGGGCGTCAGGTAATGGCCGCCACCGTCAAGCAGGCCCAGGTGCCCCCAGTAGCTGCTGTGGTACTCCTGCCCGTGCAGGATCCAGGCGCCGCCGATCCGGCGTGGCGCGGTGCCGAACCAGGCGATGTCGGGGATGCGCTGTTCCTTGTTGACGACCAGGCTGTAGACCGCGTCCAGGCCCTCCGCGCGCGCCTGCGCCGCCAGCCGTTCCGGATCGTTGCGGTAGTGGCCGCTGTAGTTCATGTGCACGTGCAGGTCGGCGGACGCCCGCGCCGGCGCCCACGCAGGCAGGCGCAGCGGCTGCAGCGCGAATTCGGCAACGATGCCGCCCGCGCGGGTGCGGATGCGGCGCGTTTCCGGCTGGTACCCGAGGCCGCGCCAGGCGGTCACGCTGTATTCGCCGTCCGGCAGTTCCAGCCGGCAATCGTCGGCGCAATGGAAGTAGGCCGTCTCGACGGGCTGGCGCGCGCGGTCGAAGCCATCGTCGGCGTGGATCCAGGCCTCGCGCGGCGCGTAGGCGCGGCCGTTGCCGTTGCGCACGGCGAAGCGCGCCGGCACCGATTTCCCCTGCGCGTCGAGCGCGCGCACGCGCAGCGTCGCCATTGGCTGAAGCGTGCGCCGGTGTTCGGGCAGCACCGGCACGCGCGCCCCGCCCGCCAGCGCCTGCACCCACAAGGACGTGTTGCCGCCTTCGTTGCTCACGTAGGCGATGCGCGCGCCATCGGGCGAAAAGCGCGCCTGCACCAGGTCGTGTTCGCCGAAGGTCAGCGGCAGCGGCGGCGCGCCGTCCATCGTGCCCAGCCACAACTGGTGCCACTGGCGGCCGTTATAGCTGCTGAACAACAGGCGGCGGCCATCGGGCCCGACATCGGGCGTGGCGCGCCAGGTGGTTTCCTCGCCATGGATGCGCCGCAGGTCGTCCGACTGGTCCACCGCCACCGACCAGAACTCGCCGCTGCCGTAGGCAACCTCGCGGTTCGACACGAACACGATGCGCTTGCCGTCCGGGGTCCAGGCCGGGCTGATGGCGTGGTCGAAGGCCGAGTAGTAGTAACGCGGCACCGCGCTCTTGCGGCCGCCGACGAGGGTCGCCACCGGGCCAAGCAGCTTGCCGTCGAAGGCCGCGAGCTTGAGTTCGAAATGGCCGCTGCCCTGCGTGGACACGAACGCGAGGCGCGTGGCGTCGGGCGACCAGCGCGGCTCCAGGTTCACGCCGCGGTTGCCGGTGAGCGCGGACAGGCGACCGCTGGCCAGCTCCAGCAGCCACAGCTCGAGCGCATCGCCGGCATAGCGCACGAACACGATGCGCTTGCCGTCGGGCGACCAGTCGGGTTGCGCATCGTAGCCGGGGCCGTGGGTCAGCTCGAAGGCCTCGTCGCTGCCAATGCGCTGGCGCCACAGCGAGCCGGCCATCGCGTAGACCAGTTCGGTTCCATCCGGCGAAAAGGCCGGGCGCGTCGGGCCGCTGGTGAGCTGCGGCAGGTACATCTCGCGGTAGTAGTAGTCGTGCGGCAGGTCCACCTGCCGCAGCACGCGCTCGCGGCCCGCGGCGGCGGCGCCCGCGCAGGCGAGCAGGGAAGCCAGCAACAGCATGCAACGGCGCATCCGCATCCTCCCCTCCCCTGCCTGTTTCATGGCACGCCCGCTCAGGCCATCGCGTCGAGCAGCGCCGCCTCCAGCAACGCCATCGCCTCGTCGACATGGCCGGTGTCGATCATCAGCGGCGGCATGAAGCGCACCGTGCTCGCGCCGCAGGACAGCAGCAGCAGGCCGCGCCGCCAGGCATGGGTGATCACTTCCTGGCACAAGGCCGCCGCCGGCGTGCGCGTGGCCGGGTCGCTAACCAGCTCCATGCCGATCATGAGGCCGCGGCCGCGCACCTCGCCGATCACCGGCAAGCGCTGCTGCAGCTCGCGCAGCCGGTCCATGAAGTACGCGCCCACGCGCGCGGCATTGGCGGCGTATTCGCTTTCCACCAGCTCCAGCGTCGCCAGCGCCGCCGCGCAGCACAGCGGATTGCCGCCGTAGGTGTTGCCGTGCGCGCCGGGCTGCCACTGCTGCATCAGCGCCTTGCGCGCCACCACCAGCCCGATCGGCAAGCCCGAGCCCAGGCCCTTGGCCAGGGTCACGATGTCGGGCTTCACGCCCCAGTGTTGGGCGGCGAACATGCGGCCGCTGCGGCCGACGCCGGACTGCACCTCGTCGAAGATCAGCAGGATGCCGTGGCGGTCGCAAAGCGCGCGCAGGCCGGCGAGGAAGCCGTCGGGCGGCACGATGTAGCCGCCTTCGCCCTGGATCGGTTCGACCAGGATCGCCGCCACCTCGTTCGCCGGCAGATTGCTGGCGAACAGCACGTCCTCGATGTAGGACAGC
Organism: uncultured Gammaproteobacteria bacterium; assembly: GCA_963707625.1. Classification (GTDB taxonomy): domain Bacteria; phylum Pseudomonadota; class Gammaproteobacteria; order Xanthomonadales; family Xanthomonadaceae; genus Arenimonas. The sequence continues at coordinate 543,824 of CAVPQV010000003.1, forward strand.
ACCGCGCGCCCCTGGTCTTCCCCCGCCAGCAGCGGCCGGTACGGATTCGGGAAGGGCACGTGGGTGACGCCAGGCATGGTCGCGAAATAGCCACGTTGCTGCTTCGGCTTGCTGGCGGTGAAGGCCAGCGCGCCCATGGTGCGGCCGTGGAAGCCGCCGAGGAAGCCGATGAAGCGCGAGCGGCCAGTGGCGTAGCGCGCCAGTTTCAGCGCACCTTCGACTGCTTCCGCGCCGGACTGGCCAAAGAAACTCATCGCCGGGCCTTCGACCGGATCCAGCGCGGCGATCTTTTCGCCCAGGCGCACCTGGCCTTCGTGCCAGAAGTCGGAGGAGATGTGCAGGAACTTCTCCGCAGCGTGGCGGATCGCCTCGACCACGCGCGGATGCGAATGGCCGGTGCTGCACACGGCGATGCCGGCGGCGAAGTCGAGGAATCGGTTGCCGTCCACGTCCCACACCTCGACGCCGCGCCCGTGCGACATCACGAAGGGATAGTCGCGCGGGTAGGAGGGCGAGACCACTTCGGCGTCGCGCGCCAGCAGGGCGCGCGCGTGCGGACCGGGTAGCTCGGTGTGGATGTGCGGCAGCTTGATGTCGTTGCTGGTCATGGCTCGTGCCCTTCTTTCGGGCGTCAGGTATCGGTTCAAGTCGTGGTTACCGTGGCAAGTGTCGCGGTAGAAATGGGCAAGGGAGGCGGGATCGAGTGCGCGGCGCGCGTGCGCCGCTGCAGGTCGCGCAGCACCCGAAGTTCCGAGTCCGTGGGGGGTGCGAGTTCAATGACGTCCTCCGCGACGCGAAGCGGCCATCCGGTCGCGTCGCGAATCGTTTCGAGACTAACGTCTGCGTAACGAGCGACCAGCGTCAGCTCCTGCGAATGCGGATCCGGGCGCAACATGCCCAGGTCGGTGATCACCACCTGCGGGCCCGCGCCGCGCATGCCGCGGCGCAGGCGTTCGCCGCCACCGCGGAAGAAACCCGGCGTGGTGACGAAGTCGAGTTCGGCGACGAAACTGCGCAGCGACTGCTTCAGCACCACGTAAGTCTCGCGCGCATGCTGCGCTATTTCCGGCGCACCGCCGGCACCGGGCAGGCGCGTCTTCGGCTTCGCGTAGGAACCCACCACCGTCGTGTTGAGATTGCCGAAGCGGTCGATCTGCGCCGCGCCGAGGAAGCCGACGTCCACGCGCCCGGCCTGCAGCCAGTACGAGAACACCTCCGGCAGCGACACCACCGCGGTGGCGGTCTCGGCCAGTTCGCCGTCGCCGATCGACAGCGGCAGCACGTCGGGCGCGGTGCCGAGCGTGCCGGATTCGTAGATCAGCACGATCTCCGGGGCATGCGTCAGGCGCGCGAGGTTGGCCGCCGCCGAGGGCGTGCCGATCCCCACGAAGCACACGCAACCATCGCCCAGCAGGCGCGCGGCGGCGACGGTCATCATCTCGTCGGCGCTGTAGCCGCTCACGCCGCCCGGTCCAGGCTGTGCAGGAAGTCGGCGTGGGTGCGCGTGCGCCGCACGTGCGTCTCGATCCACGCCTCGAAGCCAGCGCGGTCGCGCGCGATCGCGTCCCATGCCTGGTAGAAGGCGTTGTCGCGCGGGTAATGGCCCTGTGCGTACGAGGGCCACGCGCCGCCAGGCACGCAGGCGATGCCGCTGACGCAGAAATGCGGCAGCACGACCGCATTCATCGGCGCCTCGAGGCTGTCCACCACCCGCTCCACCGTCACCAACAGCCGCTTCGCCGCCAGCGCTGCCTCTTTCTGCGCGCCGACGATGCCGCGGATCAGCACATTGCCGCGACGGTCCGCCGCCTGCGCGTGCAGCACGGTGAGGTCCGGGCGCAGCGCCGGAACGGTGGCGATGCGCTCGCCGGTGTAGGGGCAGTCCACGCTGCGCACCTGCAAGTTGTTGACGGCCAGGTCTCCGCCTTCGTAGCCGCGCAGCAGGCCAAAGGGCAGTCCGGCGGCGCCGGCCACGTAAGAAGCGGCCATGCCGGCGTGCGAGTGTTCGTGCAGCAGGATCGGGTTGGGCCACTCGTTTTCGACCGCGTCGCGCAGGCGGTGCAGCGAACCGACGCCTGGGTTACCGCCCCACGAGAACGTCAACTGCGCCGCGCACCCTGCTCCGATCAGTTGGTCGTAGATGAGGTCCGGCGTCATGCGCACCAGGTGCAGGCCGCGCCGGCGCTGCCGGATCAGCTCATGCCCGGCCGCAAAGGGAATCAGGTGCGTGAATCCCTCCAGCGCCACGCAATCGCCGTCGGCGACGAAATCCGCCACCAGTTCCTCCAGCGTGGCGAAGACCGGCTTCATTCCACCGTGGTCTGCGACTGCTCGCGCAGGTATTGCTGCAGGTAATAGAAGCTGGCGATGGCCTTGCCGGTCGAACCCGAGCCCTTCCAGCCGCCGAAGGGCTGGTAGCCGGGCCAGGCGCCGGTGGTGGCGCCCTGCGGCCGGTTGGCGTAGGTGGTGCCGGCCTCGATGTTCTCGAAGAAGTAGGCGACATCCTCGTCGTTGCCATAGATGCCGGCGGTCAGCCCGAGCGGCGAATCGTTGGCGAGCTGCATGGCCTCCTCGCGGTTGGCCACCCGGCACAGCATCACGATCGGCAGGAACATTTCCTCGCGGTACAGCGGATGACCGGCCGGCGCTTCCGCCAGGGTCGGGGCGACGAAGAATCCATGCGCGCGATCCTGATCGGTGAGGCGCTCGCCGCCGACCAGGATGCGGCCGCCGTCCTGGCGCAGGCGCTCGATGTAGCTTTCGTAGTTCGACAGCGCATTGGCGGTGGTTACCGGCCCCATCCAGTTCTGCAGCAGCGCCGGGTCGCCGACTTTCAGCGCCGCGATCTTGTCCTTGAGCATGTCGGCGAGCTGGTCGGCAACGCTGCCCTCCACGTACAGGCGCGACAGCGCCGAGCATTTCTGCCCGCTGAGGCCGAAGGCCGAGCGGATGATGCCGTTGGCGGCGCGCTCGAGGTCGGCGTTGGCGGTGACGATGCAGGCGTTCTTGCCGCCCATCTCGGCGATGCAGGGACGCGGGTAGCGGCCGTTGGCCAGGCTGCGATAGATCTTCATGCCGACTTCGAAGCTGCCGGTGAAGGTGATGCCGGCGGTATGCGGGTGCTGCACCAGCGTTTCGCCGACCACGCTGCCGCTGCCATTGAGCCAGTTGAACGCGCCCGGCGGAAAACCGGCGTCGCGGATGCAGTCGGCGAGCATGCGCCCGGACCAGGGCGTATCGGTGGCGCTCTTGAACACCACCGCGTTGCCGGTGACCAGCGCGGCCGCGACCGGGCCACCCGCCAGCGCGAAGGGGAAGTTGTAGGGCGCGATCACCACCCACACGCCGTGGGGCTTCATCACGCTCTTGTTGCGCGAACGGTAGTCGGGCAGAGGATCGTCCGGCAGCGGGTTGAGGAAGCCGTTGCGCTCGGCGAATTCGTCGGCGTAGATGTCGAAGAAGTCGGCGGTTTCCTGCACTTCGCCGAGCGCCTCCATGCGGTTCTTGCCGACCTCCAGCGTGAGCGCGGCGGAGATGTGGTAGATGCGCTCCTCGATCAGGCGCGCGACTTTCTTCAGCAGCGCCACGCGCTGCTCGACCGGCAGGCGCCGCCAGCCAGGCGCGGCGGCATGCGCCGCGGACATCGCCTTGTTGGCATCCTCGGCTGTGGCCAGCGGGAAATGGCCGGTGACCACGCGCTGGTCCACCGGGCTCTTGCGCGCGTCGTGCGCCTGCGCGGCGACATCCTCGCCGTTGATGTAGAGGGCGTGTGTTTCGCCCAGCCGGGCCTTCACCTCGGCCATGGCCGCGTCGAAGCGTGCGTGCATGTCGGCGGGCGGGTTGAACATGCTGGCGTAGGTCAGCTTGAAGCTCATGGGCTTTGCATCTCCGTGGCAGATTCCGATTCCAGCCGGGACAGCAGCGTGTCCAGCAGGTCCAGCGCGCCGTCGAGCTCGGCCTCCGCGATCACCAGCGGCGGCGCCAGCAGCAGCAGGTTGCCGCGCGCGGCGAAGGAGACGCCGGCGTCGAGGGCACGGCTCAAGAGTAGCGCCAATGCCACCGGCAACTGTGGCCAGGGCGCCAGCGGCGCGCGCGTGGCGCGATCCGACACCAATTCGACCACCGCAAAGGCCCCGTGGCCCCGCGTGTCGCCAATCACCGGATGCTTCTCCTGCATCTCGCGCAGGCGTGCGTGCATGCGTGCACCGAGCGCCCGCGCCCGTTCGATGAGACCTTCTTCCTCATAGGCCTGCACCGCCGCCAGGCCCGCGGCACAACACAGCGGATGGCCGCAGTAGGTCAGGCCGGTCGCCAGCATCTGGTCCTCGAGCCTGGCCGCGATCGCCGGCGACAGCAGCACCGCCCCGAGCGGCAGGTGCGCGCCGGTGAGGCCTTTCGCCAGGGTGATGAGGTCCGGCTTGCCCGCCTCGCCGTGGCGTTGCCAGGCGAACCATTCGCCGCAGCGGCCGAAACCGGACATCACCTCGTCGGCGATCAGCGGCACGCCACGCTCGCGCGTCAGCCGGCGCAGCAGGGGCCAGTAGTTGTCCGGCGCGACGATGCCATTCGTGCCGGCGTCCGGCTCCATGGCCACCGCTGCCACCGTGTCCGCGCCGGCGTCGTCGATGCACGCGGCCACGGCTTCGGCGGCGCGCCGGCCGCATTCCTCCTCGCCATCGCTGCCGAAGGGACAGCGGTAGCCGTAGGGTGGCGGCACATGCGCGACGTGGTGCAGCGCGGGCTCGGCCTGTGCGCGCGTGCGCGCATCGCCGGACAGCGCCATGGTGGCGTAGCTGGCGCCGTGGTAGCTGCGCTCGCGTGCGATCACCAGGCCGCGCGGCAGGCCGCGGGCCTGGCGCGCGAACTTCAGCGCATGTTCGTTGGCGTCGGCGCCGCCGAGGGTGAAGAACACGCGCCCGCCCTCGAAGCCGGCCTTCTCCAGCAGCCTGGCCGCCAGTTCCGCGCGCGGCTGCGCGCCCCAGGCCGAGGTGGTGAAGCACAGCCGCGCCGCCTGGTCGCGGATCGCGGCGACCACCTTGGGGTGCTGGTGGCCGAGGTTGCAGCACTCGGACAGGCTGCTCATGTCGAGGAATTCGCGCCCGTGCTCGTCGCGAAAGCGCGCGCCGGCGCCGCCGACCACGGTCGGCGCGCGCCATTCGGACTGCACGCACCAGCTGTGCAGGACCTGCTCGCGTTCGTTGGCCTGCACGCGTCTCCCTTGGCCGTTCTGGCCTGTGCGGAGCCCGCACCGGCCGGCCTGTTGCCAACGCATTGGAGTACCCCTAGGCTCTTGCTGTCAAACTGCGGGGGCCAGGACATGGCGGATACAGGCGCTTGCGACCCAAGCGCGGTCGCGAACTGAGCATGCACGCCGCCTTCCTCTGCGACGCGACGCGCACGCCCTTCGGCCGCTACGGCGGCGCACTCTCGGCCATCCGCGTGGACGATCTCGCCGCCCTGCCGCTGCGCGCGCTGATGGCGCGCAACCCCGGCGTGGACTGGAACGCGCTCGACGAAGTCATCCTCGGTTGCGCGAACCAGGCCGGCGAGGACAATCGCAACGTCGCGCGCATGGCGACGCTGCTGGCCGGGCTGCCGGTGTCGGTGCCGGCGCTGACGGTGAACCGCCTGTGCGCCTCGGGCCTGGAAGCGGCGGCGCAGGCGGCGCGGCTGATCGCCTGCGGCGAGGGCGAACTGGTGCTCGCCGGCGGCGTCGAGGGCATGTCGCGCGCGCCCTACGTGATGGCCAAAGCCGGCGATGCGCTTTCGCGCGCGCAGCAGCTGGAGGACACCACGCTGGGCTGGCGCTTGGTAAATCCGGCGATGCGCGAGCGCTACGGCGTGGATTCGATGGCGCAGACCGCCGAGAACCTGGCGCGCGAGCACGGCATCTCCCGCGCGGACCAGGACGCCTTCGCGCTGCGCAGCCAGCAAAGGGCCGCGCGCGCGACAGACGAAGGTCGCCTGGCGGCGGAGATCAGCGCGATCGCCGCCGAGGACGCGAAGCGCGGCCAGGCCGTCGCGACGGACGAACATCCGCGCCCCGACACCACGCTGGAAAAGCTTGCGGCGCTGAAGCCCATCGTGTCCGCCGACGGCACGGTCACCGCCGGCAATGCCGCCGGCCTCAACGATGGCGCCTGCGCGCTGCTGATCGCCTCCGAGCGCGCCGTGCTCGCGCACGGACTGCGGCCGCTCGCGCGCATCCTCGGCGCCGCCAGCGCCGGCGTGCCGCCGCGCACGATGGGCATCGGCCCGGTGCCCGCGATCGGCAAGCTGCTGGCGCGACTGAAGCTGCAACTCGACGACTTCGAGCGCATCGAGATCAACGAGGCCTTCGCCGCGCAGGTGCTGGCCTGTACGCGCGCGCTCGGCCTGCCCGACGATTGCGCAAGGGTGAATCCGCACGGCGGCGCCATCGCCCTGGGCCATCCGCTCGGCGCCAGCGGCGCTCGCCTGCTCGGCAGCGCCGCGCTCGGCCTGCAGCGCGACGGCCAGCGCCGCGCCCTGCTCAGCCTGTGCGTGGGCGTCGGCCAGGGCCTGGCCCTGGCCATCGAAAAACCCTGAAAAGCGCGGCCCGGTTCCACCCTGGCCATGCTCTGTTGACATACTGTGTGCGTCTATGTACAGTGTGCCACACTTCACGAGGTGGAACATGGTGGACGCCCGCGATACCCCCACTGCCAAGCTGGAACTCGAACTGCGCCGCGGCGCGCTGGTGCTGGCCGTACTGAGCCAGCTGCGCGAGGTCCAGTACGGCTACTCCCTGCGCCAGGCCCTGGTGCTGCGCGGCATGCCGATCGAGGAAGGCACCCTCTATCCCCTGCTGCGCCGGTTGGAAGCCCAGGGTGTGCTCGCTTCCGAATGGCGGATCGAGGAAGGCCCGCCGCGCCGCTACTACCGCTTGAACGACGCTGGCGAGGCGCTGCTCGCCGAACTGACGGTCTCCTGGAATGCGCTCGTCGCGACCATGGCCGGGTTACTGGGGAAGGCAAAATGAAAACGAACGATGTGATCGAATCCTATGTCGCCGAAGTGATGCGACGGCTGCCGGCCGGGCAGCGCAACGAGATCGGCCTGGAACTGCGAGGCCTGCTCACCGAAATGCTCGCCGACCGCGGCGAGGCGACGACGGGCGAGGAAGCGGTACTCGCAATGCTGCGCGAGTTCGGCACGCCCGAAGAGGTCGCCACACGCTATCGCCCGCCGGGCATGCTCATCATTCGCGCCGAGGACTCGCGCAGCTTCGCCTGGCAGGCCCTCGGCGGCGTGGCCCTGCAGTGGGCGCTGACCCTCCCGCGCGTGTTCGAAGGCCAGCCGCTTTCGGCCTGGTGGCTGAGCTGGGGCCTGGGCGCGCTGTGGTGGCCGGGCTTCATGGTGATGATGGCGCTGATCGCGGCGTGGCTGCGCAGCAGCGGCCTGGTCAAGCCGAAGGCCTGGACCCCGCGCGTGGTGGATCCCGAGCGCGTCGAACGCAGGACGCTGGCTTTCGGCCTGGCCGGCCAGGCTCTCGGCGCGGCGCTGGTAGCCAGCCTGCCCTGGCTGGCCGCGCTGATGCCGGAACACATGGCCGGCGTGTTCGCCTTCGATCCGGCCTTCCTGCGCGAACGCGCCGCGCCGGTGCTGCTGCTGTGGCTGGGCCAGTTCGCGCTCTACGCACATGTGCTCGTGCAGGGCCGCTGGTCGCCACTTGCACGCCGCCTGGAGATGGCCTCCGCCCTCGCCTTCCTCGCCCTGCTGGGCTGGTGGCTCGCGGCCGGCGACATCTTCCTGGCCAAGGCGAGCGATGACGGCGCCAAGGCTGCGCTGGGCCTGGTCATGCTGATCATCGTGGTGGACCTGGCCGTCAAGTTCCATCGCCGGCCGACGCGCCTGCACACGCCGCGCATCGCGCGCTGAAACACCCAGGGAGCAGTCGCATGACGATCGGTGGAGCCTTCTGCACGCACTAAGTCGATAACCCGCCCGGCTGTAACGGGATGCAGCTCTCCCGGGTGGCCGGGATTCAGGGCCTGGGGACTAGCATCGGAGGCCCATCGCACTCAAGGAAGAAACCGATGAGCCAGCACCTGACTGAGGCCGTGCGCGAATGCATGGCAGCCTGCAACGCCTGCGCCGAAGCCTGCGGCAACTGCTTCGCCCACATGGTCGGCAAGGCCAGCAGCAATGACTGCCCGAGCTGCTGCGTGGAATGCGCGGCCATTTGCCGCCTGTGCGCCGACGCCATGGCGCGCAACAGCCCCTTCGCGAAGGAACTGTGCGAGCTGTGCGCACGCATCTGCGATTGGTGCGCCCAACAGTGCGGCGAGCACGCCATGGTGCACTGCCAGGCGTGCGCCGAAGCCTGCCGTCGCTGCGCCGCCGCCTGCCGCGCCATGTAGTGTGCACCGGCTCTACGCCCGGAAACTGCTGGCGAAGGGCTGCGGGCGCGTCCCTAGAAGGGGATGTCGTCGTCCGGGAAGGGCTCGTCGTGTCGGCTGCCCGGCGAAGCCACCGCGCTGGCCGCCGGCGCACCACGCGCCGCGCCGCCGCCGTAGCCGCCGGCAGCACGCTCGCCACGCTCCGCGCCGCCGCCCGCGCCCTCGGGGCGGCCGCCGAGCATCTGCATTTCGTTGGCGATGATGTCGGTGCTGTACTTCTCGACGCCCTGCTTGTCGGTGTACTTCTCGGTGCGCAGCGAGCCTTCGATGTAGACCTGCCCGCCCTTCTTCAGGTATTCGCCGGCGATCTCGGCCAGGCGGCCGAAGAACTTCACCCGATGCCACTCGGTGCGCTCCTGCTTCTCGCCGGTGACCTTGTCCTTCCAGCTTTCGTTGGTGGCCACCGAGACCGAGGTCATCGCCGCGCCTGCCTGCGAATAGCGCACTTCCGGGTCCTTGCCCAGGGTGCCGACCAGAATCACCTTGTTGACGCCGCGAGCCATGACTTGTTCCTCGGAAAGTGGGGTGTGGCGAATATTCGATTATACCCGCGGCGGCCGAAAAGCCGGGTTTGCCCCGGGTGGCTGTCAGGAATCGGCTGCCGTTGCGGCAGCGCCCCTTATAATCGCCCCATGTCCGTCCTCGACCCCGCCGCACCGGCCTGCCCGGGATCCATGAAATCCAGGGCCTGGCGGCGGCCGAGCATGGCCGGCGTCGATGCGCTGATCCGGGCCCGCCTGTCCTCGGACGTGGTGCTGATCAACCAGATCTCCGCGCACATCGTCGCTGCCGGCGGCAAGCGACTGCGCCCGATGCTGACCGTCGCGGTCGCGCGCGGCCTCGGCTACGCCGGCGAGGCCCACCACCAGCTGGCGGCGATCGTCGAGTTCATCCACACCTCCACGCTGCTGCACGACGACGTCGTCGACCAATCGGACCTGCGCCGCGGGCGCAAGACCGCGAATGCCGTCTGGGGCAACGCACGCCTGCGTCCTGGTCGGCGATTTCCTCTACTCGCGCAGCTTCCAGCTGATGGTCGAACTCGATTCGATGGCGATCATGCGCGTGCTGGCCGATACCACCAACCGCATCGCCGAGGGCGAGGTGCTGCAGCTGTTGCACGTGGGCAACCCCGACACCACCGAATCCGATTACCTTGGCGTGATCGAACGCAAGACCGCGGTGCTGTTCGGCGCCGCCACGCGCCTGGGCGCCATGGTCGCGGGCGCCGACGCGGCGACGCAGCGCGCCTGCGCCGACTACGGCACCAACCTCGGCCTTGCGTTCCAGATCGCCGATGACGTGCTCGACTACACCGCCGACCCGGCGACGATGGGCAAGAACCTCGGCGACGACCTTGCCGAAGGCAAGGCCACGCTGCCGCTGATCCACGCCATGGCGAAAGCGCCGCCCGCGCTGCGCGAGCGCCTCGCGCAGATCATCGGAGATTGCGACACCGAAGCGATGCCGGAAGTGCTGCAGGCGATCCGCGCCAGTGGCGGCCTCGAATACAGCCGGCGCATGGCCGAAGGCTACGCGCACGACGCGGTCGCGGCGCTGGACGCGCTGCCGCACAACGAATGGACCGCGGCGCTGCGCGGCCTGGCCGGCTACGCCATCAACCGCGAGCTCTGACTCAGGGCTTCGCGAAGCCTTCCGCGAAGAAACTGCGCATCATCCCCACGCTGCGCCGATAGCTCGGCGCATGGAACTCGCAGCCCTTGAGCGCGCCGTGCTCGTCCGGCTCGGCGAAGCAGTGCACGGCGCCGCCGAAGTTGACGAACTGCCAGTCGGCGCCGGCCTCGCGCATTTCCTTCTGGAAGCCGTCGATCTGCTCGGCGCGGCACGAAGCTGTCGTCGGCGCCGTTCATCACCAGCACCGGTGCCTTCACGTCGCCGGCTTGCGCCGGCAGTTGTCGTGGACAGGTTGCCGTGGAAGCTCACGACGCCGTCCAGGTCGGCGCCGCTGCGCGCCAGTTCGAGCGCAACCGCGCCGCCGAAGCAGAAGCCGATCGCGCCGATGCGCGACGGATCCACCGGCGCCTGGCCGGCGGCACCGCGCAGCGTCGCGAGCGCGGCGTTGACGCGGGCGCGCAGCGCCGCGCGGTCGGCGTAGACGGCGCCACCGCGGCCTTGCCGGCCTCGTCGGCGTTGGCCGGCCGCACGCTCGCGTCCGTACACGTCGACGAGCAGGACCACGTAGTCGCTCGCCGGCGATCGTCTTGGCCTTCTCGACTGCGGCGTCGTTGACGCCGTACCAGTTCGGGCACCATCACCAGGCCCGGGCGCGGCGCCCTGCTGGCGTCGTCGTAGACCAGGTAACCGTCGAAATCGTTGCCGCCTTCGTTCCAGGAAATCTGTTCCGCGCGCGGCTGGCGAAGCCAGGGCGTTGCCGACGAACAGGGAAAGGGCGGCGAGTGCGATCAGCTTGCGCATGGGCGGGATCTATCCTTGGCAGCGTATCGCCGTGAGTTCAGGCCACGCCCAGGCCGGGGATAGGCGCTGGATCTGTCGGGGTCGAATCCGGCCAGCTTGGCGAAATGCCGGCCGCGTTCGACGTAGTCGCGGTAGCGCGGGAAGCTGGGTGCGCCCGGGGACAGCAGCATCACGCCATCGTTGCTCCAGCAGCTGCGCGCGCCGAGCGGCATCGCCTCCTCCAGTCTCCGCCGCCTCGTCCAGCGACGAAGCGGTCGTCCAGCGCCGATCGGCTTGAGGCTGCTCGTAGATGCGCGGGCCGTTCTGGCCCATGGTGATCACCGCCGCCGGCGGCTCGGCGGCCATGCGTTCGGCGAAGACGCCCCAGTCCAGGCCGCGGTCGTAGCCGCCCACCAGGATGGCGATGCGGCGGCCGCGGTAGCAGTCGAGCGCGGCGAGGCTGGCGTGCGGCGTGGTGCTGATGGAATCGTTGATGAACTCGATGCCGTCGCGCGAGCCCAGCGACTGCAGCCGATGCGGCAGCGGCTCGAAGGACGGCCGCCGCCGGCGCCAGCGCCACGGCGTCGATGCCCAGCGCCTCGATCGCGGCCAGCGCCGCGCACAGGTTGAGGCGGTTGTGGCGGCCCGGCAGCGGCAGCGCGCGCAGCGTCCAGCACCCGGCGCCCGCCGCGGCAGACAGCTCGGCGTCGCGCAGGTGCCAGCCGTCGTCGTGGTTGAACCACTGCACCGCGTGCTCGCCGGCGCGTCGCAGGTCGCGCCAGCGTCGGGTCGGCGGCGTTGAGCACGGCCACGCGCGGCGCCGCGTGCGTCACCAGCGCCAGCTTGTCGTCGAAGTAGCGCGCCTCGGTGCCGTGCCAGTCCAGGTGCTCGGGGAACAGGTTGAGCACCACCGCCACGTCCGGTCGCACCGCCTTCGCCGGTCTGGTAGCTGGACAGCTCGATCGCCCAGACGTCGCGGCGGCGGCTCGCACGTCGAGCAGCTCGAGCAGCGGCAGGCCGATGTTGCCGGCGAGCGCGGTGCGCTGGCCGGCGGCGCGCAGCAGGTGCGCGATCAGCGCGGTCGTCGTGCTCTTGCCCTTGGTGCCGGTGACGCAGACGCGTGCGCTCGCCGCGGGTTCTCGGCGAACCACAGCGCGCGTGCCGCCGATGAAGCGCACGCCGTGCAGCTGCGCGTCGGCCACCGGCGAGGCGTAGGGGCTGATGCCCGGCGACTTGATCACGACGTCGAAGCGCAGCGAGCGTGCTGCCGCGTCGACCGGCCGGTGTCGATGCACCAGCGCTCGGATCCTCCATCGCGCGCAGCGCCGTCGGCCTCGTCGTCGTTGCAGAACACGGTGCACCGGCTGCCGCGGCAGCCGCCAGCGCAGCGCGGCCAGCGCGGCCCGGCCTTCGCGGCCGTAGCCCCAGATCGCGACCCGCTTGCCTTCAAGCTCCGAAATGCGCACGCAGCGGTCCCCACAGCGCGGCCGGAATGCCGTGATCATCGGCGGGTTCGAGCAGCGGCGCCAGCGCCAGGTTCGCGGCTCCGAGCTGCGGCTGGATTTCGCTCGGCGAAGCGCGCCACCAGCGCGTCCTCGCGCCAGGCGGGCGCTGTCGGCCAGCGCGGCCATGCGCGGCGCGCGATTCGCGGCCCTCGCCCACGCACTCGAAGGGCTTGTGGTCGCCGTACTCCAGCAGCGCGTCGAAGCCCGGCGCCTGCTCCGGCTCGTCGAGCAGGTTGCGCCCGAAGATGGCCATCAGCCGCGGCTTGGGCATGAAGGGCGCCAGCGCCAGGAACACGAAATGGCACTTCGGGCACTCGCCGCACCAGCGCTGCGCCGGCCGCTCGCCGAGCAGGTGGAAGTTGCGGTTGCAGCTGGAGAAATGCGCGTCGTAGCGGTCCAGCCGCGCGAACTGCCGCGCCACCGCCAGCTCGGAGAACGGCCGCAGCAGCGAGTAGTACGTCAGGTCGGCGGCGACGTGCGCGCGCAGGTAGGCGGCGAAGTCGCGCTCGAAGTCCCAGCCCTTGCGACCACTGGTGGTTCACTTCGCCGGTGCCGGGGATCAGGCTGCCGTAGCTGGCCGAACGCTCGTTCGAGAACACCACCTGGTCGTGCGCCGTGCAGCAGCGCGGCCAGCACCAGGATCGCCGAGTTCACCGCCGTGACCGGGATGTGGCCGTTGAGCGCGCCCTGCTTGTTGTAGTTCGAACAGCTGCGGCGACAGCGTGCGCTCGATGTTGAGCGTCGGCAGCCCGGTGCGCTCGGCGCAGGCGCGGATCAGCGGCGAGCTGCCGACCCAGGCCGACGGTCTGCGCCACGCCCAGCCGCGCGCAGCGCCTCGATCGCTGACCAGCGAATCCTTGCCGCCGCCGATCGCCACCAGCGCGTGCGACGGCCAGGCCCAATGCCGGCGCCACCGGCCGGGCGCGTCGGTCGCCGGCGCTCGCGACGGGAAGCGCAGCCGGCCGCGCAGCTCCAGCCCGTTGCGGTAGGCGAACTCGCCCAGGCCGTGCTCGTAGACTGGCGGTGAGCAGCGCCGTCGAGCGCCGGCTCGAGCGGCTCGCCGTCGACCACGGATCTGCGGCGGCACAGCGGCCTTGTAGTAGCTGACGCCGGCGATCAGGTGCAGCAGGCGCAGCGCGCGCCTGACGGCGGCCAGCGCGCGCCGGCGTCAAGCGCGAAGGGCGCACCCGGGAAGCGCATGCTCTCCACCAGCTCCGGGCCCTCGTCGAAGCGCGTAGGCCAGCGCGCGCCTCGCCGGCTGCGCGGATCGAAGCTCGCAGCGCAGTGAAACGGAAGCCGCGGATCGCCGCGCGGTCGAAATCGGCTCAGTCATCGAGCACTTCCTCGTCGGCAGTTCGCGCAGGTTGTAGCGGCTGGCCATCACCGCGCCGTAGGCGCCGGCATCGGCGACCAGCAGCACATCGCCTTCGGCGGTGGCGTCGGGCAGACGGCGGCGACGGCCGAGCACGTCGCCGGTTTCGCAGATCGGGCCGACCACGTCGCAGGGCTCGCCATCGGCGCTCGTCGAGGCGCGACAGGTTCACGATCTCGTGCCAGGCGTCGTACAGCGCCGGGCGCAGCAGCGCGTTCATGCCGCGCGTCGAGCGCCGACGCGGCGCAGGCCCTGCTTGTCGCTCACCTGGGTGACCCGCGCCAGCAGCACGCCGGCCTCGGCCACCAGGTAGCGGCCGGGTTCGATCCACAGCGCGTACTGCGGATAGGCCGCCTTGATCTCGCGCCAGCGCGGCCGCATAGGCAGCCACGTCGAAGGGATCCGCCATCCGGGCTCGTAGGCCACGCCCAGGCCGCCGCCGACGTCGATGCGCTCGACGCTGCCGATGCCTGCTCGGCCAGCGCCGCCAGCTGCGCATACACCGTGCGCCAGTGCGCGGCGTCGAGGATGCCGCTGCCGATGTGCGCGTGCAGCCCGCTGATGCGCGCACCGGCGGCGCGCGCCGCGGCCAGCGAAGTCCGGCAGCGCGTCGGCCGGCGAGGCCGAACTTGGCGCCCTTGCCGCCGGTGCGCACCTTCTCGTGGTGGCCGTGGCCGAAGCCCGGGTCCACGCGCAGCACGATCTCGCGGCCCGCGAACAGAGCTCGGCCAGTGCCGCAGCGGCGTAGGCGCTGTCGACCGTGACGCTGCACGCCGAGCGCCAGCGCCGCGGCGTACTCGTCGCGCGGCGCGAAGCTGGGCGTGAACAGCACGCGCGTCGGGCGCGATGCCGGGCAGGCAGCGCGAACACGTGCTCGAGCTCGCCGCGCGACACGCATTCGAAGCCGAAGCCCTCCGCCTCCAGCGCCGCGCAGCACCGCCGGATGCGGGTTGGCCTTGAGCGCGTAGAAGCGGCGATCGACGGCGGCGATCGTCGGCCAGCTCGCGCGCGCGCTCGCGCACGCGTCGGCAGGTGGTAGACGTAGCGCGGCGTGCCGGCGCGCGGCCAGGCGCAGCAGGCGCTCGCGCGCGCGCCTGCCACCAGCGCGCTCGCGGCCGCGGCCGGCGCGGCCGGTCGATGCGGCGCCAGCTCGGGCCGAACACCGCGGCCTCGTCGACCGGCATCGCGCCCGAGCTGCGATCAGCAGCGCGTGCAGGCGCGGCAGCATGCCCTCGGCCACGCGCCTCGTCGACCACGAAGGTGAGGTTGAGGTCGTTGGAGCACTGCGAGATCAGGTGCACGCGCTCGCGGCCGAACTCGGCCCAGCACGTCGGACAGCTTGTGCAGCAGCGAGCGCATGCCGCGACCGACCAGGGTGATCGCCGCGCAGGGCGCGATCACCTTGACCCGGCAGACCTGCGCCAGGTCGGCGCACAGCGCGTCGAGCACGTTGGTGTTGACCAGGTTGTCGCTCGGGTCGAGCGAGACGGTGACGTTGGCTTCGGACGAACCGATCAGGTCCACCGACAGGCCGTGCGCCTTGAAGCGCTCGAACACGTCGGCCAGGAAGCCGACCTGCTGCCACATGCCGATGGTTTCCATCGACACCAGCACGATGCCGCGGCGCGAGCTGATCGCCTTGACGCCGGGCGACGCGTGGCGGCGCGACGCGTCGATGACGGTGCCGGGCAGTCGGGCCGCTCGGTGTCGCGGATCCACAGCGGCACGCGCGCCTCGCGGCAGGGGTGGATGCAGCGCGGGTGCAGCACCTTGGCGCCGGTGGTGGCGATTTCCTGCGCCTCTTCGTAGTCCAGCCGCGACAGCAGGCGCGCCTCCGGCACGCTGCGCGCGGGTTGGCGCTGAACATGCCGGGCACGTCGGTCCAGATCTCGACCCGCGCGCGCCGCAGCAGGGCGCCGAAGTAGGCGGCCGAGGTATCCGAGCCGCCGCGCCCGAGAATCGCCGTGCCGCCGTCGGCGGCGCGGGCGATGAAGCCCTGGGTGATCGCAGCAGTCGGCGCCGGCCGCGCCGAAGCGCTGCGCGCAGGCCGGCATCGCCGACGGTAATCGCAGGACACCGACAGCCGGCGCGACCAGTCGCTCTGGTTGGGCAGCGGCTGCGCGTGCAGCCAGTCGCGCGAATCCAGCCAGCCCACGTCCAGGCCCTGGCTGCGCAGGTAGGCCACGCCCAGCGTGGACGACAGCAGCTCGCCCTGCGCCAGCACCTCGGCCTGCCAGGCCAGGTCGCCGCCGGCGCGGCGCGGGTCCGTCGCGCCAGCGCGCGCAGCTCGGCCAGGCGCTCGCCGAGCACCGCCGGCGTCCAGCCCAAGCTCGGCGGCGAACGTCGCGGTGGCGCTGCACCAGGGCCACGACCGCCGCGTCCACGCCGCCGGCGTCGTCGCCGCGGCCGTCGCACGATCGCCTGCAGCTCATTGGTGACGCCGGACACCGCCGACACCACCACCAGCACCGCGCGCCGCTCTTCGCTCGGCACGCCGTTCCATCAGCTGCCCGATGGTGTCCCAGCGCTGGCGTCGGGACACGCTGGTGCCGCCGAACTTGAGGACGATCCAGTCCGGTGCGTCGGCACCGTCGGCAGGTGCGGCGGGCTCATGGTCTGGTTCAGGAGGGTGCGGCGCGAGCGCGGCGTATTCCAGTGTAAACGAGGCCGCGCGGCGGCCCGCTGACGTTCGCAAGGAGCCACACATCGCCACTAACCGGAGTCCGCATGTCCCGCCGCGACTTCGCTCCAACTCGACGTCTTCGCGGACCGGCCCGGCGCCGGCAACCCGCTGGCCGTCGTGCTGGACGCCGACGACGTCGACACCGAGTCGATGCAGGCCTTCGCCGCCTGGACCAACCTGTCCGAAACCAGCTTCGTGCTGCCGCCGACGCGAGCCCGAAGCCAGCTATCGCGTGCGCATCTTCACCCCGCGCCAGGAACTGCCCTTCGCCGGCCACCCCAGCGTCGGCAGCGCCCACGCCGTGCTGGAAGCCGGCCTGGCGCAGCCAAGGACGGCCACCTGGTGCAGGAATGCGCGGCCGGCCTGCTGCCGATGCGCGTCGAGGGCGAAGGCCCCGCACGCCGGATTCGCGTGCGTGCCCCGGTCGGCCGCGCGGTAAAGCTGTCGCCGGACCAGCAGGCGTGGTCGGGCGTGCTCGATGGCCTGCAGCTGCGGCGCGCTGCCGGCCGTGCTGATCGACAACGGCCCGCACTGGTGGGTCGTCGAACTCGCCAGACGAAGAATCCGTGCGCAGGATGGTGCCGGACATGGCCGCGATCGCAGCGCCTAACCACGGCCACCGGCTCGGTCGGGGTCGCGTTCTTCGCGCATGCGCGACGCACCCGGCTGACCAGGCTGGTCGTGCGCGCCTTCTGCCCGGCCTCCGGCATCGCCGAGGATCCGGTCACCGGCAGCGCCAACGCGGCGATCGCCTCCTGGCTGCAGCAGAACGACTTGCTGCGCGCGCGCCGCTACGTCGCCAGCCAGGGCCGCGAGCTCGGCCGCGACGGCCGTGTGTACGTGGACGTGGACAACCTGCGCAACGTCTGGATCGGCGGGCAGACGCAGACGGTCGTGGACGGCTCGCTGGACTGGTGAGCCTGGACTGGTGAGCAAGGGCATGCACGCACGCCACTTCGGCGTGGACGTCTTCTCGCCGCGCGCCGGCGCCGGCAACGCGCTGGCGGTGGTGGTCGGCGGCGACGAGCTCGACGGCGCGCGCATGCAATGCATCGCCGCCTGGAACAACCTGGCCGAAACCACCTTCCTGCTGCCGCCGCTCGCGCCTGGCGCCGACTACCGCCTGCGTATCTTCACCACCCGCCAGGAGATCGCCTTCGCCGGGCACCCCACGCTGGGCAGCGCGCACGTCGCGCGCGAGGCCGGGCTGGTGCCGGCGGACAAGGCCGAGCTCGTGCAGGAATGCCAGGCGGGGCTGCTGCCGGTGCGCATGCAGGAAGACGCCGATGGCGGCCTGCCCTCGGTGCGCGTGCCGCGCTCGCGGATCGTCGCGCACCCGGCCCAAGCGCAACTGCTGCTGGATCGCGCGCTGGCAGGGATGCCGCGCGGCGCCCTCGCGCCCGCCTGCGTGGAGGGCGGCCGGCGCTGGTGGCTGGCGGAACTGGCCGACGAGGCCGCGGTGCGCGACATGCGGCCCGACCGCGATGCCATCCTCGCCCTCGCGCGCTGCAACGACAGCCTGGGCCTGTGCGTCTTCGCGCGCGCGCCCGGGGGAGCCGGCTACGACATGGTGGTGCGCGCCTTCCCGCTCGGCGTCGGCATCGTCGAAGACCCGGCTTCGGGCGCGGCCAATGCCGCAGTCGCGGCCTTCCTCGACGAGCGCGGCGCCCTGGGCGCGCTCGGCGACCGCTTCCGCGTCAGCCAGGGTCGCGAGATGGGCCGCGATGCGCAGCTGCTGCTGGCGATCGACGGTGAGCGCCAGGTCTGGGTCGGCGGCCGCTGCCGGACACTGGTGCGCGGCCGCTTCGCCTGGTGAAAAAAAGGGGCCCCTCGCGGGGCCCCTCGTTCTTGCTTGCAGCCCTTGGCTTAGCGCTGCGACATGCCTTCGAACTGCGGACGCACCTGCACCATGACGCGCATGGTACGACCCGGACGATGGTTCATCAGGGCGTGGTAGGTCTGGCCCGCGTAGCGGTAGGTCACGTCGTAGCCACCGAAGCGGCCGCCGTCACCGACGGTACGGCAACGACGCACGGTGCCCGAATTGTCACGGAACTCGTAGCCGCCAGAATCGTTGCGGTAGCCGGAGTTGTTGTTGCGGTCAATGTCGCGGCCAACCGCACCGCCGATCACCGCGCCGGCAATGGTCGCAGCCGTGCGGCCATCACCGTCGCCGACCTGGTTGCCCAGGGCGCCACCGACCAGCGCGCCGAGCAGCGTGCCGTTGGCGGTGCTGTCGCCGCGATAGACGCGGCCGTTCTGGTCGCGGTAGTAGCCGCTCTCATAGGCGTCGGAACGCTCGTTCCAGCATTCCTGGCGCAGGTAGCCCGGGTCGCCCCAGCGCTCCTCGACGCGCACGACGGTGGCGACGTCGCGGCGCTCGTTGCGGCCGCGATAATCGCTTACGCGGTAGTTGTCGTAGCGATAGTCGTAGTTGTCGCTGCGCTGGTCGTAGCGCGAACCGTAGTCCTGCGCCGCCACGGCGGCGCCGGTGCCAAGGGCAGCCGTGAGGGCCAGGGCGAGGACAGTCGTGGAATTGAATTTCATGGTGAAGGACTCCAATCCGCCGGGATGGCGGCAGGGGTCAATCTACCAGCGGCCGATTACCGGCCGCTTAACTCCCGGGAACCAGCGGAAATCGGCCAACTGCCGTTCAGATTCGCGACGGATCAGCCGGCAAGCGTGGCCGTCATGGTCACCGGGATGGACAGCACGCGCGAGATCACGCAGTTCTTCTTGGCATTCTCGGCTATGCCGGCGAAGGTCGCTGCGTCGATGCCCGGCACCGTCGCGCTGACGATGAGGTTGACTCCCGTCGCGCCGGGTCCCCCCTCGCCGATCTCCATCTGCACCTCTGCCCGCGTGTCGATGCGGGTAGCGGTGTAGCCGGACTTTTCCAGGATGAAGCCCAGCGCCATGCTGAAGCAGCCGGCATGCGCGGCCGCCAGCAGTTCCTCCGGGTTGGTGCCCTTCTCCTCGCCGAAGCGGGTATTGAAGGAATAGCGCTGCTCGGCGAACAGGCCGCTCTGCGGCGTGCTCATCGCGCCGCGGCCGGATTTCAGGTCGCCTTCCCAATGCGCGGTCGCGTAGCGCTTGAAACCCATGGCGGCTCCTCCGTGGACGGGTGGAGGGCCATTATGCGCGCGGCGGCGCTTCGCGCTGCCGCGCGGCTTGACCGCGCCCGGCGGCGGTGGAAGTCTAGGCCTGTCCGTTCCGCCATCGCATCCAGGAGTCCGGCCCATGGCTTACAGCACGGCGCAGATCCGCAACGTGGCACTCGCCGGGCATTCCGGTGCCGGCAAGACCACGTTGTTCGAGGCCCTGCTGCAGGCGGGCGGCGCCATCCAGGCGGCGGGCAGCGTCGAGCGCGGCAGCACTGTTTCCGATTTCGACCCGATGGAAAAGGCGCGCGGGCATTCGCTCAACACCGCCGTGGCTTCGACCGACCACGCAGGCATCCACGTCAACCTGGTGGACACGCCCGGCTTCGCGGATTTCCGCGGCCCCACGCTCTCCGCCTTCTCGGCGGTGGAAACGGTGTGCGTGGTGGTCAATGCTGCGCACGGCATCGAGTACGGCACGCGTCGCATGATGGACACGGCGAAGGCGCGCGGGCTGTGCCGCGTGCTGGTGGTCAACCGCATTGACGCCGAACCGGGCAAGCTCGCCGCGCTGGTCGCGCAGCTGCGCGAGGAATTCGGGCCCGAGTGCCTGCCGATCAACCTGCCGGCGAAGAACGCCAGCACGGTGGTGGATTGCTTCTTCGCCCCCGAAGGCGAGTCCGACGTCGAGGACGTCGGCGCCGCGCATCAGCGCATCATCGACCAGGTGGTGGAGATCAACGAGACGGTGATGGGCCGTTACCTGGAGGACGGCGAAGCCGGCCTGTCCGGCCAGGACCTGCACGACGCCTTCGAGCAGTGCCTGCGCGAGGGCCACCTGGTGCCGATCTGCTTCGTGTCGGCGCGCACCGGCGCCGGCGTGAAGGAACTGCTGGACCTGGCCGAGAAACTGTTCCCGAGCCCGCTGGAGGGCAACCCGCCGGCCTTCGTGCGCGGCACCGGCGCCGAGGCGCAACCGATCACGCTGGCCCCGCAGGACCCGAAGGCGCATGTGATCGCCGACGTGTTCAAGATCGCCAACGATCCCTTCGTCGGCAAGCTGAGCGTGTTCCGCGTGTTCCAGGGCACGATCCGCAAGGACACCCAGCTGCTCGTCGACGACGGCAAGAAGCCCTTCAAGGTCGGCCACCTGTTCAAGCTCAAGGGCAAGGAACACGTGGAGGTCGAACTGGCGATCGCGGGCGACATCGCCGCGGTGGCCAAGGTCGAGGAGATCCACTTCGACGCGGTGCTGCACGACTCGCACGACGAAGACCACATCCACCTCAAGCCGCTGGAGTTCCCCAAGCCGATGTTCGGTCTGGCGGTGGAGGCGGCGACGCGCGGCCAGGAGCAGAAGCTGTCGACCGCCCTGCACAGGCTGGCCGAGGAGGACCCCGGTTTCGTGGTCGAGCACAATCCCGAGCTCAACGAGACGGTGATGCGCGGCCTGGGCGAGCTGCACCTGCGGGTGATGATCGAGCGCATGAAGGAGCGCTATGGCGTCGAGGTGAAGACGCGGCAGCCGCGCATCGCCTACCGCGAGACGATCGGCGGCAAGGCCGAGGGCCACTACCGGCACAAGAAACAGACCGGCGGCGCCGGTCAGTTCGGAGAAGTGTTTCTGCAAGATCGAGCCGCTCGAGCGCGGCGCCGGCTTCGAGTTCGTGGACGCGATCAAGGGCGGCACCATCCCCGGCCAGTTCCTGCCGGCGATCGAGAAGGGCGTGCGCCAGGTGCTGCACGGCGGCGCGATCGCCGGCTACCAGCTGCAGGACGTGCGCGTAATCGTCTACGACGGCAAGTACCATCCCGTGGATTCCAAGGAGGTCGCCTTCGTCGCCGCTGGCAAGAAGGCCTTCCTCGACGCGATCGCCAAGGCGCGGCCGCAGGTGCTGGAACCGATCGTGGAGCTGTCGGTGTCGGCGCCCGAAGCGCACATGGGCGACATCACCGGCGGCCTGGCCTCCAAGCGCGCGCGCATCAGCGGCACCGACTCGGTGCGCGACGGCGAGATCCAGATCAAGGCGCAGGTGCCGCTGTCCGAGCTGAAGGACTACGCCGCGGAGCTTAAGGGCGCCACTGCCGGGCGCGGCCGCTACGATCTCGAGTTCAGCCACTACGAGCCGGTGCCGGCGCCGGTGCAGAAGCAGCTGGTCGAGGCCTACAAGCCGCACCACGAGGAAGACTGATGAAAGCGGCGCGGGCCGACGCGGCCACGCGGCTCGAGGAAATCCCCAACATCGGGCCCTCGATCGCCGACGACCTGCGCGCCCTGGACATCTTCGAGCCGGCGCAACTGGTCGGGCTGGATCCCTACGATTTGTACCGGCGCAGCAACGCGCTCGCCGGCGTGCGGCAGGATCCCTGCCTGTGCGACACCTTCATCGCCGCGGTGCGCTTCATGGAAGGCGGACCGGTGCGCCCGTGGTGGTACTACACGCCCGAGCGCCGCGCCCGCTTGGCAGAATGATTATTTTTTCGGCTGCAGCATGGTGCCGGTGCAGTTCTTCGCGCCGCAGCGGCAGGCCCACAACTGCTTCAGCTTCGGCGTGTGCCGCTCGGCCAGGGTGATGCCGTAGTTGTAGCTGAGTTCCTCGCCGGGGCGGATCGCGCGCATGCTCTCGATCCAGACCTTGTCCTTGCGCTTGTCGCCGCCCTCGTCCTCGTAGAAGACCGCCTCGCAGTTCGGCTTGCAGCTGTGGTTGATCCAGCGTGCAGCGTTGCCATCGATGTTCGCGTCGATCACGTAGTCGTCGTTGAGGGTGAACAGGAAGGTGTGGCCGGTGTCCTCCTCCTCGGCGTAGGCGCGGTCCACCTCGTCGTGGCTGCGCAGCTTGCCCTTGTACTGGATCAGCTTCTCGCCCTTGGCGATGGCGGCGGTGGCGAACATGCCGTTGCCATGGATCTTGGAACGACGGGTGGCGAGTCTGGAGGACATGTGGGGCCGGTGGTGGGGAAAGCGTGCATTGTCGCCGATCGGCCGGGGCGAGGGAGCGGCCGCCTGCGCGCCGACCTGCCGCCGCGGCAGCGCGAGCAGCTCCTGCAGCTGAACCTGTGTACGCAGTTCCAGGGGGCGGCTTTCCCGCCGCGGGCGTCATATAGTACAATATCGGTACGAATTGACGGCCCGCCCAATGCTGCGCATCACCAAGCTCACCGATTACGCCACCGTCGTGCTTGCCGCCCTGGCCGAGCAGCCCGGTCGCGTGCACAGCGCCGCCGAGCTCGCCGAGCGGGCGCGGCTGGAGCTGCCGACGGTCAGCAAGGTGCTGAAGCCGCTCGCCCATGCCGGCCTGGTCACCGGCTTTCGCGGCGCCAGCGGCGGCTACAAGCTCGCGCGGGCGCCCGAGCGCATCCAGCTGATTGAAATCGTCGAGGCGATCGAGGGCAAGCTCGGGCTGACCGAGTGCTCCGGCGAGCACAGCAGCTGCGAGCACGAGACGCACTGCGGCACGCGCGGGCACTGGCACAAGGTCAACGAGGTCATCGCGCACGCGCTGCGCGGCGTCAGCCTCGCCGACATGCTGCCGGCGGCTAAGCGCAAGCCCGCGCGCGCGATCCCGCTGGTGCTGGCGCAGGAGGCCTGAGCCATGAATCCCGAAGCCGCCATCCAGCGCCAGCTCGAGCGCCGCTACGAAGCCGGCTTCGTCACCGACATCGAGAGCGACACCCTGCCGCCGGGCCTGAACGAGGACGTGGTGCGCTGGATTTCCGCGCGCAAGGGCGAACCCGAGTGGATGACGGAATGGCGGCTGCAGGCCTACCGCCACTTCCTGCACGATGCCGATGCCGGACTGGGCCAAGCTCGAGATCGCGCCGATCGACCTGCAGGCGATCAGCTACTTCGCGGCGCCGAAGAAGGCCTACGCCTCGCTCGACGAGGTCGACCCCAAGCTGCTGGAAACCTACGAAAAGCTGGGCGTGCCGCTGCACGAGCGCGCGCGCCTGGCCGGCGTCGCCGTGGATGCGGTGTTCGACTCGGTCTCGGTCGGCACCACCTTCAAGAAGGAACTGGCCGAGAAGGGCGTGCATCTTCTGCTCGCTTCTCGGAGGCGGTGAAGGAGCACCCGGAACTGGTGCGCCAGTACCTGGGCAGCGTGGTGCCGACCGGCGACAACTACTTCGCCGCGCTGAACTCGGCGGTGTTCTCCGACGGCAGCTTCGTCTTCATACCGCCAAGGGCGTGCGCTGCCCGATGGAGCTGAGCACCTACTTCCGCATCAACGCCAGCAACACCGGCCAGTTCGAGCGCACCCTGATCATCTGCGCCGAGAAGGCGCCAGGTCAGCTACCTGGAAGGCTGCACCGCGCCGATGCGCGACGAGAACCAGCTGCACGCGGCGGTGGTCGAGCTGGTCGCGCTGGCGGACGCCGACATCAAGTACTCGACCGTGCAGAACTGGTACCCCGGCGACGAGAACGGCGTCGGCGGCATCTACAACTTCGTGACCAAGCGCGGCGAGTGCCGCGGCGACCGCAGCAAGATCAGCTGGACGCAGGTCGAAACCGGCTCGGCGATCACCTGGAAGTACCCGAGCTGCGTACTGCGCGGCGACGACTCGATCGGCGAGTTCTACTCGGTCGCGCTCACCCACCACCGCCAGCAGGCCGACACCGGCACCAAGATGATCCACCTCGGCGCGCGCACCAAGTCGAAGATCATCTCCAAGGGCATCAGCGCCGGCCGCGGCCAGAACACCTACCGCGGCCTGGTGAAGATCGAAAAGGGCGCCGAAGGCGCGCGCAACTACACCCAGTGCGACTCGCTGCTGATCGGCAAGAGCTGCGGCGCGCACACCTTCCCCTATATCGAGGTGAAGAATCCGTCCGCGACCGTCGAACACGAGGCCACGACCTCGAAGATCAGCGACGACCAGCTGTTCTATTGCCGCGCGCGCGGCATCGCCGACGAGGACGCGGTGTCGATGATCGTCGACGGCTTCTGCAAGCAGGTGTTCCGCGAGCTGCCGATGGAGTTCGCGGTGGAGGCCAAGAAGCTGCTCGAAGTCAGCCTCGAAGGAGCAGTCGGATGAGTTTTCGAACCCGCGCAGGCCTTCGCGCCGCGCCGCAAGGATGGCAATGAACATGCTGCAAATCGACCAGTTGCACGTCCGCGTCGCCGGCAAGGAGATCCTCACGGGCTCTCGCTCGCGGTGAAGCCGGGCGAGGTGCACGCGATCATGGGCCCCAACGGCGCCGGCAAGTCCACGCTGGGCAACGTGCTTGCCGGGCGCGACGGCTACGAAGTCACGCAGGGCTCGGTGCAGTACCTGGGCCAGGACCTGCTGGCGCTGGAACCGGAGGAGCGCGCCGCGGCAGGGGTGTTCCTGGCCTTCCAGTACCCGGTCGAGATCCCAGGCGTGAACAACACCTACTTCCTGCGCGCGGCGCTCAACGCCCAGCGCAAGCGCCGCGGCGAAGCCGAACTCGACTCCATGCAGTTCCTCAAGCTGGTGCGCGAGAAGCTGGCGGTGCTGCACATGAAGGACGAGCTGCTGCACCGCGCGGTCAATGAAGGTTTTTCCGGCGGCGAGAAGAAGCGCAACGAGATCTTCCAGATGGCGCTGCTGGAACCGAAGCTGGCGATCCTCGACGAGACCGATTCCGGCCTCGACATCGACGCCCTGAAGCTGGTGGCCGAAGGCGTCAACCTGATGCGCGCGCCCGGAACGCGCGCTGCTGGTGATCACCCACTACCAGCGCCTGCTCGACTACATCAAGCCGGACTTCGTGCACGTGCTGGCGGACGGACGGATCGTGGAAAGCGGTGGTCCGGAGCTGGCCTTGCAGCTGGAAGAGCATGGCTACTCTTGGGTGCGGGAGCGGATCGCGCCGTGAGCGTACTGCTGGAGTCGCTGCAGGCCGGCTTCGAGGCCATGCCCGCGCCGTCACGCGAGGCGCGCGGCCTGGGTCCAGCGCGGCGCGAGGCGCTGCGGCGCACGCTCGCCGAAGGATTGCCCGGCCAGCGCAACGAACACTGGAAGTACACCTCGCTGCGCGCGCTGTCGGCGCGAGCGTTCAGCGCGGCGGCGCCGACGCCGTCGCCGGTCGATGCCGCCGTGCTGGCGGGGATCGCCGGCGAGCGCCTGGTATTCGTCAACGGCCGCTACGCCCCTGAGCTGAGCAGGGTCACCGAGTCCCCCGCAATCGGCTTCGCGCCGCTGTCGTCGGCGCTGGCAGCGGGCAGCGACCTGTCCGGCCAGGCCTTCGAGGCCGCTTACGAGCGGCCCGACGAGGCTTTCGCGCGCCTCAATTCCGCCTTGGCCATGGAAGGCGTGCTGCTGCGCATCGCCCCGGGCACGCGCCTCGAACAGCCCCTGCACCTGGTGTTCATTGGCGTCGCCGCGGCCGGCGACCTGGCGATCCACCTGCGCCACCGCATCGAGCTCGGCGCCGGCGCGCGCGCCACCGTGGTCGAGCACCACCTGTCCACCGATGCGCACCGCAACCTCGACAACCACCTGCTGCAGGTGGAACTTGGCGCTGGCGCGCATCTGCTGCACGCGCGCGTGCAGGATGTCGCCGACGGCGCCACGCTGCTCGCGCGCAGCGACGCCCGGCTCGGCGCCGGAGCCAACTACCGCCGGGTGGACCTGGAACTCGGCGCCGCCCTGTCGCGCCATGAACTCAATGTCGCGCTCGCTGGCGAAGGCGCCGCCTTCGACTCCAGCGGCGCCCTGCTCGCCGGCGGCCGCCGGCACGTGGACACGCGCCTGGGCGTCGTCCACCTGGCGCGCGACACGCGCTGCGAACTGCTCTGGCGCGGCCTGGCCGCGGAGCGCGGAAAACTCGCCTTCCACGGCGGCATCGAGATCGCCGCCGGCGCCGACGGCAGCGACGCCAGCCTGTCCAACAAGAACCTGCTGCTGTCGCCGAACGCGGAGATCTACACCCAGCCGGTACTGCAGATCCATGCCGACGAAGTGAAGGCGGCGCACGGCGCCACCGTCGGCCGGCTCGACGACACGGCGCTGTTCTACCTGCGTGCGCGCGGCATCCCGCTGGCGCAGGCGCGGGTGCTGCTCACCCTCGCCTTCTGCCGCGAGGCGCTGACGGCGGCTGGTGATGCCGCGCTGGTCGAATCGCTGTCGCCGCGGCTGGAAGCGCGCCTGGCCACGCTCGAGGCGCTGGCGTGAACACGGTTTCGTGGCAATCGCATCCGCGCCGATTTCCCGGTGCTCGACGCGCCAGGTCAACGGCAAGCCGCTGGTCTACCTGGATTCGGCCAACACCTCGCAGAAGCCGCGCCAGGTGATCGAGGCGGTGGACGACTTCTACCGCGCGCACAACGCCAACATCTCGCGCGCGGTGCACACGCTGGGCATGGAAGCCACTGCGGCCTATGAAGGTGCGCGGCGCAAGCTGGCCGGCTTCCTCAATGTTCGCGCCGACGACCTCGTGCTCACCTCCGGCACGACCATGGCGCTGAACCTGGTGGCCTACAGCTACGCGCTGCCGCGGCTGCAGCCGGGCGAGGCGATCCTGCTCACGCGCATGGAGCACCACGCCAACATCGTGCCCTGGCAGCTGGTAGCCGAGCGCACCGGCGCCACGCTGAAGGTGGCGGAGCTCACACCCGAGGGCGAGCTCGATCTCGATGCACTGTGGAAACAGATGACACCGGAGGTGAAGATCCTCGGCCTGGCGCATGTCTCCAACGTGCTTGGCACCGCCAACCCGGTCGCGCAGATCTGCCGCGAGGCGCGCCGGCGCGGCATCGTCACCGTCGTCGATGGTTCGCAGGCGGTGCCGCACCGGCCGGTGGACATCCCCGCGCTGGGTTGCGATTTCTACGCCTTCACCGGCCACAAGATGCTCGGGCCGACCGGCACCGGCGGCCTGTGGGCGAAACGCGAACACCTGCTGGCGATGCCGCCCTTCCTCGGCGGCGGCGAAATGATCCGTGAGGTGCGCTTCGAGCACACCGTGTTCGCCGATCCCCCGCACAAGTTCGAGGCCGGCACGCCCAACATCGCCGGCGTGATCGGCCTGGGCGCGGCGGTGGACTACCTGCAGGCGATCGGCATGGAGCGTATCGAGGCGCGCGAGCGCGAGCTGCTCGAACACGCCACTGCCGCGCTGGACGGCATCGCCGGCCTGCGCATCGTCGGCCGCGCGCGCGACAAGGCGTCGGTGATTTCCTTCCTGGTCGAAGGCGCGCACGCGCACGACCTCGCCACCCTGCTCGACCTCGAGGGCGTCGCGGTGCGTTCCGGCCACCATTGCGCGCACCCGCTGATGGCCTGGTTCGGCGTGCCGGCGACCTGCCGCGCTTCGCTGGCCTTCTACAATGACTTCGACGACATCGCGCGCCTGGTGGCGGCGCTGCACAAGGTGCGGGGGATGCTGGGATGAGCGGGCTTTCGTTTCGTGCGGGCACCGCGGCCGACATCGAGCGCGTGGTGGCGCTGGTGGAGTCCGCCTACCGCGGCGACGCCAGCCGCGCCGGCTGGACCACCGAGGCAGACCTGCTGGACGGGCGCCGCACCGGGCGCGACGACATCGAGGCGATCCTGGCGCGCGAGCGCAGCCAGTTGCTGCTGGCCGAACGCGACGGCGCGCTGGTCGCCTGCGCGCACGTGATGGTGGAGGACGGCGCGGGTTACTTCGGCATGTTTTCCGTGGTGCCGATGCGGCAGGGCCAGGGCATCGGCAACGCGGTGCTGGCGGAAGCCGAGCGCCTCGTGCAGGCGCAATGGCAGTGCACGGCCATGCGCATGACCGTGATCGACATCCGCGACGACCTCATTCCCTATTACGAGCGACGCGGCTATCGGCGCACAGGCATCAAGAAACCCTTCCCCTATGGCGATGCGCGCTTCGGCATCCCGAGGCGCCAGGACCTGCGCTTCGAGGTCCTGGAAAAAGATCTCGGCGTTGTCGCCGCCACTGACGGTGCCCGCTGATGGAAGGCTGGGTGCGCGTGTGCGGCAGCGAGGAACTGCTGCCCGGTGAGTTCCGCGTGGTCTATGACGGCGACACCGCGATCGCGGTGTTCAACGTCGACGGCGAGCTGTATGCCATTGAAGACGTGTGCACGCACGACGGCGGCGAGCTCGCCGGCGGGCCCGTCGAGGGCTACGAAGTGGAGTGCCTGCGCCACGGCGCGCGCTTCGATCTGCGCACCGGCGCGGCGCTGACGGCGCCCGCCTACACGCCGACCACCGCGTTTCCGGTGCGACGCGAAGATGGGGCGGTCTGGACGCGGGATGATCGCGGTCTCTGAGGACGCATGAGCGGAAACCCGGGGAAAGTTGCCTGATCCGCTGGTAATTGCGAATCATTCTCATTAAGATTCGCAACGAACCCGGGGAAAGGCCCGGAACCTACCCGGATCCATCGATGCCAGCGCGCTGCCTGCCCTCCCGTTCCCCGCTGTTCCTGGCGCTCGCCGCGCTGCTCGCCACCGCCCTGCCCGCCGCCCACGCCGCAGATGCCGCCGAGGCCGCAACCGCGGCCAGCGCCGACGTGGCCTCGGCCGCCGACGCCGACGCCGAGGAACGCGAACGCCGCACGCCGGAACTGGAAAAGGTCGAGGCCGTCGGCAACAGCGACCATGGCTACCGGGCGACCCGCACCAGCACCGCCACCCGCACCAGCACCGCGCTGCAGGACGTGCCGCAGGCGCTGACCATCGTCACCAGCCAGCTCATGCGCGACCAGCGCATGCAGGGCATGGCCGATGTCCTGCGCTACGTTCCCGGGGCCGGCATGGCGCAGGGCGAAGGCAACCGCGACACGCCGATCCTGCGCGGCAGCAGCTCCACCGCCGACCTGTTCGTGGACGGCATGCGCGACGACGTGCAGTACTTCCGCGACCTGTACAACATCGAACGCGTCGAGGCACTCAAGGGGCCGAACGCGATGATCTTCGGACGCGGCGGTTCCGGCGGCGTGCTCAACCGCGTCAGCAAGCAGCCCGAGTGGCACGAGGTGCGCGACTTCGAGCTGACCTGGGGCAACTGGAGCCGCGGCCGCGCAGTCGCCGACTGGGGCCAGGCACTGGGCGAATCCTTCGCTTTCCGCGTCAGTGCGCTGAGCGAGGAAACCGGCAGCTTCCGCGACGGCGTCGAATCGAGCCGTCGCGGCTTCAATCCCGGTCTGGGCTGGCGCGTCGGCGAGCACACCTCGCTGAGCCTGGGCTATGAGCGCTTCGAGGATGCGCGCACCGCCGACCGCGGCATTCCTTCCTTCGCGGGACGAGCGGTGGACGTGGATCCCTCCACATTCTTCGGCGATCCGAGGCGCAGCCGCAGCGAAGCGGAAGTGGATGCGCTGAACCTGCTTATCGAGCACGACTTCGGCAACGGCCTGACGCTGCGCAACCGCACCCGCGCCGCGCGCTACGACAAGTTCTACCAGAACATCTTTCCGGGCGCGGTGTCCGGCAACGGCACCATGGTCGCGATCTCCGCCTACAACAACGACTCGCAGCGCGAGAACCTGTTCAACCAGACCGACCTGACCTGGGACGTGGACTTCGGCGGCTGGACGCACACCGTGCTGGGCGGATTCGAGTTCGGGCGCCAGGAGAGCGACAACCGCCGCGAGACCGGCTACTTCCCCACCGGCGCCTGCCCGGCCGCAGGTTCCGCGCCCGGCCCGACTTCGGTAAGCCTCGCCCTGGACAATCCGCGCTACGACGGCCTGGTGTGCTTCGGCCAGAGCGCCAGCGATGCCGACAACCACGGTGTCGCGCGCGTCGCCGCCGCCTACCTGCAGGACCAGATCGAGTTTTCGCCGCAATGGCAGGCGATCATCGGCCTGCGCTATGACCGCTTCGAACTCGACTTCCACAACAACCGCAACGGCCAGGACCTGTCTTCGAAGGACGACCTGCTGTCGCCGCGCGTGGGCCTGGTGTGGAAGCCCGTGCCGGAAGCCTCGATCTACGGTAGCTACAGCATTGCCTACCTGCCGCGCTCCGGCGAGCAGCTGTCCTCGCTGACGGCCAGCAACGCCGCGCTGGATCCGGAGAAGTACGCGAATACCGAGATCGGCGCGAAGTGGCAGCTGTCGCCGGAACTCAACCTGAGCGCCGCGATCTACCAGCTCGATCGCGCCAATGTCGCCGTGGTGGATCCGGCCGATCCGACGCGCCTGGTGCTGCTGCCCGGCGAAAGCCAGCGCATGCGCGGCGTCGAGCTCGGCATCGCCGGCGACATCGGCGAGCGCTGGCACCTGATGGGCGGCTACGCCTGGCAGCAGGGCGAGATCACGCGCGATATCCGCACCTCGCCCACCGCCTTGCTGGCGAAGGGCACCGAGCTGGCACAGGTGCCGCGCCACAGTTTCTCGCTGTGGAATCGCGTGGACATCGGCGAACGCTGGGGCGCGGGGCTGGGCCTGGTCGCGCGCAGCCGCGTGTACGCTTCCACCAGCAACGCGGTCACGCTGCCGGGCTACGTGCGCGCGGATGCCGCGGTGTACTTGAACCTGTCACCGCGCGTGAGCCTGCAGCTGAATATCGAGAACCTGTTCGACCTGCGTTATCACGCCAATGCGCACAGCGACAACAACATTTCCCCGGGCTCACCGCGTGCGCTCAGCCTCGGCCTCAACCTCGACCTCTGACGCGCGCGCCACCGCGGGGCCGGCGCTGACCTAGGGCGCGCGTTCGGCGACGCGGACCAGCAGCAGTTCGCCGCCACCCTCGATCACCATCCGGCGGTGCTCCCCCGACTCGGGCGCGAGCAGCACGGTGTCGCCCTGTTCCATCAATAGCGGCAACAGCTGGTCCTTCACCCGCGCGCGACCGCTGAGCAGATACGCGGCCCAGCGCACGCCCGGCTCGGCAAAGAACAACATCGGCCCGACCAGCGGCCGGTGCAGCAGGCTCGCATCGACGCGATCGCGGCGCCACATCAGGTTGAAGTCCTGGGTGGGGCCACCGAGCAGGGCCGCGTTCAAGGCGCGCTCGCCGGCGAAGCGGTGGCGGCCGCGCGGCGGCAGCAACTCCACGCTTTCGCCGTCTTCGAAGTCCAGCCGCATGCCGTCGCCGGACAGCAACGCCAGCTCGCGATCCACGCCCGGGAAGATGGAGAAGGGGCCGCCTTTGTCCACTTCGGCGATGGACAGCCGCCAGTCCCACTCGCCTTCGCCGGGCGAACGCAGGATCTCGCGCGTCCAGCCCAGGCCGTTCTTCCAGCGCTCGCGCCGGTACTCGTTGGCGGGGATCAGCGTCGCGTTCACCCGCGCATTGTGTTGGCGCCCCGTCGCGCGGGCAAGGCGCCCCCGCGCTCACGCCGCCACGCCCGCGCCGGCGACGTGCCGGCTGTCGTGCCCGGGCGCCGCTTCGCCCAACCAGACAGCATCCCAGTAGGGATAGTCGCCGATCGCATCCGCCAGGCCCGCGCGCAGGGGCTCGAGCACCAGTCGGCGCGCGCAGTCGCGCTCGCCCGCGGGCGGCAGCAACTGCGCCTCGAAACCGCGTTCCCACAGCCAGCCGTTGATGCGCTGGCGCGGATCCACCAGGCGCGCGCTGACGCTCTTGAAGCGCTGCACCAGGCGCTCGACGCTGTCGCCGGACCCGACCGCCAGCAGCGCGCGCCAGCTTTCCGGCATCAACACCCAGGCCAGGCAACGCGAACTCGACCATGGCCCCGAGTGCCGGTGCATTCGCGCCACCGCGCGCGCCGCCTCGGTGTCGTCGAACACCGGGCGGCGGAACAGCGTGTGCACGGTCAGCAGCCAGCTGCGCTCGCGATCCGGCAGACAGGCGTAGCCGCCCTCACCTTCCATGACCCGCAAGTTCGCGGTCATCGCTCAGCGCTTCGGCGCAGCGGGACGCGCAGGCGCCACCGGCTTCACGCCCGGGCGCGGCGCGGCCGGGCCGCCACCGGCAACGACGATGCGATCGCGGTTCTTCTCGATCGTGGCCAGCCCGATGCCCTTCACGGCTGCGAGCTGGTCAGCAGTGCGGAAGGCGCCATTGGCCTTGCGGTAGGCAACGATGGCCTCGGCCTTGGACGGGCCGACCCCGACCAGCACGCGGTCGATGGTGCCGGCGTCGGCGGTATTGATGTTCACCCGCTCGCTGGCCGGGCCGCCGGCATGGGCGAGGCCGGACAGGAAGGCGGCGAGGACGAGGGACTTCAGGACCAGCGGAATCTTCTTCATGTGGGCTCCATTCGCTTCGAGGTTGGACCGGCCGCCGGCGGCGACTTCGGCAAGGCCAGTCTGCGCAGCCGCCTGCAGCGCTCCCATCGGCTTTCGCCCTGCCCGGGCCTGCGAGCGCTCCTCACCCTGAGGTCAGCCTTTTCCGACGCCCTCGGCTAGAATCGAGGCCTGAACCCCGAGGTTTCCCGCATGGATACCAAAAAGACCGACCGCCTGATCGGCGAGGCATGGGACGGCGACATCGTCCCGCAGCTCGTCGAGTACATCCGCATCCCGAACAAGTCGCCGATGTTCGACGCCGACTGGCAGGCGAACGGGCACATGGACGACGCGATCGAGCTGCTGGCGGCCTGGGCGCGACGCGCAGCCGATCAAGGGCATGAAGGTCGAAGTGGTGCGCCTGGAAGGCCGCACGCCGCTGATCTTCATCGGAGATCGCCGGCGCAGGGCGACGACTGCGTGCTGCTCTACGGCCACCTCGACAAGCAGCCGGAGATGACCGGCTGGGCCGACGACCTCGGCCCGTGGAAACCGGTGCTCAAGGGCGACAAGCTCTACGGCCGCGGCGGCGCCGACGACGGCTACGCGATGTTCGGCTCGCTGACCGCGATCCGCGCGCTGCAGGAACAGGGCCTGCCGCACGCGCGCTGCGTGATCCTGATCGAAGCCTGCGAGGAATCCGGCAGCTACGACCTGCCCTACTACGTCGATCATCTGGCCGATCGCATCGGCAAGCCTTCGCTGGTGGTGTGCCTGGATTCGGGCTGCGGCAACTACGACCAGCTGTGGTGCACCACCTCGCTGCGCGGCCTGGCCGGCGGCAACCTGCGCGTGCAGCGTGCTGAGCGAGGGCGTGCACTCCGGCGACGCCTCCGGCGTCGTGCCGTCCAGCTTCCGCGTGCTGCGCCAGTTGCTGTCGCGGCTCGAGGACGAGGCGACCGGCAAGATCCTGATCGAGGAGCTGTCACGTCGAGATCCCGCCAGAGCGCCTGACGCAGGCCCGGCGCGCCGCGGAAGTGCTCGGCAACGACGTCTTCGACAAGTTCCCGTTCCTGCCCGGCATGACGCCGATGACGCCGGACCTGACCGAGCTGGTGCTCAACCGCACCTGGCGGCCGGCGCTCGTCGGTCACCGGTGCGGACGGCATGCCGCCGCTGTCGAACGCCGGCAACGTGCTGCGCCCGCATACGGCGGTGAAGCTGAGCCTGCGCCTGCCGCCGACGCTGAACCCGAAGCGCGCCGGCGACCTGCTCAGGCAGGTGCTGACGCGCGATCCGCCCTACGGCGCCACGGTCGAATTCGAGCTCGAGAAGTCCTCGACCGGCTGGAACGCACCCGCGCTCGCGCCCTGGCTCGAACATGCGATCGACCACGCCTCGCAGGAGTTCTTCGGCGCGCCGGCGATGTACATGGGCGAAGGCGGCACGATTCCCTTCATGGGCATGCTCGGCGAGAAGTTCCCCAGCGCGCAGTTCATGATCACCGGCGTACTCGGCCCGCACTCGAACGCGCACGGCCCCAACGAGTTCCTGCACATACCGACCGGCAAGCGGGTCACCGCGGCGGTGGCGAAGGTCATCGCCGATCACTACCATGCCAGCGAGAAGGGCCTGACCAAGGGCGTGGCAGCGCAGGCCGGCGGCGCCGCGTTCGGCGACCACGGCTGCTGCTAAGAAAAAAATGGGGTCAGAGGAGATTTAAAAATGGGGTCAGAGGAGATTTTGCCAGAGCAAAATCTCCTCTGACCCCATTTCTTGCTATCGCAGGGCGCGGTCCACGACCTGCCGCGCGAGCTCCTCGGGGACGTGCGAGGTGGTGTCCAGCACGAGCTCGGCGGCCTCGGGCACTTCGTAGGGCGAGTCGATGCCGGTGAAGTTGGGCAGCTCGCCGGCGCGCGCCTTCGCGTACAGGCCCTTGACGTCGCGCTGCTCGGCGACCGCCAGCGGCGTGTCCACGTGGATCTCGATGAACTGCCCGGCCTTGAACAGCTCGCGCGCCATGCGCCGTTCGCTGCGGAAGGGCGAGATGAAGCTGACCAGCACGATCAGGCCCGCGTCCACCATCAGCCTGGCCACCTCGGCGACGCGGCGGATGTTCTCGACGCGGTCCTCGTCGCTGAAGCCCAGGTCGCGGTTGAGGCCGTGGCGGACATTGTCGCCGTCGAGGATGTAGGTGTGGTGGCCCAGCGCCACCAGGCGCTTTTCGGCGAAATTGGCGATCGTCGACTTGCCCGAGCCGGACAGGCCGGTGAACCACAGGCAGCGCGGCTGCTGGTGCTTGATGGCGGCGCGCTTGGCCTGGTCCACGTCCAGTGCCTGCCAGTGAACGTTGGCGGCGCGGCGCAGGGCGAAGTCGAGGGTGCCGCAGGCGACGGTGGCGAAGCTCAGGCGGTCGATCAGGATGAAGCTGCCGAGCAGGCGGTTGTCGGCGTGCGATTCGAAGGCGATCGGCGCGTCCAGGCTGAGGTGGACGTTGGCCACTTCGTTGAGCTCCAGGCGCTTGGCGGCGAGCTGGTCCTGGGTGTTGATGTCGGCCTTGTACTTGATCTCGGTCACCACCGCGGAAACCGTGCGCGTGCCGAGCTTGAGCCAGTAGGGGCGGCCCGGAAGCAGGGGCTCGTCGCCCATCCACAGGATGTGGCAGCCGAACTGGTCGGACACGGGCGGCGGCGCGTCGGCGGCGGCGAGCACGTCGCCGCGGCTGACGTCGATCTCGTCCTCGAGGGTGAGCAGCACCGACTGTCCTTCGGCGGCGGCGGCGACCGGACGCTCGCCGATGGCGAGCGACTTCACCCGCGAACGCTTGCCGGAGCTGGCGCTGGCGACTTCGTCGCCGACGCAGACCACGCCGGCGGCGATCTGGCCGGCGAAGCCGCGGAAATCCTGCGAGGGCCGGCACACCCACTGCACCGGCATGCGGAAGCGCAGTTCGGTGCCGCCGCCGGGGATCTCGAGCGTGTCCAGGTGCTCGAGCAGCGCCGGACCGGTGTACCAGGGCGTGGCGCCGGAGCGCTCGACGATGTTGTCGCCGACCAGCCCCGACAGCGGGATCGCGCTGACGCTGGCGATGCCCAGGGTGGCGGCGAGCTCGCGGTAGTCCCGCTCGATCTGCTCGAACACGTCGCGCGAATAGCCGACCAGGTCCATCTTGTTGACCGCCAGCACCACGTGGCGGATGCCGAACAGCGCCGCGATATAGGTGTGCCGGCGCGTCTGCGTCAGCAGGCCCTTGCGCGCATCCACCAGCACCACGGCGACGTCGGCGGTGGAAGCGCCGGTGGCCATGTTGCGGGTGTACTGCTCGTGCCCGGGGCAGTCGGCGACGATGTAGCTGCGCCGGTCGGTGCTGAAATAGCGGTAGGCGACATCGATGGTGATGCCCTGCTCGCGCTCGGCATCGAGGCCGTCGAGCAGCAGTGCGTAATCGATCTGCTCGCCCTGGGTGCCGTGGCGCTTGCTGTCGCGCGCCAGGGCGGACATCTGGTCGTCAAAAAGATTCTTGCTCTCGAACAGCAAGCGGCCGATCAGCGTGCTCTTGCCGTCGTCCACGCTGCCGCAGGTGATGAAACGCAGGCGCGGCTTGGATTCGTGCCGCGCCAGGTAACCGGCGATGTCGGGTGCGTCGCCCATCAGAAGTAGCCTTCCTGCTTTTTCTTTTCCATCGAGGCGGAAGGGTCGGCGTCGATCAGCCGGCCCTGGCGCTCGGAGGTGCGCGCGACCAGCATCTCGCCGATGATCTTTTCCAGCGTGTCGGCCTCGGACTCGAAACCGCCGGTGAGCGGGTAGCAGCCCAGGGTGCGGAAGCGCACCACGCGCTGCTGCACGCTCTCGCCGTCCAGCAGCGGGTAGCGCTCGTCGTCGACCATGATCAGGCCGCCGTCGCGCTCGACCACCGGCCGCGAACGGGCGAAGTACAGCGGCACCACCTCGATCTGCTCGCGGAAGATGTACAGCCACACGTCGAGCTCGGTCCAGTTCGACATCGGGAACACGCGCACGCTTTCGCCGGTGTGGATGCGGGTGTTGTACAGGTTCCACAGCTCGGGACGCTGGCTCTTCGGGTCCCAGCGGTGCTGCGCGCTGCGGAAGGAGAACACGCGCTCCTTGGCGCGCGACTTCTCCTCGTCGCGGCGGGCGCCGCCGATGGCGGCGTCGTACTTGCCGGCGTCCAGCGCCTGCTTCAGCGCCTGCGTCTTCATCACGTCGGTGTGCACGGTGGCGCCATGGCTGACCGGGCCAATCCCTTTTGCCACGCCCTCGGGGTTGATATGGACCCGCAGCTCGACATTCGACTCCGCCGCGACGCGGTCGCGGAAGGCGATCATTTCGCGGAATTTCCAGGTCGTGTCCACGTGCAGCAGCGGGATCGGCGGGCGCGCCGGGTAAAAGGCCTTCTTCAGCAGGTGCAGCAGCACCGTGCTGTCCTTGCCGATCGAATACAGCATCACCGGGTTGCGGAACTCGGCCGCGACCTCGCGCAGGATGTGCAGGCTTTCTGCCTCGAGCCGGTCGAGGTTGGACAAAACGTCGGGGGAGAGCATCGGGGAACGGGGCGCCGCGGACTGGTCCAGTGCTTATTGTAGCCCGCGCTGGTACTGCAGGTACCACTCCACGAAGCGAGCCACGCCAGTCTCGACCGAAACCTGCGGCCGGTAGTCGACCGCCGCGGCCAGGGCCGAGACGTCGGCCTCGGTGTCCGGCACGTCGCCCGCCTGCAGGGGCAGCATCTCCATGATCGCCGGCTTGCCCAGGCACTGCTCCAGCACCTGGATGTAGCGCAGCAGCTCGACCGGCTGCTCGTTGCCGATGTTGTAGATCCGGTACGGGGCGTTGCTCGAGGCCGGGTCGGGCGCCATCGGGTCCCAGCCCGGGTCCGGGCCCGGCACCGTGTCCAGCGTGCGCAGCACGCCTTCGACGATGTCGTCCACGAAGGTGAAGCTGCGCTTGTGCCGGCCGTGGTTGAAGACCTTGATCGGCTCGCCGGCCAGGATCGCCCGGGTGAACAGGAACAGCGCCATGTCCGGCCGGCCCCAGGGCCCGTAAACGGTGAAGAAACGCAGGCCGGTGCAGGGAATCCGGTACAGGTGCGCGTAGGAATGCGCCATCGCCTCGTTCGCCTTCTTGGTGGCGGCGTAGAGGGTCAGCGGATGCTCGGCGCTTTCGTGCTCCGAGAAGGGCATTTTCGTGTTGGCGCCGTACACCGAACTGGTGGAGGCGAACACCAGGTGCTCGACCCCGAAGTGGCGGCAGCCCTCCAGCACGTGCAGGAAACCGGTGACGTTGCTGGCGACATAGATGTGCGGG
Source organism: uncultured Gammaproteobacteria bacterium (assembly GCA_963707625.1). GTDB lineage: Bacteria > Pseudomonadota > Gammaproteobacteria > Xanthomonadales > Xanthomonadaceae > Arenimonas. The sequence continues at coordinate 581,746 of CAVPQV010000003.1, forward strand.
TTCTGCGCCGCGTAACGCACGCCGGCCTGCGCGGCCAGGTGCACGACGCGTTGCGGCCGATGCACCTCGAACAGGGCCTCGATGGCCTCGCGGTCGGCCAGGTCCGCATGCATGTGCGTGTAGCCTTCGTGCTCGACCAGCCGCGCGAGGCGCGCCCGCTTCAGATTGACGTCGTAGTAATCGCTCATGTTGTCGAGGCCGACGACCTCGTCGCCACGCGCCAGCAGGCGTTCGGCGACATGCATGCCGATGAAGCCGGCGCTGCCGGTGACCAGCACCTTCATGTCAGAGCCTCCCGTCTACGTCGGCGCGCGGCAGCACGTATTTGACGTCGTACAGCACGGCGCCTGGCTTGCCGAAGGCGCGCAGGCCGTCGGCGCCGAGCGCGGCGAACTCGCGGTGCGCCACCGCGACCACGATCGCGTCGTAGCTGCCCGGCTCAGGCTGCGCCACCAGATTGATGTCGTATTCGTGGCGCGCTTCCGCTGCGTCCACCCACGGGTCGTGCACGTCCACCTGCACGTGGAAGGCCTCGAAATGCTGGACGATGTCGATCACGCGCGTGTTGCGCAGGTCGGGACAGTTTTCCTTGAAGGCGAGCCCGAGCACCAGCACGCGCGCGTCGGGCAGGCTGATGCGCTCGCGCGCCATCAGGCGCAGCACCTGGCCGGCGACGAAGCGCCCCATGCCGTCGTTGATGCGGCGGCCGGCGAGGATCACTTCCGGGTGGTAGCCCAGCTCCTGCGCCTTGTGCGTGAGGTAATAGGGATCGACGCCGATGCAGTGGCCGCCGACCAGGCCAGGGCGGAAGGGCAGGAAATTCCACTTGGTGCCGGCGGCTTCGAGCACTTCGAGGGTGTCGATGCCCATCTTGTTGAAAATCAGCGCCAGTTCGTTGACCAGCGCGATGTTGAGGTCGCGCTGGGTGTTCTCGATCACCTTCGCCGCCTCGGCGACGCGGATGGAACTGGCGCGGTGCGTACCGGCGGTGATGATCGCGGCGTAGAGTCCGTCCACGTATTCGGCGACTTCCGGCGTCGAGCCGGAAGTGACCTTGAGGATGTCGGGGAGCTTGTGCTCGCGGTCGCCGGGGTTGATGCGTTCGGGGCTGTAACCGCAGTAGAAATCCTGGTTGTACTTCAGGCCAGAGGCGCGCTCGAGGATCGGCACGCAGACCTCCTCGGTGCAGCCCGGGTACACGGTCGACTCGTAGACCACCACGTCGCCGCGCTTGAGCAGGCTGCCAATCGCCTCGGTGGCGGCCTTCAGCGGGCGCAGGTCCGGGCGGTTGGCGGCGTCGATCGGCGTCGGCACGGTGACGATGTAGGTGTTGCAGGCGCGCAGGTCCTCGAGCTCGGCGCTGACGCGCAGGCGCTTGGCCCCGGCCAGTTCCTCCGCGGAGGCTTCGCCGGTGGCGTCGTGGCCGCGGCGCAGGGCCTCGACGCGGGCGACGCTGATGTCGTAGCCGACGGTGTCGTGCCCGCGGCCGAAGGCCACCGCCAGCGGCAGGCCGACGTAGCCCAGGCCGACCACGCCGATGCGGGCACCGCTCGCACCGGCGATCACGAGGCGCTCCGGCCGTACACGTCCTCGAAGCGGACGATGTCGTCTTCGCCCAGGTAGCTGCCCGACTGCACTTCGATCAGTTCCAGCGGCTGCTTGCCCGGGTTGACCAGCCGGTGCTTGCTGCCCAAGGGGATGTAGGTGCTCTCGTTTTCCGACAGCAGGAACACGCGTTCGTCGCAGGTCACTTCCGCCGTGCCCTTGACCACGATCCAGTGCTCGGCGCGGTGGTGGTGCTTCTGCAGGCTCAGCGCCGCGCCCGGTTTGACAATGATCCGCTTGACCTGGAAACGCTCGCCGCTGTCGATGCCGTCGTAGCTGCCCCAGGGCCGGTACACCTTGCGGTGCCAGGTCGCCTGCGGGCGCTGCGCCTGCTTGAGCGAGGAGACGATTTCCTTCACTTCCTGCACCCGATCCTTGTGTGCGACCAGCACCGCGTCGTCGGTGTCGATCACCACCATGTCCTGCAGTCCGATCAGCGCGATCAGGCGCTTGTCGCCGATCGCCAGCGTGCCGCGGCAGTCGCGCGCGAGCACGTCGCCGCGGTGCGCGTTGCCGTCGCCGTCCTGCGAACCACCGACCACAGCGCCGACCATGAGCCAACGTCATTCCACCCCACGGCAATGGGCAGCACAGCCGCGTGTCTGGTCTTCTCCATGACGGCGTAGTCGATTGAATCGGAGGGACAGGCCGAGAACGCGGCCTTGTCCAGGCGCAGGAAGTCCGCGTCCGGCTTGCGCCTTCGCCAGCGACTCGCGCGCCGCGGCCACCATCTCCGGCGCGGTTCTGCTGCAGTTCCTCGAGGTAGCGCGAGGCGCGGAAGGCGAACATGCCGCTGTTCCAGTAGTAGCCGCCGGCGGCAAGGTAGGCCTGCGCGGTCGCGGCATCGGGCTTCTCCACGAAGCGCTCGACCGCGCGCAGGCCTTCGCCCGGCGCCGCCTTGATGTAGCCGTAGCCGGTTTCCGGCGCGGTCGGCACGATGCCGAAGGTGACCAGCTTTCCGGCCTGGGCAGCCGGCAGGGCCGCGAGCACGGCGGCGCGGAAGCCCGCTTCGTCACGGATGACGTGGTCGGAGGGCAGCACGAGCAGGACCGGGTCCTCGCCTGCCGGCCATCGCCTGCAGCGCGGCCACGGCGATGGCCGGCGCGGTATTGCGGCCGACCGGCTCGAGGATCAGCGCCGCCGGCGTCGCGCCGCACTGGCGCAGTTGCTCGGCAACCATGAAGCGGTGCTCTTCGTTCGCCACCACCAGCGGCGACTCGGCGCCGGGCAGCGCCGCGCAGCCGCAGCCAGGTCTGCTGCAGCAGCGAGCTGTCGCCGACCAGGGGCAGGAACTGCTTGGGATGGGACTCGCGCGACAGCGGCCACAGCCGCGTGCCGGAACCTCCGGACAGGATGACGGGAACGAGGCTGGCGGAATCGGGCTTGCTCATGGACAACCAGGGCTGGAACAGGGCGACAGTGTGCCATGGCTCGCCTTTCGGCCGCGCCGCGCGGCGGGGCCTTCGGTCATACTGCGGGGCTGCAAAACCACGGAATTTCGCATGTCCCCCACCCCGCGCGCGCAGGCGCGCCTGAGCTGGACCCGCGACGCGCTCGGGGACCCCGACGCCTCGCTCGAACCGGCCTCCGCCGACGCCAGTTTCCGCAGCTACTGGCGCACGCATTCGCAGGGCCGCTCCTGGATCGTCATGGATGCCCCGCCGGAGCACGAGGACATCCGGCCCTGGCTGGACATCGCCGCTCGGCTGGCATCGCGCCGGCCTGAACGTGCCCGATGATACAGGCCGCCGACCCCGACGCGTGGATTCGTGCTGATGAGCGACCTGGGCGGCCGCCTGTACCTGCCGCAGCTGCGCGAAGCGGGCCCCGAGGGCCTCTACGAGCGACGCCCTCGATGCCCTGCTTGCCATGCAGTCGCGCGTGGATGCCTCCGACCTGCCGCCCTACGACGAGGCGCGGCTGGTGCAGGAGATGGAACTGCTGAACGAATGGTTCCTCGGCCGCCACCTGGGCTTCACGCCCGAGTGCGAGGACTGGGACGTGGTCGAGTCGGCCTTCCGCGCGCTGGTGGACAGCGCCGGGCGGCAGGAGCAGGTGTTCGTGCACCGCGACTACCATTCGCGCAACCTGCTGGTCGGCGAGCCCGGCGCGCCGGGCATCCTCGATTTCCAGGACGCGGTGCGCGGCCCGATCACCTACGACCTGGTCTCGCTGCTGCGCGACTGCTACATCGAGTGGCCGCCGGAGCAGGTCTACGACATGGGTCGAGAGCTACCGGCAGCGGCTGGTGGCAGAAGGACTGACGCGCGTCGGACGCCGAGACCTTCCGCCGCGGCTTCGACCTGATGGGCCTGCAGCGGCACATCAAGGTGCTCGGCATCTTCTGCCGCCTGTGGTACCGCGACGGCAAGGCCGGTTACCTCGAGGACCTGCCGCTGGTCTGGCGCTATACCCGCGAGGTCGGACGCCGCTATCCGGAAACCGCGCCGCTGGTCGCAGCTGCTCGAGCGCGTGCTCGGCGAACGCGACGTGCGCGTGCCCGCGCCATGACCCGCGCGCTGGTGTTCGCCGCGGGCAAGGGCGAGCGCATGCGCCCGCTCACCGACCACACGCCCAAGCCGCTGCTGCCGGTCGGCGGCAAGCCGCTGGTGGAGTGGCACCTGGAAAAACTCGCGACCATCGGCGTGCGCGAAGTCGTGCTCAACATCAGCTGGCTGGCCGAGTGCTTCGAACCGGCGCTGGGCAACGGCTCGCGCTGGGGCCTGCGCCTGCACTACTCGCACGAAGGACCGGAACCGCTGGAAACCGGCGGCGGCATGCTGCACGCGCTGCGCATCCTCGGCGACGCCCCCTTCATCTGCGTCAACGGCGATACCTGGACCGATTTCGATTTCACGCGCCTGCCCACGCGACCACGCGCGATGGCGCACCTGGTGATGGTGGACAACCCGCCGCAGCACCCCGAGGGCGATTTCCGCATCGAAGCGGATGGCACCCTGCGCGGCGACGGCGCGCCGAAGCAGACCTATTCCGGCATCGGCGTGTACGACCCGCGCATCCTCACCGACTGGCGCGAGGTGATCGGCGCGGCCGCCGGCGCGGAACTTTCGCCGCCCCGCTTCAAGCTGGCGCCGCTGCTGTTCGCGGCGATGGCGCGCGGCGAGATCCACGGCGAACACCATCGCGGGCGCTGGACCGATGTCGGCACGCCGCAGCGCCTGGCCGAGCTGGACGCGGCGCTGCGCGGCTGATCAGTCGGCGCCGAGTTGCGCGCGCAGGAAGGGCACGGTGATGCGCCGCTGCGCGGCCAGGCTGGCCTGGTCGAGGCGGTCGAGCAGCGCGGTCAGCGAGCCGAGCTCGCGGCCGACCCGGCGGAACAGGTAGTCGAGCACGGCATCGTCGAGCTCCAGGCCGCGACGCGCGGCGCGCTGGCGCAGCACCTCGCGACGTCCGCTTTCATCGAGCGGCTCCAGCGCGATGCGCGTGCACTGCTCCAGGCGCGAGCGCAGGTCCGGCAACTGCAGTCCGAGCGCCGCGGGCATCGCCGTCGCCGCGTAGAGCACGCGTGCACCGGCCGCGCGCGCTGCATTGTGGAAATGGAACAGCGCGATTTCATCCGCCTCGCGTCCGGCGATCGCTTCCAGCCCGTCGAGGCACACCAGCGCGGGCCGCGCCTGCCCATCGAGCGCCTCGCCCAGGCGGCCAGCGAGCGCCGCCATCGGCAGGTAGCTGGCATCGCCGCCGGCCTTGCGGGCCTGCGCGCAACTGGCCAGCAACAGGTGCGTCTTGCCGGCGCCGGCGGGACCGGCCAGGTAGAACCAGTCATTCGCCAGTCCGTTAGCCACAGCTCCTAGCAGTGCAAGGAGCTCCGGGTTCCCATGAAACGCGGCCAACTCTTGATCCGGCGGAAAGCGCAGCGCGAGCGGTATCTGCGCGCTCACGGCTCGGGATAGGGCGCCGGCGCCTCGGGGGCCTCGCTTGGCAAAGCCGCCGCGTCCGGCGGTACAAGCGGCTGCTCGCCGGCGATCGATTCAGGGTCGTCCTCGGCATGCTCGGCGCCGTACAGGTCGCTGCGCCGGTAGTGCGCATGCGCGTGGCGCAGCATCACCATCGACACCGCCGCCACCGGCAATGCGAGCAGCACGCCAAGGAAGCCGAACAGCTGGCCGCCCGCCATGATCGCGAAGATCACCGCCACCGGATGCAGGCCGATGCGGTCGCCCACCAGCCAGGGCGTCAGCACGAAGCTTTCCAGCGTCTGTCCGACCGCGAACACGCCGAGCACCAGCAGCAGGTGCGTGACGTCGCCGTGCTGCACGAGGGTGGCGATCACCGCGGCGGCGACGCCGACGAAGGCGCCGAGGTAAGGCACGAAACTGACCAGGCCGGCGACGAAACCGATCAGCAGGCCGAGGTCGAGCCCGACCATCCACAGTCCGGCCGCGTAGATCGTGCCCAGCGACACCATCACGCTGAACTGCCCGCGCAGGAAGCCGCCCAGCACCTCGTCGGACTCGCGCGCCAGGCGCGTCACCATCGGCAGCGAGGGCCGCGGCACCAGGTCGCGGATCTGCGCCACCATCACGTCCCAGTCGCGCAGGAAATAGAAAGTCAGCACCGGCACCAGCGCGACGTTGGCGACCAGCGCGACCACCGCCAGGCCGGAGCCGGCGATATGGCCGAGCACGTAGGTGGCGATGCCCCCGGCTTCCTGCCAGTGCCCCTGCAGCCAGGCCAGCAGGTAGTCGGGATTGACGTACGGCGCGATCGGCACGCGCAGGCGCTGTTCCAGCCAGGGCACCGCGCTGGTGGTGGCCCAGACCGCGAACTTCGGCAGCGAGTCGATCAGGTATTCGACCTGGTCCCACAACAAGGGCAGCAGCACCAGCAGCAGCAGCGCCAGGGCCAGGGTCAGGAACACGAACACCAGCGCCACCGAGGCGCCGCGCGAACGCCCGGAGCGTTCCAGCCGGTCCACCATCGGGTCGCCAAGCCAGCCCAGCAGCGCGGCGATGACGAAGGGAGTGAGGATCGGGCCGAGCAGCCAGATCAGCACGCCCAGCAGCACGACCAGCGCCACCGCCTGCCAGCGTTTCGGGTCGGTCCAGCTCATCGTCGCTTCCCCAGTTCGCGCCACGCCCGCACACCGTAACGCAAAACATAGTCCAGTCCGCTGACGACGGTGATGCCCGCCGTCGCCAGCACCAGCGGCGGCAGCCAGGCCTGCGCGAAGTCGAAGCCGGCCAGGTGGCCGAGCACCAGTCCCACCAGCACCAGTTGCGCCAGCGTGGTGACCTTGCTGATGCCGCTGGGTTCCGGGGTGAAGGCGCCAATCAGCGCGCCACCAGGCCCAGGCGCCGACCAGGATGACGAGGTCGCGCAGCAGCACCACGGCCACCAGCCAGGTCGGCAGTTGCAGGCTCCACCACAGGCCGAAGAAGCTCACGCTCAGCAGCAGCTTGTCGGCGATCGGGTCGAGCACGCCGCCGAGCACCGACTGCCAGCCACAGCGCTTGGCGATGATGCCGTCCAGCGCGTCGGAGACGCCGGCGGCGATCGCCAGCCAGAAGGCCGGCACGAAGTCACCGCGCATCAGCAGCCACAACAGCGGCAGGCTCGCCAGCACCCGCGCCAGGGTGATGGCGTTGGGGATCCAGCTCCAGTTCATTGCAATTCGAAGCGCGCCAGGCCGCTGGAGGGCGCGTCTTCCGCCGCCGGCTCGGACGCCGCGCGCATCACGCCGGCGTTGGCCACCATCGTGCGGAAACCGCGCATGCCCACGCTCAGGTCGAGCTGCAGGCGCAACAGGCCCGGCGAGGCCTCGGTGACGGCCACGCGCCGGACGACAGCCATGGTTTCCAGATGCCCCATCAGGCGCAGGTACTCGCCCTGGGTATGGATGCCGCCCACCTCGATCGCGTACAGACCCGGGGTGCCCGTGTCCATGCGCACCGAATCGCGCGCGGCGAGTGCGTTCGCGCCTTCGTCCACGCCGGAGGCGATCACGCGCCGCGGGTCCGGGTCGGCGAAGGACCAGCGCGCGACTTCCGTCCCGCCTTGCGACAGCACCCACTCCGCGGCCCATCCCGGCGGCTGCCGGTAGACCTTGCCGAGCAGTTGCGCGTCGTTGCCGTAGCGTGCCGTCAGCGGCTGCAGCGCCATGGTGTTCAGGCCGACGATCGAACGCACCGCGGCCAGTTCCGCGGCGGTCCCGGCCGGCAGCAGGTAACGCAGGCCGCGCTCGACGCCGCGCGTGGCCAACGGCTTGACCACGTTGGTCTGCTTGCCGGTGACCAGGCGCGGACCGCGCCCGTCGTCGATGGCCAGCCACAGGATCGGCTTCGGCCGCGCCCCGCTCCAGTAGCGCAGGCCCGAGCCGGCGAGCAGCGCATCCACGGCATCGGGATCGAAGCTCACGTGCAGTACGGTCCGGTACACCGGCACGCCGTTGACGATTTCGGAATCCTGCTTGAAGGAGGAAGCGGTCACCAGCGAATCGATGTTGCCGGCGCCGCGGCGCACGACCGGGTTGCTCGCCGCCCCGAGGTCGCCGGTCAGGCGCACGATCACCTGCATCAGGCCGCGCACGGTGGCCACGCGCTTCTCGTTCTGCGAGTTGACCGGGACCTGGGCCGTGTAGAAGGACGGATTGCGCACCGGCTTGGGCCTGGGCGCAGGCTTGCTGGCGTCGGCGGCGCGGCCGGGCGCGGACGGAGCCGTCGCTGACTGGGCGGTCGCGTGGAGGGGCAGCAAGGCGGCCAGCGCAAGCAGGAGGGGCACGAGGACGCGGGCGATCGGGGGCATGGCTCGCAGGGACTGGAAGCGAAGGCCCATGGTGCCGCATGCGGGCCGGGCGCGTCCAACCGCCGCTGGTAGAATGGCGCACTCCCATTCATCGGCGCCGGCATGTCCACCACTCCCCTCACCTACCGCGACGCGGGCGTGGACATCGACGCCGGCAACGAAGTCGTCGAGCGCATCAAGCCGCTGGTCAGGCGCACCTTCCGCCCCGAGGTGATGGGCGGGCTGGGTGGATTCGGCGCGCTCTTCGACCTGTCCGGGAAGTACCGCGAGCCGGTGCTGGTCTCGGGCACCGACGGCGTCGGCACCAAGCTCAAGCTGGCCCAGCAGCTGGACCGCCACGACACCATTGGCATCGACCTGGTCGCCATGTGCGTGAACGACGTGCTGGTGCAGGGCGCCGAGCCGCTGTTCTTCCTCGACTACTTCGCCACCGGCAAGCTGCAGGTGGACACCACCGTGGCAGTGGTCGGCGGCATCGCCCGCGGCTGCGAACTGGCCGGCTGCGCGCTGATCGGCGGCGAGACCGCCGAGATGCCGGACATGTATCCGCCCGGCGAATACGACCTGGCCGGATTCACCGTCGGCGCGGTCGAGAAATCGAAGCTGCTCGATGGCGCCGGCGTGCGCGCCGGCGACGTGCTGCTCGGCATCGCCTCCTCCGGCCCGCACTCCAACGGCTATTCGCTGGTGCGGCGCATCTACGACCGCGCCGGCCGCCCGGCCGAACTGGAGGTCGGTGGCGTGCGTCTGATCGATGCACTGATGGCCCCGACCACGATCTACGTCAAGCCGATGCTCGAACTGTTCGCCAGCCACGACATCCACGCCTCCGCGCACATCACCGGCGGCGGCCTGACCGAGAACATCATCCGCGTGATCCCCGAGGGCCTCGGCCTGGACCTCGAGGCCTCGGCGATCGTGCTGCCGCCGGTGTTCGACTGGCTGCAGCGCGAAGGCGCGGTGCCGCGCGAGGAGATGTGGCGCACCTTCAACTGCGGCGTGGGCTTCGTGCTGGTGCTGGCGCCCGCGGACGTGGCGGCGGTGTCCGCCGCGCTGGATGGCTTCGGCCTGGCGCACCGCCCGATCGGCGCGGTGGTTGCGCGCGCCGACGGCGAGCGCGTGCGCTTCCTGGGCTGAATGGCGCCGGGCGCGCGCGCCGTGGACGCTGAGCTTCCCGATCGTCGTGCTCGCCTCCGGGCGCGGCAGCAACCTGCGCGCGCTGCTGCAGGCCGAGGCCGACGGGCAGCCTCGGCGGCGCGCGCATCGTCGCCGTCGCCAGCGATCGTCCGCGCTGCGCGGCGCTGGCGCTGGCGCGCGAGGCCGGGCGCGAAGCGATCACGCGCAATACGAAGGACTACCCCAGCCGCGAAGCCTTCGACGTCGAGCTGCTCGGCCAGGCGCTGGCGCGCGCGCCGCGCCTGCTGGTGTGCGCCGGCTTCATGCGCATCCTGTCTGCCGCAGTCGCGTGCAACTCGCGGCGGGATCGCATGATCAATATCCATCCCTCGCTGCTGCCGAGGCATCCCGGCCTGCACACGCACGAGCGCGCGCTCGCCGCCGGCGACGCCGAGCACGGCGCGACCGTGCACCAGGTGGTGCCCGAGGTGGACGCAGGACCGGTGATCGCGCAGGCGCGCGTGCCGGTGCTGCCCGGCGACGACACCGCCTCGCTCGGCGCGCGCGTGCTGGCGCGCGAACACCCGCTGCTGGTCGCGGTGGTGCGCGCTTTTGCTGAAGGCGAACTGACCGCCAACCCCGCCGGTGTGGCGTGGCGCGGGAACCCGCTGCATGCTGCCTTGTCTCTGGACGACACCGACCGCGGGCTGGAATTGATTTGAAGATGTTCAGGAATGCGATCGTGGCGATGGCCGCCCTGCTGCCGGCGCTGGCGCTGGCGGCGATGCCGCCGCGCCTACAGCGCGCGCTACGAAGTGCGGCGCAACGGCGAACGCATCGGCGAAGCCATCGTCGCGCTGAAGGCGCTCGGCAGCGGCCGCGCCGAATTCAGCACCAGCGTGGTCGGCAGCGAAGGGCTCGCCGCGCTGGCGGCGCGCCACGGTGGACGAGCGCTCCACGCTGCGCTGGCGCGAGGGCGCGCCGGAAACGGTGTCCTGGAACTACCGGCAGAAGCTGGCCTGGAAGTCGCGCGAGCGCAGCCTGGCGGTGGACGCGGCGGCGCGACGCCTCGACCTGCGCGACCAGCGACAAGCGCTACTCGCCGCCCTACCGCGACGGCGTGCTGGACCGGCACGCAGTGACGGTCGCGCTGATGCAGGACCTGGCCGCGGGTCGCAGTGGCGACCTGCGCTATTACGTCCCGGACAAGGAAGACCTTCAGCCCTGGACCTTCCGCACCGGCGCCAGCGAGCGGATCAACACGCCCATGGGCGCGCAGCGCGTGCTGCGCGTCGAGCGCGTGCGCGAATCCGCCGGCGGCCGCAGCACCACGCTGTGGCTCGGGCAGGACCGCAACTTCATCCCGCTGCGCATCCTGCAGACAGAGCCCGACGGCGAAACCATCGACATGCGCATCCTCTCGATCCGCTGAGTCCGCGCTTCGTAGTCGGGAGGCGGACGCGCGATATTCATTTTCAGTCGCCGCCCGATACCGGCTTGGTGAAAATGAATATCGCGCATCCGCCTCCCTCAGCCATCGCGAATCCGCGCACGCTCGCCCACTGGAGAAGCATCGCCACCACGCGCCCCCGCGCGCCACCGCTTTTCCCGACTGGGTAAGGCGCCATGGCGCGCAGCGCCGCCGCGGCGCTGCTGAAACCGCCGCTGCGCGCTCAGTGGAGGCCGGGGGTGAGGGCCATTTTCACCAAGCCGGTATCGGGCGGCGACTGAAAATGGCCATCGCCCCCGGCCTCTTCGCCGCAGCAGCGAAAGCGGCGGTCAGCTGGCGACGCGGCGGATCTTCGCGCCGAGGCCGCCGAGCTTTTCTTCGATGTTCTCGTAGCCGCGATCGATGTGGTAGATGCGGTCCACCGTGGTCTCGCCCTCGGCGACCAGCCCGGCGAGCACCAGCGAGGCCGAGGCACGCAGGTCGGTGGCCATGATCGGCGCGCCGGTCAGTTCTTCGCACTCCGCGGATGATGGCGGTATTGCCGTCCACGCGGATGTCGGCGCCCAGGCGCATCAGCTCGTTGAGGTGCATGAAGCGGTTTTCGAAGATCGTCTCGCGGATCACGCCCACGCCCTCGGCGATGCAGTTCATGCGCCGCGAACTGCGCCTGCATGTCGGTCGGGAAGGCCGGGTACGGCGCGGTGGTGAGGCTGACCGCCTTCGGGCGCTTGCCGCGCATGTCGAGCTCGATGAAATCCTCGCCGGTGTTGATGTGCGCGCCGGCTTCCTCCAGCTTGTGCAGCACCACCTCGAGGATGTCGGCGCGCGCGCGTCGGCACAGCACGCGGCCGCCGGTCATGGCGCCGGCGACCAGGAAGGTGCCGGTCTCGATGCGGTCGGGCATGCACGTCGTAATGGCCGCCATGCAGGCTGTCCACGCCCTCGATGACGATGCGGTTGCTGCCGGCGCCGGCGATCTTCGCGCCCATCACGATCAGGCAGTTGGCGAGGTCGACGACCTCCGGCTCCTCGGCGCAGTTGTCGAGCACCGTCGTGCCCTTGGCCAGCGTCGCCGCCATCAGCACGTTTTCGGTGCCGGTCACGGTGACCATGTCGAAGCACGTAATGGCCGCCGCGCAGGCCCTTCGGCGCGCGCGCATTGACGAAGCCGTTCTCGACCGAAACCTCGGCGCCCAGCGCCTGCAGGCCGCGGATGTGCTGGTCCACCGGCCGCGAGCCGATCGCGCAGCCGCCCGGCAGCGACACCTCGGCGTGCCCGTAGCGCGCGACCAGCGGGCCCAGCACCAGGATCGAGGCGCGCATCGTCCTGACCAGCTCGTAGGGCGCGATCGTCTCGATCATCGCGGTGCGGCTCGACGGTGATGGTCAGCTTTTCGTCCACCGTCAGGCGCACGCCGAGCGCGCCCAGCAGTTCCATGGTGGTGGTGACGTCGTGCAGGTGCGGCACGTTGCCGATCGAGATCGTGCCGTCGGCGAGCAGCGTCGCGCACAGGATCGGCAGCACGGCGTTCTTGGCGCCGGAAATCTGCACTTCGCCGTCCAGCGGCGCGTGGCTGCCGGTGATGATGATCTTTGCCATTCGGAATTCCTGGGCCTAGGCGGAGGGGCCGGCTTCGTCCGGCGTCAGGGTGCGCAGCGACAGCGCGTGGATCTCGCCGCCCATGCGCTCGCCCAGGGTGGCGTAGACCATGCGGTGGCGCGCGAGCGGCAGCTTGCCGCGGAAGGCATCCGCCACGACTACCGCCTCGAAGTGCACGCCATCGTCGCCCTGGACCCGGGCGCGGGCGCCGGGCAGGCCGGCTTCGATCAGCTGCTGGATGATCGGGTCTGGCGCGTTCACTGGCAGGCCGTACAATGGGGCCCCGTCATCATACCGCCTGCCCCAACCGATGAACGCCCTGCCCTCCGGAGCATCCCACGACGCCGACACGCTGGCCGCCAGCGGACGGCGCGTGATCGAGATCGAGGCGCCGGGCGCTGGAGGCGCTGCAGGCGCGCATCGGCCCGGATTTCGCCCGCGCCTGCCGACTGCTGCTGGCCTGCCGCGGCCGCGTGGTGTGCACCGGCATGGGCAAGTCCGGGCACATCGCCACGCAAGATCGCCGCGACCCTGTCTTCGACCGGCACCCCGGCCTTCTTCCTGCACCCGGGTGAAGCCAGCCACGGCGACCTGGGCATGGTGAAGGACGCGACGTGGTGCTGGCGCTGTCGAATTCCGGCGAGACCGACGAGATCCTGACCATCCTCCCGGCGCTCAAGCGCCAGGGCAACCGCATCGATGGCGATGACCGGCCGGCCCGGTTCGCGCCTGTCGGCGATCGCCGACGTGCACCTGGACGCCAGCGCGCCCGAGGAAGCCTGCCCGCTCGGCCTGGCGCCGACCTCGAGCACGACCACCGCGCTGGTGCTGGGCGATGCGCTGGCGGTGGCGCTGCTGGAGGCACGCGGCTTCACCGCCGACGACTTCGCCCGCTCGCACCCGGCCGGCGCGCTCGGCCGGCGCCTGCTGCTGCACATCTCGCGACGTCATGCATGCCGGCGCGGAAGTGCCGCGCGTCGGCCTCGGCGCCAGCGCCAGCGAGGCGCTGGTGGAAATGACGCGCGCGCGCCTGGGCATGACCGCGGTGGTGGACGCGCAGGACCGCCTGCTCGGCGTGTTCACCGACGGCGACCTGCGCCGCGCCCTCGACGACGCGCAGATCGACCTGCGCGCGGTGCCGGTGAAGGAACTGATGGCGCATTCGCCCAAGACCATCGGCCCGCAGGCGCTCGCGGTCGAGGCCGCGCACCTGATGGAAGAACACAAGATCAACGCGCTGGTGGTGGTGGACGAGCAGGGCCGCGTGGTGGGCGCGCTCAACATCCACGACTTGCTGCGCGCGCGGGTGGTCTGAGGATGGCGGCCGCGAATGCGGGCATCGCCGATGAGGTCCGCGCCCGCGCGGCGCGCATCCGCGTCGCCGCCTTCGACGTGGACGGCACCCTCACCGACGGCCGCCTGTGGATCGACGACGCCGGCCGCGAGAGCAAGGCCTATCACATCCACGACGGGCTGGGCCTGAAGCTGCTGCAGGACGCCGGCATCGCCGTCGCCTTCATCACCGCGCGCGAAAGCGCTTCGGCGCGCGCGCGGGCGAAGGACCTGGGCATCGCGCATGTCTACACCGGCGTGCGCGACAAGCGCGAAGCGCTGCAAGGATCTGTGCGCGCAGCTCGGCGCGGCCATGGACGCGGTCGCCTACATGGGCGACGACCTGGTGGACCTGGGCGTGTTCGCGCAGGTCGGGCTGGCGGTGGCGCCGGCCAACGTCCATGCCTGGCTGCGCGAGCGCGTGCACTGGATCACCAGCGCGCGCGGCGGCGAAGGCGCGGCGCGCGAGCTGTGCGACCTGCTGCTGGAAGCGCAGGGCCACCGCGAGGCGCTGCTGCAGCGCTACGGCGCGCCATGAAACGCGCCGCTGGTGCTGTCGCTCGTGCTCGCCGTGGTCGCGATCGGCGCTGGCGCTGGCCGTGTGGCAAATGCGGCCGAAAGCAGGTCCGGCGCCCGCGGGCGCGACCCGCTCGGACTACATCCTGGAGAATTTCGAGCTGACCTCGCTGGACGAGCAAGGCAAGGAGTCCTTCTCGGTCGCGGCGCCCTACCTGGAGCGCGATCCGGGCGGCAAGAGCCTGAGCATGCGCCTGCCGCGCTTCTCCTTCCCCGACAAGGAACAGGGGCGCTGGCTGGCGACCTCCGACAGCCGCATGGGTCGCGGAAAAGGGCGTGGAGGTGCGGCTGATCGACCGCGTCGAGCTGGTCGGCCCGCCCTCGCCGCTGGGCGAGCGCACCCGCCTCGACCACCGCGCGCCTGCAGATATTCCCCAAGCAGGACCTCGCGCTCAGCCAGGATCCCGTGACCGTCACCCGGGCCGACTCTATACTGCAGGGCACCGGCCTGCGCGCCGACATGAAATCCAAACGGCTCCAGTTGCTGGCCAACGTGAAAGGACGCTATGCGCCTCGTCGCCCTTAGTCTGATGCTCCTCGCCGCCGTGCTGCCGATGCAGTCGCAGGCCAAGTCCACCGACCGCTCGCAGCCGATGGACGTCGAGGCCGACCGCACCGACGCCGGCATGGGCGACGACAGCGATGCCATCCTCACCGGCAACGTGCTGATCACGCCAGGGCACGCTGCAGGTCGGCGCCGACCGCGCCACCATCCAGCGCAAGGCCGGCGACATCTCGCAGGTCGTGCTCACCGGCAACCCGGCCACGCTCAAGCAGGTCAACGACAACGGCGAGCCGATGGACGCGCGCGCCCGCCAGATCGTCTACACGCTCAGCTCCGACATCGTGGTGCTCACCGGCGGCGTGGTCATCGAGCAGACGCGCGGCACCCTGCGCGGCGAGACCATCAAGTACGACCTCAAGACCGGCCGCCTCGACGGCGGCGGCGACGGCACCCGCGTGAAGATGCGCATCCTGCCCAAGAGCGCCGGGACCGGCGCGAACTGATGCTGTCGGCCCGGGGACTGCGCAAGCGCTACAAGTCGCGCGAGGTCGTCCATGATTTCGGGCTCGACCTGGGCCCGGGCGAAGTGGTCGGCCTGCTCGGCCCCAACGGCGCCGGCAAGACCACCTGCTTCTACATGATCGTCGGCCTGGTGCCGACCGACGCCGGCCGCATCGAGCTCGACGGCGAGGACATCACCGGCCTGCCGATGCACGAACGCGCCCGCCGCGGCATCGGCTACCTGCCGCAGGAAGCCTCGGTGTTCCGCAAGCTCAGCGTCGCCGACAACCTGCTGGCGGTGCTGGAGCTGCGCAGCGACCTCGACGCCGAGACGCGCAAGGCCACGCTGGCCTCGCTGCTGGAAGAACTGCAGGTGGCGCATGTCGCCGGCCAGACTGGGCGCCAGCCTGTCCGGCGGCGAGCGCCGGCGCGTGGAGATCGCGCGCGCGCTGGCGGCCAATCCGCGCCTGATCCTGCTCGACGAGCCCTTCGCCGGCGTCGACCCGATTTCGGTCGGCGAGATCCAGAAGATCGTCCGCCACCTCGAAGCAACGCGGCATCGGCGTGCTGATCACCGATCACAACGTGCGCGAAACCTTGGGCATCTGCGACCGGGCGTATATCCTCAATGCTGGAAGCGTACTGGCCCAGGGATCCCCGGAAGCCGTGCTCGCCAACCCGGATGTGCGTCGCGTCTACCTGGGCGAATCCTTCCGCCTGTAGCGCGTCCGCGCCGCGTCGGCCACGGCCGTCGTCATGAAACCCAGCCTGCAAATCAAGCTCGGCCAGCAGCTGACGCTGACACCGCAGTTGCGGCAGGCGATCCGGCTGCTGCAGCTGTCCGCGCTGGAGCTGGAGCAGGAGCTCAGCCAGGCGCTGGAGAGCAATCCGCTGCTCGAGCGCGAGGAGGACCTGCCGGCGGAGGAAGTCATCGAGCCGGGCAGCGCCGAGGCGCCCGCGGCGCCGGAGCCAGCGGCCGAAGGCGACGCGCCCGGCGACGAGTTCGACGAGGTGCCCGACTTCCGCTGGGACGACGAGCCTTCCGGCGCCGGCCGCGGCACCGATTCGGACGGCGAGGAACGCGAGGACGCGCGCGCCGCGCCGCAGGACCTGCACGATCACCTGCTCTGGCAGCTGCGCCTGAGCCACCTCAACCCGCGCGACGAACAGATCGGGGCGGTGCTGATCGAGGCCATCGGCGACGACGGCTACCTGGAAGGCAGCGCTCGAGGACTTCCAGGCGGCCCTGCTGCCGGAGATCGTCGCATCGCCGCTGAGATCGAGACCGTCCTGCACCTGGTCCAGCACTTCGACCCGGTCGGGGCCGGCGCGCGCAACCTGTCCGAATGCCTGTGCGTGCAGCTGTCGCTGCTGGACAAGGCCACGCCCGGCTTCGCCCTCGCCCGCCGCGTCGCCGCCGAGCACCTGGACGCGCTGGCCAAGCTCGGGCCGGCGAAGCTGGCCGCGCAACTGCAGGTGGACGCCGCGGCCATGGACGAGGCGGTCGCCCTGCTGCGGTCGCTCGATCCCAAGCCCGGCGCGCAGCATCGGCGGCGGCGAGACCGAATACATCGTCCCGGACGCGATCGCCTACCGCCAGGGCGGCGTGTGGAAGGTCGGCCTCGCACCAGGCCAGCCAGCCGCGCCTGGGCATCAACCGCCACTACGAACGCCTGATCGGCACCGCCGGCCGCGACGACGACAGCTACCTGCGCGCGCCAGCTGCAGGAAGCGCGCTGGCTGATGAAGAGCCTGGAAACCCGCGCCGACACGCTGCTGCGCGTGGCGCGGCTCGATCGTGCGCCAGCAAAGCGGCTTCCTCGACCACGGCGCGGAGGCGATGCGGCCGCTGACGCTGCGCGAGGTCGCCGAGGAACTGGGCCTGCACGAGTCCACCATTTCGCGCGCGACCACGCGCAAGTACCTGCGCACGCCGCGCGGCACCTTCGAGTTCAAGCACTTCTTCAGCTCGGGGATCACCACCGACGCCGGCGGCGGCGCCTCGGCCACCGCCATCCAGGCCATGCTGCGCCGGCTGATCGACGCGGAGAACCCGCGCACGCCCCTGTCGCGACGCGCAAACTGGCCGAAATCCTCAAGGCGGACGGCATCCCCGTGGCCCGGAGAACTGTGGCAAAGTACCGGGAAGCGATGAATATCCCTTCTTCCACGGAGCGCCAACGACTCTAGCGGGGCGGGCGCGGCACGCCCGGATAAATGGCCGCGAAGCAGGGGTTCTGAAGACGACGAAGAGAAGGAGCTCGACAATGCGAATCGAGATCAGCGGTCACCAGATGGACATCACCCCGGCGCTGCGCGAATACGCGGAGCAGAAACTGGGCAAGCTGGCCAAGCACTTCGAGCAGCATCTGGACGCGCGCATGATCCTTTCCGTCGACAACCTCGAGCACAAGGCCGAGGCCACGCTCAACATTCCCGGCAAGACGCTGTTCGCCGATGCGCTGGCGCCCGACATGTACGCGGCAATCGACCTGCTCGCCGACAAGCTCGACCGGCTGGTGATCAAGCAGAAGGAAAAGGTCAAGGACCACCACCGCGGCGAGTCGGCCGCGCGCTCGGACAGCTTCGGCTGACCCGGGCGGACTGACGCTTCGCGCGGCGGCCATCGAAAATGCGCAACCGCGTCAGCGCCCGCGAGCTTTACGACCAGCTGCAGGAACGGCTCGGGCTGCGCTGGCTCACCGGCCAGCGCGGCGGCGAGCGCACCCTGGAGCGCGGCGAGCAGATGAGCCGCCGGCCCTCGCTGGCCGGCTACCTCAACGTCATCCATCCCAACAAGGTGCAGATCGTCGGCTCGGCGGAACTGGCCTGGCTCGACGGCCTGGACGCGCGCCAGCGCTGGGAGACGCTCGAGAAGATCCTGGGCTTCCAGCCGATGGCGCTGGTGATCAGCCAGGACCAGTCCTGCCCCACCGACCTGCGCAGCGCCTGCGAGGAAACCGACACCGCGCTGTGGGTGTCGCCGCGCCGCGGCTTCGAGCTGCTGAACCTGCTGCAGTACCACATGGCGCTGGCGCTGGCGCCGCGCGTCGAGCCTGCACGGCGTGTTCATGGAGATCTTCTCGATCGGCGTGCTGATCACCGGCGACTCCGGCGCGGGCAAGAGCGAGCTGGCGCTGGAGCTGATCTCGCGCGGCCACCGCCTGGTCGCCGACGACGCGCCCGAGTTCACCCAGATCGCGCCGGACGTGCTCGACGGCACCTGCCCGGAGCTGCTGCAGGACATGCTCGAGGTGCGCGGCCTGGGGGTGATGAACATCCGCCAGATGTTCGGCGACACCGCGGTGAAGAAGAACAAGTACCTGCGCCTGATCGTGCACCTGGTGCGCGCCGCCGAAGGCGGCGGCGATCCCATGCACCGCCTCACCGGCGAGGCGCCGGCGCCGGTGCGCGTGCTCGACCTCGACGTGCCGGTGTTCCAGCTGCCGGTGGCCGCCGGCCGCAACCTGGCGGTGCTCACCGAGGCCGCGGTGCGCCTGCACATGCTGCGGGCGAAGGGCCTCGACCCGGCAGCCGCGTTCCTGGCGCGGCACGCGCAGCTGCTGTCGACCAGCCACCTGTGAGCCTTCCATGAGCACGCCGCCGCGGCCGACCCTGATCGTGGTGAGCGGCATGTCCGGCTCCGGCAAGAGCGTGGCGCTGCGCACGCTCGAGGACCTCGACTACTACTGCGTGGACAACCTGCCGGCCGAGCTGCTGACCGCCTTCGTGCGCAGCATGTCGGAGGCCGAGTCGCGCCGCGACCTGCTCGCGGTCAGCATCGACGTGCGCAACATGGCCTCGGACCTGTCGCGCATCGGCGAATGGCTGTCGGCGGTCGCGGGCCTGGGCTACGACCACCGGCTGGTGTTCTTCGACACCGCCGACGAGGTGCTGGTCAAGCGCTACTCGGAAACGCGGCGCCGGCATCCGCTGTCGGTGCTCGGCCTGGCGCTGTCGGATGCGATCGCGCTGGAGCGCAAGCGGCTGCGGCCGCTGCGCGCGCTGGCCGACACGCTGGTGGACACCAGCGAAATGAACGTGCACCAGCTGCGCAAGACGGTGCTCAGCGGGCTGGAGCCCGGGCACTCGCCGCGGCGTGTCGCTGCTGTTCGAGTCCTTCGCCTACCGGGCCGGCGTGCCCGGCGACGCCGATTTCGTCTTCGACGCGCGCTGCCTGCCCAACCCGCACTGGGACCCGCGCCTGCGCCCGCTCTCGGGCCGCGACGCCGCCGTGCGCGAGCATCTCGACGCGCAGGAGCCGGTGCGCGAATATGTAGCCCAGGTCGCCGCCTTCCTCGACACCTGGCTGCCGCGCTTCGAGTCGGAGACGCGCAGCTACGTCACGGTCGGCTTCGGCTGCACCGGGGGGCGGCATCGTTCGGTCTATCTGGCGGAGAAGCTGGCGCAGCACTTCCGCGAGGGCGGCCGGCAGGAAGTCCTCACCTACCATCGGGAACTGGAGTAAGCGCATGCTCGAACGCGACCTGCAAGTCAGCCATCCGCTCGGCCTGCACGCGCAGGCCTCGGCGAAGGTCGTGCAGGCGCTGACGGGGTTCCGCAGCCAGGCGTTCCTGCTGGCCAAGGGGCGCGAGGTCAACGCCAAGTCCATCATGGGCGTGATGCTGCTCGCCGCCGGGCCGGGCACCACCATCCGCGCGCGCGTCACCGGCGACGACGAAGCCGATTGCATGGCCGCCCTCGTAACCCTCTTCGAAAGCGGGTTCTAGCGGCTTCGTAGTCGCGTTCCGGAACTGACTCGCACGCCGCCGTGGCAGGGGGAGGGGCCGCCCCTCGGTCGGGGGCGTCCTGCCCCCGACTCGGGTACGCTCCTGCTCCTGCCCGCTCGGCCCCTCCCCCTGCCACGTCGGCCCCGCCTGTAGCGGTTCGCTTCGTCGCAGCGCGCCAGCCCCGCTCTTCCACTGCCAGCAAAGCGAACCTGCGCTCGCTTCGACCCGCTTTCGCGAGCGGTGTCTCGACACCTGCTGACGGCGAAGCGATGCCGCACATGCCAAGGGCCATGGATGGCCCGTGAGCCGCTTCGGCCAGGGACGGCCGATGCGGCGGGCATGTGCGGCATCGCTTCGAGCGGCAGCACAGCATTCGGACGGAGCGCTCCGAAACACTAGTCCGTTAGAATGCGCAGGATTCCGGAGCACCCGAATGGCTGAGGCAGTCCGCCACGACAAGACCGCACGCCAGCTGCGACTGCTGTCGGACGCGCTCGACTCCGGCCGCCTGGGCCCGGTGCGCCGCCTGGTCAATACGCTGTCGCCCGGCCGAGATCGGCAACCTGCTCGAATCGCTGCCGCCGGCCAAGCGCAATATCGTCTGGGGCCTGGTCGACCCGGAGGACGACGGCGAGGTGCTGGTGCACGTCGGCGAGGACGTGCGCGACGGCCTGCTGGCCGAGATGGACCCGGACGAGATCGTCGCCGCGGTCGAAGACCTCGACATCGACGACCTGGCCGACCTGATCGAGGACCTGCCCGACACGGTGATCGACGAAGTCCTGAAGTCGATGGACCGCGAGAACCGCGAGCGCCTGGAGCAGGCCCTGTCGTACCCGGAGGACAGCGCCGGCCGACTGATGAACCCGGACGTGATCACGGTGCGCGCCGACGTCACCGTCGACGTGGTGCTGCGCTACCTGCGCCTGCGCGGCGAGATGCCCGACCACACCGACCACCTGTTCGTGGTCAGCCGCCGGCACCAGTACCTGGGCCGCGTCGCCGCCAACGCCCTGCTCACCAACGACGCCTCGACGCCGATCAACGAACTGATCGACGACGAGCAGCCGGCGATCCCGGTGGACATGCCGGCGAACGTAGTCGCCACGCAGTTCTCCGACCACGACTGGGTCTCGGCGCCGGTGGTGGACGAGAACAACATCCTGCTCGGCCGCATCACCATCGACGACGTCGTCGACATCATCCGCGAGCAGGCCGAGCACCAGGCGCATGAGCGCGGCCGGCCTCGACGAGGACGAAGACCTGTTCAGCCCGGTGCCGCGCGCCGCGCCGCCGCCGCATGCTGTGGCTGGGCATCAACCTGCTGACCGCCTTCCTGGCCTCGTGGGTGATCGGCCGCTTCGAGGGCACGCTCGACAAGATCGTCGCGCTGGCGGTGCTGATGCCGATCGTCGCCGAGCATGGGCGGCGTCGCCGGCACCCAGGTGCTGACGCTGATGGTGCGCGGCCTGGCCCTCGGTCAGGTGGGCGTGGGCAACCTGCGCGCGCTGCTGGCGAAGGAAGTGCTGGTCGGCGTGCTCAATGGCGCGATCTGGGCGGTAGTCGTAGGCGTTGTCGCTGGCCTGTGGTTCCAGGACGCGCCGCTGGGCTTGGTGATCGGCTTGGCGATGCTCATCAACCTGATTAACGCTGCCCTTGCCGGCGTGCTGGTTCCGCTGACGTTGCGTGCGCATGAACATCGATCCGGCCCTTGCCGGCGGTGTCGTGCTCACGACCTTCACTGACGTTGTCGGCTTCCTTTCTTTCCTCGGCCTAGGTACGGCAATCTTGCTGAAGTAGGGGCGGACTCCCGCTCCGCCATAAATGAAACTAAGCCCTTGCTTTCAGGGGCTTTATTGTTTTCTTGGCATTCGATTACCTACATTGTTCCCCATGACGTTCCGCGACGCGGCCGCGCGGCGTCTTGCCGGGAGTAATCTCAGTCGCAGCCGTCCAGCCGTGGTGCCTCTATGTTTCGACTAGCTGCGCTCTTGGCCCTGTCAGGCGCCTCACTCCCCGCCCTAGCGGAAGACCTTCTGTGCACGGATCGTTTTGGTACAGCGGCCAAGCGGCAGAAGGAACGAAGGTGCTGTTTTTCGACGCAAGCTCGCTTCGCGCGAGCACGACCTCTTCGAGAGGAGAAGTTTCCGGGGTGCTTCAAGCTCGGCCTACTCTGACGTTGGATTCCACGGACGGTCGTCGAGTTATGGCCTGAACCTCCCGGTCACGCCGGGCAATTCGTCATGCTGACGAAGAGCGCACACACGGATTGTGGAATCCGCTCCGGTAGCGTTCCGAACGGATGTTCTAGCGGGCGTGCGGAGCGCGACACCGCTGTGTTCCCGCGACTCGGGTGCCAGATCGGCGTGAGGATGCCTTCCAGCACGAGTCGTGTTCGTCCATGCCCTGGAGCCAGTGATCCGACGAGGTGAATTCCTTCGTCACGCCGTTCGGTTGTCGATAATCCGCAATCGCGGCCGACCGCTTTCCGCTCAGTCCTTCGCCGACGAAGCCAGGGCGTTTCCGGCGCAGAGTCACCTTACCGTTGGCTAGGGAGCACGTCCGCGGTTGGACGGTCAATGTTGATGTCCATCCAGAACTGACCACTCAGGGCCGAATTTCCATCCGAACATGCAGGATCACTTCGTTGTCGCCTTCCCGCTGCCACACCGCCGCCTGCACTGCGCGCACCACCATGTGCCGGTCCTGGCGATGGTGCATCGACCAGCCCATCACCCGCTTGCAGTACAGGTCCAGCACCACGCACAAGAACAGCTTGCCCTCGATCGTCAGGATCTCGGTGATGTCCGTCACCCACTTGGTCTCGGGCTCAAAGGCGTCGAAATCGCGTTCCAGCAGATTCTCGACACCGACCGGGCGACTGCCCGGCTTCTGGCCAAACCGACGCTTCTTACGCTGCGGCCAGCCCGGCCCTGGAAGCGGCCGCTAGCCGCCATCAGCTGGGCCATCCGATGCAGAGCCACGAGGCTCGATGCCCATGTCCGCCTTCGTCGACCAGGTCCTCCTGCATGCGCGGTGCGCCAACGGCGCCCTTGCTGTCCTCATGGATCTCCCGGATGCGCACCAACAAACGCGCATTGTCCTGCTCCCGCGGTCCCGGCTGCGCGCCCGACCAAGGCGTCGTAGAGAACCGACTCGTTGACACTTCCAGGCAACGGCACATCATGGCCCGACGGGATAAGTCGCTGCGGCAGTACTCAATGGCCCACCGCGTACCGTTCGGTGACTGCTTCGCGAAGTACGCCGCCGCGTCTTGATGCAAAACCCCGCTCCTTGATGACCCGCACCAGCTCGCGCTGGTGTCGGGCCAGCGCTGATCCACGTCGCGACGGGGTTCCGCGGCGCGCACGGAAAGGCATCTATTCCTTCGAACTGGTGCTGGTGCGAAGGCCAGGTGCGGCGGACGCCGTGCTTCGAGCGCTACCAGACCAGTACGACGGCACATTACTCCAGGGGGTGCAACGCAAGCCGGAGCGACGGCGCGCCGTTCCAGGCCGCGCTGCTGCGGTCCTGCAACCCGACCTGTGCGGCGGCGGCGATGGGATGGCGCAGTGTCGGCGGTACCGTGAGCTGAGGCGGTGCTGGTAGCGGTCGACTGGTGCTGGAGTCGCGTGCGCTTGCGAGCATGGACACTGGTGCGTCACGAGCCGGTGGCAGCGTGGAGGTGGCCATCGGGCTCAGTGACCAGTGCCGCAGAAGTCGATCGGTACGACGCGTTGCGGCGCGTGCCGCGGAGGTGCGCCATTCTGACGATTGCACGCCTGCGCCAGATGAGTCATGGCATGGCGGGGCGTGGCGAACTGGCGCTGAAGCCTGGCAGCGCGACACACCGGAGCAGTGGTTCGGCGAACTGCTGACCGACGAGAGCGCCGAGCGTGAGGTCAAGTCGCAGGCCAACCGATGAAGGCGGGCGCTTCCCGGCGCACCGCGACCTGGTCGGCTTCGTCTCGCCCGCGGTCGACGAAGCGCGATCGTCCTGCATGGCGGTGGCCTGGACAGCGCACAGAACGTCGTTCTGATCGGGCGCGGTTCGGCAAGACCTACCTGGCACAGCGTTGGTATCTAGGCCGTGCTTCGTCATGGCTCCTCGAGATCGTACTCGACGTGCAAGGTCAGTGCTGCGCTTGGGCTATACGGATGGTGTCTGAGAGCTCTGCCCTCAACCGGAGCGGCGCTTGCTGTTCCACTGCTGTGAGCTGTGCGCACGCGTGTTGATCACCGCCGACCGGAGCCCAGGCCAGCGTGTACGACGACGCGAGATGACCAGCCTTGCTCGACCGACTCACCGATCGCCACATCGTGGAATCGGTCACCGCCGCGCTTCAGGACCAGTTCGGCGGCAGCCACGCACGGCGGCGAACTGCCCCCAAGACGAGAAACAGCAGCCAAGAGCGACTATCCACAACCGAGTAGCTACACTACGCAATCGAGGGTGGTCAATTTTGGTTGGAACCCTGGGTCATCTTCGTGGAAATCAACACCCGGTATTCATAGAACAGCCCGAGGGCGTGGAAACCATCATCGTGCGCGATGTGTTCGGTGCCCGCTGTCGATCACCCGCCGCGGCCCGGGGGCTGACCGATGAACTCCAATCACGTCCTCAGCATCGTTCAACAACAAGTCATGGCAGCTACTGCGCCCGATACCTCTGGCTGTCGTGCCTGGGGGCGCTGCTGCTGGGTTTCGGCTCATGGCCAGCGCCTAGTCCGTGCAGATCACTACGCGGTCGGATGGCGCCAGCTTCGTGCTGGGCACGCTCGATCACGATCGCGGCGACGGCCGACGGCGGCGGGCAACCCATCAGCCGGGTCAGGTTCATGAGTGGCAACACCATCGCCGGGGCAGACACCAGTGCGCCTTACTCGTTCGAGTACGCGCCGAGCGCCGTGGGCACGTAGTGCTCACGGCCCGCTTGGTGCAGTCGGGCGACGTGACGGCGACCTCCGCCCCGGTCACGGTAACGGTGACGTCAGGGGAGGCAGCGGCGGAGGCGGCGGCGGGACCGTCTCGCAGACGCGCAGCTACGTCTATGACCAGTACCACCGCCTGTGCAAGACCATCAATCCGGAGTCCGGCGCCACGGTCATCGACTACGACGCCGCGGGCAACATCGCCTGGACGGCCGACGGCCTGAATCTGCCCAGCACGAGCAGCTGCGATCGCACGCATTCGTCGATCGCCGCAGTGAAGGTTACGCGCACCTACGACGACATGAACGCGCGTGATCGCCGTTCCACCCCGGGCGGCACGGCAGACACCACGACGACGTATTTTGCCGACGGAGCGGTCGATACGTTGACTGCCGCCAATCCCGGCGGAGTGAATGTCACCACGTCTTACACTTACAACCGCCGTCGCCTGCTGGTCAGCGAGACTTCGAGCAATTCCCTCACGCCGTACTCCATCGGCTACAGCTACGACCCGAACGGCAACCTGAGCAGCCACGCCTACCCGGGCCTGGTGACCGTGGGTTACAGCCCGGACGCGCTTCGCCGGCCGACGCAAGTGGCCGAGCAGGCCGGTCAGGTCTATGCCAGCGGGATCACCTATTGGCCGAACGGGGCGATCAAGGGCTTCACCTACGGCAACGGCATCGTGCACACGATGACCCAGAACAAGCGGATGCTGCCCGAGCAGAGCAAGGACGCGCGCACCGGCACGGTCTTCCTGGACGACACCTACACCTACGACGCCAACGGCAACGTCGAATCGATCACGGACGCCCTGCCGGCCGGCCCCAACGACCGCAGCCGCGACCTGGGCTACGACGGCCTGGACCGGATGATCGTGGCCGATTCGGCCAGTGGGGACTGGGTACCTACGCGTACGACGCCCTCGACAACCTGCGCGTCGCAGACCAGGGCTTGCGCAAGTACCGGTACACGTACGATTCGAACAACCGTCTGGGCGAGATCAAGAACGCCACCGGCGCGAGTCTGTTTACCTTCGGCTACGACGCGCGCGGAAACACAACCGCCAAGAACATTGGCGCGGGCTGCGCCTCCGATGCCAACGCCCAGTGCGCCGGCAAGCCCAGCCAGACGTTGACGTTCGATTCGTCGAATCGCCTCAGCCACGTCTTGGGTCAGGAGACCTATCAGTACGACGGCCTGGGCCGCCGCGTCCAAACGACAGATGCAAACAGCAATGTGATGCTGTGGATCTATAGCCAGTCCGGGCAGGTGATGTACACCCACGACGAGCGCCGCGAACAGAATCTGGCCTATATCTATCTCGGCAACACCCAGGTGGCGACGCGCTCGGTGGACTACGTCAATGGCGGCGCGGTGTCGATCCGGTACCAGCACACCGATGCTCTGGGTAGTCCGGTAGTTGAGACCTCTGCGCCGAATGCGCAGAGCGTGGTTTCGGTTCTGAAGCGCAATAGCTACGCGCCCTACGGTGAAGCTCTCGCGCCCACAGCCATCGACGGGACCGGATACACCGGCCACGTGATGGATCAGGTCACCGGCCTAACGTACATGCAGCAGCGCTATTACGATTCGCAGATTGGGAGGTTCTTATCCTCCGATCCAATTGACTCTGAGTTCAACCGCTACTCTTACGCAGGTAACAGCCCGTATAGATTCTTCGATCCGGACGGGCGGAAAAAGATCGACACCTTTTGTGGCGTAGGCGGTTGCGAGGCGGGAAGTTTCAGCTCTGGCAACTCGGATAGCATCACTACTATCGCCCCCACCGCCCAGGGCGGAGGCGGCGCGACAACACAAGGCCCGATGCGCGCAGGAATGGCGGCGGCGGGAGTCCTCGTTGCGGATGACGCAACGGGAATTGGGGTTGCTGACGACTGGTTGATTCCTGTTGTGGTTGTTGGCGCTGTCGTTGCCGACCAAGCAACGCGGACATATGTCACATACACCTTGACGAACGCAGTCGGTCAAACCTATGTTGGCCGGACAAGCGGCTTCGGGAATCCTCAGCAGATCGTCGCCACGAGATTCCAAAGCCACCACATGCGTCTGCTTGGATTTGGGAATCCTACTGTTGACGTGGCTGCCACGGGAATGCTCGCGAGACTCGCGATTCGAGGGCGAGAGCAGCAACTCATCGACAAGTTGGGCGGAATTGGATCACCTCAAGTTGCGAACGTGATCAGAGGTGTGGCGAGGGTAAATCCGTATGGGGCGGGATATCACTACATGTCAAACGTCCACTTTGGTCAGGTCAGCCCGTACACTGGTTATATGCCGTACCTGTATCCAAAATGACTTCCATCGAACTTGAAAAGCTGACCACAACCTGCCGGCGTGCAATAGATTTCTTATTGCGCGTTGGGTTCCCAGCTGCGCTTTTCGATCCCATAAGCCTTAAGGCGAGCGAAGCCGCCGCAAGAGGGGACGTTAGGTATCTGCGCCGCCTCTCCCGCGAGTTGGAGCAGTTCTCGGAGGATCTACCTGTGGCCGCCAAGCTAGAGTTCACTTCAATTTTCGGGGAGAATGGCGTCGACCGAGCCAAGAAGGCGGCGGACGACGCGCTAGCGCAAGGTAAGATCGGGAGCCCGACCAAATTTAGAGCAGTTTCTGACCACGTTGAGAAGCTGGTCATGGACGGGGTTGAGCCTAAGCGCGTTGCGGAACTCAACGCGCTTTTGGCGGGCTTTGTCGCTGAAAGAATGAAGAAGCGATGAAGCATCCTGTTTGCTTAACCGCAGATGCGTCGGCAACAGTTGGCTGAGACGCACGACGGCATGAACGGTCCCGCCTACATGCGCTGGACCTGTCCCGTCAAACTCGGTCAGACCCGACCTGTCCATGCCAGACCCCTCACGACGCTCGACCCGTTCATCCGGCACCACAACGAGATGCACGAATAGCGTTACATGCGCGCGTGCGGGTGCTGCTGGCGCCAGACGGTGGCGCCCTGGTCCACCAGACACGCCAGCGCCACGGCCGCCGCGGTCGCGGCCAGCATCGGCCAGGGGAGTGTGGGCAGCTGCACGTCGAAGCTCGCAACCACGCGCGAGAGCATCGGCAGCAGGTAGATCAGGCCCGGCGGCGGCCATCACCAGCATCAGCGCCGTCACCATCCAGTCCTCGAAGCTGCCGCGCTCTTCGGCGAACAGCACGCGGCGCGCGACGCGCGCGGCGAAGTCCATGGGCAGCGACTCGGATGGCGGCTGGCGCAAGGCGCGCATCACCAGCCGGTATTCGTTGACGGCCGGGTTCGGGCCCGGCGGCATTTGCTGCCGCTCGGCGGCCTCGGCTTCGGCCTGCAGGCGTGCTTCGCGATCGTTGTCGTGCATGTTCATGCCGCCACTCCCAGCTTGGTTTCGAGCTGCTGCCGCAAGCGGCTGCGCGCGCGGAACAGGTAGTTCTTGACCGTGCCCTCGGGTAGGCCGGTGACGCCGGCGATTTCGCCCACGCCCATTTCTTCCAGATGGTAGAGCGTGACCAGGGTGCGTTGCATCGCCGGAAGTTTCTCGATCGCCGCGGTCAGCAGGCCCATGGTCT
Source organism: uncultured Gammaproteobacteria bacterium (assembly GCA_963707625.1). Lineage (GTDB taxonomy): Bacteria > Pseudomonadota > Gammaproteobacteria > Xanthomonadales > Xanthomonadaceae > Arenimonas. The sequence goes on from CAVPQV010000003.1 coordinate 610,418, forward strand.
CGTGGTCGGCGCAGGCGGCCTCGAGGTCGAAGCCGTCGCTGACCTGCTCCCAGGCCGCCTCGCCCTCTTCCTCGTCGTGCGCGTCGGCCATCGGCAGCCGCTTCTTCTGCAGGTGCCGGGTGGCGACGTTGAAGGCCACGCGGCCGATCCAGGTCGACAGCGAGCTTTCGAAGCGGTACTGGCCCAGCCGCTCGTGCACGCGGAAGAACACGTCCTGGCACAGCTCGCGGGCGTCCTCGGGGTGCTGGACCATGCGGTAGACCAGGTGCCAGACCAGCCGCTGGTGGCGCGCGACCAGCCGCTCGAACGCCCCGGGGGTGCGCGCCAATACCGCCTGTACCAGTTCCTGGTCCTCACTCATGCGCGGTTGGATACGGCCAGGGAGGGAACGGTTGCAGGTTACCCCCAAATCCGTCCGTGCGAAAAAGGTGCAACCGGGGCCGGGCTGGCCGTATCCATCTCCACGAACGGGGGCCGAGGGCGCCCGACCAACTGGAGAAGCTTCAATGGATTTCGCACTTCTTGTTCCGATCGCCCTGATCGCCGGCATCGTCATGTCGATCAAGCTGATCGTCGATTCCCGCCTGCGCCGCCGCCTGGCCGAGACCAACCCGTCCGAAGAGCTGATGAAGTCGATGATGGCCGCGGACGAGAACAACCGTCGCCTGTCGGCGCTGAAGTGGGGCCTGGTGCTGACGCTGCTGGGCGCGGCCTTCGGCCTCATCGACGCCACCAACCTCGACAGCGATGAGCCGGGCGCCTGGGGCATCCTGCTGCCGGCCGCAGGTATCGGCATGCTGGCTTACCACGTCATCGCCAACAAGCTGCGTTGAGGTCGAGTCGCGGCTAAGAGCCGCTCCTACGGGCAAGACGTCTGTAGGAGCGACTTTTTAGTCGCGACTGCTCTTCTGTTCCGCGAGCGTAAGCGCGACCTTGTCGCGCAGATAGGCCGGCTCCACCAGATCCGCCGCAATCGCCTCGCCCCGCTCCCACGCCAGCGCGGCCAGCCGCGCCAGGTCCGCCGCATGCGGCAGCGCGGTCGGATCGCACAGCCCCAGGCGCCGATCAAGGCTTCGCGCCAGCGCGCCTTCGGCGGCAGCGAAACCGGTGCCCACGCCTGCGATCGCCACCGCGTCGAGATCGCACCTGTCGCGGCGCCACCATCGCATTCCGGCCCGACGGGAACCACGCCGGGCAGCTCGTCGGAATGGAACCAGCCCAGGTACACCTCGCCCATGCGCGCATCGATCGCCGCCAGCACGTCGCTCGCCCGGCGCCCTGCATGCGCCAGCACCGCCAGGGTGGAGATCGGCAGCACCGGGCGGTCCAGCGCCAGCGCCAGGCCCTGCGCGATGGCGATGGCCAGGCGCACGCCGGTGAACGCGCCCGGGCCGCGGCCCGACGGCGATGGCGTCGAGCTGCGACTTGCGCGATGCCGGCCTCGGCCATCAGTTCGTCGGCCCAGGGCAGCACCAGCTGGGTGTGGCGGCGCGGCGCAATCTCGAGGCGCTCGCACCACTTCGCCGTCCACGTACAGCGCGACCGAACAGGCCTCGGTGCTGGTTTCGATGGCGAGCAGCTTCACGCGCGGCTGCGAGTTCGAGTTCGCGGCGCCATGGCTAGCAGTCCTCTTCGAACTCGTCGGCACCGGGCTCGCGGCTGACGCCTCGTGTTCAGCGAAGAAGTCCTGCACGTCCTCGAGCATGCGCGTGCGCGGCAACGGCGGCAGGCTGTCGAGGAACAGGCGGCCGTAGGACTTGCCCAGCAGGCGCGGGTCGCACAGCACCAGCACGCCGCGGTCGACGTGAGCTGCGGATCAGCCGGCCGACGCCCTGCTTGAGCGCGATCACCGCGCTGCGGCAGCTGCTCGTCGCGGAAGGGATTGCCGCCGTCGCGGCGCACGGCGTCCAGCTCGCGCTTCCAGCACCGGGTCGTCGGGCGCCGCGAACGGCAGCCGGTCGATCACCACCACGCTGACAGCGCTTCGCCGGCCACGTCCACGCCTTCCCAGAAACTGGCGGCGCCCAGCAGCACGCCGTTGCCGGAGGCGCGGAACTGTTCGAGCAGCGTGTTGCGCGGCGCGGTGCCCTGCACGAACAGCGGCCAGCGGCGCGTCGCGCAGCGCTTCGGCCGCCTCGCGCAGCGCGCGGTGCGAGGTGAACAGCAGGAAGGCGCGGCCGTTCGAGGCCTCCAGCACCGGCCAGCACCGCGTCGAGCATGCGCGCCGAGATAGTCGCGGCTGTTCGGGCTCGGGCAGGCCGCGCGGCAGGTAGCACAGCGCCTGGTGTCGCCAGTCGAACGGGCTGGGCTGCAGCAGCTCGCGCGGCTCGTCCAGGCCGAGCCGCTTGCGCGATGTGGCTCGAAATCGCCGGCCACCGCCAGCGTGGCCGAGGTGAATATCCAGGCCGCGCGCGACGCTGCTCGCGGTAGTCGCGCAGCGGCCCGGAGACATCCAGCGGCGTGCGCTGCAGGGTGAAGCCGCGCTGCGTCAGTTCGTACCAGCGCACGGAACTGGCGTCATCGCCCTCTCTCGCGGCGAATGCCAGCGTCGCATCGCAGCCGGGCGAGTGATCTGGCCGTCGCCGGCGCGCTCGCGCGCAGGCGGCGAAGCCGGGCGAGGCTTCGCTCGAGCGGCTTCAGGCGCCGGCGACCAGCGCGGCCAGCGCTTCTTCCAGCGGCTACCAGCGCGCGCGTCGGCGCCGGGCATGCGCGAGCAGCGCGCGCGGCGGCGCCGCGCTGCGGCAGTCGGTTCCATCGCCAGGCGCAGCTCGCGCACCGCGTGCTCGAGTTCGCGCACCGGCGCATGCACGCTGGCCAGCGACGCCGGTGCACGTTGGCGTTGCACTCGGCCAGCGCGTCGCGCGCCAGGTCCGAGCAGCTGGCGCGAGCCCAGCGCCTTCGCCGAAGAACTGCGCGGCGAGCTCGGGCAACTGGTGCGCCTCGTCGAGCACGAAGGCGGCGGCGCCGGGCAGGATCTCGCCGAAGCCTTCGCTGCTTGATCGCCAGGTCGGCCAGCAGCAGGTGGTGGTTCACCACCACCAGGTCGGCAGCCTGCGCCTGCCGGCGCGCCTTGGCGACGAAGCACTCGGACCAGAACGGGCACTCGCCGCCGAGGCAGTTCTCGGCGGTGGAGGTGACCTGCGGCCAGCAGCGGCGAGTCCTCGGGCAGGTCGGCGCAGCTCGGCCAGGTCGCCGCGGCGCGTGCGCCCGCTCCAGGCGACCACGCGCTGGAACTGCGCGGCGATCTTCGCGGCTGGAGCGAAGCGCTCGCCCTTGGCCTGCTCCATGCGGTACCGGCACAGGTAGTTGGAGCGGCCCTTGAGCAGCGCGGTGCGTCAGGCCGGCGCCCAGCGCCTCGCGCACGCGCGGCAGGTCGCGGTGGTAGAGCTGGTCCTGCAGCGCGCGCGTGCCGGTGGAGATGATCACGCGCTGGCCCGACAGCAGCGCCGGCACCAGATAGGCGTAGGTCTTGCCGGTGCCGGTGCCGGCCTCGGCGACCAGGCGTCGCGGCTTTCGATGGCCTCGGCCACCGCGTCGGCCAGCTCGCCCTGCGCGGCGCGCGCGCGTAGCCGGGCAGGCCCTGCGCCAGCGGACCGTCGGCGGCGAGCGCCGCGCGGCTTCGTTCGCCCAGGTCGTTCATGTCGTGCCTGCGCTCAATACCGGATCGGCGGCGCCACCGTGCAGCCGGCCACGCGCTGTGCGCCTGCGCCGAGCCGGCGGCATCGCGGCGGCGTCGCGCGGCGAAGCGCGATCGTGGTCCAGTTGCGCCGGCACAGGCCGCCCAGCTTCGGGCCGCGTTCGAAGGATTGCGTCGGCCAGCTGCTCGCGCGCGCGCCCAGTCGCGCAACGCCAGCGCCATCTCGGCCTGCCACTGCAGCAGGTCCGGGATCGCCGGGGCTCAGCTCCAGCGCCGCGGTCAAGCGCGCGCTGCGCGCCGGCGAAGTCGCGCCGCGCTTCGGCGGCGGTGGCGACCTGCGCGCAGGTCCTCGACCTGCGGATCGCGCAGCGGCTGCACGTCGAGCTCGTTGCCGATCTGACGCCGGCCGCGCGCACCTGCGCCACCGCGAATTGCCGCTGCCCATGCGCGTGCCGGACGCGGCGCCGCGCGGCGCGCTGGCGCCGCCGCTGCAGGCAGCGAGCGTGCTTGCGCAAATGACGGCAGTTGCTGCAGCGAAAATGGCGCGGATCGGCAACGTCATTGCACGGATTCCTCGTAGGGCGGCGCCTGCTCCGGCGGCGGCTCGCCGGGCGCTTGCTCGCCCTCGCCGCCCAAGCGGAACCAGTCGAGCCAGGAACTGCGCTGACGCAGGTCATGTGCTCGGACGGCAGGTAACCGGACACGAAGGCGTACGCGGCGCGCGCCGGCGCAATCGGTTCTCGGTGGTGGCGAAGGTGGCCGCGATCCAGCCAGCCCACTCGAGGCCCTGGCCGGCCAACGTCGCAGCGGCGCGCTGGGCAGCTTGGTGAACAGCGCCGACCACACGCGCATCGCGCCGGTGGCGCCGTACAGGCCGGTGGGCTCGTTGTCGTCGTTGCCCACCCACACCACGGCCAGGTGGTCGCCGGTGTAGCCGGCGAACCAGCTGTCGCGGCTGTCGTTGCTGGTGCCGGTCTTGCCGGCCGACTGCAGCGGGCCCAGGCCGTCGGAGAGCAGCGGCCGCGCCGGTGCCGTTGCGGCACCGCGCTCCTGCAGCGCGAGCGTGACCAGGCGCGCGGCGATCGCGTCGCCCTCCTGCGCCGGTTCGGCGCTTGAAGTCGTAGCGGCTGATCGCCTTGCCCTTGCGGATCGAGCACGCCGCGCACCGCGCGCAGCGGCTGGATCGCGGCCGCCGGAGGCGAGGAACTGGTACATCTGCGCCATCGACGAACGGGCTCAGGTCCACCGAACCCAGGATCAGCGACGGATTCGGCGGCGCGCGCAGTCCCGCGAGCACCTTCGAGCAGCTCGGCCAGACGATCCGGCCCCACTTCCATGCCGACGCGCACCGTGGCCTGGTTGTAGGAGTGCGCGAGCGCGTCGGCCAGGGTGACGCGGCCATGGCTGCGCCGTCGGAATTCTTCGGCCGCCAGGACTTGCCGTTGGGCAGCGTGACTTCCACCGGCGCGTCGTCCACCAGCTCGCCAGCGACCAGCGTTCCGGCTGCGCCAGCGCCAGCAGGTACACGATGGGCTTGAGCAGCGAACCGACCGGACGCTGCGCCTCGCAGCGCGCGGTTGAAGGCCCGGCTCCTGCGGCTGTCGCGGTTGCCGACCATCGCCAGCACCTCGCCGCTGCTGGCGTCGGTGACCACCATGCCCGACCTGCAGCGGCGGGCCCTGCTTGCGCTCGACCGCCGGCAGCACCGTTGACCACCGCGCGTTCGGCCAGCGTCTGCACCGAGGGCGACAGCGTGGTCAGCACGGTCAGGCCGGCGCCGCGCAGCGCGTCGGCCGGGATAGTCGCGCGCCAGCTGGCGCTGCACCAGGTCCATGAAGGCCGGGTCGCGGTTGCGGGCCACGCCCGGCCTCTCGCTCACGCCCAGCGGCTGGCCCTTGGCGCGCTCGCCTTCGTCGGCGTGATCAGCCCGGTGTCGACGAACACGTCCAGCACCACGCGGCGGCGGTGGATCGCGCGCTCGGGATGCGTGCGCGGATTCGTAGCCGGGGCCCTGGATCATGCCGACCAGCAGCGCGATGTCCTCGGTCTGCAGGCGTCTGAGGTCGCGCCCGAACCAGAACTCCGACGCGGCGGCGACGCCGTGGATGGACTGGTTGCCCTGCTGGCCCAGGTAGATCTGGTTGAGGTAGGCCTCGAGGATGCGCCGCTTGTCGAAGCGCGCCTCGATCATCAGCGCGTACAGCGCTTCCTTGAGCTTGCGGGAAATGGTCTTGGTGTTGCTCAGGAACAGGGTGCGCACCATCTGCTGGGTCAGCGTACTGGCGCCCTGCTCGAACTCTGCCTCGCGCATGTTCACCCAGATCGCGCGCATCACGCCCCAGGGGTCGATGCCGTGGTGGCTCTTGAAGTTGCGGTCCTCGACCGACTGCAGGCCGGTGATCATCAGCGCGGGCACGTCTTCCAGGCGCACCAGGCGGCGCTCTTCCTCGCTGATGCCGTAGAGGGTGGCGATGCGCGCCGGGTCCACGCGCGCGCTTTCAATCCGCTTGCGCTTCTCGCCGTCGCGCAGCTGCAGCAGGCGGCCGTTGGACAGCTGCACGTCGAGGTGGCGCGCGGGCACCGGCCCGTCCATGTCGTTGAAGGCGCGGGTGGAGAGGCGGAAGCGGCCGCCGTCGCGGCGGTAGGTGCCCGGGTTCTTGCCGGCGCCGTCCTTGTGATAGCCCGCCGCCGCCAGTTCGATCTCGAAGGCCTCCGGGTTCAGCCGGATGCCGCTCTTGAGCAGCAGCGGTCGCGCGTAGACGCGCGTGGGCACCTGCCATTGCAGTTGCGCGAACTCGGTGCGCACCTGCTTGTCCAGGTACCAGACGTAGGGCAGGCCGACGCCGACGAACAGGCCGACCGCCAGCAGCATGCCGCGCATGACCCACAGCCAGACGCGACTCGGCGCGACCTCGCCGTCGTCGTCTTCGTCGTCGTCGATGGGAGGGGCGGCTTTCGGGCTCAAGGACGGGGATAATTCACGTCGGAGTTCGGGGCGGCGTCCTGGCTCGAGGACGGAGTCTTTTCTGGCGCGGGCCAGTTTATCAGGCGGGCGCGGCAAAATTCGGAAGCCATTGATGGACGCAGGCGGGCCCACACCCGAGGTTCAGGCGGCAAACGGCATCGGCGAAGGCCTGGCGTGGCGCTGGCGGCGCTTCGCCGCGTTGCTGGCGCGCGTGCGCGCCAGCCTGCGCCGGCGCGGCCTGGCGGCGACGCTGCGCACGGCCTGGCGGCGCGCGCAGCCGCTGCCTGCCAGCGCGCTTGCCCTGCAGTTGTATCCCGAGCTGGATTGGCGGCAGATTCCGAAGCTTTCCGCCGGGGTTTCCTCACCGCGCGCCAGCATCGTCATTCCCGTGCATGGGCAGTTGCCGCTGACCATGCGCTGCCTGCACGCGCTCGCGAACAGCGGCGACCAATCCAGCTTCGAAGTGATCGTGGTGGACGACGGTTCCGCGGACGACACGCCGCAGGTGCTGGCCGGCGTGCCCGGGCTGGCGCTGTTGCGCCACGACAGCGCGCAGGGCTTCGTGGACGCCTGCAATGCCGGCGCGGCGCGCGCGCGCGGCGAGTTCGTGGTGCTGCTCAACAACGACACCCTGCCCCAGCCCGGCTGGCTCGATGCGCTGCTGCACACTTTCGCCACGCACCCGGACACCGGCGCCGCCGGCAGCATGCTGCTGTACCCGGACGGGCGCCTGCAGGAGGCCGGCGGCATCGTCCATCGCGACGGCAGCGCGGGCAATTACGGGCGCTTCGAGGATCCCGGTGACCCGCGCTTCGGCTTCGTGCGCGAGGCCGACTACTGCTCGGGCGCGGCGCTGGCGCTGCCGCGCTCGCTGTGGAACGAACTCGGCGGCCTGGACCGGCACTACGCGCCGGCCTATTTCGAAGACACCGACCTGGGCATGCGCGTGCGCGCGGCCGGCTGGAAATTGCGCTACCAGCCAGCCTCGCGCATGGTGCACCTGGAAGGCGCGAGTGCGGGCACCGATCCGGCGCGCGGCATGAAAGCCTGGCAGCCGGTCAACCAGCGCAAGTTCGCCGAGCGCTGGGCCGCCGTGCTGGCGACGCATCCGGCCGCCGACTGCGATCCGGACCTGGCCGCGAACCATCGCGCCGCGCCGCGACTGCTGTTCATTGACGAGCGCACGCCGGAACCCGCGCGCGACTCCGGCTCGGTGCGCCTGCTCGGACTGATGCGCGCCCTGCTCGCCGAGGGCTGCGCGGTGGACTTCGCGCCGCTCGACCTGCGCCACGCGGGCGAGGCGACCGCCGCCCTGCAGCAGGCCGGCGTGCGCGCCTGGTGGCGCGGGCGCGGTGATTTTTCGCGATGGCTGCGCGAACGCGGTCGCGATTACGACGCCATCGTGGTCTCGCGACACCATGTGCTGTCGCCGCTGCTGCCGCTGCTGCGCCGGCATGCGCCGCAGGCGCAGCTCGTGTTCGACAGCGTGGACCTGCATTTCCTGCGCGAGCAGCGCGAGGCCGAGGCCAGCGGCAGCGAAGCCGGCCTGCGCGCCGCCGCACGCACGCGGCAGGCCGAACTCGCGCTGTTGGGACAGGCGGATCGCAGCTGGGTCGTTAGCCCGGTCGAACGCGACTTGCTGGCGACGCTGGCGCCGGGCGCGCGCGTGGACGTGGTGTCGAATGTGCACGAGGCGACGACGGATACGCCGGGCTTCGAAGCGCGAAGCGACCTGGTCTTCGTCGGCAGCTTCGCGCATGCGCCGAACGTGGATGCGGCGTTGTGGCTGGCCGGCGAGATCCTGCCGGCGCTGCGCGCGGCCGCGCCGGAGCTGCAGCTGCACCTGGTCGGCGCCGACGCGCCCGCGCAGCTGCGCGCCTTCGCGTCCTCGCCAGGATTGCAGCTGCACGGTCATCTTCCCGACCTGGAGCCACTGCTCGACCGCTGCCGCGTCAGCGTGGCGCCACTGCGCTATGGCGCCGGCGTGAAAGGCAAGGTCAACCAGGCGCTGGCGCGCGGACTGCCCGTGGTCGCGACGCGCTGCGCCGCCGAGGGCATGCAGCTGCGCGATGGCGAGGACGTGTTGCTCGCCGACAGCACCGAAGAATTCGTGGCGGCGGTGCTGCGACTGCATGCCGACGCCGGGCTGTGGCAGCGGCTGCGCGACGGCGGCCTCGAGAACACGCGCCGCCTGTTCTCGCCGGAGGCGGCGCGCGCGACGCTGCGGCCCTGGCTGGCGACACTGCGCCCGCGCTGACTCAGCGCGTGCCGCGCGCGCGCCGCAGCCGCGCCTCGGCGGCGCGCAGTTGTGGATGCAACGGCTGCCAGCGGCGCGCGTTCGCCAGTGCGGCTTCCGCCGCGCTCCAGTCGCTGGCGCCGATGCGCTCGTCGAACAGGGCCAGCCAGCGCTCGGCCAGCAATCGCTGCGCCGCCGCGGCCTCGGTGGATGCGGGCTCCTGCGCCAGCCAGGCTTCCAGGCAGGACTGCGCGGAACGCAGCCGGCCCGTGGCCATGGCCTCATGAAAACATTTGCGCTGGGCGTTCACCTCGCTGCGCCCGGCTTCGTCCTGCGCCGCCGGACGCGGTGGGCCTGCTTGCGTGTCGGCGGGCGCGCCGGCCTGCGCGCGTGCCCGTGCGCGCTCCTCGCGTGCGGCGATCTCGCCCAGGCGCGCGCGCAGCGGCGGCAGCTCCACGTGTGCCGGGTCCGAGGCGAGCACGCGCTCGACCAGCACGCGCGCCGACTCGTTGCGGCCGGCATCGAGCTCATGCTCGGCCTGCAGCAGCCAGGCCGAATGCAGTTCGTGGCGTCCCTCCAGCGCCAGTTCGTTGCCGGCGTCGATCGCGAGCACGCGCTCGAGCAGCGCCAGCGACTCCTCGTCGCCGAGCTCGGGGGCGGCGGCGTGCGCGAGCAGCGCGGGCACGTCCACGGATTCCTGCTCCAGCGCCTGCAGGCGCGCGCGCAGCGGTTGCAGCTGCGGCAGCGGCGCCGACAGCGCCTGCGCCAGCGCCAGGGCGCGCCGCCCTTCCTCCAGCCGGCGCGCGCGCAGGCTGGCGTCGGCGCGCGCCAGCGCCGCTTCGCGCACCGCGGTCAGTCCCTGGCGCGCGAGCGTGTGGTCGGGATCGGTGGCGAGCACGGACTCGAACAATTCCTTCGCGCCCGCGCCATCGGGCCGGCTGAGCTCGCCGCGTTGCAGCGCCAGATGCGCGCGCTCGAGCTTGCGGTTGAGCCCGGGGTCGGGCAGCAGGCGCTCGCTGATCGGGCTGCGCCAGTAGTTCAGCAGCAGCAGCGCCATCAGCAGGCCCGCGCCCAGCAGCCAGAGCCGGTCGCTGCGGCGGCGGAAGTTAACCGAGGCGACGGGCATCCTGCACCCCGGGCACCGCGTCCAGGCGCCCGAGCAACTGGCTGAGCTGCCCGAAGTCGCCCACGCGCAGGGTGACGCGCACGTCGGCGAGCCCGCGCACGGCGTCCACCGAGGACTGGATGCCGACGATCGCCGCATCCGATTGCGCGAGCACGTTGGTGAGGTCCTTGAGCAGCCACTTGCGGTCGTAGGCGCGGATCTGCACGCCGACCTCGTAGCGGGCATTGCCCGACGCCGCCCAGTTGACCGGCAGCTGCCGCTCCGGCTGTCGCGCCAGCAGGCGCTGCAGCGCGCCGCAATCCTGGCGATGGATGCTGACGCCGCGGCCGCGCGTGAGGTAGCCGGCGATGGCATCGCCCGGCACCGGCTGGCAGCAGCGCGCCAGTTGCGTCAGCAGGTTGCCGACGCCCTCGACCGTGAAGTTGCCGCCTTCGCTGCGCGCCGGCGCGCGCGGCGCCTTTTCCACTGGCTTCGCCGGCGCGGCAGCCGGCGGCAGTTGCGCCTGCGCGTGCTCGTGCAGCGCGCGGCTGACCTGGCTCGGCCCGACGTCGCCAAGCGCAAGCGCCTCGTGCAACTCCTCCACCGAGGCGACGCGGAACTTCTCCAGCACCGGCGCCAGGTCGGCCTGCATCATCGCCACGCGGCGCAGTTCCTTTTCCAGGATTTCGCGGCCGGCCTGCACGTTGCGCTCGCGGTCGAGCTTGTGGAACCAGGAACGCACCTTGTCGCGGGCGCGGCCGCTGGCCAGGAAGCCATTGGCCGCGATCAGCCAGTCGCGGCGCGGCTCGCCGGTCTTGCTGGTCATGATCTCGACGCGGTCGCCGCTGGCGGGCCTGAAGTCGAGCGGCACGATGCGGCCGTTGACCTTGGCGCCGCGGCAGCGATGCCCGACCTCGGTGTGCACGTGGTAGGCGAAGTCGAGCACGGTGCCGTCCTGCGGCAGGTCGATCACTTCGCCGCGCGGCGTCAGCAGGTAGACGCGGTCCTCGATCAGCTCGGTGTTGAAGCCGGCCAGCAGCGTCGCCTCGTCCTCGCCCTCGCGGCCTTCGAGCAACTGGCGCATCCAGGCGACCTTGCGCTCGAAGCCGGCCTCGCCGCTTCGCCAGCCGCCCTCCTTGTAGCGCCAGTGCGCGGCGACGCCGAGCTCGGCGTGCTCGTGCATCTGCGCGGGTGCGGATCTGCACCTCCAGCGTCTGGCCGTCGGCGCCGATCACCGCGGTGTGCAGCGAGCGGTAGTCGTTGCCCTTGGGCTTGGCGATGTAGTCGTCGAACTCCGCCGGCACCGGCGTCCACAGCTGGTGCACCAGGCCGAGCGCGGCGTAGCAGTCGGCGACGTCCTCGACCAGCACGCGCATCGCGCGCACGTCGTAGAGCTCGTGGAATTCCAGGCCCTTGCGCTGCATCTTCTTCCAGATGCTGAAGATGTGCTTCGGGCGGCCGGCGACCTCGGCGGCGATGCCCGCTTCGGCCAGCAGCGTGCGCAGCCTGCGCCTGCGCCTCCTCGATGAAGCGCTCGCGGCCGGCGCGCTTTTCGTCGAGCAGGCGCGCGATGCGCTGGTAGGTTTCCGGCTGCAGGTAGCGGAAGGCCAGGTCCTCGAGCTCCCACTTCGAGCTGCCAGATGCCGAGCCGGTTCGCCAGCGGCGCGTGGATGTCGGCGGTCAGCTCGGCCAGCGCGCGCCGCTCCGGCTCGGGCTTCTTCGCCGCGGCGCGCATGCGCACCAGTTGCGTGGACAGCAGCACCAGCACCACGCGCAGGTCGCGGATCAGCGCCAGCAGCAGGCGGCGCAGCCCCTCGGCGCCGCTGCGGTTCTCGCGTCGCGCGTGCAGGCTCCACACCTGCTCGGCGGCCTGCAGGCCGTCGAGCAACTGGCGCACGCCGGCGGCGCCGGCCAGCGCCGGCGCCGCGGCCTCGCGCAGCGGCGGATGCAGGTGCAGCAGCGCCGCCGCCTGCACTTCGGTATCGGCGCGCAACTGCTCGAGCAGCTCCAGCGTCTGCAGCGCCTCGGGCGGCAGCGGCTCGCGGCAGTCCTGCATCGCCGCCAGCAGCGGGCGCAGCGCGGTCGCCTTCGCGTGCCGGTCGAGCCAGCCTGCGAAGGCCTCGGTCGGGGTGGAAACGCTCACGGCATCGCCAGGAAGAAATTCACCACCAACTTAGCGTCCGCGCCGCGCGCGCACAACCGCGCGCTCAGGCCAGTTGCTCCAGCTGCCGCGCCAGGCGCTTGTGCGAGACCGGCCGGCGCGTGCCCAGATCCTGGGCGAAGGTCTGCACGCGCAGTTCCTCCAGGTCGTGCCGGAAGGCCTGCCAGGCCGGGGGCAGCGGCGTCGCGGCCGCCATGGCGACGCCCAGGGCTTCGGCATAGGGCTTGAGTTCGAGCATGCGCGCCTGGTCCTTGAGCGGATCGGCGATCGCCCGCTCCGCGCGCAGCGACAGCGCCTTGAGGTAGCGCGGGAACTCGGCCAGCAGCTCGGCCGGCGTGTCGCGCAGGAAGCCGGGGCGCACCAGCGCCAGCAGGTGCTCGCGGATGTCGTCGAGGTTGCCGCTGGCCCAGCCCATCAGCTTCGAGTCGAGCTTGGCGCGCACCTCGGCGTAGCCGCCGAGGATCGCCTCGGCCAGCTGCAGACGGCGCATCGCTTCGGCGAACAGCTGCTGGCCGGTGTCGGTCATGCGCCTTTCGAAGGCCGCGCGCTCGCGGATATCCGCCAGCCCCTGCGCCAGCAGCGCGTTGCCCGCGGCTTCGACGACGTCGGCGCGCAGGCGCTCCGAGGACTCGATGGCCGCGTACAGCAGGCCGAGCTTGGGCGACACCGGCAGCTGCCGCCGCGCCTGCCGCTGCTTGTCGGCGAGCGCCAGGCGCGCCAGCGCGCGCACCCCGCGCTCATGTTCCGCGCGCGCCTGCGTCGGCTCGGCGAACACCGCGATGCCGACGCTCTCGCCTTCGTCCACCAGGGCCGGATAGGCCGGTACGCCGGCGGCGCCCGGCACCATGGCCGGGATCGGCTGCTCGGGAAAGGCCGTCAGCCCCGTCCGGGCCAGCCGCTCGCCGGCGCTGTCGGCAAAGGCCTTCTCCGCAGCCGCGCCATGCCGCTGCTGCAGCGCGGCGAGATCGCGCGACATCGCCAGCGGCTTGCCGCTGCGGTCGCCCAGGCGCAGGTTCATGCGCAGGTGCGGCGGCAATTCCGCCGGCGCGAAGTCCAGCGTCGACACCGGCGCGCCGGTGCTGCGGCTGAGGAAGCGCGCCAGCGCGCCTTCGATCGCGTCGGCTTCCGCCTGCGCATGCGCCTCGCGGAAGGCGCGGGCGAAATCCGGCGCCGGCACATAATTGCGGCGCAGCGCCTTGGGCAGGCCGCGGATCAGTTCGGTCGCCTTCTCCTCCACCAGCCCGGGCACCAGCCAGGACAGGCGCGCGGCGTCGAGCGCCATCAGCAGGTGCAGCGGCACGTCGAGGGTGACGCCGTCGTCCTCCGCGCCGGGCTCGAAGCGGTAGTGCAGCGCCAGGCGCACTTCGCCCAGCGGGAAATACTTCGGGAAGCGCTCGGCCTCGCTGCCCTCGCCCGGCAGCAGGTCGACGACGCGACCACTCCAGCGCGCGGCGCTTGTCCGGCGCGCAGCTTGCCGTACCAGGAGTCCAGGCCTGCGACGGAATTGATCTCCGGCGGCAGGCGGTCGAGGTACCAGCGCGCCTGCCAGTCCTCGTCGGCGACCAGGCCGGCGCGGCGCAACTTGGCTTCCTCTTCCCGCGCCTGTTCCAGCGTGCGCCAGGTTGCGCGCCACGAAGCGGGCGCGCGTGTTGATTTCGCCGGTCACGCAGCCCTGGCGCACGAAGATCTCGCGCGCCTCGGCCGGGTACAGGCCGCCGTAGTGCACCGGCTTCTTCGGCGCCAGCACCAGCCCGAACAGACTGATCTGCTCCGAGCCGATCACGCGGCCCTGCGCGCGCGACCAGTGCGGCTCGAAATGCCGGCGCGACAGCAGGTGCGGCAACTGCGCGATCACCCAGTCCGGCTCGATGCGCGCATTCATCAGTGCCCCACACCTTCTGCGTGTCGAGCAGGGTCGCCGCCAGCACCCAGGCCGGCGGGGCCTTGGCCAGCGCCGAGCCGGGGAAGAGCTGGAAGCGACGCTGGCGCGGCGCTTCGTACACGCCCTTTTCCAGCTGCGTGGCCCACCTGCGTGGGCAGGCCGGCGATCAGCGCGCGGTGGAATTCCGGCGCCAGCGCCGGCGTGTCGTTGAGCGGCCAGCCCAGTTCCTCGCACACCAGCAGCAGCTGCCGGTGCAGCTCGCGCCACTCGCGCATGCGCAGGAAGCCGAGGAAGTTGCGCTCGCACCAGGCGCGCAGCTTCGACTGCGTGAGTTCCTCGTGGGCGCCGTTGTAGGCCTCCCAGAGATTGAGCACGCCGACGAACTCGGAAGTAGGGTCGGCGAAGGTCGCGTGCGCGAGGTCGGCGGCGCCGCGCGCCTCGGGCGGACGTTCGCGCGGGTCCTGGATGCCGAGGAAGGCGGCGACGATCGCCACCTCGCGCAGGCAGCCGAGCTCGTGCGCGGCGACCAGCATGCGCGCCAGCTTGACGTCCACCGGCAGGCGCGACATCTGCCGCCCGATCGGCGTCAACTGGCGCTCCTCGTCGATCGCGCCGAGCTCGAGCAGTTGCTGCCAGCCGTCGGCGACCGCGCGCGGGTCCGGCGGGTCGATGAAGGGGAAATCCTCGATGCGCCCCAGGCCCAGCGAGAGCATGCGCAGGATCACGCCGGCCAGCGAGGCGCGCAGGATCTCCGGATCGGTGTAACGCGGGCGCGAGTCGAAGTCGGCCTCGCGAATACAGGCGGATAGCAGATGCCCGGCGCGATGCGCCCGCAGCGACCCTTGCGCTGGTCGGCGCTGGCCTGCGAGACCGGCTCGATGTGCAGGCGGTCGAGCTTCTGCCGCGGGCGTAGCGCTTCACGCGCGCCGCGCCCGGGTCGATCACGTAGCGGATGCGCGGCACCGTCAGCGAGGTTTCCGCCACATTGGTGGCCAGCACGATGCGACGCTGCGGGCCGGGCTTGAACACGCGGTCCTGTTCCTTCGCCGACAGCCGCGCGTACAGCGGCAGCACTTCGGTGTCGCGGTACTTGCGGTCGGCCAGCGCGCCGGTGCGCATCGCGGATCTCGCGCTCGCCGGGCAGGAACACCAGCACGTCGCCGCCGCGCGGATCCTCGCGCGTGATCTCGTCCACCGCGGCGACGATGGCATCGTTCATCGCTGCGCTCGCCCTCGGCCTCGCCCTCGCCTTCCAGCGGCCGGTAGCGCACCTCGACCGGATAGCTGCGGCCCTCGACGCTGATCATCGGCGCATCGCCGAAGTGCCGGGCGAAGCGCTCGGTGTCGATGGTGGCCGAGGTGACGATCAGCTTCAGGTCGGGCCGCTTCGGCAGCAGCTGCCTGCAGGTAGCCGAGCAGGAAGTCGATGTTGAGGCTGCGCTCGTGCGCCTCGTCGATGATGATGGTGTCGTAGCGCGACAGGAAACGGTCGGACTGGATCTCGGCGAGCAGGATGCCGTCGGTCATGAACTTGATGTAGCGTGTCCTCGCCGACTTTCTCGGTGAAGCGCACCTGGTAGCCGACCGCGCCGCCGAGCGGGGACTGCAGCTCCTCCGCGACGCGGCGCGCCACCGCGCGCGCGGCGATCCGGCGCGGCTGCGTGCAGCCGATCAGGCCGGCACGGCCGCGTCCCGCCGCCAGGCACAGCTTGGGCAGCTGCGTGGTCTTGCCCGAACCGGTTTCGCCCGCGACGATCACCACCTGGTTTTCCGCGATCGCCTTCAGGATCGCTACCGCCTCGCGCGCAACCGGCAGGTCGTCCTCGAAGCGCGGGGCCGGGGCGTTGGCGTCGCGACGGGCGCGCGCCGCGATGGACGCGGCCAGGGCCCGGTCGTAGTCCGCCTTCGCCGCCGCGTCTTCCGGCTTGGCGCGCACGCGCGACAGCAGCCGTCGCAGCCTCGCCTGGTCGCGGCTGAGCCCGTCCTGCGGCCCCTGCCCCGGGGCCTTCGCGGCCCGGGCAGCTGTCGATTTCACTCCTGGCGCACCCTGCATGGCCGAATTATCCCAGATGTGGGCTCGGGCCCGGCTGCATGCAAGCGTTCATCCAGGCAATGACAGCGCGCAGCGGCTATTCCCGACGGTGGTCAGACGGCCGGCTGGTAAAATCGCCGCATGAACTCCATCCGGGACCAGGCGGCGCCAGCGTCGCTCGACGAGGCGCGCGCGCTGCTGCGGCGCGTGTTCGGCCACGCCGGCTTCCGCGGCCAGCAGGAAGACGTGGTCGCACAGCTGGTCGCCGGCGGCGATGCGCTGGTGCTGATGCCGACCGGCGGCGGCAAGTCGCTGTGCTACCAGGTGCCGGCGCTGCTGCGCGCAGGCACCGGCATCGTCGTCTCGCCGCTGATCGCGCTGATGCAGGACCAGGTCGAGGCGCTGCGAGCAGCTCGGCGTGCGCGCCGCCTTCCTCAACTCCTCGCTGGCCGCGAGCCGCAGCGGCCGAGGTCGAGCGCGGCCTGCTGCGCGGCGAGCTCGACCTGCTCTACGTCGCTCCCGAGCGGCTGCTGACGCCGCGCTTCCTGTCGCTGCTCGACCGCAGCGCAGATCGCCCTGTTCGCCATCGACGAGGCGCATTGCGTCTCGCAGTGGGGCCACGACTTCCGCCCCGAGTACCGCGAGCTGAACCTGCTGCACGAGCGCTGGCCGCGACGTGCCGCGCATCGCGCTGACCGCCACCGCCGATGCGCCCACCCGCGCCGAGATCGTCGAGCGGCTGCGGCTGGAAGAGGCGCGCCAGTTCGTCAGCTCCTTCGACCGGCCCAACATCCGCTACCGCGTGGTGCAGAAGGACAACGCGCGCCGGCAGCTGCTCGATTTCCTCGAGCGACCACCGCGGCGAGGCCGGCATCGTCTACTGCCTGTCGCGCAGGAAGGTCGAGGAGACGGCGGCGGTGCTGCAACCAGCACGGCATCAACGCCCTGCCCTACCACGCCGGCCTGGACGCGGCGGTACGCGCGGCCAACCAGCGCCGCTTCCTGCGCGAGGACGGCGTGGTGATGGTCGCCACCATCGCCTTCGGCATGGGCATCGACAAGCCCGACGTGCGCTTCGTCGCGCACATGGACCTGCCCAAGTCGATCGAGGGCTACTACCAGGAAACCGGCCGCGCCGGCCGCGATGGCGAGCCGGCCGAAGCCTGGCTGGCCTACGGCCTGGGCGACCTGGTCATCCCTGCAGCAGGATGATCGAATCCTCCGACGCCGGCGAGGACCGGCGCTGGCTCGAGCGGCGCAAGCTCGACGCGCTGCTGGCCTGCTGCGAAGCCACCGCGCTGTCGCCGCCAGGCTGCTGCTGGCCGGCTTCGGCGAGGACTACCGCACGCGCCTGCGGCAACTGCGACAACTGCCTGGAGCCGGTCGAGACCTGGGACGCGACCGTCGCGGCGCAGAAGGCGCTGTCCTGCGTCTACCGCAGCGGCCAGCGCTTCGGCGTCACCCACCTGGTCGACATCCTGCGCGGCGAGCGCACCGCGCGCGTCGAGCAGTTCGGGCACGACACGCTCAGCACTTTCGGCGTCGGAGCCGAGCTCGATGCGCGGCAGTGGAAAGGCGTGTTCCGGCAGCTACTGGCGCTCGGCCTGCTTGCCGTCGACGGCGAGGCCACGGCGGCCTGCGGCTGACCGAAGCCAGCCGCGAAGTCTTGCGCGGCGAGCGCGAACTGCACCTGCGCCGCGAATCCGAGCCCAAGCGCGGCAAGCGCGCGCGTGGCGCCAGCCGCGGCCTCGCCCGCGGCGGCGGAGCTGGCCGATTCGGACCGGCCCCTGTTCGAATCGCTGCGCGCGCTGCGCGCGGAGCTGGCGCGGCAACAGAACGTGCCGGCCTACGTGATCTTCCACGACGCCACGCTGCGCGAGATGGCGACGCAGCGGCCCGGCACCCTCAAGGAGCTGGGCCGCATCAATGGCGTCGGCGCCACGAAGCTGGATCGCTATGGCGAACGCATGCTCGCCGTGCTGCGCGACGCAGGCTAGAAGCAGATGGTGGGTCGTCCGAGACTCGAACTCGGGACCAAAAGATTAAAAGTCTTCTGCTCTACCAACTGAGCTAACGACCCATCGGGGGGGCATTTTACAGGCAGTCGCGGCCTAAAGCCGCTCCTACAGGTTGATCTGATATCGCGTCGGGTCCACCACCCCCGCCGCCGCAAAACCCTCCGCCCGCAACCGGCAGGCGTCGCAATGCCGGCAGGCGCGGCCTTCGGCGTCGGCCTGGTAGCAGGACACGGTGCTGGCGAAATCCACGCCCAGGCGCAGGCCTTCGTGCACGATCTGCGCCTTTGACATGCGCATCAGCGGCGCATGCACGCGCGTCGGCGAGCCTTCCACGCCGGCCTTGGTGGCCAGCGCCGCCAGCCGGTCGAAGGCGGCGATGAACTCGGGACGGCAGTCCGGATAGCCGGAATAGTCCACGGCATTGACGCCGCAATGGATCTCGACCGCGCCCAGCACTTCGGCCCAGCCCAGCGCCATCGACAGCATGATCGTGTTGCGCGCCGGCACGTAGGTGACCGGGATGCCGGGACCGCCGGATTCGGGCACCTCGATGTCGGCGGTCAGCGCCGAGCCGCCGATGCTGCGCAGGTCCACCACCACCGTCTTGTGCGCGACCGCGCCTTCGATCCGCGCCACGGTGGCGGCGGCGTCCAGCTCGGCGACATGCCGCTGGCCGTAGCTCACGGACAGCGCGTGGCATTCCAGTCCGCGCTCGCGCGCCAGCGCCAGCACCACCGCCGAGTCCATGCCGCCGGACACCAGGACTACGGCGCGCGCCGGCTCACTTGCCCCGGGCATCCCCCCACAGTTGCTTGTGCAGCTGCATCTGGAAGCGCACCGGCAGGCGGTCGGCGAGGATCCAGTCGGCCAGCTCCGCGGGCGCCACTTCGTCGAAGCTGGGCGAAAACAGCACCTCGCAGCGCGCCGTCGAGGCCATGCTCGGCCAGCATGCGCGCGCGCCCACTCGTAGTCCTCGCGGCTCGCAGATGACGAACTTCACCTGGTCCTTCGCCGTCAGCAGCGGAAGATTGGACAGCAGGTTGCGCGAAGCACTCCAGCGAGCCCGGCGTCTTCAGGTCCAGCACGCGCGACACGCGCGCATCCACCGCCGACACATCCAGCGCGCCGGAGGTCTCCAGCGACACCTCGTAGCCGGCGTCGCACAGTGCGCGCAGCAGCGACAGGCAGCGCTTCTGCGCCAGCGGCTCGCCGCCGGTGACGCAGACGTGGCGAACGCCATGCCGCGCCACCTCGGCGAGGATGGCGTCCATCTCCCACCATTCGCCGCCGTGGAAGGCGTAGGCGGTGTCGCAGTACTGGCAACGCAGCGGGCAGCCGGTCAGGCGCACGAACACGGTCGGCCAGCCGACGCTGCGGGACTCGCCCTGCAGCGACAGGAAGATTTCGGTCAGGCGCAGGCGTTCGGCCGCTTCGACGGGCGCGACGGCGACCATCGGGGATCAGCGGGTCTGCAGGCTGAGCGTGCGCAGGCGCGAATTGGCCAGGCGCGCGGCTTCCGTGCCGGGGAACGCGTTGATGACGTCGTGCAGGGTGGCCTCACCCGCGCCGCCGCTCGCCCAGTTCGATCTGGCAGTAACCCTTCTTCAGCATCGCGTCGGGTGCCTTGCGTCGAATCCGGGAAGCGCGAGAGCAACGGTGTCGAAGGCCTGCAGCGCCAGCGGCGTAGTTCTGGGTCACGTAGTAGCTCTCGCCCAGCCAGTACCAGGCGTTCGGCACCAGCGCGCCATTGCGGGTACTCGCGCAGGTAAACCTGGAAGGCGCGCGCGGATTCGACGAAATCGTCGCGCTTGAGCGCGGCGAATGCGGCGGCGTAAGCCTCGTCGCCGCCGGCGCCCGAGGCCGGGCGCGGCGCACCGAGCGGCGCGCCGGCGGAAGGACCCGGCACGCGCGGCGCAACGGACGCCGCCGCAGAGGCCGCCGCTGCAGCGCCGCCCGCACCCTCGACCCGCTGCAGACGCGTGTCGAGATCCACGTACTGTTCGCGCCCGCGCTGCTTGAGCTGCTCGTTCTCGTTCTGCAGCGTCTCGACCTGGTTGCGCAGCGCCTGCACCTCCGCCTGCATCTGCGCCAGTCGGTTGACCAGTTCCAGGTTCTGCTGGCCCACTGAATTTCCCTGCGCGGCCGCCGACTGCTCGAGGGCGGCCACGCGGTCGGCCAGGCTGGGCTTGCGCTGCGCATTCGCCGGCGCGGAGGCGACGGCGAGCGAAAGCAGCACGAGCGCGGACAGGAACTTCATCGGGACCACCTCTCCTTCAAGCCGGGCTTACTTCGCGGTGTAGACGATCTCGACGCGGCGATTCGCTGCCAGCAGTCATCGCTGGAGTCGGCGCAGGTCGGACGCTCTTCACCGTAGCAGACCACGGTGATCTGGCCGGCGGACCACCGGCATCTGCAGGGCGCCAGACACGGCGTTGCCGCGGCGCTCGCCGAGGCCGAGGTTGTACTCGCGGGTGCCGCGCTCGTCGGCATTGCCTTCCAGGGTGATGCGCGACTTCGGGACGGTCACGCAGGTACTTGGCGTGGCAGCCGATGGTTTCCTGGAACTCCGGGCGCAGCTGGTCCTGGTCGAAATCGAAATAGACGACGCGCTGGCGCAGGCAGGCATTGCTGTCCAGGTCGGCCGGCGTGAAGCGGCCGCCACTGCTGTCGGGCAATGCGCCAGTGGTGGCGCCAGAGTCGGTGGACGCGCCGGAGTCATCCGGCGGGACTTCCTTCACCTTCTTGCTGCAGCCGGCGACGGCCACGACGACGAGGGAGGCGGCGATTGCCAGACGGAGTGCGCTGTTCATGGAAGTTCCTTTTTTCTCTGGAAAGTGAACGCAGGTCGGGGGAATTCTGAATCGTGGCGCCTCAGCGCTGCCTGAACGGAGACCAGGCGGGCTCCCGAACGTCGCTGTCCGCCGTCACCAGGCGCAGGCGGACACGCCCGTCGGCCGACACGGCATAGAGTACGCCACGCCGCCCTTCCTTGGTCGCGTACAGCAACATGCTGCCATTGGGGGCGAAGCTCGGCGATTCGTCCAGATTGCCCGGCGACAGTGTCTGCCAGCGGCCGCTGCCGCCGAAGCTGCGGTCGAGTACGGCGATCCGGTAGACGTTGCCCGAACCCTGCGCCATGGCGAATTTCCTGCCGTCGAATGAGACGGTGGCGCGGGCGTTGGATTCACCCTGGAAGCTGATCCGGGCCGGCTCGCCACCGCTGGCCGCGACCGAGTACACCTGCGGCTTGCCGGCCCGGTCGGAGGTGAACAGCAGGGTGTTGCCGTTGGGCAGCCACACCGGCTCGGTGTCGATGCCGTAGTGGCGCGTGACCTGGGTCAGCGCCTTGCTGGCCAGGTCCATGACGTAGATGTCGGGGTTTCCGCCCTTGGACAGGGTCAGCGCCAGGCGGCGGCCATCCGGGGAGAAGGCCGGGGCGCCGTTGATGCCGCGGAAACTGGCCACCACCTCACGCGCGCCGGTACCGATTTCCTGGATGTAGATGGTGGAATTGCCGCGCTCGAAGCTGACGTAGGCCAGCTTGCGACCGTCGGGGCTCCAGGCCGGCGACAGCAGCGGCTCGCGCGAGCGGACCACAGTTTGCGGATTGAAGCCGTCGGAGTCCGCGATCATCAGCGCGTAGTTGGCGCCCTGGCCGAAGCCGCTGGCGGTGACGTAGGCCACGCGCGTCCAGAAGGCGCCGCGCACGCCGAGGATCTTTTCGTAGATCTGGTCGGCGATCTGGTGCGCGGCGTCGCGCATGCCCTTGGCGCGGCCGCCGACGGCCAGCCCGAGCAGCCGTTCCTGCTTGGCCACGTCGTACAGCTCGTACTCGACCCGGTAGCCACCGTCGCCGGCATCCAGGACGCGTCCGACCACGACGAAGTCCTGGCGCAGCACGCGCCAGGTGGGGAAGCGGATGTCGCTGCCGCGGGTGGGCTTCTCGCCGATCGATTCCAGCGCCAGCGACTTGAACTGGCCCGAGCGGTTGAGGTCGTTGCGGATCACCGCGGCGATGTCGGTGTCGGGCGCGGCGCCCGAGCCCAGGTAGGGCATCGGCACCACCACGATCGGCAGCGAGCCTTCGTTGCCGGAGACCAGGCCAATGTCCAACCCCTGCCCCTGGGCATGCGAACCGGCCAGGGCGCATAGGTGAGGAAGATCCCGCGCAGCAGGTGTTTCATCGTTCGCATTCCTCTCTCGGGTAACAGAAACTGAGGTCGACCTGGCGCATGAACACCGGTTCGAAGCCGTCGTAGGGCATGGGCGCCTTCTTCAACGCGCGCTCGACGAACTCGCGTCCCTCGTCATCGTACGGGCAACGCATGAACTCGACGTTGATGACCTCGCCGCCGGGGATCTGGGTGAAGCGCACCTTGCAGGTAGTGAGTTCCGGCGCACCCAGATGGTTCCAGTTCTGGTCGGCGGTCTGCAGCATCTGTGCCTTGTAGCGCGCCAGCAGCCCTTCGTCCTGGCCCCGGTTTCCGGGCGGCTGCGCGCTCGCTGGACCCGGGCGCGGCGGTGCCGGCCTGTCGGGCGCCAGGTCGGCCAGCTGCTGCAGGCGCTGCTCTTCCATCTTTGCCCGCCGCTCGGCGGCGAGGCGCTGGCGCTGCACGTCCTGGTAGGCAAGCAGCCGCTGCCGGCGCTCGACCTCCTGCTGCCGTTCGATGTCCTCGGTGAGGTCCACCTGCTCCTGGCGCTGGCGCCGCTCCTGCTCCTGCGTCGCCGGCACCGGCGGCGGCTCGATCGCCAGGCGCGAGATTGCTTCCTGCGCTTCGGCATCGGGCTGCGCGATCGGCGCCTGCGGCTTGGGCTGCGGCGGCACCGGGCTGTCCTGCGGCGCGCGCTCGCGGATCGGCTGCGGTTTGGGCGCTGCCTCCTCCGCCTGCATCGCCTTGGCGATCGCCGCGCGCGCACGCTTGAGGTCCGACTCGGAAACACGCAGCGTCGCCTGCACCGGCTCGCCGGCGGCGACGGCCTCGCGCGCCGGCAACAGCCAGTCGATGCCGAACCAGACCAGCAGGATCAGCAGCGTGTGGATCGCCAGCGCGAGCAGGAAGGCGCGGGCCTGGTCGCCGAAGGATTTCATCGCTGCCTATTTGCCCTCGGGCGGCTTGCTCAGCAGGCTGATGCGCTCGACCCCGGCGGCGGACACGTAGTTCATCGCGTCGGCGACCTTGCCGTAGGGCACGTCCACGTCGCCGGCAACGATCACCGCCACGTCGGGGTTGTTGTCGGCCAGCGCCTTCAGGCGCATGCCCAGCGTGGCCAGGTCCATCTGCTCGGCGCCCTGGTCGGACATCTTGAGCTGGTAGCCGCCGTCCTTGTCCACGATGATCGTCACCGGCTCCTTCTTCTACTCGAGCGGCTTCGCCTGCGACTGCGGCAGGTCTATGTCCACGCCCAGGTTGAGCAGCGGCGCGGTGACCATGAAGATGATCAGCAGCACCAGCATCACGTCGATGTAGGGCACGACGTTGATGTCGGACTTCAGCTTGCGCTTGCGACGGCGGGCAAAGGCGGTTCGGAACATCGTCAGGTTCCCCAACGGGCGGCGGGACGGAACGGGGTCAAGGTCACTGGCTCTTCGAGGTGCGACTGGCGCTGCAGGATGGAGCAGAATTCCTCGGCGAAGCTTTCGTAGCGCACCGACAGGCGCTCGACGCGGGTGGCGAAGCGGTTGTAGGCCCAGACCGGCGGGAATGGCGACGAACAGGCCCATCGCGGTGGCGATCAGCGCCTCGGAGATGCCCGGCGCGACCGCGGCGATGGTGGCCTGCTTGTTGTGTGGCCAGGCCGTGGAAGGACACCATGATGCCGAACACGGTGCCGACCAGGCCGACGTAGGGCGCGGTGGATCCGACGTTGGCCAGCAGCTCGAGGTTGTGTTCGAGGCGGTCGACTTCGCGGGCGAGCGTGGCGCGCATCGCGCGCTGTGCGCCTTCGAGCTGGGTGCGCGCGTCGAGGGCCTTGTGCTGCTGGCGCAGGCGCGCGAATTCGCGGAAGCCGGCCTCGAAGATCGCCTCCATGCCCACCACCACCCGATTGCGGTCGGTGGCGGCGCGGTACAGCGCGGTCATCTCGGCGCCCGACCAGAAGCGCGACTCGAACTCGTCGGCCTCGCGGCCGGCGCGTCCGAAGATGCGCCATCTTGCGGAAGATGATCGAACCAGCTCATCACCGAGGCGACCACCAGCAGGATCATCACGATCAGCACCGGCCAGCTGGCATGCAGCACCAGTTGCACGTAGTTCAGGCCCTGCGACGGGCGGCGCCGCGGCGGCCGCGACCGCCGCCGGTGGCAGGGCACTCACCGGCACGGCGGCCAGCATGGACAGCAGCTCGATCATCGCAGGGCGTCTCCCTCGGTTGGTGTCGTCGCCTCGATGGCGGTGATCAGCCAGGGCGGCATCGCCCTCGGCCGGAAGGTGGAGGCCATGCAGGCAGGCAACCGCACCCCGGCACGCAGCAGACAGTCATCGCCCCGCCAGAGTTCCTGCGCCAGCGAGAAACTGGCGCGGCGGCGCTCGGTCAGCCGCAGCCGCGACTCGAGCACGTCGTCCAGCCGCGCCGGTCCCTCGAATTCGATATCCATGGATCGCACGGCCATCACCAGATCCTCGCTCTCGCGCTTGCCATGCTGCTCGACGCCGCGCGCGCGCAGCCATTCGGTGCGTGCGCGCTCCAGGAAGCACAGGTACTGGGCGTGGTAGACCACGCCTCCCGCATCGGTATCTTCCCAGTAGACGCGTATCGGAAAGCTGAACACCAGCTCAACCGCCGAACAGGTCGGCGTCGGCGGACCGGCGCGGCGCCTTGAGCCCGAGGTGCAGGTAGGCCTTGTTGGTGGCCATGCGCCCGCGTGCGCTGCGCACCAGGTAGCCCTGCTGGATCAGGTAGGGCTCGATCACGTCCTCGAGCGTGCCACGCTCCTCGCACAGCGCCGCCGCCAGTGACTCGACGCCGACCGGGCCGCCGTCGAAGTTCTCGATCATGGTCAGCAGCATGCTTGCGGTCGATCTCGTCGAAGCCGTCCGCGTCCACCTTCAGCATGTCCATCGCCGCGTCGGCGACCTCGCGGGTGATCTCGCCGCCGGCGCGCACCTGGGCGAAGTCGCGCACCCGGCGCAGCAGGCGGTTGGCGATGCGCGGCGTGCCGCGCGAGCGCTTGGCGATCTCGCTGGCGCCGTCGGCGGCGCAGGCGATCCCGAGGATGCCCGCGGAGCGGCGCACGATCCGCGTGAGCTCCTCCGGCGAGTAGAACTCCAGACGCTGCACGATGCCGAAACGATCGCGCAGCGGGCCGGTGAGCAGGCCGGCGCGCGTGGTCGCGCCGACCAGGGTGAACGGCGGCAGGTCGAGCTTGATCGAGCGCGCGGCCGGGCCCTCGCCGATCATGATGTCGATCTGGAAATCCTCCATCGCCGGGTACAGCACTTCCTCGACGACCGGCGGAGAGGCGATGGATCTCGTCGATGAAGAGCACGTCGTGCGGCTGCAGGTTGGTCAGCAGCGCGGCCAGGTCGCCGGCGCGTTCGATCACCGGGCCCGAGGTCTGGCGCAGGTTGACGCCCATCTCGTGGCGATCACGTGCGCCAACGTGGTCTTGCCCAGGCCCGGCGGCCCGAAGATCAGCACGTGGTCGAGCGCCTCGGTACGCCCGCGCGCGGCCTCGATGTAGATCTTCAGCTGCTCGCGGACGGTTTCCTGGCCCAGGTACTCGTCCAGCTTCTTCGGCCGGATGCTCGCCTCGGCGGCCTCGTCTTCGCGGGTGGCCGAACTGGCGAGTACGCGCGTTTCTTCCATGCCGGCAATTATGGCCTAGATCACCACTTGCGTGCCCAGTTCCACCAGCCGGTTGCCGGGGATGCCGAAGTATTCCGTCGCCGGCGTGGCGTTGCGCGACATGAAGAGGAACAGCTTGTCGCGCCACAGCGCCATGCCGCCATCCAGGCTGGCGGAAAGCGCCTCGCGGCTGGCGAAGAAGGTGGTATCCATGGGGTCGAAGGCCGGGCCGGGGATGTTCCAGCGCCGCAGCGCGTTCGGCACGTTCGGGTCTTCCATGTAGCCGTAGCGCAGGCTCAGTCTGCTGGAAGCCGTGGCCCAGGTCGGTGTAGCACCACGCGCTCGCCCTCGTCCGCGCGCGGCACGTCGAGGGTCTCCACGCTCAGCAGCACGTTGCGCTCGTGCAGCACCTTGTTGTGCTTGAGGTTGTGCAGCAGCGCCGGCGGCATGAATTCGTTCGAGGGGGTCATGAAGATCGCGGTCCCGGACACGCGCACCGGCGGCTCCAGCGGTCACGCTCTGCACGAAGTGCTCGATGCGCAGGCTGTCGCGGTTGACATGCCCGCGCACCAGGTCGCGGCCGTGGCGCCAGGTGCGCATCAGGGTGAAGGCGATGATGCCCAGCGCGACCGGGAACCAGGCGCCCTCGAGGAACTTGATCACGTTGGCGGACAAGAACGCGAAGTCGATCACCAGGAACAGCAGGCCGGCCGGCCAGACTGATCCAGGGCGACAGCCGCCACTTGTGGCTGGCCAGCACGATCAGCAGGATCGTGTCGATCAGCATGCGTGCCGGTCACCGAAACGCCGTAGGCGGAAGCCAGGTTGCTGGAGGTCTGCGAAGAACAGCACCAGCAACGATCACCAGGATCAGCAGGATGCGGTTGACCCAGGGCAGGTAGATCTGGCCGATGGTCTCGGCGGAGGTGTGCACGAGCTGCCAGGCGCGGCAGGTAGCCCAGCTGCACCGCCTGGCGCGCCAGCGAGAAGGCGCCCGAGATCACCGCCTGCGAGGCGATCACCGCCGCCAGCGTGGCCAGCACGATCATCGGATACAGCGCCCAGGCGGGCACCAGCGAGATAGAACGGGTTGTGCACCGCACCCGGGCTGCGAAAGCAGCAGCGCGCCCTGGCCGAAATAGTTGAGCAGCAGGCCGGGCATCACGAAGTACATCCAGGCGATGCGGATCGGCTGGCGGCCGAAGTGGCCCATGTCCGCGTAGAGCGCCTCGGCGCCGGTGACCGCCAGCACGACCGCGCCGAGCGCGAGCCAGGCCATGACGCCGTGCTGCAGGAAGAACTTCACGGCGTACACCGGGTTCAGCGCATACAGCACCTGCCGGGTTCTGCCACGAGCTGCGCCACACCCAGCAGGGCGAGCGTGACGAACCACACCACCATGATCGGGCCGAAGATGCGCCCCACCCGCTCGGTGCCGTGGCGCTGGAACCAGAACAGCGCCAGCAGCACGCCGAGCGCGATCGGCACCACGAAGCGCGACAGGCCCGGCGCGGCGACCTTGAGGCCTTCCACCGCCGACAGCACCGACATCGCCGGCGTGATCACGCCGTCGCCGAAGAACAGGGCGGTGCCGAAGATGCCGAGCAGGCCGATGCCATAGGCGACCGGCGAGGCGATCGGCAGGCTGCGCTGCACCACCGCCATCAGGGCCAGGATGCCGCCTTCGCCGCGGTTGTCGGCGCGCATGATCACGTTGACGTACTTGACCGTGACCACCAGCATCAGCACCCAGAACACCAGCGACAGGATGCCGAGCACGTTGGCCGGGTCGGCGGCCAGCCCGTATTTCGGATCGAAGGCCTCGCGCATCGTGTACAGCGGGCTGGTGCCGATGTCGCCGAACACCACGCCGACCGCGCCGAGCACGAGCGCCCGTTGCCGCTGACCGCCTTCGACCGTGCCTGCCTGGGTCATTGCCTCAACCGTTCCGCAACATGGTCTTGAGCGCCTTGCGGATGATCTCCTCGGCGCTGTCGCCGGCGGACGGCCTCCTTGAGCATGCGCGTGACTTCGGCGGGCTTGTAGCCCAGCTGCGCGAGCGCGATGCCCGCCTCCGAGGCGGCATCGTGCGGCAGGCCGCGGCCGCCGGCCAGTGCGCCCGCGCCGCCGCCGAAGTCGGCCGCGCGGTCGCGCAGCTCGACCACGATGCGCTCGGCGGTCTTCTTGCCGATGCCCGGGATACGCGTCAGCGCGGTGACGTCGCTGGCCTGCACCAGGCGCGCGAACTCGTCCACGCTGGCGCCGGACAGGATCGCCAGCGCGATCTTGGCGCCGATGCCGGTGACCTTCTGCACGTCGCGGAAGACGCGGCGCTCGGACTCGGTGAGGAAGCCGTACAGCGAGACCGAGTCTTCCTTCACCGCGTGGTGCACGTGACAGCGTTACCTCGCGCCCAGCCTCGGGCAGGTCGTAGAAGGTGGACATCGGCGCCTCCAGCTCGTAGCCGACGCCGCCGACATCCACCAGCAGCCAGGGCGGCTGCTTGTGCACGAGCGTGCCCTTGAGCCTGCCGATCATGTCGTCGTGCTCTTCGCGCAAGCGCTCATCGCCGCTCCGTCGCTCACTTTCGCCGCCATGCATCGCGCGAGGCGATGCCGATGCGGTTGGCAGTTGCGCGCACGTGGCCATGGGTGATCGCCACCGCCAGCGCATCGGCGGCGTCGGCCTGGATCTTGCCGTGCAGGTTGAGCATGACGCCGATCATGTGCTGGACCTGCACCTTGTCGGCGGATCCGCTGCCGACCACCGCCAGCTTGATTTCCTTGGCGGCGTATTCGTGCACCGGCAGGTCGCGCAGCACCGCCGCGCACGATGGCGGCGCCGCGCGCCTGGCCGAGCTTGAGCGCGGAGTCGGGGTTGCGGGCCATGAACACGCGCTCGATCGCGACCTCTTCGGGCCGGTACTCGTCCAGTATCGCGCCCAGTCCGTCGAGCAGCAGCTTCAGGCGCTTCGGGAAATCCTCCGCGCCGAGCAGCAGCAGCGGCGCGTGGAACACGTGCGTGGGGCGGCCGGTGGCGTCGACATCGACGATGCCGACGCCGGTGCGCACCGATCCGGGATCGATGCCGAGGATGCGGGTCACGGGCAGGGCCGGCTCAAGCCTGGCCGAGCTCCGCGTTGTGGTAGACGTTCTGCACGTCGTCCATGTCATCGAGCATGTCCAGCAGCTTGCGCACCTGCTCGGCGGTGTCGCCCGCCACGGCGACGTCGTTGTCGGCGCGCATGGTCACTTCGGCCGCCTCGGGCACGAGGCCGGCGGCGGCCAGCGCGTCCTTGACCGCCTGCGAAGGATTCCGGCGCGGTGACCACGTCAATGGCGCCGTCCTCGGGATAGACCACGACGTCGTCGGCGCCGGCTTCGATCGCCGCGTTGGTGATCGCGTCCTCGTCGGCGCCGCCGGCGAAGGCCAGCACGCCGAGCTTCTTGAACATGAAGGCGACCGAGCCGTCGGTGCCCAGGTTGCCGCCGTTCTTGCTGAAGGCGTGGCGCACGTCGGCAACGGTGCGCACCTTGTTGTCGGTCATGCAGTCCACGATCACGGCGATGCCGCCGGGGGCGTAGCCCTCGTAGCGGATCTCCTCGTACTCGACGCCTTCCAGTTCGCCGGTCGCCTTCTTGATCGCACGCTCGACGACGTCGCGGGACATGTTGACGCCCAGCGCCTTGTCGATGGCCGTGCGCAGGCGCGGATTCGCCTTCGGGTCGCCGCCGCCGGCGCGCGCGGCGACGCTCAGCTCGCGGATGATCTTGGTGAAGACCTTGCCGCGCTTGGCATCCTGCGCGTTCTTGCGGCCCTCGATCGCCATCAATCGGCCCATCGGGAAAACTCCTGCCAATCCAGCCGCGAATTATAGCCGCCCCAGGAAATGGGGTCAGAAAAATGGGGTCAGAGGAGATTTTACCGAGGCAAAATCTCCTCTGACCCCATTTTTCTGGCCCCATTTCCTCAGGGGCGGAACAGGCCGTGCTCGAGGAAGTTGGCCACCAGCCCGGCCGCCTGCTCGGAAAAGACCAGGCCGCTGTGGCTGCTCTGGATCACGGCATGGTCAGTGAGACCGCCGATCCGCGTCTCCCACACCGCCACGGTGCCGTCGTTGAGGCAGTCGAAGGTGGAAAAGAACTTGCCCAGGCCCAGCGAGCGGGCGCCCGCGACCATGCCGACCTGGCGCCCGGCCGGCAGCTGCACCAGGCCACCACGCAGCAGCGCGCCGCTGCGGCCGGAGACGGCGCCGAGCCCGCGCAGGGCCAGCCCGCGCGCGGCCGAACTGCCCGCGATCGGCGAACCCAGGCAGACGATGCGCCCCCCCGGCAACTTCTGGTAGCGGCTGACGGTTTCCAGCGCGATCAGCCCGCCCAGGCTGTGCGCGACCAGGTGCACCGGGTCCGGACCCATCGCGTACAGGCGCATCGCCAGGCGCTCCATGGCCACCGCGGGCGTGCGCCAGATCGTGGAATAGCTGAAAATTTCCGTGGCGAAGCCGCGCTTGCGCAGCCGCCAGGCCAGCGGCAACAGCGCGGGGCTGCGCATCAGCAGCCCATGCAGGAGGAGGACTCGCGGCGGCATGGGCCCCTGGGCGTGATGCTCTGGGGCGCGAGCTTAGCCTGTCCGCACCTGCACGTGCAGTTCGGCCAGCTGCCGGTCCGGCACCGCCGAGGGCGCGGAGGTAAGCAGGCATTGCGCCGAGGCCGTCTTCGGGAACGCGATCACGTCGCGGATGGACTCGGTGCCGGCCATCAGCGCGGCGATGCGGTCAATGCCGAAGGCGATGCCGCCGTGCGGCGGCGCGCCGTAGCGCAGCGCCTCGAGCAGGAAGCCGAACTTGGCCTGCGCCTCCTCGCGCCCGATGCCGAGCAGGTCGAAGACCTTGCTCTGCATTTCCGAGCGGTGGATACGCACCGAGCCGCCGCCGATCTCGTTGCCGTTGAGCACCATGTCGTAGCCGCGGCTGACCGCCTCGCGCGCATTCGCCTCGAGGTCGGCGACCTCGTCCACTTTCGGCGCGGTGAAGGGATGGTGCAGCGCCACGTAGCGCTTGTCGTCGGCGTCCCATTCGAACATCGGGAAGTCGGTGACCCACAAGCGGTGCCCAGCTATCGGCTACCAATCCGGCGTCCTTCGCCACTTTCAGGCGCAGCGCGCCCATGAAATCGCACACGGTCTTCCACGGCCCGGCGCCATAGAACACCAGGTCGCCGCTTTGCGCGCCCGTTTGCTCCAGCAGGGCGGCGAGCGTGGCGTCGTCGAGGAACTTGGCGATCGGCGAATTGACGCCCTCGCGGCCCTTGGCAAGATCGTCGACGCGCATCCAGGCCAGGCCCTTGGCGCCGTACCTGGCGGCGTGCGCGGCGCAGTCGTCGATCTGCTTGCGCGACAGCGCCGCGCCGCCGGGCAGGCGCAACGCGGCCACGCGGCCTTCGGCATTCGAGGCCCAGTCGGTGAAGACCTTGAACTCGCAGGCTTTCACCGTTTCGGCCACGTCCACCAATTCGAGTGCGATGCGCAGATCGGGCTTGTCCGACCCGTAGCGTCGCATGGCTTCGGCATAGGTCATGCGCGGGAACGGCGAGGCCAGTTCCACCCCCTGCACTTCCCGGAACACGTCGCGGATCAGCTTCTCGACGTAGTCCTGGATGTCCTGCTCGGTGACGAAGGCGAACTCCATGTCGAGCTGGGTGAATTCCGGCTGGCGGTCGGCGCGCAGGTCCTCGTCGCGGAAGCAGCGCGCAATCTGGTAGTAGCGGTCCATGCCGGCCATCATCAGCAGCTGCTTGAACAGCTGCGGCGACTGCGGCAGGGCGAAGAACTCGCCCGGGTGCACGCGCGAGGGCACCAGATAATCGCGCGCGCCTTCCGGCGTCGCCTTGGTCAGGATCGGCGTCTCGATGTCCTGGAAGCCGTCGGCGTCGAGCTGGCGGCGCAGCGCCTGCACCAGCGCGATGCGCTTGCGCATGCGCCGCTGCATCTCGGGATTGCGCAGGTCGAGGTAGCGGTACTTCAGGCGCACGTCCTCGCCGGGGTTCTCGTGCGAGTAGAAAGGCAGCTTGTCGGCCTTGTTGAGGATCTCGATCCTGGTGGCGACCAGCTCCACCTTGCCGGTGGCGATACGCTCGTTGACGCTGTGCCGCGCCCTGACCGTGCCGGTAACGCGCAAGCAGTCCTCGTAGCCCACTTCGGCCGCCACCGCGAAGATCTCCTTCGCATCGGGCTCTGCGACGACTTGCAGGATGCCTTCGTGATCGCGCAGGTCGATGAAACAGACGCCGCCGAGGTTGCGGGCGACGTCGGCCCAGCCGCACAGGGTGACGGTCTGGCCAAGCAGGGTTTCGTTGACCAGGCCGCAGTAATGGGTACGCATGGGCTTCTCCGGGCCGCACAGGCCCAATCCAGCCGCGCATTTTGCCAGAAGCGCCGGCTCCGGTTCCGCTTTCGTTCCGGAAGCTGAAGCGACCCTGAAAGTGGCAGTACAGGTCGGGCCCGGTACAGGAAGGCCCGCCTACCCTTAACGAACCGTCGTCCCGTTCATCATGAGAAAAGGAGCTTCCGCCATGGCACCCGCTTTTCGAGCCAAATTGCTGACCGCCTGCCTGGTGGCCTGCGGCCTGTTCCAGGCCGCGCCCGCGCAGGCGCAGTCCACCCGCGACCAGATCCTGCAGATCGAACGGGAATACGCGCGCACCCACAACGGCCGCATGATCCCCGACTCCCAGCTCGAGTACTACCTGGACCGCATGGACGCCGGCTGGAACATGGACCGCATCCGCGCCGACATGTCGCCGACCCGCACCTGGGCCCCGGCCCAGGGCTGGACCGGTCAGCAGGTGATCTGCAGCAGCATCGACGGCCGCTATGCCGAATGCCGCGTGCCTTTCCGTGGCCACGCCCGGATCACCCAGCAGATCAGCGATTCGGCCTGCATCGAGGGCCGCACCTGGGGCAACAAGCCCGGCGCGGTCTGGGTGAAGAACGGCTGCCGCGCCCGCTTTGGCATCGTGGCCGACCGCCAGGCGAACCGCGAGCGCACGCTCGACTGCGCCAGCTACCGCAGCCGTTACAAGGAATGCGCCACCGGTTTCCGCGGCCAGGTCTACCTGCGTCGCACGCTGCCGAACAGCGCCAGCTGCGTGGAAGGCCGCACCTGGGGCCAGAAGCCCGGCACCGTATGGGTGCGCAACAACTGCCGTGCCACCTTCTCGTCCGAGGGCCGTCCGGGTCCGCGTGACGACGTCGGAAACTGGACGCGCCGCCCGAACTACGCGGTGACCTGCTCGAGCTTCGATGGCCGCCGCGCCGTTTGCTCCTGGGACGACCGCTACGGCACGCCGCGCCTGATCCAGCAGATCTCGAACAATTCCTGCGTCGAGGGTCGCGACTGGGGTTACACCCGCGGCGGCGGCATCTGGGTCAGCTCGGGCTGCCGAGCCACCTTTGGCTACGGCGACGCGCGTTACAGCGACTACGGCTATCGTGACCTGGGCACCAGCAACAACTGGAACCGTGACCCGAACTACGGCGTCACCTGCTCCAGCGTCGATGGCCGTCGCACCACCTGCACCTGGGACACCCGCTACGGCGATCCCTACCTGGTCGAGCGCATCTCCGGCAGCACCTGCACCGAGGGCCGCGACTGGGGTTACGATCGCAACGGCAACCTGTGGGTGACGGCGGGCTGCCGCGCGCGCTTCGGCTACCGCTGAGCCTCCGGGTCACCTGACAAGAAACCCCGGCTTCGGCCGGGTTTTTTCATGCGTCGGACTTGGGGGGCGCGGGTTTTGGCGTCGCGGGTTTGGCCGCCTCGACAGCGGCGGGCTTGGCGTCGGGCTTGGCCGCCGCCCCCTCCTTCGCCGGCGACTCGGCTTTCAGGCGCATCGCCCTTGTCGGCAAGGTTGCGCTGGCCGTCCTTCTTGAAATCGGTCTCGTACCAGCCGGCGCCGGCCAGGCGGAAGCTGGGCGCGGTCAGCTGCCTGCGCACCTCGGCCGACTCACACTCCGGGCACTGGCTCGGGTCGGCGTCCGACAGGCGCTGCAGACGCTCGAAGCGGTGGCCGCAGGCGGTGCATTCGAAGGCATAGATGGGCATGGCGTGGGCTTCCGGTGACGCAGGATGGATGGGGCCGGCGCGGCCCGGAATCAAGCTTGGTGCTCAGCCGCTCGCGACCGCCTCGTACAGGCCGAGCCACTCGGCCTCGAGCGCTTCGCGCTCGCGTTGCAGTTCGCCCTGCCGCTGCGACAGCACCACCACGGTGCCGCCGCCGTCGCTGTTGTACAGCGCCGGATTGGCGAGCTCTTCGATGATGTGCGCGTTCTCGGATTCGATCGCCGCCAGCCTCGCCTCGACCTGTCCGAGGCGCTTGCCGGCGGGGCCACCGGACTTGGCCTTCGCAGGCGCAGGCGCAGACGCCGGGGCAGTTGCCACCGGCGTCTTCGCCGCCGGCTTTTCCATCGGCTTGTTGCCGCGCGAGCGCAGCCAGGCCGCGTACTCGTCGAGGTCGCCGTCGAATGGCTCGACCCGCCCGTCGGCGACGCGCCAGAAGGTTTCGCAGACCAGGCCGATCAGGTGGCGGTCGTGCGAGACCAGCACGATCGCGCCCTCGATAGTCGCTCAGCGCCTCGGCCAGCGCCTCGCGCATGTCGAGGTCGAGGTGGTTGGTCGGTTCGTCGAGCAGCAGCACGTTCGGCTTGCGATAGGCGATCAGCGCCAGCGCCAGGCGCGCGCGTTCGCCGCCGGAGAAGCCGTCCACGTTCTCGAAGGCGCGGTCGCCGGCGAAATTCCAGCGTGCCGAGGAAACTGCGCATCTGCTGTTCGCCGACCAGCGGCTCCAGCTCGCGCAGGTGCCACAGCGGCGACTGGCCCTCGTGCAGGCTCTCCACGGTGTGCTGCGCGAAGTAGCCGATGCTTGCAGGTCCGGGTGCGCCACGCGCTCGCCGGCCAGCAGCGGCAGTTCGCCGACCAGCGTCTTCACCAGCGTGGACTTGCCGGCGCCGTTGGGACCGAGCAGGCCGACGCGGTCGCCCGCCTCCAGGCCGAAGCCGACGTCGTGCAGGATCTTGGTCGCGCCCTGCGCAGCCGGGTAGCCGCAGTCGACATGGTTCAGGCGGATCAGCGAGTGCGGCAGCTTCGGCGGCTCGGCGAAATTCGAGGTGGATGCCGCGCTCGGCGCGCACCGCCTCGGTGTCCTGCCAGCTTGGCCAGGCGCTTGACCCGCGACTGCGCCTGCTTGGCCTTGCTGGCCTTGGCCTTGAAGCGGTCGATGAAGCTCTGCAGGTGCGCGCGCTCGGCCTGCACCTTCTCGTGGGTGATCTGCTGCAGGCGCAGGTGCTCGGCGCGCTGGCGCTCGAAGCTGGTGTAGTCGCCGGTGTACAGCTTGGCCTTGCCTTCGTGCAGGTGCAGCGTGTGCGTGGTGACGTCGTCGAGGAACTCGCGGTCGTGCGAGATCAGCAGCAGGGTGCCCGGGTACTTCAGCAGCCACTGCTCCAGCCACAGCACGGCGTCGAGGTCGAGGTGGTTGGTGGGTTCGTCGAGCAGCAGCAGGTCGGAGGGCTTCATCAGCGCCCGCGCCAGGTTCAGGCGCACGCGCCAGCCGCCGGAGAAGCGAGGAGACCGGGCGCGAATGCGTGTCGGCGGGAAGCCCAGGCCGTGCAGCAGCCGGCCGGCGCGCGCGCTGGCGTCGTAGCCGTTGAGCTCGTCGAGGCGCTGGTGCGCATCGGCCACCGCGTCGTAGTCCTCGGCGTCCATCGCCGCGGCCTCGGCGCGGATCACCTCGTAGACCTCGGCGTCGCCGGACAGCACGAAGTCGATCGCCGGATCGGCGCAGCGAGGGGGTTTCCTGCGCCACGCTGGCGATGCGCAGGCGCGTGGGCATGTCGAGATCGCCCAGGTCGGACTCGATCTCGCCCATGATGGTGGCGAACAGGCTGGACTTGCCGCAGCCGTTGCGGCCGATCACGCCCACGCGCCAGCCGGCGTGCAGGGTCAGGTCCACGTTGGACAGCAGCAGGCGTTCGCCGCGCCGCAGCGCGAAGTTCTTGAAGGAGATCATTGGCGCGCATTTTAGCCTGTTGAGCGATCCGATCCGGGCATGCAGCCACGAAACGCACCCTTCTTGACCCTGCTCGCCGCCGGCCTGGTGCTGGCTTTCGTGCTCGGGTCCCTGGCCCATCGGCTGAAGCTGTCGCCGCTGGTGGGCTACCTGCTGGCCGGCGTCCTGGTCGGGCCCTTCACGCCCGGCTACGAGGCCGATACCAGACCTGGCCAGCCAGCTCGGCGAAATCGGCGTGGTGCTGCTGATGTTCGGCGTCGGCCTGCATTTTTCGGTGGACGACCTCAAGGAGGTGCGCAAGATCGCCCTGCCCTGGGCGGCGCTGCCGATCCTGGCCGGCGACCGCGCTGGGCGCGCTGCTTGGACGCTGGCTGGGCTGGGACTGGCTGGCCGCGCATCGTGTTCGGCCTGTGCCTGTCCGTGGCCAGCACGGTGGTGCTGCTGCGGGCGCTGGAGGACAACCGCCTGCTCGACACCCGCCGCGGCAAGACCGCGATCGGCTGGATGATCGTCGAGGACCTGGTGGTGGTGCTGGTGCTGGTGATGCTGCCGGTGTTCGGGCGCGCGCATGGCGCTGCGGCCGACGCCGACGTGGACACCGGCAAGCTGCTGGAGGCGCTGGGCCTGACCGTGCTCAAGCTGGCGCTGTTCACCGCGGTGGTCGTGGTGGTCGGCCGGCGCCTCGTGCCCTGGGTGCTGCGCAAGGTCGCCGGCACCGGCTCGCGCGAACTGTTCACGCTGGGGGTGCTGGCGATCGCGCTCGGCGTCGCCTACGTCTCCTCGCAGTGGTTCGGCGTCTCGATCGCGCTCGGCGCCTTCTTCGCCGGCATGCTGCTCAACGAGTCCGAACTCAGCCACAAGGCCGCAGCCGACTCGCTGCCGATGCGCGATGCCTTCGCGGTGCTGTTCTTCGTTTCGGTGGGCATGCTGTTCGACCCGACCATCCTGATCCGGGAGCCGCTGCAGGTGGCCGCCTGCGTGGTCGTGATCATGCGTGGTCAAGCCGCTGGCCGCCTGGCTGATGCTGCGCGCCCTGGGCCACAACGAGCGCATCGCCGTCGACCATTGCCGCCACCGTCTCCCAGATCGGCGAGTTCAGCTTCGTGCTGGCCGGGCTCGCGGTCAGCCTGCGGCTGATGCCCGGGGACGGCCGCGACCTGGTGCTGGCCGGCGCGCTGATCTCGATCGTGGCCAATCCCTTCGTGTTCGCCGCGGTGGTGCGCCGCCAGGCGCGCAAGAAGGGCGAGCCGGTACCGGAAGAGGACGGCGCGCCCGTGCTTCCGGCCGGCGGCCACGCGATCCTGATCGGCTACGGCCGCGTCGGCGACCAGCTCGCCGGACTGCTGCGCACGCGCGGCATGCAGCTCGTGGTCATCGAGGACGATGCCGACCTGGTGGCGAAGGCGCGCGCCGACGGCTTCCCGGTCGTGCGCGGCAATGCCGCCTCGAAGGAACGGCTGGCGGAGCTGGGCCCGGAGACCGCGACGCACGCGCTGCTGGCCATCCCCAATGCCTACGAGGCGGGCGAGATCGTCGCGCGCCTGCGCGCGGCCAATCCACTGATGACCATCCTCGCGCGCGCACACAGCGAGACCGAGGTGCGCCACCTGCTGTCGCAGCGGCGCCGACGGCGCCGTGCTGGCGGAGCGCGAACTCGCCTACTCGATGGCGGAAATGGTCGGCTCTGCCCGCGCGCTGGAAAACCCGGACAAGGCGGGGACGGGCGAGCCGCCCCCGCTGCAGTTCGCCGGCTAGGCCTTCGCGAAGGTCAGCACCACGCCGTCGGTGTCGATCACGATGGTGTCGCCGGCGCCGAACTCGCCGCTGAGGATGCGGTTCGCCAGCGGGTTCTCCAGCTGCTGCTGGATCGCGCGCTTGAGCGGGCGCGCGCCGTACACCGGGTCGAAGCCGATGTTGCCGAGCAGGGTCAGCGCGCCTTCGCGACAGCTCGCAGCTTGATCTGCCGCTCGGCCAGGCGCTTGCCCAGGTAGCGGGTCTGGATCTCGGCGATGCGGCGGATCTGCGTCGTGCCCGAGCGGATGGAACACCACGATGTCGTCGAGCCGGTTGATGAACTCCGGGCCGGAAGTGCGTCTGCACCGACGCCCATCACCGCGGCCTTCATCTGCGCGTAGGCCACGCTTTCGCCGGCGCCGGCTCGTCGCTGCGTCAGACCTCCTGGATGTTCTGCGAGCCCAGGTTGGAGGTCATCACGATCACGGTGTTGCGGAAGTCCACCGTGCGGCCCTGGCCGTCGGTCAGGCGGCCGTCGTCGAGCACCTGCAGCAGGATGTTGAACACGTCCGGATGCGCCTTCTCGACCTCGTCGAGCAGGATCACGCTGTAGGGACGCCGGCGCACCGCCTCGGTGAGGTAGCCGCCCTCTTCGTAGCCGACGTAGCCCGGGGGCGCGCCGATCAGGCGCGCGACCGAGTGCTTCTCCATGAACTCGCTCATGTCGATGCGCACCATCGCGTCCTCGGTGTCGAACAGGAACTCGGCCAGCGCCTTGCACAGCTCGGTCTTGCCGACGCCGGTGGGGCCCAGGAACAGGAAGGAGCCGTTCGGCCGATTCGGGATCGGACAGGCCGGCGCGCGAGCGGCGGATGGCATCGGACACCGCCTTCACCGCCTCGTCCTGGCCGATCACGCGCCGGTGCAGCTCGTCTTCCATGCGCAGCAGCTTCTCGCGCTCGCCTTCCAGCATCTTGCTGACCGGGATGCCGGTCCAGCGCGACACCACCTCGGCGATTTCCTCGGCGGTGACCTTGTCCTGCAGCAGCTTGAAGCCCTTGGCCTCGGTTTCCTGCGCCGCCTGCAGCTGCTTTTCCAGCTCCGGCATGCGCCCGTACTGGATCTCGCGAGCCTTGGCGAAGTCCTGCGTGCGATGCGCGGCGTCGAGCTCGGCGCGCCTGCTCGATCTGCTCCTTGATCTTCGGTGACGCCGGCCAGCGCCGCCTTCTCGGACTTCCAGATTTCCTCGAGGTCGGAGAACTCGCGCTCGAGCACGCCGATCTCGGCCTCGAGGTCGGCCAGGCGCTGCTTCGACTCCGCGTCCTTCTCCTTCTTCAGCGCCTCGCGCTGGATCTTCAGCTGGATCAGGCGGCGCTCCTTGCGGTCCATTTCCTCCGGCTTGGAATCGATCTCCATGCGGATGCGCGAGGCCGCCTCGTCCATCAGGTCGATGGCCTTGTCGGGCAGCTGGCGGTCGGCGATGTAGCGGTGCGACAGCGTGGCCGCGGCGACGATCGCCGGGTCGGTGATCTCGACGCCGTGGTGCACGGCGTAGCGCTCCTTGAGGCCGCGCAGGATCGCGATGGTGTCCTCGACCGAGGGCTCGCCGACGAACACCTTCTGGAAGCGGCGCTCCAGCGCGGCGTCCTTCTCGACGTACTTGCGGTACTCGTCCAGCGTGGTGGCGCCGATGCAGTGCAGCTCGCCGCGCGCCAGCGCGGGCTTGAGCATGTTGCCGGCGTCCATCGAGCCTTCGGCCTTGCCGGCGCCGACCATCGTGTGCAGCTCGTCGATGAACAGGATGACCTGGCCTTCCTGCTTGGACAGGTCGCTGAGCACGGCCTTCAGCCGCTCCTCGAACTCGCCGCGGAACTTGGCGCCGGCGATCAGCGCGCCCATGTCCAGCGACAGCACGCGCCGGCCGCGCAGGCCTTCGGGCACTTCGCCGTTGATGATGCGCTGGGCCAGGCCTTCGACGATGGCGGTCTTGCCCACGCCGGGCTCGCCGATCAGCACCGGGTTGTTCTTGGTGCGCCGCTGCAGCACCTGGATGGTGCGGCGGATTTCCTCGTCGCGGCCGATCACCGGGTCGAGCTTGCCGCTTCTCGGCGCGCTCGGTGAGGTCGATGCAGTACTTCTCCAGCGCCTGGCGGTTTTCCTCGGCGTTCTCGTCCTGCACCTTCTCGCCGCCGCGCAGCGTCTCGATGGCGCTGCTCCAGCGCCGCCTTGTTGCCGCCGGCCGGCCTTGAGCGCCTGCCCGGCCGCGCCCTTGTCGTCCAGCGCGGCCAGCACGAACAGCTCGCTGGCGATGAAGTCGTCGCCGCGCTGCTGGGCCAGCTTGTCGGTGAGGTTGAGCAGGCGGCTCAGGTCGTTGCCGACGCTGACATTGCCTTCCTGGCCGGTGACCTTGGGCAGCTTGTCGAGCGCCTCGACCAGGCGTCTGGCGCAGCGCGGCGACGTTGACGCCGGCCTGCGCCAGCATCGGCCGCGTGCTGCCGCCCTGCTGGTCGAGCAGCGCGATCAGCAGGTGCGCCGGCTCGATCAGGTTGTGGTCGCGGCCGACCGCCAGCGACTGCGCGTCGCTCAGCGCCTGCTGGAAGCGCGAAGTGAGTTTGTCCATGCGCATGTTGCGAATCCTCGAGGAAGTCGTGGCCCTGTCGCTTACCACTCTCCAAACTGCGGTCGGGCGGCCGGATTTCAAGCTCGGACAGGCCGCGCCGCGCTGGCCTGAGCCATTCTCGGGCCGTGTCAAGGCCGGCCTGATCTAGCCAGCCAGGGACACCGGATCCATCCACGCCAGCGTCGCCATCCGCCCCGTGCGCGCGTCGCGACGGTGCGAAAAGAACCGGCCGGATCGGCCAGCGTGCAGGCATCACCGCCTGCTATCGACGCCTGATCAAGGCCCGCCGCCACGAGTCGGCGGCGCGCCAGCGCCGATAGGTCCACGCGCCAGTGACCGGCGCGGGTCTCGACGAATGCCGATCCCGCGCCCGCGTCGCTCAACAATGAACGCGTCGCGGACCTCTTCGCCAATCTCGTAGTTCGCCGGCCCGGCGCCCGGTCCGATCCAGGCGAGCAGTTCGCCTGGCGCGGCGCCCATGGCCTCCACGGTGGCCTCAAGCACGCCCCCCGCGAGGCCGCGCCAGCCAGCGTGCGCGGCGCCGATTTCGCAGTGCCGGCCCGGTCGCAGAAGACGACCGGCAGGCAGTCGGCAGTGAGGATGGCCAGCACCACGCCGGGCATGGACGGTGACCGCGGCATCGGCCTCCGGCTCCTCTTCGGCGCCAGTGCCTGCGGCCGCGCCCGCTGGCGTCTGGACGCGCACCACGCCGGTGCCGTGCACCTGCTTCAGCCAATGCGGTGGCGACGGCAGCCGCAGCCATTCCTGCAGCAGCGCCGCGATTGGCCATCACCGCGGCGGTGTCGTCGCCGCTGCGCAAGCCCAGGTTGAACCGGTCGAAGGGCGGCAGCGAGACGCGCCGGGCTCGCCACGCGTGGTGGTCAGCGCACGCACGCCGGGCGGCGCGGGCCAGCGGCGTGCAGCCAGGCCGGCGCCGTCATCGGCCGCTCTTGGCCGCGGCCGTATCGGCGCGCAGCGCCGCCAGCAGCGCCACGCATGTCCGCCGGCATCGGCGCGCTGGTCGAGCCACCGTCTCGCCGGTGATCGGGTGCACGAAGGTCGAGCTTCTCGGCGTGCAGGGCCTGGCGCTTGAAAGCGCGCAGCGCGCTCGACCAGCTCCGGCGTGGCGCGCCTTCGGCAGCTTGAAGGAGCCGCCGTACAGCGGGTCGCCGACCAGCGGGTGCTGGCGGACTGCGCCATGTGCACGCGGATCTGGTGCGTGCGGCCGGTTTCGAGCCGGCACTCGACCAGGGTGTGCGCGCGGAAACGTCTCGCGCACCCGGTAGTGGGTGATCGCGTCGCGGCCGGCGCCTCGCTTCACCACCGCCTGGCGGATGCGGTCGGTGGCATGGCGGCCGATCGGCGCGTCGATGGTGCCGCCGGCGACCATCGTGCCCTGCACCACGGCCAGGTACTGGCGATGCACCTCGCGCGCGGACAGCTGTTCCACCAGCGCGGTATGCGCGCGCAGCGTGCGCGCGACCACCATCAGCCCGGAGGTGTCCTTGTCGAGCCGGTGCACGATGCCGGCGCGCGGCAGTTCGGCCAGGCGCGGGTCGAAGTGCAGCAGGGCATTGACCAGGGTGCCGCGCGGGTTGCCGGCGCCCGGGTGCACCACCAGCCCGGCCGGCTTGTTGATCACCAGCACGTCCGCGTCCTCGTACACGATGTCGAGCGGGATGTCCTCGGGCAGCGTCGCCGGTCTCGACTTCGGTGCGCAGCGTCCAGGGACGACCGGCTCGCCACCGCGCACCGGCCTCGCTCGGGCGCGCGACCGCCGCCGTCGAGCAGGGCTCGCCGGCCTTGATCCACTCGGACAGCCGGGAGCGCGAGAAATCGGGGAACAGCTCGGCCAGCGCCTGGTCGAAGCGCGGCCGGCCGGACTCAGCGGGATCGCGGCCTCGAGCAGTTCGAGCTCGCTGTCGTCGGTTTCGGTTTGGCTGGGGATCTGCCGGGTCATGCGGTCATGCGAGGCCTCCGGGCCCGGGATGACCCGCGCGCCGCATTCATGGAGGCGTCCGCGGGCTTTCCGGTTATTATCCCCGAACTTGCTGCCTCCAGCGCCTTGACCTGGCGACACTCCTGGATGACCCGACTGACCGGCAAGACTGTTCCTCCTGATCCTGCCTGCTCCTCGTGCTGGCCCTGCGCGGCTGCAAGACCGTCGGCGGCTGGTTCGGCGGCGACGGCAAGAGGCCGACACCGAGCACCCTGCCGGTGGAGGCAATGTACGCCGCAGGCCAAGCGAACCTGGTCGACGGCGACTACAGCGACCGCGCCGGCCGCTACTACCAGCCGCCTGATCGCGCGCTTCCCTTTCGGCCTCTACAACGAACAGGCGCAGCTCGAACTGGCCTACGTCGCAGTACACGACCGGCAAGCCGGAGGACGCGACCTCCACCATCAACCGCTTCATCCGCACCTACCCGACGCCACCGCGCACATCGATTACGCCTACTACCTGCAAGGCGCTGATCAATTTCGACCGCAGCATCGGCCTGCTCGCTGCGTCTTCCGCACCGACACCTCGGCCCGCGACCTGAACGCGCCCGCGCAGAGCTTCAACGACTTCGACGAGGTCGCTGCGCCGCTACCCCAACAGCCGCTACGCCGCCGGACGCCCGCCAGCGCATGATCTACCTGCGCAACGAGCTGGCGCGCCACGAGCTGATCGTCGGCCTGTACTACCTGCGTCGCGAGCGCCTACGTCGCCGCCGCCAACCGCGGCAAGTACCTGCTGGAGAACTACCCGCAGAGCGCCTACGAGGACGATGCGCTGGCGCTGCTGGCGCTGTCCTACACCGGCCTGGGCCAGGACGACGCTGGCCGACGGACGCGACGCAAGGTGCTGCGAGCACGAACTACCCGGAGCACCCGTACCTGACGGGCAAGTGGCCGGCCAACGACGAGGGCTTCCTGCGGCAAGCTCAATCCCGTTCAGTCGGGCGAATACATCAACTGATCAGCCGGGCCATCCGGACGTGATCGGGTAGCGGCGCTCACGGCCGAAGGCGCGCCGCGAGAGCTTCGGGCCCGGCGCCGCCTGGCGCCGCTTCCACTCCCGCTGCCGCACGAGCTTGCAGCACCCGCGCCACCGTCGCGGCATCGAAGCCTTCGGCGACGATCTCGGCCGCGCGAGCGTTCCCGTCCACGTAGCGCTGCAGGATCGCGTCGAGCACCTCATAGGGCGGCAGCGAGTCCTGGTCGGTCTGGTTGTCGCGCAGCTCGGCCGAGGGCGGCGCGCTCGATCACCGCCTTCCGGGATCACCTCGCCGGCGCCCTGCGCGTTGCGCCAGCGGCACAGCGCGTAGACCTCGGTCTTGTACAGGTCCTTGATCGGCGCGAAGCCGCCGCACATGTCGCCGTAGATGGTGGCGTAGCCGACCGCGTACTCGCTCTTGTTGCCGGTGGTCAGCAGCA
This sequence comes from uncultured Gammaproteobacteria bacterium, assembly GCA_963707625.1. GTDB lineage: Bacteria > Pseudomonadota > Gammaproteobacteria > Xanthomonadales > Xanthomonadaceae > Arenimonas. The sequence continues at coordinate 654,074 of CAVPQV010000003.1, forward strand.
GGCCGCCGAAGCTTGTTCGACAGCGCCATCAGCAGCACGCCGCGGCTGCGCGACTGCAGGTTCTCCTCGGCGATGCCCGGCGCAAGGCCGGCGAACAGCGGCGCCAGCGCCTCGAGGAAGCCTTCGAAAGGCGCCTCGATCGGCGATCGTGCGCAGTTCGCACGCCGAGCATGCGCGCCTGCACGTCGGCCAGGTCGTTGCGACAGGCCGGCGGTGTAGCGCGACGGCAGCCGCACCGCGCGCGACATTGCCCGCGCCCAGCGCCTCGACGGCCAGCGCCAGCACCAGCGCCGAGTCGATGCCGCCGGACAGCCCGAGCCAGACCTGTCGGAAACCGTTCTTGCCGCAGTAGTCGCGGATGCCGCGCACGATCGCGCGCCAGGCCAGCGCTTCCGGGCACTCGTCGCCGCCCTCGGGCCAGTCCACCCGCGCGAAGCGGCGCGTGGCGGGCGTCGAAATCGGCGACCAGCAGGTGGTCCGCGAAGGCCTGCGCCGCAGGGTGCGCGCCGCCGTCGCCATCGACCAGGACCGAGGCGCCGTCGAAGACCAGCTCGTCCTGGCCGCCGACCACGTTCAGGTAGGCGATGCCGACGCCGGTCTCGCGCACGCGGTCGGCCAGCAGCGCGTCGCGCTGCAGCCGACTTGCCGCGCTCGAACGGCGAGGCATTGGGCACCACGCAGCAACTGCGCGCCGAGCCGGGCCGCCGCGGCCGCCGGCTCGGGGAACCACAGGTCTTCGCAGATCAGCAGGCCGACCTGCGCGCCCGCGCACTCGAACACGCAGGGCACGTCGTCGGCGGCGAAGTAGCGGCGCTCGTCGAACACCGCGTAGTTGGGCAGCTCGCGCTTGCGGTAGGTGGCCTCGATGGCGCCGTCGCGCAGCACGCTGGCGGCGTTGTACACCACCGGCCCGGCCGCTTCCGGCCAGCCGACCACGGCGACGATGCCCTGTACCTGCGCGGCGATTTCGTGCAGTCGCTGCTGGCACGTCGGCCAGGAAGGCCGGGCGCAGCAGCAGGTCTTCGGGCGGATAGCCCGACAGGGCCAGTTCCGGGAACAGCACCAGGTCGGCGCCGCGGACGCATCCGCGCGCCTGCGCGATCAGGCGCAGGATCCGGGCGCGTTCCCTGCGAGGTCGCCCGACCGGGAAATCGAACTGGGCCAGCGCGATGCGCATCGCGGCCGCGCCGCGATCTTACTTCGCCAGCCGCTTGGCGATGGCCGCGCCGAGGTCGCCCGGCGACCTGACCGTGGTGACGCCCGGCCTTTTCCAGCGCCTCGAACTTGCCCTCCGCCGTGCCCTTGCCGCCCGAGGCGATCGCGCCGGCGTGGCCCATGCGCTTGCCTTCCGGGGCGCGAGGCGCCGGCGATGAAGCCGACCACCGGCTTGGTCACGTGCTTCGCGATGAACTCGGCGGCTTCTTCCTCGGCGCTGCCGCCGATCTCGCCGACCATGATGATGCCCTCGGTCTGCGGGTCGTCCTGGAACAGGCGCAGGCAGTCGATGAAGTTCATGCCCTGGATCGGGTCGCCGCCGATGCCGATGCAGGTGCTCTGGCCCAGGCCGGCATCGGTGGTCTGCTTCACGGCTTCATAGGTCAGCGTGCCGGAGCGCGACACGATGCCGACCTTGCCCGGCATGTGGATGTGGCCGGGCATGATGCCGATCTTGCACTCGCCGGGGGTGATGATGCCCGGGCAGTTCGGGCCGATCAGCGCGCGTGTCCGGGTAGGCCTTCAGCGCGTTCTTCACGCGCAGCATGTCCAGCACCGGAATGCCTTCGGTGATGCAGACGATCACGCGTGATGCCGGCGTCGGCCGCTTCCAGGATCGCGTCGGCCGCGAACGGCGGCGGCACGTAGATCACCGACGCGTTCGGCGCCGGTGTCCTCGACCGCTTCCTCGACGGTGTTGAACACCGGCAGGCTCGAGGTGCTGCGTGCCACCCTTGCCGGGCGTGACGCCGCCGACGACCTTGGTGCCGTAGTCGAGCATCTGCTCGGCGTGGAAGGTGCCCTGCGTGCCGGTGAAGCCCTGCACGATGACCTTGGTGCTTCTTGTTGACCAGAACGCTCATGTTCGTCTTCCTTGGCGGCGGCGACGGCCTTTCTGCGCGCCATCGTTGATGTCGTCGGCGGCGATGATCGCCAGCCCGGAATTGCGCAGCAGCTCCTTGCCCTGCTCCACGTTGGTGCCTTCCAGGCGCACGATCACCGGCACCTTGACGTCCACTTCCTTGACCGCGGCGATGATGCCCTCGGCGATCATGTCGCAGCGGACGATGCCGCCGAAGATGTTGACGAAGATCGCCTTCACCTTGTCGGCGTCGCGCAGGATCAGCTTGAAGGCCTCGGTCACGCGCTCCTTGGTGGCGCCGCCGCCGACGTCGAGGAAGTTGGCCGGCTCGCCGCCGTTGAGCGTGATCACGTCCATGGTCGCCATCGCCAGGCCGGCGCCGTTGACCATGCAGCCGATGTTGCCGTCCATGGTCACGTAGTTGAGGTCGATACTTCGACGGCCGAGCACCTCGGTCTCGTCTTCCTGCGGATGTCGCGCATCGCCACCAGGTCGCGGCTGGCGGAAGGCGGCGTTGTCGTCGGAGTTGATCTTGCCGTCGAGCGCCACCAGGTCGCCGTTGCGAGGATGGCCAGCGGGTTGAGCTCGATCAGCGCCAGGTCGTTCTCGTTGAACAGCTTGTACAGGCCCATCATGATCTTGGTCAGCTGGCCGACCTGCTTGGCATCCAGGCCCATGGCGAAGCCGACCTTGCGGCATGGTAGGGCTGCAGGCCCTGCGACGAAGTTGACGTGCACGGTGTGGATCGCTTCCGGGTTGTCGCTTGGCGACCTTTTCGATCTCGACGCCGCCCTCGGCCGAGGCGATGAAGGTGACCGACTTGGTGGCGCGGTCGACCAGCATCGACAGGTACAGCTCCTTGGCGATGTCGGTGGCTTCGGTGATCAGCACCGCGTCGACCGGCAGGGCGACGGCCGGCCGACTGGTAGGTGACCATGCCGGTGCCGAGCATCGCCTTGGCGGCCTCGCGGACCTCGTCGATGGTCTTGACCAGCTTGACGCCGCCGGCCTTGCCGCGGCCGCCGGCGTGGATCTGTGCCTTCACCACCCAGTGGTCGCCGCCGATGGCCTTGGCCGCCTCGACGGCCTCCTCGCGCGGTACGGGCGACGCGGCCCGGCGGGAACCGGGATGCCGTACTCGGCGAACAGTTGCTTGGCCTGGTACTCGTGGAAGTTCATGCGCTTGCCTTCGGCGCGGGAGGGGGCGGCGGCATTGTCGCCGGGAACCCCCGGCAAAGGCAAAAGCGCTTGCCGTAGGATGGCAGGCGCGCGACCGCGCAAAGCCGAGGTTCCATGCCGCCCACCCAGCCGGACAGCCTCAGCGTCCAACACCGCGAGCTGTACTTCTTCACGCTGTTCCGGCTGCTGGAGGCCGGGATGCTCGGCATGGTGGCCTTCACGCCCGCTCGGCCTGACCATGGCCGAGATCCGCGAGCCCGTGCTGCTGAAGCTGGCGGCCGCCGGCTACTTCCTGGCCGGGCTGGGGCTGCTGTGGCCGAGCCTCGGAGGGCGAAATGCGCCTGCGCCGGCAGGCGGCGCTCGGCCTGGTGCTGGACCTGCTGGTCTGGGTCACGGCGCTGATGGCGACGCGACGGCGGCGAAAGCGGCATCGCGATGTTCATGCTGTTCAACATCGGCGCCGGCGCGCTGATGCTCACGCCGGCGGCGAGCATGGGCTTCGCCATCGTCGCGGCGCTGATGCTGCTGAGCGAGTACATCTTCAACCGCATGCTCGCCGACGGCTCGGCGCGCAGCCGCGGCCGAGGCGACGATGTTCTCGGTTACCTACCTCGGCACGGCGCTGCTGTGCCAGCAGTTGCGCCGGCAGATCAGCGACAGCGAGGCGCTCGCCGAGCCGCCGCGGCGAGGAGCTGGCCAACCTGTCCGAACTGAATGAGCTGGTGATCCGGCGCATGCGCACCGGCGTGCTGGTGGTGGACGGCGTCGCACCAGATCCGCCTGTCAACGAGGCCGCCTGGGGACTGCTGGGCAGCGCCTTCGCACCACGGCCGCGACCTGCTGCACGTGGCTCGGAAGCCCTGCACGCCAGCCTGCTGGCAGTGGCGTCAGCGGCCGCGGCGAAGTCCCCAAGGCCATGACCTTCGCCGAAGGCGCGCCGGAGGTGCTGCCGCGCTTCGTGTCGCTGAGTCTGACCGACAAGCTGTTCCTGATCTTCCTCGACGACAGCCGCATCTATTCCGGCCGCGCCGAGGAGCTGACGCTGGCCACGCTGGGCCGGCTGTCGGCCAGCATCGCGCACGAGATCCGCAATCCGCTGGCGGCGATCAGCTATTCGGCGCAGTTGCTGGAGGAGTCCAACGACCTGCCGGAGACCGACCGCCGGCTGCTGGAGATCATCCACATCGCAGTGCCAGCGCATGAACGGCATCGTGCAGAACATCCTCGGGCTGGCGCGGCGCGAACGCTCGCAGGCCGAAACGCGTGGAGCTGGTCGCGTTCGCCCGCAGCTTCGTCGACGACTACGCCGAGCAGCCATCCGCTCGAGACCGACGTGCTGCAGGGCCGTCAACGAAGGCACCCGCGTGGTGGCGATGGTCGACCCGCAGCACCTGCACCAGGTGCTGACCGTCCTGGTGCACAACGCGCTGACCTACGGCCGCCATGCCCGGCGAGCCGGCGCAGGTGACGGTGGCGGTGCGCCGCGACGCGACCCAGGCGCATGCCGATGATCGAGGTGATCGACCGCGGCCCCGGCATCCCGCCAGCGCGTGGCCGAGCAGATATTCACCGCCTTCTTCACCACCAGCGAACACGGCACCGGCCTGGGCCTGTACATCGCCCGCCAGCTGTGCGAGGCCAACCAGTGCACGCTCGAGCTACGAGCCGGTGCCCGGCGGCGGCAGTTGCTTCCGCGTGCTGCTGCCGCCCGCGCAGGCGCTGGTGCGACGGACTGCAGCGGCACTGATCTCCGGCGGCGGTCCCGTCGCGCTTCGCTAGAGTGTCCCTGCCTCCCATCCCCCCCCTGCCCCCGGCATGTCCACCCTTCGCAGCGCCCTGGTCGTCGACGACGAACGCGATATCCGCGAACTGCTGGTGCTCACGCTCGGGCCGCATGGGCCTGCGCGTGGACACCGCGGCCGACCTGGCCGCGGCGCGCGCGCAGCTCGGCGCAGAGCAAATACGACCTCTGCCTGACCGACATGCGCCTGCCCGACGGCAACGGGCAGGACCTGATCGCCCACATCGCCAGCGCCACCCCGACACGCCGGTGGCGATGATCACCGCCTACGGCAACGTCGAAGCCGCGGTGGACGCGCTCAAGGCCGGCGCCTTCGACTTCGTCACCAAGCCGGTGGACCTGTCGGTGCTGCGCCGGCTGGTGCAGAACGCGCTCGACCTGGGCGAGCAGCGCCGCTCGCAGCAACCCACGGCACAGCGCGCCTGATCGGCGAATCCGCGCGCATGCAGCAGTTGCGCGCCGACCATCGCGAAGCTGGCGCGCAGCCAGGCGCCGGTGTACATCAGCGGCGAGTCGGGCGTCGGCAAGGAACTGGTCGCGCGCCTGATCCACGAGCAGGGCCGCGCGCGCGCCGGCCCCTTCGTGCCGGTCAACTGCGGCGCCATCCCGGCCGAACTGATGGAAAGCGAGCTGTTCGGCCACACGAAGGGCAGCTTCACCGGCGCCCACGCCGACAAGGAAGGCCTGTTCCAGGCCGCCAACGGCGGCACCCTGTTCCTCGACGAGGTCGCCGAACTGCCGCTGCACATGCAGGTGAAGCTGCTGCGCGTGATCCAGGAAAAGACCGTGCGCCCGGTCGGCGCCTCGGCGGAGGTGCCGGTCGACGTGCGCATCCTGTCGGCGACGCACAAGAACCTCGGCGCAGCTGGTCGAGGAAGGCCAGCTTCCGCCACGACCTGTACTACCGCATCAACGTCATCGAGCTGCCGGTGCCGCCGCTGCGCGAGCGCCGCGACGACATCCCGCTGATCGCGGATGCGATCCTGGCGCGGCTGGCGGCGGAGATGGACGAGCCGCGGCCTGCGCTGTCCGCGGAAGCCGCAGGCGGCGCTGCACGCCTATCCGTTCCCCGGCAACGTGCGCGAGCTGGAGAACATCCTCGAGCGCGCGATGGCGCTGTGCGACGGCGAGCAGATCGACGTCGCCGACCTCGGCCTGCCGGCCGGCTCGCCAGCCCGTCGCCGGAAGCACACGCCGCGCGACGCGCCGGCGGCCGCCTGGTCCACCGACGGCCGAATCGGCGCTGCCCGAGGCCACTGCTCAGACCTGGAGCGCGAGACGATCCAGCAGGCGCTGGAAGCCTGCCGCTACAACAAGACCCGCACCGCGGCCCACCTCGGCATCACCTTCCGTGCGCTACGCTACAAGCTGAAGAAGCTGGAAATGGAGTAAGCAGGGGTGACGATGATTCGTGGCGCGCGGCTTGCCTATGTCATCGCGTGGGCGGCGCTTTTCCTCGTGGTGTGCCTGCTGCTGCCACAGTTCGGCATTCGCCTGATCGACTGGTACCTGGGCATGTGCCCGGGGCACGCGCGCTGCGGGACAGCGGAGTGGTTGATCCAGTACTGGTGGTCGCTGTTCGTGCCGCTGTGCCTGCTGGTGGCCTGGTTCGCGTACTGGCTGTTCGAACGCAGGTTCGGCAAGGCGTGAGCGGGGTTGCGGCGGCGGAGTCGAGATGGCGGCCTGGCGCGCGCCGACTGCTGCTGGCGTTGCTGCTGTGGCTCCCTTGCTCGTGCACGTCGTGGCGGTCAATCACACGGTCACCATCCGAGCCCTTGCGCTCCGATGCCGGCGATTACTTCTCCTATGCGTTCAACCTCGACCGTTCGGGGTTTACTCGATCGACCCGACCTGGATGCGTCCGCCCACCGGGACTCCCCCGCGCGGGACGCGTACGGCCGCCGGGATATCCGCTGTTCTTACGCCTGGTCGGACATCCTGAACCGACCGACAATTATCTTCGCCGCGTAATGCTGGTCCAGGCGGGCCTGGGCGTTGCGCCGTGGCATTGCTATTCCTGCTGGCCCGGCGATTCCTTTCCTTGCGCGGCCGCGCTCGCACCGGCGCGCTGGCCGCCATCAGTCCGCACCTGGCGTGCTCAGCACGACCGGTCCAGAGCGAGTCGCTGTTCTGTTTCGGCTTGCTGGCCTCGCTTGCTCGCGACGGTACGGGCGGGAGAGACCGGACGCACCGGCGCCTTCGTGCTCGCGGGGCGCTTTGGGGCGCGACCAGCCTGGTGCGATCGACCGCGATCTTCTTCCCTCCGTTGCTACTCGCCGCGGTGTGGCTGGCTCCGCGTTGCGACGCTTCCGGATACAGACCACGCTGGCATTCGCCGTTTTCCTTCTCACGCTCTCGCCCTGGATCGTGCGCAATCTTTCCGGCGAGGTGGGGAAGCCTGCGTCCAGCCTGATGGTCAAGGCGCTCGCGCACGGCTCCTATCCGGGCTTCATGTACGAGGACAAGCCGGAGAGCTTTCGGCTTTCCCGTATCGCCACGATCCCGATGCGGACGCGATCGCACGAGATCTGCCGAGCGTCCTGCGCCATATCGGCGGCCGCTTCCGCGAAGAGCCGGCGCGCTACCTGCGCTGGTACCTGTTCGGCAAGCCGGGCTACTTCCTTGCCTGGGACCACGTGCAGGGTTGGGACATCCTGATTTACCCGGTGCTGCATTCGCCCTTCTACGAAGACGATTTGTTCCGCGGCATTCGCGTGGCGACGATGCTCCTGCATTGGCCGCTGATGGTGCTGGGGCTGCTCGGCGCGATTCTGGTCTGGTCGCGAAGGTGGTGGCCGCACCGGGACAGCCGGGGAATTGCTGCGGCACGCTGGCCTCGGCGCTGATCGTCTACGGCCTGGCGTTCCATCTGATCGTCGCGCCCTTTCCCCGCTACGGCCTGCCCTTCCGGGCGCTGTTCTACGCTATGGCCCTGCTTCGCGCTCTGTGCCGTCTGGCAGCGGTTCCACCCCCGTGGAACCACCCACCCGAGACTGACGCGCCGCGTCACTTTCTGACGCGATTCCGCGAGCGGGTCGGCTGTCCTGGATTCGACCGCCGAATTATGGCCAGCTCGACGTCAGGACATGACGGTCGTCGCGGTTTTAGCGCCTTGCTTCGTTGGCATGAATAGTGCAATGTCTTCATCGCACGTCATCCGGCCACGGCAATCAATGGATTGAGAGGCTGTCGCCGTGCACGTGATTCGAAACAACCACCTAGGGGTTACAACCATGAAAATGCAAAAAGGCTTCACGCTCATCGAGCTGATGATCGTCGTCGCGATCATCGCCATCCTGGCGGCCATCGCCATCTCGCAGTACCAGGACTACGTGATTCGCTCGCAGGTCTCGGAAGGTTCGTCGCTGGCCGACGGCGTCAAGACCGCCGTGGGCGAGTTCTACAACAACTACGGCCGCTTCCCGAACGCCTCTGCAGCGCAGAACTTCTCGCTCGGCCTGGCTCTGCCCGATTCGATCGTCGGTTCCTACGTCGGCAGCGTCGGCATTTCCGCTGGCGTGATCAACGCCCACTACTCGAACGGGACCGGGTTCAAGGCCAACGACAAGATCAACAACGCCACGTTGCTGTTCTCGCCGATCACCAAGTCCGGCTCGATGGTCTGGACCTGCAAGAAGAGCCCCACCGGCACCAGCCTCGAGAACAAGTGGCTCCCGGCCAGCTGCCGCTGATCGCAGGGTTCCATGCTACAAATCAAAGGGCCGCCTAGCGCGGCCCTTTTTATGTCCGCCACCAGCCCCGCGAATCCACGCCTGACCGAACGCCGATGTCCTCCCGCCTCCGTGAATCCAAGACCCTGCTGGCGCTGGCAGCCCTGCTCGCGGCCGCCTTCCTGGCCTACCTTCCCGGTCTCAGCGGCGGCTTCCTGTTCGACGACTTCGTCAATCTGGATGCGATCGGCGCGACCGGGCCCGTAGACGACTGGAACACCTTCCTGCGCTACCTGAGCTCGGGCAACGCCGACCCCACCGGCCGGCCGCTGGCCCTGCTCAGCTTCCTGATCGACGCGCGCGACTGGCCGGCGGAGCCCGGTCCTTTCCTGCGCACCAACCTGCTGCTGCACCTGTGCAACGGCGTGTTGCTGTTCCAGCTGCTGCGCATGCTCGGCCGCGCGCTGGACGGCGCCGATGCGAAGGCAAACGCCGGGGCCCTGCTGGGTGCGGGACTGTGGCTGCTGCATCCGCTCTTCGTTTCCACCACCCTTTACATCGTGCAGCGCGAAGCGATGCTGCCGGGCACCTTCATCCTCGCGGGGCTGATCGCCTACGTGCACGGCCGCACCCTGGCCAGCGAGGCCCGGCCGGCGCAGGCGGGCGCCTGGATGTTCGCGGGAGTCGTCGGCGGCACCGGTCTGGCGCTGCTGTGCAAGGGCAACGGCGTGCTGCTGCCGCTGCTCGCCGCCGTGCTCGAACTGACCGCGCTGCGACATCGCCCCGAAGGCGCCGCCGGTGCCGGCGCCACGCGAACCCTGCAGTGGCTGCTGCTGTGGCTGCCCAGCCTGCTGCTGCTGGCCTGGCTGGCGTCCTTCCTGCCCGCGATGCAGGTGACGCTGCCGGAGCGCGGCTGGAGCATTGGCGAGCGCCTGCTGACCCAGTCGCGCGTGCTGTGCGATTACCTGTGGTTGCTGGTGCTGCCCCGCTCGGTCTCCACCGGTTTGTACAACGACGCCTACCAGGCGTCGACGGGATGGCTGCAGCCACTGTCCACGCTGCCGGCCCTGCTGTTCATGGCCGCCATCGGCGTGCTCGGCTGGACGCAGCGACGCCGTTGGCCGGCGCTTTCGGCCGCGCTGCTGTTCTTCCTCGGTGGCCACCTGCTCGAGTCCAGCGTCGTGCCGCTGGAACTGTACTTCGAGCATCGCAACTACGTGCCGGCCATGCTGCTGTTCTGGCCACTGGCGCGCGCGCTGTTCGCGGCGCCGATGCGGCGCAGCCTGCAGCTGGGAGTCGCGTGCCTGCTGCTGGCCTGGTTCGGCGCCACCACCTTGCAGCGCGCGGTTCTGTGGGGCCAACCGGAACGGCTGGCGGCGCTGTGGGCGATGCAGAATCCGGAGTCTTCGCGCGCGCAGGCCACGATCGCACTGCTGGATACCAGCGCCGGCCGACCGGAGCTGGCCGTGCAGCGCCTCGGCCCGCTGTGGCGGCGCCATCCGCACGACCTGCAGCTGGGGCTGAACCACGCCAATGCGCGCTGCGCGCAAGGCGCGATCCCGCCTGCCGAATTCCTGGAGCTGCAGGCCACGCTGCGCGGCGCGACGCACGGCCTGCGGATGGTTGGCAGCTGGCTCGGGCGCGCCATTGAAACCGCGGCGGCAGGCACTTGCGCGGGCCTAGACCTGGACTCGGCAGGGATGCTGATCGGCGCAGCCGCCGCCAATCCCGCCTATGCGAAAGGGTGGGCACTCGACCTGGCGCAGCTGGAAGGACAACTGGCGGTGGCGCGCGGACAGCCGCAGCGTGCGCTGGCGGCCTTCGACCGCGCCCTGCGCATGCGTCCCTCCCCTGACGCGGCGGCGCGCCAGGCGGCGGTACTCGCATCGCATGGCTACTATCGGCAGGCGCGCGCGCACCTGGATACCTACGAGGCCGTGCGCGGCCGTGTCGCGCCGCCCGGTCGCGGCATGCCGGCGGTGCATGCCTGGGTGCTGGAGCGGCAGGGTTACTGGGCCACGGAGATGCGCGTGCTGCGCGAGAAGCTGCAGGCGGAAATCGACGCGGAAGCCGGCGCTTGAACGCGCTGCCCGCAGCCGGCTCGCGCGGCCGGCGCACAGGCTTCGCAGTGCTCGTGCTCGGGGTGATGGCTGCGTACTACGCAATCTTCTTCCTTCCCCCGCGCCTGGTCGGCGCCAACGACCCCGACCGCTACTACCACCTCGGCCTGGCGGCGATCACCTCGAAGCAGGGATTGCCGGCGACCCTGCCGCAGGTGGAGGACCTTGGCTGGGGACGCTATTTCCCGGACAAGGAGTTCCTGTTCCACGCTGCCACCGGCGCCGCCGACTGGCTGGCGGGACCGAGTGGCGTCATGGCGGTGGTGCCGATCAGCGGCATCGCGATCGCGCTGTGCCTGTACTTCGGTCTGCGCCGCGTGCTGTCGCCGGGACGCGCTGCGGCGCTGGTTGCTGGTGGCGGTCGTGTTCAGCCCGGTGCTGGTGTTCCGCATGACCATGCTGCGGCCGCACCTGTTCGCGATCTTCTTCTTCTGCCTGCTGCTGGTGGCGACCCTGCGCGGCCGTGGCTGGCTGTCCACGTTCGCCGCCGCGGGTTATGCGCTGACGCTACCACGCCTTCTACATCCCGCTGATGGTCATCGGCATTGCCTTCCTGCTGCCCTGGCCCGGGCTGCCACGCGCGCGCGGGTGCTGGTTGTGGGCGCTCGGTGGCCTGCTGCTCGGCACCATCCTCAATCCCTATTTCCCCTCCACGCTGGTGATGAGCTGGATCCACCTGAAGCTGGCACTGGGCATCGGCGCGGCGCCGGGAATGCTCAGCGGCACGGAAGTGCAGGCGATCAGCCTGCGCGAGTCGATCCACTATTTCGGATTCCTGCCGCTGGCGCTCGCAGGCTACGACGGCTACTGCTGTGGTGGCGGCGCCTGCGGCCGTCGCCGGAGTCGGCGGGCATCTGGTTCCTGTTCCTGCTTTCCGCCGCGCTGACCCTGATGAGCCTGAAGAACTCCCGCGCGACGGAGTACGCGGTGCCCTGCGTGATCCTGCTGGTGGGATACGCACTGGCGGCCGCGCCGCGACCGGACCGCTGGCTGCTGGCGGCGCTGGCAGCGGTGGTGCTCGCGCAGGGCCAGGCGGCCTGGATCTACTACCAGGACTGCTGGCAGCGCCCGCAGGGCGGCGACACGCCCGCGTACATGGCGGCGGTCGCGCTGCTGCCGCCGGAGGCGGCGGGCAGAAAGGTTTTCAACTGCCAATGGGAGGCCGGCTCCTACCTGTTGTTCCAGCGCCCCGACGTGCGCTTCGTGGACCTGCTCGAGCCGGCCCTGCTGTGGCAGGCCGACCCGCGCCGCTATCGCCTGCGGGCTCGCCTCATCTTCGGCCTCGAGGCCGACCCGCACCGCGTCCTGCGCGAGGACTTCGACGCGGACTTCGTGCTTTGCGGCACGCCGGCGATGAATGCGCAGATGGCCGCGGACCCCGGCCGCTTCGTGCAGATCGTCGGTACCGAGCCGATGAATTCGCTGCGCGTCTACCGGGTGGTGTACTGAGCATGGAGCGCGAGCGCGGTTCGCAGAGATGGCAGGCCGCGGCGCTGCTCTCGCTGCTGCTGGCCGTGTTCATGGCCTACTGGCCGGGAATGGGTGGCGGCTTTGCCTTCGACGACTATCCCAACATCGTCAGAAACACGGCGCTGCACGTCTCGCCCGGTTCCACGCAGGGCTGGGTCGGCGCCGCGATGGCGTCGCCGGCGCGCAACCTGCCGCGCCCGTTGGCCATGCTCAGCTTCGCGGTCAACCATTACCTCACCGGTCTGGATCCCGCACCGATGAAGGCGACCAACCTCGCCATTCACCTTCTTCAACGTGCTGCTGGTGTTCGGGCTTGCGCGCTGCCTGCTCCGATTTCGCCTGCAGGAACGCGCGCAGCAAGGACAGCTCGCGGACTGGCTCGCCGCTCGCGGTTGCCGCGCTGTGGGCCTTGCACCCCATCAACCTGATGGCGGTGCTGCTCATAGTCCAGCGGATGGAGAGCCTCGGGCACCTGTTCGTGTTCGCGGGACTGTGGCTGTACGCCGCAACGCGCATGCGGCAACTGACCAGAAAACCCGGCGGCTGGCCTGCCCTGCTGACGGCACTTTTTGGCTTCACCGCAGTCGGGATACCACCAGAGTAGGCAGCATTGCTGCCGCTGTACGCATTCCTGCTTGAGGCCTGTCTGTTTCATTTCAAAGGTTCCGGGGAGGGAACCCAAAGCGTCTACATCTGGCCTCTTGTTTGCATTGTGGCTGCCGGCCATCGTCGGCAGCGGCCTGCTCCTGCAGTCAGCCTTGCCCCGGGGCCTACCTGGCGCGCCGAATTCTCGCTGGTGTAGCACCTGCTGACCGAACCGCGCGTCGTCTTGGCTTCCCCTTCGTGGATCGTGTTGCCGGATATGGGCAGATCGAGCCTGTCCACGACGATTTCCGCATATCGAGGTCGCTTTTCTCCCCCCCCGCCACCGTTGTTCGCTGCTTGCCGATCCCGGCCGTGGCAGCAGTCGCGTGGGGAACGGAGAAGCGCATGCCGCTCGCCACGCTCGGGATGATGTGGTTTCTTCGCCGCACAGGTGCTGACCGCTACCGTGGTCCCACTGGATGGTGTTCGAGCACCGGAACTATTTTGCTTCCCTCGGCCTGTCCTGGTGGCGGTGGAGCCATTGCTGGCGCTGTGCGCTGGCAATGGCGCTGGCCCGCGGCCATCGTCGCGCTCGCCGTCGCGCTGACTCTCGCCGCGTTGACGGGGCTGCGCGCGCGCGAGTGGGCGGATCCGGTCTCCTTCGCGGTTTCGGAGGCGCGCAAGCAACCCGATTCGCCGCGTGCCAGCTACTACTACGGCTGGGTGCTCGCGACCGCGAGCGACGCAAGCCAGACTCGCCGCTGGTGGACCAGGCGTTCGCCGCACTGGAGCACTCGGCCGCATTGCCGGCCGCAACGGGCGTGTTCCAGCAGGCCGCGCTCATACTGGCCGCGCGTACCGGCCGCCGGACTCACCCCGTCGCTGGCAGCACCTGCAGCGCAGCCTGCGCGAACGCACGATCGGGCCGCAGGAAACCGGCGCGCTGGCAGGTCTGGTCGGATGCGCGCTGCAGGGGCTCTGTGCCTTCCCGCCCGATCAGATGCTGGAGACATTTGCGGCGGCCATGTCGCATAGGCGATCACCCCGAACTGTTCAACAGCTATGCCAACTACGCGCTCAACGTGTTGCACGACCCCGATCTCGCGCTGCGTGCCTGGCAGGAGGCCAGGAGTTCAACCCGGCCGAACCGCAATACCGAATCGCGATCGCAGAAACTGCTCATCGCATTGAACCGCGGCGAAGAGGCGCGCACGGCGAAATTGCCTCGCTCCGCGGTCTCTGTGGACAGCCTCGGCCAGTACCAGCGCGAGGCGCAGGAGCTTGAGCAGCGCCTGCAGAATCATCGCGTTAGCGGCAGGCGCCGTCGCCACCCTGCCGGGAATCTGGAAAGGGCCGGGTCAGCCGATCCGATCTGTTCCAGCAGCAGCCAGCGTCTCGGCAGCCACTGGTGGCGGAACCACGAGCTGAAGTCGGCCATCCGCTTTCCCCGCTGGGTCAGCCGAACGCAGCCGTCGGCTATCATCGTAGGTCCCAGGACTCGCGCTGCTCGGTCAGGCGCACCGGCGACGAGCTGGTGATCGAGCAGGTATTCGTCGGTGAAGATGCTGGCGAAATCATCCTGCCGGACCGCGCCACCGCGCTGATGGATCTTCTCAAGGATGTCGAAGGACAGGGATCGGTCGATCACGATCAGGACCGAGATCGCCAGTGCGTAACCCAGCAGCAGCCAGCCGGCAAGCAGCTGCATGCGCTCGAAGCGATTGAAAGAGCACAAGGGCGCCCGCCAGCCGGAGTGCGGCGAACAACAGTGCTCCGGCCAGTACCGCGTCGGCAATCGCGCTGTACAGGACGACGTCCACGCGCAGGAAACGAGAATGCAGCCAATAGACCGCCGCCATGAGCAGAACGTACAACAGCGCGAACGCCAGCGTCCGCGACAATTTCGAGGCGAAATCTCCGTTTGCGCTCTCACCCCGACGTCCTCGCAGGCCGGATTTCGGCGACGAAATCGCGCCAGGCCACCGAGGTAACCGACCCGCTGCGCACCACGCCGGTAAGCATCAGGGTAGTCAGCACCAGGGTGCCTGTTTGCATGGAAATAAGCAGCATGATCCCGAGCGCGACCGAGAACCAGCCCGGCGTGGCGAAACCGACGATCTTCAGGACCACGGCGGCCGCCATCCCGAACACGGAGAGCGTCGCAACGGCGGCGCAGGCGATGCCGACCCGCACGAGCACATCCTCGGCGAACACCGTCGGTCACGGGATCCGTCCAAAGCCAGGCTGACGAAATTCATCTTGCTGTCGCCGGCATATCGCTGGCCGCGATCCGGCGGCAACTCCTGCAGGCGCAGCCTCGAATTGAGCACGCAGGCGGCGACGTGGATCCAGAGCTCCTGCATCGAAGTGAGGCGCGCCAGTGCGGCGGGCGTAAGCGCCATGAAGTTGCCGAAGGCGATCGAGCGACCGGTCAGGAGCCGGAACAGCGCCTTGTAGAACGGGTCAAAGAGCGGAACCCGATTGTCTCCACCCGATTCCGGCGGCGCGCCACCACGACATCGCAGGTGCCGGGAGCCAGCACCGAAAGCATCGAATCTTTCGAGGAAGGCATGTCCTCTCCGTCCGAGTCCATGACCACGAACCGGCCTGCGTTCGGCAGCATCTCGGCGGAGTAGGCAAGCGCGATCGCAATCGCACGCTGATGGCCGACATTGCGCCGAAGGACGATGACAACCCCGTCCAGGCCTGCCGCGGCGATCGCCGCCGGACTCAAGGGTTCGCGCACGGAACCATCGTCGACAGCGACCACGTAGGGCCTCGACGGAAGCCTGCCCAACTCGAGGAAAAGTCGCGCGCTCGCGTCGCGATCCTCGAAAACCGGCGTCGAACGACGAAGTCGGCGGCATCTTTCACAGGTCGCTCCGGCGGCCAGCATCCCAGGTGCGAGGATAGCCTGCGTTTGCACGCCCGCCGAGGCAACCCGGCGCTTGGGCCATGCGCTTCCCACGCCGGGCCGGATACCCGACAATAAAGGCATATGCGACTGCTTCCATATTCCGCGGGCCGGCTTCCGACCGCCACGCCGTGCTCGCGCTTCCATGACCAAAGTCCAGCCGCTCGCCAGCAACGTAGCCTGGCTGCTGGTCGACCGCGCTCAGCCAGCTGGGACTCGGACTCGTTGTCAGCATCTACCTCGCGCGCAGTCTCGGTCCCGCGCTGTTTGGCGCGCTCAGTTATGCCCCAGCAACCATCAGACTCATCGGGTTCTTCGCGCTGCTTTCGACCGAAGCGATCATCATCCGCATTGGTCGACGAGCCCAAGCGCAGCGCAGAGATCCTGGGCAGCGCCCTTGCCATTCGCGCGGCGGGTGGACTGGCGCTGGTCGCGGCGGCGAGTCTCATCGCGGTAATAGTCGACGTCCCTGCGGGAGTAGGGCCCGCCCTGGTGCTGATCTCCGCCGGCACGTTCTTCCTCTCCGCCGACGTGGTCGATCATTGGTTCCGCGTTCGGCTGCAGTCCCGCTTCCCCGTCGTCGCCCGACTATGTGCGCTGTCTGTCGGTGCGGCATTGCGGATCGCCGGCGGCGAGTCCCGATCCGGTCCCAGGCGGTCGGCGCTGGCGATACTGGTGGAGTCGACGATCATCGGCGCCGCCCTGCTGCTCACGTTCCACTGGCGCAATTCGGCAAGCGACGGCTTCGTGGTCGCCCGCTTCTACGCGAGTCAGACGGATCCTGGCCGAGTCGGCGCCGATGCTGCTATCGGCCGTGGCGGTGGCAATCTGCGTGCGCTTCGGCTTCATCGTGCTCGAGCGCACCGGCGGAACAGGCAGAAGTCGGCCAACTCGGTGCGGCTACGCTGGTTGCGGAGACTCTGCACGCCCTGCCTGTCGCCATCGCGGGGTGGTCTGGGCCGTTCCTGCTCGCGAGGCGGCAGCAAAACCAGGCCATGTTCGAGCACGACCTGTTGCGACTGCTGCGGATGTTCCACGCCGCTGGCCTGGTGACCTTGTCAGCGTCGTGTGCCTATCGGCCCCCACCTTCATGCCTTTTCTGCTTGGCCCGGACTACGCGGCCAGCGGACCGATGCTTGGCAGTACTCGTGTGGTCGATCTCTACGTTTACCTGAGCGTCGGCAGTGAACTATGGTTCATAGGTTCCGGAACCCAGCGCTACCTGTTGGCCGAGACGCTGCTTTTCGGCCGCGGTTTTCGTTCGCTCGCCCTGATCCTGATTCCCCGATACAAGGGCCTCGGCGCGGCCTGGACAACGGTACTGAGCTACTCCGTGTCGGCATTCTGGTCAACCTTGTCTTCCCGGGCACCCGCCACTCTTCTACCGGCAACTGCGCGCCCTGCTTTTCATGCCCGCGAAGCCGGAACTTGCCGGCCGCCCACTCTCGTAGGAACCACGATCCAAGACGCCTTCCGCCAATACGACAGCGATGTCGCGAGCACCTACGACAAGGACCGTGAAATCGAGGAACACTCGGCGGTGGAGGACCGGTTCATCGCGGACTGCAGGTGTCCGCACGCATCGATCAACTGCTCGATGTACCGACGGGAACAGCACGCTTCTTCCGCCACTTCGCAAGGTCGGCCACGTCGTCGCCGTCGACGCCTCGACGGAGATGCTGGAAATGGCGCGGCGCGCGGAGGAGGTCGGCCTCCGCCAGGCGACGGTCTCGGCAGGCGACATTTTTCGCTCGACTTCGAAGACCGGAGCTTCCGACCTGACCATCTGTCTCGCGGTTTCTGCACCTGATGGCCCCGGACAGGCTCGCGCCGGCGATCTGCGAGCTTGGCCGCGTCACTCGCGGAAGGCTGCTGCTCAGGTTTACGTGCGAGGGTCGTGGGCGTCGCGCCCTTCGGGAGCACCTGCGCAGATGGGCGGCGAGTGTCGCCGGTCGCTGCGGGTCCCGCGCAGCAACCCAGGAAGCGCTGGTCGCATATTCGCGCCTACTTCCACGAAGCACGGCAGGTGGAGGACGCGGCCGCCGCGGCGGGACTGGTCGTGGAACGCAGGCAACGCCTGTGCGACTACCAGGGCCACGCGGTCGAAGTCTTCTTCCTCGCGCCGCCGCCCGCCGATCGATGAGCAACGATTTCGACCGAGGGGCGATACGGGAAGTCCGGATTGCGGACTGCGTGCACTTCTGTGGATTCCGCTACGGACACGCCGAGCTGAATCCTTATGAGATTGCATCGTCGGGCTTGCCAAGGGCGAGCCCCGCGCGCAGCTGCGGCAACAGTCAGCAATTCCTGCAAACCTTCAGGCCGAAGGATCTCGGCGAGGCCCTGGGCGTGGCGACCGGCGCAAGCGTGCCGCTATGGCTGTTGCCGTGGAAGTCGTGGCGCGAACTGCGGCAACCGCGCGGCTGGCAGGATTCCCCGCTGGACGTCGTGGACATAATCACCCATTTCGACCCGCAGGGCATCCGTCGCTCGCAGATCGAACAGGAATACGGCTGGCTCGAAGGCGCCTGGAGCAACATACGCGACCACGGCTACCTGCCCGAAAAGCATTCGTACGTCTCTGTTTCGAATTGCAGGCGCCGGAGTCCTCGCGGTACATTGTGGTCGACGGCAATCATCGGACCAGTGCAGCGGTCGCGACCGGATTGACCCGGGTGAAGGTGAGGCGGGGAGTTTTTTCCCGTGGCGCGCCGACAGAACGCCAGATTCTGGCCATTGGTGCTCTCTGGCCATGTCTCGCTCGCGGACGCGCTGGCGATCTTCGACGCATACTTCGATGGACCCCGGGCGCGGCCGTATCCGCGCCGCCAGCTTCGATCATTGAGTCACTCTGATCCGGAACACCGCCCATGGCCATGTCACGCAGGCAAAAGGAACTGGTCCGGCACTGGGGTCCCCCGGTGTCGAAACGCCTACAACCGGCTCAGCGGCGACGCGATCTATTTCGATGGCGCGTACGGACTCCTGGGAGGCGGCCAGGTTCCGGCGCGGCCGGATACGCCGATCCTGATCTGCTGGAAAAGCTCGAAGCCGCCGCGCAATCCGTGCGCGATGGCGAAGGCGGCTGGGAGCAGGACGGCGTCGTCCAATCGTCGGTATCCCTGGACTTCCCGCAGCTGGCTTGCATCGCGCGTGCCGCCATCGCCAACGGGGGGCACGTCGAGGTCCTGGACTTTGGCGGCGGGCTCGGAACAAGCTACCACCAGGGCGGGCGTTCCTGCCCGAGGCCCAGATCGATCCGGTGGCATGTGGTCGAGCACAGCCGAAGCTGGCCGAGTTCGGCCAACGCGAGCTGCAGAACGAAGAGCTGAAGTTCCACGAGTCCGTCGCCGAATGCCTGGCCGCCGGAAAACCGAACGTGGTGTTGCTCGGGGGAGTCCTGCAGTACCTGGATGCCCCATATTCCTTCCTCGAATCGCTGTCCGAATTGCCGATCCAGTTCCTGATCATCGATCGCCATCCCGACAGCATCGGGGCCGAGGTGATCACGGTCCAGAGGTTGCCGGGGAGCCTGTACACGGGAAGCTATCCGTGCTGGATCTTTGACCTCGCCAAGATGGACGCTTTCCTGGGCCGCTGGTTCGAGAAGGCGGCCGACTGGGATGGCAAGGATCCGCCGATCGCCGGGCGTGGAATAGGCTCGCGCTCGCTCGGCCAGTTCTGGCGCAGGTGTAGCCCGTGACGTCGTGGGTACACCGCCTGATGTTCGACCCTCCCTGGTGGGGCATCTTCCTCAACCCCGCATTTCTGCCGCGGCGCGCGCTTGCGAGGGCCATGCGCGAGCACGGTACGAAGCTGCAGGGAAGGGTGCTTGACGTCGGTTGTGGCCTGCGGCCGTTGTCGGAGCTTCCTCTCCCTCTCCGATGCAGTGCTTGGGCTCGAGATCGACACCCGGAAAATCGGGCCAGCGCGAAGCTCGCTGACGTGTTCTACGATGGCGTCGAGATCCCCTTCCCGGCTGGCGCTTTCGACGGCGTCCTCTGCGACCAGGTCCTCGAACATGCGATCGATCCCGGGGCGCTGCTACGCGAAATCGGGCGGGTGCTGGCGACGCGGGGAACCCTGATACTGTCCGTGCCCCTCCTGTGGCCCGAGCACCAGCAGCCGAACGACAACCAGCGTTCGCCACCTTCGGCCTGGGACATGCGCTCGCCGAGGCGGGCCTCGAGGTGCAAGTCCACCTGCGGCTGGTACCGTCGGGCGCGGCGATATGCGCCCTGTTCAGGACCGGTTAAACGGCTCGTCCAGGTCATGGTGGCTACCCGCCCGGCTCGCGGTCCGGGCCACGGCCATCGCGACCGCGAACATCGTCGGCTGCCTGCTCTTCTTCCCTATTCACGCCCAGGGAGGCTGCGCTCTTCCTCGACAATTTCGTCGTCGCCAGGAAGCTCGAAGCGGCGGGCGCCCGGTGACGCCAGAGAACCCAGCACTTGTCCGCTCTTTCGACCGCGACTCCCTGTTGCGCGGCCTGACCATGTATCGCTCCCTGCAGGCGACGGGAATTGGTACGTTTTCCTGCACGTGCTCGCCCTGGATGAATTCACGGCCGGCGCGATCGGCGGCCCTGGGTGACCGGCGACTGAGGTGCGTGACCCTCGAATCGGTGGAGAACTGGGCGCCGCAGCTCCGGCGCGCGCGCGCGAATCGATCCAAAATCGAGTACTACTTCACCCTTTCGCCATTCCTGCCCCTGTATCTGTTCGACACATGCAGCAAGATGCGCTCGTTACCTCTGCGTGGATGCCGACCTGTTCTTCTACCAGTCCCCGGCGCCCATTTTTGACGAACTCGGCGATCGCTCCGTCCTGATCTGCGAGCACCGCTACTCGGGACGCACGCGGCCAAGCTTCCAGTTCGGCCGCTTCAACGTCCAGTTGCAGATATTCAGGCGCGACCCAACCGGCCTCGCCTGCCTGGAGCGCTGGCGCGATCAGTGTCTGGAGTGGTGCTATGACCGGCTGGAGCCGGACCGGTATGCAGAACGAAAATTACTGGATGAATGGCCGGCGCTTCACGGGGACCATCTGGTCGTGGTCCAGCACCGCGGCGCGGTGGCCTGGCGGCCTCGCCAATCACCATCGACGGCGGGACGCTGATGGTGGGCGATCAGCCGATGATCTTCTACCACTTCCATGGCCTTCGCTTCTTGGTCCGCACTTCGTCTCCAATCGCATCGCCGATTGGGGACTGATGCCATTCCGGGTGCGGCGGGTGATCTACGCCGGCTATGTGCGCCGGGTGCGCGAAGCCAGGCGGTGGCTGCTCGAAACGACGGGCATCAGCGAGGACCTTGCGTGACAACGTCGTCCGTGGCAAGGGCATTCCCTGGCCTCCGCGCGCGAAATCCCGGGAGAGCTCGTGGGCGCAAGCAATGTTCATCGCCTGAATGCTGATCGCCGTCGTCGTTCCGAATTACGACAGCGCACAGCTCGTGGGCAAGGCAGTCCAGGCGCTGCTCGTGCAACTGGTGGACGCGCCGGACGCCTTCCGGGTGGTGGTGACGACGGCTTGCCGGACAGTTACGAACGGCTTCGAGGAGCAGTTTGGCGAACGCATCACGCTGATCCGGCTGGGCAGCAACCGCGGACGGTCCTCGGCCAGGAACGCCGGTGCCGCCGCGACCAACCAGAAGCGCTGTTCATCGACAGCGACTGCATCCCGCTCGGAACCGGCCTCGCGGCCCACCTCAAGGTGCTGGCCGCGGGATGCGATGTCAGCTTCGGCGAGATCCGGACACCGGGCACGGGATTCTGGGACCGCTTGCAGCGCGACGCGAACCGCTGGCGCCTGCGCAGCTTCCACACAGGCCGCCCTGGACCTTCACCACCCAGAACGTGGCTGTTCGTACGCCGATGCTCGACGCGCTCAGCAGAGTCGACCCCCTCTTCGACCGCCACGGCTTCGAGGACAGGGACCTGTTCGCAAGGGCTGCCGACGCCGAGCACGAAGATCTGCCTCGCTTCGGAGGCGCGTGTCCTGCACGAAGACGAAGTGCGCCTGGCCTCCGTTTCGAAGCTGTTGGATGCGGGATTCCACTCGGCGCACCATTTTCGAAATCGCCATCCGCAGGTCTACGCCGCCATGAGGCCTGAGGACCGGCTGGATTGCGAGACAAGGCCATGGCTTCGGCTCGTCGATCGACTCACCCTGGCCCGTGGCCGGGGCGCTCGGCCAGGGCCCGGCCCGATGGCTCGAAATGGCGGCTGCTGCCCCTTCGCGTTTCGCGCGTTAGTGGCGCATGCCGTATTACGGACTCCATTTCCTGCATGGGACTGCGGCGCGCCCTGCGCGCGACTGAATCAGCTGCCTGCGCCCGGCTCGTCCCGGGGGCATTAGCACTCATCACCGGTGAACGTATAGATGTGGGTCGGAATCATCAGCCAGAGCCATCCCAGCAGCGCGTCGGCGTGAATCGCCGGAGGCGCGTGGCAGATCATCGGGCCGTTCGATCTCGCCAGCGTGGCCCGTAGCGCATCCACGCTCCGGTTGGTCCCGCGCAGTCCGCCGTTGCGCAGGAAACGCTCCAGCTCACGCATCTGCAGCGGCTCGCAGTCGTAGTGCTCGCCCCTGCCGGCGGCGCGCAGGTAAGGCGTGCGCCAACGACGCGGCAGCCAGCTGAGAAAGGCGAGCTTGTAGTGGGGCTCCACCAGCATCCAGCGATTGGGTACCGCGAGGTATCCGCGCCCGCCGGGCTTCAGCACGCGGCGCAGCTCCGCCAGGTGCCTGCGCTGCTCGAACTCCGATCCGACATGCTCGATGACGTGGTTGCTGATCGCCAGGTCGAAGCTCGCATCGGGGAAAGGCAGCGCCGCGTCCTCGACCTTGCGGAACGAATATCCCTCCCGCACCAGTCGCTCGTCGACAACATCCACCGACTCCACGGCGAAGCGCCCCGAGGGGTGGGTTCCGAAGTAGTTCGCGATTCCGCCCGAGCCTGTGCCTACCTCGAGAATCCGCAGCGGCGGCCCCTCGTCTGCCAGGCCCAGCAGCATTGCGATCTTCTCCGCCTTCCACCGGCGCGACGGCAGGTCGGTAACGATATGCGGAAGTCGCGCGGATCCTGGCTCAGTCACGGTTGCCGCCCTGCTGCACGAACATGCGCAGCCGTTCGCCGAAATGCCGCCAGTCCTTGGCCGACGCGAAGGCTTGGCAAGCTGCCTGCACCGCCGCACTGGGGGGCTCGGCGAGCAACGCGCCAATTGCGTCGGCCATGGCGGCATAGTCGCCGGACGCGACCAGCCGCCCCGTCGCTGGCGCTTCGACGGCATCCGCGATGCCGCCGACATCGAAGGCGACGGTGCGCAGCCCGTGCGCGGCAGACTCGAGCGCCACCATCCCGAATCCCTCGACGTCTCCCGGTAGCTCGAGCACGGGGAACACGTGCAGGTCGGCCGCCTGGTAGGCCTGCGCGAGCGCGGCGGCGTCGCAGCGGCCCAGCAGCAGGACGTTGGCTTCGACGCGGTACTCCCGGGCGGTTGCCAGCAGGCGTTGTTTCTCCGAGCCCCCGCCCCCGTGCAGCGCGTCGCTGGCCTCTTCGCCGATCACGACCAGCCGGATCGAGGGCTGCTTCAAGACGAGGTCGGGCAGTGCCCGGGCGACGAACTCCACCAGGCCTTTGCGTCGCGTGAGCCTCCCGACCGAGAGCAACAGGGTCGCGTCCTCCAGTCCATGGCGTGCGCGGAACCTCGCCCCCGCGTCCGGATCCAGCACGGGCACCTCGGTGCCTGGATGCAGGATGTGTATGCGCGCGGCCGAAATCCCCGCGGCCTGCGCAAGCCGCGCGGTGTTGGCGCTGTTGACCAGCACCAGTCCGCATCGGCGCAGGAAGGGTAGCCAGACCGCTTGGTACACGCGGCTCGGGGCGATGATGTCGAGCCCGTGCAGGTAAACGGCGCAGCTCGCGCCGCACAGCCCG
Organism: uncultured Gammaproteobacteria bacterium; assembly: GCA_963707625.1. Taxonomy (GTDB): domain Bacteria; phylum Pseudomonadota; class Gammaproteobacteria; order Xanthomonadales; family Xanthomonadaceae; genus Arenimonas. The sequence goes on from CAVPQV010000003.1 coordinate 677,827, forward strand.
GCTGCCAACCACGCGATTGGCGCGGTCAGCCCGCTTCCCGCCAGCACCAGCGCCGGTCGCCGCCGCAGGCCCAGCCATGCCGCGCGCGCGGCAGCGCCGAGCAGGAAGCGCGGTAGGGGCTTCGAGCGCGACTTCGGCGACTTCCGAGGCCTCCGGCGCATGCGCCTTGCAGCCCCTCGGCCCGCACAGGTCGACCGCGCCCGACTGCGACAGTTCGAGGAGCAGACGCCGGTTGACGTTTTCCATGCCGCCGACCAGCGGCGGGAAATTACGCGTGACCAGCAGGGCGGCTGGCCTCGCCCGCGCTGCGGCTAGGCATCCTTGCGATACGTCAGCGCGGTGATCTGCTCGGAGATCAGGCCGATCAGGAACACGATCACCGCGGCGCTCAGCAGCAGTGCGCTCATGTTGGTGAAGCGCGCCTGGGTGGCAAAGGTGTAGGCGTAATAGGACAGCCCCAGCACCCCGAACAGCAGCGCCGTCGGCGCGAACAGCTTCAGCGGCGAATACAGGGTGGCGATCTTGAAGATGATCAGCAGGAAGCGCAGCCCGTCGCGCAGCGGGCGGATATGGCTGCGGCCGATGCGCGGCGCGACCGGGATCGGCTCGTAGGCAACCGCGTAGGCACTGCGGAAGAAAGCCATGGTGATCGTGGTCGGGTAGGAGAAACCGTTCGGCAGCAGGTGCAGGAACTCGCGAAACTTGTCCGCGCGCACGACCCGGAAGCCCGAGGTCAGGTCGGCGACCTGGTGCCCGGTCATGAGCGTCGCCACGCGGTTGTAGAGCCCGTTGGCCATGCCCCGGCCGACGCTGGCCTGGCCGTCCCAGCCACGCGCGCCGACCACCATGTCGAAGCCCTCGTCGAGCCGGGCCAGCAACCGGGGAATCAGATCGGCGTTGTGCTGGCCGTCGGCATCCAGAAACACCAGGACCTCGCCCTGCGCCGCACGTGCCCCGCGCTTGATCGCCGCGCCGTTGCCCATCGAGTAGGGGGAGCCCAGCACGATGGCGCCGTGCTCCCGCGGCCACCTGCGCGGTGTCGTCGCTGGAGCCGTCGTCCACGACGATGACCTCCGCGTCGGCGAGCAGCCCGCGCAGTCCGGGCAGTGTCCTGCGCAGCCCCTCTGCCTCGTTCTTGGCAGGAAGGATGACGGAGATCCGGGGCGTCGCGGGCGTGTCCACGGATTCAGGTTAACCCGAACCCGCTGTGGCCTGCACAGGCGCCGAAGGGGGCGCCGGGACTTCCAAACTGGCCAATTTGGGGTAAAGTCGGCTCGATATCGGGGAAATTCGGCATGAACGTCGCGACAGCCAATCTGGTCGGTATCACCGGCATCACCCGTCGCCTGGTGATGGACGGTGCTCTGTCCGAGGCCGACGCCCGCCGTGCGCTGGAAGAGGCCACCAAGGCCAAGAAGCAGGCCCAGGTCTACCTGCTGGAGCAAGCGGCTGGTCAGCGTCGCCCAGATCGCGGCGGCCAACTCCATCGAGTTCGGCATCCCGCTGTTCGACGCCTCCGCGCTCGAGTTCAAGTACTCGGCGGTGAAGATCGTCAGCGAGGACCTGATCAACAAGCACCTGGCGCTGCCGCTGTTCAAGCGCGGCAACCGCCTGTTCGTCGCCGTGGCGGACCCGACCAACACCCGCGCCCTGGACGAGATCAAGTTCGCCACCAACCTCACCGTCGAGCCGATCCTGGTCGACGAGGAGCGCCTGCGCAGCACCATCGACCAGGCGCTGATCGAATACCGATTCCCTCAGCCAGAACGACGAGGACGACGAAGGCCTGGAGAACCTGGAGAGCATCGGCGGCGACGACGACGCCGCCGACTCCGCGATCGACGCCAAGGGCGACGACACGCCGGTGGTCAAGTTCGTCAACAAGATGCTGCTCGACGCGATCAAGCGCGGCGCCTCCGACATCCACTTCGAGCCCTACGAGAGCGAGTTCCGCGTGCGCATGCGCATGGACGGCATCCTGCGCTCGATGGCCAAGGCGCCGGTGAAGCTGGCGCCGCGCATGACCGCGCGCCTGAAGGTGATGGCGCAGCTGGACATCGCCGAGCGCCGCGTGCCGCAGGACGGCCGCATCAAGCTCAACGTCTCCAAGACCACGGCAGATGGACTTCCGCGTCAGCTACCTGCCCGACCCTGTTCGGCGAGAAGATCGTGCTGCGCCTGCTGGACGGCTCGGCCGCCAAGCTCGGCATCGACAAGCTGGGCTACGAGGATGATGCAGAAGAAGCTGTACCTGGATGCGCTCGACAAGCCCTACGGCATGATCCTGGTCACCGGCCCCACCGGCTCGGGCAAGACCGTGTCGCTGTACACCGGCCTGAACATCCTCAACACCGAGGAACGCAACATCTCCACCGCGGAAGACCCGGTCGAAATCCGCGTGCCGGGCATCAACCAGGTGCAGGTGAACATCAAGAAGGGCATGACCTTCGCCGGCGGCCCTGCGCGCCTTCCTGCGCCAGGACCCGGACGTGATCATGGTCGGCGAGATCCGCGACCTCGAGACCGCCGAGATCGCGATCAAGGCGGCGCAGACCGGCCACATGGTGCTGTCCACCCTGCACACCAACGACGCGCCGCAGACCATCGCGCGCCTGATGAACATGGGCATCGCGCCCTACAACATCACCATCTCGGTGACGCTGGTGATCGCCCAGCGGCTGGCGCGGCGGCTGCACGACTGCAAGCGCGAGCTCAAGCTGCCCGAGGCGGCGCTGCTGGCGGAAGGCTTCAAGGCCGACGAGATCGCCGCCGGCATCACCCTGTACGAGGCGGTCGGCTGCGACGGACTGCAACGACGGCTACAAGGGCCGCCTCGGCATCTACCAGGTGATGCCGATGACCGAGGACATCCAGAAGATCATGCTGGCAGGGCGGCAACGCCATGGCAGATCGCCGAGGCCGCGCAGCGCTCGGGCGTCAACGACCTGCGCCGCTCGGCGCTGCTCAAGGCCCGGAATGGCGTCACCAGCCTGGCCGAAATCAACCGCGTGACCAAGGACTAAGCCATGGCAGCCAGCAAAGCCACCGCCGCGACGCGTGCCCGCCCGAATCCCCTGGGCATCTTCGTCTGGGAGGGCACCGACAAGCGCGGCACCAAGATGAAGGGCGAGACGACCTCCAAGAACGCCAACCTGGTGCGGGCGGAACTGCGCAAGCAGGGCATCAACCCGACCGTGGTCAAGGACAAAGCAGAAGCCGCTGTTCGGCTCCGCCGGCAAGCGCATCAGCGCGCAGGAGATCGCCATCTTCAGCCCGCCAGATCGCCACCATGCTGCAGTCGGGCGTGCCGATGGTGCAGAGCTTCGAGATCCTGGCCGGCGGCCAGAAGAACGCGCGCATGCGCGACGATGCTGCTCGACATCCGCGACTCGGTGTCCGGCGGCTCGACCCTGTACGAGGCCCTGGGCCGCCACCCGGTGCAGTTCGACGACCTGTACCGCAACCTGGTCAAGGCCGGCGAAGGCGCCGGCGTGCTCGACACCGTGCTCGACACCCTGGCCACCTACAAGGAGCGCATCGAGGCGCTGAAGGGCAAGATCAAGAAGGCGCTGTTCTACCCGGTCGGCATCATGGCGATCGCGGTGCTGGTGTCCTCGATCCTGCTGATCTTCGTCGTGCCGCAGTTCGAGGAAGTGTTCGCGAACTTCGGCGCCGAGCTGCCGGCCTTCACCCAGATGTATCGTGCACGCCTCCCGCTTCATGGTGAAGTAGTGGTGGCTGATGCTGCTGGCGATCCGGCGGCATCGTGTTCGCGCTACCTCGCGGTGCTAGAAGCGCTCGCAGAAGATGCGCGAGTTCATCGACCGCGCTGCTGCTGAAGATCCCGGTGATCGGGCAGATCCTGCACCAGTCGGCGATCGCCCGCTTCGCGCGCACCCTGGCGCTCACCTTCAAGGCCGGCGTGCCGCTGGTCGAGGCGCTGGACATCACGTTGCCGACGCCACCGGCAGCATCGTCTACGACGAAGGCGATCAAGCGCATGCGCGACGACGTCTCGGTCGGCTACCAGCTCAACGTGGCGATGAACCAGGTCAACCTGTTCCCGCACATGGTCATGCAGATGACCGCGATCGGCGAGGAAGCGGGCGCGCTGGACACCATGCTGTTCAAGGTCGCGGAGTTCTACGAGCAGGAGGTCAACAACGCGGTGGACGCGCTGGCCAGCCTGCTCGAGCCGTTCGATCATGGTGATCATCGGCATCATGGTCGGCGGCATGGTCGATCGGCGATGTACCTGCCGATCTTCAAGCTCGCCGCGACCATCTGAGCGGATGATCGAAGCCCTGCTGGCGGACCAGGCGGCGGCTACGGCCGCCGCCTTCGCGTTGGGCCTGCTGGTCGGCAGCTTCCTCAACGTGGTGATCCTGCGCCTGCCGCGGCGGCTGGAATGGCAGTGGCAGCAGGACGCGCGCGAGCTGCTCGCGCAGCCCGAGGCCTACGAACCCGCGCCGCCCGGCATCGTCGTCGAGTGCTCGCACTGCCCGCACTGCGGACACAAGCTGTCGTGGTGGGAGAACATGCCGCTGCTCAGCTTCGTGGCGCTGCGCGGCAAATGCCGCGCCTGCGGCGCGCGCATCAGCCTGCAGTACCCGCTGGTGGAACTGCTCACCGCGGTGCTGTTCGCCGCCTGCGTCTGGCGCTTCGGCGCCGGCCTGGCCGGGGCGCTGGCGCTGTTCTTCTCCGCCAGCCTGGTGGCGCTGGCCGGGATCGACCTGCGCACCACCCTGCTGCCCGACGACCTGACCCAGCCGCTGCTGTGGGTCGGCCTGCTGGCCAGCCTGGTGACGGTGTTCGTGGACCCGGTGCAATCGCTGCTGGGCGCCACCTTCGGCTACCTGAGCCTGTGGAGCGTGTACTGGGTGTTCAAGCTGGTGACCGGCAAGGAAGGCATGGGCTAGGGCGACTTCAAGCTGCTCGCCGCGCTCGGCGCCTGGTGCGGGGCCGAGGCGATCATCGGCATCCTGTTCGTGTCCTCGCTGGTCGGCGCGCTGGTCGGCGGAGCCTGGCTGCTGCTGCGCGGCAAGGACCGCTCGACGCAGATTCCCTTCGGCCCCTACCTGGCGATCGCCGGCTGGGTGCAGTTCTGGTTCCAGTTCGACCTGCTCGCGCTGGCGCTGCGCTGGACCGCGCCGGGCTGAGATGGCCGACTTCGTGGTCGCGGTGACCGGCGGCATCGCCTCGGGAAAGTCGGCGGTCACCGCCCTGTTCGCGCGATGCGGCGTGCACGTCTCGGATGCGGACGCGATCGCCCATGCCATCGCCGCTCCCGGCGGGGCCGCGCTGGCGGACATCGTCGCGCGCTTCGGCGAGGCGATGCTCGACGCCGATGGCGCACTCGACCGCGCCCGGCTGCGCGCGCTGGTGTTCGCCGATCCCGGGGCACGCGCCGACCTGGAAGCGATCACGCATCCGCGCATCCGCGCCGGCCTCGAGCAGGCCTGCCGCGAGGCGCCGGGACCCTACGCCATCGCCGCCATTCCGCTGCTGGCGGAAAGCCTGGCGGCGCAGCCCGCCGGCTGGCGGTGGCTGCAGCGGGTGCTGGTGGTGGACGCGCCGGTCGCCGTGCAGGAGGCGCGGCTGCTGGCACGCGACGGCGCGGACGCCGCGCTGGCCCGGCGCATGATCGCGGCCCAGGCGACGCGCGCGCAGCGCCTGGCGCTGGCGAACGACGTGATCGTCAACGACGGCGCCCTCGAGGCGCTGGAGCCAGTGGTGATGCGGTTGGACGAGCGCTATCGGGCGCGCGGCAGCCGCGACGGCGGCGGAGCGGAGCTAAACCGGCCAGAGCCCGCGGATCGCGGCGATGCCCTGCGCGCCATGGCGGCGCGCCGCACCGACATCGGCGCGGCCCAGGCCGCCGAGGCCATAGATCGGCAGCGAGACGTGCTCGCGCAGTTGCGCGAAGCCCGCCCAGCCCATCGGCCCCTGGCCCGGATGCCCCGGCGTGCGCGCCACCGGCCCGAGCACGGCGAAATCCAGGCCCAGCGCCTGCGCGCGCGCCAGTTCGGCGGCATCGTGGCAGCTGGCGGCGACGCGGCAGCGGCGCGGGCAGCGGCCGCGCGTCCAGCGCCATCAGTTGCGCGCTGCGCAGGTGCACGCCGCAGCCCAGGCTGCGCGGCCAGTTCCGGCTCGCCATTGACCAGCAACTGCGCGCCAACGCAGGTCGCAGCGCTGCTTCACTTCTTCTGCCAGCGAACGCAGCTCGGCGCCGGCGCAGCGCGCGCACGCGCAGCTGCAGGCGGCGGATGCCGGCGTCGAGCGCGCGCCCGAGCGCGGCCAGGAAGGCGCGGCGGTTGCCGTCGAAATCGGGGCGTGACCAGGTAGTGCGGGGACTGGGTCAGCGCCGCGACCACCGGCCGGTCGGCCGGCGGCATCGGATAGGTGCACAGCTTTTCGTGCGGCGACCAGGCCAGCGCCTGCTGCTCGAGGTCGCGCGGCTTGCCGGCGTAGCGGGTGACCCGATAGACGTCGAGCAGGATGCGCTTGTCGCGGTACTGCTGCGGCACGCAGATCAGCGGCTCCGCCGCCTGCACGTGGATGCCGAGCTCTTCCTCCAGCTCGCGCGCCAGCGCCTGCGCCGGCGTCTCGCCCGGATCCACCTTGCCGCCCGGAAACTCCCACGCCCCCGCCAGGTCCCGCCCTTCCGTCCGCCGCGCCAGCAGCACCCGCCCCCGCGCATCCAGCATCACGCCAGCGACAACATGCACGAGCTTCTGCTTCTGCTCTACCCCCTCTCGCGAAGGAAGCAGCGGGCGGTCGCCGGTAGTCATTTTGACCAAGCCGGTATCGGGCGGCGACTCAAAATGACTGCCGGCGGCCGCTCGCCGGAATTACGTGAGCTGTCCGTGGCACTGCTTGAACTTCTTGCCGCGAGCCGCAGGGGCAAGGCTCGTTGCGCCCGATCTTCGGCAGCGCGCGGTCCGGGGCGAGCACGCCCTGTCCCATCGCCGCCATCGCCTGCGCCTCCGCGGCCTCCTCGTCGGCGCCGAAGCCACCGGCGTCGGGATGCTGGAACTGCATGCGGTTGGCCTGCTGCTCCATGCGCCGGCGGTCCTCTTCCTCCAGCTGCGCGACCTCGTCCTCGTTGCGGATGCGCACGCGCGCCAGCATCGTGGTGACGTCGCGCTTGACCTTGCTCGAGCAGCTCGGTGAACAGCTCGAAGCTCTCGCGCTTGTACTCCTGCTTGGGCTGCTTCTGCGCGTAGCCGCGCAGGTGGATGCCCTGGCGCAGGTAGTCCATGCGCGCCAGGTGCTCCTTCCAGGACTGGTCGAGCACGTTGAGCATCAGGTGCTTCTCGAGCTGGCGCATGATGTCCGGGCCGACACCGAGGCTTCCTTCTCGTCGAAATGGCGCGCGGCGCCCTCGAGCACCAGCTGGGTCAGCTCGCTGTCGTCGAGCTCGTGCTTGCGGCGCTCGATTTCCTGCTTGAGCCCGAGGCGGATGCCGTAGTCGTCCTGCAGCGTGGCTTCGAGGCCGGTGATGTCCCACTGCTCGTCGATCGAGTTCTGCGGCACGAAGCGCCGCGCCAGCTCGGAGAACACGTCCTCGCGGATCGCCTGCACCGCGTCCTGCACCGACTCGGACTCCAGCAGCTCGTTGCGCTGCTGGTAGATCACCTTGCGCTGGTCGTTGGCGACGTCGTCGAAGTCCAGCAGGTTCTTGCGGATGTCGAAGTTGTGCGCCTCGACCTTGCGCTGCGCGTTCTCGATCTGCTTGCTGACCATGCCGGACTCGATCGACCTCGTCGTCCTTCATGCCCATGCTTGCGCATCGCGTTCTTGACCCAGTCGGCGGCGAAGATGCGCATCAGGTTGTCTTCGAGCGACAGGTAGAAGCGCGAGGAGCCGGGGTCGCCCTGGCGGCCGGAACGGCCGCGCAGCTGGTTGTCGATGCGCCGCGACTCGTGGCGCTCGGTGCCGATGATGTGCAGGCCGCCCAGGGCCAGCACCTCGTCGTGGCGCTTCTGCCACTCCGACTTGACCCGCGCCTTGTCCAGCTCGGAAGCCTCTTCGCCCAGCGCCTGCAGCTCGGCCTCGAGCGAGCCGCCGAGCACGATGTCGGTGCCGCGGCCGGCCATGTTGGTGGCGATGGTGACCGCCTCGGGCGGCCGGCCTGGGCGACGATGTGCGCCTCGCGCTCGTGCTGCTTGGCGTTGAGCACTTCGTGCGGGATGCCGGCCTCGGTGAGCTGGCCGGAGAGCAGCTCGGAGGTCTCGATCGAGGTGGTGCCCACCAGCACCGGCTGGCCGCGCTCGTAGCAGTCGCGGATGTCGTCGATGACGGCGTCGAACTTGGCGTCCTTCGCCAGGTAGACCAGGTCCGGGCTGTCCTTGCGGATCATCGGCCGGTGGGTCGGGATCACCACCACTTCCAGGCCGTAGATGCTCTGGAACTCATAGGCCTCGGTGTCGGCCGTGCCGGTCATGCCGGACAGCTTGTAGTACATGCGGAAGTAGTTCTGGAAGGTGATCGAGGCCAGCGTCTGGTTCTCGCGCTGGATCGGCACGCCTTCCTTGGCCTCGACCGCCTGGTGCAGGCCGTCGGACCAGCGCCGGCCCGGCAGGGTGCGGCCGGTGAACTCGTCGACGATGATGACTTCGCCGTCGCGCACGATGTAGTCCACGTCGCGCTGGTACAGCGCATGCGCGCGCAGCGCCGGCGTTGAGGTGGTGCACCACCGCCAGGTTGTTGGCCGAGTACAGGGTGTCGTCCTCGGCGATGATGCCGGCCTCGCGCAGCAGCTGCTCGGCGTGCTCCATGCCGCTGCTCGGACAGATGCACCTGCTTCTGCTTCTCGTCCACCCAGAAGTCGCCTTCCTCGGAGTCTTCCTTCTCCTGGCGGCTGAGCATGGGGACGATGCGGTTGGTCTTGCACGTACAGCTCGGGCGATTCGTCGGCCGGGCCGGAGATGATCAGCGGCGTGCGCGCCTCGTCGATCAGGATCGAGTCGACCTCGTCGACGATGGCGTAGTGCAGGCCGCGCTGGAAGCGGTCCTCCTGGCTCAGCGCCATGTTGTCGCGCAGGTAGTCGAAGCCGTACTCGTTGTTGGTGCCGTAGGTGATGTCGGCGGCGTAGGCGCCCTTCTTGTCCGCGTGCGGCATGCCCGGGTAGACCACGCCGACGCTCAGGCCCAGGAAGTTGTACAGCTTGCCCATCCAGGCGGCGTCGCGGCGCGCCAGGTAGTCGTTGACGGTGACCACGTGCACGCCCTTGCCGGCCAGCGCGTTGAGGTAGACCGGCAGCGTGGCGACCAGGGTCTTGCCCTCGCCGGTGCGCATCTCGGCGATGCGGCCGGAGTGCAGCACCATGCCGCCGATCAGCTGCACGTCGTAGTGGCGCATGCCCAGCACGCGGCGCGAGGCCTCGCGGCAGACCGCGAAGGCCTCGGGCAGCAGCTCGTCGAGGCTGGCGCCGTCGGCGATGCGCTCGCGGAACTCGTCGGTCTTGGCCTGCAGGGCGCGCGTCATTCAGGCGCTCCAGCTCCGGCTCCAGGGCATTGATCGTGGCGACGTTCTTGTGGAACTGGCGCAGCAGGCGGTCGTTGCGGCTGCCGAAGATCCGGGTGAGGAGGCTGTTGAGCATGGGAATTGGGTGTCCGTGGGTACCGCGAAGCGGGGAAAGCCGGAAGCCCGCCCGGAGCGCGGGCGGCGAAGCCGGTCATTTTAACGTGGGGCGGGCCGCCGCGATATCAACCGCGCCGGGCGCGGAAACAGGAACGCCCCCGTCAGGGGGCGTTCGGCAGGAAGGCGCCGGAACCGGGGGGTTCAGCCGCTGACCTTGTCGAGGAACTGGCGCGGATTGACCTGGCGGCCGTTCACGTGGACCTCGAAGTGCACGTGCGAGCCGGTCGAACGGCCGGTCGAACCGACCTTGGCCAGCTGCTGGCCGGCGCGGACGATGTCACCGGCGCGCACGGTCAGCTGGAGTTGTGCCCGTACAGGGTGCTGTAGCCGTTGCCGTGGTCGATCTCGACCACGTTGCCGTAACCGCTGCTTGACGCCGGCGAAGCTGACCACGCCGTCGGCCGCCGACAGCACCGGGTCGCCGGTGCGGGCGTCTGAAATCGATGCCGAGGTGGTGCGCGCGGCCGCGGCCGAAGGGATCGGAACGGGTGCCGAAGCCGGAGGAGATGTAGCCCGCGAGCCGGACGGCCGGTCGGGCATCGCGGCCAGCTGCGAGCTTCTGGTTGTAAAGCAGGGACTCGAGCACGGAGAGCTGTTCGGCCGGAACGGTCGAACTTCGTCTGCAGCTAGTCGAGGCCTGGACAGCAGGTCGCCAGCGGGCACGTCCCTGGCGTCTTCCGCGCCACCCATGCCGGGCGGCTCGCTGGAAATCGAACTCGCCGTCGCTTGATCTTGCCGACGCGGGTCAGGCGCTCGCCGAGGGCGTTCAGGCGGTTGGCCTGGGCCTGGAGTTCGCCGACGCGGGCGGCGATGGCATTGACTCTCACGCTGGGCGTCCTCGCGGGCCAGCTCGAGCTCGGCGCGCTGCGCGGCCAGGTCCTGCTGCAGGCGGGTGACTTCGGCGTTGGCGACCGCGTCGGAAGCACGCAGCGCGAAGCCGACGCCAAAGGCCCCTGCCACGGTCGCCAGCAGGATCCCGGCGGCGGTGGCGGCGACCTTCGGGTTGCCGAAGGAGATTTTCTTCGGCGCCTTCAGGAATTTGGATACGATGATGATGTTCATCATGGTCAGACGTTCTCACTACTCAGTTCCCTGGCATCGCCGGTCGCCGGCTCGCCGCCCCAGGCCTTGCAGGCCGCGGAAGCGGGGCTGGGCCGATGCTCCGCGCGCCCGTGAACTGGACCGACTCGATCCATCTGCTTCGCCAGAGCCTGCCGTCCGCGGTGGCCGGGCAATGTCCGGTTGGCCAACGTGGATGCCGACAGACTCGTGTTTCTGGTCAACGCCCCGGTCTGGAAAGCCAAGCTGCGGCTGATGGCCGGCGTCCTGCTGGACGCGGCCGCCGCAGCCGGTTACCCGGCCCGCGCGCTGGTCGTCAAAGTGGTCCCGACGCCCGACAATTCCCCGGAAGCGCCAGGCAAAGCCCCTTTCTGAAGCCGTCCGCGAATCGTTGCGGGCGACCGCCCGGTCAGTAGCGGATCCTGACCTCCGGGCTCAATTGTTAAGGCTGGCGTCCGTGCCCGATTCTTGACGACGGGGCGAATGATACCCCAGCCCGGACGGCCCACGGGTTAAGACGCGGTTAATCTACCGGAACCCGGGCTGTCCGGATTCCGATTCTTAACGCGTTTCTCGTCTCTTTCCGGGCTCAGATGCCCTGGATGGCCGGGTTGCCGTAGGAGATCGGGGCCGTCGAGGCGGCCTCCTCGTCCTCGAAGGTGACGTCTTCCCAGGCCGCGGGCTCGGCCAGCAGGGCGCGCAGCAGCTGGTTGTTGAGCGCGTGGCCCGACTTGTAGCCGTAGAACGCGCCGATCAGGCTGTGGCCCGAGCAGGTACAGGTCGCCGATCGCGTCCAGGATCTTGTGCTTGACGAACTCGTCCTCGTAGCGCAGGCCGTCTTCGTTGAGCACGCGGTAGTCGTCCAGCACGATGGCGTTGTCCATCGAGCCGCCCAGCGCCAGGTTGCGCTCGCGCAGGTACTCGATGTCCTTCATGAAGCCGAAGGTGCGCGCGCGGCTGACTTCCTTGACGAAGGACGTCGTGGAGAAATCGATCTCGGCGCTGGACGTCGACTTGCTGGAAGATCGGGTGGTCGAAGTCGATGGTGAAGCCGACCTTGAAGCCCTCGAAGGGCTCGAAGCGGGCCCACTTGTCGCCGTCCTCGACCTTGATCGTGCTCTTGATGCGGATGAAGCGCTTGGCCTTGTTCTGCTCTTCGATGCCCGCCGACTGCAGCAGGAACACGAAGGGACCGGCGGAGCCGTCCATGATCGGCACTTCGGCCGTGGACAGGTCGACGTAGGCGTTGTCGATGCCCAGGCCGGCCATGGCCGAGAGCAGGTGCTCGATGGTCATGACGCGCACGTCGCCCTCGACCAGGGCGGTGCACAGGCTGGTGTCGCCGACGAGTCTCGGCATCGGCGTGGATTTCGACCGGGCGCTGCGAAATCGATGCGACGGAAGACGATGCCGGTGTCCGGGGCAGCCGGACGCAGGGTCATGTAGACCTTCTCACCACTGTGCAGGCCGACGCCGGTGGCGCGGATGACGTTCTTCAACGTGCGTTGTCGAATCATCTGCAACGTTCCCCGGTAAGGGAGCACACGAAACTGTTCGAACCAACAAGGGTAGCATAGCGGCACTTTTGCAGCGGCCCTGCCGGAAAGTCTCACGTTTGCGCCCTGTGGACCGCATTATCAAGCGTGCCGGGTGAAGACCGCGTCTCGGCCGGGGAGTTCCCCGGGGCCGACACCAAGCGCCCGCCGAAATCCTGTCGGCGGGCGAACTCGATCGATGGACACGAACACTCGTCGGTCCCGGCCCGGCCGGCCTCAGTCGGCCTGCCGACGCAGGAAGGCCGGGATGTCCAGGTAGCTGTGGTCGGTGGGCAGGTCGGCCAGCGCGGTTGGCGGCGCCGCCTCGGCCCCGCGGCCGGACTGGCGCAGGCCCAGGTTGTTGCCGGCGGTGGGCAGGCCCAGCGGCGGCAGGTTGGCGTTGACGTTGGCCATGGCGTCGAAGTCGGCCAGGCCGGTGGTGGCATTGCGCACGAGCTTGACCGGCGTGCGCAGCGGGTTGCTGATCGCCTCGTCGCGGTCGGCGCCGCGGACCGGCCTGCGCGCCGACGGCGCGATTGAGGCCGGTGGCGACCACGGTGACGCGCACCTCGTCCGGCCATCTCCGGATCGAGCACGGTGCCGATGACGACGGTCGCGTCTTCGGAGGCGAACTCCTCGATGATCCGGCCGACCTCGTCGAACTCGACGCATGGTGAAGTCCGGGCCGGCGGTGATGTTGACCAGCACGCCGTTGGCGCCGGCGAGGTTGACCTCGTCGAGCAGCGGGTTGCTGATCGCCGCCTCGGCGGCGGCCTGGGCGCGGTCGTCGCCGCGGGCGGTGCCGGAACCCATCATCGCCAGGCCCATTTCGGACATGACGGTGCGCACGTCGGCGAAGTCGACGTTGATCAGGCCCGGGCGGACGATCAGGTCGGCGATGCCCTGCACGGCGCCCAGCAGCACGTCGTTGGCGGCACGGAAGGCCTGCACCATGGTGGCGTCGCGGCCGAGCACGGTGATCAGCTTCTCGTTCGGGATGGTGATCAGCGAGTCGCAGTGGTGGCTCAGCTCCTCGATGCCCTTGAGCGCGACCTGCATGCGGCGGCGGCCCTCGAACGGGAACGGCTTGGTGACGACGGCGACGGTGAGGATGCCCATCTCCTTGGCCAGCTGGGCCACGACCGGCGCCGCGCCGGTGCCGGTGCCGCCGCCCATGCCGGCGGTGATGAACACCATGTCGGCGCCTTCCAGCGCCTCCACGATGCGCTCGCGGTCTTCCAGCGCGGCCTGGCGGCCGACTTCGGGATTGGCGCCGGCGCCCAGGCCCTTGGTGACGTTGCCGCCGAGCTGCAGCTGCATGCTTGGCGCCCGACTGCTTGATCGCCTGCGCGTCGGTGTTGGCGGTGATGAATTCCACGCCTTCCACGCCGGCGTTGACCATGTGCGCCACGGCGTTGCCGCCGCCGCCGCCCACGCCGATGACCTTGATGACGGCGTTGGGTGCCAGCTTTTCGATCAGTTCAAAATGTGCCATGTCCGCGTCCTCCGTGATTCGAATCCAGGGGTCTGCTAGTTTCTTGGTTGCTTTGGAGTTGCTTAGCCGCGACTGCATCGACGTCGCTCAGAACTCACCTCGATACCAGTTCTTGAACTTCGTCCAAACGCGTGCCGGCCTTGCCGGCATCGACAGCGTCGGGCGGCGCGGATGTTCCAGCTGGCTGCCCCACAGCAGCAGGCCGACGCCGGTGGCGTGCACCGGATTGCCGACCACTTCGCCCAGGCCGCGTGACGTGCTGCGGAATGCCCACGCGCACCGGCATGTGCAGCATTTCTTCGGCCAGCTCGACCACGCCTTCCATGCGCGAGGCGCCGCCGGTGAGCACCAGGCCGGCGCGCACCAGCTCCTCGAAGCCGGAGCGGCGCAGTTCGGCCTGCACCATCTCGAAGATTTCCTCGTAGCGGTTCTGCACCGCCTCGGCCAGGGCCTGGCGCGCCAGCCGGCGCGGCGGACGGTCGCCGACGCTCGGCACCTGGATGCGTTTCTTCGGCGGTCGCCAGCTGCGCCAGCGCGCAGGCGTAGCGGACCTTGATCTGCTCGGCTTCGGGCGTCGGCGTGCGCAGCAGGTGGGCGATGTCGTTGGTGACCTGGTCGCCGGCGATCGGCAGCGAGGCGCGTATGGCGGATCGCGCCCTGCACGAACACCGCGATGTCGGTGGTGCCGGCGCCGATGTCCACCAGCACCACGCCAAGCTCTCGCTCGTCGGCGGTGAGCACGGCGGTGCTGGAGGCCAGCGAGCTCAGGATCAGGTCGTCCACCTGCAGGCCGCAGCGCTGCACGCACTTGGTGATGTTCTGCGCCGCCGACTGCGCGCCGGTGACCAGGTGCGCGCGCACTTCCAGGCGCACGCCGGACATGCCGACCGGGATTGCGGATGCCTTCCTGCGAGTTGTCGACGATGTATTCCTGCGCGATCGCGTGCAGGATCTTCTGGTCGGCCGGCACCGCCACCGCCTTGGCCGCCTCGAGCACGCGGTCGAGGTCGGCGTAGGTGACTTCGCCGCCCGCCACCGGCACGATGCCCGGCGAATTGCGGCACTGGCGTGTGGCTGCCGGATGATCGAGGCGTAGACGAGCGGATCTCGCAGCCGGCCATCAGCTCGGCCTCTTCGATCGCGCGCTGGATCGACTGCACGGTGGACTCGATGTCCACCACCACGCCGCGCTTCATGCCGCGCGATTCGTGCGAGCCGATGCCGATCACCTCGATTTCCTGGCCGGGCGAGTACTCGCCAACCAGCGCCGTCACCTTCGAGGTGCCGATGTCGAGGCCGACGATCAGCGACTTGTCGCCTTTGCGATTCATGTGTTCCCTGCGTGCGTGAGTCGGGAGCGGCGGGAGCGGGCGTCGGCGACGCCAGCCAGACCAGCGCGAAGCCGTTGGTGTAGCGGAGGTCGGCGCGCGCGAGCCTGCGCGGCTCGTCGGCGACGCAGGTCGCGGCAGCAGCCGCGACGAAGCGCTCGAGGCGGTGCCGCGGATCGCTGCGTCCGACCGCGACCTCGGTGCCGTCGGACAGGCGCAGGCTCCAGCTGCCGCGCGCGCGACAGCCGCACTGTCGCGCACCTGCAGGCCGCTGCGCCAGGAACAGCGGCCGCGCAGTGCGAATGGAAAGCCGATCATCTCGCAGCGCGCGGTCGTCCGGGCCCTCGAACAGCGGCAGGCGCGCGCCATGGCGCTTCCGGTGCCGGCGAACAGCTCGCCGTTCTCCGCCAGCATGCGGGTGTCGCCCCAGCGCGCCAGCGGGCGGTGTTCGACCACGCGTGACCTCGAGGCGATCGGGCCAGCGCTTGCGCACCTCCACCGCTCGACCCACGGCAGCGCACGCCAGGTCGGCGCGCAGGCGCTCGAGGTCCACGGCGAAGAAGCCGCGCTGCACGCGCGGCAGCACCACGCTGCGCACGCGCGTGTCGCTCACCTGGCGGAACTCGCCGGTCACCACCAGGTGGCGCATCGGCCAGCGCTCGAACCGCCGATCCAGCCATTGAGCACGGCCACCACCGGCGCCAGCACCAGGGCCAGGGCCAGCGACCACGCCAGCGATGCGCAGCAGTGCGTTCACGCCTGCGGCCTCCGGGCAGGCTGGTCTCGAGGATCCGCCAGCACAGTTCCTCGAAGCCGATGCCGACCTGCGCCGCGGCCTTGGGCACCAGCGAGTGGCTGGTCATGCCCGGCGCGGTGTTCACTTCCAGCAGCCAGAAGCCGCCCTCGCGATCGCGCATCACGTCCACGCGGCCCCAGCCGCTGCAGCCGATCGCATCGAAGGCGGCCAGCGCCAGCCGGCGGATCTCCGCCTCCGCCTCGCCGTCCAGGCCCGGGCACAGGTACTGCGTGTCGTCGGCAGACGTACTTGGCGTGGTAGTCGTAGTACTCGCCCGCCGGCACGATGCGGATGCTCGGCAGCGCTTCGCGGCCGAGGATGCCGACGGTGTAGCTCCTCGCCTTCGATCAGCTGCTCCATCAGCAGCTCGCCCGGGTAGCGGGCGGCGAGCGACACGGCCTCGTCGAGGTCCCGCGTCGTCGAAGACGCGCGACTGACGCCGACGCTGGAGCCTTCGCAGGAGGGCTTCACGATCACTGGCAGGCCCGAGCTCGCGCGCGGCCGCATGCACGTCGCCGCCCGGCGCCAGGCGCACGTAGCGCGGCGTCGGCAGGCCCAGCGCCAGCCAGACCTGCTTGGTGCGGATCTTGTCCATCGCCAGCGCCGATGCCGAGCACGCCCGAACCGGTGTAGGGCACGCCGTAGCGCCTCGAGCAGGCCCTGCAGCACGCCGTCTTCGCCGCCGCCCTTGTTGCCGTGCAGGATGTTGAACACGCGGTCGAACGCTGGCAGCAGCGACGCGATCAGCGCCGGGATGCCGTCCACCGCCTGCGCATCCACGCCGCGCGCGCGCAGGGCGGCGAGCACGTTGCCGCCCGAGTTCAGCGAGACCTCGCGCTCGGCGCTGGTGCCGCCCATCAGCACGGCGACGCGGCCGAAGTCCTGGTCGGGTCGCTGCACTGTCGCCGCGCCGCGGCGTCATTTCTTGCACCCCATCGAATGCCCTGCGCCGCCAACTCGCCGGCGACCACGCCGATGTCGCCAGCGCCCATCACCAGCAGCAGGTCGCCGTCCTGCAGCAGGTCGGCGAGGATGGCGTGCAGCTCGCGCGCGGGGCCGCCGACCACGGGCTCGAGGCGGCCGCGGGCGCGGATGGCGCGCGCCAGCGAGCGCGAATCGGCGCCGGCGATCGGCGCTTCGCCGGCCGCGTAGACCTCGGTCAGCACCAGCGCGTCGACGCCGGACAGCACGGCAGCGAAATCATCGAACAGGTCGCGCGTGCGGCTGTAGCGGTGCGGCTGGAACGCAACCACCAGCCGGCGTTCCGGCCAGCCGCCGCGCGCCGCCGCGAACACCGCTTCCAGTTCGCGCGGGTGGTGTCCGTAGTCGTCCACCAGCAGCGCCTTGCCACGGCCGAAATCGACCTCGCCCTTGACGTTGAAGCGGCGGCCGATGCCCTGGAATTTTTCCAGCGCCTGCGCGATCTGCTCGGCGGGCACGCCCAGCTGCCAGCCGATGGCGGCGGCAGCCAGCGCATTGAGCACGTTGTGCCGGCCCGGCAGGTTCAGCCGCACCTCCTGCGCACGCTGCTCGGGCAGGTGCAGCTGGAAGCGCATGTAGTTGCCTTCCTGGCGCACGTCGCTGGCGCGCACGTCGGCGCCTTCGGCGAAGCCGTAGCTCATCAGGTGCCGGGTCAGCTCGGCGGCGAGCGCTGGCCACTTCCGGATCGTCCACGCACAGCACCGCCAGCCCGTAGAACGGCAGCCGGTGCAGGAACTCGTTGAAGGCGGCCTTGACGCGCTCGAAGTCGCCGCCATAGTTCTCGAGATGATCCGCATCGATATTGGTGACCACCGCGATCAGCGGGCTCAGGCGCAGGAAGCTGCCGTCGCTTTCGTCGGCCTCGGCCACCAGCCACTGGCCCCAACCGAGCTTGGCGTTGGCGCCGGCCGACAACAGTTGCCCGCCGATCACGAAGGTCGGATCCATGCCGCCTTCGGACAGCACGCTCGCCACCAGCGAGGTGGTGGTGGTCTTGCCGTGGGTGCCGGCGATGGCGATGCCGCGCTTGAAGCGCATCAGTTCGTTCAACATCTCCGCCCGCGGCACCACCGGGATGCGCTCGGCCTGGGCGGCGTCCAGCTCGGGGTTGCCGGGCTTGATCGCGCTGGAAATCACCACCACGTCGGCGCCGGCGATGTTGCCCGCCGCATGGCCGCGATGGACGGTGGCGCCCATGCCCTGCAGGCGGCGCGTCACCGCGGTTTCGTTCTGGTCCGAGCCGGAGACCTGGTAGCCGAGCGTGACCAGCACCTCGGCGATGCCGCTCATGCCGACGCCGCCGATGCCGATGAAGTGCACGCGCGGGAAGGCCCGGGCCAGGTCGCCGCTGCCCATGAGTCGACGGCGCATGCTCATCGGCGGGACTCCTCGAGGGCGATGTCGGCGACGCGGCTTGCCGCATCCGGATAGGCGGCGGCACGCGCCGCCTCGGCCAGCTGCAGCAGGCGCGCGCGATCGGCCAGCAGCGGCTGCAGCCGTTCGCGCAGGCCGGCTTCGAGCGCGTCGTCCTGGCGCAGCCAGTCACCGCCGCCGCGCGAGCGCAGCCATTCGGCGTTGCTGGCCTGGTGGTCGTCGACGGCGCCCGGGAACGGCACCAGCAGCGCTGCCGACGCCGGCGGCGCACAGCTCGGCGATGGTGAGCGCGCCGGCGCGGCCGATCACCAGGTCGGCCCAGGCGTAGGCCGCGGCCATGTCGGCGATGAAGGGCTGGATGTCGGCCTCGACCCCCGCGGCGGCGTAGGCGGCGCGGGTTTCCTCGAGCAGCTTTTCGCCCGACTGGTGGCGCACGCGGATATCGCCCTGCCCGCGCAGTGCGGCGACGACCTTCGGCACCGCGGCGTTGATCGCGCGCGCACCCTGGCTACCGCCCAGCACCAGCAGGCGCAGTTCGCCGGTGCGGCCGGAGAAGCGTTGCGCCGGCGAAGGCAACGACGCGATCTCCGGACGCACCGGGTTGCCAACGGTCTCGTTCGCCACGCCCGGGAAGCTGTCGGGGAAACCGCACAACACCCGGCGCGCGATGCGCGCCAGCACGCGGTTGGTCATGCCCGGCGCGCTTGTTCTGCTCGTGCACCAGCAGCGGCCGGCGCAGCAGCCAGGCCGCGAGCCCGCCCGGGCCGGCGGCGTAGCCACCGAAGCTGATCACCGCGCGTGGCCGCGTCGCGCGCAGCGCGCCGAGCGCCTGCCACAGCGAGCGCAGCAGCACGAAGGGCGCGCCGAGCAAGCTGCCCAGGCCCTTGCCGCGCAGGCCGCGCACCGCAATCGTGTCGGATCGGGAAATCGTTCGCCGGCACCAGCCGCGTCTCCATGCCGCCGTGCGCGCCGAGCCAGAGCACCGGCACGCTGCGCTCGCGCAGCGCGCGCGCCACTGCCAGGCCCGGGAAAATGTGGCCGCCGGTGCCGCCGGCGAGGATCATCACCGGGGCATTGCCGATGGCGGCGTCGAGCGCGGTGTTCATCGCTGCGCCCCGAAGCGCGGCTCGACGCGCGCGCGCTGCCCGCGGCCGGTCCCGAGCACTGGCGTGTGCTGTGCACGCGACGCCGGCCCGGCAACAGGCGCCCGCGGCGCCACATCCGCAGCTTCGTCGAAGCCAGGCTCGACGCGGCCGCCGTCGCCGCGCAGGCGCGCCGCGTGGCGGCGCTCGGCGCGGTCGAGCTCGTAGCTCACGCGCAACAGCATGCCCAGCGCCGCGCAGGTCATCAGCACGCTGGAGCCGCCGGAGGAAATCAGCGGCAGGGTCAGGCCCTTGGTCGGCAGGATGCCCAGGTTGACGCCCATCGACACGAAGGCCTGCAGGCTGATCCAAAGGCCGACGCCGAAGGCGACGTAGCCGTCGAAGGGCTGGCGCATCTCCATGCAGCGCAGGCCGATGCGCAGCGCCCGCCAGGTGAACAGCGCGAACAGCGCGATCACCACGCACGACGCCGATGAAGCCGAATTCCTCGGCGGTGACCGCGAAGATGAAGTCGGTATGCGCCTCGGGCAGGTAGAACAGCTTCAGGATGCTGCCGCCCAGGCCGACGCCGGCGAATTCGCCGCGGCCGATGGCGATCAGCGCCTGCATCAGCTGGTAGCCGCCGTCGAACGGTCCGCCCAGGGGTTGCTGAAGGAGACCAGCCGGCGCACGCGGTAGGGCTCGAGCATCACGATCACCGACATCAGCGCCAGGCCCGCCACCATCGGCAACAGCGAGGTTGCGGATGCGCGCGCCGCCCAGCCACAGCATGCCGCCGGTGATCGCCAGGATCAGCATCGCCGAGCCGAAGTCCGGCTGCACCAGCAGCAGCCCGACCAGCGCGCCGGCGACCAGCAGCGGCTTGATCAGCGCGCGCCAGCTGTCGCCGATCGCGTCGCGGTGGCGCACCAGGTAGCTCGCCAGCCAGACGATCAGCAGCAGCTTCACCGCCTCGACCGCCTGGAAGTTCGACACGCCCAGTTGCAGCCAGCGCCGGGCGCCGTTGACGGTATGGCCGAGGCCGGGCACGAACACCGCCAGCAGCAGCACGAAGCACAGCAGCAGCAGCAGCTGGCTGCGCGCCTCGATGCGGCTGCAGTCTCGGTGCGCATCAGCACGATCGCCAGCACGCTGCCCAGGCCGAGGAAGACGACGTGGCGCAGCACGAAGTAGAACGGACCGACGCCGTTGCTCATCGGCGTAGGGCGATCGAGCTCGAGGCCACCATCACCACGCCGAGGCCAACCAGGGCCAGCGCGATGCACAGCAGCCAGCGGGTCGAAGCGGCCGCTCGAGCTCGTCGAAGCGCAGGGCCTGGCTGGCGCGTTCGCCGAAGGAGGCCATCAGCGCACCTTCAAGGTGGCGAGGCCGACCAGCACCAGCACCACGCTGATGATCCAGAAGCGCACGATCACGCGCGGCTCCGGCCAGCCCTTGAGCTCGAAGTGGTGGTGGATCGGCGCCATGCGGAACACGCGCTTGCCGGTCAGCTTGAAGCTGGCGACCTGGATCATCACCGACAGCGTCTCGATGACGAAGATGCCGCCCATCACGATCAGGATCGATCTCCTGGCGCACGATCACCGCCATCGTGCCGAGCGCGGCGCCCAGCGCGAGCGCGCCGATGTCGCCCATGAACACCATCGCCGGATAGGTGTTGAACCACAGGAAGCCCAGGCCCGCGCCGGCGATCGCCGCGCAGACGATCGCCAGTTCGCCGGCGCCGGGGATCGCGCGGGATGCCGCAGGTACTCGGAGAACACCGCGTGGCCGGAGGCGTAGGCGAACACGCCCAGCGCCGCCGACACCAGCACGGTCGGCATGATCGCCAGCCCGTCGAGGCCGTCGGTGAGGTTGACCGCGTTGGAGAAGCCGACGATCCAGAAGTAGGCGATCACCACGAAGCCGAAGCCCAGCGGCATCGCCACGTCCTTGAGCAGCGGCACGTACAGGGTGGTCGCCGCGGGCACGTCGGCGGTGTAGAACAGGAACAGCGCCGCCGCCAGCCCGAACAGCGACTGCAGCGCGTACTTGTGCCGCGACTTCAGCCCGTTCGGGTCGCGGCGCACGATCTTGATCCAGTCGTCGTAGCCAGCCGATGGCGCCGAAGCTCAGCAGCACCGCCAGCAGCACCCACACGTAGCGGTTGCGCAGGTCGGCCCAGAGCAGCGTCGCCAGCGCGATGGTGAGCAGGATCAGCGCGCCGCCCATGGTCGGCGTGCCGGCCTTGACGAAGTGCGTCTGCGGGCCGTCGCTGCGGATCGGCTGGCCGCCGCCTTCAGCTTCGCCAGGCGCCCGATGACATAGCGGGCCCAGCCAGAGCGACAGCGCCAGCGCGGTCAGCGCGCCGAGGATGGCGCGCATGGTGATGTAGTTGAACAACGCGAACAGGCTCGCGAAGCCCTGCAGCCAGCGCGCCAGTTCAAGCAGCATGCCGCGCCCTCGCCGCCGGCGCCAGCAGTGCGGCCACGACCTGGTCCATCGCGCTCGAGCGCGAGCCCTTCACCAGCAGGCGCAGCTGCGCCGCCTCCGCCTTGTCCATGGCTGCCTTCAGCGCCGCGACCAGCGCGTCCTGCGATTCGAAATGGGCGGCGCGCGCGCCGAAGGCGGCGCTGGCGGCGCGCGCCAGCGGCCCGACCGTCCACAGGCGCGCGATGCCGGCGCCGCGCGCCTGCTCGCCGATCTGCGCATGCAGGCCCTCGGCGTCCGCGCCCAGTTCCTTCATGTCGCCCAGCACCAGCCAGCTTTCGCCGCCGGCCGCGGCCAGCGTGGCGATGGCCGCGGCCACCGAACCCGGATTGGCGTTGTAGCTGTCGTCCACGACCACGGCGCCGTTGCCGAGACGGAAAGCCATTTGCCGTCCGGCGACCGCCTGCGCGGCATTGAGCCCGGCGACGATCGCGTCCAGCGGCGCGCCGGCGGCCAGCGCCAGCGCCGCAGCGGCAAGCGCATTGCTCACGTTGTGCGGCCCGGCAGCGGCAGCGCGATCTCGGCCTGCCCGGCCGGCGTGTGCAGCTGGAAGCGCGAGCCCTCGGCGCCGGCCAGGATGCGGCTGGCGCGCACGTCGGCGTCGTTCTCGATGCCGAAGCGGAAGCAGCGGCGCGCGCCGATGCACCGACTGGAACCAGGGCGCGAAGGCATCGTCGGCGTTGACCACGGCGATGCCGTCGTCCGGCAGCGCCTCGTAGATCGCGCCCTTGGTCTCGGCGATGCCGAGCAGGCTGCCCATGCGCTCCATGTGCGCCGGCGCGATGTTGTTGACCAGCGCCACCTGCGGCGGCGCGATGCTGGCCAGGTAGGCGATGTCGCCCGGCTTGCCTGCGCCCATTTCGTAGATGGCGAACTCGGCGTCCTCGGGCGCGTCCAGCACCGCCAGCGGCAGGCCGATCTCGTTGTTGCGGTTGCCGGGGTTGGCATAAGTGCGGCCGACCCGCGACAGGATGCCGGCCAGCAGCGTCTTCACCGAGGTCTTGCCGTTGCTGCCGGTCAGCGCCACCACCACCGCGGGGCGGCCCTGCTGCATGCCGGCGGCGAGTTCGCCCAGCGCTTCCTCGGTGTCGGCACACAGCACCTGCGGCAGCGCGCTTTCCACTTCCCGGTGCAGCAGCAGCGCGGCCGCGCCATTGGCGGCGGCCTGGGCGACGAAGTCGTGGCCGTCGAAGTGCTCGCCGCGCAGCGCCACGAACAGGGCGCCCTGCAGGCAGCTTGCGGCTGTCGATCGCGACGGCGGAGACGAGCACGTCCTCGCCCAGGTGCCGGCCTTCAGCCCAGGCGGCGATCTGCGACAGCGCGAC
Source organism: uncultured Gammaproteobacteria bacterium (assembly GCA_963707625.1). GTDB lineage: Bacteria > Pseudomonadota > Gammaproteobacteria > Xanthomonadales > Xanthomonadaceae > Arenimonas. The sequence continues at coordinate 700,938 of CAVPQV010000003.1, forward strand.
CGGCCTCACGCGACCGTCCCCAGCAGTTCGGTCGCAACCTGCAAGTCATCGAAGGGATGCCGCACGCCGGCGACTTCCTGGTAGCTCTCGTGCCCCTTGCCGGCGACCAGCACCACATCGCCGGGCGTGGTGCCAGCCAGCGCCATCGCAATCGCGCGCTTGCGGTCGCGCTGCACGATGGCGGCGGCCGGCGAGCTGAGTCCGGCGACGATATCCGCTGACGATCGCGTCGCCGTCTTCGCTGCGCGGATTGTCGTCGGTGACGATCACGCGGTTGGCGCCCGCCTCGGCGATCGCCGCCATCTGCGGACGCTTGCCGCGATCGCGGTCGCCGCCGCAACCGAATACGCAGGTCAGGCGGCCCGCGCGTGTGCTCGCGCAGGCTGGCCAGCGCCTGCTGCAGTGCATCGGGCGTGTGTGCGTAGTCCACCACGACCAGCGGCTGGCCGTCGCGTCCGCCGGCGCGGCTCATGCGGCCATCCACCGGCGACAGCCGCGGCAGCATCGCAGCGACCGCCTCGAGCGGCCAGTCGAGTGCGCGCAGCGTACCGGCGACGGCAAGCAGGTTTTCGACGTTGAAGCGGCCAAGCAGCGGTGAGGCGACGTCATGCGCATCGCCGCCTTCCGCGAGCCGGAAATGCAGGCCGGCCGACGACAGCCGCGGCGCCAGCGCCTCGAGGGTGGCGCCGCCGGCGCCGCGCGCGCTGACGCCGATGCGGCGCACGCCCGCCGGCACCGCCGCGAACAGCTGCGCGCCGAAGGCGTCGTCGAGGTTGACCACCACCACGCGCAGGCGTCGGCCAGCCGAACAGGCGGGCCTTCGCCTGCGCCGTATTCGGCCATGCTGCCGTGGTAGTCGAGGTGGTCGCGGGTGAGGTTGGTGAACACCGCCACCTTGAACGCGACCGCGTCCACCCGGCCCTGGTCGAGCGCGTGCGAGGACACTTCCATCGCCACCCGGGTCGCGCCCTCGTCGCGCAACTGCGCCAGCAGGCGGTGCACGGCGACCACGTCGGGCGTGGTGCGCTCGCCGGCGACATGGCGGCCGTACAGGCCTGCGCCGAGCGTGCCGATGGTGCCGACGCGCTCGCCATGCAGGCTCAGCGCCTGCGCGATCAGCTGCACGGTCGAGGTCTTGCCGTTGGTGCCGGTGACGCCGGTGACGTGCATATGCCGCGAGGGCGCGTCGTAGAAGCGGTCGGCGAGCTGGCCGAGCTTGCCGCGCAGGCCCTCCACCGCGATCGCCTCTGGCGGCAGCGCCATGCCCGCCGGCGCGGGCGGCTCGTACAGCACCGCCGCGACCCCGGCGGCGCGCGCCTGCTCCAGGTAACGCAGCCCGTGGGTACTGGCGCCGGCGAGCGCGACGAAGGCTTCGCCCTGTTTCAGCGCGCGGCTGTCGAGGCCCAGGCCCTGCAGCAGCGGGTCGAAGCCCGCGGGCAGGCTGACTTCGCCGGCGAGCAACTGCTGCAGCGACATGGCGCGGCTCACGGCTGCACCTGCTGCATCGCGCCGTCGTCCTCGGCTTCGGCCGGTGTCGCGATGGCGTCCGCGGACAGCGTCGCGCCGGCGACGGGCGCTGTCGCAACCGCCGTGGCTGACGCCGCGCCCGGCTTCGCCTGCACGGCATACCACTGCTCGACATGGTCCGGCGGCACGTCCATCAGGCGCAGCGCGCCTTCCATCACGTTGTGGAACACCGGCGCCGACACCAGGCCGCCGTAGTAGGTGCCCTTGCTCGGCTCGTTGATCACCACCACCATGGCGAACTTCGGTCGGTCCATGCGGCACCACGCCGGCGAACACGGAGACGTACTTGCGCGAGTAGCCGCCGCCGCTGGCGGTGCGCGCCGTGCCGGTCTTGCCGGCGACGTGGTAGCCGGTGATCGCCGCCTTCTGTGCAGTGCCGCCGGGCAGCGTGACGTTTTCGAGCATCTCCATCACGCGGTTCGCGATTTTCGGCGACATGGCCTGCTGCGGCTCGCCGGCGCCGCCCTTCACGAACGTCGGCGGCATCCGCCGGCCGCCGTTGGCGAGAGCGGCGTAGGCCTGCGCCAGCTGCAGCGGCGTCACCGAAAGCCCCATGCCGTAGGAAATGGAGCCGCGCTTGACCTGGCCCCAGCTCTGCGGAGGCGCCATCACGCCGGACGACTCCCCGGGGAACCCGGAATGCGAGCTTTCGCCGAAGCCGAAACGGTGCAGCACGTCATACAGCTGCTCGCTGCTCATACCCAGGCCGAGCTTGGCGGCACCGATGTTGGAAGATGTGCTCAGCAGGTGGGTGAGATCGACCGCGCCGTGGTCGTGCACATCGCTGATGCGGTACTTGCCGAGCATCATCCAGCCCGGGCTGGTGTTGACGATGGTGTCCGGGTCGAGGCCGGCCTCGAGCGCGGCCGCGACCGTGAACGGCTTGATCACCGAGCCCGGCTCGATCACGTCGGTGACGGCGCGGTTGCGGTGCGTGCCCGGATCGGCGGCGTCGCGCGCATTGGGGTTGTAGGCCGGCTGGTTGACCATGGCGAGGATCTCGCCGGTCGGCACGTCGATGACCACCGCCGAGCCGCTGGCGGCGCCATTGGCGATCAGCGCCGCCTTCAGTTCGCGATAGGCCAGGTACTGGATGCGCCGGTCGATGGACAGGGTGAGGTCCTTGCCGGGTTCGGCCGCGCGCACCAGGTCCACGTTCTCGACGATGTGCCCGCGGCGGTCGCGGATGACTTTCTGCGCGCCCGGCTTGCCGGTAAGCCATTCGTCGAAGGCCAGCTCGAGGCCTTCCTGGCCATGGTCATCGATATTGGTGAAACCCAGCACGTGCGCCATCACTTCGCCGTGCGGGTAGAAGCGCCGGAACTCGCGCTGCTTGTAGACGCCGGGGATGCCGCGCGCGACCACCGCGGCGGCGTCGTCGGGATTGATGCGCCGGCGCAGGAACACGAACTCCTTGTCGGCGCGCTGGGCGATGTTCTGGGTCAGCACTTCGCGCGGAATGCCCAGCGCGTCGGCGAGCTCGGGCAGGCGGTCGGCGTGCTTGAGCAGTTCCTTCGGGTTCGCCCACACCGATTCCACGGGCGTGGACACCGCCAGCGGCTCGCCGTTGCGGTCGACGATCATGCCGCGCGAGGTCGGGATCGGCACCTCGCGCAGGAAGCGCTGCGTCGCCCTGGCTGGCTGGTAGAACTCCTTGTCGAGCAGCTGCATCTGCGCGGCGCGGCCGACCAGCACCACGCCGCACAGCCCGAGCACGGCGGCGAGCGCGAGCAGGCGGGCGCGCAGGTTGTAGGGGCGCGCGCGCATCTTCATGGCTTCACCACCAGCAGCTCCGAACTGGCCGGGAAGGCCATGCCGAGGCGCTCGGTCGCGACCTGCTCGATGCGGTTGGTCTCGGCCCAGGTCGCCTGCTCCAGCTGCAGGCGGCCGAACTCGATGTTGATCTCGTCGCGCTGCTTGAGCAGGCGGGTCAGCTCGACGTAGGCCTGGCGGTGCTGCTGGCGCGCGTACACCACGGCGATGCCGCTGCCGAGCACGGCCACGGTGAGCAGCAGCAACAGGAAGTAGCGCGGGCTCATGCGCGCATCTCCGAGTCGGCGCCCATTTTCTCGGCGACGCGCAGCACGGCGCTGCGCGAGCGCGCGGTTCACTGCCGTCTCGGCGGCGTCGGCGCGTTGCGCGCCGCCGATGTCGAGCAGGCTCGGCATGAAAGCCTCGGGCGCCGGCATGCGCCGGTTGCCCGCCGGCGCCTTCGCATGCGCGCCGATGAAGCGCTTGACGATGCGGTCCTCGAGCGAATGGAAGCTGATCACCACCAGCCGGCCGCCCGGCTTCAGGCGCGCGTGCGCCGCTTCCAGGCCCTGCTCGAGGTCGGCCAGCTCGCGGTTCACGTGGATGCGGATGGCCTGGAAGCTGCGCGTGGCCGGATGGATCTTGCCGTCGCCGCGGCCGACCACGCGAGGCGATCAGCTCCGCCAGTTCCGTGGTGCGGGTGATCGGCGCTTCGGCGCGGCGCGCGACGATGGCAGCGGGCGATGCGCCGGCTCATGCGCTCCTCGCCGTAGGTCCAGAGCACTTCGGCGATCTCGGCCTCGGAGGCGCGCGCCAGCCACTGCGCCGCGCTTTCGCCCGCGTCGGGATCCATGCGCATGTCGAGCGGGCCATCGTTGCGGAAACTGAAGCCGCGCTCGGCCACGTCCAGCTGCGGCGAGGACACGCCGAGGTCGAACAGCACGCCGTCCAGGCCCGGCGCCGTCTCCTCCCATTGCGCCAGCGCGGCGAAGGAGCCGCGGCGCACGGCGACGCGGTCGTCGGCGCCGAACAGTCGTTCGGCGCTCGCGATCGCTTCGGGGTCCTTGTCCATCAGCAACAGCCTTCCTTCCGGGCCCAACCGTTCCAGCAGCGCCCGCGCATGGCCGCCGCGCCCGAACGTGCCATCGAGGTAGCGGCCATCCTTGTGCACGCGCAGGCCGTCGAGGACCTGCGGCAACATCACCGGGAAGTGGCTGGACTCCTGCGTCGCCGCAGTGGTCCCGGCCGCCACCCTCAGAGCCTCAGCTCGAGCATGGCGTCGCTGATCTCGTCTTCGCCGATGGTCGACTGGATCTGCGCCGCGTGTGCCTGCTCGCTCCACAATTCGAACTTGTTGCCCATGCCCAGCAGCACCGCGCGCTTTTCCAGGCCGGCCGCGCCGCGATGGCAAGCGGGCAGCAGGATGCGGGCGTTGCCGTCGGGCTCCACCACCGTGGCGGCACCGACCAGCTTCAGCTGCAGGTTGCGGTGCACCCGCTTGGCGGTGGGCAGGGCCACGACGTGGTCGCGCACCCGCTCCCATTCAGCTTCCGGGTACAGCCACAGGCAGCCAGTCTCGTACGGGTTGTAGGTGACCACCAGGCGGTTCCCGGCGCGCGCGACTTCCTCGCGATAGGCCGTGGGAATGGCCAATCGCCCCTTGTCGTCCACCGTGATCGCGGTCTCGCCCTGGAACATCCCCACCAAACCCCACAAATAACCAGAAATTTCCCTACCAGCGCACGTTAGTCCGGCTCGTGGGGTGTGTCAAGGAAAAATGAGGGGGATTTCTGCTGGGGAATCAAAGACTTGAACCATACTTCACAAGTCGGATTAAGAACCTTTTGGCAAGCCTTGTTTTCGTTGCAGTTTATTTTTCGACCAAGGGCAGCCTGGGCCCGGACCGCCGGGTTGGACACATTTTGACCACCGGCCGGGGCCCGCGACGGGCCGCGTCCGAGTGCATCCCGCATCGCGGGGGCGAATGATGGCGGCGAGCCCACCCCGGGAGCCGCACCATGACCCCAGATCGCCTGGGATTGCTGCCGTTGCTGCTTCTGCTTGCCGCCTGCGGCGGCACGCGCGAAGCCCGGCTCGCGCAGGAACTGTCGGAGGCGCGAATGCAGCTCCTGCAGGCGCGCGAACAGGCGCGGACGAACACGCTGGCCTGCGCCTCGCTGGCGCGCGAGCGCCAGCATGCGCTTGCCAGCGCGCGCCAGCTGCGCGCGGACACGCAATACCTCACCGCGTCGACGGCGAAGCTCTCGGACGCGGTCACACGGCTGTCCTATGACGACTGGAATCGCGTCGTGCCGGAAGTGCAGTTGGCGTTCGGAGACGTCGAGAGCGCCGCCAACGACCTCGACTCGCGCGTGGGCCGCGTGCTGATCGCGCTGAAGGCGGATGCGCCGGCGCGTTGAGGCGCACCGGGCAGGACAGAAGTGGCGGAGCCGGTCGTTAAGCCGGGTTCTGTCGTGGGCAATCATTCCTCTGGGCCTTGCGTCGCCGCAAGGCTCAAGCAGCGCACCCGGGGACGGGTCGAGCCAACCCATAGTCCCCCTATTTGGCCTTGCTCCGGGTGGGGTTTACCGTGCCGTGCGGCGTTGGCCCCGCACGCGGTGGGCTCTTACCCCACCATTTCACCCTTACCACGCACGCCTCGCGGCGCCGTTCGGCGGTTTGTTTTCTGTTGCACTGGCCGTCGGCTCGCGCCGCCCAGGCGTTACCTGGCACCCTGCTCTGTGGAGCCCGGACTTTCCTCGGCGCGGTCGAGCCGCGACGCGATTGCCTTGACCGACTCCGCCGTCGCGGATTATGGGGTCAGAGGAGATTTTCTCCTAACCTGGAAGCATGCGATTGCGGACAGCCTGAACGAAGCAGGCGCGGCAGAGTAGGCCTACTTCGACTCGATCCGACTGGATCCCATGCCCCGACGCCCGCGCGTGGACTTGCCCGGCATTCCTTCGCACCTCGTGCAACGGGGAAACGATCGCCAGTGCTGTTTCCGGGACGACCTCGACCGCCGGAATTACCTCGCGATCCTGCAGACGGTTTCGAGCACATACGGGGTCGAGGTGCACGCCTGGGTGCTGATGGACAACCATGTCCACCTGCTGAGTTCGACCCACGCGCAAGGCGACACATCGAGAATGATGCAGGTACTGGGAGCGACCTACGTGCGTCGCTTCAATGAAAGGCACGGCAGGACGGGCACACTCTGGGAGGGCCGCTTCCACAGTTGCCCGATCGACTGCGGCAGCTACCTGTGGAACTGCCACCGTTACATCGAAATGAATCCGGTTCGGGCCGGACTGGCCGCCTCGCCCGCCGGCTTCGCGTGGTCAAGCTTCGGAGCCAATGCCCTCGGCCGGCCCGACACGTTGACGAAGCCACGCCCGGAATACCTGGCGCTGGGTGAATCCGCCCGGGAGCGGCGGGCGGCGTATCGCATGATGTTCGGTTCGGCACTGAGCGCCGAAGAGTTGGACGAGATGCGCAGGCATCTACGGCATGAGCGTCCGCTTGGAAGTGTCGAATTCACCAACCTGGTGCAGGCAGCAACCGGCCTCTCGGCCGAGATCCGGTCTGCCGGACGGCCGAGGCTCATGGCCTGGGCCGACGCTGCCCGCCAGGAAAATCTCCTCTGACCCCATTTTCACTCGCCGCCGTACAGGGATTTGCGCGGGGCGCCGCTCAGCTCCGCGGCCAGCTTTGCTGCCTGCGAGGGCGACAGCTGCTCTTTCAGCTTCGCGTACAGGCGCTGGCCCTCGAGCAGCGCCGCGCTGCCGTCGTCGGCCGCGCCGCGCACCACAAGCACGAACTCGCCCTTGCGCTGGTTGTCGTCGGCGCGCACCCGCTCGAGGATGGCCGCCAGCGAATCGCCGAGCAGCGTCTCGAACAGCTTGGTGAGCTCGCGCGCCAGCACCGCCTCGCGTTCGGGTCCGAAGATCGCGGCCATGTCGGTCAGGCTTTCCTCGATCCGGTGCGAGGATTCGTAGAACACCAGCGTGCGCGATTCACGCGCCAGCGCGGCCAGGCGTTCGCGCCGCGCCGATGCCTTCGCCGGCAGGAAGCCTTCGAAGCAGAAGCGGTCGCTGGGGATGCCGGCGACCGAGAGCGCGGCGATCGCGGCGCAGGCGCCGGGAACCGGCGACACCTTCATGCCGGCGGCGCGCGCCTCGCGCACCAGCCGATAGCCCGGGTCGGAAACCAGCGGCGTGCCGGCATCCGACACCAGCGCCAGGTCGTCGCCACCGCGCAGGCGCTCCACCAGTTTCCACGCCAGCTCCGACTCGTTGTGCTCGTGCAGGGCGATCAGCGGTCGCTCCAGCCCGTGCGCGGCGAGCAGCTGGCGCGTGTGGCGCGTGTCCTCCGCGCAGACGGCGGCCACTGCGCCCAGCACCTGCAACGCGCGCGCACCGAGGTCGGCGAGGTTGCCTATCGGCGTGGCGACCACGTACAGCGTTCCGGCCACGCCCGCGCTCCGTTCATTCCTGCTTGTTATGATCATAGCGGCATTGCCTCGGAAGCCCCCCATGCGTCGTCTGTTGCCCCTTCTCTGCCTGCTGGCCCTGCTGTTGTCCGCTTGTTCCACCGTGCGCGTCACATCCGGCCCGTCGGTCACGCACGAACCGACGCCCGGCGAACTGACGCCGACGCGGCGCGACCGCGCCAACACCGACGACTTCCCGCCGGGCGAAAACGGCTACCGTCCGCCCGCGCGGCTTGCCGTGCTGCTGCCGATGAGCGGGACGCTCGCCTCCGCTGGCCAGAGCGTGCGCGACGGTTTCCTTGCCGCCTATTACGCGGAGACGCGCCAGCGCCCGCTGTTGAAGTTCTACGACAGCGCCGGCACCGCCGCCGGCGCGCAGGCCGCGCTGTCGAAGGCGCTCGCCGACGGCGCACAGATGCTGGTCGGCCCGCTCACGCGCGAGGAAGTCAACGGTGTCCTGGGCCAGGCCGGCAGGCTGCCGGTGATCAGCCTCAATCGCGGCGCCACTGCGCCGCCCATCGGCACCGCCAGCTTCGCCCTGCTGCCGGAAGACGAGGGCGCGGATGCGGCCAATCGCCTGGCCGACCGCGGCCTCAACAGGGTACTGGTGGTCGCCGCGCGCGGTGACGGCGCGCAGCGCTCGGTCTCCGCCTTCCGCGCGCAACTGCGCGCACGCGGCGGCGAAGTAGTGGCCGAAGTGCCGATCGCGGGCGAGATCCCGGACCTGTCCACGCAACTGGGCAGTTTCGCCACCGGCGCCACGCCGCCGCAGGCGGTGTTCCTCGTGCTCGACGCCGGCCAGGCGCGCACCATCGCCGCGCAATTGAAACTCTCGGCGGTCGCCGCGCTGCCGCGCATCGCCACCTCGCAGATCCTCAATGGCGCCAACGCGCGCAGCGACGTCGAACTCGACGGCATCGAGTATCCGGAACTGCCCTGGCTGCTCGGCCAGAACATCGGGCTGCCGGACTCGGGTTCACTGTCGAAGTCGCTACCCGGCGCGCGCGGCGGCGGCCAGCGCCTGTTCGCCTTCGGCGCCGACGCCTGGATGCTGGTCGCGTATTTCGAACGCCTGTACAACGATCCTTCCTATGCGATTCGCGGGGCCACCGGCGAACTGCAGATCGGCATGGATGGCGCGGTCCGGCGCGTGCCGGCCTGGGCGGTATTCAGTGGCGGCCGGGGACGCCCCGCCCCGGTCGTCATGGCCGCGCCGGATGCCCCCGTCCGCCGCTAAGACCGCATTGGCGGGTGCGGCGGCGGAAGACGCCGCGCTCGCGCACCTGTGCGCCGCCGGCCTGGCCTTGCTGGCGCGCAACGTGCGCTATCCCTTCGGCGAGATCGACCTGGTGATGCACGAAGGCGCCACCCTGGCCTTCGTCGAAGTGCGCTTCCGCCGCGGTGGCGCCTTCGGCGGCGCTGCGGCCTCGGTGGACCGAAACAAACGCCGCAAACTCGCGCGCGCCGCGCAGGCCTGGCTGGGCAGCCACCGCGCGTGGGCGAAGGCCCCTTGCCGCTTCGACGTGGTGGCGGTATCGCCCGCGGGCTGCGAATGGTTGCCGGCCGCCTTCACCCTCGACGACCTGTGGTGAACACGCAAGCCACGCCGCTGCTGGCTGAATTGCAGGCGCTGCTGGGCGACGCGTCGCTGCTGCGCGACCCCGCCGAGTGCCTGGCCTATGGCTACGACAACTCGCGCCGGCACGCGCAGCCGCTGGCGGTCGCACTGCCGACCACGCGAGAACAAGTGCAGGCGATCGTGCGCGCCTGCCGCGCGTACGCCACGCCGCTGACCGCACGCGGCCGTGGCACCAACACCACCGGCGCCAGCGTCCCGGCCGCGGGCGGCGTGGTGCTCAGCTTCGAGCGCATGAACCGCTTGCTCGACATCCGCCCTGGCGACCGCGCCGCGGTGGTCGAACCGGGCCTGCTCAATGGCGAACTGCAGCTGGCGCTGCGCGCGCACGGCCTGTGCTGGCCGCCGGACCCGACCAGCGCGCCCTACTCCAGCATCGGCGGCAACCTCGCCTGCAATGCCGGCGGACCACGCGCGCTGAAGTACGGCGCCAGCCGCGACAACGTGCTGGCGCTGGTGGCGGTGGATGGACGCGGCGAACTGCTGCGCTTCGGCGCGGCCACCTCGAAGGCCTCCATGGGTTTCGACCTTTCGCGCCTGCTGATCGGCTCGGAGGGCACGCTGGCGCTGATCGTGGAGGCGACGCTGCGGCTGCTGCCGCTGGCACCGGCGCGCGCCAGCCTGCGCGCGCTGTACCGCGACGCCGGCAGCGCTGCACGCGCGGTGGCGCGGATCATGGCGCAGCCAGTGACGCCCTCGATGCTCGAATTCATGGACGCGGACTGCGTGCGCCTGGCGCGCGAGGTCGGCGGCGCCGCGCTGCCGGAAGCCGGCGCGCTGCTGATGATCGAGGCCGACGGCATGCCCGCGGAACTGGCAGGCGCGCTGCACGCGTTGCGCGCGGCGGCCGAAGGCGAAGGCTGCCTGGCAGTGGACTCGGCCAGCAACGAGGCGGAGACGGCGCGCCTGTGGGCGGCGCGCAAGGCGCTGTCGCCGGCGCTGCGCAGCATTGCCGCCGGCAAGATCAACGAGGACGTGGTGGTGCCGGTATCGCGCATCGCCGAGCTGGTGGACGCCGTGGCCGCGATCGCCGCTCGCCACGCCCTGCGCATCGTCTGCTTCGGCCACGCCGGCAACGGCAACCTGCACGTCAACCTGCTGTTCGATCCGGAGGAAGCCGGCATCGCCGCACGCACGCAGGCCGCGCTGGATGAACTGTTCGCGGCGACGCTGGCGCTGGAGGGGCAGCTGTCGGGCGAACACGGCATCGGCCTGGCCAAGCGCGACTACATGGGCCGTGCGATCGATCCCGCGACCCTGGAGGCAATGCGCGCAATCAAGCGCGTGTTCGATCCCGATGGCATCCTCAATCCCGGCAAGCTGCTTCCATGAGGTTTCCGCATGCGCGTCCTCGTCCTCCTGCTGGCCTTGCTCACCTCTTTGGCGGCGCGCGCCGCAGAAGAATCGCGCGTGCTCATTGTCGGCAACAGCCTGAGCTACGTGAACCACCTGCCGGCGCTGTTCGACGGCCTTGCCGCGGCCCAGCCCGGCGGCGCCCGCTGGCAGGCGGACCTGCTGGGCGTGCCCGGCGGCAGCCTGTCCGAGCGCTGGCACGAGGGCGTGGTGGCGCGCGAACTGGCGAGCGGACGCTGGCAGGCGCTGGTGCTGCAGGAGCGCGGCGGCGTGCTCGCCTGCCTGGCCAGCCCGCAGGGGCGCAGCGAAGGCGAGTGCGCCGAGAGCGCGGCCGCGCATCGGCGCTTCATCGAGCTGGCGCAGCGGCGGCGGGTGCGCGTGATCGTGCTGGGCACCTGGGGCCCGGACGCGATCTGGCAGGGCAAGCTCAGCCGCGGGCTGCGCCGCGTTGCCGGCGGCGCCGAAGCGCTCGACGCCGGGCCGCTGGTACGCGATTACGGCAAGGCGCACGCCGGCACGCCGATGACCAGCGATGCCATCGGCCATCCCACGCTCGATGCCAGCCTGCTGGTGGCGGCGGCGCTGTACCGCCAGCTCACCGGCGTGGCGCCGCAGCCCATCGCCTTCGAAACGCGCGCGCCGATGCTGCCGCCGCTGGCGCGCCTGCAGGCCGACAAATTGCTCTCGCAGCAGCCGCAGGTGGCCGGCGACGGCAGCGTGACGAAGATCGAAGCCGCGCGCCTGGCGCCGCTGCTGGCCGCGGTGGCGGCGATGCCCGCGCCCGCTACAGCCGGGAAATAACCGCTTCGGCCAGTTGCAGCGCAAGCCAGGCGTAAGCGCCGGCGAGCAGGTCGTCGAGCATGGCACCGAAGCCGCCATGCACCTCGCGGTCGGCCCAGCGCACCGGCCAGGGCTTCCAGATGTCGAACAGGCGGAACAGCGCGAAGCCCGCCAGCATCCAGGCCCAGCCCGGCGGCGCCAGGAACAGCGCCAGCCACACGCCGGTGAATTCGTCCCACACCACCACCGACGGATCCTCGCTGCCCAGCTTGGCGATCACCCAGTCGGCGGCCCACACCCCGAGCGCGAAGGCGCAGCCGAGCACCAGCGCGTAGTGCCAGGCCGGCAGTTCGCGCAGCCACAGCCACCAGGGCAGCAGCGCCAGCAGCGTGCCGACCGTGCCGGGCGCGCGCGGCGCGAAACCGCTGCCGAAGCCGGTGGCGAGCCAGCCGGCGGGATGTCGCAACAGCAGGCCGGCGCCAGCGCGCGCGCTCATGCGTGACCCGCCGGGAAATGCTCGAAGCCGGCGGCGGCGTCCTGCACAAATTCTGAACCGTCCGGCGCCAGCAGGCGCAGCCCGGGTTCGCGGGTGATGCGCCCCACCACGGTGGCGTTGAGTTCGCAGACCGCGAGCGCCTGCTCGATCGCCAGTGCGTTCGTCGAAGGCGCGGTGAAGCACAACTCGTAGTCGTCGCCGCCACCGAGCTGCAGCCGCCAGCGCGCGGCGTCATCGCTGAAGTGTTCGGCCAGGGTGCGCGAGGTCGGCAGCCGGCCCAGTTCGAGTTCGGCGCCCACGCCGCTGCGCGCGAGTACATGGCCCAGGTCGGCCGCGAGGCCGTCGCTCAGGTCGATGGCGGCGCTGGCCAGGCCACGCAGCGCGATGCCGGCGGCGATGCGCGGCGTCGGCCGGTCGAGCCGGTAACGCAGCTTGGCCGACTGCAGGCCGCCGCCGCGCCATTGCCGCAATGCGCCGGCGGCATCGCCGAGCGTGCCGGTGACCCAGACATCGTCATTGGCGCCACCGCCGTCGCGGCGCAGCGCCGTGCCCGCGGGCAGCAGGCCATGCGCACCGATGGTGATGGACAGCGGGCCGCGCGTGGTGTCGCCACCGACCAGCGCGACCGCGTGTTCACTGGCCAGCTCGCAGAAGCCGTCGAGGAAAGCCTCGACCCAATCCGCGTCGGCCTCCGGCAGGGTCAGCGCCAGCGTTACCCACGCCGGCGTCGCGCCCATCGCCGCGAGGTCGCTGAGGTTCACCGCCAGCGCTTTCCAGCCGATGTCCGCCGGCGCGGTTTCCGCCGGGAAATGCACGCCGGCGACCAGTGTGTCGGTGGACAGCGCCAGCTCGTGCCCCGGCGGCACCTGCAGCAACGCGGCATCGTCGCCGATGCCGAGGATGACGTCGGCGCGGCCCGGCGCGCGGGCGCGAATGCGTTCGATCAGGTCGAATTCCCCGCGGCCGGCAGTCATGGCTGCGCCGGCGCCCGCCTCAGCGCCTGGCCGCGGCGATTTCCTGCGCGCGCCACTCGCCGGCGGCGCGGTCGAGCACGCCGTTGACGTAGGTGTGCCCGTGCTCGGCGCCGAAGCGCTTGGTGGTCTCGATGGCCTCGTTGATGACGACCCTGTAAGGGACATCGACACGGTAAGCGCAATTCAAAACCGGCGATCCTGAGCACCGCGCGCTCGATGGGATCCACTTGAGCCATCGTGCGATCGATGAACTTCGACAGCACCGCGTCCAGTTCCTCGGTATGCGCGGCGACGCCGCGCACCAGCGCCTCGAAGTACTCGAGGTCGGCGATATCCATGTCCTGTTCGGCCTGGAACTGCTCGATCACGCGATCCACCGGCGAGTTGGACAGCTGCCAGGCATACAACGCCTGCAGGGCGCGCCGGCGAGCGCGCGAACGCGCCGCGGGGTCGATGCCGTCGCCGCGGTGCGGCTTCATCGCTGGCCTCCCAGGCCATGCAGCAGCGCCGCCATTTCCAGCGCGGCCAGCGCCGCTTCCTCGCCCTTGTTGCCGTGCACGCCGCCGGCGCGCGCTTCCGCGTCGGCGTGGCGCTCCACCGCCAGCACGCCGTTGGCGACCGGCAGGGCGTGCTCCAGCGAGACCTGCATCAGGCCCTGCGCACAGCCGTCGGCCACATGCTCGAAATGACGGGTGTCGCCGCGCACCACGCAGCCCAGCGCCACCACCGCGGCATGGCGGCCGCCGCGTGCCAGCGCCTGCGCCGCCAGCGGCAACTCCAGCGCGCCGGGCACGCGCACGATGTCGAGCGCGTCCTCGGCCACGCCATGCGCCAGCATCGCCGCGCGCGCGCCCTCGAGCAGCGCGTCGGTGACGCGCGGGTTCCAGCGACTGGCGAGGATGGCGTAGCGCATTTCCGGAAGCGGGCGCAGTTCGCCTTCGATCGCGTTGATGGCAGCGGGGGGCATGGGTTCGCTTTTGGCTCGGGCGGCCAGTTTATCAGGCCGGGGAGGCCCGGCCGACGACGTATTCCACGACTTCCAGGCCATAACCGGCCAGCGCCACCTGTTTGCGCGGCGTGCCCAGCACGCGCAACTGGCGCAGGCCGAGGTCGGCGAGGATCTGCGCGCCGGCGCCGTTGCGCCGCCACTCGCTGACGGGCGAGCGCGCGCGTTCGGCCTGCTCGCCGATGCGCGCAAGCAGGTCGTCCGGATGCAGCGCGTCGGCCAGCACGACCACCACGCCCTGCCCTTCCTGCGCCACGATCGCCATCGCCTCGGCGACGCTCACGCCGAAATCGGCGCGCTGCCACTGCAGCACGTCGGAGAGCGGGTTCTTGACGTGCACGCGCACCAATGCCGGTTGCGCCGCGCCCGGCTCGCCGCGCACCAGCGCGAAGTGCAGCTCGCGGCTGAGCCGGTCGCGGTAGGTGACCAGGCGGAAGGGACCGTAGGCGGTTTCGATGCTGCGCTCGTCGACCCGCTCGACGGTGTGTTCGGTGGCGAGGCGATGACGGATCAGTTCCTCGATCGAGCCCATGCGGATGCCATGCGCTTGCGCGAACACTTCCAGCTCCGGCCGCCGCGCCATGCCGCCGTCGGCGTCGAGGATCTCCACCAGCACGCCCGCCGGCTCCAGTCCTGCCAGCAGCGCCAGGTCGCTCGCCGCCTCGGTGTGGCCGGCGCGGGTGAGCACGCCGCCGGGCTGCGCCATCAGCGGGAAGATGTGCCCGGGCTGCACCAGGTGTTCCGGGCGCGCATCGGGACGCACGGCGGTGCGGATGGTGTGGGCGCGGTCGTAGGCGGAGATGCCGGTGGTGACGCCTTCGGCGGCCTCGATCGCTGACGGTGAAGTTGGTCTGGTAGGGCGAGGTGTTGTCGCTGACCATCAGCGGCAGGCTGAGCTGGCGGCAGCGCTCGCGCGTGAGCGACAGGCAGACCAGCCCGCGCGCGTGCGTGACCATGAAATTGATGTCGGCCGGGCGCACCAGCTCGGCCGCCATGATCAGGTCGCCCTCGTTCTCGCGGTCCTCGTCGTCGACGATGAGCGACCATGCGGCCGGCGCGGATGTCCTCCAGCAGTTCCGAAATCGGGGCGAAATTCATGGGCCGGCTTCCATTGAAGTAGTTCCCTGCAGCAGGCGCTCGATGTAACGGGCGATCAGGTCGACTTCCAGGTTGACCGCGTCACCGGCGCCAGTCGACGCGAAAGCGGTGTTGGCGATCGTGTGCGGTACCAGGTTCACGTCGAATCCTTGCGCGTCCACGGCATTGACCGTGAGGCTGACACCATCCACGCAGATCGAGCCCTTGGCGGCGACGTAGCGCAGCAGCGCCGGCGGCGCGGCGATGCGCCAGCGCTGCGAGCGCGCGTCGTCGCTGATCGCGAGCACGCGGCCGAGCCCGTCCACGTGGCCGGCGACCAGGTGCCCGCCCAGGCGCGTGGTGGGCAGCAGCGCGCGCTCCAGGTTTACCGGCGCGCCTGCGGCGAGCGCGCCCAGCGTGGTCAGCGCCAGCGTTTCGTTGGAAACATCCGCCGCGAAGGACGCGGCATCGAAGGCCACCACGGTCAGGCACACGCCGGACACGGCGATGCTTTCGCCCAACTGCAGGTCGGCAAGCGGCAGCGCGCCGGTGTCGATGCGCAGGCGCAGGTCGCCGCCGCGCGGCTCGCGCGCCGCGATGCGGCCCACCGCTTGCACCAGGCCGGTGAACATCAGGCCGACCCCCGCGCCTGCGGGCGCAGCAGCAGGCGCAGGTCGGGGCCGACCTGGCGCGTGTCCACCAGCGCCATGCCGAAGCGGTCGGACATGGCGTCGACACCCAGCCCGGCGAACAACGGCCGACCGGCATCGCCGAGCAGCACCGGCGCCATGTACAGCAGTACTTCGTCCACCAGCTGCGCGCACAGCAGCGCGCCGGCCAGGGTCGCCCCGGCTTCGACCTGCACTTCGTTGATCTGCCGTTGCGCCAGTTGCGCGAGCAGCGCGCGCAGGTCCAGGCGACCGTCCTCGCCGCGCGGCAGCGCCAGCGCGCGCGCCTCGTCGCGGTAGTCGGGCACGATGTCGACGCCATGCACGGCCAGGGTCGGCGCGCTGACGTCGAACAGGCGCAGGGTGTGCGGCAGCCGTCCGCGCGAATCAAGCACCACGCGCAGCGGCGCCAGCGACCTCCAGCGGCTCGGGCAGGCGCACGGTCAGGCGCGGGTCGTCGGCCAGGGCGGTGCCGCTGCCGGTGAGGAAGGCGCCGGCGCGCGCGCGCCAGCGCTGCACGTCGGCGCGCGACGCCTCGGAGGTGATCCACTTCGATTCGCCGTCGGCCAGCGCGGTGCGCCCGTCCAGACTCGCCGCCAGCTTCACCCGCACCCACGGCCGGCCGCGCTCGATGCGCGAGAAGAAACCGCGGTTGAGCTCGCGCGCCTGCGCCTGCAGCAGGCCTTTTTCCGCGACCACGCCGGCCGCCATCAGCTTGCGGAAGCCCTCGCCATCCACGGCGGCATAGGGATCGGAGCAGGCGGCGACCACGCGGGTGATGCCGGCGGCGACCAGCGCGTCGGCGCAGGGCGGTGTGCGGCCGGTGTGCGCGCAGGGCTCGAGGGTGACGTAGGCGGTGGCGCCGCGCGCCTTCTCGCCGGCCATGCGCAGGGCATGCACCTCGGCGTGCGGCTGGCCGGCGCGGACGTGCTAGCCCTCGCCCACCACCTTGTCCTTGCGCGCGATCACGCAGCCGACCATCGGGTTCGGGCGGGTGGTGAAGGCGCCGCGCTCGGCCAGCCGCAGCGCGCGCGCCATCATCGCGTGGTCGAGCGCGGAGAAGCTCATGCCGCCGCGCCCGGCGCGCGCGGCGCGATGCTCATCAGGTCCACCGCGGTGCCCTTGAGCGCGGTACGCGCGAGCTCGCGCCAGCCCAGTCGGCGGTAGAAGTCGCGGTGCTCGGGCGTGAACAGGAACAGTTCCTCGACGCCCTCGGCGGCAGCCTTCGCCACCGCGGCGCGCACCAGCGCGGCGCCGACGCCGCGGCCGCGGGCGGCGGGCACGACATACAGGCTGGCCAGCCAGGGACTGCCCTGCTCCTGCAGTTCCGGCGCATCCTCGAGCACCAGGCTGACCGAGCCGAGCAGTTCGCCGCCTTCGAGCGCGAGCAGCGTGGTCGGCAAGCCGGCGGCGCGCCCGGCGTGCTCTTCCAGCTCGGCGGCGGCGACGCCCTGGGTCCAGTGCGAATACAGGTGCCCCCACTGCGCGTGGTGCCATGCCGCCAGGGTGCTGATGCGTTCGCGGTGGTGTTCGATCGGCTCGATCCGCATCGCTAGCGCTTGCCGGAGCGCACCGGCAGGTCGAGCAGCGGCAGCTGCCCGCTGGCCATGCCCGGCAGGTCGCGTTCCAGG
Source organism: uncultured Gammaproteobacteria bacterium (assembly GCA_963707625.1). GTDB lineage: Bacteria > Pseudomonadota > Gammaproteobacteria > Xanthomonadales > Xanthomonadaceae > Arenimonas. The sequence goes on from CAVPQV010000003.1 coordinate 718,330, forward strand.
CGCTCGATCTCCTCGCGGAAATCGGCTGCACGTCCTCGAAGCGCCGGTACACCGAGGCGAAGCGCACGTAGGCGACCTGGTCGAGCTTCTTCAGCTCTTCCATGACGAACTCGCCCAGCCGGCGCGACGGGCATCTCGCGCTCGCCGGACACGCGCAGCTGCGTGGATCACCGCGCGCACCGAGGCGTCGATCTGCTCGCCGGAAACCGGTCGCTTCTGCAGCGCGCGTTCGAAGCTGGTGCGCAGCTTGCGCTCGTCGAAGGCCTCGCGCCGGCCGTCGCTCTTGACCAGCGACGGCAGCTTCAGCTCGGCGGTCTCGAAGGTATTGAAGCGCTCGTTGCACTGCTCGCACTCGCGCCGGCGCCGGATGGTGGCGCCGTCCTCGGACACGCGCGAATCGATCACGCGGGTGTCTTCGTGCTGGCAGAAGGGGCAATGCATGCGTGCTCGGACTCAGCCGTAGACCGGGAAGTTCCGGCACTGCAGGGTGACGTTCTCGCGCACGCCGGCGATGACGCGCTCGTCGCCCGGGGCGTCGAGCACGTCGCAGATCCAGTTCGGCCAGCGCCACGCAGTCCGGCTCGCGGTAGCCGCGCGTGGTCACGGCCGGCGTGCCGATGCGCAGGCCGGAGGTGACGAAGGGCGAGCGCGGGTCGTTCGGCACCGCGTTCTTGTTGACGGTGATGTGCGCCTTGCCGAGCGCGGCCTCGGCGTCCTTGCCGGTGACTTCGCGGCCGATCAGGTCGATCAGCATCAGGTGGTTCTCGGTGCCGCCGGAAACGATCTTGTAGCCGCGCGCCATCAGGGTCTTGGCCATCGCCTGCGCGTTCTTCACCACCTGCTGCTGGTAGGCCTTGAACTCCGGCTCCAGCGCTTCCTTGAAGGCCACCGCCTTGGCGGCGATCACGTGCATCAGCGGCCCGCCCTGGATGCCCGGGAAGACGATGCGTCTGCAGCTTCTTCTCCAGCTCCTCGGAAGCGTTCTTCGCCAGCGATGATGCCGCCGCGCGGGCCGCGCAGGGTCTTGTGCGTGGTCGAGGTGACCACGTGCGCGTGCGGCAGCGGGCTCGGGTAGACGCCGGCGGCGACCAGGCCGGCGACATGCGCCATGTCCACGAAGAAGCAGCGCGCCGACCGTCGTCGGCGATCGCGCGCATGCGCGCCCAGTCGACCACCTGCGAGTAGGCGCTGAAGCCGCGCGATCAGCATCTTCGGCTGGTGCTCCTTCGCCAGGCGCTCGACCTCGGCGTAGTCGATCATGCCGTTCTCGTCCACGCCGTACTGCACGGCGTTGAAGAGTCTTGCCGCTGAAATTGACCTTGGCGCCGTGGGTCAGGTGGCCGCCGTGGGCCAGCGACATGCCCAGGATGCGTGTCGCCCGGGTGCAGCAGCGCCAGGTACACGGCCTGGTTGGCCTGCGAACCGGAATGCGGCTGCACGTTGGCGTAGTCGCAGCCGAACAGCTGCTTCACGCGCTCGATGGCCAGCACCTCGGCGACGTCCACGAACTCGCAGCCGCCGTAGTAGCGCTTGCCCGGATAGCCTTCCGCGTACTTGTTGGTGAGCACGCTGCCCTGCGCCTCCAGCACGCGCGGGCTGGCGTAGTTCTCCGAGGCGATCAGCTCGACGTGGTCTTCCTGGCGGCGAAGCTCGCCGGCGATGGCCTCGGCCAGGGCGTCGTCGTAACCGGCAATGCGCATGTCGCGGGCGAACATCGGTACCTCGGGGCAGTCGGATGGGCCGGAAATTGTAGCCCCGGCGGGGATTTAGAGCCAATTCGCTGGCGCGCTCCGGGCCGATTCCGGATAATGGGCGGATTCCCAGCTCCCCGCGGAGCAAATGGGGTCAGAGGAGATTTTGCCTGCGGGCAAAATCTCCTCTGACCCCATTTCCCGACGCCGCCGATTCGAAGAGGTCCCCCCATGCAGTACATCTACACCATGATCGGCGTCAGCAAGACCGTGCCGCCGAAGCGCCAGATCATCAAGGACATCTCGCTGTCCTTCTTCCCGGGCGCCAAGATCGGCCTGCTCGGCCTGAACGGCTCGGGCAAGTCGACCGTGCTGCGGATCATGGCCGGCGTGGACACCGACTTCTCGGGCGAGGCGCGCCCGCAGCCCGGCATCAAGGTCGGCTACCTGGAGCAGGAGCCGCGCCTGAACCCCGAGCAGACCGTGCGCGAGGCGGTCGAGGAAGGCGTCGGCGAACTGCTGCACGCGCAGGCCGCGCTGGACGAGGTCTACGCCGCCTACGCCGAGCAGGACGCCGATTTCGACAAGCTGGCCGCCGAAGCAGCAGCGCCTGGAGGCGATCCTGGCCACCGGCGACGCCGCACACGCTGGAACAGCAGCTGGAAATCGCCGCCGACGCGCTGCGCCTGCCGCCCTGGGACGCCAAGGTCGGCCCGCTGTCCGGCGGCGAGAAGCGCCGCGTGGCGCTGTGCCGCCTGCTGCTGAGCAAGCCCGACATGCTGCTGCTCGACGAACCGACCAACCATCTCGACGCCGAGTCGGTGGAATGGCTGGAACAGTTCCTCACGCGCTTCCCCGGCACCGTGGTCGCGGTCACCCATGACCGCTACTTCCTCGACAACGCCGCCGAGTGGATCCTCGAGCTCGACCGCGGCCGCGGCATTCCGTGGAAGGGCAACTACAGCGACTGGCTGCAGCAGAAGAGCGAGCGCCTGAAGCAGGAAGAGTCGCAGGAAAAGATCGCGGCAGAAGGCGCTGCAGAAGGAACTCGAGTGGTCGCGCCAGAACGCCAAGGGCGGCCGCAGCAAGGGCAAGGCGCGCCTGCAGCGCCTGGAAGAGCTGCAGTCGGTCGACTACCAGCGTCGCAACGAGACCAACGAGATCTTCATCCCGCCGGGCGAGCGCCTCGGCGACAAGGTGATCGAGTTCAAGAACGTCTCCAAGAGCTTCGGCGACCGCCTGCTGATCGACGACCTGAGCCTCATCATCCCGCCGGGCGCCATCGTCGGCATCATCGGCCCCAACGGCGCCGGCAAGTCGACGCTGTTCAAGATGATCACCGGCCAGGGAAGCCCGACTCGGGCGAAGTGAACATCGGCCACACGGTCAAGATCGCCTACGTGGACCAGTCGCCGCGACACGCTCGACGGCGACAAGAACGTCTGGCAGGCAGTGTCCGGCGGCTCGCGACATCATCACCATCGGCAAGGTCGAGATCCAGTCGCGCGCCTACATCGGCCGCTTCAACTTCAAGGGCGCGGACCAGCAGAAGCTGGTCGGCACGCTGTCCGGCGGTGAGCGCGGCCGCCTGCACCTGGCCAAGACCCTGCTGCAGGGCGGCAACGTGCTGCTGCTCGACGAACCGTCCAACGACCTCGACATCGAGACCCTGCGCGCGCTGGAAGACGCGCTGCTGGAGTTCCCCGGCTGCGTCATGGTGATCTCGCATGACCGCTGGTTCCTCGACCGCATCGCCACCCACATCCTCGCCTTCGAAGGCGACTCGCACGTGGAGTTCTTCCCGGGCAACTACCGCGAGTACGAGGAAGACAAGAAGCGCCGCCTGGGCGAGGAAGGCGCGCGCGCCGCATCGCCTGCGCTACAAGGCGCTGAAGTAAGGCGATGGCCTTCATCGGGGACATCCGCCGCCGCTGGGACGAGGCCAACACGCTGGTCTGCGTCGGCCTCGACCCGGAACCGGCGAAGTTCCCCGCGCACCTGCGTGAGGACCCGGACGCGGTGTTCGCCTTCTGCAGGCAGATCGTGGACGCCACCGCGGACCTCGCCGCCTGCTTCAAGCCGCAGATCGCGCACTTCGCCGCGCTGGGCGCCGAGCTGTCCCTGCAACGGCTGATCCGGCACGTGCACGAACAACATCCTGGCGTGCCGGTGATCCTCGACGCCAAGCGCGGCGACATCGGCAGCACCGCGCAGCACTACGCCGTCGAGGCCTTCGAGCGCTACGCCGCCGACGCGGTCACGCTCAATCCCTACCTCGGGCGCGATTCGGTGCAGCCCTTCCTCGACCGCGCCGACAAGGGCGTGGTGCTGCTGTGCCGCACGTCCAACCCTGGCGCCAGGGATTTCCAGGACCTGGACTGCGGTGGCATGCCGCTTTACCAGCGCGTGGCCGAAACCGTGGCGCGCGACTGGAACGGCAGTGGCAACTGCCTGCTGGTCACCGGCGCCACCTGGCCGCAGGAACTGGCCGCCGTGCGTACGCTGGTCGGCGACATGCCCTTCCTCGTGCCCGGCATCGGCGCGCAGGGCGGCGACATCGAGGCGGTGCTGTCTGCCGGCAAGACCAGCGATGGCAGTGGGCTGCTGATCAGCTCCAGCCGCGCGATCCTCTACGCCGGCAACGGCGAAGACTTCGCCGACGCCGCCCGCGCCGCCGCGCAGGCCTTGCGCGACGAGATCAACAACTACCGCTGACCCTGGCGCGCGCGCAGCAGCGCCCGCACCGCCGCGATCAGGAAGTGCGACCAGAGCCCGAGCCACAACAGTGGTACCAGCGGCAGCGGCGTGTCGCGACGCTCGAACTTGCGGAAATAGCGCCACAGGCTGCCGTGCTTCTGCCATTCCACCCACAGCGGGCGCGAGCGGCTGGATACGCCGCCGACGTGCACCACGTTGAGGTCGTTGGCGATCAGCACTTCGTAACCAGCGTCGCGCGTGCGCCGGCACAGGTCCAGGTCCTCGACGTGCAGGTGGAATTCCTCGTCGAAGCCGGCCAACTGCAGGAACAGCCCCAGCGGCATCAGCATCAGCGCGCCGGAAATCGCCTCGACCGGCTGCAGCACCTGGCGCGGATCGCGCCCCAGGTAGAGGTCGCGGCGGCTGCCGGCCTGCCCGAGCAGTTCGCGCAGCGAGGGATCGCGGCGGCGCGCTGCGGGATCGGACTGGCCGAACTCGTTGGTCATATCCACGCCGAGCAGCCCCGCGCCGGGACGCGACAGGCCGTGGCGAACCAGCCGCGCCAGCGTGTCGCGGGTGACGAAGCAGTCGGGATTGATGAAAGCGACCCAGGGCGTGGACAGCGCACTGGCGCCCTGGTTGCAGGCGCTGGCGAAGCCGCGATTGTCCGGATTGCGCACCAGGGTGATCTCCGGATGCACCTTGGCGAACAGCTCGAGCACGGCCATGGTGCCGTCGCTGGAAGCGTTGTCCACCACCACCAGCCGCGCCACCACCGAGGAAGCGAGCAGCAACTCCAGGCAACGCGCGATGGTGCGCGCGGAGTTGAAGGTGACCACCACCACGCCGACGTCGGAGGCCGAGGGGCTGCGGCCGCCGATCAGCTTGCCCTGGAAGGAGTGCCGCGATTTGCTGATGCGTTCTTCCATGGCCTCAGGAATCGAACAGGTCGCGCTGCGGACCGCTGCGCGCGAGTTCCGCGATGCGCGCGCGCAGCCGCTCGCGCAGCGGCCGCAGGGGATCTTCGAGGATGAATCGTGCCACGCGTTCCTGGAAATCGGGCCAGCGCGCCTGCAGGCGCTCGATTTCGCCCAGGCCCGAGCCGCCGTCCGCGCCCACCCCGCTGGCGACGTAGGCGCCCGGGCACAGCAGGTTGCGCCAGCCCTGCCCTTCGGCGCGGCGGCAAAAATCATCGAGCGCGCCCCAGCCGGTGAAGGTGGCGGTATCGAGGTCGCCGAGCGCGCGCAGGGCCGCGCGGCGCAGGTACAGGACCGGACCTGCGGCGGCCGGCAGCGTCGGAGGCGAAGGCCAGTCGAAGCTGGCCGCGGCCTCCGCGATCGCCGCATCAGGCGCGGCATCGGTGAACGCGGCCAGCTGGGTTTCGCCGCTCCAGGCGGCGAGCGTGGCCGCACGCGGCTCCGCCGCCGCGGCGCGTTGCAGCTGCGCCAACCAGCCAGGCGTCGCTTCGGCGTCGCAGCGCAGCAGCACCAGGTCGCCGTCGCCGGATTCGGCCAGCGCGGCGGACAGGTTTCCGGCCAGCCCCAGCGGCTGCGGGCGGCGCAGGTAACGTGCCCCCAGGCGCGTGCGCGCGCACCAGCCCTGCGCCAGTTCGGCGATGCGCGGATCCGCGCAGGCATCGTCGGCGACCAGCACCGGCGCGCCTGCGGGCAGCGTGCGATCGAGCGCCGCCAGGCAGGCGTCCAGGCCGGCGGCCGGCGCCTGCACCGCCACCAGCACCGGCACGTGGGCCGGCGTCACTGCCGAAGCGGGACCTTGCCCTGCTGCTTGCGCAGGGGCTCGAGCGCGCGGAAGCGTTCGCCGTACTCGTCGGTGAATCGGCGCGCCTCCATCGGGTCGCGGATCACGGTGGGCGTGATCAGCACCAGGATCTCCTGGCGGTTGTCGCGTACGGTTTTCGTGCCGAACAGCGCGCCGATGACCGGGATCCGGCTCAGGTAGGGAATGCCGCCGCTGCCGTTGCCCTGCTCGGTCTTGATCAGGCCGGCGATGGCGATGGTCTCGCCGCTCATCACCGCCACTTCGGTGTGCAGCTTGTTGTTGTCCACGCTGACGTTGCCGCCGATCACCGGGCCATCCGAGCTCGGCGAACTGACATCCTGGGTGATCTCCATGAACACCATGCCGTTGCTGCTGATGCGCGGCTTCACCTTCAGGCTGACGCCGGTCTGGCGGAACTGCACCTGGCTGTAGGTGTTGTCGGTGTTGGTGTTGCCGTTGTTGTTGAGGATGGTGCTGGCGACCGGGATCTGCTGGCCGGAATTGAAATCGGCCTCGACGTTGTTGCGCACCAGCACCGAGGGCGCCGAGAGGATGCGCACGTCGGACACGCTGTCGAGCGTGTTGATGATCACCTTCGCGCTGGGGCCGAGGAAGGTGAAGGCGTTGCCGGTGGACGCGATCGCGGTCGGCCGAGTTGCGCCAGTTGTTGATGCTGTTGGTGATCGGCTGCGAGGCCGCGTCCACTGCGTTGCCGAAGAACCAGCTGACGCCATAGCTGAGGTCGCCGACCAGCTTCACTTCCACCACCTGCGCTTCCACGTGCACCTGCAGCGGCATGGTGTCGAGGCGCTCGATGGCGCGGCGGATGGATTCCCACTGCGCGGCGCTGGAGCGCACCAGCAGCGAGTTGCTTTCCTCGACCGCACTGATGCCGACCTCGCTGCCGCCGATGCTCAGGGTCTGGTCGGTGAGGCCGCCACCCGGGACGGCGTTCATCGGCAGCGGCGCGTCCGCGGCCGGCATGTCGGTGGTGCGGACCTCGACCGGCTCCAGGCCGGGCATCAGCGACGGTCCGCTGCTGCTGGTGCTGGAGACGTTGCCGTAGACCTTGCCCAGCTGCTCGGCGAGGTCGGAGGCCTTCACGTACTTCACTTCGTACACGTACAGGCGGCTGCCTTCGCCGCCCGCGTCCATGCGCGAAATCCACTCCTCGATGCGCTGCAGGTAGCTGGGCTGCGTGGTGATCACCATGATCGCGTTCTGCCCTTCCAGCGGCATGAAGCGGAACATGCCGGCGAGCGGGGTCTTGCTGCTCTCGCCGAACACCTTGTCCAGCTCGGTGACCATCTTCACCGCCTCGGCCGACTGCAGCGGGAACACGCCCACCGACATGCCGGCGAGCCAGTCCACGTCGAAGATCTCGACCGTGCGCAGGTAGTTCTGCAGTTCGGAGCGGGTGCCGCCGAGCACGATCAGGTTGCGCGAGGAATCCACCTGCACGACCGCGCCGGCGCGCGCGTAGGGCTTGAGCAGCTTCTCCATCTCGCTGGCGGAGATGAACTTCAGCGGCACCGCGCGCACCTCGTAGCCGCGCGCGTTGCCGGCCGAGCCGGTGCGCGGCGACAGGTTGCCCTGCACGGCCTGGTCGGCCGGCACGACGTTGTAGCGGCCGTCGCTCCAGATCAGGCGCGCGTTGTTCCAGCCCAGCACCATCTCCAGCAGCGACAGCGCCTGCGCGTCGCTGACCGGACGCGGCGTGGCCAGCGTCACCGTGCCCTGCACGTTCGGCGCGATCACGTAGTTCTGGCGCAGCAGGTCACCCAGGATGACCTTGACCACCGCATGCAGCGACTCGCCCTCGAAGTTGAAGGTGGCCTCGCCGGTGTTGCCGAGCACCGGCGCCGGGGTCGCCGCGGCGCGGGTGTTGATCACCTGGCCGGTGCCGCGGGTGATGGTGGCGCGGGTGTCGCGCGCGTCCTGGCCGTTGCCGCTGCCGACCGCGTCCGGCGGCGCAACCTGGCCGTCGGGCGCGCGCTTGATGACCATGGCGTCCGGGTTGCGCTGCACGAGCGGCGCCGAGGGCGTGACGCAGCCGGCGAGCAGCGCGGCCAGCGCGAGCGCCGGCAGGGCCGGGAGTCGGGAAAGGAATTTCATCGCTGGGCTGTGCTCGTCGTTCATCGGTTGTCGTTGTTGCCGGCTGCCGCCTCGGCCTCGGCGCGCATCTGCGCGCGACGCGCCTCGATGCGGCGACGGATGGCTTCGACCTGCTGTTCCTGGCTCATCTGGTTCGGGTCCGGCCGGTTCACCGCGGGGGCGGGCTGGGCATTCTGCGCCACCGCGGGCTTCGTGGGCGGGTTCTGTGGCGCGGCCGGTTGCGGCTGGGTCGGGTCCAGGACCGTCATCGGCGTCGGCGCCTCGCCACTGCTGCCGTCGAACACCCGCAGCTCGAGCGTGCGCTGTCCTCCGGGGCCGTCGAGCACGGCGCGACGCGGCTCGAGCGAGACCAGCCGCCAGTTGCTGCCCTCGACCATGTCGCCGAGGCGCACGCGTCGGCTGCCGCCGTCCTTGTTGTCCGTCAGCAGCGCCATCTTCAGGCGGGAGGTCAGCAGCACCGAACTCAGGGTGACGTCGAGTTCGGAGGTGCCCGCATCGGAACTGGCGGCGGCGAAGACGGCCGGCCGCCGACCCTCGTTCATGACCGGGCGGCGCGCGACTTCCGCGTAGACATCGAAGCCGCCCAATCGCGACTGCGTCCGCGCCAGTGACACCTTCGGCAGCGGCGGCGGCGCGGCGGCCGCGGCAGGCGCCGCAAAGCGCGTGCCCAGTCCGGCCACGGCCAGGACCAGCAGGCACAGCGCCCACAGCGCAGCGCCGCCCAGCAACAGGGTCAGCGGGCGCAGGGACTCAGCCACGGCGACCGCTCCCGCTTGCCACCTTCAGGTAACCGTACAGGTCGAAGCTGACGTCGAGCGCGCCGGCGTTGTCGCTGCCGGCGGCGAGGTAGCTGCGCCGCGAGAGCAGGTCGAGGTTGTCGATGAACAACTGCGGGCTGCCGCTCTCGAGCGCATGCAGCACGGCCGCAAGCTCGCCCATGCCGCAGCGCAGGCGCACCTGCACCATCACCCGCGGGAAGGGTTCCTGGCTCGGCATGTCGGACGGCGTCTGCGCGGTGATCTGGCAGGCGTTGGGGTTCTGGCTGGCGGCGGCGACCACCTGCTGCAGGCGCTGCACCAGGCCGGCGCTGGCGAGCTCACGGTTGGCTTCGGGCAGGAAGCCGGGATTGCCGGTTTCGAAGGCGCGCACCTGGGCCAGGCGCAGCTGCAACTGGTTGCGTTGCGCCGCTTCCGCGCGCAGCGCCTGTTCCTGCGCCTGCATTTCCGCGATCTCGCCACCCAGGCGCAGCATCGGCGCGGTGAACCACCAGTGCAGCAACAGCAGGTAGGCAAGCAGCAGCGCCAGCGCGGCGATGCCGAGCACGCGCCAGCGATCAGCGTTTGGACGCGGCGCCATCGGCGGCCTCCTTTTCTGCCTCGCTGCCCGCGACCACCGCGGTGAGGGTGAAGCGCTCCTTGCCGGTGCGCGGGTCCGCCTGCACGGAACCGGTCAGCGTCGGCTTGTGGATCAGCGGCGAGTCCTGCAGCAAGCCTACCAGCGCCGAGGCGCGGGCGCTCTGGCCGATCAGCACCACGGCGCCATCGTTGACGGCGATCTTTTCCAGCCAGGTGTCGTCGGGCAGGCGCCGGCTCAGGTCGGAGAGCAGCTCGAGCACGGTCGGCTGCCGCGCGCGCTGGCGGGCGAGGAAATTGGCCGCACGCACGGAGGCCTCGAGGGCGCCGCGCAGCTTGCGCGCCTCGCGCGCTTCTTTCTGGGCGGCGGCGACGCGCGCGCCCCAGGCGACGTGTGCGCCTTCGCGATTGCCCAGCGTGGTCCACAGCGCCGCGAACAGCACCACCACGGTGGCGAGCGCGAGCGCCATGTTGAGGATGCGAGCGCGATCGCCGCGATTGGCGCGCGCCGCCGTCGGCAACAGGTTGACGCCGAGGGCAGCGCCATCGGCGCCCACCACGTCGATCCCGGCCAGGCCGGGGGCAAGCGGGCCCAGGCGCTGCAGTGACTCCTGCAGGCGCGCCAGCGGCAGCACCACCAGTTCCACGCGCAACTGGCGCGTCGCTGCGTCGCGCGCGAGCACGCGCGGCTCGAAGCTGACCTGCTCGGGAGCGAAGGGCGTCTGCCGGTCGATTTCGTGCGCCATCATTTCGCGCAGTCGCGGTTCGGCCCCGGCCGGCACCGCCAGCACCGGGCGCAACACCCGCGAGGCATCCAGCAGCAGCCAGCGTGGCACGCCACCGGCGCCGGCATCGAGCCGGCCGCGCAATTCCTCCAGCAACTGCGGGTCGTCGAGCGGGACCATGTCCACCAGCGTCGCCTGCTCGTCCACCAGCGCGCGCAATTGCAGTTCGTTGCCGTTCGCCTGCAGCAACAGGCGCCGCCTGCCGGCGCCAAGCTGGCGGCGCAACGAGACCGGCAGCGCGGCCAACAAGGTATCCCCGAGCGAGCGCAGCCAGCCCGGCAGCGGGCTGTCGTAATAGCGCAGGCGCAGCGGTTCCAGCGCGCTGGCCGCGGACGCGTTCGGCAGGGAGGGGGAAGCAGGCATCAGTCGGATTCTCCCACGCGCCAGGAAAGCGGCAAATAAAGCTGTCCGAATCCGCCGCCCCCGCCGATGCGAATGGCAGCGTGGATCTGGACCCGCGTTCCGTTGGGACGGGTGGCTCGGCTGGAAATACTATACGTTCCGCTGCCCTGCCCGGCGACCACCGCGCCGGGCACGGCACCGGGCAGGCTGCCTTCACGCTGCCCGATCGCCTGCGTCACCTGTTGTTCGTTCATGCCCAGCGCCTGCAGTACCGGGCGGCTGGCGTAAACCGGATTGGGCCGCGCCAGGCCGCTGTACAGGGTGACGTGCGGGCGCAGCTTTTCGACCAGCGCTGGGTCCATGCCCAGCACCAGGCGCAATTCCGACAGGGTTTCGAAGGGCCGGTCCTTGGCGCCGTAGGGCAGCTTCGCGGCGGCGTACTGCGGATCCTCGGCGCCGCCTTCCGCGTTCAGCAGGTCGTCGCCGTCGCGCCAGTCGAGGATGGCGCCGCTGAGCTGGCGCGCACGCTCGAACTCGACGCCGAGCGCCAGCAGCAGCCCGCCCAGCAGTTCCGGCGAGGCGACGTTGAGGTCCACCTTGGCGGACTCGTCCACCACCTGCACGCGCAACTGGTGTCCCGCCCAGGCGAAGTCCACCGGGCGCCCATCGGGCACCCAGCGTGCATCGCCGTCGGCGCCCTGCAGGTGGTAGGCCGCGACCTCGATCCCCGCTTCCGCGGCATAGCGCGCGGCGGCGCCGCGTGCCAGCGTGCGCCCCTGCAGCGCCTCGGTGCGCGCACCCAGCGCGAACACCGAAATCAGCCCGATCATCAGCACCAGCAGCCACAGCACCAGCAGCAGCGCGGCGCCCTGCTGTTTACGCGCGGCGCGCTTCATCGCGTGCCCCGGGCGTCGTCCGCCAGCGGCACCGGCGGGTTTGCCGCATAGGCTGCGCCCAGGCGCGTGGCCACCACCAGTTCCGGCCAGCGCCGGCGCGAATCGCGGAAGGCCAGGCGCACGCGCACCTGCGGCGGCAATTGCGCCGACAGGTCCCAGTCGTCCTGCCATTTGCCCGGCTTGCCGCGTTCGTCAATGGTGCGCACCTCGAAGGCGCCCTCGGCGATGCCATCGAGCAGCAACACCGGTTCGCGTTCGGCCTCCGCCGGGCCGTCGGCGGTCAGCTGGCGATGCTGGAAGACCAGGCGCTGTCCGCCTTCGCCGGGCAGCAGTTCCAGGGTCTGCAGGTAGGGTCCGCCGCGCGCCAGGTAGCCGGGCATCGTGGCGACGTACTCGAGCTTGCCGGGGCTGACGCGCAGGAAGGTGGCGGCGCCGCTCTCGCCGTCGAATTCGAAGGGAATGCTCAGCGCCGCCGACAGCTGCGTGCGCAGGAAACCCTGCGCCGCGCGCAGCCGCTCCTCGCGCTGCGCGCTGGCCTCCGCCTTGGCGGTGGCGCGCGCAACGTTGCGCATGGCGCCGAAGGCGACGGCCAGCCCGAGCGCCAGCAGGCTGGTGGCGACCACCACTTCGATCAGGGTGAAGCCGCGCGAAGCCTTCATTGCCCGGCTCCAGTCGCTTCGCCACCATCCGGCCCCGGCGGCGCGCGCAGGCGCAGGGTCTCGAAGCGCAATTGCTGCGCGGGCGTGGCGGCGCCCCACTCCACGTCCAGCACGACGCGATAGAGCTGCGCCGCAGCGCCGGTGGCGACCGGTGGCGGCGGCGAACCATCGGCGGGCGGTGGCGCCGGTGCCGGGTCCTCCGCCGGCGATACCTCGAGGCGCCAGCGATAGCGGCCCTGCTCGAATTCTCCGTCACGCGCGCCGACCTCCAGCGCCTCGATCGTGCCCAGCGCGTCGAGCAGCGACTGCGCATGCAGGCTCGCCTCGGTCTCGCCCTGCGCCTGCGTGACCTGGTGCAAACCGCGCGAAAGCATGCCGAGCAACAGTCCCAGCGCGACCGCGAGCACGCCGAAGGCCAGCATCACCTCCAGCAGGGTGAAGCCGCGTTGCCGGGCGCTGCGCACGCGGCTCATGGCGCCTTCGCGCGCTGCAGGCGCACTTCGCCGGTCAGCCATTCCACGTCCACCTGCCAGGCGGCGGAGCCATGCGAGAGCAGGAAGCGCCCGCCGGTGGCGGCGCCCTCGGGAAAGAAGCGCACCGCGGCCACGCCCTCGCGCTGCTGCTCGTTGCGCGCGCCGGTGGCGACCACGGCGATATCGCGCGGCAGCACGCCGTCGCGCTTGTCGCCGGCGCGCCACTCGCGCGTGCGCGCGTCGAGGGTGAAGAGCTGCGACTCCCCGGTGGCGATGGCCTGCGCGCGGGTGTAGCGCAATTGCGCCGCGAGCAGGCGCGCGGACTGCTGCAGTTGCTGGCCCGGCAGCTTGCGGCTCATCGCGCCGGCGCCGATCGCCACCACGCCGGCGACGATCACCAGCACGACGAGCAGCTCGACCAGCGTGAAGCCTGCCTGCCGGTTCACGACGGGCGCTGCCGGCCGCGCTACGGCGCGACCAGGTCCTTGTCCACGCCGTCGCCGCCCGGCTTGCCGTCGGCGCCCAGGCTGCCGAGCGAGTAGGGATTTTCGTCCACGCCCGGCTTGCGGTACTCGATGGCGTTGTGCCACGGATCCTTGAACTCGGCGGCCTTGGCGTAGGGGCCGAGCCAGCCGTCGGCGTTCGAGCTCACCAGTTCCTGCAGCGACTCCGGCAACTGGCCGACGTCGGACTGGTACTGGTCCACCTGCGCGGCCAGCGAGACCAGCTGTGTCTGCGCCAGGCGCACCTCGGCGCGCTTCTTGTTCTGGATCACCTTGCCGGCCACCACCGCCGTCACCGCCGCGATCAGCGTGATCACCACGATCAGCTCGATCAGGGTGAAGCCGCGATGGCCGCGTTGCCCGCGGGAATTGTTCTTGCTTCGCATGTTCATCAGCCCAGGTTTCCCGTCAAGTCGTAGATCGGCAACAGCACCGCGAGGATGATCCCCGCCACCAGTGCCGCCATCGCCAGCGTGATCGCCGGCACCAGCGCCGCCATCAGCCGGTCGAGCGCGTTTCGCGTCTCGAGGTCGTAGGTGTCGGCGACCTTGGCCAGCAGGCTGTCCAACTCGCCGGTTTCCTCGCCGACCTGGATCATCTGCACCGCCAGCCGCGGGAACACCTTCTGCCGCGCCAGCGCGTAGCCCAGTCCGGAGCCGGACTTCACCTCCGCGCTCGCCGCCTCCAGCGCTGCCGCCAGCACCCGGTTGGACAGCACGTTGCCGGACAGGTTCAGCGCGGTCAGCAGCGGCACGCCGTTGCCCACCAGGGTGCCGAGCGTGCGCGCCAGCCGCGCGGTGTCCAGCCGCGCCAGCACGGTGCCCACATGGCGCATGTTCAACAGGCGCGCGTCCATGCGCAAGCGCCAGGCCGGATCCGCCATCCTCGTGTTCAGCCACCAGCCGCCGAAAGCGAGCAGCAGCAGCCCGATCCACCAGTACGAGCGCAACGCCTGGCTCGCCCACAGCACCGCCACCGTGTACCACTCCAGCGGCGCCTCCAGGCTGGCGAACAGTTCCTCGAACTCCGGCACCACCGCCGTCAGCAGGAACACCAGCGACAGCAGCACCAGGCTGACCAGCATCACCGGGTAACCGAGCGCGTTGATCACGCGGCTGCGCAGCTCGCGGCTGCGCTCGAGGTACTCGGCGAGGCGCCGAGCGCCTCGTGCGAGCCCGCCGCCGCTTTCGCCGGCGCGCACCAGGTTCACGTACAGGCGCGAGAACAGGCCGTGCTGCTGCTCCAGCGCCACCGACAGCGGCGCGCCGCCGCGCACCACGTCGCGGATGCGCGTCGATCACCTTGCGCGCCTCGGCGGTCTCCGGCAGCTCCAGCAGGATGGACAGCGCGCGGTCGAGCGGCTGACCCGCGGAAAGCAGCGAGGACAGCTGGGTGGTGAACTGCAGGATCTGGCCGGCGTCGAGCTCGCGCGCCTGCCGGCGCGAGAACAGGCCGCCGCCGGCACCGCCCTCGTCGGCGCGGCGCGCCTCGACCGGCAGGTGACCCTGGTCCTGCAGCCGCACGATCACCTCGTCGGCGCTGCCCGCCTCCATCTGTCCGTCCAGGTTCTCGCCCGCCGGCGACAAGGCCTTGTAGCGGAACAGCGCCACCCGCTCAGCCTTCCTGGGTAACGCGCAGGACTTCCTCGATCGTGGTGATGCCCTGCATCGCCTTGACCAGCCCGTCCTCGTACATGGTGCGCATGCCGGCGGCGCGCGCCGCTTCCTCCAGCTCGCCCATGCCCGCGTGCTGCATCACCAGCCGGCGCAGGTTGTCGTCCATCACCAGGAATTCCATGATCGTGCTGCGGCCGAGGTAGCCGCTGATGCGACAGCGGCGAGGGCTTCGGCCGGTACAGGTAGATCGTGCCTTGCGGCTGGAAGCGCCGCAGTCCGAATTCGGCAATCACTTCCGGCGTTGCCTCGTAGCGTTCGGCGTGCTGCGGCTCGAGCTTGCGCACCAGGCGCTGCGCGAGGATGCCGTTGACGGTGGAGGTGAGCAGGTAGTCCTCCACGCCCATGTCGAGCAGGCGGGTGATGCCGCCGGCGGCGTTGTTGGTGTGCAGGGTGGAGAGCACGAGGTGGCCGGTGAGCGCGGACTGGATGGCGATCCGGGCGGTCTCCAGGTCGCGCATCTCGCCGATCATGATGATGTCGGGGTCCTGGCGCACGATGCTGCGCAGCGCGTGGGCGAAGTCGAGGCCGATCTGCGGCTTGACCTGGATCTGGTTGATGCCCTCGATCTGGTACTCGACCGGGTCCTCGACGGTGATGATCTTGACGTCGGGCGTGTTGAGTTTGTTGAGCGCCGCATACAGCGTGGTGGTCTTGCCGGAACCGGTCGGGCCGGTGACCAGCAGGATGCCGTGCGGCTGCTCGAGCACGCGGCACGAAGCTGCCGCAGGAATTCGTCGGTGAAGCCGAGCGCCTTGAAGTCGAGCACCACCGATTCGCGGTCGAGCAGGCGCATCACCACGCTCTCGCCGTGCGCGGTCGGCACCGAGCTCACGCGCAGGTCCAGCTCCTTGCCCTGCACGCGCACCATGATGCGGCCGTCCTGCGGCAGGCGGCGCTCGGCGATGTTGAGCTTGGCCATGATCTTGATGCGCGAGATCACCGCGGCGGTGAGGTTGGCCGGCGGCGACTCGGCCTCCTCGAGCACGCCATCGATGCGATAGCGCACCTTCAGCCGGTTCTCGAAGGGCTCGATGTGGATGTCGGAGGCGCGCAGCTCGACCGCGCGCTGGATCACCAGGTTGACCAGGCGGATGACCGGCGCTTCCGAGGCCAGGTCGCGCAGGTGCTCGACGCTCGTCCTCGTCGCCGGCGGATTCATCGCCGATGTTCTCGACAATGGTGCCCATCGCACTGCGGCCCTGGCCGTAATAACGCTCGATCAGGTCGGCGATTTCCGAGCGCAGCCCGACCCGCACGCGCACCGCGCGGCCGGTGGCCAGCTGCACCGCCTCGGCGGCGTAGGGATCCTGTGGATCGGCCACCAGCAGGTCGAGGCCGGCCTCGTCCTCGCCCACCGGCACCACGGCGTGCTGCTTGAGGAAGCGCAGCGACAGCGGCAAGCCTTCCGGCGGCGCTTCCGGGCATTCGCGCGCCGCCAGCAGCGGCAAGCCGAGCACCTCGCTCGCGGCCTCGGCCATGTCGCGTTCGGAAACCAGGCCCAGGCGCACCAGCAGCGTTGCCAGCGAACCGCCGGCCTCGGCCTGCAGGCGCTGCGCGCGAGCGAGGTCGGCGTCCTTCAGGCGTCCGCGGCCGAGCAGGGCCGCCGCGATCATCTGATCCGCGCCCTGCGAATGGGTCCGGGATTCCGCCACCGCCATGTCCTGCCCCGCCTCCTCGAATTCGTCCAGACTCTAGCAGCTTGGCCGCTCAGGCCCAGGCGCGCGCGTTCACGAACATGCGCATCCAGGGCGAGTCCTCGCCCCAGTCGGCGGGGTGCCAGCTCATCTGCACGCTGCGGTGCACGCGCTCGGGGTGCGGCATCAGCAAGGTGCTGCGCCCGTCGCTGGCTGCACAGCCCGGCGATGCCACGCGGCGAGCCGTTGGGATTGGCCGGATAAAGGCTGGCCACGCGCCCGTCGCCTTCGACGTAACGCAGCGCGACCGCCGCCTGCCCGGCATGCTCGGGCGCGTCGAAATGCGCGCGGCCTTCGCCGTGCGAGACGACGATCGGGATGCGCGAGCCGGCCATGCCCTGGAAGAACAGCGAGGGCGATTCCAGCACCTCGACCAGCGACAGCCGCGCCTCGAATTGCTCGCTGCGGTTGCGCAGGAAGCGCGGCCAGTGTTCGGCGCCGGGGATCAGGCTCTTGAGCTGCGCCAACATCTGGCAGCCGTTGCACACGCCGAGCGAGAAGCTGTCGGCGCGTTCGAAGAAGGCCGCGAACTGGTCGCGCAGCGCCGGCCGCTCGAGGATCGAGGTGGCCCAGCCGCGGCCCGCGCCGAGCACGTCGCCGTAGCTGAAGCCGCCGCAGGCCGCCAGGCCGCGGAAGTCGGCGAGTTTCACGCGCCCGGCAATCAGGTCGCTCATGTGCACGTCGACGGCGGCGAAGCCGGCGCGGTGAAGGCCGCGGCCATTTCCAGCTGGCTGTTCACGCCCTGCTCGCGCAGGATCGCCACCCGCGGGCGCGCGCCGGTGTTGACCATCGACGCCTCGCGCGGCACGGGCGCGAAGCTCAGCTGCGGCACCAGGCCCGGATCGTCGAACTGGCGGCGCGCGGCGCGCTCTTCGTCGGCGCAGTCGGGATCGTCGCGCAGCTTCTGCATCGCATGCGTCACCGACCACCAGGCATCGAACAGTTCCTGCCAGGTCCATTCGGCCACCGGCTCGCGGCCGTCGAGCACGCGCACCACCGGCGCCGCCACCGGGCGGCCGATGCGCTGCGCGCACTGCGTGAGGTCGTGGCGGTTGACCAGGTCGGCGAAGGCGGCCCGGTCCTCGGTCGCCACCTGCACGATCGCGCCGAGTTCTTCGTTGAACAGCGCGGCGGCCGGCTCGCCGGTCCAGGCCGTCGAGGTTGAGCTCCAGGCCCTGGTGCGAGGCGAAGGCCATCTCGCACGCCGCCGCGAAGGCACCACCATCGCTGCGGTCGTGGTAGGCCAGCAGCAGGCCGTCGGCGCGCGCGGCTTGCACCAGCTCGAACAACGACTTCAGCCGCGCGGGATCGTCGAGGTCGGGGCAGGCGCCGCCGAAGGCGCCGTGCACCTGCGCCAGCACGCTGCCGCCCAGGCGCTTCTGCCCGGCACCCAGGCCGATCAGCCACAGCTCGGTATCGGTATCGCGCACGAGCACCGGCGTCAGCTGCGCGCGCGCGTCGGCGACGCGGGCGAAGGCGGTGACGATCAGCGAAACCGGCGCCACCGACTGCTGCACGCCCTCCGGCGTGTCCCAGCGCGCCTGCATCGACAGCGAGTCCTTGCCCACCGGGATGCTGATATCGAGCTCCGGGCACAGCTCCATGCCGACCGCGTGCACCGCGTCGTAAAGCAGCGCGTCCTCGCCAGGGTGGCCGGCCGCGGCCATCCAGTTCGCCGACAGCTTCACTTCCGACAGCGAGGCCACCGGCGCAGCGGCGAGGTTGGTGATCGCCTCGCCGACCGCCATGCGCGCCGAGGCGGCGGCGTCGAGCAGCGCCAGCGGCGTGCGTTCGCCGATCGCCATCGCTTCGCCGGCCAGGCCGTGGAAATCGGTGAGCGAGATCGCGCAGTCGGCCAGCGGCAGTTGCCACGGCCCGACCATCTGGTCGCGCGCGGACAGGCCGCCGACGGTGCGGTCGCCGATGGTGACCAGGAAGTTCTTCGCCGCCACGGTCGGATGCGCGAGCACGCGCAGGCCGGCTTCGCGCAGGTCGAGCGCGGCCATGTCCAGGCGCGGCCAGCGCGTCGGCGCCGGGCGCGAGGTATCGCGGTGCATCTTCGGCGGCTTGCCGAACAGCACGTCCATCGGCATGTCGATCACCGCCTCGCCCTGCCGGGGCGTGCCCGCGTTCGCCGCCAGCAGCAGACGCGGCTCGGCGGTGGCGTGGCCGACGATCGCGTAGGGGCAACGCTCGCGCGCGCAGATCGCCTCGAAGCCGGCGAGGTCGGCGCTGGCGACGCCAAGCACGTAGCGCTCCTGCGATTCGTTGCACCACAGCTGCATCGGCGACAGCGAAGGATCGTCGCTGGGGATCTTCAGCCAGGTCGATCGCGCCGCCCATGTCGGAATCGTGCAGCAGCTCCGGGATGGCGTTGGACAGGCCGCCGGCGCCGACGTCGTGCATGAAGCGGATCGGGTTGGCCGCGCCGAGCGCCGCGCAGCGGTCGATCACTTCCTGGCAGCGGCGCTCCATTTCCGGGTTGTCGCGCTGCACGGAGGCGAAATCCAGCGTCCTCGCTGCTCTGCCCGGAGGCGACGACTGGAAGCGGCACCGCCGCCCAGGCCAATCAGCATCGCCGGACCACCGAGCACCACCACGGCATCGCCGGGGCGCAGTCGGCAGCTTGGCGACCTGCTCGCGATCGATCGCGCCCAGGCCGCCGGCCAGCATGATCGGCTTGTCGTAGCCGCGCGTCAGTCCCGGTTGCGCCGTGGGCAGTTCGAAGCTGCGGAAGTAGCCGGTCAGGTTGGGGCGGCCGAACTCGTTGTTGAACGCGGCGGCGCCGAGCGGGCCGTCGAGCATGATCTCGAAGCGCGCTGGCCATGCGCGGGTTCAGCGGCCGCGGTCGCTTCCCAGGCTTGCGGCAACGTCGGGATGCGCAGGTGCGACACCGAGAAGCCGGTGAGCCCGGCCTTGGGCTTGCCGCCGCGGCCGGTGGCGCCCTCGTCGCGGATTTCGCCGCCGGCGCCGGTGCGGCGCCGGGGAAGGGCGAGATCGCGGTCGGGTGGTTGTGCGTTTCCACCTTGATGCAGAAGGCCGACTGCCGCGGACGGCTTCGAGCACGTACTCGCCGCTGTCGCGCTCGGCGCGGAAGCGCGCGGCCGGGTGAAGCCCTCGACCACCGCGGCGTTGTCCTTGTAGGCGGTCAGCGTGAGCTGCGGCGACTCGGCGTGGGTGTTGCGGATCATGCCGAACAGCGAGGCCGGCATGTCGCTCGCCGTCGATGGTCCAGTCGCGCGTTGAAGATCTTGTGCCGGCAGTGCTCGGAGTTGGCCTGCGCGAACATCATCAGCTCGGCGTCGGCGGGATCGCGGCCCAGTTCGCCGTAGCGCTGGCGCAGGTAATCGATCTCGTCCGGCGACAGCGCCAGGCCCAGGCGCGCGTTGGCGGCGTCCAGCTGCGCCAGCGGGATGCGCTCCAGCGGGCCCGGGGCGGCGCTTTCGAACAGCGCCGCGGCCTGCTCGCGGGTTTCCAGCAGCGACTGCGTCATCGGATCGAACAGCGCGCGGCGAGCGCCGGCCAGCGGGCATCGCCCGGGGCGGGCAAGCCGCCGAGGTCCAGGCGCAGGCCGCGCTCGACGCGCTTCACCGGCGTGGCCGGCGCCCTGCAGGATCTCGGTGGCCTTGCTGGCCCAGGGCGAGAGCGTGCCCAGGCGCGGCACGACGAAGCGGCTGTGGGCGCCTTCGGCGGGCTCGGCCCGGGCGGGACAACCTTCGAGGATGCGCCCCAGCGCGTCCATGTCCGGATGCAGACGCCGGCCTCCGGCAGGACGAAGTAGACGTGCCAGCTGCCGGTGATGCGTAGCTCGGGAACGATCTGGCGGAGGCGGGCTTGCAGACGGTCGCGCCGGAAGGGCGACAGGGCCGGGAGGCCCTCGAGGACGATCATGTCCGCGGATTTCCGTGGGCTACGAGCTGGGTATTGTATCCCAGCCGGGCAAAGGGACCGCCCGGCAGGAATTCGGAGCGAAACCGGTGCGACTAGCGCCCGGCGACCGCCACGCGGGCGGCGGCGCGGTCGAGCCGGGCCACCATGTCCTTGGGCGAGAGGTAGCCGCCGATCTGGGTGCCGTCGGCAGCGTAGATCGCCGGCGTGCCGTCCACGCCCACGCGCATGCCCAGCGCGTAGTCCATGGTCACCGGGTTGGCGCAGCTGCGCTTGGCGACCGGCTTGTCGGCCTTGGCCGCGGTCAGCGCCGCGCGCCGGTCCGGCGCGCACCACACCGACACCGCCTTGTTGTAGGACTCCGAACCGATGCCGTCGCGCGGGAAGAACAGGTATTCGACCGAGATCCCGGCCTTCATGTACTCGCCAATCTGCGTGTGCATCTTGCGGCAGTAGCCGCAGTCGATGTCGGTGAACACGGTGATGCGGTACTTGGGCTTGGGCGGCGCGAACACGATGCGGCGGTTGAGTGGCACCGTGTCGAGCACGGCGCGGCGCAACACGCCCTCGCTGATTTCGGTGAGGTTGTCGCGGCTGCCCAGGTCGATCAGCGAGCCCTGCATCAGGTAGCGGCCGTCGGCGCTGACGTAGACGATCTTGCCGCCGATGGACACTTCGCGATAACCGGGAATGATCGAGGCGTTCACGCTGTCTATCTGCGCGCCCGGCACCGCCTTCAGCACCGCCGCGCGCACGGCGGCATCACCGGCGAGCGGCGCGGCTTTCGGCGCCGGCTTCGGCGGGGCTTTCGCCAGCGGCCTGGCGGCCGGACGCGCGGGCGCCGCGCCCTTGGCCGCGGGCGCCGGCTGCGCACAGGCGGAGGCAACGGAAAAGGCCAGCACGGTGGCGGCGGCGAGGGCAAGCTTGCGGGTCATTGGGTGTCCAGGTTCGGGATCGGAGCTCCGACCACTTCGGTGCCGGAAAAGTTCAGCAATTCTGACATGCCTGCCTGCGCGCGCCGCGCCGCCGGTCTCCCTGCGGCCGCCGCCGCTCGCCGGAAAACCTGAAGTTGTCCGCAGCGGGGTGCCCTGCCATGCTTCCCGGACCCCTCGGCGATCCGGAGCACAGCTTGGACTCAACCTCGACCGCGCCCACGCCCGCGTCGGCCAACGGAGTGCAGCGCTTCTGGCGACACCCGTTCACGCAGATGTTCGCGCGCATGATCGCTTTCGCGCTGTTCGTGTTCCTGATCGCCTCGGCGATGCGCTGGATGTTCCCGCTGCCGAAACCGAAATCGCTGGGCGATGAACTGGCGGGGACCGGCTGGCTGCCGTGGGCGCGCCTGGCGCGATCGCTGTTCACCGTGTGCCTTTCCTACTGGCTGATGGTGCGCCTGCTGGAGCGGCGACCGGTGAGCGAACTGGCGCCGCGCAAGTTGCCGCTGCACGCCGCCACCGGCTGGCTCACCGGCATGGGCATCATGTTCGCCGCCGCCGGCGCGATGGCGCTGTTCGGCAGCTACAGCATCCAGGGCCTGAATCCGGATCCTTCCTTGCTAGTGCCGCTGGCGGTGCTTGGCCTGGGTCCCGGCATCGCCGAGGAAATCATCGCGCGCGGGATCCTGTTCCGCGTGGTCGAGGAAGCCACCGGCACCTGGTTCGCGCTGGCGCTGTCGGCAGCGCTGTTCGGCTTCGGGCATTTCGCCAATCCCAACGCAACCGTGTGGAGTTCTCTGGCGATCGCGATCGAGGCCGGCCTGCTGCTAGGCATGGCCTACGCCTTCACGCGCTCGCTGTGGTTCGTGATGGGTATCCACGCCGCGTGGAATTTCACCCAGGGCGCGCTACTTGGCATCCCGGTGTCGGGCATCGCCGTGTCCGACTCGCTGCTCGAGTCGAGCACGCAGGGTGCAAAGATCATCAGCGGCGGCGAGTTCGGCGCCGAAGCCTCGATCCTGGCGCTGCTGATCTGCGTCGCGCTGGCGGCCTGGTTCACCCGCAAGGCGCTTGCCACCGGCCGGGTGGTGCCGCCCTTCTGGCGCCGGCGCCTGGCCGATGGCAGCGTGCCGCCGCTGCGCTTTGCGGAGGCGCAGCGGGCGCCGGTGGCGACTGCCTGATGGAGCTGCACCACGACTGGAAGGTGGAGGTCTGGAACGCGCTGACGCACGGCTTCGGCTTCCTGCTCAGCCTGGTCGGCAGCGCGATCCTGCTGACGCTGGTCGCGACCGGCAACAGCAGCGGCTGGCAGGTGGCGGGCGCGTGGGTGTTCTGCGTCGCGCTGGTGATGGTCTACACCTCGTCCACGCTCTACCACTCGATCCCGCACCTGACCACCAAGCGGCGCATGAAGATCTTCGACCACTGCGCGATCTTCGTACTCATCGCCGGCACCTACACGCCGTTCACGCTGGTGTCGCTGCGCGAATCCGGCGGCTGGTGGCTGTTTGGCATTGCCTGGACCCTGGCGGCGGTCGGGATCGCGCTCAAGCTGTTCTTCACCGGCCGCTTCAAGGGCATCTCCACCATCGTCTACGTGGCGATGGGCTGGATGGCCGTGCTCGGCATCAAGCCGATGCTTGCGAACGTGCCGATGGCAACGCTGCTGTGGCTGCTCGCCGGCGGCCTGGCCTATACCCTCGGCACGCTGTTCTACATGAGCAAGCGCCAGCACGCGCACGCGATCTGGCACGGCTTCGTGCTGCTGGGCAGCGCCTGCCATTTCGTCGCGGTGGCGATGCAGGTCCTGGGCGCGGACCCGGGCGGCGCAATGGCCGCGCGCTGAGCCGGCCTCAGCCGGCGATGTACTGCTGCAGCAGGGAAATCTCCTGCTTCTGCTCGTCGATGGTTTCCTTGACCAGGTCGCCGATCGAGACCACGCCGACCACGCGCTCGGCCTCGATCACCGGCAGGTGGCGGATGTGCTTGTCGGTCATGATGGACATGCACTCGGCGATGCTGTCGTGTGGTCCGACGCAGACCACCGGCGAACTCATGATCGCGGACGCCGGCGTATCCGCCGAGGATCGCCCCTGCAGCACGACCTTGCGCGCGTAGTCGCGCTCGCTGACGATGCCGATCAGCTGCTGGCCTTCCATCACCAGCACCGCGCCGACATGGTGTTCGGCCATCACCCGGATCGTCTCCAACACCGGCGAGTCGCGCGTTACCGCGACCACCCGGCCACCCTTGCGTTCGATGATCTGGCTGACGTTGCGCATGGCTCGCTCTCCGGAATCCTTGCGCCCATCTTAATCCTGTTGCGCGCGCCCTGGCAGCCCGGACGGGCGCCAGTCGCGCACCAGGTACAGCGGCCGCTGCTTGCTCTCCAGGAACAGCCGGCCCAGGTACTCGCCGATCACGCCCAGCGCCATCAGCTGCACGCCGCCGAGGAACAGCACCACCGTCATCAGGGTCGGCCAGCCCTGGACCGCATCGCCCCAGGCCAGGGTCTTGAACGACGATCCAGGCTCCGTAGCCAAAGGCCAGCAGCGCGCTGGCCAGGCCGACGTAGGTGGCGACCCGCAGCGGCGCGGTCGAAAAGCCGGTGATGCCCTCCAGCGCGAAGTTCCACAGCCGCCAGTAGTTGAACTTGCTGCGCCCGGCGATGCGCGCCGCGCGTTCGTAGGGTACCGCCGCCTGCGGGAAGCCGACCCAGGCGAACAGGCCCTTCATGAAGCGCTGGCGCTCGCGCATGGAGCGCAGCGCCTCGAGCACGCGGCGCGAGACCAGGCGGAAGTCGCCGGTGTCGGCCGGGATATCGGTGGCGGACAGGCGGTTGATGACGCGGTAGAAGGCGTGCGCGGTGGCACGCTTGAGCCAGCTTTCGCCGGCCCGCGAGGTCGCGGCGACCGTAGACGACGTCGGCGCCGGCCTGCCAGCGCGCGACGAATTCCGGCATCAACTCGGGCGGGTCCTGCCCGTCGGCGTCGAGCACCAGCGCGGCGTCGGTATCGACCTGGTCGAGGCCGGCGGTGAGCGCCAGCTCCTTGCCGAAGTTGCGCGACAGCCGCAGCAGCGACACGCGCGAATCGCGCGCGGCGATCTCGCCGAGCACGTCCCAGGTGCGATCGCGGCTGCCGTCGTCGACGTACAGCACCCGCGAATCCAGGTCGAGTCCGTCCAGCACCGCGGCGATGCGCGGGTGCAGCAGCGGCAAGGCCGCTTCCTCGTTGCAGGCGGCGACCACCACGGTCAGGGACTGGCGCAGGCTCATCGGCGCGCGCTCACGGCGTTTTCGCCAGGTAGGCGGGGCCACCGAGGTGGCGCACCTGGCGCTCGATCCAGCGCGCGCGCCGCTGCACGTAGGGACCGGGCTGGCGCGCGTCGTAGCGTCGCGGGCTCGGCAGCACCGCCGCCAGGCGCGCGCATTCCGCCGGGCCGAGCCGAGCCGCCGGCTTGCCGAAATGCGCCTGCGCCGCCGCCTCGGCACCGTAGATGCCGTCGCCGAATTCGGCCACGTTGGCGTACACCTCGAGGATGCGCGACTTCGGCCAGGTGACTTCGATCAGCACGGTGTACCAGACCTCCAGCCCCTTGCGCAGGTAGCTGCGCCCCTGCCAGAGGAACAGGTTCTTGGCCAACTGCTGGCTGATGGTGCTGGCGCCGCGCAGCTTGCGGCCGCGCTTGTTGCTGGCGATGGCCTTGTCGATCGCCTTGAAGTCGAAACCGTGGTGGCTCGGGAAGTTCTGGTCCTCCGCCGCCACCAGCGCGATCGGCAGGTGCCGCGAGATGCGGCTGGCATCGCGCCACTGGTAGCGCAGGCGGAAATCGCGGTCGCCTTGCAGCAGCGCATCCACCTGGCGCCCGAGCATGAAGGCGCTGCCCAGCGGCGGGACCCAGCGCAGCAGCAGCACCTGCGCCAGCGTGAACAGCACGAAGGCCAGCGGCAGCCACAGCAGCAGCCAGCGCCACAGGCGCCGCGCACGGCGCGGCTTCGCAGCCGTCGGCGCCATCTACTTGGGTGGCTCTCGTGCAGGCACCGCCAGGTCGGCCACCAGCACCCAGCCCCGGCCCGGGGCGTCGTCGGCGGCGGGGCGGCGCCAGACGCGGATCCAGGCCGGGCTGCCGGCGCCGCCGCCCCAGGTGGCGGCGAGGTCGCCGGCCCGGGAAACGACCAGCCCGGTATCCACGCGCAAGGCGCTCGAGGGCAGCGCCGAGCCCTCGGCACGCGCATCGGGAGGTGCGCCCTCGCGCATGCGCCAGAAATCGGCGGAGACCAGGCGCGGGTCGAGCGCACCCACCGGCGCCAGGTCGGCGCTGCGCAATTCCTCGATGCCCACCTTCCAGGTTGGCGGCGCGCCCGCGCCGATGCCGCCACGTCGGGTCACCCTTTCGGGAAAGGGGGTTTCGGCATGGCTGATGCCGTGGTCCACCAGCACCTTCCAGCGGCCCTCGGCGTCCTTGCGCCAGATCGTGAAGAAATGGCCAAAGGCGCCGGGCTTGGCCTCGCCTTCGGCGGTGAAGCGCCACGGCCCGCTGGTGTAGCCCAGGTCGCCGCTGCTGGCGATCTCGGCGACCGCCGGCGTCCACTCGAGCCGGCTCTTGTTCGCCGCGCGCGCCGCCCAGGCGCGATGTGCGTTCACCGGGCCGGGCTCGAAGCACACGCCGTCCTTGTCGTAGGCGGCCAGGAAGGCGTCGCGGGTGTTGCGCGCCAACGCATCGGCGGCGAAGGCGCGCTCCGCCGCCACCATGTCTTCGAAGCCGGAGGCCTGCAGCGGCGCCGGCGCCAGCGCCAGCAGCGCAGCCAAAGCCAGCACGGCGAGCGGCAGGGCCTTGATCAAGGGCGTGGGCGCTACCATGTTGTCCTCCCCGGTGTGCTGCGAAGCATAGCCCGTCGCCGCCCACGAATCCGCGCCATGCCGATGACCGAATCCGATTCCGATGTACTCACCCTGTTCCTGATCGAAGGCTCCGGCGTGCGCGGCGCGCTCGTGCACCTGGACGAAACCTGGCAGGCCATCCAGGCGCGTTCGCCCTATCCGCCGGCGGTCGCCGCCTGCCTCGGCGAGACCTGCGCGGCGGCCGCCCTGTTCACCGGCCACGCCAAGCTCGACGGCCGGCTCAGCGTGCAGCTTCGCGGCACCGGCGCGCTGAAGACGCTGTTCTCCGAATGCACCGCCGAGGGCACGCTGCGCGGCATCGCGCACTACGCCGAGCCGCTGCCCGAGCCGCTCACGCCGCGCGCCTTCGGCGAAGGCTCGGTAATGGCGATCACGATCGAGAACCTGCCGCCCGGCGGCCAGGAAATGCTGCGTTACCAGGGCCTGGTGCAACTGGACGCGGACTCGCTGGGCGGTGCCTTCGAGGACTACTTCGCGCAGTCGGAACAACTGCGCACCCGCGTGCTGCTGGCGGCCGACGGCGGCCGCGCGGCGGCGCTGATGATCCAGCAACTGCCGGAGGGCCACGGCGACGTGGACGGCTGGGCCCGCGGCTCGGCGCTGTTCGAGACGCTGGGGGCGGCGGAGCTGCTGGCAACGCCCGACGAGGCGCTGCTGTTCCGCCTTTTCCACGAAGACGGGGTTCGGGTGCTGGCGCGCCGGCCGCTGCGCTTCGGCTGCTCGTGCTCGCGCGAGCGGGTGGAGGACACCCTGCGCACCCTGGGCGAGG
The DNA here is from genome assembly GCA_963707625.1 of uncultured Gammaproteobacteria bacterium. Taxonomy (GTDB): domain Bacteria; phylum Pseudomonadota; class Gammaproteobacteria; order Xanthomonadales; family Xanthomonadaceae; genus Arenimonas. The sequence goes on from CAVPQV010000003.1 coordinate 745,488, forward strand.
CCGAGAGTCTCTCCGCGATTCGAGACAGCGGCCAGGCGGAGGTCCATTGCGACTTCTGCGGGCAGGCTTACCGTTTCACCGAGGCGGAGATCCTCGGACCTTTTCGCGGGCACCGGGGCCAATGCGCCCGGTTCAGAACGCCTTCAGTAAAAGGCTGGCCAAGGCGGCCGGTTTTTGGTTAAATAAACGTAAACCAGTCATGAGCCCCGTGCGGGAACTTCCAAGCCAATTCGGCATCTGAACTTCCGCCCGACCCCCAGGACGAACCGCCCAAGTGAATCTGCGACTGACCCTCTGCCTGCTGCTCGCCTCCACGGCGACGGCGGCGTTTGGCCAGACGAAGGCGCCCGTGGATGCCACGGCCAACACCACCGTGCTGCCGCTGTGGAACAACCAGAGCGGCGAAGTGGATGCGCTGCTTCTGATCGAACCCACCGTGCTGCCCTCGCTGTCGTCGCAACGCATCATCGGCCCGGCCGCGAATGCGCGCGCCAGTGGCCTGCAGCTGCGCGCGGGCCTGTCGCTGGAGGCCAATCCCGGCATGGGCGTGCTGTGCAGCAGCGGCAGCGTGATCACCTCGGTCGGCTCGATGGCCGGCCACTGCATGCTGGTCAACCTGGGCGAGCAGGCCAACGCGCCTTCCCGCACCAATATCAAGGGCCTGGTGCAGTTGCAGCGCGCGCGCACCACGCTCACCGGCAGCCTGGGCCTGGGCCGCGAGACGGCCGGCCCGACCAGCCCGCTGGCGATCGGCAACGCGCCCGCCGACCGCCGCCTGCTCGACAGCCTGCTCGGATCGAACTCGGCCACCCTCGACACCCGCAACGCCAGCCTGATCGGCCAGGTCAACCTCGGCACGCAGAGCTGGATGAGCATCGGTGGCACGCTCGCGCGCGTACGCCTCATCCCCACCGGCCAGTTGCGCGGCGGCCTGCCGCCCGAGTGGGACGCGAGCAGCCTCAGCCTTTCCGGCGGACGCGGCAATTTCGGCGGCGAGATCACCGGCCAGATGATCGAGGTGCCGGGCCAGGCCAACCGCTACAGCACGCTCGGTGCCGGCGTCACCTGGCGCACGCCGTGGCGCGCGCGCCTGTCGGTGGGTGCGGACAACATCGTCACCCGCGGCAAGAATCCTTTCGGCCTGCCCGACGCACGCAACGTGGACAGCGAGGACGAGGGCCGCGTGCCCTACGTCCGCTACCAGCAGGATCTGTAACGGCCGTCGCACTTGCGGCCGGCCGCCCGCCGCCGAATCGGCGTATCGTCGCCCCCGATGGGGTCTCCTTCGAACTCGAACGCTGGTCGAAAGGCCGCCATGCGGCGGAAGCTTCCACCCGTTGCCAAGTCCCGCCGTTCGCCGGCGCTGAAACCACCTTCGGCACTGCTGCTGGCAATGGAAGGCCGCGCGATGCTTGAGTGGGCCTCGCTGGCGCTTGCCTGGCCGCTGCTGCGCGCCGCGCCGCGCGGCGACGGTCATCCAGTGCTGGTGCTGCCCGGTCTGTGCGCCGGCGACAACAGCACCGTGCCGCTGCGCCGCTTCCTGTCCCGGCTGGGCTACGACGCGCAGCCCTGGGGCCAGGGCCTGAACTTCGGCCCGCGCGACCACGTGATTCGCGGCATGGTTGACCAGGTGCGGCGGCTCGAGCGCGACCACGGCCGCAAGGTCAGCCTGGTGGGCTGGTCGCTGGGCGGCGCGATGGCGCATGCACTCGCCCTGCGCATGCCCAAGCGCATCCGCCAGGTGGTGACGCTGGGCTCGCCGCTCGGCGGGCATCCCACCGGCACCAACGTGTCGAAACTGTTCCACCTGGTCAGCGGCTTCCGTGCCGACGACGAGCGCCTGCACGCGCTGATCGGCGGCGAGGCGCAGGTGCCCACCACCTCCTTCATGAGCAAGACCGACGGCATCGTGAACTGGCGCATGAGCCTGGCGCGAGAATCGAATATTTCGGAAAACATCGAAGTCAGCGCCACGCACATGGGCATGGGTGCGAACCCGGCCGTGCTGTGGGCGATCGCCGACCGGCTGGCGCAGGCCGAAGGCAACTGGAAGCCCTTCGAGCGCAGCAGCGCCTGGCGCTCCCTGCTCTTCCGCAACCCCCACGAATTCCGCCTCGCCGACCTCATCGCCCCGTAGGAGCGGCCTTCTGCCGCGACTGCTCTTCTCGCTCCGTAGCCGCGCGCCACAACCTTGGCGTCCGGCCGCCGGGGGCGGGGGAGGAGGCGGCCCCTCGGTCGGGGGCGTCCTGCCCCCGACTCGGGTCCGCTCCTGCGTCCTGCCCGCTCCGCCTCCTCCCCCGCCCCCGGCGTCCTCTACGCTGAAGCTGCGAGCTACGTAGCGAGGCTGTGCGGCGCGTGGCGCTTGCGCGCCCGCGAATCGAAGCGCGCTGCTCGCGCTCTTCTATCAGCGCGAAGCGAAGTGGCGAAGTGAGGACGTCGGGGGTGAGGGGTGGAGTCGAAGCGGGCAGGAGCAGGAGCGTCCGGTTGTAACGGGCAGGACGCCCGTTCCAACCGGGCGACTCCACCCCTCACCCCCGGCGGCCGCACGGCGCGGTAGTTCAGCCGAGCTATTCGCCCAGGGTCAGCAGGGAGGCGTTGCCGCCGGCCGCGGTGGTGTTGATGGTGAGCGTGCGCTCGGTGGCGAAGCGCAGCAGGTAGTGCGGGCCGCCGGCCTTGGGGCCGGTGCCGGACAGGCCTTCGCCGCCGAAGGGCTGCACGCCGACCACCGCGCCGATCTGGTTGCGGTTGACGTAGCAGTTGCCCACGCGCACGTTGCGCGACGATGTGCTCCACGGTGGCGTCGATGCGCGAGTGGATGCCCAGCGTCAGGCCGTAGCCGGTGGCGTTGATCTCGGCCAGCACCCGGTCGAGCTCGCGGCCTCGTAGCGGATCACGTGCAGCACCGGGCCGAACACTTCGCGCGTCGAGCTGCGACAGCGATTTCAGCTCGTAGGCGCGCGGCGCGAAGAAGCTGCCGTGCTGCGCCGCCGTCGGCAGGCGCACCGCCTTGATCAGCTTGGCCTCGCGGTCCATGCGCTCGGCGTGGTCGGCCAGCATGCGCCGGGCGTCCTCGTCGATCACCGGGCCGACGTCGGTGCACAGCAGCGCCGGGTCGCCGACGACCAGTTCGTCCATCGCGCCCGCCAGCATGTGGATGACCTTGTCGGCGATGTCGGCCTGCACGAACAGCACGCGCGCCGCCGAGCAGCGCTGGCCGGCGGAATCGAAGGCCGACGGTCATGGCGTCCTTCACCAGCTGCTCGGGCAGCGCCGAGGAATCGGCGATCAGCGCGTTCTGGCCGCCGGTTTCGGCGATCAGCACGCGCGATCGCGGACGTTGCGCGCGGCCAGCGAGCGGTTGATCGCCCAGGCGGTCTCGGTGGAGCCGGTGAAGACCACGCCGGCCACGCGCGGGTCGCTGGTCAGCGCCGCGCCCACGCGTGGCGCCGTCGCCGGGCAGCGAGCTGCAGCACGTCCGGCGGCACGCCGGCCTCATGCAGCAGCTGTGACGGCGACGAAGGCAATCAGCGTGGTCTGCTCGGCCGGCTTGGCGATCACGGTGTTGCCGGCGGCCAGCGCAGCGGCGACCTGGCCGATGAAGATGGCCAGCGGGAAATTCCACGGGCTGATGCAGACGAACACGCCGCGGCCGTGCAGCTACAGCTCGTTCGATTCGCCGGTCGGGCCCGGCAGCTTTTCCGGCTGGCCGAACAGCTTGCGCGCCTGCATGCGCGTAGTAGCGCAGGAAATCCACCGCCTCGCGCACTTCCGCCACCGAGGCGGACAGCGACTTGCCTGCTTCCTTCACGCACAGCGCGATGAACTCGGGCATGCGCGCTTCCATCAGGTCGGCGGCGTCCTCCAGCAGCTTGGCGCGCGACGGCGGCCGGCGTGCGGTCCCAGCCGTCTGGGCGGCCTGCGGCGTTGGCCAGCGCGCGCTCGACCGTGCGCGTCGGCGTGGAGCTGCGCCAGTGGCCGATGCGCTCGCGGCGGTCGGCCGGATTGCTCACCGGCGACCTGGTCGCCGCCGCCGGGCGCGCCCGGCACCAGCGGCACTGCCTGCCACGGCTTCACCGCGGCGTTGATCTGCGCGGCCAGCGCGGCCAGGTCGTTGTCGTTGGCGAGATTGACGCCCATGGAATTCTTCCTGTCGTCGCCGAAAGATGGCGGCACGGCTGCGGGATGTCGCGGATGCGGTTTGGCAGTCGAACGCGTCGACCGTGGCCACCGGGTCGGCGACCAGGTCGGCGGGCGGCAGCGACTCGTCGGTGATGCGGTTGACGAAGCTGGAGTTCGCGCCGTTCTCCAGCAGGCGCCGCACCAGGTAGGGCAGCAGGTCTTCGTGCGAGCCGACCGGCGCATACACGCGGCAGGGCACGTCCAGCGTGCTGCGCGCCGATGACTTCGGCATACAGGTCGTCGCCCATGCCGTGCAGGCGCTGGAACTCGAAGTCCTGCGGCCCGCCCGGGCTGCCGGCGTGCGCGAAGTGGTGGATCGCGGCGATGGTCTGCGCGTTGTGGGTGGCGAACATCGGATAGAGCGCATCCGTCGCCGCCAGCATGCGGCGCGCGCAGGCCAGGTAGCTGACGTCGGTGTTGGCCTTGCGGGTGAACACCGGGTAGCCGGCGTAGGCCGTCGACCTGCGCCTTCTTGACCTCGCGTGTCCCAGTAGGCGCCCTTGACCAGGCGCACCGGCATGCGCCGGCCGGTCTGCGCCGCGCCAGGTCGGCCAGGAAGTCGATCACGAAGGGCGCGCGCTTCTGGTAGGCCTGCACGGCCAGGCCATAGCCCTCCCAGCCGTCCAGCGACGGGTCGGATGTAGGCGCCGGCGATCACGTCCAGCGAGAGCTCCAGCCGCTCGGATTCCTCGGCGTCGATGGTGAAGCCGATGCCCTGCGCCTTCGCCAGCTGCGCCAGCTCCAGCACCGTGCGGCACCAGCTCGGCCAGCACGCGCGCGCGCTTGGCCAGCTCGTAGCGCGGGTGCAGGGCCGACAGCTTCACCGAGATCGAGGGCGCGGCGAACACGTCCGGATAGGGGCCGCCGGCGCCAATGGCGACGATCGCGTCGCGGTAGGCCGCGAGGTAGCGGTCGGCATCGGCCTGCGGTGAACGCGCCCTCGCCCAGCATGTCGAAGGAATAGCGGTAGCTGGCGTTGTCGCCCTTGCGGCGAGCGCTCCAGCGCCTCGGCGATGGTGCGGCCCATGACGAACTGGTGGCCCATGATCCGCATCGCCTGGCGCACGGCCAGGCGGATCGCCGGCTCGCCGGTCCGCCCCACCAGGCGCTGGAACGCGCCGACGGCGTCGCGACGCGTCTCGTCGGCCAGGTTGACCATGCGGCCGGTCAGCATCAGGCCCCAGGTGGAGGCGTTCACCAGCACCGAGCTGGAACGGCCCACGTGTGCGTCCCAGTCGGCGTCGCCCAGCTTGTCGCGGATGAGCTTGTCGGCGGTGTCCCGGTCGGGGATGCGCAGCAGGGCCTCGGCCACGCACATCAGCAGCACGCCCTCCTCGCTGAACGAGGTCGTACTCGCGCATGAAGGCCTCGACCATGGCCGGATCGGCAGCCCGCACGCGCGTGCGCTCGACGAGGCCGACGGCGACGGCCTGCACCCGGGCCTGTTCATCCGCCGGCACCCGGGCTTCCGCCAGCAGCTCGTCCAAGGCCTCGGCCTCGTCGCGCAGGTAGGCGGCGGTGATGCGCTGGCGCAGCGGCGGCGCATCCGCGGGCAGTTCAGGGCTGAGGATGGGCGTCACGGGAGTCCCGGCAATGGGCGGCACGCAGCGCGCGCGAGCAGGCAATTCTAGTCTCCAGGCCGCATCCGGGCAAAGACCGGCGCTGCAACTCGGCTTGCCGCCCGACCAGCCCGGACGGTAAAATCCGCGGGTTTTCCCGGCCTTGCCTCGGCGCCGCGCGCTTTCTTCCGCGCCGGCCCCGGCCTGCCGCCCGGTCCAGATCAAATTGAAGGGTAGGTCCCGATGAATGCAGTGACGAAAGCCCCGCGCCTGTTGCGCCCCGCCGTCGCCCTGCTGGCGCTCGCCGCCAGCACCGCTGCCTGGGCCGGCAACGGGACCGAACCGGTGCGCTGGCAGCTGAACATGACTCCGGGCGTCACCGCGACCTCGCTCAACGCCTACCACGCTGCACATGATCATGCTGTGGATCTGCGTGGTGATCGGCATCGTGCGTGTTCGGCGCGATGGCCTACGCGATGTTCAAGTTCCGCAAGTCCAAGGGCGCGCATGCCCGACACCGACTTCACCCACAGCACCACGCTCGAGGTCGATCTGGACAGTCGATCCCGATCGTGATCCTGGTCGGCTCATGGCGATCCCGGCCACGCGCATGGTGATCGCGCAGTACAACGCCGACCACGACGCCAAGCCGACCGAGATGACCGTCAAGGTCACCGGCTACCAGTGGATGTGGCGCTACGAGATACGTCGGACCAGGGCGTGAACTTCATCAGCCGCCTGGACCGCGAGTCCGACCGCATCCGCCAGTCCGGCGAACCGCCCGACACGGCGAAGCAACCCGAACTACCTGCGCGACGTGGACAAGCCGCTGGTGCTGCCGACCGACACCAAGGTCCGCTTCGTGATCACCGCCGACGACGTCATCCACGCCTGGTGGGTTCCGGCGCTGGGCTGGAAGCAGGACGCCATCCCCGGCGTGATCAACGAGGCCTGGACCGCAGGTCGCGCGAGCCGGGAATCTACCGCGGCGTTTGCGCGGAGCTGTGCGGCAAGGACCATGGCTTCATGCCGATCGTGGTCAAGGCGCGTGCCGACGGCCGAGTACGAGTCCTGGCTGGCCGCAGCAGAAGGCCGCGGCCGCGAAGCCGCCCGGTCGCCGCCAGACTGATCCGGTCCACGCGGCGTTCGCGACGGACGCAACACTTTAGAAGAGGCAGCAGACCATGGCTACTACGACGCGCCACGCCGACCACCACGACGACCATGGCCACGCGCCCAGGGCTTTCATCCAGCGCTGGTTCCACTCGACCAACCACAAGGACATCGGCACGCTGTACCTGGTGTTCTCGCTGGTGATGTTCTTCATCGGCGGCGCGATGGCGCTGCGTGATCCGCGCCGAGCTGTTCCAGCCCGGCCTGCAGCTGGTGGCGCCCGAGTTCTTCAACCAGATGACCACCATGCACGCGCTGGTGATGATCTTCGGCGCGGTGATGCCGGCCTTCGTCGGCCTGGCCAACTGGATGATCCCGCTGATGATCGGCGCGCCGGACATGGCGCTGCCGCGCATGAACAACTGGTCCTTCTGGATCATGCCGTTCGCCTTCACCCTGCTGCTGTTGCCGCTGATCCTGCAGATGTTCGGCATCGGCGGCGGCGGCCCGGCCGGCGGCTGGACCCTGTACCCGCCGCTGTCGCTGCAGGGCGGCACCAACACCGCCTTCACGATCTTCGCCATCCACCTGATGGGCATCAGCTCGATCATGGGCGCGATCAACATCATCGCCACCATCCTCAACATGCGCGCCCCGGGCGTCGACCTGCTGAAGATGCCGGTGTTCGTCTGGACCTGGCTGATCACCGCCTTCCTGCTGATCGCGGTGATGCCGGTGCTGGCCGGCGCGGTGACCATGCTGCTGACCGACAAGTTCTTCGGCACCGCGTTCTTCAACGCCGCCGGCGGCGGCGACCCGGTGATGTTCCAGCACATCTTCTGGTTCTTCGGGCACCCCGAGGTCTACATCATGATCCTGCCGGCCTTCGGCATCGTGTCGGAGATCATCCCGACCTTCGCCCGCAAGCCGCTGTTTGGCTACCAGGCGATGGTCTACGCGACCGCCTCGATCGCGTTCCTGAGCTTCATCGTCTGGGCGCACCACATGTTCACCGTCGGCATGCCGCTCGGCGGCGAGCTGTACTTCATGTACGCCACCATGCTGATCGCCATCCCGACCGGCGTGAAGGTGTTCAACTGGGTCACCACCATGTGGCGCGGCTCGATGACCTTCGAGACGCCGATGCTGTTCGCGATCGGCTTCGTGATCATGTTCACCATCGGCGGCTTCTCCGGCCTGATGCTGGCGATCGTGCCGGCCGACTTCCAGTACCACGACACCTACTTCGTGGTCGCGCACTTCCACTACGTGCTGGTGACCGGCGCCATCTTCGGCATCATGGCCGGCGTGTACTACTGGCTGCCGAAGTGGACCGGCCACATGTACAACGAGACGCTCGGCAAGTGGCACTTCTGGCTGTCGCACGTTCTTCGTCAACCTGCTGTTCTTCCCGCAGCACTTCCTCGGCCTGGCCGGCATGCAGCGCCGCGTGCCCGACTACAACGTCGGCCTTCGCCGACTTCAACATGTGGTCCTCGATCGGCGGCTTCGGCTTCGGCTCTGTCGCAGCTGCTGTTCGCGTACATCGTCTGGAAGGCCGCCCGCGGCGGCGCCAAGGCGGCGGACCGCGCCTGGGAAGGCGCGCGTGGGCTGGAGTGGACGCGTGCCGTCGCCGCCGCCGCACCACACCTTCACCACGCCGCCGGTGATCCGCGACGGCGACCTGGCGCACGGCGACATCACGCACTGAGGATGGGCCGGAGCGAAAGCCCCGGCCTTGCCTTCGACCGCATGACCGACGCCCCCGCCCGCAGCCCCGACCAGCAACGCCGCGCCGTCATGCGCACGGCGCTGCTGCTGGCCGTGTTCGCGGCCACGGTGTTCGCGACCTTCCTGCTGGACGGCGATGCGCCAGTGAACGCCGACCTGTCGCGCACGCTGCGGACACATCGCGCTGGTCTCGGCCGGCTCCTTCGTGTTCGCCTTTTCGCTGGTGCCGCTGTACAACGTCGCCTGCGAGAAGGTGTTCGGCATCAAGCTCGAGCCGGCGCCGCCGGACAGTCGAAGCTGGCCGGCGTGGCCGTCGACGACAAGCGCATGGTACGGGTGCAGTTCGACGGCACCGTCAATTCCAAGCTGCCCTGGGACTTCCGCCCGCTGGCCTCGTCGATGGAGGTGCACCCGGGCCGGCAGTACGAGGCCATGTTACGTGGCGCGCAACCGTTCCGACGAGCGACATCGTCGGCAACGCCGCGCCGTCGATGGCGCCCGACCAGGCTTCGGGCTACTTCACCAAGACCGAATGCTTCTGCTTCACCGAGCAGCGCTGGCTGCGGGCGAAGAGCGCCTGATGCCGGTGCGCTTCGTGGTCGACCCGTCGCTGCCCGGCGAGGTCGGCACGATCACCCTGTCCTATACTTTCTATCCGCAACGACGTGGCCACGGCGCAGCTGGCCGAGCCCGTCGTCGCCCGGCGACCGCGCGTTCGGCGCCCCTGATCCACCGCAGCAACCCATTCGACCACCCGGGAATCCGCCATGGCCCAGCCGCCCACGACGACAGCCCCGCCGACCAGGCGTCTACTACGTCCCGCACCACAGCCCGTGGCCCTTCCTCGGCTCGATCGCGCTGTTCGTCGCTGATGATCGGCATGGCCAACTGGATGAACGGCCACGACTGGGGCCAGCATCGATGTTCTTCGTCGGCCTCGCGTCGATCCTGGTGGTGCTGTTCGGCTGGTTCGGCGACGTCATCGGCGAGTCGCTCGCGGGCAACTACAACGCGCAGGTCGACACCTCGTTCCGCATGGGAATGATGTGGTTCATCTTCTCGGAAGTGATGTTCTTCGCGGCCTTCTTCGGCGCGCTGTTCTATGCCCGCCAGTTCGCGCTGCCGTGGCTGTCTGGCGAGGGTGATGGCGCGCTGACCAACGAATTCCTCTGGCAGCGGCTACACGGCCGGCTGGCCGACCAACGGCCCGGGCGAGATCGGCGGCGACTTCGAGACCATCCCGGCCTGGGGCCTGCCGCTGCTCAACACCCTGCTCCTGCTGACCTCGGGCGTCACCATCACCATCGCGCACCACGCGCTGCGGCGCGGCCAGCGCAGCGCGCTGCTGTTCTGGCTGGGCGCAACGGTGCTGCTCGGCGCGCTGTTCCTGTACTTCCAGGCGGTACGAGTACAACCACGCCTACACACGAGCTCAACCTGACGCTCGGCTCGGGCATCTACGGTTCCACCTTCTTCATGCTGACCGGCTTCCACGGCATGCACGTGATCCTGGGCACGATCATGCTGGCGGTGATCTGGCTGCGCTGCCTGAAGGGCCACTTCAGCAAGGACCACCACTTCGCCTTCGAAGCGGTGGCCTGGTACTGGCACTTCGTGGACGTGGTCTGGCTGGGCCTGTTCCTGTTCGTCTACGTGCTCTGAAGGCCCGGACCGCCGGAAAGCATCGGGCCGGCCTTGCGCCGGCCGGGACCGGCCTTCGGTTTCGGTCAGCCGCCGATGCCGTGCGGCTTGATCACGCCGGTGAAGATGCCCGCGCACCACCAGCAGGATCAGCGCGACGGACAGGCCGATGCGCCAGGTCAGCGACGTTCACGGTGCGGTCGGTGGTGCCCTTGTCGACCATCATGTAGTACAGGCCGGCGCCGAGGTTCCAGAGGATCACGATCAGGAAGGCGATGATCAGCAGCTTCTGCATGGCGCGAGCATCCCGTCCGGGGAACGGCCGACATTATCCGCTTCCCGGGCGCGCGCGTGCGTGAATCGCCGTCCCTGGCTGCTGGCTGCTCGCGCTGTTGCTGGTCCTTGGCTTCGCGTCGCTGGGCCGCTGGCAGCTGGCGCGGCGAGGCAGCAAGCGGTGCAGCTGCTGAAGCCGCGAGCGCGGCACTGGCGAGCGCCGGCCGCAGCCCTTGTCGGCCAGCGCAACTGCGCGACGCGGCCGGCTACGACTGGACCGCGGCCTGGGCGCCGGCCTGCGCCCCGAACCGCGTGCTGCTGCTCGACAACCAGCGCCGTGGCCCGCGGTCGGCGTGCGCGTTACTGCGGTGCTTCCAGCCGCGCGACGGGCGCCCGCTGCTGGTGGACCTGGGCTGGCTGCCGCTACCCGGCGACCGCGACCTTGCCGGAACCGGTGCTGCCCACCGGCGAGTTGCGCGTGTCGGGACTGCTGGCGCCGCCGCCGGTCGTCGGCCTGGCGCTCGGCCCGTCCTTCGCGCCGGTGCAGCCGGTCGGGCGCCAGCCGCGCTGGCTGCTCACGCGCGTGGAACCTGCCGGCGCTCGCCGAAGCGCTGGATACGCCGCTGTCGCCAGCGCGTGCTGCGCCTGGATCCGGCGCTGCCGATCGGCTATGAACGCGACCTCGACGTGCTGCCGAACACGCTGCCCCCCGAACACCACCGTGGCTACGCGCTGCAGTGGTTCGGCCTCGCCTTCGCCACCCTCGTCACCGCCCTTTTCCTGAGCCTGCGCAAGCCCCGCCATGAGCACTGAAACCCCCTCGCCCCCCGCGCGCAGCCAGCTGCGCTCGCGGCTCATCCTGCTGCTGGTCGCGGTGGCCTTCATGAGCCCGTTCCTGATCGCCGCGACGCTGTTCTTCGGCGGATGGAAACCGGAAGGCCGCCGCAACCATGGCGAACTGCTGCAGCCGCCGGTGGCCCTCGGCGACCTGGCATTGCAGCGCGAGGACGGCAGCGCCTGGGCCTGGCAGCCCGAGCGCAACGCCTGGCGTTTCCTGGTGGTGCCAACGGCGAAGTGCACGCCCGCGGCCTGCGAGCGCACGCTCGACACCCTGCACCGCCTCTGGATCGGCCAGGGCCGCCAGGCCGACCGCATCGAGGTGATGTGGTTCGGGCCGCTGCCGGCCGGCACGCGCTTTCGCAACCTGATGCGCGATGCAGCCCTCGCCGGCGCTGGCCGCGCGGCTACCCGAAGCCGCGCGCGCCGATGCGTTGCCGATCTACCTCGTCGACCCCGATGGCTTCCTCGTGCTGCACTATCGCCCCGGCTACGAGCCCGCGGGCGTGCGCAAGGACCTGGGCAAACTGGTGAAATGAGGTCCTGATGATTTCCCCGCACCGCCATTTCCATCGTCTGGCCTGGATCGCCGTGCTGCTGGCGCTGTCCATCGTCGTATTCGGCGCCTTCGTGCGGCTTTCGAACGCGGGCCTGAGCTGCCCGGACTGGCCGACCTGCTACGGCCGCGCCGCCTGGCCGGTACACGCGCACGAGATCGACGCCGCCAACGCGAGCTTCGAGCGCGCGGTGGAGTCGCACAAGACCTGGCGCGAACAGTTCCACCGCCACCTGGCGGCCGGCCTCGGCGTGCTGATCCTGGTGCTGGCGCTGGTGGCCGCGCGCCGGCGCGCGCAGGGCCTGGGCATCGTCATAGCGGCGTCCACGCTGGTCGGCATTTCCATTCCGCTTTACATCGCGCAACAACCGGCGGTGTCCGCGGCGCTGGTGGCGGCGGGCCTGCTGATGCTGTTGATCGCGGCGATTCGCTGGGACAACAGCGATGGCGCACGCCTGGCCACCGCCACCCTGGTGATGGTGATCCTGCAGGCGATGCTCGGCATGTGGACCGTGACCTGGCTGCTAAAACCCGTTGTGGTCACCGCGCACCTGCTGGGTGGCCTGGCCACATTCGGCATGCTGGCGTGGCTGGCCTGCGCCAGCACCCCCAACGCCACCCTGGTGCAGGCGGTCGCGCCGAAGCTGCGCCGGCTGCTGTGGATCGGCCTGGCGCTGCTGGCGCTGCAGGTCTTCCTCGGCGGCTGGACCAGCAGCAACTACGCGGCGCTGGCCTGCGGCGCCGATTTCCCGAAATGCCTCGGCGCGTGGTGGCCGGCGCAGGACCACCGCGAGGCTTTCGTGCTGTGGCGCGGGATCGGCGTGGATTACGAAGGCGGCGTGCTCGACGGCCCGGCACGCGTGGCGATCCAGGTGGCGCACCGGGCGATGGCGGTGCTGCTCTTCGGCCACCTGGCGGTGGTGGCGTTGCGCATGCTGCGTACGCCGGGACTGAAGTTCTGGGGACTCACGCTGTTGCTGCTGGCCTGCGCACAGGTGGCGCTCGGCATCGCCAACGTCATGCTCGGCCTGCCGCTGTGGACCGCGGTCGCGCACACCGCCGGCGCCGCGCTGCTGCTGTTCGTGCTGGTCGCGCTGCTGGCGCGCCTGCGGGCGCCGGAGTAAGGCATGGCCGGCGCGATGGGCCAGTACTGGCAGCTGACCAAGCCGCGCGTGATCGCGCTGATCGTGTTCACGGCGATCATCGGCATGTTCCTGGCCGTTCCCGCGCCGGGCCTGCCCGGCTTCCTGCCGCCCTGGCGCGCGCTGGTGTTCGGCAGCCTCGGCATCTGGCTGGCCGCCGGTTCCGCCGCCGCCATCAACCACCTGCTCGACCGCCGCATCGATGCGCTGATGGCGCGCACCGCGCACCGGCCGTTGCCCACGGGTTCGCTCAGCACCGGCCAGGTGCTCGGCTTCGCAATCGCGCTGGGCGTGCTGTCGATGACGCTGCTGGTGCTGTTCGTCAACGTGCTGTGCGCCGCGCTGACCTTCGCCTCGCTGATCGGCTACGCGATCGTGTACACCGGCTGGCTGAAGCGGGCGACGCCGCAGAACATCGTCATTGGCGGGGCCGCGGGCGCCGCGCCACCGGTGCTGGGCTGGGTCGCGGTGACCGAGCACCACTGGCAGTACGCGCTGCTGCTGTTCCTGATCATCTTCGTGTGGACGCCGCCGCATTTCTGGGCACTGGCCATCTTCCGCCGCGACGACTACGCCAAGGCGATGATCCCGATGCTGCCGGTGACCCACGGCGTCGAGTACACGCGCTGGCAGGTGCTGTTCTACACCGTGCTGCTGGTGCTGGTGACGATGCTGCCCTACATCGTGCGCATGAGCGGCATCTTCTACCTGGTGGGCGCGCTGGTGCTCGGCGGCGGCTTCCTGTACTACGCGGTGCGCATGCTGAAGCCGCCCTCGGAACTGTTCCCGATGCAGGTGTTCCGCTACTCGATCTGGTACCTGATGGCGCTGTTCGCCTTCCTGCTGCTCGACCACTGGCTGCTGCCGCCCGCGCCCCTGTAGGAGCGGCTCGTAGGAGCGGCTTTCAGCCGCGACTGCCCCTCAGCCCCCCGAATTCGCCCGCAACTCCGTCTCCAGCTGCCGGATCGCCGGCTGCAGGCTGCGCAGTTCCGACTTCTCCTCGCTGCTCAGCCCCGACTCCTGCAGGCGCAGCTTCAATTCCATTTCGCGCTGCTTGAGCGTTTCCACGTCCAGGCCCTTCAGCGCACCCAGGAATTCCTCCTGCCAGTGCTCGGGGCTGGCGAGCACTTCACCCAGCGCGAGTTTCGACAGCGAGGCGCCCTCCTCGCGATCGGCGAAGTGCTCGAGGATGGCGCCGGTGCCGATGTCCGGCCGCTCGCGTACCAGCGCGATCAGCTCGGAGAGCAGCGCGATCCCGGGCTGGCGCAGGGTGTTGAACAGATAGGGCGGCGCGATTTCCAGCGCCAGCGCAGGCCGTTGCAGCAACAGGGCGATGGCGGTGCGCACGAGGCTGCGCCTGGGCGCCGGCGCGCCGCGCGGCGCGGCACGGCGCGGCGGTGCAGGAGCGGGCGCGGACGCAGGCGCGTTGAGCCGCGCCAGTTCGGCCAGCCGCTGCTGCATGAGGTCGCGGAAGGCGCCGTCGGGGATGGTGGCGAGCTGCGGCTTCGCGCGCTCGGCCAGGCGCGCGCGGCCCTCCAGCGACTCCAGCTTGATGTCGCGCGTGTGCTCGGCGAAGAAGAAGTCGCTGAGCGAGGTCGCCTGCTCCAGCCGCGCCTCGAAGCCGGCGCTGCCGTCCTTGCGCACGATGCTGTCCGGGTCCTCGCCCTCGGGCAGGAACAGGAAGAAGGCCTGGCGGCCGTCCTTCATGCGCGGCAACACCGACTCCACCGCCTTCCACGCCGCGCCGCGCCCGGCCTTGTCGCCGTCGAAGCAGAAGTACACGTCGGCGGCGTTGCGGAACAGCAGCTCGGCGTGGTCGGGCGTGGTGGCGGTACCGAGCGTGGCCACGGCCTGTGTCACGCCGTACTGGAACAGCGCCACCACGTCCATGTAGCCCTCGACCACCACCAGGCGCGGGATCTTTGCGTTCGCCTGCCGAACTTGCCACAGGCCATACAGCTCGCGGCCCTTGTGGAACAGCGGTGTCTCCGGCGAGTTGAGGTACTTGGGGCCGTCTTCCTTGTCGAGCACGCGGCCGCCGAAGGCGATCACGCGGCCACGGCGATCGTGGATCGGGAACATCACCCGGTCGCGGAACTTGTCGTAGACGCGGCCGTTGTCGCTGCGCGAGAACATACCGGTCTTTTCCAGCAGCTGCATGCGCCGCTCGTCGGTGCCGAGCGCGTTCTTCAGGCCATCGAAGGCGTCGGGGGCGTAGCCCAGGCCAAAGCGCGCGCAGTTCTCGGCGTCGACTCCGCGGCGCTCGAAATAGCTGCGCGCCTTCTCGCTGCCCTCGAGCTGCTGCTGGAAGAAGCGCGCGGCCGCGTCGAGCACGTCGTACTGGTCGCGGCTGTCCGGATTGGCCACCGCGGCGCGCTGGTCGCGCGGCACTTCGATACCGGCCTTCTTGGCCAACTCTTCGACCGCGTCGAGGAATTCGAGGCGGTCGTAATTCATCAGGAAGCTGATCGCGGTGCCGTGCGCGCCGCAACCGAAGCAGTGGTAGAACTGCTTGACCGGGGAGACGGTGAAGCTAGGCGAGCGCTCATCGTGAAACGGACAGCGCGCCGCGTACTCGCGCCCCTGCCGCTTCAGCGGCACGCGCGAGCCGATCACCTCGACCAGGTCGGTGCGCGCCAGCAAGTCATCAATAAACGCGTCGGGAAGCCGGGCCATAGCGGGAAAATGGGGTCAGAGGAGATTTTTTCCCCAGCCGCATCCTTGCACGAAGCCAGTCGGAAAAATCTCCTCTGACCCCATTTTCTACTTGCTGAGGGATTGTTTGACGAGGGCGGAGAGGGAGCCCATGTCGGCGCGGCCGGCGACCATGGGCTTGAGCACGGCCATGACCTTGCCCATGTCCTGCGGCCCCGCGGCGCCGGACTGCGCAATGGCGGCGGCGACGGCCGCAGCGAGTTCGTCCGCGTCCATCTGCTGCGGCAGGTAGGCCTGGATCACGCCGAGCTCGAAGCGCTCGACCGCGGCCAGGTCGTGGCGGCCGGCGGCCTCGAACTGGGTCAGCGAATCGCGGCGCTGCTTGACCTGCTTTTCCAGCACGGCCAGCACCTGCGCGTCGTCGAGTTCGATGCGCTCGTCCACCTCGCGCTGCTTGATCGCCGCGTTGATGGTGCGGATCACCAGCAGCTTTTCCTTTTCGCCGCCCTTCATGGCGGCCTTCATGTCTTCGGTGAGGCGGGCTTTCAGGGACATGTCTTGCTCCGGGTGAATCGGGGGGCGAGGGATTGGCGGGCGCCAGAAACACGAAAAGCCGGCGACGCTTGCGCGCGGCCGGCTTCGCTGGGCACAGCCCGCCTCAGTAGAGGCGCTGGCGCTTGGTGACGTCGCGCGAGCTGCGGCGGATCTGGCGCTTCACCGCGGCGGCCGCCTTGCGCTTGCGCTCCTGGGTCGGCTTCTCGTAGAACTCGCGCTTGCGGGTCTCGGCGAGGACGCCGGCCTTCTCGCAGGTACGCTTGAAGCGACGCAGGGCAAACTCGAAAGGCTCGTTTTCGCGGACTTTGACAGACGGCATGCTGACTCCAGGGGAATTATTCGTCCGGGGCGGAAAAGCCAGTCGGGCGAGCCGGTTATGATACTCGGCTCGGGCGGGGCCACGCAAGGCAACCGACCCATGGAGAGCGGAAATGCGCGTCCTGGGCATCGAAACCAGCTGTGACGAGACCGGGGTCGCCATCTACGACAGCGACCTGGGCCTGCGCGCGGAGGCCCTGTTCAGCCAGATCGCCCTGCATGCCGAGTACGGCGGGGTGGTCCCCGAGCTGGCCAGCCGCGACCACGTGCGCAAGCTGCTGCCGCTGGTGCGCCAGGTCCTGGCCGAGGCCGGGATGGGGGTCGAGGACCTGGACGGGGTCGCCTACACCGCCGGCCCGGGCCTGGTCGGGGCGCTGATGGTGGGCGCCGCCGCCGGCCGCGCGCTGGCCTGGGCGCTGGACAAGCCGGCGATCGGCGTCCACCACATGGAAGGGCACCTGCTCGCGCCGCTGCTCGAACCCGACCCGCCGGCGCCGCCCTTCGTGGCCCTGCTGGTGTCGGGCGGCCACACCCAGCTGGTCGAGGTGGCCGCGGTCGGCCGCTACCGCCTGCTCGGCCAGTCGCTGGACGACGCCGCCGGCGAGGCCTTCGACAAGACCGCCAAGCTGATGGGCCTGCCCTACCCCGGCGGCCCCGAGCTGGCCAGGCTGGCCGAGTCGGGCGACCCCGGCGCCTTCCGCTTCTCGCGCCCGATGACCGACCGGCCCGGGCTGGATTTCAGCTTCTCCGGCCTGAAGACGCAGGTGCTGCTGGCCTGGAAGGCGTCGGACCAGAGCGCGCAGACCCGCGCCAACATCGCCCGCGGCTTCGAGGACGCGGTGGTGGATACGCTCGCGATCAAGTGCGAGCGCGCGCTGCAGGCGACCGGCGACCGCAGCCTGGTGGTCGCCGGCGGTGTCGGCGCCAACCAGCGCCTGCGCGCGCGCCTGCAGCAGGCGGCGCAGCGTGGCGGCTGGCGCGTGCACTTCCCGCGCCCCGCCTTCTGCACCGACAACGGCGCCATGATCGCCTTCGCCGGCGCGCTGCGCCTCGCCGCCGGCCAGCACGAGCCGCGCGACGTGCGCGTGCTGCCGCGCTGGGATATGGCAGGCTTGGCGCCGGTATGACCAAGGACGCGAACGCCATGGACAAGGTCTTCATCGAGGCGCTGGAAATCGACTGCGTGATCGGCATCTACGACTGGGAGCGCAGCATCCGCCAGCCGGTGCAGCTCGACCTGGAGATGGACTTCGACAACCGCAAGCCGGCCGCCAGCGACGACATCGCCGACACCCTCGACTACAAGGCGGTGAGCAAGCGCCTGATCCAGTTCGTCGGCGAATCCTCCTACGGCCTGGTCGAGACACTGGCGGAGAATTGCGCGCGCATCGTGCTCGAGGAGTTCGGCGTACAGCGTGTGCGCCTGAAGCTGAGCAAGATTGGCGCGGTGCGCGGCGCGCGCGCGGTCGGCGTGATCGTCGAGCGCAGCCGCGGCGGCTGAGTGGGCACGGCCTACCTCAGCCTGGGCTCCAACCAGGACGCCGAGCGCCACCTGTCCGGCGCCATCGCCGAACTGCGCGCGCGTTTCGGCGAAGTGCGCGTCTCCCCCGCCTACCGCACGCCGGCGGTCGGCTTCGACGGCCCCGATTTCATCAATGCCGCCGCGGTGCTGGAGACGGACCTCGGCCCGGTAGCGCTCGATGCCTGGCTGCACGCGCTGGAGGACGCGCACGGGCGGCGCCGCGACCAGCCACGCTTCTCCGACCGGCCGCTGGACATCGACCTCGTCTTCTACGACGACCTGGTGCTGCGCGGCCCGGGCAACCTGCAGCTGCCGCGCCCGGAGTTGCGCCATGCCTTCGTGCTCAGGCCGTTGTTCGACATCGCGCCGGACTACCGGGAGCCCGTGGGCGGGCGCCGCCTGGCCGAACTGTGGCGCGCGCACCCGGATCGCGACGCGCCGCTGCAGTTGGTCAGCCTTGCCGGGGGTGTCTAGAGTCACCCTTGCATTTGCGCCCGTTCGTGTTCTGATAGGGCCGCTTTTCCTTGGAGGCGGCGCACATGTTCGACAAATTCTCCCGCAGCTGGACCCTGGTCAAGGCGAGCGCCAGCGTGTTGCGCTCCGACAAGGAGCTGCTGCTGTTCCCGGTGCTGTCCGGCCTGTGCGCCCTGCTGGTGATGGCGACCTTCGTCGTTCCCATCTTCGCGCTGCGCCTGTTCGAGACCGGCAACGACGTGCTCGGCTACCTGCTCGGCTTCCTGTTCTACTTCTGCACCTACTTCATCACCTTCTTCTTCAATGCCGCGCTGGTCGGCGCGGCGCTGATCCGCCTCGAGGGCGGCGACCCGACCGTCGCCGACGGCTTCGCCGCCGCGCGCGCGCGCATCGTGCCGATCATGGGCTACGCCGCCATCGCCGCCACCGTCGGCATGCTGCTGCAGGCGATGAAGAACAAGGAAAACAACTTCCTGGTGCGCATGTTCGCCAGCGGCCTGGGCGTGGCCTGGACGCTCGCCACCTTCCTGGTGGTGCCGGTGCTGGTGGCCGAGAACCTCGGCCCGATCGACGCGCTCAAGCAGAGCGTCAACCTGCTCAAGCGCACCTGGGGCGAGAACGCGATCGGCAACGTCGGCGTCGGCCTGGCCTTCGGGCTGCTGATGTTCGGCGCGATCCTGCTGGGCATCGCGCTGGTGTTCGGCGCGGCGATGGTTTCGCCCAAGCTGGCCATCCTGGTCGGCGCGCTGGTGGTGCTGGGCATCGTGCTGCTCGGCATCTTCCAGAGCGCGTTGTCTTCGGTGTATTCGGCGGCGCTGTATCGCTATGCCACCGTCGGCGAGGCGCCGGCCGGTTTCGAGGGCACGGCGATCGCCACCGCCTTCGCGCCGAAGTAATCAGGCCCGATGTGATCAGGCAATAGCGCGGCCGCCGTCCACGTCGAGCACCTGCCCGGTGCAGTAGCTGGCGTCCTGCAACAACCAGCGCACGGCCTCGGCGATTTCTTCCGGGGTGCCTGCGCGCCGCAGCGGCGTGGCGCGCAGCAGGGCCTGCTTTTCCGCCTCCGGCTTGCCCTGGGCGGGCCACAGCACCGCACCCGGCGCCACGCCGTTGACGCGCACCTCGGGGGCCAGTTCCAACGCCAGCGAGCGCGTCATCGCCGCCAGCGCCGCCTTCGCCATCACGTACAGCGTGTGTTCGCGCAGCGGCCGCTGGGCGTGGATGTCGAGCAGGTTGACGATCGCGCCGCGGCGCGCGCGCAGTTGCGCCGCGGCCGCCTGCGACAGGAAGAAGGGCGCACGCGCGTTGGAAGCGAAGAGTTCGTCCCACTGCGCGGGCGTGGCGCTGCCGATCGGGGTCGGATAGAAGGCGCTGGCGTTGTTGACCAGGCCGTCGAGGCGGCCGAAATGCGCGAGCGTCGCGGCCACCAGCGCTTCCCCCGCGCCCGGCGCGGCCAGTTCCGCCGGCAGCAGCAACACGCTGTCGGGGCGGCGCGCCTCCAGTTCCGCCCGCAGCGCCAGCGCCTCGGCCTCGCCGCCGCGGTAATGGATGCACAGCGCGTAGCCGGCCGCGTGCAGGCGGCGCGAGATGGCGGCGCCGACGCGGCGCGCGCCGCCGGTGACCAGCACGACCGGATTGGCGGCTTCGGGCACTTCCTGCTCCCTTCACTGTTCCCGGGCTATCCTGCCCGCACTCGCGACACGATGCCATCCATGGACCTGCCCCTGCCCGAACCCGAGCCGCACGCCCGCGCGCACAGCGAGCGTCTCGCCGAACTGATCCGGGCCCAGATCCGCGCCGCCGGCGGCGCCGTGCCCTTCTCGCGCTTCATGGAACTGGCCATGTACGCGCCGGGCCTGGGCTACTACAGCGCCGGCGCGCGCAAGTTCGGCGCCGACGGCGATTTCACCACCGCGCCCGAGCTCGGCCCCGCCTTCGCCACCGCCGTCGCCACCGCCGTGGCGCCGGTGCTGCGCGAGCTCGGTGAGGGCGCGGTGTTCTTCGAACTCGGCGGCGGCAGCGGCGCATTCGCGCGGGCGGTGCTGCCCGCGCTCGAGAAGCTCGACGCGTTGCCGGCGGAATACTGGTTGCTGGAGCCGAGCGCCGACCTGCGCGAACGCCAGCGCGAGCGGCTGCAGGCCACGCTGCCGGCGGCGCTGCACGCGCGCTGCCGCTGGCTCGACGGACCGCCGGAGTCGCCATGGCGCGGCCTGCTGTTCGCCAACGAGGTGCTCGATGCCTTGCCGACGCCCCGCTTCACGATCCGCGACGGGGAGGTGTACGAAGAACACGTGGTGCTCGGCGCCGATGGCGGCTTCCTGCGCGTGGACCAGCCGGCGGACGCGCTGCTGCGCGCGGCGGTGCGCCACGTCGAGCGCGATATCGAGGCCAAGCTGCCGGAACACTACCGCTCCGAGGTGCTGGCGCAGCTGCCCTACTGGATCCAGGCGGTGGGCGGCCTGCTGCGCGACGGCGTCATGCTTTTCGCCGACTACGGCTACCCGCGCCGCGAGTACTACCGAACCGGGCGCAGCGATGGCACCCTGCGCTGCTTCTACCGGCACCGCGCGCACGACGATCCCTTCTTCCTGCCCGGCCTGCAGGACCTCACCGCCTCGGTGGACTTCACCGCGCTGGCCGAGGCCGGCGTCAACGCCGGCTTCGACTTCGCCGGCTACTGCACCCAGTCCAGCGTTCCTGATCGGCAACGGGCTGGAGGCGCAGCTGCTGGAAATCGACGCCATCGCCGACGAGGCCGAGCGCTATCGCCGGCACCAGGAGATCAAGCACCTGACCTTGCCGGGCGAAATGGGCGAGCGCTTCCAGCTGATGGCCTTCCAGCGCGGCGCCGACATCCGCGCCAGCTTCCGCGCCGGCGACCTCAGCCGGCGCCTGTGAGCGCTCCCCTGCCCCTGCGCGTGGCCCTGCGCGAGTTCCGCCGGCCCTGGCTGTGGCTGGGCGCCTGGGGCGTGGGCTGGGTGCTGTGCATCGGCCTGTCGCTGATGCCGCCCCCGCCCATGCCCGTGGAGATGTCGCTGCCCGAAGGCGACAAGCTGGGCCACTTCCTCGCCTACGCGCTGCTGGCCGCCTGGGCGGTGTGGATCTTCGCCGGCGCGCGCAGCCAGCGCCGCGCGGCGCTGGCGCTGTGCGCGCTGGGCGTGGGCCTGGAACTGGCGCAGGCCGGATTCACCGCCGACCGCATGATGGATTCGCGCGACGGCATCGCCGACGTACTCGGCGTGCTGGCGGGCTGGTGGCTGGCCTCGCGCCGCGCCGCGCTGTTGCAGGGGCTGGACCGCTTCCTGTTCGCGCGCGGCTGATCGGCGCGCTCAGCCGGCGGCAGCGGCATCGCGGGCGTCGCGGATCGCGCGTACGCGCGCCTGGCGCAGCGCCGCACCGACTTCCGGCCCGCTGAGGCCGTCGAGCTGCAACTGCGCGGCGCCCACGGCGCGCGCGACCTCGAGCAGGCGGCACAGCTCCGCCGCCTGCGGGTAGGGTTCTTCCTCCCGCCCGAGCCGGCCGCGCTTGTCGGCCTCGCAGGCCTGCGCGAGTTCGGCGATGCGGTCGGGCTGGCGGAAACCATCGCAACGCGCCAGCAGGTCGTGCACGGTCTCCGGGCGCAGCTCGAACAACCGGTGCACGTTGAGGTGCTCGCGGCAGGCGAGCCGCGCCAGCTCGCGGTGCGCGGCCGGCACGCGCAGGCGCGTGCACACCGCCTCCAGCGGCGGCAGCCCCGCGTGTTCGTGGTTGATGTGCTTCGGCCGCAGGTGCACCGGCGTCAGCGCCTTGCCCAGGTCGTGCACCAGCGCGGCGAAGCCGACGCGGCCGTTGCCCGGCGCGATCCGCGCCGCCATGTCGCAGACCATCAGCGTATGCACGCCGGCGTCTATCTCCGGGTGGTACTCGGCGCGCTGTTCGACGCCGAACAGGGCGTCCACTTCCGGCAGCAGCTTCGCCAGCGCGCCACAGTCGCGCAGCAGCTGCAGCCCTGCGGCGGGTTTGGGCGCGGCGAGCAGGCGCGACAACTCCTGCCAGACGCGCTCGGCCACCAGGTGGTCCACTTCGCCCGCCGCGACCATGGCGCGCATCAGCGCCAGCGTCTCCGGCGCGACGGTGAAACCCAGCGGCGCGAAGCGCGCGAGGAAACGCGCGCCGCGCAGGATGCGCACCGGATCCTCGGCGAAGGCCGGCGAGACATGCCGCAGCACGCGCGCTTCGATATCGCGCGCGCCACCGAAGGGATCCACCAGCGCGCGCGTTTCGTCCTGCGCGATGGCGTTGATGGTGAAGTCGCGCCGCTCCAGGTCCTGCTCGAGCGTCACCGAAGGGTCCGCGTGGAAGGCGAAGCCGTGGTAGCCCGGCGCGGTCTTGCGCTCGGTGCGCGCCAGCGCGTATTCCTCGCCGCTTTGCGCGTGCAGGAACACCGGAAAGTCCTTGCCGACCGGCTTGTAGCCCTGCGCCAGCATCTGCTCCGGCGTGGCGCCGACCACCACCCAGTCGCGGTCGCCGCCTTGCAGACCCAGCAGGCGGTCGCGCACCGAGCCGCCGACCAGGTAGGCGCGCATGGCTGCTGTTATCGCATCGCGCGCAGGCGCGCGCGCCGCGCCTCGCGGTCCTCGCCGTGGCCGAGGATCTCCGGCAGCACTTCGGACATGCGCGTGGCGCGGATGCCCAGGCGATGCAGGCCATCGATGCCGCCGACCGAATCGAGCTGCAGCGAGCGCCAGTTGTCGGAGGAGAAGGGCTTGCCCGGGATGAAATCGCAGACCGCGCCCTGCAGGCGCCCGAGCAGCGAGGGCAGCGGCAGCACCCAGCGGCGCAGCCCGAGCTGGCGCGCACTCATCGCCACCACCTCGCGCAGGGAAACCACCTCGGGCCCGTAGAGTTCGTAGGTTTCGCCGATGGCGGCGCGATCGCACAGGCTGCGCGCGATCGCCTCGACCACGTCGCCGACGTACACGGGCGCGAACTTGGCGTCGGCGCAGGCCAGCGGCAGCACCGGCGAGGGCAGCAGGCGCAGCAGCGCGCCGAAGCGCGTGAACAGGCCGTCGCCGGGGCCGAATACCACCGATGGCTCGAACAGCGTCCACTCCAGGCCGGAGTTGCGTACCGCCGCCTCCGCCTCGCCGCGCGACTTCAGGTACCAGCTGTCGCCGCGGCCGGCGTTGAGCGAGCTCATCTGCAGCAGGCGGCGCACGCCCGCGAGCTCGCAGGCGGCGATCACCAGCTTGACCAGTTCGACATGCGCGCGGCGGAAGCCGCGGCCGTTGTCGCCCGCCTCGTTGAGGATGCCGACCAGGTTGATCACCGCGTCGGCGCCGGTGAAGGCGCTGCGCAGTGCGTCCGGGTCGTAGACGTCCACCTGCCGCAGCTCCAGGCCTGGCGGCAGCAGGCGTTCCGCATGCGTGGACAGGTTGCGGCTGAGCAGCGTCACGGCGTGGCCGTCGCGCAACAGGCGTGACAGCAGCGGCCGGCCGATGAAGCCGCTGCCGCCGAGCACCACCACGCGCAGCGCGCTCATTCGGACGCCACCGCGCGCACCGGGCAGGAGAAGGCCCGGCGCTGCCTGGGATCAGCGGCCAGGCGGCCGCGCAGGCGCTCGCTCACCGGTGCGGCCTTGCCATTGAGGCGCCAGTCGTAGATGACGCTGAAGCCGAGCACACGCGAGACGTATTCGCGCGTCTCCTTCCAGGGAATGCTCTCGATGAAGAAATCCGGGTCGAGCTGGCCGCGCGCGGCGCGCCACTTCGCCACCGGCGCCGGCCCGGCGTTGTAGGCCGCAATGGCCAGGTAGGCCTTGCCTTCGTGACGATCGAGCATCTGGCGCATGTAGGCGGTACCCAGGCGGATGTTGGTGGCAGGATCGTACAGGCTCTCGCCGCCGCCCCAGGCCAGGCCCAGGCGCCGGGCCACCAGCTCGCCGGTACCCGGCAGGATCTGCATCAGCCCGCGCGCGTCCGCGCCCGAACGCGCGCGCGGCATGAAGCTGCTTTCGGCGCGCGTCTGCCCCGCCACCCAGGCCGGGTCGAGCGCGTTCACCTGCGACTGCACGCGGATGTCCGACTCGTGGTGCAGCGGGAAGCGCAACCCGTAATAGCGCAGGTCCTCGGGCGTGACGTTCATGCCGAACACCGAGCGGTCATACCAGCCCTCGGCGAGCGCGCGCCTGACCGCCAGCCGGCGCTCGTCGTCCGGCATCGGCTTCACCGCCGCGACCCATTCGCGCGCGGCCGGGTCGGAGCGGTCAATCGCGAAAAGATCGAGCGCGCGCAGCAGGCCGGGATGGCTCGACACGCGCTTGTCCATCGCCGTGTCGGCGGACGGCTCCAGCGGGCACAGCGCATAGGGCTGCTGCAGGCGGTCCGCGGCCAGCCAGCCGTGGAAGCTCGGGCTCTGCGCAGCGCGCTGGTACAGCGCCTTTGCCTGCTCGACCTGGCCCAGGCGCTCGCGCAGGCGCGCTTCGAAGTACTGCCAGCGCGAATCGCCGCGCTGCTTGTCGCCCATCTTGGTGATCGCGGCCAGCGCGCCGCTGTCGTCGCCGCGGCCCATCGCTTCGCGGGCACGCCATTCGTGCAGCTTGTCGTCATAGGCGGCCGCCGGCACCGCGGCCAGCCGTGCCGCCGACCCGGGCAGGTAGGAAGCCACGCTCCAAAGCGCGATCTCGTAGGCGACCCGACTGCGGCCGGCGGGGTCGAGGCGGTCCGCGGGCAACGCCGACAAGAACTGCTGCGCGCGCGGGGGATCGCGCTTGGCCAGCTTCGCCAGGCCCGCGGCGATCACGGCGCGGCTGCGCGCGTCGCGCGGCCAGGAACTCCAGGCGTCGGCAGTGGGCGCGGCGATGAAGGCGGCGTAGGCCTCCGTGCGTCGCGCGGACTCGGCGCCCAGGCCCTTGCCGGCGAAGCGCACGACGCCCGCTTCGCCCGCGGCGATCGCCAGGTCCACGCGTTGCCAGCGCAACGATTCGTCCAGCCTGCCGAGTTCGGTCAGGCGCTGCATCGGCGCGTCGCAGTGGGTGGGCAGCGATGTCGCGCTCAGCCACAGTTGCTGCGCCGCGGCGATCCAGTCGGCATCGGCGCCGGCCGGCTGGCGCGCGCGCAGGTTGGCGCAGCGCAGGCCGGCGTCTTCGCTGTCGCGCCAGGCAGCGCGGAAGGCCGGCCAGTCCTCGCGCCGCGCGAGCTCTTCCAGCCAGAAGCCGCGCAGCCATTTCGCCGCCGGCTGTTCGCCCATCGGCTCCAGCAGCGCCTGCACGCGCGCCGGCTCGGCGCTGGCGAGCTGCTTGCGAACGACGCTGGCCTGCAGCCACGGATAGAGCCGGTCGCCCGACCATCGCGCCGCCTGCTCGAGCGAGAGCTGGCCGCTGTCGGCGGCGATGAAGGCGGCGCGCAGGCCGGCGCGGCGCTCGCTGTCCTGGGCGGCCACGGCGTGGCAGGCAAAGAGTGCGGCGAGAAGCGCGCCGAAACGGCGTGAGATGATCGGGCTCATGCTGGAAGTCTAGCGGATGCTGGCGAATGCGCCCGACAGGTTTGCCCGATGCCGATTGAATGGCTGCTGTTCCCCGCCTTGGGCCTGGTCGCCGGCCTGCTGGCGGGCCTGCTCGGCATTGGCGGCGGGCTGGTGCTGGTGGCCGCGCTGGCGCTGCTGCTGCCCGCGCAGGGCGTGCCGCCGGCGATCGCCATGCAGGCGGCGCTGGCCACCTCGCTGGCCAGCGTGATCGCCACCGCCGCCGCCTCGACGCTCGCGCATGCACGCCGCGGCGCAGTGCTGTGGCGGCAAGCGGCCTGGCTGCTGCCCGGCCTGCTGCTCGGCGCTGCGCTGGGTGCGCGCTTCGCCACCGGCCTGGATGGCGCCAGCCTGCGCTGGTTCGTGGTCGGCTACTGCCTGCTCGCGGCCTTGCAGCTCGCCCTCGACCTGCCGCGGCGGCGTGAAGGCGCGCCAGCCGTCGTCGCCGCGCACCCGGGACCAACGCTGGTCGCGGCCGGCGGCCTCATCGGCGCGGTGTCCGCGCTGGTCGGCATCGGTGGCGGCAGCATGACCGTGCCCTTGCTGGTGTGGCGCGGCGTGGAGCCGGTGCGTGCCGTGGCCACCTCGAGCGCCTGCGGCGTGGTGATCGGCCTGGCCGCGGCAGCCAGCTACGCCAGCGCGCCAGGTGCCGAGGGCATGCCCGCCGGCAGCCTGGGTTACGTATTCCTGCCTGCGGCCATCGGCGTGGTGCTGACTTCCTTGCCGATGGCGCCGCTGGGCGCGCGCCTGGCGCACCACGTGGACGGGCTGACGCTCAAGCGCATCTTCGCCGCCTTCCTGCTCGCCATGGCGCTGCTGCTGGCGCTGTAAGCGCGGGCGCGGACCTCAGTCGAAGCTGATCGCGATGTCGCCGGAGAAACTTTCGAGCTCGATCTCGCTACGGCCGTCGCCATAGCGCGTTTCCAGCGACTTGCCCGGGCCGTGCTCCTCGCGCCGCACCTGCACGTCGGGGGCGCTGAGCTCGCCGCTGAAGGTTTCCGCGCGCACGCGCGCGCCGGTGTTGCGCGGCAGGTGCAGGCGCAGCTCGCCGCTCAGCGTCTCCGCCTTCAGGCGCGCGCCGGGGCGCAGCGCCGCGCTCAAGGTCGCGTCACCGGAGACGGTGCTGACTTCCAGCCGGTCGAGCGCCTTGGCGCCCAGCTCGATGTTGCCGGACACGCTCTCCATGTCCACTTCGCCCGACAGGCCGCCGGACAGCTTGAGGTCACCGCTGACGCTCTGCGCGCTGACCTTGCCGGTGGTGATGCGCAGGGCGGTGTCGCCGCTGACGTTTTCGAATCGGGCCTCGCCCGGCGAGGAGGCACTGACCACCACGTCGCCACTGACGCTGGCAACCTCGAGCTTGCGACCGGCGACCTGCTGCACGTCGACGTCGGCGCTGACCGAGTCGATGTCCACCGAAGCGCGCTGCGGCAGGCTGATCTCCAGGATGGTCGGCTCGGTGCGGTTGTCGTCGCGGCCCCACAGGTTCCAGCCACCGCGGCTGTTCGGATACTTCACGCGGATGTCGAGCGAGCGCCCGTCGCCGCTGATCTCCAGCTTCTCGACGCCGCGGCCGAGCGAGCCGGTGACCTGCACCTGCGCACGCGCCCAGGTGCGCACGACGATGCGGCCCTTGATGTTCTCGATGTGCACGCTGCCATCGGCGGCCAGCGGCCGCGTCTGGTTGATCGGTGTGGCGGCGAGGGCCGGGGCGATGGCAAGCATCGCGATGGCGCCGCAGGTGCGGATGGACATGGTGCGTCTCCTGGAATGGGGGGTGTGCATGCGGCTCAGCCGGCGACGGCGCGCTGGGTAAGCTGCAGGCGATGCGAATAGGTGCGGCGCAGCTGCCCGAGCAGGAACACCGAATCGGGGTCGGCGACGATCGCGCTCTGGATCTGCGCGACGCTGCGGTCGAGCGCGGCGATGCTCGGCTCGGCCTGCGGCGCCACCGGCGCGCCATCGAACTGGCGCAGCGCCGCCTGGTACTCGTCGGTGATCGCGCGCGCCTCGGCGCTGACCACGCGCGCCTCGATCTGCGCGCTGCTCGGGGTCGGGCCGCTGGAAGCACCCGTGCGCCAGTACAGGCCGCCGACCAGCAGCAGGGTCGCCGCCGCGGCCAGCGCGGCCGGCCAGCGGCGCGGTGCCGGCGCGGGCGGCTGCCGGCGGATGCCGGCCTCGATCGCCGGCCACAGGTCGCGCGAGAGTTCCATTTCACGCGGCATCTGCCGCAACTGCCAGCGCAGGTCAGTCTCTTTCATGTCCGTC
This sequence comes from uncultured Gammaproteobacteria bacterium, assembly GCA_963707625.1. GTDB lineage: Bacteria > Pseudomonadota > Gammaproteobacteria > Xanthomonadales > Xanthomonadaceae > Arenimonas. The sequence goes on from CAVPQV010000003.1 coordinate 773,811, forward strand.
TCCCAGTCGCTGGCGCAGCAGGCCGCGCGCGCGATGCAGTTGTGCCTTCGAGGAACCGACCGCCATGCCCAGCTCGGCGGCGATTTCCTCGTGCTTCCAGCCTTCGATGTCGTGCAGCACCAGCACCGCGCGGGCGCGCGGCGGCAGCGTCGCCACCGCGCGCTCGAGGTCGAGCTGTTCGCGCATGCGCTGGCCGGCGGTGTCGTGGCTGGGAAGGAATTCGAGCGCGGCGTCGTCGGTCTCGCGATCTTCGCCGCCGGCGCGGCCGCGGATCTCCATCAGCGCGGTGTTCACCGCCAGCCGGTGCAGCCAGGTGGAGAAGGCGCTTTCGTAGCGGAAGCCGGGTAGTGCCTGCCAGGCGCGCAGGAAGGCTTCCTGCACCAGGTCCTCGGCGCGCGCCGCCTGGCCGCCGCAAAGCCGCCACAGCACCGCGTGCAGGCGCCGCGCGTGGCCGCGGTAGAGCGATTCGAAGGCCGTGGTGTCGCCCCGGCTCGCCGCGCGCACCAGCGCCCAGTCCGGGTCGGCCTGTGCGGCTTCCGGGGCGGGCATGGACTGCGGCGGCAGGGTCATGGTGGCGTCGAGCATACGAACTTCGACGCGCCAGCGGGAAAGAAGGTTTAAACGGGGCCGGCGGGCGCCTCGAGCAGGCCCAGTTGCGCCAGGCGCCCGGACAGCGGCCGCAGGTGTTCCGCGTAGGGCCGCCACTTGGCGAGCGCGGGCCGGCGCACCCCGCCGCGCACCTGCACCGCGCTGGCGGTGGCGACCGCGCCGCCGCCCTCGCCCGGGTGCAGCATGTCCGGCTCGAAGCCGAAACCGCAGTAGCCGGCGACGCCGCGCAGGGTCGCCTCGCTGTCGCCCACCAGCGCGTCGTAGCGCACCTCGTGGATGCGCCCGGGGAAGCGCGCGCGCCAGTGCACCATCAGCCGGCGGTACTGGCCGAAGTACTCCGCCAGCTCGAGCTGGTCGTAGGAATACGGATTGGCGTCGGAAAACAGTTCGCGCAGGTTGGAGAAGCAGGTCTCCATCGGGTCGCGCACCATGTGCAGCACGCGTGCCTGCGGCAGGGCGGCGAGGATGAAGCCGAGGTTGAGGAAGTTCGACGGCAGCTTGTCCACCACGAAGCGGCGCCCCTCGCTGCGCCAGGCCACGCCCTCGAGGTAGCCACGGCCGACCGCCGCGAAATCCACGCCGGCGCTGCGCCGCACGAGCTCCGGGTCGATGACGCCGCGGCAGTGGTGATCGCTGGCCTGGCGCATCTGCACGGTGAAGTCGTACAGCTCGCCCATGTCGCGCACGGCGGAATGGCGCGCCAGCATCTGCTCGAGCAGCGTGGTGCCGGAGCGGTGCATGCCGACGATGAAGACCGGCACCAGCCCGCCCTCGCCTGCGTCCGGTGCAGGCGCGGCCGGCGCCGGCGCCAGCGGCGCGGCCACCAGCGCGTCCACCAGCGCGCGCGATTCGCCGGTGTCGTAGCGGATGGCAGCGCGGCGCAGGCGGCAGGCCTCCGCCAGCGGCGGCCACGCACCGGCGTGGTCGCCGATGTCGTCCAGTTCCTTGTGCAGCGCGTAGTTCAGCAGCACCTGGTCGTCCGGCTTGCGGCCGGGGCGCTGCAGTTCGCGCCGCAGCGCGGCGACGTGGTTGCGTTCCGTGCTCCAGGTGCGCAGGCGCGACAGCAGCCAGTGTGGCTGCGCGAAGGCCGGTGCGCGGGTAGTGCAGGCGAGCAGTTCGCGCTCGGCCTCGTCCAGCCGCCCGAGGTAGGTCAGCACCTGGCCGCGCGCCGACAGGGTCGGCGGAAACTCCGGGTCGGCGCGGCGCGCCTCGTCGAGGAAGCGCAGTGCTTCGGTTTGCAGGTTGATGAAGCTCAGGCGCTGCGCGAACTGCAGCAGCAGCGGAATGCTGACCCTGGACAGCGGCCCCAGGCGGCGGACGTTTTCGAGTATCGCGCGCGGCTCGTTGAACGTGCGCAGGCGCGAGACCAGCTCGGCGATCTGCTCGGGCTGCTTGGGCGCGGCCGCGTGCGCGAGCAGCGCATGGCGGTGCGCCTCGCGATAGCGCCCGGCCAATGAATGCAGGTACGACAACTGCAGCAGCGCCGAGGCGTCGCGCGGCGCCAGCGCCAGCACGCGCTGGAAGCAGGCGATCGCCTCGTCGAAGCGGCGCTCGGCGGCGAGCGCCTCGCCCTGCGCGCGCAGTTGGCCGATCTGCGTGGGTGCGCTGGCCGGGCCGCCGCTCATTGCGCCTGGCCGGATTCCAGCATGGCCTGCAGCGGAGCGAGCTGGCTTTCGTAGCGACGCCAGGCGCCGACGTTGCCCACGTGCACCGGCTGGCGGACCTGCGAGCTGCTCGCGGTCAGCACCGGCGCCTTGTTCGCGGCGATGTCGGCAAGTCCGGCCACCGCGCGCAGGCCGCAGGTGACGGCGATGCGCGCCGCCGTTGCTTCCGGAGCGCGCGCCAGTTCCTCGTAGCTGACCACGTGGAAGCTTTCCGGCAACTGCCGCTGCAGGTGTTCGACCAGCATGCGGAAGTTGCGGTGCTGCGCCGCCATCTCGGCGAAATCGTAGCTGTAGCCATAGCCCGACCCCGGGAACAGCTCCTTCAGGTTGGAGAAACAGGCATCCATCGGCTCGCGCACCAGGCACAGCACTTTCGCCCCGGGCAAAGCGCGCGCAATCGCCGCGGCGTGATACAGGTTGGAGGGATTCTTGTCGGTGAGGAAGCGTTTGCCGGAGGCGCTGGCGGCGGTGCGCGCGAGGTAGCGGGCGCCGACCGCGGCCAGATCCAGCTGGCCCAAGCGTTCCTGGAACATTCGTGACGGAGGCGAGCCGGCGAATGCGTCCGCTTCCCAGCTCAGGGCTTGGCTGAAGTCGCCCAATTCCCCGCCCGCCGCCACGTCGGGATGGTTCGACAGCATGCGTTCGAGCAGCGTGGTGCCGGTGCGCGGCAATCCCACCACGAACAAGGGCCGATGCCCGGAAGCGGCGGCGGCGGCGGAAACGGGTGCAATCTCGGCACGCGCCAGCCTGGCGATCGCTTCCGCCTGCGCGGCCGCGTCGTACTGGATCGAGGCGCGCTTGGCGCGCATGCCGCCTGCGAGCGCCGCCCACGCCGCACCGGTGTCGCCCGCGTCGTCGAGCTCCTTGAACAGCGCATAGGCCAGGAAGACCTGGCCGGGATCTTCGGGCGTCAAGGCCGCGATGGCCTGGCGAACGCGGTCCACGCGCGCGCCCGGAGCCGCCGACTTGCGGTGATAAGCCAGGGTCCAGTGCGCCTGCGCGTAGTTTGGCGCCAGGCCGATGCAACGCTCGAGCTCCGCCTCGGCGTCGTCGTCCCGACCGGAGTAGCGCAATGCATTGGCCTTCGAGTAGAGCAGCTGCGGGCTCGGCGACACGCGCAGGGAAGCCCGGCGGATCAGCTCCAGCGCCTCGTCGTAGGCGCCGCTCAGCCACAGGTGCTGGGACAGTATCGGGGATTGCGTGAGCACGGCCGGATGCTCCTGGTCCGCACTCATGATCAGGCGACGGATGAAATCGCGCTCGTCGAAGGCCAGCAGGCGCAAGGTCACCAGCGACAGTGCCTCCCAGCGCAGGGTGGCGCCCAGGCTGTCGACGGCGGCGAGGGCCGCCTTGCGCGAATTGCGGAAGCGATCCTGCGACTGCAGCGTTTCGGAAAGGCGCAGGTGCGCGTAGATCGCGTTCGGGTGGCTCGCGAGGATGCGCCGGTACGAGGCTTCGGCGGAACGGAAGTGTCCGGCTGCCTGCAGGCCGTCGGCCTCGCGCAGGCTGTCGTTGATGTCCATGCTCATGTGCTTGCGTGCCAGGGCGAGCGCTGGCCCGCGGAGCCGGGGATTTTCGCACAAAAAAAGACGGCCGCCCTGAGGCGGCCGTCGAGGTGTTGCAGTGAAGCTAGATCAGAACTCGTACTGGACCATGAAGCGGAACGAACGCGCCGCCTGGAACGAGGTCGGGATCAGGTACGTATCCTGCATCGGCCGACCGGTACGGTTCTCGCCACGCTCCCACACCGAGGTGGCCGCATGCTCGTTGAACACGTTGAACACGTCCATCTTCAGGGTCAGGTTGCCGGCCGCGAAGTTGGGCTTGTAGGCCACGTTCAGGTCGAGGTTGCGCATCCACTCGGTGCGACCGCGGTCACCGCGGTTGCCACGGGTGTAGCCGTTGTTGAGGCGGCCGGAAGCCGGACCCCACGGCGGGCAGTTGTTGACGTCGCCCGGCTCGTCGCCGTTCACGGTGCACGCGTTGTCCAGCGTGTCGTCGCAGGAGAAGTACGAATTGCGATAGAAGATCGGGTCGCCGCCGTAGATGCCGAGGCAGTTCTGCGGACGGCCCGACTGGATCAGCAGGTTGAAGCCGAAGGACCACTCGTCGGTCAGCTCGTAGTTGCCGAACAACTTGAAGCTGTGGCGACGGTCGTTCGGCAGGTAGCCGGTCGAGCCGATGGTGAGTTCCGGATAGTCGAAGTCCTGCGTGGTGCCGGTATCGGCCTGGCCGATGTCCGACTTCACGCCGCCTTCGAAGTTGCCGTAGCTCTTCGCCCAGGTGTAGGAACCCTGGAGGAACAGCTTGTCCCAATGGCCTTCCGCGAAGAACTCGACCGCCTTGTAGTTACGCTTGGCATTCGAACCCTTGTCGATCATCGCGATCTCTTCGGGCGAGAAGCGCAGCGGGTTGTAGTCCGGCGAGAGCGGGTCGTTGTTCAGCGGCGCCTGCGGATCACGGCGCAGGGTGGCGTAGTAGTTCGCCGGCACGAAGATCTCGGTGAAGGTGCCGCTGCCGTCGATGTCGGCCAGGAAGGTCGAATCTTCGCCCGGGTTGTACAGGTGGCAATAGTTCAGCCTCGACGGGTCGAACGCAATGCCCATGTCCGTCGCAACCTGCGCGAAGTAGCGGTAGTCGCAGAAGTCGTCGATCGCGGACTTGAGGTCGCGATAGACGCCACGCACGCCGGCGGTGACGTTGTCATTGAGCTTGAACTGGAAGCCGGCGATGTACTCGTCCTGGTACTGCGGCTTGAGGCCGAAGCTGGCGATCGAGTCCGGATCCTTCGGCAGGCCGTTCTCGCCGTTCAGGTAGTGCTGGTCGATAATGGTCAGGCCCTGCGGCTCGCCGGTGACCGGGTCAAGCGAGGTGTAGCTGAAGACGGTGTCTTCATACAGCGAGGCCGAGGCACCACGGATGGCGACGGTCGCGCTCAGCGGCAGGAAGTAACGGCCGGCGTTGCCGAAGACCTTGAACGAGGAGTCGCCGTTCACGTCCCAGCTGAAGCCCAGGCGCGGGGCGAACTGGTTCTTGATCGTGACGTAGGCGTCGCCGTCGCCATTGAGGTTCTTGAACGAATCCCAGCGCAGGCCGCCGTAGACGATGAAGTTGTCGGTGACATTCCAGGTGTCTTCGATGTAGAAGGCCTGGGACTTCACCTCGACCTCGGCGCCGTTACGGAAGAACACGCCTTCGGCGATGCCGTCCGTGAGCAGGAACCACTGGGCGCCGCCCTCGAGGTCGGTCGCGTCAAAGGAGGTGAACTTGTCGGAGTCGTAGCCGAAGCGGATCAGGTGGTCGCCCAGCGCCCACTCGGCGTCGATGCGGAACTGCTCGCGCTCGTCCTTGTTGTTGATCGAACCGATGGCGCCGAAGAAGTTGCAGGGGGTGATGCCTGCAGAGGTCAGCAGGCCCTCGCCGCTGACATCCTGCACCAGCGGGCAGCCACCGGCGCCATTGGCGAGGTCGCCGTCGTAAATCGCCTCAACGCCGTTGGCGTAGACGCCACGCTCGGAGCGCTTCGACTCGCCGCGACCGTACAGGGCGGTGAGGGTGAAGCTGTCGGTCAGGTAGCCGGTGTACTTCAGGGACCACGAGCTGCCGCCGTCCTCGGTGTAGAAGGTGCCCTTGTAGGGGCCGCGCTGGGTGACCAGCGACGCGTCCGGGTAGGGCTGCGCCTGGCAGGCCTGTGCCGTCGCCCAGAAAGCAGCCTGCGCGGCGCTGACCGGCGGGATCGGCGGGTTGGCCGCCAGGTGTGCCGCGGTGCAGCTCGGGTTGCCGGCCTTCGGGCTCTCATAGACGTCGATCTCGGACTTGCGCTTGTCGGAGAACGCGGTCAGTTCCAGCGAGTGGCTGTCGTTGATCGACCAGTCGAGCTTCAGCAGCCAGTTCGGGGAGCGCTGCTGGGACGCGCTGTTGGTGGTGGTCTCGGCGCGGGTGTTGAGCACCCAGGCGTTGGGATAAGACTCGACGCCGTCGAGCTTGCCGTACTGCAGCAGGGCGTAGGCGAACAGGCGGTCCTGCACGAGGGCGCCGCTGGCCCAGACGGTGGCGACAGTGTTGGTGCCGCGCTCGTCCTTGCTGTTGTCGCCAAACAGGAAGCTGGCGCGCTGCATGTTGTTGACGCCGATGAAGCCTTCGTTGGTGTAGACGTCAGGGTTGCCGGAAGCCAGCGAATTCGGGGTCCAGAAGATGTTGCCACCGGCGTGGAACTCGTTGGAACCGCGCTTGGTGACCAGGTTGATCACGCCGCCGGTCGAACGGCCGAACTCGGCACCGTAGCCGCCGGTCTTGACCTGCTGCTCGGCGATCGCCTCGAACGGGATCTGGCCGAAGTCCAGGCCCGCGAAGGCGTTCGAGATGTTGAAGCCGTTGACGAAGTACTGGTTCTCGGCGACGGAGGAACCGCCGAAGGAAGCCAGGTTGCCGAACGCGGCGTCGCCACGCACGGTGCCCGGAGCCAGCAGGGCGACGGCGGTGATGTTGCGCGGCACCGGGATCTTGGCGATCTGCTCGGAGGTGAGCACGGTGCTCGACTCGACTGACGCGACGTCGATCGGGTTGATCTGGCCGCCGACGACGCGAACGGTGTCGAGGGTCGCGGTGGAGGTGCCGCCGACCGAGACGTTGACGTCACGCGACTGGCCGCCGGCCGTCACCTTGTAGGTGCCGGGCTGCAGCGAGCCAACGCGGTACGAGCCATCGGCGCTCGCGGTGATTTCGCGACGGAAGCCGGTGGCCGGATTCTCGACGACGACGGTAGCGCCGGCGGTGGTGGTGCCCTGGATGACGCCGGTCGAGTTGGACTGCGCAAGCACGCTGCCCGCGAAGCACATGCCGAGCGCAACGCTCAACGCGGTCCGCTTGAGACCCTTGGTGATGATCTTGGATGCCATTTGTTAACCCTCTGGTGGGGACGAGTAAAACGATTAGAAGATGTCAACGCACTCGGCATGACAGGCCGAATATAGCATGGAACGATTCTTTAACAACATAGAGCCACCCCTCTGGACCGATCTGCAGGGCGGGTCACGAAACGTTCCAGAAACCCGACATAAGTCTTATGTAATCATATACTTGTCGGCAATATCCGGTCGCCTTCAGGGCCCGTGGCGCGAAAATCCTTGGCCTGCCCCAGTCGCGGGCCCGGGTCGGCGAAGGCCCCGGGCGCCCCACCTCCGGCGTGGGCCCGGGTGCCGCCTGACGGACCCCCACGGGGCAAAAGGAAGGGCCCGGTTGTTAAGACCGGGCCCGTCGTAGATCACACCTTCTTAATGCAATCCCTCAAGCCGGGGCCTTCGCGTCCTCGAGCGCGGCGGCAACGCGCTGCTGCTCGGCCAGCAGGGCCGGCGGCGTGCGCTCGCCGAATTCGCCCAGGTACTCGCCGATGGCGGCGAGCTCGCGGCGCCAGCCCTCGGCGTCCACTTCGAGCAGCGCCTCCAGGGCGCCGGGCGGGATGTCCAGGCCCTGTGCGTCGATGTCGCCGGGGCGCGGCAGGCGCCCGATCGGCGTTTCCACCGCGCCGACGCTGCCTTCGACCCGACGCAGCATCCACTCCAGCACGCGCAGGTTGTCGCCGAAGCCCGGCCACAGGAAGCGGCCGTCGGCGTCCTTGCGGAACCAGTTGACGTGGAAGATCTTCGGCAGCGCGTCGCGCGCGCCGGCGCCGAAGGACAGCCAGTGCGCGAAGTAGTCGCCGAAGTTGTAGCCGGCGAAGGGCTTCATCGCCATCGGGTCGCGGCGCACGACGCCGACCGCGCCGGTGGCGGCGGCGGTGGTTTCCGAGGCCATCGCTCGCACCCAGCAGCACGCCGTGCTGCCAGTCGCGCGCTTCGATCACCAGCGGCACCAGCGATTCGCGCCGGCCGCCGAACACGATCGCGCGACAGCGGCACGCCCTGCGGCATCCTCCGGCGCTGGCGGTGTAGCTGGGGCAATCTGCGCGCGGACACGGTGAAACGCGAATTCGGGTGCGCGGCCGGGCCGCGCGCGGGATCGAAAGCGCGGCCCTGCCAGTCCTTCGCCGGCGTGCCCGGCAGGCCTTCCCACCACGGCTGGTTGTCGGCGGTGACTCCGACGTTGGTGAAGATCGCGTCCTTGTCGAGCATGGACATCGCGTTCGGGTTGGTCTTGTCGCTGGTGCCCGGCGCAACGCCGAAGAATCCGGCTTCCGGGTTGATCGCGTACAGGCGGCCGTCGGCGCCGGGGCGCATCCAGCAGATGTCGTCGCCGATCGTCCACACCTTCCAGCCCTTCTCGCGGTAACCCTCGGGCGGGATCAGCATCGCCAGGTTGGTCTTGCCGCAGGCGCTGGGGAAGGCGGCGGCGACGTAGTGCATTTCGCCGCGCGGGTTCTCGATGCCGACGATCAGCATGTGCTCGGCCAGCCAGCCCTCGTCCTTCGCCTGCCAGGTGGCGATGCGCAGCGCATGGCACTTCTTGCCCAGCAGGGCGTTGCCGCCGTAGCCCGAGCCGTAGCTCTTGATCGCCAGCTCTTCCGGGAAATGCATGATGAAGCGGCGCTCGGGATCCAGCTCGCCGATCGAATGCAGGCCGCGCACGAAGGAACCCTCGCGCTCGATGCGCCGCAGCGCCTCCGTGCCCATGCGCGTCATGATGCGCATGTTGGCGACCACGTAGGGGCTGTCGGTGATCTCGATGCCGCAGCGGGCGAGCGGGGAATCGATCGGCCCCATGCAGTAGGGCACCACGTACAGCGTGCGCCCACGCATGCAGCCGGCGAAGAGCGCGTCCATCTTCGCGTGCGCCTCGGCCGGGTCCATCCAGTTGTTGTTCGGGCCGGCGTCCTGCTCGCGGCGCGTGCAGACGAAGGTCAGGTGCTCGACCCGGGCCACGTCCGAGGGGCTGGAGCGGTGCAGGTAGCAGTTGGGGTGCGTTGCCTCGTCGAGGGGCAGCAGGTCGCCGGTGGCCGAGCATCAGCTCGACGAGGCGCGCGTACTCGGCCTCGGAGCCGTCGCACCAGTGGACCTGGTCGGGTTGGGTCAGGGCGACGACTTCGTCGACCCATTGGCGCAGCGGCGCGAGCGTGGTTGCAGCGGGGGCGGTGGACATGCAGCGGGCTCCTGGCGGGGCCTTCGAAAGGAAATGGTGGGCGCGGCGCGGCGCCGATGCGCAATCTCTAACCGGGCTCAGTCCGGAATCAGCGTGGCGGCGACGTGGCGGACGTAGGCGTCGAGCTCGTCGTGGTGCAGGCGCGGCTGGCCCAGCTGCAGCGCCAGTTGCAGGAAGCCGACGTAGGCGGCATAGGTCAGGCGCGCGCGGTTCTGCGCGTCCAGGCGCGGCAGGCCGGCCTGGCGGAAACTGGCGGTGAGGTAGTCCAGGCGTCGCAGCGAGACGCGCGACAGCACCGGTTTCACCACCGGGTGATCCAGCGCCTTGAGCAGCTCGGAATAGATGATGTGCGACTGGGGCTCCTGCGCCACCAGCTGGAACAGCTCGCGCAGGCGCAGCCGCGGGTCGGAGATCGCCTCCATCTGGCCGAACACGGTTTCCTGCTCGGTCCGCTTCCCAGCGCTCCAGCGCGGCCACCAGCAGGGCCTCGCGCGAGGGGAAATGCCAGTAGAAGCTGCCCTTGGTGACGCCCAGTCGGCGTGCCAGCGGTTCGACCGCCACCGCCGCCAGGCCCTGCTCGGCGATCACGTCGAGGGCGGCCAGCGCCCAGTCCTCCGCGGACAGGCGCGGCTTTTCCAGTTTCTGCTCGGTGGCTACCATAATGTCCACAGGAAGTCGGCTCGCCGGCGCTTTCCGGCTCGCTCCCATGTTGCACCATACGGCGTGGTATTGACAGCACCCCGGAACGGACCATACTAGGCCGTATGGCGCCCAGCCCGATCGCCGGTGCCCCGCCCCGTTTCCGGAGTTGACCCATGAGCATCGTCCTGCCCTTCCTATTGGTGTTGCTGGTGGTCGCGATCGCCGCCTACCACCGGTTCTCGCTGGCGGTGTTCGCCGGCCTCGCGGGTGCCGTACTGGTCGCCTGCGCCCTCGGCGGCGCCAACGTGACTGCGATCATTGTTCGCGCCGTGCTGCTGGCGCTGGTGGTGCTGCCGCTGCTGATCACCCCGCTGCGCCAGCCGCCTGATCACCGCGCCGCTGCTGCAGCTTCTACACGAAGATCCTGCCGCCACTGTCGGACGACCGAGCAGACCGCGCTGGAAGCCGGCACGGTCGGCTTCGAAGGCGAGCTGTTCTCCGGCATGCCGAAGTGGGAGCGAGCTGCTGTCGCAGCCCAAGCCCGGTGCTGACCGCGGAGGAGCAGGCCTTCCTCGACGGCCCGGTGCGAAGAAGCCTGCCGCATGACCAACGACTGGGACATCACCCACGTCCGCGCCGACCTGCCGCCGGAGGTGTGGGATTACCTCAAGAAGAACAAGTTCTTCGGCATGATCATCCCCAAGGAATACGGCGGCCTGGGCTTCTCGGCGCTGGCGCACTCGCAAGCGTGATCGCAGAAGCTCGCCTCGATCTCCGCGACGCTGAGCTCGACGGTCGGCGTGCCCAATTCGCTCGGCCCGGCCGAACTGCTGCTGCACTACGGCACCGACGAACAGAAGTACCATTACCTGCCGCGCCTGGCCGACGGCCGCGAGATCCCCTGCTTCGCCCTGACCGGCCCGACCGCCGGCTCCGACGCGACCTCGATGCCCGACTACGGCATCGTCTGCGAGGGCGACTGGAACGGCGCGCGCGTGCTCGGCGTGCAAGCTGACTTTCGACAAGCGCTACATCACGCTGGCGCCGGTGGCGACGTGATCGGCCTGGCGTTCCGCCTGTACGATCCGGACGGCCTGCTCGGCGACGCAAGCGATCGCGGCATCACCCTGGCGCTGATGCCGCGCGACACCGCTGGCCTGGACATCGGCCGCCGCCACTTCCCGCTCAACTGCGCGTTCCAGAACGGCCCGGTGCGCGGCAAGGACGTGTTCGTGCCGCTGTCGCAGCTGATCGGCGGCGAGGATTTCATCGGCCAGGGCTGGCGCATGCTGGTCGAGTGCCTGTCCGTCGGCCGCGCGATCACCCTGCCCTCCACCTCCAGCGGCGCCTCGCAAGCTGGCGGCGGTGGTCACCGGCGCCTACGCGCGCATCCGCAAGCAGTTCGGCCTGTCCATCGGCCGCTTCGAGGGCGTGGAGGAAGCGCTGGCGCGCATCGCCGGCAACACCTATGCGATGCACCGCGCTGTCGCAGGCGACCGCGGCCGCGGTGGACCGCGGCGAGAAGCCGGCGGTGCCTTCGGCGATCGCCAAGTACCACGCCACCGAGATGGCGCGCGAAGTGGCCAAGGACGCCATGGACATCCACGGCGGCAAGGGCGTGATCCTGGGCCCGCGCAACTACCTGGGCCGCGGCTGGCAGGCGGCGCCGATCTCGATCACGGTCGAGGGCGCCAACATCATGACCCGCACGCTGATGATCTTCGGCCAGGGCGCGATCCGCTGCCATCCGTGGGTGCTGAAGGAAATGCAGGCGGCGCAGAACCCGGATCCGGTCGCCGCCTGCGCGAGTTCGACACCAACCTGTTCGGCCACATCGGCTTCGCCATTTCCAACGCGGTGCGCAGCCTGTGGTACGGCGCTGACCGGCGCCAAGCATCGGCGCGGCGCCGGGCGATGCCTACACCCGGCGCTACTACCGCAAGCTCAACCGCTATTCCGCCAACCTGGCGCTGGTGGCCGACACCTCGATGCTGACTGCTCGGCGGCAAGCTCAAGTTCAAGGAAAAGCTGTCGGGCCGCCTCGGCGACGTGCTCAGCCAGCTGTACATCGCCAGCGCCATGCTCAAGCGCTACGAAGACGACGGCCGTCCGGCCGCCGAGCAGCCGCTGCTGGCCTGGGCCTTCCACGACTCGGCGCACAAGATCGAGCTGGCGCTGTCGGGCGCGCTGCGCAACTTCCCGATCCGCCCGGTGCGGCTGGCTGCTGTGGCATGCTGGTGTTCCCCTGGGGCCGTCGCGCGCAGGCGCCGTCCGATCGCCTGGGCCATCGCGCCGCGGCGCTGCTGATGACGCCCTCGCGATGCGCGCGACCGCCTGGCCGAAGGCGTGTTCCTGACGCCCGGCGAGAACAACCCGGCCGGCCGCATCAACGCCGCCCTGCCCAAGGTGATCCTGGCCGAGCCGGTGGAGCGCAAGTTCCTCAAGGCGCTGAAGAACAGCGACATCGAGGCGCTCGAGCTTCCCGGCGCAGCTGGCCGAAGGCGTGCGCGAGGGCTGGATCACCGCCGAGGAAACGCGTGCAGCTGGAAGAGCTGCGCGAACTGACCTGGGACACGATCACGGTGGACGACTTCGACAGCGCCGATCTCGAGAGCGCCTCGCTGCATCGCCTGCAACAGGTCTACCGCGCGGCCTGAGCCGCGCGCTGGCATGGGCGAGGGCAGCACGCCCCTGCTGGCGATGTGGCGGCGCATGCAGCGCTGGCCGGCGGGCGGCTGGCTGTTCTCGCTGCGCGGTGTGCTTCAAGGCGCCCTACTTCGGCAGCATCTCGCCCGCGCGTGCTGCGCCTGGAGCCGGGCGCTGCGAGGCGACGCATCGCGCGACCGGCGCGCGGTGCACAACCACATCGGCACGGTGCATGCGATCGCGCTGTGCAACCTCGCCGAACTGTGCGCCGGCCTGATGACCGACGCCAGCCTGCCGCGCGGACATGCGCTGGATTCCCAAGGGCATGAGCGTGCGCTACCTGAAGAAGGCGAAGGGCACGCTGGTGGGTACGGCGAAGCCGGAGCTCGAACTGCGCGTCGCCGAAGCCGGCTACGAGCTGCCGGTGGCGGTGGAGGTGCGCGACGCCACCGGCGACGTGGTGTTCGACGCCCGCATCGCGATGTGGCTCAGCCCCGCGCCGTCTTCCGCGCCGGCGCCTCGAGACGCCTGAGCTGCTCGCGGAAGTACGCCGCCGATTCGACGCTGTGGCCGTCGGCGAAGCGGATCCGGTAGGGCTTGCCGGTCATTGAAGAGCCGGTCGCCAGGTGCTGGATGAACTGCTCGGCGGTCTGGACCCGCTTGCCCGCGTAGCCAAGCTTCCGGCGCAGGTGCTCCGCCGCCTTGACGGCATCGTGCTCGGTACCGTTGCGGATGAACACCGCGCCGGGCAACTTCTCGACCGAGGCGATCAGCGCCTGGATCTTCTCCGCCTCGCTGAGCACGCGTACCGGCGTCGGCGCTTGCACGACGGACGACGACCCAGGCGCCGCGGGTCGGGCGTGCGCGGACTGCCCGGCGATGAATGCGGTGGCGAGCGCGCAGGCCAGCAACGGGTAACGCAGGCGGTTGTTCATCCAGGCAGGCTAGCGCAGGCCGGCTGAAGGCCCTTCGAACGGCGCTTCCACATCCTGCCTGCCGGCCTGCTCGCGGATAACCCGCCATGCCGCGAAGCTCATCGTCGCGGCAAGCACCACCCCGCCCACGAACACGGCCTGGGTGCCGAACAGCAGCAGGCCCTTGTGCACCCAGGCGAAGGCCAGGTCGCCGCCGCGGTAGACGGCGGTGTCGATGGCCGCCTTGGCCTTGTAGCGCGATTCGCGATCCACGCGCGTGTAGATGGTTTCGCGCGCCGGCTTGGCTCAGCGAGAACTCGCCGGCGCGGGTGGCGATCTGCACCACGCCGACCAGCAGCGGCAGCGGCGAGGCGGCGAGCACGCCGTAGCCGACCAGGATGGCGAAGGCGGGGATCAGCAGCGCCGGCCCGACGCCGTAGCGCGTCAGCATGCGCCGGGTCAGGAACACCTGGATCAGCCAGCGTCAGCAGGTTGATCGCCAGGTCGAGGTTGGAGTAGAACGCGGTGCGGCAACTGTCGTCGGTGACCAGCTTGCGCGATCTCGCGCTGCTCGTTGTACAGCAGCGTGCCGACGCCGACGCCGAAGAACATCAGCGCCGCCATCGCAGCGCAGCAGCGGATCGCGCGCGACCAGGCGCAGGCCTTCCAGCACGCTGCCGCCGATCGCGTCCTCGCGCCGCCGGTCGCGCGCGGCCTTCCGCGCGTCTCGCCCAGCGCGCCCAGGCGCAGGATGCACACGATCGCACAGGATCAGGAACACCGCCGACAGCAGCAGCATGTTCGGCACGCCCAGCTGCACCACCAGCTGCCGGGTCAGCCACGGACCGGTCAACGCCGCCCAGCGTGCCGCCGGCACCGATGTAGCCATACAGCGCGGCGCGCCTCGACGTCGCTGAAGATGTCGGCCATGAAGCTCCAGAACACCGACACCGCGAACAGGTTGAACACCGCGGTCCAGACGAAGAACAGCCGCGCCGCGTCCCGGGCTCTCGCCCAGGAAGGCGAAGTAGAAGCCGAGCAGGCAGGCGATGAACAGCGCGTACACGCGCGGGCAGGAACACCCGCCGCGGAAAACGGCTCACCAGCGCAGCCGTAGACCGGCTGCAGCAGCAGCATCGCGACGAAGGTGCCGGTGAACAGCGCCTGCAGGGTGAAATCGCCAATCGCGATGTCACGCGCGGCGAACCAGGCGATCGTGGCCGGCGAGAACACCGCCTCCACGTCGGCAGAGGCGCCCATCGCGTCGCGCACCGGCCGCAACACGTAGTAGCCGGTCAGCAGGAAGAAGAAGTAGGCAGCCGACCACAGCAGTGGCGGCGAAGCGCGGATCGCGTCACGCAGGCGGGGCTCGGCGGTGGACACGGAAGCGGCTCTCCTGCGGCCGCTAGTCAGCGTCCGGCTACCGGCAACATAGCCAAAGCGCGACGGACTCGCCAGTTTGCGGGCAGCCCGGAGCATTTACTCTAGGCGGGCGGCCTAACGTCGGTCGGCCCCTGCAAGAAGAAGTGTCCGTGTACGACTACATCATCGTCGGCGCCGGTTCCGCCGGCTGCGTGCTGGCCAACCGCCTGAGCGAAGACCCGGGCACCACAGTGCTGCTGCTGGAAGCGGGCCCCACCGACTGGCACCCCTTCGTCCACATGCCCGCCGGCCTGGCCAAATTGGTCGGCAAGAAGGGCGTGAACTGGGACTACTCCACCGCACCGGAAGCGCAGCTGCGACGGACGCCGGTTGTGGTGGCCGCGTGGGCGCGTGCTCGGCGGCTCGCAGTTCGATCAATGCGATGTGCTACATCCGCGGCCACACGCACGACTACGACGAATGGGACGACCTGGGCGCCAGCGGCTGGCACTGGGACAACGTGCTGCCCTACTTCCGCCGCACCGAAGGCAACTCGCGCGGCCACTCGCGCCTGCACGGCGACGACGGCCCGCTCGCGGTCTCCGACCCGCGCCACACCAACCCGCTGTCGGCGGTGTTCGTGGAAGCGGCGGCGCAGGCCGGGCACGCGCCTCACCGACGATTTCAACGGCGACCACCAGGACGGCTTCGGCTGGTACCAGACCACCACCCGCCGACGGCGCGCGCGCCTCCGCCGCCGATGCCTACCTGAAGCCCGCGCGCAAGCGCCCCAACCTGCAGGTGCTCACCGGCGCGCTGGCGGCGCGCGTGCTGCTGCAGGACGGGCGCGCGACCGGCGTCGAGTACACGCTGCGCGGCAAGGCGCACTGCGTGCGCAGGCGCGGCGCGAGGTGCTGCTGTGCGGCGGCGCATCAATTCGCCGCAGCTGCTGATGCTGTCGGGCATCGGCCCGGCCGAACAGTTGCGCGAGCATGGCATCGCCGTGCAGGTGGACGCACCCGGGCGTCGGCGGCAACCTGCAGGACCACCTCGACGTGTGCACCATGCAGCGCTGCACGCAGCGCATCACCTACGACCACCTCAACGACCTCGCCGTGGGCCTGCAGTACTACCTGTTCCGCAGCGGCCCGGGCACCAGCAACATCGCCGAGGCCGGCGGCTTCCTGCGCTCGGCCGCTGGCCGAGGACGACGCGCCCCGACATCCAGTTCCACTTCGTGCCGGCGCAGCTCGACGACCACGGCCGCAATCAACCTGCCGGGCTACGGCTACACGCTGCACGCCTGCTACCTGCGCCCGCGCAGCCGCGGCCGCGTGCTGCTGGCCAGCGCCAATCCCGCCGACAAGGTGCGCATCGAGGCCAACTACCTGAGCGACGCCGACGGCCGCGACCGCCGCATGATGCTCGAGTGCGTGCGCCTGTCGCGCGAGATCTTCGCGCAGCCGGCCTTCGCGCCCTACCGCGGCGAGGAACTGTTCCCCGGCGCGGAGCTGCGCGACGAGGCCGCGCTGATCGACTTCATCGAGCGCAAGGCCGAATCGATCTACCACCCGGTCGGCACCTGCCGGATGGGCGCGGATGGCGACGAGGGCGCAGTGGTCGACCCGCAACTGCGGGTGCGCGGCGTGCAGGGACTGCGCGTGGTGGATGCCTCGGTGATGCCGAAGCTGATCGGCGGCAACACCAATGCGCCGACCATGATGATCGCCGAGCGCGCTGCCGACTTCATCCGCGGGGTCGAACCGCGCAAGCAAGCGAAGTAGCGCGCTCGGCTTTCCTCGCAAGCAGCCGAAGTGGCGCGCCGGGCCTACCCCGGGGAGTTGGCTCTGGCGGGGCCCCTGCCCCACCGCCGCCAACTCCCCGGCGGCCCGCGACTGGCTCGCTTCGTTGCTGGCGCAGATGCGGCGCAGCACGGGTCGCGTTTCGCGTTTGCGACGCGCGAAGCGCGAAAGCAAAGGGCCGCTGGGTGGTTCGCGGCGGTGGGGCAGGGGCCCCACCAGAGCGAGCCACCCAGGAAAGGCCCGGCGAATCAGCGAGTCGGCGAGTCGGCGCGTCAGCGAAAAAGCGAGTCGGCGAATCAGCTCAGGCGCGACTCGGGGATTTCGAGCATCGGCGGCAGCGGGCAGTGCAGCGAGGCGCAGACGGTGCGCAGCAGTTCGGCCTCGGCCACGCTGACCTGGCCGTCGTGGCTGATCGCCGCCACCAGGCCTTCGACCAGCAGCTCCTTGCCCATCGGCTCGAGCCGGTCGAGCTTGGGCAGAACTTCGTCGAGCGCCGACAGCAGGTCGGTCGGCGGCGCGTAGGCGGCATTGAGGCGCGGATACACCCGCGCCAGGCCGGCGAGGTAGGCGCGCGGCGCGTCGGCCGGGTTCGGATGACCGGCTTGCGCGACCACCGCCAGCAGGGTGACGACCGCCGCGGTGGATTCGGCGTTGCCCAGGCGCCGGTCGCCCGGCACCCAGGCGCGCGAAGGATCCAGCGCCTCCGACACCTGCGTGTTGAGCAGCCGGCCCAGGCAGTACTCGAACAGGCTGACCGCACCGTCGGCGTGCACCAGCGCATAGGCGTTGTCCATGAAGGTGCGCAGCTCGGCGCGCGGGCGCCGGCGCAACTGCGGGAAGGCCAGCGCGGCCAGCGGCAGGCGCAGCATCGGATTGAGGTCGGCCATGCGATCGGCGTAGTCGAGCGCCTGCTCGGCGGTGCGCAGGTCGGTGCGCGCGCGCAGTTCGACCTGCTGCGCGTCGCGCACGCTGCCGGGCGGGTCGTGCAGCAGGCCGTAGAGCATGGGCACGACATCGGCCTGGTGGCGCACCGCGTCCTGCAGCACCTCGGGGATGTTGCCGCTGATGTTGCCCGCGCGGCGATAGTCGTCGGCCTGCGGCGCGCCGACCTGGGCGATCACCCCGGGCGGCGACAGCGTCACCGCGCTGCCGGCGGCGGGCAGCGCGCCGCGATTGCCGGCGGCCAGGCCGAGCGCGACGTCCTCGTCCATGCCCACCGGCGGCGTGCGCTGCCAGCTGGTTGCTGAGCGCCTGCAGTTCGTCCACCTTGAATCCCGGTTCGAGCGCCTTGATGCGCTCGAGCAGCGGCGGATGGGTGGCCATCATCGAGGACAGCTTCAGGCCCTGCGCCGAACAGCATGTGGCTGACCTCCTCGGCATCGGAGTTGCCCAGCTTCGATCCTTCCGGCAGGCCGGCGAGTTTCTTCAGCGCGCCCGACAGGCCGCGCGTCTGCCGGGTGAACTGCACCGCGGAGGCATCGGCGAGGAGTTCGCGCTGGCGGCTGACGCCGGCCTTGATCAGGCGGCCGAAGAACAGTGCCGATGTAGCCGATGATGAGCAGGCCGAGCGCGACCACCAGCAGCGGGCCAGTGCTCCTTGGAGCGGCCGAAGCGGCCGTGCTGCAGGATCTTGCGCCCGATCAGCGCCAGCACCAGGATGCCGAACAGCAGGCCCATCAGGCGGATGTTCAGGCGCATGTCGCCGTTGAGCACGTGGCTGAACTCGTGCGCGATCACGCCCTGCAGCTCGTCGCGGTTGAGGCGGTCGAGCGCGCCGCGGGTCACCGCCACGGCGGCGTCGCTGGGCGCGTAGCCGGCGGCGAAGGCGTTGATCGCCGGACTCGTCGTCGAGCACGAAGATCTGCGGCACCGGCACGCCGGAGGCGATCGCCATCTCCTCGACCACGTTGCGCAGCCGGCGCAGGTTGAAGTCGGTGGTGTCCTCGGGCACCGGCGTGCCGCCGAACTGGTGCGCCACTGCGGCACCGCCGGTGCGCAGCGAGGCCATGCGGAACATGCTGGCGCAGCCGATCACCGCCAGCGTGCCGGCCGTGCCGAGCACGATGGCCGCCGCGGTGGCGCTGCCGCGTATCGGTGGCGCCGAACGCCGACCAGCAGCACGACGTCGATGGCGGCGACGATCGCCACCACCGCCAGTCCGCAAGACAGCCAGCGAACTGGCGCGGCGCCTGGTCCTGGCGCTCGAAGAAGTTCATGCGTCTGCCTCCGGCGCTGCCGCGACGACGGAGACATCGTCAGAAGCAGACCTTGGGCGCCTCGCGCTTGGCCGGCTCCTCGATCTCGAGCAGGGCCGCGGGCGCGAAGTTGAACATGCCGGCCACGACGCTGGACGGGAAGACCTCGCGGCGGTTGTTGTAGGCCATCACCGAGTCGTTGTAGGCCTGGCGCGCGAAGGCGACGCTGTTCTCGGTCGAGGTCAGCTCCTCGGACAGCTGCATCATGTTCTGGTTGGCCTTGAGGTCCGGATAGGCCTCGGCCAGCACCATCAGTCGCGACAGCGCGCCGGTCAGGCCCTGCTCGGCGCTGCCCAGCGTCGCCATCGCCGGCGGCGTCGCCGGGATCGGCCTTGGCGGCGGCCAGCCCGCTGACCGCGGCGGTGCGCGCCTTGATCACGGCCTCGAGCGTCTCGCGCTCGTGCTCCATGTAGCCCTTGGCCATCTCGACCAGGTTCGGGATCAGGTCGTGGCGGCGCGTGAGCTGCACGTCGATCTGCGCGAAGGCGTTCTTGTACGCGTTGCGCGCGGTGATCAGGCCGTTGTAGATGCCGACGCCCCAGAACGCCGCGAGCACCAGCAGGGCAAGCAGGACAAGCATGGCAATCATCGATTGGTCCCCTGTTCAGGCCGCCGCGCGAGTGCGCGGGCTAGAATTGCCCATCCATCCCAGCATACGTGGGCCATGACACACAAGAAAGTCTGCCTGGCGATGATCTTCGCGCTGTCCTTGCTGCCCACCGTATCCGTGGACGGCGACGCCGCTGCGTCGCCACGGCGCGCGGCTCCTGGCGCCGGACAGGCCGCCGCCCAACCCGGTGCGCAGTCGGCCTTCGCCGCCACGGCGCGCACCCGCCTGCCCGACATCAGCGCCAGCGCGCGGCAGATGGAACGGCTGGCCGAACAACTGGTGGCGCAGAAGAACCTTCCCGGCCTGGCGATGGCGATCGTGCAGGATGGCAAGGTCGTGTCCATGCGCGGCTACGGCCGCACCGGCGGCCCCGGCCACTCGCCGGTCGGCACCGACACCGTGTTCCGCCTGGCGTCGCTGTCGAAGGGCTTCGCCGCCACCATCAGCGCGCAGCTGGTGGCCGAGGGCGCGATGAACTGGGACAGCCCGATCGTCAACCAACTGCCTTTGTTCAAGCTGCGCGACTATGCCGGTGCCAAGTCGGTGACCGTGCGCGACGTGCTCAGCCATCGCGTCGGCCTGCGGCACAACACCTACGACCGCGACCTGGAGTCGAACCAGCCCTTCCCGCTGCTGGCCGAAAAGCTGTCGGACGCACCGATGGCGTGCACGCCGGGCGACTGCTACGCCTACCAGAACGTCGCCTTCAGCCTGGTCTCCGACCTCGTGTTCGCCGCCACCGGCGATTTCTATTCGCACCAGGTCGAGAAGAAGATCTTCCATCCACTCGGCATGTATTCGTCCACCTACGGCCGCGACGCGCTGGAGAACAGCCCAAGCTGGGCGCGCCCGCACGTGCGCGGCGGCGGCGGCTGGGTGCCGGTGCGGCCGAAGGAGACCTATTACCGCGTGCCGCCCGCGGCCGGTGTCAATTCCAGCATCCACGACATGGCGCAGTGGCTGGTCGCGCAGACCGGGCACCGCCCCGAGGTCCTGCCGCAGCCGCTGCTCGACGCCATCCACGCGCCGCAGGTGGCCACGCCGGGCGAGCTGCGCGGTTCGCCATGGCGCCGCGAGCGGCTCGACGCCGCCTCCTACGCCATGGGCTTCCGCGTGTTCCAGTACGCCGGCCGCACCATGGTCTTCCACGGCGGCGCGGTGCAGGGCTATCGCGGCCTGATCGCCTTCCTGCCGCGCGAGGACATCGGCATCGTGGTGCTCTGGAACAGCGAGAGCGCGGCGCCCTCCGGCCTGCTGCCGAGCTTCATGGATCGCGCGCTGGGCCTTCCAACCAAGGATTGGCTGGGCGTGGAGCAGGACTCGACCGACTGACCGTAGGAGCGGCTTTCAGCCGCGACTGCTCTGCGGAAAAGCAGTCGCGGCTGAAAGCCGCTCCGACGTCCGGGCAAGAAAAAAGCGCCCGGAGGCGCTTGATTCTTTCGATCCTTTCCGTGCCCTTGGAAAGTCTCCCTCCCCGCCTGGGCAACACGGGGAGAGAGTTCGAGATTACAGCAACGGGGTATACAGAAGCTTTGATTACATCGCAGGCGCGACGGGTGCCATCGGCATCGACATCGCAGACTTGCGCTTGGCAGCAGGCTTCTTGGCAGCCTTCTTTTTCGCCGCCGGCTTCTTGGCAGCCTTCTTGGCCGCCTTCTTCTTGGCAGGACGCTTCGCGGCCTTCTTGACTGCCTTCTTGGCAGACTTCTTCACAGCCTTCTTGGCAGACTTCTTGGCGGCCTTCTTGGCGGGACGCTTCGCGGCCTTCTTCGCCGGACGCTTCGCGGTCTTCTTGGCAGCCTTCTTGGCCGGGCGCTTGGCAGCCTTCTTCGCTACCTTCTTCTTGGTCGCCTTCTTGGCGGCCTTCTTGGCCGGACGCTTTGCGGCCTTCTTGGTGGCTTTCTTCGCAGACTTCTTCGCGGCCTTCTTGGCCGGTTTCTTCGCAGCTTTCTTGGTAGCCATGGTCAACTCCTCGTCAGTTGGCTTTTGGACGCCCAGTCACAAAGGCACCGCCACGGAAGGATTCCATGGCGTACCGCGGGAACGCCGGAGCGCACCCCGCGGATTTGGTCGGCAGCGTGGGTTCGCCGCTCGTGAAAACGCCCGGGCCATCACTGGTCCGGGCGCGGTAATCGGGGCAGATCGTGTTTTTGTGAAACCGTTTTTCCGGGGAAGCGAGGCCTGTGTCCACCGTTGCAACGTCCAGGGCAGAGGGTGCGATGGTGATGCTGATTGTCGGCTGGTTCGTGATGACTCGCTTCCGCAGTAAGTGTCTGCTGGGCGAAAGCTAATCACGTGAATTTTAGATGTCAACCATTTTGCAAAAAAAATTTCCGGGCGCCGCCGGCGCCGGGCGGCGGCGGATGCACGCGCGCGACACCCGGGTGTTCGCCGCGAACGCGCGCGAAATTTTCCGCGCGGAAAAAAATCGCGCTATTTCCCGGCGCAGAACGCGATTCGCGAAAACGCAGCGGCGCGCACGACGCGTGCGCGAGGACGTCGGAGGGCGGGCGGCGGAACAGAAAAACGCGCCGGCGAGCGACCGCCGCGACGACGCCCGGATCGGGCGCCGCGATGGTCGATTTGGCGAAAGTGCGCGGATTTTTTTCCGACGCGCAGGATGCGCGAGTGCCGCGGAGGGCAGGACGCCCGGGAGCGGCCGCGCCGAAAAGCTCAGGCGAGCTCGGTTTCGAGCGCGCTCGCGAAGGCCTCGAGGTCGGCCGCGCGCTTGGTTTCGGTGGTGCACAGCAGCAGCACCTTTTCCATGCCGGCGTAGTCGCCGCCTGGGCAGACGCCGGCGAGGATGCGCTTGCGCGCGAGCGCCTCGATCACCGGCTGCGCCGCCACCGGCAGCTCGAAGGCCGCCTCGTGGAAATGCGCCTGCTGCGGGAAACGCGCCTTCACGCCCGGGATCTTTTCCAGGCGCGTACGCAGCGCGGCCAGGTTGGCGGCGGAGGCGGCGGCGACGCGGCGCAGGCCCTCCGGCCCGGTGATCGCCATGTAGATGGTGGCGGCGGTCACCAGCAGTCCCTGGTTGGTGCAGATGTTCGAGGTCGCCTTGGCGCGGCGGATGTGCTGCTCGCGCGCCTGCAGGGTGAGCGTGTAGCCGGTCTTGCCATCCAGGTCGGTGGTGCGGCCGACGATGCGGCCCGGCATGTTGCGCACGATGTCCTTCTTGCAGGCCAGGAAGCCGAAGTAGGGGCCGCCCGAGGACATCGGCACGCCCAGCGGCTGGCCGTCGCCGCAGACGATGTCGGCGCCGCGCGCGCCCCAGCGTCCGGGCGCCTTGAGCAGCGCCAGCGACATCGGGTTGACCGCCGCGATCGCCAGCGCGCCGCGCGCGTGCGCGGCATCGGTGAGGGCGTCCACTTCCTCCAGCACGCCGAAGTAGTTCGGCTGCGGCACCACCAGCGCGGTGAACTCGCCGTCGAAGGCGGCGACCGCGGCCGGATCGAGCCGGCCGTCAGGGCACGGCAACACGACGACTTCGATCTTCTGCAAGTCGACGATCGCGGAGAGCGTGCGCCGCCAGGCCGGATGCAGCGATTCGGGCACCAGCACCCGCAGCGCCCCGCCACGCTTGCGGCTGCGCTCGGCCATCAGCACCGCCTCGGCCATGGCGGTGGCGCCGTCGTACATGGAGGCGTTGCTGATGTCGGTGCCGGTCAGGCGCGTCATCATGGTCTGGTATTCGTAGATCAGCTGCAGCGTGCCCTGGCTGGCTTCCGCCTGGTAGGGCGTATACGCCGAGTAGAACTCGCCGCGGCCGACGATCTGCCAGATCGCCGCCGGGATGTGATGCTCGTAGGCGCCGGCCCCGGCGAAGTTGAGCTCGACCGCGTCGCGCGCGGCGCGCATCTTCATCAGCCGCACCACTTCCATCTCGTTCGCCGTTTCCGGCACGTGCTCGAGGCGCTTGACGATCAGCTGCGGCGGGATCTCGTCGAACAGCTGGTCGATGCTGTCCACGCCGATCGCCTTGAGCATGGCCTGGACGTCGGATTCGGTATGCGGAACGAACGGCATGGGGGTCTACTTCGCGTTGGCTGTGACGGTCGGGAATCGGGCGGGCTTGAAGCAGGGCCGGCCGCACGCGGCGGCCGGCCGGAATTCACGGTGGCGAAGGGCTAGTGGTCTTCGTCCTCAAGCAACTCGGCGTAGTCGTCGGGTGACAGCAGCCCGTTGACCTCGTCCAGGCTGTCCGGCTGTACCACCAGGATCCAGCCTTCGCCCCAGGCGTCCTCGTTGATCGTCTCGGGCTTGTCGGCGAGGGCTTCGTTGACCGCCACCACCTTGCCGCTGATCGGGCTGTACACATCCGAGGCGGCCTTCACCGATTCGACCACGGCGACTGCGGTGCCGGCGGTGACGGTGTCGCCGACCTGCGGCAGTTCGACGTAGACGAGGTCGCCGAGCAGGCCCTGGGCATGGTCGGAGATGCCGACGGTGACCTGGCCGCTGTCTTCCACGCGCGCCCACTCGTGTGACTTGAGGAACTTCAGGTCGCCTGGGATTTCGCTCATTGCCTCGTCCTTGTAGGAGCGGCCTTTGGCCGCGACTGCCGTTGATCCACGTGGATGGATAGTTTAGCCGGGATGGCCGGGGCTTTCAGCGCGCGCCTTCACACCCCGGGCTGCGCCGCGCCCTCGCGCACGAAGGGGTAGCGCACCACCCGCACCGGCATGCGCTTGCCGCGGATGTCCACGCTGACCTCGCCGGCGTCCCCGGCCGGCACGCGCGCCAGCGCGATCGCCTTGCCCAGCGTCGGCGAGAAGGTGCCGGACAGGATCTCGCCCTCGCCCGCCGCCGTGTACACCGGCTGGCCGTGGCGCAGCACGCCCTTGTCGTCGAGCACCAGGCCGATGGTCTGGCGCGGTACGCCGGCCGCCTGCTGGCGCTCCAGCGCGGCGCGGCCGATGAAGTCGCGGCCTGCGTCCAGCGCCACCGTCCATGCCAGCCCCGCCTCGAAGGGCGAGACCGACTCGTCCATGTCCTGCCCGTACAGCGCCATCCCCGCCTCGAGGCGCAGGGTGTCGCGCGCGCCGAGGCCGGCCGGCTTCACGCCCGCGGCCACCAGCCGGTTCCACAGATCCACCGCCTGCGCCTGCGGGACCATGATCTCGAAGCCGTCCTCGCCGGTGTAGCCGGTGCGGGCGACGAACATGCCGTCGATCTCGGCAGCCGACGAACTTGCCCAGCTTGCCGGCCTTCGCCGCGCCCCCGGGCGACAGCAGCGACTGCACCTTCGTGCGCGCGGCCGGGCCCTGCACCGCCAGCATCGCCAGGTCGCGGCGCTCGCGGATGTCGATGCCGAAGGGCGTGGCCTGCGCCTCGATCCAGGCCAGGTCCTTGTCGCGCGTGGCCGCGTTCACCACCACGCGGAAGAAGTCCTCGCGCAGGAAGTACACGATCAGGTCGTCGATCACGCCGCCGTGCTCGTCGAGCATGGCCGAGTACAAGGCCTTGCCCGGCTTCTGCAGCTTGTCCACCGAGTTGGCCACCAGCTTGCGCAGGAAGGGCCGCACCTTGTCGCCGTGCAGGTCGAGCACGGTCATGTGCGAGACGTCGAACATGCCGGCGTCGCGGCGCACCTGGTGGTGCTCCTCGATCTGCGAGCCATAGTTGATCGGCATGTCCCAGCCGCCGAAGTCCACCATGCGCGCGCCGTGGGCGCGGTGGGTGGCGTTGTAGATGGTCTGCTTCGTCATCGGGGCGTCCGCGCGGGAAAGACGCCCATATTAATGGGGTCAGAGGAGATTTATTTCCTGCGCGCGGGGCGCGCAGGAAATAAATCTCCTCTGACCCCATTTCCAAGCGGCGCTATGGGTCCGGCGCCACGCTCAGGGTCATGGCATCGGCGCCGGTGACGCGCACGCGCGCGCCGGCCGGCAGGTCCGGGCCGTGCACGGTCCACAGCGCGTCGCCGACCTGGATGCGGCCAACCCCGCGCACGATCGCGCTGTGCAGCAGGTAGGACTGGCCGACGAACTGCTCGGCGCGGCGGTTGAGCAGCGGCTGGTCGCTGGCGGCGTCGGCATTGCGGAAGAAGTGCCGGTAGGCGGGCAGCAAGGCCAGGCTGAGCGCCACGAATATCACCGCCTGCCACAGGTGCGGGATGTCCGGGAACAGCCACACCAGCAGCGCCACGATTCCGGCGGCGATGCCCAGCCAGAGCATGAAGGCGCCGGGCGCCATCACTTCGGCGGCGATCAGCCCCAGCGCCAGGCAGCCCCAGACGACGACTTCGGTGGGCATGCGCTCAGCCTTCCACGCGCGGCGGCTTCGGTGGCGCCGCCGGCTGCCGCGCGATGCCTTCCTTGGTCAGTTCGACGATGCCGGCGATCGAGCCCAGCACGCCGGTGAGTTCGGTCGGCAGGATGAACAGCTTCTGGTTCGGCGAGGCGGCGAACTCCTTCAGCGCCTCGATGTACTTCTGCGCGACGAAGTAGTTGATCGCCTGCACGTTGCCGTTGGCGATGGACTGCGAAACCATGGTGGTCGCGCGCGCCTCGGCCTCGGCCAGGCGCTCGCGCGCCTCGGCTTCGCGGAAGGCGGCTTCCTTGCGCCCTTCCGCCTGCAGCACCGCGGCCTGCTTCTCGCCTTCGGCGCGCAGGATCTCGGACTGGCGGGCGCCCTCGGATTCCAGGATCGAGGCGCGCTTGTCGCGCTCGGCCTTCATCTGCCGCGCCATCGAGTCCACCAGGTCGCGCGGCGGCTGGATGTCCTTCAGCTCGATGCGGTTGACCTTGATGCCCCAGGGGCTGCTGGCGTGGTCGACCACGGCGAGCAGCTTGGCGTTGATCTCGTCGCGCTTGGACAGCGACTCGTCCAGGTCCATCGAGCCGATCGCAGTGCGGATGTTGGTCATCACCAGCGCGATGCTGGCCTGCTCCAGGTTGCTGACCTCGTAGGCGGCCTTGGAGGCGTCCAGCACCTGGAAGAACACCACGCCGTCCACCTTCACCACCGCGTTGTCCTTGGTGATGACGTCCTGGCTGGGTACGTCCAGCACCTGCTCCATCATGTTGACCTTGCGCCCGACCCGCTGCATCCACGGCATCAGGAAATGCAGTCCCGGGTTCATGGTGTGGGTGTACTTGCCGAAGCGCTCGACCGTCCACTCGAAACCCTGCGGCACGACCCGCACCGCCTTGAACACGGTGACGATGCCCAGCACCAGCAAAAACGCGACAAAAAGGGTGTAGCCCATCGTCCTTCCCCCGGCTCATTCGTGCCCTCAGTATAGGCAATGGCCGCCGGCCCCGCCCGCGGCTGCGACCCTTTCCCGCGCCGGTGCATCCATGTCCGATGTGAGCCCCGCCTCGTCCTTCGCGATCGACGTGCCCGCCACGCTGCTGGACCGCGCCCGCCGCGGCGAGGCGGCGGCGTTCGAGCAGTTGTACCGCAGCTTCGAACGGCCGGTGTTCACCCTCGCGCTGCGCCTGACCGGGCGCCGGGAGGAGGCCCAGGACGTCTTGCAGGACACCATGATGAAGCTGTTCGACCGCATCGGCGCCTTCCGTGGCGACTCGCCCTTCTGGGGCTGGCTGCGGCAGATCGCCGTCAACGAGGCGCTGATGCTGCTGCGCCGCCGCGGCCGGCTGCTGACCGAGGGCGAATTCGACGAGGCCGCACTCAGCGACGGCGAACAATTGCTGCCACCACGCGCCGCCGACGCGGCGATCCTGGGCCGCGCGCTCTCGGAACTGCCCGGCGCCACGCGCAGCGTGCTCTGGCTGTACCACGCCGAGGGCTACACGCACGAGGAGATCGCCGCCGCCATGGGCAAGAGCATTTCCTTCTCGAAATCGCAGCTCGCGCGCGGCACCCGCCGCCTGCGCGCGCTGCTGCACCTGGACACCGAGGTCGCCGCCCATGGCTGACGAAAATTCCACTGCCGAGCCGCGCGACCTGCCGGTGCCGCTCGGGCTGGCGCTGGCGAATCTGCCGATGGAAACGCCGCTGAGCGATGCCTGGCCGCTGCTGGCCGCGCGCCTGCCCGCGCACCGGCGCCTGCCGCACTGGCCGCTGGCGCTGGCGGCGAGCCTGTTGCTCGGCCTGCTGGCCCTGCCGCGCCTGGCGGTCTCGCCGGCGCCCGCGCCCGCCGCCGCGGCAGGCGCGAGCGCCGGTGCGCAGGCGGCGGTTGGCAGCGCGGCACTCGCGGCGCTGATGTCCGAGTCGGCGCAACTCGAACGCCTGTTGCTGGCCGCCAACGACGGCAGCGCCAGCAGCGCCAGCGCCGCCGCGCTCAGCCTCGCCTACGAAGACCAGCTGCAGGCGCTCGACGCCGAACTGGCGAGCACGCGCGATCCGAAGCAGGCGCTGCCCCTGTGGCAGCAGCGGGTCGAATTGCTGCGCGGGGTGGCGGTGGTGGAGACCTCGCGCCATTACCTGGCCTCGCAGGGGCGCAGTTTCGATGTCGCGCTCGTTGCCGCTTATTGATCCGTTTTTGAAAGCAGTCGCGGCCGAAGGCCGCTCCAACAGTACGAAGGAAGCCATGATGATGAAGACCCGAACGCTGGCCCTGTTCATCGCCGCGGCACTCGCCGCCGGCGCCGCGCAGGCCTCCGGCAAGACGCCCGCGCCCGCGGCGCCGCACGCGGCGCCAACCCCGCAACAGCAGGCGGCGCGCGCCGAGATCGATCGCCTGGTGAAGCGGATCGAGGAACTTTCCAGCCAGCTCGGCAAGGATGGCGACGTGCGCGTGATCGTGCGCGAAGGTCGCGGCCCGATCGCCCTCGGCGAGCATCTCGGGGAAGGCCCGGACTTCTCCTGGAACCAGGGACCGGGCCTGGGCATCGTGATGGCGGCCAACACCGCCGCCTCGGGCGTGCGCATCGCCGCGGTCACCCCCGACAGCCCGGCGATGCGGGCGGGCATCCGCACCGGCGACGTGCTGTTGCAGGTCAACGGCCAGACCATCGCCGGCAACGGCAGCGCCGCGGTAGAGAACGCGCGCCGGCTGATCGGCAAGCTCGCGAAGGGCGACCTGGTGAAACTGCGCTACGCCCGCCAGGGCAAGACCCATGACGCCAGCGTGCGCGCCGATGCCATCGACCGCGTCATGGCCTTCCGGCGCGACGCCGCGGCGCCGCGCGCGCGCGCCTTCATGTTCGAGGATGGCCAGCCCGGCGGACGCGAGCATTTCGAGCATCTGCTGCCGCCGGGCGTGGAGATGGAAATCCAGCGCCTCGGCCCGATGCGCGATTGCGGCAAGGGCAAGAAGGATTGCGGCCTGCCGGTGATCTACGAAGCCTTCCGCTGGCAGGGCCTGAACCTGGCTTCGGTGGATGCGGGCCTCGGGCGCTACTTTGGCACGCAGCAGGGCGTGCTGGTGCTCAGCAGCGGCGAGGAGCTCAAGGGACTGCAGTCGGGCGACGTCATCCAGCGCGTCGGCGGCGCCGCCGTGGATTCGCCGCGCGAGGTGATGCGTGCGCTGCGCGACAAGGAGGCCGGCAGCAAGCTGCGCTTCGACCTGATGCGCGACCGCCGCGCCACCGCGGTGACGGTGACGGTGCCGGCCTCCAAGCCACTGCCGTTCATGCCGCCCCCGCCGCCGGCCCCGCCGGCCCCGCCGGCCGCGCCTCCGCCGCCGCCGCCGATGTCGCACACGCCGCCGCCGGCCGCGGCGCCACCCGCCCCACCCGCGCTAGACTGATCGCCTCACCCAGGGCCCGGCGCGGGGCAGCGGAGCTGCCGGCGCCGGGTTTTTTTCGCCCGGAGCCCGGCATGTTTGGAATGGAAGCGCTGCTGGTCTCCACGCTGACCGTGGCGCTGGCCGAGATCGGCGACAAGACGCAGTTGCTCGCGCTGGTGCTCGCGGCACGCTACCGCAAGCCCTGGCCGATCATCGCCGGCATCTTCGCGGCGACGCTGGTGAACCATGCACTGTCGGCCTGGATCGGGGTCTGGCTGGCCTCGGTGCTGTCGCCGAATGTGTTGCGCTGGGCCGTCGCGATCAGCTTCCTCGCCGTCGCCGCATGGGCGCTGGTGCCGGACAAGCTCGACGAAGAAAGAGACGCCCGACCGCGACAGGGTTGGGGCGGGGTCTTCGTAGCTACCTGTGTCGCATTCTTTTTGGTGGAGATCGGCGACAAGACCCAGGTGGCGACCGTGGTGCTGGCCGCGCAGTGGTCGCCGCCCTGGCAGGTGATCGCGGGCACCACCCTGGGCATGCTGCTGGCGAACGTGCCCGTGGTGCTGCTGGGCGCGCGTTTCGCGCACCGGCTGCCGCTGCGTGCGGCGCGCTGGGCGGCGGCGGCACTGTTCGCCGCGTTGGGCCTGTGGGTGGCACTGGTCGGCCTGCCGTCCTGACGCCCGTCGCGGGCAGCGGCTATGCTGGCCGCGGCCCGATGGATGCCCCCTACGCCTTGAGCACGCTGCACCAGAGCTTCTCCGACCTGCTGCATGCGCTGCGCCAGCCGCGCGACGAGCTGCTGCTCGAGCTGGGCGCCGACGGCGAGGTGCTGCTGGCGCGGCTGCGCCTGGTGATCGCCTCGCTGCTGATGCTGTTGCCGGCGATCAACTACTTCACCGGCGGCGGCAGCTTTGAGTCGATCGCGGGCCTGGCCGGTGTCGGCCTGGCGGTCCTGCTCAGCCAGGTCTGGCTGACGTTCGCGCGGCGCCGGCGCCGCTATCCCTGGCTGCCTTACGTCTCCACCGGATTCGATGTCAGCGTGGTCAGCCTGGTGCTGTTGCTGCTCGCCTTCCGTGAACCTGCCGCCGGGCTCAATAGCGTGGTGGTGTGGTGCTGCTATCCGCTGGCGGTGCTGGCCACCGCGTTGCGCAACGACGTGCGCGTGACGATGTTCGCGGGCGCCCTGGCGATCTTCGAATTCCTGCTCATCACCGGCCTGTTCCTGCTCACCACCGTCGGCCCTATCCAGTCGGTTGACTACGGCACGGTGCACATTTCCTCGCAGCTGCAGCGCGCGCTGCTGCTGCTCGCCACCACGCTGGTCACCATGCTGATCGTGTTCCGCATGCAGCGGCTGGTGCAGATGTCGGGCACGGATGGCCTGACCGGCTTGCCGAACCGCAGTTACCTCAACCACCGCGTTCCAAGGATGCTTTCCGATGCCCGCCTGGTCGGCGACACCGTCTGCCTGGCGCTGCTGGACCTGGACTACTTCAAGCGCATCAACGACGAACTGGGCCACCAGGCGGGCGACCGCGCGCTGCGGCACGTGGTCGAGGTGCTGCGCATGGAGCTGCGCCGCGACGAGCCCATGCTGCGCGTGGGCGGCGAGGAATTCGTGGTGCTGCTGCGACAACCGCTGGGCGCCGGCTGGGAGCGCATGGACGGGCTGCGGCGAAAGCTGCAGTCGGTGCCCTTCCTGCCCGGCGATGGCGCCGAAGCGCGCTGCGTCACCGTCAGCTGCGGCGTGGCTTGCTCGCCGGACGACGCCATCGACGTGTCCGGGCTGATGCGGGCCGCCGACCTGCGCCTGCGCCATGCCAAGCA
This sequence comes from uncultured Gammaproteobacteria bacterium, assembly GCA_963707625.1. Lineage (GTDB taxonomy): Bacteria > Pseudomonadota > Gammaproteobacteria > Xanthomonadales > Xanthomonadaceae > Arenimonas. The sequence continues at coordinate 804,853 of CAVPQV010000003.1, forward strand.
GTCCGGGCGCAATCGTGTCGTGGCCCGCGATCCGGGCTGATCTTCCTTGCCCGCCTGGCGCGGCCTGCACTACCCTGCCGCATCCCCGCCGGAACCCTCCCCATGCTCCTCGACATTCTGTTCGGCCTGTTCGGCCTGTCCGTGCTGATCGGCATCGCCTGGCTGTTCTCGCAACAACCGGGGCGCGGTGGACTGGAAGCTGGTCGCCACCGGCGTCGCCCTGCAGATCGCCTTCGCCGCGCTGGTGCTGCTGGTGCCGGGCGGCAAGGACGTGTTCGATGCGCTCGGCAACGGCTTCGTGAAGATCCTCAGCTTCGTCAATGCCGGCTCGAATTTCATCTTCGGCAGCCTGATGGACACCTCGAAGTTCGGCTTCATCTTCGCCTTCCAGGTGCTGCCGACCATCATCTTCTTCGCCGCGCTGATGGGCGTGCTCTACCACCTCGGCGTGATGCAGCTGATCGTGCGCGGCATGGCCTGGGCGATCACCAAGGTCATGCGCGTGTCCGGCGCGGAGACCACCAGCGTGTGCGCCAGCGTGTTCATCGGCCAGACCGAAGCGCCGCTGACGGTGCGACCCTACATCTCGAAGATGACCGAGTCCGAGCTGCTGACCATGATGATCGGCGGCATGGCGCACATCGCCGGCGGCGTGCTCGCCGCCTACGTGCGGCATGCTCGGCGGCGGCGATCCGGAGCAGGCAGGCCTTCTACGCCAAGCACCTGCTGGCGGCCTCGATCATGGCGGCGCCGGCGACGCTGGTGATCGCCAAGCTGCTGATGCCCGGAGACCGGCACCCCGCTGACGCGCGGCACGGTCAAGATGGAGGTCGAGAAGACCACCAGCAACGTCATCGACGCCGCCGCCGCCGGCGCCGCCGATGGCCTGCGCCTGGCGCTGAACATCGGCGCCATGCTGCTCGCCTTCATCGCGCTGATCGCGCTGATCAACTGGCCGCTGACCTGGCTGGGCGAAGTCACGGCCTGGCGGCCGCGCTGGGCAAGCCGACCGACATGGCCTCGCTGCTGGGCTACCTGCTGGCGCCGATCGCCTGGGTGATCGGCGTGCCGTGGCAGGACGCCACCACCGTCGGCAGCCTGATCGGACAGAAGATCGTCATCAACGAGTTCGTCGCCTACCTGCAGCTGGCCGACATCGTCAACGGCAAGGTCGCCGGCGTCGTGCTGACTCGGAGAAGGGCACGCTGATCGCCACCTATGCGCTGTGCGGCTTCGCCAACTTCAGCTCGATCGCGATCCAGATCGGCGGCATCGGCGGCCTGGCGCCGGAGCGCCGCAGCGACCTCGCGCGCTTCGGCCTGCGCGCCGTGCTCGGCGGCTCGCTCGCCACCTTCATGACCGCCACCATCGCCGGCGTGCTGATTTCCCTGTAATGGGGTCAGAGGAGATTTTCCTCTGGCCAGCAACAGGCCTGCGAGCCCGCCTTGGAAAATCTCCTCTGACCCCATTCTCATGCGCATCGGGCCATACCTGATCGAACCGAAGCTGGTGCTGGCGCCGATGGCCGGCGTCACCGACAAGCCGTTCCGGATGCTGTGCAAGCGCCTGGGCGCCGGGCTGTGCGTGTCGGAGATGACCACGGCCGACCCGCGCCTGTGGCACACGCAGAAGTCCCTGCACCGCATGGACCACGCCGGCGAGCCGGCGCCGGTGAGCGTGCAGATCGCGGGCACCGACCCGACCGTGCTGGCCGAGGCCGCGCGCTGGAACGTGGACCATGGCGCGCAGATCATCGACATCAACATGGGCTGCCCGGCGAAGAAGGTGTGCAACGTCTGGGCCGGCTCGGCGCTGCTGCAGGACGAGGCGCTGGTGGCGCGCATCCTGTCGGCGGTGGTGGCGGCGGTGGACGTGCCGGTCACGCTGAAGATCCGCAGCGGTTGGGACCGCGCGCACCGCAACGGCCTGGCGATCGCGCGCATCGCCGAAGACAGCGGCATCGCCGCGCTGGCCGTGCACGGCCGCACGCGCGCCGACCAGTACCAGGGCGAGGCCGAGTACGAGACCATCGCCGCGATCAAGAACGCGCTGCGCATTCCCGTACTGGCCAATGGCGACGTGGACTCCCCGCAGAAGGCGCGGCTGGTGCTCGAGCGCACCGGCGCCGACGCGCTGATGATCGGGCGCGCCGCGCAGGGGCGGCCGTGGATATTCCGCGAACTGGCGCACTACCTGGCGACGGGCGAAGTGCTGCCGCCGCCGTCACCGTCGGAGGTGCGCGACATCCTGCTGGGGCACCTCGAGCACCTGCACGATTTCTACGGTGAAGTGGCCGGCGTGCGCATCGCGCGCAAGCACCTGGGCTGGTATGCGAAGGACCGGCCAGAGAACGCGGCCTTCCGCGCCGTGGTCAATCGCGCCGAAAGCGCCGAGGCGCAACTGCGACTGACCCGCGAGTATTTCGACCGCCTCGCCGAAGGCTGCGCGCGCGCCGCCTGAAGCTCAGTCCCAGCCGAGCAGGCCGAGCGCCTGCAACATCAGCAGCAGCAGGCCCGCGATCACGAAGATCACGATCAGCGGGGGACCCTGGCGGTCGCCGCGCTGGATGGTGGTGTTGTAGTGGTCGTGGGGATCGTAGCTGCGCTCGTAGGTCGGTTCCTGCCCCGCGCGCGGCCCGGTCACGCTGGCCGAACTCGACTTCACCGACGAATTGGAAGGCTTCCCGGCGGAGGAGGAGGACTTCTTCTGCGCCAGGCGCTCGAGCATCGGCACCGTCTTGGCCAGCACTTCCTCGAGCTTGTCGGCCGGCAGCTTGGCCAGCTTGGCCTCCAGTGGCGCACGGTACTCCGCCGGCAGGCGGTCCAGCTGCGCGCGCAGCTTGCCCTGCAGGGGTTCGGGGAGGCGGGACAGGTCCATGGCCACAGCCTAGCGCCCCCGGACGCACTTTGCAGGGCCTTCTGCCGGAATCAGGCAAACTGCGCTTTAACTGCCGGCAAACGCCGACTGGCCCACCATACACGGGGGCGTGTATCATGCGCGCCTTCGACTTCATCCCTTCATCCGAATACAAGGATATCCCGTTCCGATGAGCAGCTACCTCTTCACCTCCGAATCCGTTTCCGAAGGCCACCCGGACAAGATCGCCGACCAGATCTCCGACGCCGTCCTCGACGCCATCCTGGCGCAGGACAAGCGTGCCCGCGTCGCCTGCGAAACGATGGTGAAGACCGGCGCCGCGATCGTCGCCGGCGAAGTCACCACCACCGCCTGGGTCGACATCGAGGCGCTGGCGCGCAAGGTGATCAACGACATCGGCTACGACAATTCGAAGGTCGGCTTCGACGGCCACACCTGCGCGATCATCAACATGCTCGGCAAGCAGTCGCCGGACATCAACCAGGGCGTGGACCGCAAGAAGCCCGAGGAACAGGGCGCCGGCGACCAGGGCCTGATGTTCGGCTTCGCCTGCAACGAGGCCCCGGAGTTCATGCCGGCGCCGCTGTATCTACTCGCACCGCCTGGTCGAGCAGCAGGCCAGGGTGCGCAAGTCCGGCAAGCTCAAGTGGCTGCGCCCGGACGCGAAGTCGCAGGTCACCCTGCGCTACGAAGACAAGACCAACAAGATCCTCGGCCTCGACGCCGTAGTGCTGTCCACGCAGCACGACGAGGGCGTCAAGCAGAAGGACCTGGTCGAGGCGGTCTACGAGACGATCCTCAAGCCGGTGTTGCCGAAGGCGTGGCTGAAGGAACTGCCGAAGTCGAAGGTGCACATCAACCCGACCGGCAAGTTCGTGATCGGCGGCCCGGTGGGCGACTGCGGCCTGACCGGCCGCAAGATCATCGTCGACAGCTACGGCGGCATGGCCCGCCACGGCGGCGGCGCTTTCTCCGGCAAGGATCCGTCCAAGGTCGACCGCTCGGCCGCCTACGCCGCGCGCTACGTGGCCAAGAACCTGGTCGCCGCCGGCCTGGCCGACCGCTGCGAGGTGCAGGTCAGCTACGCCATCGGCGTGGCGCACCCGACCTCGATCTCGGTCACCACCTTCGGCACCGGCAAGATTTCCGACGAGAAGATCGAGAAGCTGATCCGCGCGCACTTCGACCTGCGCCCCTTCGGCATCACGACCATGCTCGACCTGCTGCACCCGATCTACCAGCCCACGGCCAGCTACGGCCACTTCGGCCGCGCGCCGGTCGACCTGGATTACGTCGGCGCCGACGGCAAGAAGCAGAAGGCCACCGCCTTCTCGTGGGAAAAGACCGACCGCGCCGAGGCCCTGCGCGCCGCCGCGGGCCTCAAGGGCGGCAAGAAGTAAACCGTAGGAGCGGCTTTTAGCCGCGACTGCTTCGGGAAACCAAACGGGCCGCGCAAGCGGCCCGTCTTCTTTCCACTTGCGTGCAGCGATTCGGGCATCATCCACCCATCCACTGCCGGGGCCTCCGATGAAGCATTTCGCACTCGCCCTCTCCGCCTCGCTGCTGCTGGCCGCGCCCGCACCCACGCTGGCCAAGGACGCACCGAAAGATTCGCGGCAGTTCATCGACAAGTCCTACGTAAGCCTGCCGCGCGCCGCGGGCCGCTACCGCTATGGCAACGGAAGCTACGATCCAAAGCAATGGCAGGCCGGCGTCGTAGGACACTACGACTATGCGGGCGAGCCTCCTGGGATGGTCATCAGCCTCTATGTGTATCCGCAGGGCCGGACCCCCGAGGCGGAAGCGGTCAAGTTGCAGGCGGATGACGTCGAGTCCGCGATCCGCCAACATCCTTCCTACTCGTCGGTCGAGGCCGGCACGCGCGTGCCCTTCATCGTCGAACTGCCGCCGCCCTCGTTGGCGCCAGGGGACGGCAGCGAACGCAAGCAGAAGGTGCTCTTCACGGGTACGCCGCCGGCAAGGGCGGCGCCCGACGAAGACTCGGATTCCAAGGCCGATGGCGAGGGCGAAGACTCGGGCGCCCTAGTGAAGGCGCTCGCCGAGTCCGCGCCGCCGAGCCAGGCCCACGGCAGTCGCCAGTCCTTCGCGATGGTCAACAAGGGAACCCCGATGCGCTCAGCCGGGCTGGTGTACTTTCGCCACCTGTTCAACATCAAACTGCGGATAAGCGTCCCTGTCGACGCGATGACGCAAGCGGAATTCGACGCCGTGGTCGACGACGCCGCACGCTCGCTGTTGCCTGCCGTGGACGTGCAGAATTTCGGCCTGTGCGGCGACATGGTGATAGCCCTCGACGACGCCAAGCGCAAGGACGACGGCGAGTCCACCGCGCTCGACTTGATCCAGGAAATGGGCCGTGTGCGCCGCGAAAACTGTGCCGGCACAGAGGGCAAGCCCCTGGCTGCCCCCGTCGATCGCGTCCGCGAAACCATCGTCTACCCGCCTGACACCTGGAACACAGACTAGCCCTGCGCTGGAATGACGCGATTGCGCCCCCCGCGCTTGGCCCGGTACAGCGCCGCGTCGGCGTCGGCAAGCGTGCGGTCCAGGTTGCCGCCAGGTTCGAATTGAGCCACGCCGAATGAAGCGCTGAGTGGCGTTGCCTCGGTGGCTGAGACCCGCAGCTGCTCCAGCGCGAGGCGCGCGCTCTCCGCGAGTCCACACGCCGACGCCAACGAAGCGCCCTGCAAATGCGCCAAGAATTCCTCGCCGCCCCAGCGCGCCACCACGGCGCGCTCGCCCAAGCTGCGGACCAACACCTCGGCCGCCTGCACCAGCACGCGATCGCCAGCGTCGTGCCCGAATCGGTCGTTGATCTGCTTGAAGTGGTCTATGTCGATCATAAGCAGGCTGCTGGCCCTTTCCGTGCCCGGGCGCGGCGACTGCAGCCAGCGCGCCAGATGCTCGACCATGGAGCGCCGGTTGGCGAGACCGGTCAGCTGGTCGGTGCGCGACAACCGGTCGAGGTGGGCGTTCGCTGCTTCCAGCTCGGTGGTGCGGCGGCGTACCCGTTCCTCCAGTTCGCCGCGCAAGGACAAGAGCTCGTTGTATTCCCGCTCCTGGCGGATGCTTTGCGCGCGCGTGGCCGCCAGGTACAGGAGACTGAAGCCCAGAATGGGCCAACCCTGCTGCCGCGGAAATACGCCCAGCTCGGAGGCGAGGTCGTACACCAGTGTGGCGAACAACACGCACAGGCCGAGGCTGAGCACACGCGCTTCGATATCGCCGGACAGTGCATCGCGCAGGCTCAGGCCCAGGGCGCCGAGCATGAAGGCCACGGAAAGCAGATACAGCAGGGGGACCAGCGCGAGGTTGCCCGTGAGCGCGTAGAGCAGCGCCGGCGACAGGCAGGCGAGCTGCAGCCCGCGACGAACCTGGCTGGCTCGCCCGCCGGCGTTCGCCCGCACCAGTTCGAACAGGCTGCCCAGGGCCAGTGCTATCCCGAGCATGTTGATCACGGAGAGCCAGCGCGCCGGAGCAACCTCGAGCTCGCGGATCGCGGCGCCGGAAAGATTCACCATCAGCGCGCCAAGTGCCGACAGGGCGATCCACAGGTGCCGGGCCCTGTCCCGCCGGCGCCGCCACAGGTCCAGATGGTGGGCCAGGGTCATGCTGAACACGCCGACGCCGAAGGCGTCGACCCACACGATTGACGGCGGCCAGAAATCGGGCATCGCCCGCAGCTTACCGGTATAATGTCCGACGGCCGCAAGGCCACCCCGCCGAGGGGCGCTGCAAGTCCGGACCGCGCAATGCGGAGCACCCGGGATCAGGCTCGGCCAAGGGTTTCAGAGAACCGCGCCCGTTAACGAGAGGCACCGCGCCGACACAGGCCGCCCGCCCTCCTACTAACGGAGCTACACCATGAACGCTGTCACCAACCTGAAAGAAGATTTCAAGGTCGCCGACCTGTCGCTCGCCGACTGGGGCCGCAAGGAAATCGACATCGCCGAGCACGAGATGCCGGGCCTGATGTCGATCCGCCAGAAGTACGCCGCCGCCAAGCCGCTCAAGGGCGTGCGCGTCACCGGCTCGCTGCACATGACCATCCAGACCGCGGTGCTGATCGAGACGCTGAAGGACATCGGCGCCGACGTGCGCTGGGCCTCCTGCAACATCTTCTCGACCCAGGACCACGCCGCCGCCGCGATCGCGGTCACCGGCACTCCGGTGTTCGCGTGGAAGGGCGAGACCTGGAGGAGTACTGGGATTGCACCCTCGACGCTGTCACCTTTCCCGGCCGACCTCGGTCCCGCAACTGGTCGTCGACGACGGCGGCGACGTCACCCTGCTGATCCACAAGGGCTACGAGCTCGAGAAGGGTTCCGACTGGGTGGACGAGCCCTCGTCCTCGCACGAAGAGCAGGTCATCAAGAACCTGCTCAAGCGCGTCGCGCGCGAGCGCCCCGGCTTCTGGACCAACGTGGTCAAGGACTGGAAGGGCGTCTCCGAGGAGACCACCACCGGCGTGCATCGCCTCTACCAGATGCTGGAACAGGGCAAGCTGCTGGTGCCGGCGATCAACGTCAACGACTCGGTCACCAAGTCCAAGTTCGACAACCTGTACGGCTGCCGCGAGTCGCTGGCCGACGGCCTCAAGCGCGCGATGGACGTGATGCTGGCCGGCAAGGTGCGCGGTGGTCTGCGGTTACGGCGACGTCGGCAAGGGCTAGCGCGCATTCGCTGCGTGCCTACGGCGCCCGCGTCGTGGTCACCGAGATCGACCCGATCAACGCCCTGCAGGCGGCGATGGAAGGCTTCGAGGTCAACACCGTCGAGAGCACCCTGGGCCGCGGCGACATCTACGTCACCACCACCGGCAACAAGGACGTGCTCACGCTCGAGCACATGTCGGCGATGAAGGACCAGGCGATCGTCTGCAACATCGGCCACTTCGACAACGAGATCCAGGTCGACAAGCTCAACGACAGCGGGCGCGAAGAAGCTCAACATCAAGCCGCAGGTGGACAAGTACACCTTCGGCAACGGCAACTCGATCTTCCTGCTGGCCGAAGGCCGCCTGGTGAACCTCGGCTGCGCCACCGGCCACCCCAGCTTCGTGATGTCGAACTCGTTCTCGAACCAGACCCTCGCGCAGATCGACCTGTGGATGAACAAGGACACCTACGAGCCCAAGGTCTACATCCTGCCGAAGAAGCTGGACGAGGAAGTGGCGCGCCTGCACCTGGAGAAGATCGGCGTGAAGCTGACCACGCTCACCGACGAGCAGGCCGCGTACCTCGGCGTGTCGAAGGACGGCCCCTACAAGCCCGAGCACTACCGCTACTGAGTCCGGCGCGTCCGGACGTGGCAAGGAAGCGGGCGCCTCAGGGCGCCCGTTTTCGTTTGGGCTGGTCGGTCTCGGCCTGGTCATCGGTGGCGATCTGGAAGGAGAAAGCCTCGCTGTGCCTGAAGGCAGGCCCGCCGTTCAAGCCGACGCAGGGGATGCCGCACACGGTGAAGTCGACGGTGAGCAGGTCGCCTTCCTGGCCGCTGGGGAAGTCGCCCGGCGCGCGCATGGTCGCGCCCACCGAACTGTCCGGGAAGGTCCTGGCGTAGAACTCGGCGGCCTCCAGGGCGCCGCCGTCGTACCACAGGCAAATCGTGTTCCTGGGGATCATGCTGCGCTCCTTCGGTGGTCGGACAAAGCTAGCGCCAGTTGGCGTGGCGCGACCAGAAGTCGACGGCGCGCGCATAGGCGGCGCGGTCGATCGCCACGCCGGAGCCGCCCTCCTCCACGCCGAGCGCGTTGCGCAGCATGGTGATCGGCACCATCGGGATCTCGGCCGGTTCCAGCGTGTACAGGCAGCCGACCACGCCCCAGTCGGCATCGATCGGCGTGCCCTCCTTCGCCAGCTGCGCGCGGTCGTAGAGGATCGGCACCAGGTAGTTCGGCGACCGGCGGCTCGAGGCCCTCGAACCAGCGCACCAGCACCGCCAGTTCCGCCGGCGTGCGCGCCTCGTAGGCGCTGCGCAGCTGCGCGCGGTTCTCGTCGGTGATGGCGATGACCGAGCAGCGCGTAGACGTCCAGTTGCGGTGCACGTGCAGGCGGCAGAAGGGCGCGTAGCCGGGCAGCACGCGCTCGGGCGGCTCGGCGTTCAGGCGGCGCTCGAATTCGGCGGCCGTGCAGTCCTGGATCGCCGTGCGCCGGCCGTCGGCGGGGAACAGTCGCCGCCGGGCGAAGGGGGTCAGGACGATCGACATTGGCTTCACTCTCCTCGTGCGGAGGGATTATCCTCCGTGCACAGGCAGGGGAAGGCCGTGTCGTTGCTCGCCGAGCTCAAGCGTCGCAAGGTCCTCAAGGTCAGCGCGGCCTACATCGTGGTCGCGTGGATCGCTGTGCAAGTGGCCAGCATCGCCTTTCCCGCGTTCGAGGCGCCGGCCTGGGCGCTGCGCGTGTTCATCCTGGTGCTGGCGCTGGGCTTCCCGCTCACCGTCGTGCTCGGCTGGGTCCTCGAGCTCACTCCCGATGGCGTGCGCGTCGAGGCGGCGCCGATCGGCAACAAGCGCGTGTTCGGCACCGCCGCCGCGCTGGTCGCGCTGGCGATCGCCTGGTACACGATCGGGCAGCCGGCCTTGCGCAGCGGCGCGGAGGCGGCGCCTGCGGCCGCCAGCACCGCGCCGGCGACGCGGGCCGCACCTTCCGCGCCCCTGCGCTCGATCGCCGTGCTGCCCTTCATCGACATGAGCCAGGGCAAGGACCAGGAGTACTTCTCTGACGGCATCACCGAGGAGATCCTCAATGCCCTGACCCGCATCGAAGGCCTCAAGGTCGCGGGCCGCACCTCTTCCTTTTCCTTCAAGGGCCGCAACGAGGACCTGAAGGCGATCGGCGCCGCGCTCGGCGTGGCGCACGTGCTGGAAGGCTCGGTGCGCAAGCAGGGCGATCGCATCCGCATCACCGCGCAGCTGATCAAGGTCGAGGACGGATTCCATCTGTGGTCGGAGAACTACGACCGCAAGCTGGACGACATCTTCGCGGTGCAGGACGAAATCAGCGGCGCGATCGCGACGGCGCTGTCGAGCAAGCTGTCGGGCGGCTCCGGCGCGGCCGACGCGATCGACCCGCGCGTCTACGACACCTACCTGCGCGCGCGACAGGAACTGGCCTCGCGCGACGCGAAGCGCATCGCCAGCGCCGCGCGCCTGTTCGCCGAGGTCGCCGAGCGCGAGCCGCGCTTCGACCCGGCCTGGTCAGGCCGCGCCAAGGCGCTGGCGCTGGTGTTCAACTACGCCGGCGGCGACGCGCACGCGGGCATCGAAGAGGCGCGGCAGGCGGCGGAGCATGCGCTCGAGCTCAACCCCGGCAACGCCGAGGCACTGATGTTCCGCGGCTTCATCGACTTGCTGTACCACTGGCGCTTCGAGGACGGCCTGCGCGACGTGCGCTCGGCGATCGCGATCGCGCCCAGCGATGCGGAAGTGGCCAATTTCGCCGGCGACGCATTCCGGCTGGCCGGCGAGCTCGACGAGGCGCTGAAGTGGGAGCAGCGCGCGGTCGAGCTCGATCCGCTGTTCGCGGTCAACCACAGCGACCTCGGCTGGGTGCTGTTGATGCGCCATCGTTATCCGGAGGCACTGGAGAACGGCGAACACGCACTGCGCCTGGATCCCAACTACTGGACCGCGCACGACATGCGCGCGCGCGTCTACCTCGGGATGGGCAAGCTCGACGAAGCGCTGGCTGAGGTCGGTAAAATGGCGAGGATCAACCCCGGCTCGGCCAACGAAATCGACCTGCGCGGCCGCATCGCGCTGGCCCGCGGCGACCTCGCGGAAGCACGCCGCCAGCTCGAGGAGGGGCTGCGCCGCGCGCGTGCGGGCGAGACCCTGGACTACGGCAACGCACAGTTGCAGGCAGGCCTGGGCGAGCACGAGGCGGCGGCGCGCTCGCTCGAGCGCGCCTTCGCCCTGCGCGATCCCTACTTCGTCTCGGAAACGGAAACGATCCAGATCGGGCAGTGGCCGGACCACGCCGGGATCCGCGCCGTGCTGATGCGCCCGGAGTTGGCGCCGATGTTCGCGCGGCGTGCGGCCTACGCCGCAGAATCACGGCCGGGCGGATCATCGGCGCGCTGACGGAGCGCCGGCTGCAGGCATTTATCTTTTTATCCCGAAGGAAAGATACAATCGCACGCAGCCACCGCCTGCACGCCTCGCCATGCTGCCGATCAGTTTCGAGTTCTACCCGCCCAAGACCGACGACCAGCGCGCCCAGTTGCGGCGCACGGTCGAAGCGCTGAAGGCGCACGCGCCGGTGTTCGCCTCGGTCACCTTCGGCGCCGGCGGCTCGACCCTGTCCTACACGCCGGAGACGGTGCGCGAGCTGCGCCAGCAGCATGGCCTCGACGGCGTGCCGCACGTCAGCTGCATGGGCGGCACCCGCGAGGAGATCGCCAGCCTGCTGCAGCTGCTACCGCGCGCTGGGCTGCCAGCGCATCGTTGCGCTGCGCGGCGACCTGCCTTCGGGCATGGCGCGCATCGGCGACCTGCGCTACGCCACCGACCTGGTCGCCTTCATCCGCGACGAACGCAGGGCGACCACTTCCGCATCGAGGTCGGCTGCTACCCGGAAACGCATCCGCAGGCCGAGGATGCACTGGCCGACCTGCGTCACTTCAAGGCCAAGGTGGACGCCGGCGCCGATTCCGCGATCACCCAGTACTTCTACAATGCCGACGCCTACTTCCGCTTCGTGGACGACGCGCGGCGCAGGGGCATCGAGGTGCCGATCATCCCGGGCATCATGCCGATCTCGAACTTCGCGCAGCTGCGCCGCTTCTCCGAGGCCTGCGGCGCGGAGATCCCGCGCTGGGTGGGCAAGCGCATGGCCGCCTACGGCGACGACGCCGATTCCATCCGCGAGTTCGCCGCCGACGTGGTCGCGGCGATGTGCCGGCGGCTGGTGGATGCCGGCGTGCCCGAGCTGCACTTCTACACCCTCAACCTCAGCAAGCCGACCGAAGCCGTCCTCGCGCGGATTTAGGCAGGCCTCTTACGGGCCGCTAACCCACGCGGTGCTATCGTCGCGCGATGAGTCCGGCCGCCCCCTTTTCCCTGCTCGCGTCTGCCGCGCTGATGGCCGCAGCGGCGATCACGCCGGTCGCATCGCCCGAGCCCCGGACTGCGCCGGAAGAAGTGCTGGTGGAGGCTCCGGCCACGGGGGCCGAGTCCGACTACACCACGCGCATGTCGCAGCCGCCGCTGGTCGGCGAGTACGACCCCGCGACCGCGCCACCGCCCTACGCGGCCCTGCCCGACGAGGACGGACTGCGCCAGTGCGTCGGACCCGACGGCGTGCCGATCTTCACCGACCGGCGCTGCGAGGACCTCGGTGCGACGCCGCAGCAGGCGCCCGCGGTCGCCGGCGCGCACACGGTGCCCGGGCTGGTGCGGGTGCGCACCTGCGCGCGCAACCAGGACGACCTGCTTGCCGGCGTGCGCGCCGCGCTGGAAAGCCACGACGCCAACCGCCTCGCCGACTACTACCACTGGACCGGCATGGGCTCGAGCGAGGGCTACCGCCTGATGGAACGCCTGACGACATTCAGCGCGCGTCCGGTGGTGGATGTGCAACTGGTGCACTCGGCGCGCCCCGAGGCCGATCCCTACGCCGACCCGTGGTTGGGCGCAGCGCCGCCGCCTTCACCCTTCGAGGATGTCGATCCGGACCTGGCGCAAGCCAGCGAAGCACCCGCGCCGCCCCGGCGCCGGCCGCACGCCTTGCTCCTGCGCGTGGACCAGATGCGCGGCGAGACCGACGTAGCCTCGACCATCACCTATTTCCGCCTGCTGACCAATGCCGGCTGCTGGTGGATGCGGTTCTGACGCTCGCGGCGGGTAAAATGGCGGTCTTTCAGCGAACGCGACCCCGCGGAGACCGGCCATGACCCAGCGCTACCCCGATTTCATCTGGCACAACGGCGAGATCAAGGACTGGCGCGACGCGACCGTGCACGTGATGGCGCACGCCCTGCACTACGGTTCCTCGGTGTTCGAGGGCATCCGCTGCTACAAGACGCCGCAAGGGCCGAAGATCTTCCGCCTCACCGACCATCTCAAGCGCCTGTACGCCTCGGCGAAGATCTACGAGATGGTCATTCCCTACGACCTCGCCACGCTCGACAAGGCCTGCCGCGACGTGATCGCGAACAACGGCTTCGAGGCCGCCTACCTGCGCCCGGTCGCCTACCGCGGCCTGGGCGGCTTCGGCCTGTCGGCGGACACGCCGATCGATGTCGCGGTTGCGACCTGGGAGATGGGCCCGTACCTGGGCGCCGGCGTGCTCGAGGCCGGCATCGATGCGTGCGTTTCGAGCTGGCAGCGCTTCGCGCCCAACACCATCCCGGCCGGCGCCAAGGCCGGCGGCAACTACCTGTCGGGCACGCTGATCGCGCGCGAAGCGCGCCGCCTGGGCTTCGGCGAGGGCATCGCGCTCGCTTCCACCGGCCTGCTGTCCGAAGGCGCGGGCGAGAACCTGTTCCTGGTCTTCGATGGCGCCCTGCACACCACCCCGATCAGCGCCGCGCTGCTCAACGGCATCACCCGCAACACCATCATCACGCTGGCGCGCGCAGCCGGCATCGAGGTGGTCGAGCGCGACCTGCCGCGCGAATACCTGTACCTGTGCGACGAACTCTTCATGTGCGGCACCGCCGCCGAGATCACCCCGATCCGCTCGGTGGATGGCCGCGCCGTCGGCACCGGCAAGCCGGGCCCGGTCACCGGCCGCCTGCAGGAGCTGTTCTTCGGCCTCTTCAACGGCAGCACCCCCGACACCCGCGGCTGGCTGGAGTAGAAAATGGGGTCAGAGGAGATTTTCCGCGGAACCTTCGGCCGTGGCGGCCGGTCTGTCTGGAAAATCTCCTCTGACCCCATTTTCGGGAGGCGCGCCATGGACACGAGCACCGTGCTGCTGGGCCTGTTGCTGGCAGCTGCCGCGCCAGCCCCCGGCGAGATCGCCAACCCGGCGATCGACATGCCGGCTTTCCTCGAGGTCTCGCGCGCAGCGGCGCAGCACCGGCGCGAGCGCCGCATCGGCGAAGCCGAGTTCCTGCGCATGATGGCCGAGCCCGGCACCGTGGTGCTCGACGCGCGCAGCGCGCAGCGTTACGCGCAGTTGCACGTGCGCGGCGCGATCAACCTCAGCTTTCCGGACATCGCCATCGAAAGCCTGGGGCGCACCATCCCCGACAAGGACACGCGCATCCTGATCTACTGCAACAACAATTTCGCCGGCGCGGAAACGCCGTTCCCGGCCAAGATCGCCAGCGCCTCGCTCAACCTGTCGACCTTCATCGCGCTCTACGACTACGGCTACCGCAATGTCTACGAGCTCGGCCCGCTGGTGGCGCTGGAGGACTCGCTGCTGCCGTTCGCGGGCAGCGAGGCGCCGAACACCAGGGTGGCGACCGCGCCGCGCTCCGGTCGCGGCGCAATGCTGACCGACCAGCCGTAGAGGTCGCACAGCCGGCGCACGATCGACAGGCCGATGCCGCCGCCGGCGGTGCCGCCGGCATAGGAGCCGCGGTAGCCGCGCTCGAACAGGCGCGCCGCGTCCTCGGCGCTCAGGCCCGGCCCGGTGTCCTCGATGTCCACGCGATCGGCGTGCACCACCACCCGCACCTCGCCTTCCGGCGTGTACTTGCAGGCATTGCCGATCAGGTTGCCGAGCGCCACCGAGACCACCGCCTCGGGCGCGTTCACCACCACGTCGTCGCGGCCGACCAGGCTGATCGTGACCGGCTTGCTGCCCAGCTGGGCGCGGTTGGCCTCGACCAGCGACTGGCACACCCTGCTCACCTCGGTGCGGCCGCTGCCGCGCTCGCTGCGCGAAAGCAGCAGCAGCGCGGTGGTGAGGTCGGCGCACTGGTGGGCGGCGCGTTCGATGCGATCCAGGCGTTGCCGGGTCTTGTCGTTGAGATCGGGGGCCGCCAGCAGCAGCTCGACCGCGCCGCGGATCACCGCCAGCGGCGTGCGCAGCTCGTGGCTGACGTCGGCGTTGAACTCGCGGTCACGCTTGACCAGGCTGGTCATGCGCGCGGCGTAGTCGTCGAGCGCCGAAGCCAGTTGCGCCGACCTCGTCCTGCGGGAAGTGCGGCGCCAGCTTCTCCGGGTTCTGCCGGCTGGAGAAGCCCTCGACCCGCCGCGCCAGCTCGGTCAGCGGGCTGATCACCCGGCGCGAGGACCACAGCCCGATCACCCAGGCCAGGCCGGTGAACAACAGCACCACCGCGCTGAGCGTGTACAGCATCTGCCGCTGGGTCAGGGCTTCCTGCGTGTAGTCATAGCGCAGGTAGGTGACCATGTCCGGGGCGCGATGCACGGCCAGCTTGTACTCGCGCATCTGCCCGCGGCTGTCCATTTCGCGCAGGTCGTGCACGCCCGGCGGCAGCCCCTTCCAGCCGAAGGGGATGTTTCGCGCTCTCGGGACGGTAGGCGAAGGCTTCGATCTGGCGCGAGAAGGTGAACAGCGCTTCCGGCTCGGGATGCGCGCGCTTGAATACCAGGAAGTTGCTGGCCTCGCTCTGCAGCCAGGTGTCCACCAGCGAGCCTTCCAGGCGGTTGCGCAGCATCACCGTGGCGAAGGCGAACAGCGCCGTCAACCCGAAACCCAGCAGCAGGAAGGAAACGATGATTCGGCTGCGAAGCCGGCGCCGATAGTGGGTGGCGGAATCCGGCTCGCTCAGGTGGCTACCCTCACGCCGGCTCGGAGTCGGCGATGCGGTAGCCGATGCCGTGGCGGGTCTGGATCAGGGGCTTTTCGAAGGGCTTGTCCACCGCGGCGCGCAGGCCGTGGATGTGCACGCGCAGGCTGTCGGAGTCCGGCAGCTCCTCGCCCCAGACGCGGGTCTCGAGGTCCATGCGCGGCACCACCGCCGGCGAGGCTTCCATCAGCGCCTGCAGGATCTTCAGCGCGGTCGGGTTCAACTGCAGCAGCTTGCCCTGGCGGCGCACTTCCAGCGTGTCGAGGTTGAACTCGAGGTCGGCCACTTCCAGGACGCGCGGCTGGGCGGCCTTGCCGCGGCGCGCGAGCACCTGCAGGCGCGCCTCCACTTCCTGCAGCGCGAAGGGCTTGACCAGGTAGTCGTCGGCGCCGGACTCGAAGCCCGTCGAGCTTGTGCGTCCAGCGAATCGCGCGCGGTCAGCATCAGCACCGGCGTCTGCTTGCGGCCTTCGGCGCGCAGCTTGCGGCAGACCTCGAGACCGTCCATGCCGGGCAGGTTGAGGTCCAGCACGATGGCGTCGAAGTTGTTGACCACGGCCAGGTGCAGCCCGGTCACGCCATCGGCGGCGTAGTCCACGGTGTGGCCGCGCTCTTCCAGGTAATCACCCAGGTTGGCGGCGATGTCGCGGTTGTCTTCGACGACAAGGATGCGCATGGAGGGCTTGGACTCCGGGTTCGTCTGCATGTCGGGATTCTGCCAGAGAGGATTCACCGCAGCATGCGGCGTGTCGCCTGAGCGGCATGCGAACGTGGGAAATGGGGACGGGAAAGAAAAAAACCCGGGAAGGCGTCATTGGGGAGACGCCTTGCCCGGGTCGAAAGTTTTACAGATGCCCCGATTGCCGTAATCGGCGGTATCCGACGAGGAGGAGCCCACTGATCTTGGCCCGACCAGCCTAGGCACCCTGAGATTAAAAATCCGTTAAAAAAGCGGGAGACGGCAGTTATTTTCTTTGCGCCCCGGGCGCCTTGGCGCCGGGGCGGGAGCGCGGGCCGCCACGTGCGTCGATGATGCGCTCCGGCCACGTCCACGCCGGTGACGCCCTCGATGCCCTCCAGTCCTGGCGAGGAGTTCACTTCCAGCACCAGCGGTCCGCGCGGGATCGCAGCAGATCGACGCCGGCGACGCCCAGCCCCAGGACCCGGGCGGCGCGCAGGGCGGTGTCGCTTCTCAGCGTCGGTGAGCGTGACCCGGCTGGCCTGGCCGCCGCGGTGCAGGTTGGAGCGGAACTCGCCGGGCTCGGCCTGTCGCTGCATGGACGCGATGACCTTGTCGCCGACCACGAAGCAGCGCATGTCGGCGCCCTTTGCTTCGGCGATGAATTCCTGCACCAGGAAGTTGGCGTACAGGCCGCGGAAGGCCTCGATCACGCTGCGCGAGGCCGGCAGGCGTTCTCGGCCAGCACGACGCCATTGCCCTGCGTGCCTTCGATCAGCTTGATCACGTGCGGCGGCTTGCCGAGCAGGGCCAGCAGGTCGTCGGTGTCGTCGGGGTTGTCGCCGAACACCGTGGTCGGCAGGCCGATGCCCTCGCCCTGCCAGCATCTGGTGGCAGCGCAGCTTGTCGCGCGCGCGCAGGATCGCGTCGGAGCTGTTCGGCGTGATAGGCGCCCATCAGCTCGAACTGGCGCAGCACCGCCGTGCCGTAGCGGGTGACCGAGGCGCCGATGCGCGGGATCACCGCGTCGACGCCGGTCAGTGGCTTGCCCTTGTAGTTGCAGGCAGAAGTCTCCCGGCGCGATCTTCATGTAGCAGCGCAGCGGATCGAGCACGCGCACGGTGTGGCCGCGCTCGCGCGCCGCCTCGACCAGGCGCTGGGTCGAGTACAGCTTGGTGTTGCGGGACAGGATGGCGAGTTTCATCGATGGGCTTCCGCCGCAGTCGGCACGCCCAGCAGCCAGGAGCGCGCTGGTTCCACCAGGCAGCGCCGGCGCAGGGCAGTGCGGCCCAGCAGCATGGGAAAGGCCATATTTCGCCTTTCGGTGAGGTTGAGTTCGATCGGCCAGGACGGCCCGGTCGGGCAACCGTAGCAAGGTGCGGATGAACACGCGCGTCTCGCGGTGTCCGCCGGAATCGGTGACCGTCGCGGCGGTCCAGCACCTCAGCCTCGAGGGTTTCGCTGAGCGACTCGTCGGGGCCAGTGCTCGAGCTGAAAGCGCACCCGCGCCACGCCCTCGCGCTCGAACAGTTCCTGGTTGCGCACGTGCAGGGAGGAACTGCGCGCGCCGCTGTCCACCTTGGCGCGGATGCTGCCGATGCCCAGCTCGGGCAGGGCCACCCACTCGCGCCAGCCCAGCAGCAGGCGCGACGACAACCTCGACCTCGGCTGGTTGGCTCGCGAAGTCATGGCATCGGTTCCGTCGGGATTGCGTCGGTGGAGCGGGTGAAGGGAATCGAACCCTCGTCAGTTGCTTGGGAAGCAACAGCTCTACCATTGAGCTACACCCGCCTGCGGAGAAAAGTATGGCCGCCCGCGCGCCGGCCCGCAACGCAGGCGGGAAGGCCGATAGAATCGGCGGCATGAAGATTTGCCTCAACGGCGAGGCGCGCGAATTGCCCGCGCCGCAGACCGTGCTCAGCCTGCTGCAGGCCACCGGCTTTGGCGAACGGCGCGTGGCGGTGGAAGTGAATTGCGAAATCGTCGCGCGCAGTCGGCATGCCGTGCACGAGCTTCGCGAAGGCGACCGGATCGAGATCATCCACGCGATCGGGGGCGGTTGAGCCCGCCCCCCCTGTCTTTCGGCCCATGCGCGGTGGTGTTGTAGTTAACTACAGTACCAACACGAGAGGCGCTATTCGCCCAGGGGATCCGCATGTCGAATTGCGCACTGTCACTGGAATCAGTCACTTACCGATATCCGGGCGGCCATGAGGCGGTATCCGGGCTGAGCCTGGAGCTTGGCCCGGGCATCCTGGGCCTGCTCGGCCCCAACGGCGCCGGCAAGTCCACGCTCATGCGCATCCTCGCGACCCTGTCGAAAGCCAGCGCCGGGCGCGTGCGCTGGAACGGCACCGACATCGCCGCGCAACCCGATGCCCTGCGCGCGACCCTGGGCTACCTGCCGCAGGATTTCGGCGTCTATGCCGCGCTGAGTGCGCGCGAGTTCCTCGCCTTCCTCGCCGCCGTGAAGGGCCTGGCCGGCGCGAAGGCGCGCGACCGGGTCGAGCACTGCCTGGCCCTGGTCGGACTGGTGGATGCCGCCGACCGGCGCCTCGGCGATTTCTCCGGCGGCATGCGCCAGCGCGTCGGCATCGCGCAGGCGCTGCTCAACGATCCGCAACTGTTGATCGTGGACGAGCCCACCGTCGGCCTCGATCCCGAGGAGCGCATGCGCTTCCGCCACCTGCTCACCGACCTCGCCGGGCAGCGCCTGGTGATCCTGTCCACGCACATCGTTTCCGACGTCGAAGCCAGTGCCACCGCGCTCGCGGTGATGGCGGGCGGGCGCCTGCGCTTCCACGGCAGCCCCGAGGCGCTGGTGGAACGCGCCGACGGCCATGTCTGGGAATGGACCTTGCCGGCAGAGCAGCTCGCGCAGGTGCGCGAGCGCTTCGTGCTGTGCGCTTCGTTGCGCCGACCCGATGGCATCCGCGTGCGCGTGGTCAGCGCGGACTCGCCGCACCCCGACGCACAACCGGTGACACCCGGCCTCGAGGACGCCTACACCTGGCTGCTCGGATCCGAAGCAAGGCCGCACTGACATGGACGCCTGGCGCCGCTTCCTCGCCATCCTGCAGGCGGACCTGCGCGAGCGCACGCGCACGCCGCGCTTCTGGGTGTTGCTGGGCGCGATGGTCGTGGCTACCTGGTGGTGTTTCCCCAGCCCGCAGGACGGCTACATGATCCTTTCGATCGGGCGCGGCGAGCGCGGCGCGTACTCCAGCGCCTGGGTAGGCATGGTGCTGGCGATGGCCTACAGCATGTTGCTGGGCCTGGGCGGCTTCTACCTCGTGCGCGGCACGCTGGTGCGCGACATCGAGACCCGGGTCTGGCAGCTGCTGGTGGCGACGCCGATGACGCGCGCCGGCTTCCTGCTGGCCAAGTGGGCGAGCCACATGGCGATCTTCGGCCTGATCGTGGCGATCGGCCTGTGCGTCGGGCTGGTGGCGCAATGGCTGCGCGCCGAAGACCGCCACTTCGACCTCATCGAAGCGGCGAAGCCGATCCTGCTGCTGAGCCTGCCCGGCCTGGCCATGACCTCGGCGGCGGCGATCTGGTTCGACCTCGTGCCCTGGCTGCGGCGCACCGCGGGCAGCGTGCTGTATTTCATCGGCTGGATCGCCGTGCTGTCGGTCTCGGTGGCGCAGCTGGAGGTGAAGGATTCGCCCGCGCGCACCACCTGGCTCAGCGACCCCAATGGCCTGCTGGTGGCGGCGCGCGACTTCCAGCGACTGCGCAGCACGCAGACGGACGAGACGCAGGACTTCGGCTTCAGCCTCGGCACGCCGAGTCCGCCGCAGGGGCCGACGATCTTCGCCTGGCCGTCGTGGCAGCCGCGTCCGATGGACGTCGCCGGCCGCGCGCTGTGGCTCGCCTTCGCGCTGGGCAGCGTGCTGCTCGCCTCGCCACTGCTCGACCGCGCCGCCGCGCGTGCCGGCAGCGCAACGCAACGCAGCCGGGCCGGCCTGCGCCTGCGCTGGCTCGATCGCGCCTTGCGCCTGTTCGAACGCGGCCCGCTCGGCATCCTCGCCGTGGCCGAACTCAAGCTGGTGCTGCGGGAACGACGCCGATGGTGGTGGCTGGCCGCGCTGGTGGCGCTCGGGCTGCAGGCCTTCGGCACCGGCGAGGCGGCACGCATCGGCGTGTTGCTGGCCTGGGCGCTGCCACTCGACATCCTCGCGAACGCCATCCTGCGCGAACGCGAGCACGGCACCGGCGCCCTGGTGTTCAACGCCCCGCGCGCGCTTGGCCGCATGCTGGCAGTGCGCTTCATGGTGGGCATCACGCTGGTGCTGGCATTGTCCGCCCCGGGGATGCTGCGCCTGCTGCCCGGCGCGCCGCTGGCCGCGCTCGCCGTGCTCACGATCGGCATTTCCTTCGTCAGCTGGGGCCTGTGCCTGGGCGCGCTGTTGCGCAATCCACGCCCCTTCGAACTGGCGCTTGTCCTCGTGCTTTACCTTGGCATGCAGGGCGCGGCGGTGGTCGGCTTCGACACGCATCCGCTGCAGGTGCTTGCCTGGCATGGCGCCGGTTTGCTGCCGACGTGGCTGCTGCTGGCGTGGGCATGGCCGCGCATGGCGCGGCGTTGAACGCATGAAGACTTAACTGCGCAGCGCATTCGGGCCATAATTGGCCGATGGAATCCCCCGTTCCCCTCGACGACCCGCTGATCATCGCGGGCAAGTCCTATGCGTCGCGCCTGCTCACGGGCACCGGCAAGTTCAAGGACTTCGACGAGACCCGCCGCGCCACCGAGGCGGCCGGCGCGCAGATCGTCACCGTCGCGCTGCGGCGCATGAACCTCGGCCAGGACGCGGGCGCGCCCAACCTGCTCGACGTGCTGCCGCCGGATCGCTACACCATCCTGCCGAACACCGCCGGCTGCTACACCGCCGACGACGCCGTGCGCACCTGTCAGCTCGCGCGAGAGCTGCTCGACGGGCACAAGCTGGTCAAGCTGGAAGTGCTCGGCGACGAGAAGACGCTGTTCCCGGACGTGGTGCAGACCCTGGCCGCCGCCGAGCGCCTGGTCGCCGACGGCTTCGACGTCATGGTCTATACCTCCGACGACCCGATCCTGGCGCGCGCGGCTGGAAGCGATCGGCTGCGTGGCGGTGATGCCGCTGGCGGCGCCGATCGGCTCCGGCCTGGGCATCCAGAACAAGTGGAACCTGCTCGAGATCATCGAGAACGCCAAGGTGCCGGTGCTGGTGGATGCCGGCGTCGGCACCGCCTCCGACGCCGCCATCGCCATGGAGCTGGGCTGCGACGGCGTGCTGATGAACACCGCCATCGCCGGCGCCCGGGATCCGGTGCGCATGGCGCGCGCGATGAAGCAAGGCGGTGCGAGGCCGGCCGCGACGCCTTCCTCGCCGGCCGCATCCCGCGCCGGCGCAACGCCAGCGCCTCGTCGCCGATCGACGGCTTGTTCTTCTGAGCCATGAGCGCAGAGCGGAGCCAAACGGAACCCGCCCTGCCGCGACGCGCCATCCGCAGCTTCGTGCTGCGCCAGGGCAAGATGACGAATGCGCAGAAGCGCGCCTTCGAGCTGCACTGGTCGAAATTCGGAATTGAGTACGCCGGAACCGGGCGCGACTTCGTAGCGCTGTTCCAGCGGCGCGCCGAGCGGTTCTGGAAATCGGCTTCGGCAACGGCGAGCAACTGGCCTTCGCCGCCGCCAATGAGCCGCAACGCAACTTCATCGGCGTCGAGGTGCACGGGCCCGGCGTCGGCCGCCTGCTCAACACGCTCGCCGACAGCGGCCTGGAAAACGTGCGCGTGTACCAGCACGACGCGGTCGAGGTGTTGCGCGACGAGGTCGCCGACGGGGCCCTCGACGAAGTGCGCATCTACTTCCCCGACCCCTGGCACAAGAAGCGCCACAACAAGCGCCGCCTGCTGCAATCCGGCCTTCGTGGCGATGCTGTGCGACAAGCTGCGCGCCGGCGGCCGCTGCACCTGGCCACCGACTGGCAGGCCTATGCGGAGCAGATGTTGGACGTGTGCGAGGCCGAGCCGCGCCTGCGCAATCCGCGCCGGCGCGCGCGCGAGCGTGCCGCGCCCGCCGTGGCGGCGGCAGACGCACTTCGAGGACCGCGGCCAGAAGCTGGGCCACGGCGTCTGGGACCTCGTGTACGAGAGGACCTGAGCGCGCATGGACACCGACCTCGTCCTGACTCGCGACATGATGCTGGTGCTGGGCCTGGTCGTGCTTCACGATGACCATGTTCATGTTCGAGCGCATCCGCAGCGATGCCACCGCGCTGGTGGTGCTGATCGCGCTCGGCGTGCTTGGCCTGGTCCCGAGCAACGAGCTGTTCGACGGCTTCTCCGGCAACGCGGTGATCTCGATCATCGCCACCATGATCCTGGGCGCGGGCCTGGACCACACCGGCGCCCTGCACCGCCTCGCCTCCTGGCTGCTGCGACGCTCCAGGGGCATGGAGGATCGCCTGATCCTGCTGGACGTCGGCGGTGGCCGGACTGATGTCCGGCTTCATGCAGAACCCGTCCGTGACCGCCCTGTTCCTGCCGGTGGCCTCGCGCCTGTCGGCGCGCACCGGCGTGGTCCTTTCGCGCCTGCTGTTGCCGATGGCGGCCGCGATCGTCATGGGCGACGGCCTGACCATGGTCGGCAACTCGCCGTTGCTCATGCTCAACGACCTGGTGCAGTCGGCGAACCGCAACCTGCCCAGCGGCGCGGCTTCGCTCGAGCCCTTCCCGATGTTCCAGCCGCTGCCGATCGGCATCGCGCTGCTGATCGCCGGGCTGCTGTACTTCCGCTTTCCCGGCAAGAAATGGCTGCGCGACGCCGAGGCCGGCCAGGACCCGGTGACGCCCGGGCGCACCGAGAGCTACTTCGCGCAGGCCTACGGCATCGAAGGCGAAGTGGTGGAACTCACGGTCGGCGCCGAGAGCCCGCTGGTCGGCATGTCGATCGGCGAGGCGGAGGCGCAGAAGGATGCGCCGCTGTTCCTCGCGCTGCTGACCGGCAGCGAGGCGCGGCTGTCGCCGCCGGCCGACCAGATGATCTGGGTCGGCAGCGTGATCGGCGTGATGGGCGCGCGCGAGGCGGTGCAGGACTACGCGCAGGCCAACCAGTTGAAGGTCTCGACCCGCCTGCGCAACTTCGCCGACCTGTTCGACCCCAGCCGCGCCGGCATTTCCGAGGCGGTGATCCCGCCGACCTCGCAGTTCATCGGCCGCAGCCAGGCCGAGCTGCAGTTGCGCAAGCGCTTCGGCATCAGCCTGCTGGCGATCAACCGCGAGAAGAAGGTGTTCCGTGCCGACATCCGCCAGTTGCCGCTGCGTAGCCGGCGACATGCTGGTGTTCCACAGCATCTGGAGCGACCTGGCGCAGGCCGGCGCCAGCCGCGACTTCGTCGTGGTCACCGACTTCCCCAAGCAGGAGCAGCGGCCACAGAAGCTGCGCACCGCGATCGTGCTGTTCACCATCTCCATGCTGCTGGCACTGAGCACGCTGCTGCCGGTGTCGCTGGCGCTGATGGCGGGGGCGGCGGCGATGATCGTCGCCGGCGTGATCAACATGGACGAGGCCTACGCGGCGGTGAGCTGGAAGACCGTGTTCCTGGTCGCCTGCCTGATCCCGCTCGGCTACGCCATGGATTCCACCGGCGCGGCGAACTGGGTCGCGCAGCGCGCGCTGGAGTGGACCGGCGACGGCACGCCGGTGTGGGTGCTGCAGGTGGCGATCGGCGTGCTCACCATCCTCTTCAGCCTGGTGATCGGCAATGTCGGCGCCACCGTGGTGATGGTGCCGATGGCGATCAACATCGCGCTGGCCGCCGGCGCCAGCCCGCTGGGCTTCGCGATGCTGGCGGCGCTGTCGGCCTCCAACAACTTCCTGAGCCAGTCGAATCCGGTGCTGTCCATGATCGCGGGCCCGGCCGGCTACCGGCCGCGCGACCTGTGGCGCACCGGCGCGCCGCTGACGCTGTGCTACCTGGTGATCACGGTGATTTCGGTCAACCTGATGTTTTAGGCCGCCGGCAGCGCAAAGCGCAGCCAGCCTTCGCCGGACTCCTCGACCGACAC
Organism: uncultured Gammaproteobacteria bacterium; assembly: GCA_963707625.1. Taxonomy (GTDB): domain Bacteria; phylum Pseudomonadota; class Gammaproteobacteria; order Xanthomonadales; family Xanthomonadaceae; genus Arenimonas. The sequence goes on from CAVPQV010000003.1 coordinate 829,195, forward strand.
CGCCGTCAGGTGCTCGCCCCGGCACGGACCGGCCACGCACAGGCCATCGTCGAGGCGGAAAGCTGGCGCCGTGCGCGGCACACACGAGGCGGCCCTGGTCGAGCAGGAAACGGCCGGGCGCGAAGTCCAGCCGGCGGCCCTGGTGGGGGCAGCAGTTGCGCCAGGCCCTCGGCGGGGAAACGCCACAATCGACGATGATGCTCGCGGTTTCACCGGCGATCGAGACATCCAGGGCCACGAGGCCTTCCTGTGCCAGGGCTGAACGATGGATTAACGTTTCACTTACACCTTCGCCCGGTGCCATCGCCATACTCCAGTTCCCCGGCAGTTTGACACGCACCCATGCCCTTCTTCGTACACCGCATTTTCACCTACTCGCCGAGCAAGCCGCGCCATCCGTTGCTGCGCCTGCTGCTCGGCATGCTGGGCCTGGTGCTGCTCGCGGTGCTGGTCGTGGGTGGCCTGTTCGTCGGCCTGGGCATGCTGCTGTTCGCGGCCGCGCGCCGCATGCTGCGCGCGCCGGCGGCGCCGACGCCGCGCGTCGAATCGGTGATCGAGGGCGAGTATTCGGTCGTGGACAAGCGCCACGCCACGCTCAGCCTGCAGTAAAGACCGCTGCAAACACGCGCTCGGCCGCTAGACTGGGCCCTTCCCTGCGCATTGCCGGCCCATGCCCCAATACAGCTTCGCCCCGGTTCCCATCGCGTCCGTGCCACTGCGCGGGGAGTACGACCGCTTCCCCGTGCACCGCGTCTATTGCGTCGGCCGCAACTTTGCCGAACACGCGCGCGAGATGGGCGTCGAAGCCGCGCGCCCCGGCGAGAACAAGGGCACGCCGGTGATCTTCATGAAGCCTGGCGACGCGATCGTCACCGACGGCCGCGTGCGCTATCCGGGCATGACCAGTGAACTGCACCACGAGGTCGAACTGGTAGTCGCGCTCGGGCGCGACGCCGCCGGCGAGGTGGATGCCGCGCAGGCGCAGGCGCTGGTTTTCGGCTACGGCGTCGGCCTGGACCTGACGCGCCGCGACCTGCAGGCCGAAGCCAAGGAAAAGCGCCTGCCCTGGGATATCGCCAAGGGTTTCGACGGTTCCGCGGTGCTTAGCGCGTTGGTGCCCATCGCCCAGGCTGGCGACATCTCCGCGAGCCGGCTCTGGCTCGAGGTCAACGGCGAACTGCGCCAGCAGGCGCCGCTGTCGCAGATGATCTTCGGCGTCGGCGAAGTGCTGCAGCACCTGTCGCGGCTGTTCGCGCTGCGCGCCGGCGACCTGGTGTTCATGGGTACGCCGGCCGGCGTGGGTCCGCTGCAGCCTGGCGATGCATTCCGCGCGGGCGTTGACGGCCTGGTCGAGTTTGCGGGTATCGTTGTCCCCTGATTGCGACCCGGGGAGCAGGCAACATGTCCATGATTTCGGAGTTCAAGGAGTTCGCGATGCGCGGCAACGTGCTCGACCTCGCGGTCGGCGTGGTGCTCGGCGCGGCCTTCGGCAGGATCGTGTCCTCGCTGGTGGACGACCTGATCATGCCGGTGATCGGCAAGCTGGTCGGCGGCGTGGACTTCAGCGAGCTGGCAATCGTGCTGGAACCGGCGCGCCTGGGCGCGGACGGCAAGGAGGTAGCGGCCGTGCTGCTGCGCTACGGCGCCTTCGCGCAGGCGCTGGTGGATTTCCTGCTGGTCGCCTTCGCCGTGTTCCTGCTCGTCAAGCTGATCAACCGGCTGTACCGCAAGCGCGAGGCGGAGCCGGCGCCGGTCGCGCCCGCGGCCGACATCGTGCTGTTGACCGAAATCCGCGACGCGCTGCGCACGCGCTGATCGCCCCCACCCTGAACCTGGAGTCCCCGGGATGACGCCGACGCGCCGCCTGTTCCCCGCGATCTGCCTGTGCGCCGCCCTCGCCGCTCCCGCGGCGGGCGCCGGCGAAGGCGCGCTGTCGCCGCACGCGCTCGCGACCGCGAAGATCCTCGCGTCGCCGAACGACCACGCCGGCGAGGCGTATGCGATCGTCGAATCGCTGAGCACCGAAATCGGGCCGCGCATGGCCGGCAGCCCGGCCTACGAGCGCGCCGTGGCCTGGGCGCAGACGCACTTCAAGGCGCTGGGCTACGACCGCGTGTACCTGGAGCCGGTGGTGCACCGGGTGTGGGAGCGACGGCGCGAATCGGCGACCGTGCTGGCGCCATTCCCGCAGCCACTGGCAATCACCGCGCTCGGCGGCACGGTCGGCAGCGGCGGCCCGCTGGAAGCGGAGGTGGTCGAGTTCGCCACCCTCGATGCATTGAAGGCGGCGCCCGCCGGATCCCTGGCCGGCAAGATCGCCTATGTCTCCAACCGCATGCAGCGCTTCCGCGACGGCCACGGCTACGACCCGGCGGTGAAGGCGCGCCGCGGCGCCGCCGATGCCGCCGCGAAGGGCGCGGTGGCGTACCTGTTGCGCTCGATCGGCACCGACTCGGATCGCTTCCCGCACACCGGCCAGCAGACCTATCCCGAAGGCGCGTTGCAGATCCCCGCCGCGGCGCTGTCAAATCCGGATGCGGACCAGCTTTCGCGCATGCTCAGCCGCGGCCAGCCGGTGCGCCTGCGCCTGGATCTCGACGTCGGCTTCAACGGCAAGGAAATCACCAGCCACAACGTGATCGGCGAGATCGCCGGGCGCGGCAGGCTGGCGAAGGAAGTGGTGGTGATCGGCGGCCACCTGGATTCCTGGGACCTGGGCACCGGCGCCATCGACGATGGCGCGGGCGTGGCAATCACCATGGCCGCCGGTGCGCGCATCGGCCGCCTGGCCCGTGGACCGCGGCGCACCATCCGCGTGATCGCCTTCTGCAACGAGGAGCAGGGCCTGTTTGGCGGCAGGGCCTACGCCAAGGCGAACCAGCACGAGCTCGACCTGCAACAGCTCGGCGCGGAAAGCGATTTCGGCGCCGGCCGCATCTATGGCTTCAGCGCCGCCGTCGCGCCGGAGGCGCGTCCCGTGATCGAGCAGATCGGCGCGCTGCTGGCGCCGCTGGGGATCCGCATGATGGAAGGCGGCGAGCCCGGTCCGGACATCAGTCCTTTCGCCAAGCTGGGCATGCCCTGGGCGCAGCTCTGGCAGGATGGCAGCGACTACTTCGACTACCACCACACCGCCAACGACACCCTCGACAAGGTGGATTCGGCCGCGCTGGACCAACAGGTCGCGGCCTACGCCGTACTGGCCTGGGCCGCCGCCGAATCGAAGATCGACTTCGGCCGCTCGCCGCCACCGCCGCCCGAGGTGCAGTAAGACTCAGCCACCCTGCTGCCGGGTCCACTCCGACAGCAGCACCGAGGCCGCGGACGCAACGTTGAGGCTCTCGACGGCGCCGCGCCCGGGAATGCCCAGCCGCAGCGCGCTCGCCTTCGCCAGCGGCGCATCCACGCCGGACTGCTCGGCGCCCAGCACGTAGACCAGCCGCGGCGGCAATTTCGTCGCGAACAGGGAACTGCCGCCGCGCACGACGGTGGCGGCGACCACGAAACCGGCTGCCTTCAGCTGTTCGAAGGCATTCTCGCTGCGCCCAAGGCGCACCACCGACACGAATTCGGCGCCGCCCTCGGCCACCCGCGCCGCGGCGCCGGAGATGGCCAGCGGCGAGTCCTTCGGCAACAGGATTCCGGCGGCGCCGAAGTGCGCCGCGCTGCGCAGGATCGCACCCAGGTTGTGCGGATTGCCGACGCCATCCAGCCACAGCGCCACCGCCGGTCCCGCAGGCAACTCGCGCAGCCAGCCCGACAACGGCGACTCGGGCAAGGGCAGCACCCCGAACACCACGCCTTCGTGGTGCGCGCTGCCGCTCAGGCGCTCGAGGTCACCGGCTTCGACGATGGTGTAACCCAGGCGCTGCTGCACGCAGTGCGCCAGCACCGCCTTCAGCGCCGGGATGCGCGACTCCAGCAGCCAGACCTTGCGTAGCGCCTGCGGCCGCTGCGCGAACAGCGCCAGGCAGGCATTGAGCCCGTACAGGCGCTGCTCGGCGGGCGGAACGCGCTCACGGGCGTCCTCGCCATGCGCAAGGCGCTCGTCGCGCGGCGGGATGCGGGTCGCCCGCGGCGGCGCGGACGCCGATGGCGCGGCTCCGCCTTCGGCGCGCTGGCGCTCGCGCGCGCGCTTGTCGAGGCGCTGGGTCGGCGGGCCGCGATACGGCGACGGGGGTTTTTCGTCCTGGCTCATGGACCACAGGGTACCGCGCGCCGCGGCCGCCGGCCGCAACCGCCTCACGGCTAGCCGCCGTGACTGCGGTCCACCGACGCCACCTGCGCCTCCATCGCCTCGAGCGCGCGCCCGCGTTCCTCCGGCGCGCGCGTGTACTTCGCCAGCAGCAGGTAGAAGGCCGGCACCACGAACAGCGACAGCAGCGTGGACAGCAGCACGCCGAACACCACCACCACGCCGATCGCGCCGCGGCTGGCGGAACCGGCGCCGGTGGCGAACATCAGCGGCAGCGCGCCGGTGACGGTGGCCACCGAGGTCATCAGGATCGGGCGCAGCCTCGTGGCGGAAGCATCAAGAATCGCCTCGCGCAGGGGCAGGCCCTCGTCGCGGCGCTGGTTGGCGAACTCGACGATCAGGATGCCGTTCTTGGCCGCCAGCCCGACCAGCATGACGATCCCGATCTGGCTGAAGAGGTTGATGGTGTTGCCGGTCGCGGCCAGGCCCAGCAAGGCGCCGAACACCGCCAGCGGCACCGTCAGCATGATCACCAGCGGATGCACGAAGCTCTCGAACTGCGCCGCCAGCACCAGGAACACCACCAGCAGCGCCATGCCGAAGGTGAACATGGCCGCGCCGCCGGCGGTGAGGTACTCGCGCGACTGGCCGCCGAAATCGACCTGCGCCGTCTCCGGCAACTCTTCCGCCGCCGCCTGGCGGGCGAAGTCGATCGCATCGCCGAGCGGATAGCCGGGCGCCAGCCGCGCCGACACGGTGATCGAGCGCAGCCGGTTGAAGCGGTTGAGCGTGCCCGGCTCGGCGATCTCGCTCACGGTGACCACGCTCGACAGCGGCACCAGCTCGCCGCTGCGCGCGCGCACGTACAGGTTTTCCAGGTCGGCGACGCTGGAGCGGTCTTCGCGCTCGGCCTGCACCAGTACGTCGTATTCCTTGCCCTGATTGACGAAGGTGGTGACGCGCGAGGAGCCGAGCATGGTTTGCAGCACGCTGCCGATATCCGCTGCGGCGACGCCAAGGTCGGCGGCGCGGTCCTGGTCCACCGCAATGCGCAGCTGCGGCCGTGTTTCCTTGTAATCGGAGTCGACGCCGGACAGGTTCGGGTTGGACTCGAAACGCGCCAGCAGCCGGTCGCGCCACTCCACCAGCTGCGCGTACTCGGGGCCGCCGAGCACCACCTGCAAGGGCTGGCCGCCGCCGCGCACCAGGCCTTGCCTGACCTGCGCCAGCGCGCGCACGCCGGGGATCTTCGCCAGCTCGCGGCTGGCCTCCTCGACGACTTCGTCGGTGGTCTGCTCGCGATCGCCCCACGGCTTGAGGATCACGATGGCCATGCCGTTCTGCATCTCGCCGCCGCCGCCGAAGCCCGCCGGCGCGCGCGTGTTGACCATCGCCACCGGCTTGTCGCCGCCCTGGAATTTCAGCAGCGCCTGCTCGACCTTGGCCAGCTGCCGCACGGTGTAGTCGTAGCCGCCGCCCTCGGGGCCGTTCGCCTGCACGAAGAAGGCGCCGCGGTCCTCGGTCGGCGCCAGCTCGCGCGGTACGCCGGCGAACAGCAACGCGCTGGCCACCAGCGCCGCCAGCATGACCACGCCGAACAGCACGGGCTGGTCGACGCTCTTCGCCAGCCGGCGCCGATAAGCGCTGGACAGGGCGCCGAGGCGCGCGTCAATCCAGCCACTGAAGCCCTTCGCCTCGCGGCCGTGCGGGCGCAGCAGCAACGAGCACATCATCGGCGTCAGCGTCAGCGCCACGAACATCGAGATCGCGACCGCCCCCGCCAGCGCCACCGCCAGTTCGCGGAACAGCCTGCCGTTGTTGCCTTCCTGGAAGGCCATGGGCACGAACACCGAAACCAGCACGGCCGTGGTCGCGATCACCGCGAAGGCGACCTGGCGCGTGCCGCGCAGCGCCGCCAGCGGCGCCGGTTCGCCCAGGTCTACGCGTCGCTGCGCGTTCTCCAGCACCACGATGGCGTCGTCCACGACCAGGCCGATGGACAGCACCAGCGCCAGCAGGGTCAGCAGGTTGATCGAGAAGCCGAAAGCCCACAGCGCCATGAACGCGGCGACCACACACACCGGCACGGTCACTGCCGGGATCAGCGCCGCGCGCGCGCTGCCCAGGAACAGCCAGATCACCAGCAACACCAGCACGATCGCCTCGGCCAGCGTCTTGTAGACCTCGTTGACGGCGACGTCGATGTATTCGGTGGAATCGTAGGTGACGCCCATCACCATGCCCTTCGGCAGGCTGGCGTTGATGCGCGCGATCTCGGCCTTGACGTCGCGCGCGACCTGCAGGCTGTTGGAGGTCGAGGTCTTGACGATGCCCAGGCCAAGCATGGGCTTGCCGTTGCCGCGAAAATAGCTGCGCCGCTCGGCCGAATCCAGCGCGACGCGCGCCACTTCGCCCAGGCGCACGACATGGCCGTCGCTGCCGCGGCTCAGCGGCAGGCGCGCGAAGTCCCCGGCCGAGCGGAAGCCGCGCTCGACCCGCACGGTGAAGTCGCGGTCGGTGGATTCGATGCTGCCGCCCGGCAGCTCGACGTTCTCGCGCCGCAGGGCCGCCTGCACGTCGGCGACCGAGAGCCCGCGCGCGGCCAGCGCGGCGGCATTCGGCCACACGCGCATGGCGTAGCTCTGGCCGCCGCCGACATCGACCTGGGACACGCCGTCGATGCTCGACAGGCGGTCGATCAGGTAGCGGTCGGCGTAGTCGGTGAGGGCGAGGACATCGAAGCCGGTGCCGGTGAGGTTGGTCCACATGATCGCCTGCGCATCGGCGTCCGCCTTGGCGACGCTGGGCGTGTCCACCTCGACCGGCAGGTCGTCGAGCACGCGGCTGACCGCGTCGCGCACGTCATTGGTGGCGCTCTCGATGTCGCGCGAACTGGAAAACTCGATGTTGATGCTCGAGCGTCCGGTGCGGCTGCCGGACGTCAGCAGCTCGACGCCCTCGATGCCGCTGACGGCGTCCTCCAGCACCTGGGTGATGCGCGTCTCGACCACCGCGGCCGAGGCGCCGGTATAGGCCGTGTTGACCGATACCACGGGCGGGTCGATATCGGGCAGCTCGCGCAGCGGCAAGCGCGTGAACGCGAACAGGCCGAGCACAATCAGCAGCAGGCTGACCACCGTCGCCAGCACCGGGCGACGGATCGAGACGTCCGAAATCAGCATCGGCGGGCGGTCACTGCGCGCTCTCGCGGCCGCCCTTGGGGGCGTTGCCGGCGTCCACGATCTTCGCGCCCGGCTTGAGCTTGACGATGCCCTCCACCACGATCCGGTCGCCCGCCTTCACGCCGTCGAGGATCTCGACCCAGCCGGGGCGGCGCGCGCCGATCCGCACCGGCACCAGCTCCACCGTGCTGTCGGCGCCGACGCGAAACAGGAAGGCCTGCTGGCCCAGTTGCTGCAGGGACAGCTCGGGCACCTGCAGCGCCTGGCGCGATGGCCCGGGCAACTCCACCTGCAACAACATGCCGGGCCGCAGGCGCCGGTCGGGATTGGCGAACTCGGCGCGCGCAGACAGCGCACGCGACACCGGATCGACGCGGGATCCCACCGAGCGGATGCGGCCGGTGAAAGCTTCGCCCGGCCAGGCATCGCTGCCCGCCTTCACTTCCTGCCCCACCGAAAGCGCGGACAGGTGGCTCTCCGGCACCGAGAAATCGACGCGGATGCGCGAGACATCGTCGAGCGTGGTGATCACCGTGCCCGGGGTCACCAGCGAGCCGGGGCTGACCTGGCGCAAGCCGAGCTGGCCCGCGAAGGGCGCGCTGATGACGCGGTCGCCGACCGAGGCGCGCTCCGCCTGCAGCCTGGCCTGGGCGCTGTCGCGCGCCGCGCGCGCGACCTCGAGCTGGTTGGCAGCGACCAGTTGCCGGCGCGCCAGCGCCTCGGTGCGCGCGTAGGTGCCCTGCGCCTCGCGCAGCGCGGCAACGGCCTCGCCCACGCCCGCGGTTTCCGCACGCGCCGACAGCGTCACCAGCACCTGGCCGGCGCGCGCCTCGTCGCCGCTCTCGAAGTGCACCTGCTCCACCTTTTCGCTGAGCTTGGCGGTGACGGTCACCGACTCGCGCGCGGCCGCCGTGCCGAGCGCGCGCAGGTTGTCGCTCCAGGGCAAGGGCGCGAGCACGGTCGTGGTCACGACGGCGGGCGGACCGCCGCCGGCGCCGCGCCGCTTGCCTTCCTTGTCCTCGCCACCGCAGCCGGCGAGCACGGTCGCGAGCAGCACGACCAGCATTGGCATTCGCATCGTCGGCATTCTCCTTTGCGCGGAGTTTAAGCCAGTCGCCGTGAAGACAAGAAAAAACGCCGGTCTCTCGACCGGCGTTCGTTCACGATTCCGATCTGCCGGAAGTAGTGCTCAGGCGCCCGGCTTCCACTGGCCCAGCGCCGCCAGGCCGTTGTCGCGGGCGCGCGAATGCACGATGTTCTGCGCGGCGGCGACGTTGCCGACCAGGTCCTGCGACCACAGCTTCAGCGCCGCCGACTGCATGGCGCGACCGTAGGAGAAGCGACAGCGGCCAGGGCATGCGGGCCGATGCTGGTTCATGGCGTTGAGGTGCGCGGTGGCGTCCTCGTCGGACTGGCCGCCGGACAGGAACACGATGCCCGGCAGCGTCGCCGGCACGGTCGATCTTCAGGCAGCGCACGGTCAGCTCGGCCACTTCGTCGACGCTGGCCTGCTCGGGGCAGTCCTTGCCGGACGATGACCATGCTGGCCTTGAGGATGGTGCCCTCGAGCATCACGTTGTGCTCGTACAGCGCGCCGAACAGCGAGCGCAGCGTGACTTCGGTGACTTCGTAGCAGGTGTCGATGTCGTGGTCGCCGTCCATCAGCACTTCGGGCTCGACCATCGGCACGATGCCGGCTTCCTGGCACAGCGCGGCGTAGCGCGCCAGCGCGTGGCAGTTGGCGTCGATGCAGGTGCCCGACGGCATGTCCTCGCCGATGTTGATCACCGCGCGCCACTTGGCGAACTTGGCGCCGAGCCGGGCGTATTCCTTCAGGCGCTCGCGCAGGCCGTCGAGGCCTTCGGTGACCACTTCGCCCGGGAAGCCGGCCAGCGGCTGCGGCGCCCTTGTCGACCTTGATGCCGGGCAGGATGCCGCTGTCCATCATGACCTTGGTGAAGGGCACGCCGTCCGCGTGCTCTGGCGCAGGGTCTCGTCGTACAGGATCGCGCCGGAAATGTGGTCCGACAGCTTCGGCGGTGGTCAGCAGCATCTCGCGGTAGGCGCGGCGGTTTTCTTCGGTGCATTCGATGCCGACGCCGTCGAAGCGCTTCTTGATGGTGGCGTTCGACTCATCGATGGCGATGATGCCCTTGCCCGGCGGCCACCATGGCCTGGGCGGTTTCGGCGAGTTGGTCGATGCTCATGGGTGGATTTTTCCGGCCGGAATCAGGGCCGGAATTATACCCCGCGCGCCGTCCCTCAGTACCTCGGGACGAAGCCGTTCTGCCTGCGCCGCTGCTCTTCCTGCGCGCGCAGGGCCTTCTGCGTGCCGTCCTCGGCCTGCTTCGCGGCCTCCACGAAGGCCTTCAGGTCGGCGATCCGGCAGTGCGCGCTGATCGCGTCCGCACCGCCGTCGGGCGTGGCCTCGAAAGCGAAGGTGGCCGCCGTGTAGATCGAACGCGGCTTGCCGACCGGGGCGAAGCGCCACATCGAGACGACGCCGGCGGCGGTCTGCACGAAGGCCTCCACCTGCTCCGGCGTCGGCTTGGCGGCGGCACTGCTCCAGACCTTCATCTGGCTGTAGTTCGAGGTCTTGCCGTCCTTCTCGATCTGGTAGCCGATGCTGACGCACACGTCCTGGCTGCGGTCCGGCGCGCTGGACGGATAGGTGACGACGATCCGTGGCGAATCCGGCGCGGGCGTCCACGCCGTGGCGACCTCGTGCTCGGAAACGATGCTCACCCGCTGCCCCGCGGCGGCGAGGCCGGCGCCGAGGACCAGGACGGCGGAGCAGGCAAGGAGACTGGGTTTCATCGCGGCATTCCCCGGAAAAAGTCGTGGGAGTGCCTGATTTAGCACCGGCTCCCGGGCGGCTGCAAGTGCCAGCCGGGGCGCCCCGCTCAGAGTTCGCCGAGGCCCTCGGCGCTGCCGTCGGCGCCGACCTGCAGCAGGCGCAGGGTGTTGGTGGCGCCATGCAGCTTCCATGTGGTCGCCGCTGGTGATCAGCACGCGGTCGGCGGCCTCGGCAGCAGGCCCAGCTCGAACAGCTGGCGGATGGCGCCGCGCGCCGCCTCGCGGGTCGGCAGGCCGCGGCTGTCGAAGTCGACCGGGAATACGTCGCGGATCAGCGCCATGCGCCGCCGCGCGCCCTCGTGCCGGGACAGCCCGTAGATCGGTACCGAGGACCGGAAGCGCGACAGGAAGCGCGCGGTGCCGCCCGACTCGGTCAGCGCGATGATCGCGCGCACCTTGATGTGCTCGGCCAGGAACATGCCGGCCATCGCGATCGCCTGGTCGGCGCGCTCTGCAGGTTGCGCGGCGCCGCTCTCGAAATCGGTGTCGTGGTCGAACTGGCGCTCGGCGCCCAGGCAGATGCGCACCATCGCCTCGACCGCGCTTCACCGGGTAATTGCCGGACGCGGTTTCCGCCGAGAGCATCACCGCGTCGGTGCCGTCGATCACCGCGTTGGCGACGTCGAGCACTTCGGCGCGGGTCGGGATCGGGTTGTCGACCATGGACTGCAGCATCTGCGTGGCGGTGATCACCACGCGGTTGTGCTCGAGCGCCGTGCGGATGATCTTCTTCTGCAGGCCGGGCAGCTCGGCGTCGCCGATCTCCACGCCCAGGTCGCCGCGCGCCACCATCACCACGTCGGAGGCGATGGTGATCTCGACCAGGTTCTCGATCGCCTCGGCGCGCTCGATCTTGGCCACCAGCGACGGCGTCGCTGCCGGCGGCGCGCGCCAGCGCGCGCGCCTCGTCCATGTCGGCGGCGGAGCGGCAGAACGACACCGCGATGAAATCCACGCCCAGCCCGGCGGCGATGCTCGATGTGCGCGGTCCTGGTCGGTGAGCGCACCCAGCGACAGGCCGCCGCCGAGCCGGTTGAGGCCCTTGCGGTCGGACAGCGCGCCGTCGGTCAGCACGCGCGGTGTGGATGCGCTCGCCGTCGATGCGCTCGACGTGCAGCGCGATCAGGCCGTCGTCGAGCAGCAGCGTGTCGCCGGCATGGACATCGTCCACCAGGCCCAGGTAACTGCACGCCCACCGCGGTGCTCGTCGCCCAGCGGCGCGTCGGCGCGGCAGACCAGGGTGAAGTCCTGGCCGGCGCTGCAGCTGCACCTTGTCCTCGGCGAATTTCTCGATGCGGATCTTCGGGCCCTGCAGGTCGGCCAGGATGCCGACTTCGCGACCCTGGCGCAGCGCCACCTCGCGCACCGCCGCGACGCGCGCGGCGTGGTGCTCGGGCGTGCCGTGCGAGAAGTTCAGCCGCACCACGTTCACGCCGGCACGCAGCAGTGTCGTCGAGCACGCCCGCGGCGTCGGTCGCCGGGCCGAGGGTGGCGAGGATCTTGGTGCGGCGCAGGTCGATACTCATGCCCCGCGCGCCTCGAGGGCGGCGACGGCCGGCAGCACCTTGCCCTCGCAGAATTCGAGGAAGGCGCCGCCGCCGGTGGAGATGTACTCGACGCCATCGGCGATGCCGTACTTGTCCACCGCGGCGAGCGTGTCGCCGCCGCCGGCAATGGAAAAGGCGCTCGACGCCGCGATGGCCTCGGCGACCGCGCGCGTGCCCTCGCCGAAGGCATCGAACTCGAACACGCCGACCGGGCCGTTCCAGATCACCGTGCCGGCCCCGGCGATGAGCTGTGCGTAGCTTCGCCGCGGTCTTCGGCCCGATGTCGAGGATCAGGTCGCTCTGCACCGACCTGTTCGACCGCGAGCGTGCGCGGCGTGGCGTCTTCGGCGAAACGCCGTCCGCCACCACCACGTCGATCGGCAGCGGGATGTGCGCGCCGCGCGCCTTGGCGCTCGGCCATGATCTTGCGCGCGGTGTCGAGCAGGTCGTGCTCGCACAGCGACTTGCCGACCGGCAGGCCCTGCGCGGCGAGGAAGGTGTTGGCGATGCCGCCGCCGACGATCAGCTGGTCCACCTTGCCGACCAGGTTGCCGAGCAGCTCGAGCTTGGTCGCAGACCTTGGAGCCGGCGACGATCGCCAGCAGCGGGCGCTTCGGCGCGTGCAGCGCCTTGGCCAGCGCATCGAGCTCAGCCATCAGCAGCGGGCCGCCGCAGGCCACCTGGCGAAACGGATCACGCCGTGGGTCGAGGCCTGGGCGCGATGCGCGGTGCCGAAAGCGTCCATGACGAAGACATCGCACAGCGCGGCGTACTTGCGCGACAGCGCCTCGTCGTCCTTGCCTCGCCGACGTTCATGCGGCAGTTCTCGAGCAGCACCAGCTCGCCGGGCTGCGACTTCGACGCCGTCGACCCAGTCGCGCACGCAGCGGCACCTCGCGCCCAGCAGCTGCGGACAGCCGCTGCGGCGACCGGCGCCAGCGAATCCTCCGCCGTCCAGCGCCCTCCTTCGGCCGGCCCAGGTGCGAGGTCACCATCACCGCCGCGCCCTTGCTCCAGCGCCAGCTCGGATGGTCGGCAGCGCGGCCAGGATGCGCTGCTCCGAGCGTGATCTTGCCGTCCTTGACCGGCACGTTGAGGTCCTCGCGGATCAGCACGCGCTTGCCGGCCAGGTCGAGGTCGGCCATGCGCAGGATGGGTCATCCAGGGCTCCGGTTCGGGAAAGGCGCATTGTCCCCCGCGCGCCCGGCGGGCACAAACCCGGCGGCGCGCGCGCCTGTGGGAGAATGTCGCATGGCCGACCTGCCTGCCGCCTGCCCGTCCTCGAGAGCGCGCGCCTGCGCCTGCGCCCCTGCGGGACGCACGACGCGGCGGCGATCTTCGCCATCTATCGCGATCCGGACGTGACGCGCTTCTGGAGCTTCCCGCCCTGGACCGGACCTCGCGCAGGCGCAGGCCTGGCTCGAGCGCGTGTACGCGATGCGACTGGGCGGCCGCCGTCGGTGTACCCTGGGCGGTGGCCACGCGCGAGCGACGACCGCTTCGTCGGCACCAGCGACCCTGTTCTCGCTCAGCGGCCCGCAGCAGGGCCGCGGCCGAAATCGGTTACTCGCCTGGCGCCGGCCGCCAGGGCCGCGGTCTGGCCACCGAGGCGGTGCGCGCGCTGGTCGACGCACGCCTTCGACGCGCTCGGCCTGAGCCGCATCGAGGCCGACGTCGACCCGCGCAACGGCGCCTCGTGCCGTCTGCTGGAGACGCCTGGGCTTCCAGGCGCGAAGGCCTGCTGCGCAACCGCTGGCGCGTCAATGGCGAGACCTCCGATACCGCTTACTACGGACTGTTGTCGCGGGAATTCCTGCGCGCGCCCGAGCCGGCGCGCGGCGCGTCGCTGCCGTCGCCATGAGTGCGAACGCCACCGTCGCCGACGCGCTCGCGGCACTGCGCCGCGGCGAAGTCATCGGCCTGCCCACCGAAACCGTGTACGGCCTGGCCGCCGACGCCGGCGATGCCCGATGCCGTGCGCGCGCATCTTCGAACTCAAGGGCCGGCCGGCCGACCATCCGCTGATCGTGCACGTGGCCGGCGCCGAGCAGCTGCGACCGTCTGGGCCGCGCGACGTGCCCGCCGGCCGCGCGCGCGCTGGCGCGCCGGCCTTCTGGCCGGGTCCGCTGACGCTGATCCTGCGCAAGCGGCCGCGGCGTGCCCGACGACGTCACCGGCGGCCAGGACAGCGTCGGCCTGCGCTGCCCGGCGCACCCGATGGCGCTGGCGCTGCTGCGCGCCTTCGGCGGCGGCCTGGCCGCACCGTCGGCCAACCGCTTCGGCCACGTCAGCCCGACCACCGCGGCGCACGTGCGCGACGAGTTCGGCGACGCCGTGCCGATCGTGCTCGACGGCGGCGACTGCGAGGTCGGCATCGAAAGCACGATCGTGGATCTCACCTCGGCGCACGCCGCGCATCCTGCGGCCCGGGCGGATCACCCGCGCACAGACTCGATGCGCGTGATCGGCCGCGGTCGAGGACGCCGCCGGCGCCGACAGCCCGCGCGCCTCGGGCACGCTGGAGGCGCACTACGCCCCGCGCACCGCCGCTGCTGCTGCTGCCGCGCGAGGCGATGGCAGCCGAGGCCGCGCAGCAGCGAGGCGCTGGGCAAGCGCGTGGCCGTGCTGGCCCTGGACACGCTGCCGACAGGCTTCGCGGGCGAGGCCCTGCCCGCGCACGCCGACGGCTACGCGCACGGCCTGTACGCCGCCCTGCGCTCGCTCGACGCCGCGGGCGCAACCTGCTGCTGGCGCAGCGTCCGCCCGAAGGATCGCGCGACTGGCTGGCGGTGCACGACCGCCTGCGCCGCTCCGCCGCGGCCGGCGCCGGGCTCGATTCGCCGTGAGCGGGGCGCGGCGCGCGCCGCGCGGCCGCATCCGGTCGGCCGCGTCATCGCCGCCCTGCCGGACGCGCTGACCGCGCTCGCCTATGCCTGGACTGGCTGTAGCCACTCGCGCTCAGCGACAACGCGGTCAAGACGCTGCTGCTGGTGATGCTGCTCGAGTTCCTGGTGGTGCACTCGGGCGGCTTCCTCGGTGCAACCGTGCTTGCCGATGGCCTCTCGCGGACGAGGAAGTCGCTGGCGATCCTGGGCTTCGGCTGCTTCTACCTGCTCTTTGTCGGCGCCTTCAGCCTGGCCTTCCAGGCCTGGTGGCCGCTGCTCACCTTCGCCTGGCTGCTGGCCTCGCGCTTCGCGGTGGTGTGGCTGTCGCCGCTGCCCAAGCAGGACGAGCAGCAACGGCAGATGTCGCTGTGGGCGCTGTCGGTCGTCGCCTACCTGGCGGCGGTCTTCGCCGGCGTGCTGGTGCCCTGGCCGCAACTGGGCATGACCGGCAGCGTGCTGCCGCAATTGGCGCTCGACGGCGGCGGCCTGTGGATCGAAAAGCCGCAGACGGTGCTGGCCATCGGCATGTTCTATTTCGCCATCATGGCGTGGTCGAAGTGGAAGTGGGGGAGGTAGAAGTAGCGCGGGGCGCGCTTCGAAGACGGGTGCGCGGGACAGGGCGTTGCCCTGTCTCCTCAGGCGCAGCGCGCTTCACTTTGCTGCCATCAGCGCCACCGTCATGTCCAGCATGCGGTTGGAGAAGCCCCACTCGTTGTCGTACCAGGCCAGCACCTTGCACCAGCGTGCCGCCGATGACCTTGGTCAGCGTGCAGTCGTAGATCGAGCTGCGCGGGTCGTGGTTGAAGTCCATCGGACACCAGCGGCTTGGTGTTGAAGCCCAGGATGCCCTTGAGCTCGCCCTCGCTCGCTGCCTTCAGCACGCGGCGTCGATCTCCTCCTTCGTGGTCGCGCGCGCGGCGACGAAGCGACAGGTCCACCACGGAGACGTTGATGGTGGGAACGCGCATCGCAGAAACCATCGAGCTTTCCGTTGAGCTCGGGAAGTACGAGGCCGACGGCTGCTGCGGCACCGGTCTTGGTCGGGATCTGCGACATGGTGGCCGCAGCGGGCGCGACGCAGGTCGGAGTGGTAGACGTCGGTCAGCACCTGGTCGTTGGTGTAGGCATGGATGGTGGTCATCAGGCCGTGCACGATGCCGATCTTGCTCGTGCAGCACCTTGGCCAGCGGCGCCAGGCAGTTGGTGGTGCAGGAGGCGTTGGAGATGACCGTGTGCGCAGCCTTGAGCTGGTCGTGGTTGACGCCATAGACGAAGGTGCCGTCCACGTCCTTGTCGCCGGGCGCGGAGATGATCACCTTCTTGGCGCCGCCGGCCAGGTGCGCGCCGGCCTTGGCCTTGGAGGTGAACAGGCCGGTGCACTCGAGCACGACGTCCACGTCGCGGTCCTCCCAGGGGAGCTCGGCCGGGTTGCGCACGGCGTACACCTTGATGCGCTTGCCGTTGACCACCAGGTCGCTGCCTTCTACGGTAACGGTGCCCGGGAAGCGGCCGTGCGCGGTGTCGTACTGGGTCAGGTGCGCGTTGGTGGCGGCGTCGCCGAGGTCGTTGATGGCGACCACTTCGAACTCGTCGGCGCGGCCGGACTCGTGGATTGCGCGCAACACGTTGCGACCGATGCGGCCGTAGCCGTTGATCGCGACCTTGATGGCCATGGTTCAAACTCCTGGAAAGGGGGAAAATGCCGCAGAACGGATATTTTATCGCTTCGCGCCACCGGCGCGACAGCCCAGGAGCCTCGCCGCCCGCCATGCGCCCCCGATTCGCCG
The DNA here is from genome assembly GCA_963707625.1 of uncultured Gammaproteobacteria bacterium. Classification (GTDB taxonomy): domain Bacteria; phylum Pseudomonadota; class Gammaproteobacteria; order Xanthomonadales; family Xanthomonadaceae; genus Arenimonas. The sequence continues at coordinate 845,647 of CAVPQV010000003.1, forward strand.
CCCCGATCGCCCTGTTCACGCTGCTTGCCGGGCTCTCGGCCTCGCCTCCGGCTGCGGCCTGGGGCCGCCCGGGGCACCGCGTGGTGGCCCACCTGGCCGAGGCGCAGCTGCGCCCCGCGGCCCGTGCCGAGGCCGAACGGCTGCTGGCGGCGGAGCCGGCGCCGCGGCTGGCCGGGGTCTCCGGCTGGGCCGACGACGAGCGCAAGGCCGGCGGTGCGGACGCCCGCCGCTCGCGGCGCTGGCACTTCGTCAACTTCCGTGACGGCAACTGCGAGTACGCGCCGGCGCGCGACTGCGCCAACGGCGATTGCGTCGTTGCCGCCATCAACCGCGAGTTCCTGCGCCTGGCCGACCGGCGCCTGGACGACGCTGCGCGCGCGCAGGCGCTGAAATTCCTGGTGCACTTCGTCGCCGACGTGCACCAGCCGCTGCACGCCACGCCGATCGCGGATCGGGGCGGACAGGATTTCCAGGTCGCCTGGCATGGCAAGGGCCGCAACCTGCACACCGTCTGGGACGCGCTGATCATTGATCGGGCGCTGCGCGTGGCCGGGCTCGACGAGGCGGGCTACGCGCGCGCACTGGCGTTGCGCGCACCGCCGCCGGCCGATCCGACCCGGCACTCGGACCGCATCGCGGCGGACTGGGCGCAGGAAAGCTGCCGCGTGGTGCGCGACGAAGCCCTGTATCCGCCGACCCACGTACTGGGCGACGATTACCTCGATGCGCAGCGCACACGCGCGGAACTGCGCCTGCGGCTGGCGGGATCGCGCCTGGCCAACATGCTCAATTTCGCACTCGACCCGAGGCAGCCATGACCCAGCCAATCGTGCATTCCCGCCATCATGCCGAAACCGGCACCTGGAGCCATGTGGTCGCCGATCCGGTCACGCGCCGCTGCGCCCTGATCGATCCGGTGCTGGACTACGAAGGCAAGGGCGCACGCACCGGCACCGGCTCGGCGCAGGCGCTGCTCGACCTGTGCGCGGAGCAGCAATACGCGCCGCAGTGGATCCTGGAGACGCATGCGCACGCGGACCACCTCTCCGCCGCCGCATGGTTGCAGGAACGCACCGGCGCGCCGGTCGGCATCGGCACCGGCATCCGCACCGTGCAGGCCACCTTCAAGCCCATCTATGGCCTGGAGCCGGAATTTCCTACCGACGGCTCGCAGTTCGACCACCTGTTCGCCGATGGCGAGCGCTTTCGCGTCGGCGATGTCGAGGCCGAGGTGATCGCGACGCCGGGCCATACCAGCGACAGCATCAGCTACCGCATCGGCGATGCCCTGTTCGTAGGCGACAGCCTGTTCATGCCCGACGGCGGCACCGCGCGTTGCGATTTCCCGGGCGGCGACGCGTCGGTGCTGTACGCCTCGATCCGGCGCCTGTACGCGCTGCCGGACGCCACCCGCGTATTCGTCTGCCACGACTACAGCCCGGGCGGGCGCGAGCCGCGCGCGCAGACCAGCATCGGCGAGCAGAAGCGGGACAACATCCACTTGCGCGCCGACACCCCGGAGGCCGAGTTCGTCGAACTGCGGCGCAAGCGCGACGCCACCCTGGGGCTGCCGGCGCTGATCCTGCCCGCGGTGCAGGTGAACATCCGCGGCGGCCGCCTGCCGCCGGCGCGTGCGGACGGTCGCCGCTTCCTGACCCTGCCGCTGGACGTGCTCTGAACGCCGCGGCGCCCGAATCGCCCGAAGCAGCGGCCGCGCTGCAGCGCGCCGTGGATCTGATCCTGGCGCGCTGCGACAGCGATCTCGCGGTGGCTGCGCCGCTCGGGCTGGGCAAGCCGCACCGCCTGCTCAATGCGCTGTATGCGCGCATCGCGGCCGACCCCTCGCGTCGGCTGCACCTGCTCACTGCGCTCTCGCTGAATCCGCCATCGGCGGGCAAGGGCCTGCAGGGACGCTTCCTCGGCCCGTTCCTGGCGCGGCATTTCGGCGCGGACTTCCCGCGCCTGGCCTACGTCGAGGCGATGCGCCGCGAAGCGCTGCCGGCGAACGTGCGCATCGAGGAGTTCTACCTGCAGTCCGGCGCCATGCTTGCCTCCCGCCAGTGCCAGTCCAGCTACAACTCGCTGAACTACACGCACGTCGCGCGCACGGTGGCGACGCGCGGCATCGACCTGCTGGTGCACCGCGTGGCGCCCTCGCCCGACGGCACGCGGATGAGCCTGAGCTGCAATCCCGACCTGAGCTTTGATCTGCTCGACGAGATCGCCCGTCTCGGCAAGCCGCGCCCGATGGTGGTTGGCGAACTCGACCCGAGCCTGCCCTACATCGGCGGTACGGCGGCAGTGGAGCGGGACTTCTTCGACCTGCTGGTGGATGTGCCCGGGCCCGCGCCCCGGCTGTTCGCCCTGCCCCGGCATCCGGTCAGCGATGCCGAATTCGCGATCGGCCTGTACGCCAGCACGCTGGTGCGTGACGGCGGCACCCTGCAGATCGGCATCGGCTCGCTGTCGGATGCACTCTGCCACGCGCTGGTGCTGCGGCACACCCGCAACGCCGACTACCTGCGCATGCTGGACGCGCTCGACCCGCAACTGCGCGGCAACGCGCTGGTGCGCAGTCATGGCGGCATCGCGCCCTTCGCCTTCGGCCTGTACGGCGCCAGCGAGATGGTCAACGACGGCTTCATGCACCTGCGCCGCGCCGGCATCCTGGTGCGCAAGGTCCTGGACGACACCGGGCTGATGGAACGCGTGGAGCGCGGCGCCGCCAGCGCGGAGGACCAGGCGCGGCTGGAGGCCGAGGGGCACTGGCTCAATGGCGCCTTCTACCTGGGCTCGGTGGAGCTCTACGACTGGCTACGCACGATGCCTGCCGCGGAGGCGCGCGGCCTGGGCATGACCCGCATCTCGCACATCAACGAGCTGTACGGCGGCAACGAGCAACTGGAGAAGCTGCAGCGGCGCGAGGCGCGCTTCTTCAACACCTGCATGATGACCACGGCGCTCGGCGCCGCCGTCTCCGACGCGCTCGACGATGGCCGGTTGGTGTCCGGCATCGGCGGCCAGTACAACTTCGTGGCCATGGCGCATGCGCTGCCGGGCGGGCGCTCGGTGCTGATGTTCCGCGCCACCCGCGAAGCCGGCGGCAGGACCGGTTCCAGCGTGCCCTGGAGCTATGGGCACTGCAGCATCCCGCGCCACCTGCGCGACATCGCCGTCAGCGAGTACGGCATCGCCGACCTGCGCGGCGTGGACGACGAAGGCTGCGTGCGCGCGATGATTGCGATCACCGACGCGCGCTTCGCGCCGGCGCTGCAGGCGCAGGCGGTGAAGGCGCTGAAGCTGCCCACCGACGGGCCGGCGCTCGCGCGCGCGCAGAATTCCCCGCAGGCGATCACGCGCGCGCTGGCACCCTTCCACGCCGCCGGACTGCTTTCCGACTACCCGCTCGGCTGCGATTTCACGCCGCCGGAGCAGCGCCTGGCCAGGGCGCTGGGCTGGCTGAAGTCGGCGACCGCCACGCGCCTGGGCAAGGCGCGCACGGTGCTGCGCGCGCTCGCGCCAGTTGCCGAGGCCGATGCCGATGCCGAGGCGATGGCGCGCATGGGACTGGAGAGCCCGACCGGCTTCGGCGCGCGCCTGGAAGCACGCTTGCTGCGGCTGGCGCTGGCGAAGAGCGCGCGCTAGTCCGCGGCGAGCAGGCCGCGCGCGGCTGCGACCACCGCCTCCGCGGTGATGCCGAAGTGCGTATACAGCGCGTCGATCGGCGCCGATGCGCCGAAGCTGTCGATGCCGATCACCGCGCCGTCGAGGCCGACATACTTGCGCCAGAAGTCGGTGACACCCGCTTCGACGGCAACGCGCTTGCGCACAGCGCGCGGCAGCACCTGCTCGCGCCATTCGGCCGGCTGGCGGTCGAAGGTGTTGGTCGCAGGGCATGGACACCACGCGCGCACGCGACGCCTTCCGCCGCCAGCGCCGTCGCCGCCTGCATCGCCAGCTCCACTTCCGAGCCGGTGGCGATCAGGATCACATCGAAACCGCCATCGGGCTCGATGCAGCACGTAGCCGCCGCACGCGATGTCGGCCAGCTGCGCCGTGTCGCGCGCCTGGTGCGCCAGGTTCTGGCCGCGAGAAGACCAGGCAGCTCGGACCGTCGCGGCGCTCGATCGCGTGGCTGCCAGGCGACCGCGGACTCGACCGCGTCGCAGGGCCGCCAGACGTCGTTGTTGGGGATGTAGCGCAGCGAGGCCAGGTGCTCGACCGGCTGGTGCGTCGGGCCGTCTTCGCCGAGGCCGATCGAGTCGTGGGTGAACACGTGGATGGCGTGCGCCGGGATCAGCGCCGACATGCGCAGTGCGTTGCGCGCGTAGTCGCGAGAACACCAGGAAGGTGGCGTCGTAGGGCAGGAAGCCGCCGTGCAGCGCCAGGCCGTTGCTGATCGCGCTCATGCCGAACTCGCGCACGCCGTAGTAGATGTAGTTGGCGTCGGGGTCCTTGCCGGCGACCGACGTGCTGCCCTTCCACAGCGTCAGGTTGGAGTGCGCCAGGTCGGCGGAGCCGCCGATCAGCTCCGGCAGCAGCGGCGCGAAGGCCTCGAGCGCCATCTGCGAGGCCTTGCGCGAGGCGACCACCGGACCGTCGGCCTGCAGCTTGGCGATGTAGGCCTCGGCGCGCGCGCCGAAGTCCTCCGGCAGCTCGCCCTGCGCGCGCCGCAGCAGTTCGGCGGCCAGTTCCGGGTGCGCGCTCGCGTAGCGCGTCGAACAGCTGGTTCCACTGCTCCCTCGCGCACCAGGCCGGTGTTGCCGGCGCGCCAGCCGTCGTAGATCTCTGACGGGGATCTCGAACGGCGCGTGCGTCCAGCCCAGCGTCTCGCGCGCCAGCGCCAGTTCGTCCTTGCCCAGCGGCGCGCCGTGCGCCGATTCCTTGCCCTGCTTGTTGGGGGCGCCGAATCCGATGGTGGTGCGGCAGCAGATCAGCGTCGGCCGCGCGGTCTCCGCCTGCGCGGTGCGGATCGCCTGCGCGATCTCGACCGGGTCATGGCCGTTGACGCCACGGATCACCTGCCAGCCGTAGGACTCGAAACGGGCCGGCGTGTCGTCGGTGAACCAGCCCGCGGTATCGCCGTCAATGGAAATGTGGTTGTCGTCCCACAGCGCGATCAGCTTGCCCAGGCCCCAGGTGCCGGCCAGCGAGCAGGCCTCGTGCGAGATGCCTTCCATCAGGCAGCCGTCGCCCAGGAAGACCCAGGTGTGGTGGTCGACGATGTTGAAATCGGGGCGGTTGAAGCGCTGCGCCAGCAGCTTCTCGGCGAGCGCGATGCCCACGGCATTGGCCAGGCCCTGCCCGAGCGGTCCGGTGGTGGTCTCCACGCCCGGGGTCTCGCTGGCTTCCGGATGACCGGCGGTCTTGCTGTGCAGTTGGCGGAAGTTCTTCAGTTCCTCGATCGGCAGGTCGTAGCCCGACAGGTGCAGCAGCGCGTACTGCAGCATCGAGCCGTGGCCGTTCGAGAGCACGAAGCGGTCGCGGTCGAACCACTTGGGGTTGTTCGGGTTGTGGCGCAGGAAGTCGTTCCACACCACTTCGGCAATGTCCGCCATGCCCATGGGCATGCCGGGGTGGCCGGACTTGGCGGCCTCGACGGCGTCCGCGGCGAGGAAGCGGATGGCATTGGCAAGCTCGCGGCGGCTGGGCGTCGGCATGGTGGGTCTCGGCTGGGAAGAACGGCGCAGGACGCGCATTTTCCCCCAACCCGCCCCCCGCTGTCGCGGCGATCGTCTCAGTCGGGTGAAATTTCCGCGACCGAGGGCGGCGGCAGCGCTCCCGGCTCGCCCCGCGATACCACCACGGCACCCACCAGATCGCCGGTGACGTTAAGCGAGGTGCGGCACATGTCCAGGAAGCGGTCCACGCCCAGGATCAGGCCAATGCCTTCCGGCGGCACGCCGACCATGGCCAGGATCATCGCGATCACCGGCAGCGAGCCGGCGGGCACGCCGGCGGTGCCGATGCCGCCGAGGATGCACACCAGCATCACCAGCAACTGTTGCGTCCAGTCCAGCGGCACGTTGAAGAACTGCGCGAGGAACAGCACGGTGACGCCCTCGAACAGGGCGGTGCCGTTCTGGTTGGCGGTGGCGCCGACGGTGAGCACGAAGCGCGCCACGCGCGGCGGCAGGCGCAGGTTCTCCTCGGCCACCTTCAGCGCGGTGGGCAGGGTCGCGTTCGAGGAGGCGGTCGAAAAGGCCATGAGCATGGCTTCCTGGGCGCCGCGGAAGAAGGCCAGCGGCGACCAGCCGACCAGCTTCAGCGCCAGCGAGTACACCACCACCATGTGCAGGGCCAGCGCCAGCACGACCACGCCGACGTAGCCCGCCAGCTTGGCCAGCAGGTCCCAGCCGAACAGGGCCGCTAGGTTGAAGACCAGGCAGGCGACCGCATACGGGGCGGCGCGGATCACCAGGTCGATCAGCGTCATCGAGACGTCGAACAGCCCCTGCACCGCGCCCTTGAACTTTTCCGCCGCCGCGGTCGGCGTCATCAGCACGCCGACGCCGACCATCAGCGCGAAGAACATCACCGCCAGCAGGTCGCCGCTGGCCGCCGCCGCGATCGCGTTCTTCGGCACGATCGCCAGCAGCAAGGCCATCCCGGAATTGCCGCTGCTGTTGCTGGCGACGATCTCCTGCGCGCGCGCCGATCCCTGCTCCAGCAGCTGCTTGGCGAGCAACGGATCGACGCCATCGCCGGGACGGAACAGGTTCACCAGCGCCAGCCCGATGAGCACCGCGATGCTGGACACCACGACGGTGTAGGCGAGCATGCGCCAGCCGACGCGACCGAGCGAGCGCACGTCGCCAAGCTCGGCGATGCCGGTGACCAGGGCCGAGAACAGCAGCGGGATCACCAGCATGAACAGCAGGTTGAGGAACAGCGTGCCGACCGGCTGCGTCACCCAGGTGGTGAGCCACACGACCCAGGCCGCGCCCGGGGCCAGCAGGTGCGCTAGCAGGCCGCCGCCCAGGCCGATCACGAAGCCGAGCAGCATCTTCAGGTGCAGCGGCATGCCCTTGCGGGTGACGGCTTCGGACATGGCGTGATCCCGGGAACAGTGCTCCGGGGAGGATACCTCAGGCCACTGCAGCCAGCAGTTGCTCCAGTGTCTGCGGATGCCCGATCAGGTAGCCCTGGGCGTAGTCGCAACCGAGCCGGCGCAGCGCTGCCAGCATCTCTTCGGTCTCGATGCCCTCGACCACCACCTCGGCGCCGAGCGCGCGCGCCATCTGCACGATCGCCTCCACGATCGCCATCGCGCGCGGATCGGCGAGCATGCTGCGGCTGAAGGCCTGGTCGATCTTCAGGGTGTCGAAATGCAAGGCATGCATCTGCGAAAGATGGGCGTAGCCGGTGCCGAAATCGTCGAGCGCGACGCCGATGCCGTGGCGATGGCACAGGTCGATCGCGGCGCCGACCAGCGCGTGGTCGAGCGCCTGGCTCTCGGTGATCTCCACCTTCAGGCTGCCGCGCGGCACCGCCGCCGCCTCCACGCGCGCGACCACGCGCTCGATCAGGCCCGCGTGTTCCAGCTGGCGCGCGGACACGTTGACGGCGATGAAGGGCGGCGGATCCAGGCCCGCGGCCTGCAGCCGCTGCACGGCGTGGCAGGCGGTGTCGAAGACGTATTCGCCGAGCGGCACGATCAGCTGCGACTCCTCGGCGAGGCCGACGAATTCCAGCGGCGAGATGTGTCCGCGGTCGGGATGGTTCCAGCGCACCAGCGCCTCGTAGCCCGCCAGCCGGCCGCTGGCCACGTGGCGGATCGGCTGGTAGCGCACATCCAGCCCATCGCCGGCCAGCGCCTCGCGCAGGTGCGCCTCCAGCCGGAACTTGTCTCCGGCGGAAGCTTCCACCGCCGAGTCGGGCTCAGTCGGGTCGCGGCGTTGCACGCCACGGATCGCCTGGATGGCGCCGCGATAGCGCCGGACCTGTCCCTCGAGCAGCGCGCGGATGATCGGGTCGGCCTTTTCCAGCCGTTCGCTGATCTGGTTGCGGTCGATGGGCAGCAGCACGCAATCGCTGAGGGCGGTCGCGGTGGCCGAGCGCGGCGCGCCGTCGAACACGCCCATCTCGCCGAGGATGTCACCGGCGCGCAGCCGGCTGAGCACGATCGGCCGGCCCGCAATCCCGATGGTGACCTCGATCTCACCGCTCTCGAGCAGGAAGCCGGTGGTGGGCGGCTCGCCTTCACGGAACAGCACTTCGCCGGCGGTCAGCTCGATCCGGAGTGGCTTGGGCGCGGGCATCGTTGCTTGCGGTCTCCTCAAAGACACAGGGCCGCATACGCGGCCCTGGGTCAGCTCATTGCGAAACGATGGCTCAGCGCTGGGCCACCTGCAGCACGCGCGGGGTGACGAAGACCAGCAGTTCCGCCTTGCCGTGCGACTTGCCCTTCTTCTTGAACAGGTTGCCCAGGATCGGCACGTCGGCCAGCCACGGCACCTTGGTCACGTCCTCGCGATTGCGGAACTCGTAGACGCCGCCGATCACGACGGTGTCGCCGCTGTCCACCATCACGCCGGTGGTGATCGAGCGCTTGGTCAGCGAAGGCACGCCAAGGGTGAAGCCCTTGATGTCGTCCTTCTTGATGTTGATGGCCATGAACACGCGGCCGTCGCTGGTGATGGTCGGGGTGACCTTCAGCTCGAGCAGCGCTTCCTTGAAGGCTGGCGTCGCGATGGCCTGGCCGGCACCCGCCGCCTGCGGCGTGGTGTAGCCGATCTCGTCGCCCTGGGTGATGGTGGCCTCGCGCTGGTTGGTGGTAATCACGCGCGGGTTGGAAACCACCTCGCCCCGGCCTTCCTGCTGCAGCGCCGAGAGCTCGACGTCAAGCAGGCTGCTGCCACGCAGGATCGAGTAGGCGAGCGAGCCGCCGCCGGCCACGGCGAAGTTGGTCAGGAAGCCCTGGGTGATGGTGGTGGTGGCGTCCGCGTCGCCGCTGTTCACGGCATCGACTATCGAATTGATGTTGGCGTTGTTGGCCTCGATGTTGCCGCTTATGCTCGACACCGAGTTCGCGTTGGTGTTCGGGTTGCTGATACCCAGGCGCGCGCCCAGGTCGCGGGCGAAGGTGTCGTCGGCGATGACGATGCGCGCTTCGATCATCACCTGGTCGACCGGACGGTCGAGCACGGCGAGCATCTTGCGGACTTCGTCGATCTTCTTGCGCGTATCGCTGATCAGCAGGGTGTTGGTGCGCACGTCCGCGCTGATCGTGCCGCGGGCCGAGAGCAGACCGCGGCTGCCAGCGGCGCCGCCGCCGCCACCGCCACTGCCACTGTTGCCCTGGATGATCTGCACCAGGTCCACGGCGCTGCCGTAGTTGATCGGAATGTACTCGACCACGACCTCGCCGGAATTCTCCAGCGCGATGCGGGCATTGGCCTGTGCCAGTTCATAGGCGGACAGCTCGGCCTGCGGCGCGACCCAGACCACGTTGCCGTCGCGGCGCTGATCGAGGTTCTTGGCCCGCAGCACGATTTCCATGGCCTGGTCCCAGGGCACGTTGATCAGGCGCAGGGTGACCGAGCCGCTGACGGTATCTGCGACCACGATGTTCAGACCGGACTCTTCCGCGATCAGCTGCAGGACGGTGCGCACCGGCACGTCCTGGAAGTTGAAGGTGACGGCCTTGCCCACGTAACGGCCAGTGCCGCCGATGGTGACCGCCCCGGCGGCGCGGTTGACGCCTATCGGGGCGCCGGCGACGACCGCGCCACGCTTGGGCGCGATCTCGACCACGTACTCGTTGCCGGTCTGGTAGGCCATGCTTTCGTAGGCGCCGTTGGTGTTGATCACCAGGCGGGAGCCACCGGCGTTGCTGCGCGGCTCGACGCTGACCACGGGGGTGGCGAAGTCGGTGACGTCGAGGCGGCGGCGCAGGTTCTCCGGGATCGAGGCGTTGCTGAGATCCAGCACCACCTGCTTGCCGTCGTTGCGCAGGTCGGCCGAAGCGCCGGCACCGTCGAAGCGCAGGACGATGCGGCCGGCACCATTGTCGCCACGCCGGAAGTCGATGTTGGACACCTGCAAGGTGGAGGCGACGCGCTTGGTCGGGTCGGCGCGCTCGATCGGCGCCGAGCCGGTCGCGATCTGCGGGGCGCCTGCGTCCACGGTGATGACCAGGGTGTTGCCGGCGGCGCGGGTGGTGTACCCGGCCGGCCGCATCAGGTCCACCACCACGCGGGTGCGGCCGCCGGCCTCGGCGGCCGAGACCGACTTGGTGGCGCCGCTGCCGATGACCACGCGCCGCGTGGCCAGGCCGCTGCTCGTATCGGGCAGGTCAATGGCGATGCGGGGCGGGCTGTCGGTGGTGAAGGCCTGGACCTCGCCGACCGGTGCGGAGAACTGCAGCGTGATGTCGACCTTTCCGCCGGGGGCGGCCGCGTAGCGGACGTCCTTCAGCACGTTGCCGGCGAGCGCGGATGCGCTGACCAGCATCAGCCCCAGGCTCACGGCCGTGTAGCGCAAGGCGCGCAGCACGCCCTTGCCCCCGCCGATCTGATTCGTTGCGCTCATCATGCTTTCCCCCAATCAATCATTGTCTTCAAGGGCAATCTTGGCTTGCCGTTCCAGCCAGCCACCTGCCCCATCCGGAACCAGCTCGACCATCTCGACGCGGTCCTCGTAAACCGCGGTGATGCGGCCGTCGTTCTGCCCCATGTACATGCCCGGCCGCACGCGATACGTGACCCGGTCCGGTGCCAGGACCAAACCTATCAGGTTTCCCCCGGAGCCGATGGTGCCGACCATGTTCAGGCCGTCGAGCGGATAAACCTCAAGCGATTCCTTGCGCCGGTCGGGGTCGGGGCGCAGGCCGCTGCCCGAATCGCGGTCCGGGACCGGCACCGCGAACGGGTCGCGCAGGCCTTCCGGGTTGTATTCGAAGGTTTCGAACTGCTTCATCACCGGCAGCGGATCCAGCGGCGGCGCCGGCCGCGCCTTCACTTCCGCCACCCATTGCTCGACCTGCTTGGTGTCGCTGGTGCAGGCGCCGAGCAGCAGGCTGGCGGCGACCGCCAGCAGGGCCAGGCGGGTGCTTCCGACCACGGGTGCGTGCATGCGCATCACTTGCTCCCCCCTGCGGCCGGCGCGGCGGCCGGCGCGGCGGCCTGCGCCGCGACTTCCTCGTCGTCGAGGTATCGGTAGGTACGGATGGTCCCCTGGAGCACCAGCAGGCCCGGATCGCCCGCGCGCGGGGTCAGCGAGATGTTGTGCATGGTCATGATCACCACGCGCGGCAGCGAAGCCACGCCGCTGACGAAGGCGCCGAACTGGTGGTAGGTGCCCACCATGCGCAGCGTGATCGGCTTCTCGGCGTAGAACTCTTTCTGCGTTTCCGCACCCGGCTGGAACAGCTCGTTGCTGATGCCGGTGGCGAGCGCGGTCTGGGAGACATCCACGATCAGGTCGGGCATCTCGTTCTTGCTGGGCAGCTGGCGCAGCATTTGTTGCAGCATCACCTCCATCTGCGCGAGCTGCTGCTTGAGCGGCTCCAGGTTCGCGGCCCGGCCCTGCTTGTTCTCGAACTCGCCGCGCAGCGTCAGTTCCTTGGACTCGAGGTCGGCCAGCTCCACGCGCTGGTCGGCGACCTTGAAGTACCAGGCCAGGCCGACGATGACCAGGATCAGCAGCACGCACGCGGCGAGCTTGACCGGCGCGGGCCAGTTGCCCGGGTTCTTGGTGTCGAGGTTGCGAAGGTCCATTCCCTTGCTCATGGCGTGCCTCCCGCGGCCGGCGCCGGCGTGCTGATGGTGGCGGGCGTGGCGGGGCTGGCCGCCGGCGGGACCGGCGCGGCGGCCGGCACCGGGGCAGCCGCGGGAGCGGCGACCGAGGCCGGCGCGGCGAGGCCGGCGTCCGGCAGCGGCGCCGGGGCGGCCGGATCGGCGACACCGGTTGCGCCCGTCTGCGCGTCGTTCGGGTTCTTCAGGTTGACCTTGAGCGAGAACTCGTTGGGCAGGCCCGCGTCGGTGCCGCGCAGTTCGATGATCGACAGGTCGGGATTGCCCATCCAGCCGCTGGCATCGAGGTTGCGCATGTAGGAGCTGACCCGCGCGTTGGACTGTGCGCGGCCAAGCAGCGTGAGCTCGTTGGCATTCTGCGCCAGCGAGGTGATCTGGGTGCCGTCGGCAATCGTGCGCACCAGTTCATCGAACAGATGCACCATCTGCGAGCGGCTGGCCTGCAGCTCCTCGATCACCTGCTTGCGCTTGAGCAGGCCTTCCTTCTTCTTGTCCAGCTCGTCGATCTCGGCGATCTGGGTGTCGAGGAGGGCGATCTGCTCGGTCAGGTACTGGTTGCGCTTGTTCTGGCCGTCGATCTGGCCGACGTAGTACATGACGATCAGCAAGCTGATCAGCAGGCCCGCGCCGGCAGCCAGGCCGAGCATGGTCATGAATTCCTGCTGGCGCTGTTTGCGGCGCTCCGCGCGCCACGGCAGTAGGTTGATCTTGGCCATCAGTCGAAGCTCCTCAGGGCCAGGCCGCAGGCGATCATCAGCGCGGGCGCATCCTGTGCCAGCGCGTGCGCCTGCACGCGCGGACCGAGCGCCATGTTCGCCAGCGGGTTGGCGATGACCGTCGGCACGCCGATCTGCTCTTCGACGAGGTTGGCGATGCCGGCGATGGAGGCGCAGCCGCCCGCCAGTACCACCTGGTCGACGCGGTTGAAGTCGCTGCCGGCGTAGAAGAACTGCAGCAAGCGGCTGACCTGCTGGACCAGCGCTTCCTTGAACGGCTCCAGCACCTCGATCTCGTAACTTTCAGGCAGCCCGCCCTGGCGCTTGGCCATGACCAGCCTCGTCGTAGGACAGGCCATAGCGGCGCATCACCTCGTCGGTGAGCTGCTTGCCGCCGAACACCTGCTCGCGGGTGTAGATGCTGCGCTGGGAGCGCAGCACGTTGAGCGTGGTCATGGTGGCGCCGATGTCCACCAGCGCGACGATCGCATCGCGCGGCACCGACAGCTGGTCGGCGACCAGCTTGAAGGCGTTTTCCATCGCGAAGGCCTCGACGTCGATGACCCGCGCGGTGATGCCGCCGAGCTCGAGCGCCGACTGCCGCACGTCCACGTTCTCGGTGCGCGAGGCGGCGAGCAGGACCTGGACCATCTCGGGGTTGTTCGGCACCGGGCCGAGCACCTCGAAATCGAGGCTGACTTCCTCGATCGGGTAGGGGATGTAGTTCGAGGCCTCGATCTGCACCTGGTCCTCGAGGTCGTCGTCGTCCAGGTCGCCCTGCATGGGGATGATCTTGGTGATCACCGACGATCCCGAAACCGCGGCCGCGGCGTGCTTGGCGCGCGTCGCCGGAGCGGCTGACGGCGCGGCGAATCGCTTCGCGCGACCGCCTCGACCTCGACGATGTTCTTCTCGACCACCGCGTTCGGTGGCAAGGGCTCGACAGCGTAGTGCTCGACCCGGTAACGGCCGCCACTTTCCGTCAATTGGAGGAGCTTTACGGCCGTGGAACTGATGTCCAGGCCGACCAGCGGAGGTTTGGCATTTCCGAAAAGACCCACGGTTTCTCCCCTTGCCACGGGCGCTTACACGCTATTCGTGCGCCGTTACATTAAATAACGAAATTTTCCGAAATGGCAATGCCCCCCCGGTGCCCCTGGCTCCAGCACTCCCCCTTCCCTGCCCCAGGATGAACGATTTTTCCCGCAAATCCCGGCCCGGGGGAGCCTCGCGATTTCCTGCCGCCTGCCCCGTTCTATACTCCCGGTCCCGCAAGTTGTAAACGAGGATGTCGCCCGGGATGGCCCCTTTTCGCACCTGGCTGCGCCGCCTGGCCCTGCTCTCCGCCCTCGCCCTGGGCCTCGGAATCCTCGCCCTGGGCATCCTTTACTGGCTGATCGCCCCGCGCCTGCCCGACGTGCAGGAACTGCGGCACGTGGCCCTACAGGTGCCCCTGAGCGTCTATTCCAGCGACGGCAAGCTGATCGCGCAGTTCGGCGAGACGAGGCGCTACCCGGTCGAGGTCGAAAAGATCCCCCTGCAGGTGAAACAGGCCTTCATCGCCATCGAGGACGCCCGCTTCTACCAGCACCAGGGCCTGGACTTCCGCGGCATCGGTCGCGCCATCTGGCTGCTCGCGACCACCGACGACACGCGCGTCCCGGGCGGCAGCACCATCACCCAGCAGGTCGCGAAGAATTTCTACCTGAGCTCGGAATACAGCTACAGCGCGCAAGCTGATCGAGATGCTGCTGGCGGTGAAGATGGAGCGCGAGCTGACCAAGGACGAGATCCTGGAGCTGTACCTGAACAAGATCTTCTTCGGCAACCGCGCCTACGGCGTGGTCGCCGCGGCCGAGTACTACTACGGCAAGCCGCTGGAGCAGTTGAGCCTGGCCGAGGCCGCCACGCTCGCGGCCACGCCCAAGTTCCCTTCCTCGGCAAACCCCATCATCAACCCCGACGCGCAATGCCATCCGCCGCCAGTACGTGCTGCAGCGCATGCGCGAGACCGGATTCATCAGCGCCGAGCAGGAGGCGCGCGGCGCGGGCGGAACTGCCGCAGGCGAGCCCGCATGAGCCCAAGATCGAGCTGGACGCGCCCTACATCGCGGAAATGGTGCGCAGGGCGATGCAGGACCGCTACGGCGCCGAGTCCGAGACCAGCGGCTTCCGGGTGCTCACCACCGTGCGCAGCAGCGACCAGATCGCCGCCAACGTCGCCGTGCGCAAGGGCCTGCTCGAGTACGACCGCCGCCATGGCTGGCGCGGCGCCGAGGCGCAGGTGGACCTGCCCGCGGACGAGGACGAGGCGAGCACGCGCAAGCGCCTGCGCCAGTACCAGTTCATCTCCGGCATGCCCACCGCCATCGTGACCCGGGTCGGCAACGGCACCGCCACGGTGCTGCGTGCGGTCGGTGAGCCGGTGGAGCTGACCGCGGCCTCGAGCAAGTGGACCGGGCGCACACCCGCCTCCCTGCTCAAGCGCGGCGACGTGGTGCGGCTGCAGGCGGGCACCGGCGACAAGGCGCCGGCGTTCGAACTGACCCAGATCCCGAAGGCGGAGGCCGCGCTGGTCTCCCTGCGCGCGGAAGACGGCGCGCTGGCGGCGCTGGTCGGCGGCTTCAGCTTCGCGCGCAACCAGTTCAACCGCGCCACCCAGGCGCAGCGCCAGCCCGGGTCGAGCTTCAAGCCCTTCCTGTACGCGGCGGCGATCGAGCGCGGCTTACGCCAGCCTCGATCGTGCTGGACGCGCCGGTGGTGTTCCGCGACCGCGTCGGCCACGTCTGGCGGCCGCAGAACGACAACGGCAAGTTCTCGGGGCCGATGCGCCTGCGCGAGGCGCATGGTGCAGTCGCGGAACCTGGTGTCGGTACGCCTGCTGGACGCCATCGGCGTGGACTTCGCGCGCAAGTACATCACCCAGTTCGGCTTCAAGCTCGAGAGCCTGCCGCCAAACCTGTCCATGTCGCTGGGCACCGCCTCGCTGACCCCGATGTCGGTGGCGCGCGGTTATGCCGTGTTCGCCAATGGCGGCTTCCTGGTCGAGCCCTATTTCATCGCCAAGGTGCTCGACCGCAATGGCGTGGTGGTGGCGCTGACGCGGGCGCCGCGCGCCTGCCGGCTGTGCCCGCAGCGGCTGGCCACCGAGCAGCGCGCCGCCGTGGTGGTGGACGATTTCGATTTCAGCGCCGGCGGCCCGCAGGCCGCGGCGCCGGCCGCGGCGGGCAAACCCGACCCGAAGGCGGTCGGCGCGGAGCCGGAGGCGCTGGCGCCGCGCGCCATCGACGAGCGCACCGCGTTCCTGACGCGCTCGCTGATGCTGGACGTGGTGATGCGCGGCACCGCCACCGCGGCCAAGGTCATCGAACGCGCCGACATCGGCGGCAAGACCGGCTCCACCAACGACCACCGCGACGCCTGGTTCTCCGGCTTCGGCGGCAACCTTGCCACCACCGTGTGGGTGGGGCGCGACGACTTCGAGTCGCTGGGCGACCGCGAATACGGCGGCAAGGCCGCGCTGCCGATCTGGATCGGCTTCATGGGCGTCGCGCTCAAGGACGTGCCGCTGCTGGACCCGACGCCGCCGACCGGCATCGTCACCGTCGCCATCAACCGCAGCACCGGCAACCTGCTGCCCGAGGGCACGCCGGGAGCGATGGTCGAGTACATGAAGAGCGAGGACTACGACCGCATCATTTCCGGCGGCTACAACCAGTCCGACATCGGCGATTCGGACGACACCCAGTCCTACGACATCTTTTGAGGCGGTGGCGAAGCGCGGCACGAACCGCCACGAGGAAGCACGCCGCCTTGCGACACGCCAGCGCATCGCCTTCGAGGCCGCGCGCCTGATGGCGACCCAGGGCCTGCAGGACCCGAGCGCGGCCACCCGCCGCGCCGCGCGCCAGCTCGGCGAAAGCGGCGAGCAGGGCTGGCCGGGCCAGGAAGAAGTCTTGCGCAGCTGCGCGACTACCAGCGGCTGTTCCGCGCGGACACACAGCCGGCGGCGCTGCGGCGGCGCCGTGAGGCGGCGCTGGAGGCGATGGCGTTCCTGGCGGCCTTCGAGCCGCGCGTGGACGGCGCGGTGCTCGACGGCAGCGCCGACGGCGATTCGCCGATCCGCCTGCAGGTGTTCTGCGAGGATCCCGAGGGCTTCGCGCGCTTCCTGGAGGAGCAGGGCTGGCCGGTCACGCGCTTCGACCAGCGCCTGCGCCGGCAACGCGACCGCGTGGAGAAATTCCTCGCCTGGCGCTTCCTCGCCGACGGCCTGCCCTTCGAGATCGTGGCGCTGCCGCACTCACTGCTGCGGCAGCCGCCGCTGGACGCCGACGGCCGGCCGCTGGCGCGCGCCAGCGCCGCCGCCCTGCGCGCGAAACATGGGGTCAGAGGCGACTATTCGCGGATAGTCGCCGCAGGACTCGGGGCCGGGAGGCGAATAATCTCCTCTGACCCCGATCCGGTCAGCGCGAGGCGAGCGGGGTGTAGTCGCGGGCGTCGGCGCCGGTGTAGATCTGGCGCGGACGGCCGATCTTGGCCTCCGGGTCGTTCTGCTGCTCCAGCCAATGCGCGACCCAGCCGGCGGTGCGCGCGATCGCGAACATCACCGTGAACATCTCGGTCGGGATGCTCCAGCGCCTTGTAGATGAGGCCGGAGTAGAAGTCGACGTTCGGGTACAGCTTGCGCTGCGATGAAGTAGTCGTCCTTCAGCGCCGCTTCTTCGAGCTTCATCGCCACTTCCAGCAGCGGGTCGTTGACGCCGAGGTCGGCCAGCACCTTGTGGCACATCTCGCGGATGATGGTCGCGCGCGGATCGAAGTTCTTGTAGACGCGATGGCCGAAGCCCATCAGGCGGAAGCCCGAGTTCTTGTCCTTGGCCTTGTCGACCGCCTTGCCGACGTTTTCCGGGCGGCCGATTTCGTTGAGCATCTGCAGCACCGCCTCGTTGGCGCCGCCGTGCGCCGGCCCCCACAGCGCGGCGATGCCGGCGGCGACGCAGGCATAGGGATTGGCACCGGTGGAGCCGACCAGGCGCACGGTCGAGGTGGAGGCGTTCTGCTCGTGGTCGGCGTGCAGGATGAACAGCAGGTCGAGCGCCTTGGCCGCGACCGGCTGCAGCTCCAGCGGCTCGCTCGGCACCTCGAACATCATGTGCAGGAAGCGCGTCGACGTACTCGAGGTTGTTGCGCGGATAGCGGATCGGCCAGCCGATCGAATAGCGGTAGCAGGCAGCGGCGATGGTCGGCACCTTGGCGAGCAGGCGCATCGCGGCGAGGCGGCGCTGCTCCGGGTCCTCGAGGTCGAGCGTCGTCGTGGTAGAACGCCGCCAGCGAGCCGATCATGCCGCACAGCATCGCCATCGGATGCGCGTCGTGGCGGAAGCCGCCGAGGAAGGTCTTGAAGGCCTCGTGCATCATCGTGTGATGCGTGACTTCGTGCTCGAAGGTCGCGAACTGCTGCTGGTCCGGCAGCTCGCCGTTCATCAGCAGGTAGGCGACTTCGAGGAAGTTCGAGTGCTTCGCCAGCTGCTCGATCGGGATAGCCGCGGTACATCAGGACGCCGTCGTCGCCGTCGATGTAGGTGATCGCGCTGCGGCAGCTGGCGGTGGACATGAAGCCCGGGTCGTAGGTGAAGCAGCCGGTTTCCTTGTGCAGCTTGCCGATGTCGATGCAGGTGCGGGCCGACGCTGCCGGACAGCACCGGGAGCTCGACGCTCTTTCCGCCAGCTTCGACGACCACGCTCTTGTTCTCGCCACGACGCGCTCCTTGGCTGCGGTTGCTGTAGGCAAGCGGAATTATCGCATAGCAGCAAACGCGGGAACGGGGACGGATTCACAAGCCGGAAACAGGAACGGCCGCTTCGCGGCCGTTCGTAGTTGGCTGGCGGCGGGCCGCCCGAGCGCTTGCCTTACTCGGCGGCCGCGACGCCCGGCTTGGCGGCGCCGTAGCGCTTGCGGAACTTGTCCACGCGGCCGCTGGTGTCCATGATCTTCTGCTTGCCGGTGTAGAACGGGTGCGAAGCCGAGGAGATTTCGACCTTGACCAGCGGGTATTCCTTGCCGTCTTCCCACTTGATCGAGTCCTTGCTCGTCAGCGTGGAGCGGGTCAGGAACGATGAAGTCGGAAGTGACGTCCTGGAAAACGACTTCGTTGTACTTGGGATGGATGTCGGCTTTCATGGGATCGTCCGGCTCTGAAGCGTGGAAAAGACCCTTATTCTAGCCAGAATCCCAATGCCGGCGCAAGTTTAGCCACCTGGGCCGCCTAGGCCCCGGCAAAACGCGCCGCCTGCCCCACCCAGCGCGCCACCACCCGGTCGGCCCGCGCCGGGTCGGCGGCCAGCAGGGCCTCGGCCGCGCGGTGGACGGTGGGCAGCAGGTCGGCGTCGCGGGCCAGATCGGCGACCCGGAAGCCGGCCAGGCCGGTCTGGCGGGTGCCCAGCAGTTCGCCCGGGCCGCGCAGCTCCAGGTCCTTCTCGGCGATCAGGAAGCCGTCGGTGGTCTCGCGCATCACCGCCAGGCGCTCGCGCGCCAGCCGCGACAGCGGCGGCTTGATACATCAGCACGCAGTTGGAGGCCTGCCGCGCCGCGCCCGACCCGGCCGCGCAGCTGGTGCAGCTGGGCCAGGCCCGAGGCGCTCGGCGTTCTCGATCATCATCAGGCTGGCGTTGGGCACGTCGACGCCCACCTCGATCACGGTGGTGGCGACCAGCAGGTGCAGCTCGCCGGCCTTGAAGCGCGCCATCACCGCCTGCTTTTCGGCCGCCTTCATGCGCCCGTGCAGCAGGCCCACCTGCAGCTCCGGCAGCGCCTGCGCCAGCGCCTCGTAGGTGTCCTGCGCGGCCTGGGCCTGTCGCACGCTGGCGTCCTCGCTCTCCTCGATCAGCGTGCACACCCAGTAGACCTGCCGCCCTTCCGCGCAGGCCACGCGGATGCGTTCGACCACTTCCTCGCGGCGCGCGCCGGAGATCGCCACCGTGGTGCACCGGCGTGCGCCCGGGCGGCATCTCGTCGATCACCGAGACGTCCAGGTCGGCGTAGGCCGTCATCGCCAGCGTGCGCGGGATCGGCGTGGCGGTCATCACCAGCTGGTGCGGCACGCGCTCGCCCGATCAGGCCCTTGTCGCGCAAGGCCAGGCGCTGGTGCACGCCGAAGCGATGCTGTTCGTCGATGATCGCCAGCCCGAGCGCTGCGAAGCGCACGCCTTCCTGCATCAGCGCGTGCGTGCCGACCACCACCTGCGCGCGTCCGTCGGCGATCTCGGCCAGCACCGCTGCGCGCGCGCTTGCCGGTGACCTTGCCGGCCAGCCAGGCACACGCGCAGGCCCAGCGGCTCCAGCCAGGCGCGGAAATTGTGCAGGTGCTGCTCGGCCAGCAGCTCGGTCGGCGCCATCAGCGCCACCTGCTGGCCGGCGGCCGCGGCGCGCAGCGCAGCCAGCGCGGCGACCACGGTCTTGCCGCTGCCGACGTCGCCCTGCACCAGCCGCAGCATCGGCTCGGACTGCGCCAGGTCGGCGCCGATCTCGGCGAGCACGCGCTGCTGCGCCGCGGTCAGCACGAACGGCAGGCTGCCGCGCAGGCGCGCCTCGAGCGCCGCGTCGCCGACAAGCGGCATCGGCCCCGTGCGCGCGCAGCGCGATGCGCTGGCGGCGCAGGCTCAGGTGGTGCGCCAGCAGCTCCTCGAGCGCCAGCCGCTGCAGCGCCGGATGGCGTCCGGACTGCGAATTCGTCGCACCGTCGCAATCGGGCGGCGGGCGATGCGCGCTGAGCAGCGCCTCGCGCAGGGAAGGCAGGCCCAGCCCGGCGCGCAGCGCCGGCGGCAACAGTTCGAGCTCGGCCTCGGGCGGCAGGCGCTCGAGTGCCTCGCCCACCAGCCGCGCCAGCGGTCTGCGCGCCGACGCCCTCGACGGCGGGATACACCGGATCCAGCGACTCGCGCAGCCCGCCTTCGTCCTCCTCGCCCAGGAAGCGGTAGCTGGGATGCACCATCTCCAGGCCGCGCGCGCCCGGCCGCGGCTCGCCGAAGGCGCGCAGCCGGCGGCCCGGCAGGAACGCCGCGGCCTGAGCGCGGTTGAAATGGAAGAAACGCAGCACCAACGTGTGCCGCGGCGGCTCGCTCGAGCATCACCCGCAGGCTCGGCCGCCAGCGGAAGCCGCGCTCGACCGCCTCGACGCGTCCCTCTACCTGTGCCGGCTACGCCGGGCACGAGTGCGGCAATCGGGGTCAGCCGGGTGCGGTCCTCATAGCGCAGCGGCAGGTGCAGCCACAGGTCCTGCACCTGCAGCAGGCCGCGCCCGGCGAACTTCTGCGCCAGCGTGGGGCCGACGCCGGGCAGCGTGGACAGCGGCGCCTCGCCGGCGCTGGCGAAGGCCGGCGCATCCGCGGGCGGGCGTGGGCGGCGCGACACTCAGTCGAACACGAGGATGGCGTCCACTTCGACGCGGGCGCCGCGCGGCAGGCCGGAGACTTCGATCGTCGAGCGCGCCGGGAAGGGCGCGGTGAAATACTCCGCCATGACCGCGTTGACCGCGGCGAAGTCGCCCAGGTCGATCGAGGTAGATGCCCACGCGCACGATGTCCTCGAAGCTGCCGCCGGCGGCGATGCAGACCGCACGCAGGTTGTCGAACACGCGCCGCGCCTGCGCGGCGATGTCGCCCTCGACCAGCTGGCCGGTGGCCGGGTCGAGCGGGATCTGGCCGGAGAGGAACAGCAGGCCGCCCTCGCGGACCGCCTGCGAATAGGGGCCGATGGCGGCGGGCGCCTGCTCGGTGCGATGATCCGGGCATGCGGGTCATGCCGCAGGATCCGTACGCGCGAGCTAGAGCCGCTCGAGCCCCGTGCACCACGTCGAGGCGGCGCACGCGGCGGATCACGTCGGCCAGGTGCTTGCGATCGCGCACCTCGATGCCGAACTCCATCACCGAGATCGTGCAGGTCGCGCTCGCGGTATTCGACCGAGTCGATGTTGGAATCGCACTCGGCCATCGCGGCGGCGACCTGCGCCAGCACGCCGGGCTTGTTGTCCACGTCGAGCTTGCAGCGCGACGCGGTAGTCGCCCTTGACGTTGCGGTCCCAGGCCATCGGCACGCAGCGCTCGGGCTACTTGCGGTACTCGACCACGTTGCGGGCAGTCGGCGCGGTGCACGACCACGCCCTTGCCGGCGGTGAGGTAGCCCATGATCTCGTCGCCCGGGATCGGGTGGCAGCAGGCGCGCGAAGCTGAGCACGCCGCGTTCGCTGCCGGTGATCAGGATCTCCTCGCTGCCGCCGCACGCGCCGCTGGCGGGCAGCAGCGCATCCTCGCCCGCGCACCAGCACCTGCGCCACCTGCGCCGGCATGCGGTTGCCCAGCGCGATGTCGGCCAGCAGCTCCTCCAGGCGGCGGTAGCGGTGCTCGGCCAGGTAACTGGTCGATGCGCTCCTGGCGGCACCCGGTCGAGCGAGCTGTCGCAGCGCTTCCAGCGCGCGGTCGAGCATGCGGTGGCCGAGGTCGACCGCGTCCTCGTGCTGGAGCCGCTTGAGGAAGTGGCGGATCGCGGTGCGCGCCTTGCTCGAGACCACGAATTCCAGCCACTGCGGTCCGGGCGAGGCCGAGGGCGCGGTGATGATCTCGACCGTCTGGCCGCTGGCCAGCTTGGTGCGCAGCGGCACCAGCTTCTTGTCGACGCGCGCCGCCACCGCATGGTTGCCGACATCGGTGTGCACGGCGTAGGCGAAGTCGAGCGCGGTGGCATTGCGCGGCAGCGCCAGGATGTCGCCCTTGGGCGTGAACAGGTAGACCTCGTCCGGGAACAGGTCGACCTTGACGTTCTCGAGGAACTCCAGCGAGGAGCCGGCCGACTCTGCTGGCTGTCCATCAGGCTGCGCACCCAGTCCTGCGCGCGCGCCTGCGCGCTGTTGCTGGCCTGCGCCGTCGGTCTTGTACAGCCAGTGCGCGGCGATGCCGCGCTCGGCGACGCAGGTCCATGTCCTCGGTGCGGATCTGCACTTCGATCGGCGTGCCGTAGCGGCCGAACAGCACCGTGTGCAGGCTCTGGTAGCCGTTGGCCTTGGGGATGGCGATGAAATCGCGGAAGCGCGCGTCCAGCGGCTTGAACAGCGAGTGCACCGCGCCCAGCGCCATGTAGCACTGCATCAGGCGCGGCACCACGATCCGGAATCCGAACACGTCCATCACCTGGTCGAAGCTCTTCGTCCTCGACCGCATCTTCTGATAGATGCTCCACGGCGACTTGACCCGGCCGACCAGGCGGAGCGGCAGGCCCTCCTGCGCCAGGCGCTGCGGCAATGCGCGCCTCGATCGTGGCCATCGCCTCGCGGCGCATCACCGGCTGCGCGGCAATGCGCCTGGCGATCACCGCGTGGCGCAGCGGGTGCAGGGCGCGGAAGCCCAGGTCCTGCAGCTCGGCCTTGATCTTGTTCATGCCCAGCCGCTGCGCGATCGGCGCGTAGATCTCCAGCGTCTCGCGCGCGATGCGGCGGCGCGAGTCGGCGGCCATCGCGTCGAGCGTGCGCATGTTGTGCAGGCGGTCGGCCAGCTTGATCAGGATCACGCGCAGGTCGCGCGCCATCGCCAGCATCATCTTGCGGAAGCTTTCCGCGTCGGCCTCCTGGCGGTCGCGAAACTGCATCTTGTCGAGCTTGGTGACGCCATCCACCAGCTCCGCCACCTGCTCGCCGAACTCATCGACGATCGCGCTGCGCGGCAGCGGCGTGTCCTCGAGCGCGTCGTGCAGGATCGCCGCGCACAGCGTCTCGCCGTCCAGGCGCAGGTCGGCGAGGATGCCGGCCACCGCGACCGGATGGGTGATGTAGGCCTCGCCGCGACTTGCGAGTCTGGCCGTCGTGCGCCTCGGCGCCAAGCTCGTAGGCGCGGCGCACCTTCAGCACCTGCGCCTCGGCGGCAGGTACTCGCCCAGGCGCAACTCGAGCGCGCGCACTGCCTCCGGACACGGATCCGGGGCAGCGGTGCGGCGCAGCGATGGGTGAAGTCAGGGACGACACGGTTCCAGCCTAACCGCGCGCGCCCACCCCTTCAATGCAAGTTTCGCGCCTGCGCGGGCGGCATTCATGCCCCGGACAAGAAAACGGCCCACGAAGGGCCGTTTTCCGGGCAATGCGGCGCAGGGCCGACGATCAGTCGTCGCCACCCTTGGCCAGGTCGTCGTCCACCACTTCCGCGGCGGCCCACTCCAGCGCCTCGCGCTCGGCGCGCTCGCGCTCGACGCTTCTCGACCTCGTCGATCAGCTGCTGGTCGATCTTGCGGGCGGCGATCTCGCGCAGCGCCAGCACGGTCGGCTTGTCCTGGTGCTCGCAGTTGTCCAGGGTCGGCTCGACGCCGTTGGCCAGCTGGCGGGCGCGCTTGGAGGCCATCAGCACCAGCTCGAAGCGGTTGTCGACGACGGACAGGCAATCTTCGACGGTGATGCGGGCCATGCGGACTCTCCAGGGGCGGGCTGGCTCGAAGCCATGCCTGCAAAATCAAGGGGTTACGCGGAACTGGGCATTATACCGGGGGGATCGCCGCGCCGCCAGCCGTCTCAGCGCTTCAGCAACTGCGCGATCAGCCCGGCGTGGCGCTGCTGCTGCACATGCAGGCGCAGGCGGCTGCGCGATGAAGATCGCCGCATCTCGCCCACCGCGGTATCGAAGTCCTCGTTGACGATCACGTAGTCGAACTCGTCGTAGTGGCTCATTTCCTCGCGCGCGGCGGCCAGCCGGCGGGCGATGGTCTCCTCGCTGTCCTGGCCGCGGTTGCGCATGCGCGACTCCAGCGCCTCGCGCGAGGGCGGCAGGATGAACACGCTGACGCGCCTCCGGCACCTGCGCCCGCACCTGCCGCGCGCCCTGCCAGTCGATCTCCAGCAGCACGTCCTGCCCCGCCGCCAGCTGCGGCTCCACCGACTGCCGCGCGGTGCCCTTGTAGTCGCCGTGCACCAGCGCGTGCTCGAAGAAGTCGCCGGCGGCGACCATCCGCTCGAACTCGTCCTTGCCGACGAAGTGGTAGTGCTGCGCGTGGCGCTCGCCCGGCCGCGGCCGCGCGCGAGGTGTAGGAGATCGACAGCGCAGATGCCCTGGGCTCGCGCGCAAGCACCGCATTGACCAGGCTCGACTTGCCGGCGCCCGGAGGGCGCGGCGACGATGAACAGCTGGCCGCGAAGTGCCCGTTCGGAACCGGCGGCGCTACTCAATGTTCTGCACCTGTTCGCGCAACTGCTCGATCAGCACCTTCAGCTCGACGGCGGCCTGCGTGGTGCGCGCGTCCACCGACTTGGAGCCCAGCGTGTTGGCCTCGCGGTTGAATTCCTGCATCAGGAAATCGAGCCGGCGGCCGACGGCTTCCGGCAGCGAGAGCACGCGCCGCGCCTCCGGCGACGTGGCTGGCGAGGCGGTCCAGTTCCTCGTCCACGTCGATCTTCTGCAGGCTCAGCACCAGCTCCTGCTCCAGCCGGCCGGGATCGAGCGGCAGCTTGAGGTCGGCCAGGCGGGCGTCGAGCTCGCACGCAGCGCGGCGCGGATGTCCGGCAGCCAGGCCTTGACCTGCGCGGCGATGCGCTCGATGCCGTCGAGGCGCTCGCGCATGCGCGACGGCGAGCTTGGCGCCTTCGCGTTCGCGCGCGGCGACGAATTCGGCCAGCGTCTGCGTCGAGCAGCGCCAGTGGCTTCGGCCTGCAGGCCGAGCCTGGTCGATGCCGGCGTCCTCGACCACGCCCGGATAGCGCAGCAGCTCGATGAACTCGATGTTCAGCGCGGGAACTGCGCATGGTGCCGGCGCGCCAGCAGCGCCAGCTGCTCGAGCAGCTCGTTGTTGACCTGTCAGCTGCGGGCGCGCGCCGACGCCGACGCGCAGGCGCATGGACAGGTCGATCTTGCCGCGCGACTGAGCTTGCACGCCACCCGCTCGCGCAGCGCCGGCTCTCGGCCGGCGCGCAGCTCTTCGGGCAGGCGCAGCGACAGCTCGAGGAAGCGGTGGTTGACCGAGCGCAACTCGCAGCTGAGCTGGCCGGCAGAGCCGGCGCGCTCGCAGGCGGCGAAGGCGGTCATGCTGCGGATCATGGCGCGCGTCCGGTCATCGCGGCCCGGCTGGGCCCGAGGCCGAATGGTAATCTAGCCGACCCCACTTTGCCGGATTGCCCCATGACCCCCGATTCCCGCCCCAGCGGCCGCGCCCCCGACGAACTGCGCGCCATCCGCATCGAGCGCCAGCTACACCCGCCACGCCGAAGGCTCGGTGCTGGTCTGCTTCGGCGACACCCGCGTGCTGTGCACCGCCAGCGTCGAGAACCGGGTGCCGGGCTTCCTGCGCGGCAAGGGCGAAGGCTGGGTCACCGCCGAGTACGGCATGCTGCCGCGCGCGACCAACGAGCGCATCGCACCGCGAGGCCGCGCAGCGGCAAGCAGGGCGGCCGCACGCTGGAGATCCAGCGCCTGATCGGCCGCTCGCTGCGCGCCTGCGTCGACCGCACGCGCGCTGGGCGAGCGCACCATCACCCTCGACTGCGACGTGCTCCAGGCCGACGGCGGCACCCGCACCGCCGCGATCACCGGCGCCTACGTCGCGCTGTGCGACGCGGTCGGCGGTGCTGCGCAAGCGCGGCGACCTCGCCAGCGACCCGATCCTCGGCGCCATCGCCGCGGTCTCGGTCGGCATCTACCGCGGCGTGCCGGTGCTCGACCTCGACTACGCCGAGGACTGCGACTGCGACACCGACATGAACGTGGTGATGAACGACGGCGGCGGCTTCATCGAAGTGCAGGGCACCGCCGAAGGCCACGCCTTCCGCCGCGAGGAACTGGACGCCATGCTGGCGATTGGCGGCCAAGGGCGTGGCCGAGCTGATCGCGCAGCAGCGGGCCGCGCTCGCAGCGTGAGCCGCCTGCCGCCTGGCAAGGTGAGCGCATGAGCCGGCTGGTCCTGGCCAGCTCCAACGCGGGCAAGCTGGCCGAGCTGCAGCCGCTGCTGGCCGACGCCGGCTTCGAACTGGTGCCGCAGGCGCGAACTCGGCGTCTCCGATGCGGTCGAGGACGGCCACACCTTCGTCGAGAACGCGCTGATCAAGGCGCGCCACGCCTGCGTCGCCACCGGCCTGCCGGCGCTGGCCGACGACTCCGGCCTGGTCGTGGACGCGCTGGACGGCGCGCCCGGCCTGTTCAGCGCGCGCTACGCCGGCGCGCACGGCGATGCCGGCGCCAACAACGCGCAAGCTGCTGGCGAGCCCTGCAAGGCCTGCCGCAGTCGAAACGCGGCGCGCGCTTCTACTGCGTGATCGTGCTGCTGCGCACGCCGGACGATCCGCAGCCGCTGATGGCCGAGAGGCATCTGGGAGGGCCGCATCCTGGAGTCGCCGCTGGGCACGACGGCTTCGGCTACGACCCGGTGTTCTTCGACCCGACTTCTCGGCCGCGGCGCCGCCGAGCTGGAACCCGAACTCAAGAACCGCGTCAGCCACCGCGGCCAGGCGCTGGCGCAACTGCGCGGAGCTGCTCGGCGTGAGCCGCTGATCCCGCCGCCGCTGTCGCTGTACGTGCACATCCCCTGGTGCGTGCGCAAATGCCCCTACTGCGACTTCAATTCGCACGAGCGCAAGGGCGGCTTGCCGGTGGACGAATACGTCGCCGCGCTGGTCGCCGACCTCGAGCAGGACCTGCCGCTGGTCTGGGGCCGCACCGTGCACAGCGTGTTCTTCGGCGGCGGCACGCCGAGCCTGTTCATGCCCGAGGCGATTGCGGCGATCCTCGATGCCTGCTCCGCGCGGCTGCGCTTCGCGCCCAACGCCGAGGTCACGATGGAGTGCAACCCGGGCACCGCCGAGCACGGCCGCTTCGAAGGCTATCGCGCCGCCGGCGTGAACCGCATCTCCTTCGGCGTGCAGAGTTTCGACGATGGCTGCCTGCAGCGGCTCGGGCGCATCCACGACAGCGCCGAAGCCGAGCGCGCGGTGAAGCTGGCGCAGGACGCCGGCATCGACAACATCAACCTCGACCTGATGTACGCGCTGCCGGGGCAGGACCTGGCGATGGCGCTGCATGACGTGGAGCGCGCGATCGCCTTGCAGCCCACAGCACCTTTCGCACTACCAGCTGACGCTGGAACCCAACACGGTATTCGCAACGCAGGCCGCCCGCCGGCATGCCCGACGAGGACGAATCCTGGGACATGCAGGAGCGCTGCATCGAGGCGATGGCCGCGGCCGGCTACGCGCAGTACGAGGTCTCGGCTTACGCGCGGCCCGGCCGCCAGTGCGCGCACAACCTCAACTACTGGCGCTTCGGCGACTACCTGGGCATCGGCGCCGGCGCGCACGGCAAGCTCACTCTGGGCGCGAGCGGCGAGATCCGCCGGCGCTGGAAAGTGAAGAACCCGCGCGAATACCTCGCCGGTGCCGGCACGCCGGCCGGCATCGGCGGCGACGACGCCATCGCGCCGGCGCAGCGTCCCTTCGATTACATGCTCAATGCGCTGCGCCTGGTCGAGGGCTTTGCGCTCGCCGACTTCGAAGCGCGCACCGGGGTTTCGCGCGCGGAGATCGCTACCACGCTCGAATCCGCGACAGCGCGCGGCTGGCTGCAGGTGGATGGCGAGCGCGTGCTGCCGACCGAACTTGGGCGGCGGTTCACCAACGACGTGATATCGCTGTTTCTTTGAGTCGCGGCCGAAGGCCGCTCCCACGAAGGCTTTGGCAATGATCGATAGCGTGAAGGTGCGCTGCCCCTTCTGCGGCGAGCGCTTCGAGGCGCTGGTGGATGCCTCCGCGGGCAGCGCCGACTACGTCGAGGATTGCCCGGTGTGCTGCCGGCCGATCGAACTGCACCTGCGCGCAAGCGAAGGCGGCGAGTTCGAGGGCCTGGATGCGGATCGCGAGTAGCCGCGATACACTTCCCATCCCGAGTTACGGGAAGCCGGTGGGAATCCGGCACTGCCCCCGCAACGGTAAGCCAGCGCACTCCTTCATCACGCCACTGGGCTCGCGCCTGGGAAGGCGAAGGACCGATCCGCAGAACGCGCGGATCGCTGGCGAGTCCGGAGACCGGCTCGGGACCAAGCCGCGGCGCGCCATGCGCCGCGGTCATCGGCACGTTGCGGAGGGCAACGCGGCAAGAGCGTCGCGCCCGCGCCCGTCTCCTGTCGTCTCCCTCCGCTTCGCGCTCCACGCGGGTGAGCGTCACGGAGACTTCCATGCTTGTGCACAACCAGCTGTCCATTGCCCTGCTTGCGGCCCTTGCCGCCGCGGGATCCCCCGGCGCGCGCGCGTCTGCAGCGCCGGCCGACCCGGAGGTCGACAAGGTGGTCGTGACCGCCAACCGCGCGCCGGTCGCGGCAAGCGACACCCTCGCCGCTGTCACCGTGCTCACGCGCGAGGACATCGAACGCAGCCAGGCACCCGACCTGCTCTCCTTGCTCGCGCGCCAGCCCGGCGTGGACGTGGCGCGCACCGGCGGACCCGGCCAGGCCAGCACGCTGTTCCTGCGCGGCGCCAACTCCGGCCACGCGCTGGTGCTGGTGGATGGCGTGCGGATCAATCCCGCCACCCAGGGCGCGCCCGATTTCGCGCACCTGCCGCTGGCGCAGGTCGAGCGCATCGAGATCGTGCGCGGCCCGCGCGCGGCCTTGTGGGGTTCGGACGCCATCGGCGGGGTGATCCAGCTGTTCACCCGCGACCCCGCACAGGCCTTCTTCGAAGTGCACGCCGGCAGCGAGGGGCGCGCGGGCGCGTCCGCGGGCACCGGCGCCGCCCGTGGCGAAAGCCACGCGGGCATCGCGCTGGGCCACGACCGGCTGCGCGGATTCTCGGCCACCAACGGCAACTATCCCTTCGGCAGCTTCCCCGACGATGACGGCTATCGCAACCGCCATGCACTGCTGCGTGCCGGCACCGCCGCCAGCACGCAGCGCCTTTCGTTCAGTGCGCTGGCGACCGACGCCGAGGTCGAGTTCGACGAAGGCGACACCGGCGCGCGCAACCGCGTGTACGCGCTGCAGCTCGCCGGGCCGCTCGGCGCCGGATGGGCGCACTCGCTGGTGCTCGGCCGCAGCAGCGAGGACCTGGATACGCCGGTGTATGCCTCGCGCTTCGGCAGCGCGCGCACCACCCTGGACTGGACGCTGTCCACCGCGCTCGGCCAGCACCATGCCATCGACGCCGGCCTCAACCTGTCGCGCGAGAGCGGCTATTCGGACGAATTCTTCGCGGGCGGCTTCGACGAGAGCCGACGCAACGCCGCGCTGTTCCTGTCCTGGCGCGGCCGCTTCGGCCGGCAGTCCTGGGAAGCTTCGCTGCGCCACGACCGCAGCAGCCAGTTCGATTCCGCCGCCACCGGCAGCCTGGCCTGGGGCTTCCGGCTCGCCGATGCCTGGCGCTTTCGTGCCGGTCTGGCCCAGGGTTTTCGCGCGCCGAGTTTCAACGAGCTGTACTACCCGGGCTTCGAAGTGGCCCCCGGCCTGTTCCTGTTCGCCGGCAATGCGCAGCTCGACCCGGAACGATCCCGAAGTGCCGAGCTCGGCCTGGACTGGATGCCGGCTGCCGGCGCGCGCCTCGGGCTGTCGCTGTTCCGCACGCGCATCGAGGACCTGGTGGCCTTCGATGGCCCGCTCTTCGACGCGATCAACATCGACCGCGCGGCGATCGACGGCGCCGAGCTCGAGTTCGAGGCGGGCTTCGGCCGGATGCAGCTGCGCGGCAACGCCAGCTGGCTGGATGCGCGCGACTCCGACAACGGCGAGCCGCTGTTGCGGCGAGCGGCGCGCAAAGCCAATGTGTCGGCCGACTGGCGCTTGACCGGCGGCGCAATCCTTGGCCTGGACCTGAACGCGGTCGGCGCGCGACCGGACGTCGGCGGGCTGCGCCTCGGTGGCTACGCGCGCGTGGATCTGCGCGCGGCGCTGCCGCTCGCGCGCGGCTGGCGCATCGAGGCGCGCGTGGAGAACCTCGGCGATCACGACTACCAGCTGGTGGACGGCTACAACACGCCTGGCCGCAGTGGCGTGTTCAGCGTGCGCTGGAACGAGTAGCAGGCGAGCCCGCGCTGCGACAGGCCTAGGCGCCGCGGGCCGCCTGCGCCTAGAATCGCCGGACGAACCCCTGGGAGGGGATCTTGTCCGCACACGCCAGCCATTCGCCGGTGCTTCCGACCCTGGCGCTGCAGCCGCTGCCGCGCCACGTCCGCGACCTGCTGCAGCTGGTCATGAAGATCTGCACCAACTCGCTCGAGGGCAACGTGATGCTCTCGGTGCGCGACCTCGAGCAGCAGTTGATGCGGCAGATCGAGCAGCAGCGGGAGACCGCCGCGCAGCATGCCGTGCGCCAGGCGCTGCTGGCGGTGGAAGGCTCGCGCTCGCTGCTGGTTGCCACCTTCCTCGGCGCGCTCGAGGCCGAACTCGCCCTGCTGCAGTCGCCGGTGGTCGTGCGCGGACAGATGACCACGCGCCTGCACGGCGCCAACGAGATGGCGCTGGTCAACGACCACGAGATGGAGGAGACCAGCGTGCTCACCGACGCCGCCACGCGCGCGGAGCTGGCCAACAGCCTGCCCCTGTTCCTGCTCGGGCAGCGCTTCGGAGTGCTGGCCGGCCGGCCCGCCTTCGATTCGGAAAAGTTGCCGGTAGGGCCGCAGGGCCTGTGCCGCTCGATCCGGCGCGCGGTCGAGCGCGTCGACCTCGATGTCAGCGTGCGCCTGTTGCTCTACAAGGCCTTCGAGCGACAGGTGATGCGCGACTACTCCTCCCTCGTCGAGCAGCTCAATGGCGACCTGGCCCGCAACGGCGTGTTGCCGCACCTGCAGTACGTGCCGGTGCGCGCGCGCCGCACCGCGCAGAACGCGGGCGCGCCGCGCGCCACCGCCGCTGCCGGCCCCGACCCGAAGCCCGCCAGCACACCCGCGCAGGGCGAGGGCACGGCTTCCACCGCTACCAGCGGTTCGCGGCCGCCGCGGCAGGATGAACGCGGCGGGGACGCGCGCGAGGCGGCCGCGAAACTGCTGGCGGCGATCGCCGTGACCGGCGGCGGCGCCATCGCCAGCGACGAAGGCTACAACGTGCTGCGGCAGTTGCTCTCCGGCCGCCGGCAACTGCTCGGCAAGCTCAACTCCCTGCGCAGCCGCGAGGGCCGCGAGGCCGCGCCACATGTGGTCAGCGCCAGCGACCTGCAGGAAGCGCTGCGCGGCATGCAGATGCGCCCGGCCGCGCCGATGCTGAGCCAGGGCCGCGCGACGGCGCGCAATATCGGCCACCTGAAGCAGGACATGCTGGCGCTGCTGCGCCGGGCCTCGCCCAACCAGGAAGCGCCCGCGCTCGCCGAGGAGCACAACGACGCCATCGACCTGGTAGCGATGCTTTACGACAACCTCGGCCGCGACCTGAAGCCGGGCGGCACGGTGTCGAACCTGCTGACCAAGCTGCAGGTGCCGATGCTGCGGGTGGCGCTGCAGGACCAGACCTTCTTCACCCGCCAGGACCACCCGGCGCGGCAGATGCTGAACGCGATCGCCGAGACCGGCCAGAACTGGCTGACCGACGACGAGAGCCCCCCCTGGTCGGGCAGCTCAACTCCATCGTCGACCGCGCGGTCAGCGAGTACCGCGGCGATCCCGGCGTCTTCCACACCGTGCTCAACGAACTGCTCGGGCACCTGCAGACCCTGTCGCGCAAGGCCGAAGTCGCCGAGCGCCGCCACGTCGAGGCCGCACAGGGCAAGGAAAAGCTCACTGTGGCGCGCGAGCACGCGGCAACCAGCATGGAATCGCTGGTGAAGGGGCAGAAGCTGCCGCGCTTCACCCGCACCATGCTGGCGCAGGCCTGGACCGACGTAATGGCGTTGACCGCGCTGCGCCAGGGCCAGGACTCGGCGCAGTGGCGCCAGCAACTGCAGGTGGCCGAGCGGCTGATCGAGATCGGCCAGCGCCCGGTGCGCGCGCCGGCAGAGGAAGTGGATTTCGCCCTGCTGCGCGACATCGAGGAGGGCCTGTCGAAGGTCGGCTACCAGGAAAGCGACGTGACCGCGATCGCGCGCCGGCTGCTGAACCCGAACTCCTCCGACGACGACGATTCCGCCAGCAGCCGCACCGAGCTGACCCTGCGCCTGAAGGCGCAGGCGCGCCTGGGCGAGGACCTGCAGGGCAAGAAGGCGCGGCGGATCCCGCTGACCTCGACCGAGCAGGCGGAGTTCGAGCGCCTGCGGCAACTGCCGCCGGGCACGGTGTTCGAATTCATCACCCCGCAGGGCGAGAAGATCCGCCGCCGCCTGGCCTGGTTCAGCAGCGTCACCGGCGCCACCCTGTTCGTGAACCACCGCGGGCAGAAGTTCACCGACCTCACGCTGGACGGCCTGGCGCGACAGATCGCCAAGGGCCAGGTGCTGCCAATCGAGGAACAGAAGGCGAGCGCGATCGACCGCGCCTGGGAAAGCGTGCTCACGGCGCTGCAATCCTTCGCCGCGCCGACTGACGGGACGGGGGCGGCATGAGCGGCGGCAGCGAGTACCGCCGGGCCCAGCGGCGCAAGGTCGAGGACAGCATCGAGGTGCTCGACACCATGACCGAGCAGGTGATCGGCCACCTGAGCGACCTGTCCGAGTCCGGCATGCTGCTGATCCTGACGCAGGCGCTGGTCAACGATGCGCTATACCAGATGCGTTTCAAGCTGACCGATGCGCATGGCCGCGAGCACGCCATCGAGGTCGGTGCGCACGAGCTGTGGTCGGACCAGGCTTCGGCGCCTGGCCAGGTCTGGACCGGATTCCGTTTCATCGACATGTCCGGCGACGACCTCAACTTCATCCGCGCGTGGGTGCTCGCCCCCGGCGGCCAGCACGTCTAGGCAAAGGGGCCGGCCTGCTCCGGCGCGTGCAGGTGGTAACCCTGACCGTAGTCCACGCCGAAGTCGCGACCATATGAGGCAGAATTGTCGCTGGCCTTTCATGAATCCCAGACCATGTCGCTGATCCGCCCCGATTCCGTCTACGCCTCGCACCTCGGCGAGCACACCGCGCGCGTGGATGCCGCCCTGGCGAAGGCCGGCTTCGAACACCTGCTGGTCGCCTCCGGCGTCGAGAAGATGCGCTTCCTCGACGACATGCCCTACCCCTTCAAGGCCAACCCGCAGTTCAAGGCCTGGCTGCCGCTGGTGCAGCATCCTGGCTCGCTGGATCGCGTACACGCCTGGCTGCAAGCCGGTGCTCGCGTACTTCCAGCCGGACGATTACTGGCATGTGCCGCCAAGTGCGCCCGAGGGCGATTGGGTGGAGCATTTCGACATCCGCGTGATCGCCGACCCCGCCGATGCGGCGAAGCACCTGCCGGCCTCGGGCCAGCGCGCCATCGTCGGCGAGCCGGACGCCGCCCTGCCCGGCTTCGAGCCGAACAATCCGAAAGTGCTGCTGGACTACCTGTCACTTCCACCGCGCCTTCAAGACGACCTACGAACTCGGGCGTGATGCGCCAGGCGCAGCGCAAGGCCGTGCGCGGGCACCTGGCGGCGCGCCAGGCCTTCCTCGATGGCGGCTCGGAGGCGCAGGTCAACGCGGCCTATCTTGCCGCTGCCGGGCACACCGATTCCGACCTCCCCTACAACAACATCGTCGGCCTGAACGAAAACGGCGCCACGCTGCACTATCAGTACAAGGGCGTCGAGCGCCCGTCGCGAGTCGCGCTCGCTGCTGATCGATGCCGGCGCGGAGGTGGACGGCTACGCCTCCGACATCACCCGCACCTGGGCAATGCGCGATGACGCGCTGTTCGACGCGCTGATCGAGCGCGGTGGAGCGACGAACAGCAGGCGCTGTGCGCGAAGGTGCGCGCCGGCCTGGATTACCGCGACCTGCACCTGGAGTGCGCACCTGCGCCTGGGCAGCGTGCTGCGCACGCTCGGCATCGTGGACATGGACCCGGACGCGATGCTGCAGCAGGGCGTCACTTCGATGTTCTTCCCGCACGGCCTGGGCCATCCGATCGGCCTGCAGGTGCACGACGTCGCCGGCTTCTCCGACGAGGACGGGCAGCTGATCCCGCGCCCCGCCGGGCATCCCTACCTGCGCATGACCCGCACGCTGGCGCCGGGCATGGTGGTCACCATCGAGCCGGGCATCTACTTCATCCCGACGCTGCTGGCCAAGCTGCAAGGCCGACGCCCGCAAGGCGAAGGCGGTGAACTGGCGACAAGGTCGAGCACCTGTCGCAGTTCGGCGGCGTGCGCATCGAAGACGAAGTGCATTGCACCGACGCCGCGCCCGAGAACCTCAGCCGCGACGCCTTCGCCGAGCCTCGCCTGAGCCGGAAAAAATGGGGTCAGAGGAGATTTTCCGAAAGTTGCGACCGGGCGGCGGGAGCAAGGAAAATCTCCTCTGACGCGCATTTTTTGGTTAGGATTTGCGGCAATTCCCGTGCATCTTCCGCCCGGCCCCACGCCGGGCGCGCCGTCTTTGAGTGCCCAGCAGAACATGGACAAGAGCTTCGAGCCGCAGACCTTCGAGACCACGCTGGTACGCGCACTGGGAGGCCAGCGGCTGCTTCAAGCCCTCGCGGCAAGGGCACGCCCTACACGATCATGCTGCCGCCGCCGAACGTCACCGGCACCCTGCACATGGGCCACGCCTTCCAGCACACGCTGATGGACGCGCTGATCCGCTACCACCGCATGCGGGCTTCGACACCCTGTGGCAGGTCGGCACCGACCACGCCGGCATCGCCACCGAGATGGTGGTGATCCGCAACCTGGCGCTCGACCGGCGAGGGCGAAACCCGCGACAGCCTGGGCCGCGAGAAGTTCATCGAGAAGGTGTGGGCACTGGAAGCAGGAATCCGGCGACACCATCGAGCCGCCAGATGCGCCGCATGGGCGCCTCCGGCGACTGGTCGCGCGAACGCTTCACCATGGACGCCGATGCCCGTCGCAGGCGGTGGTCGAGACCTTCGTGCGCCTGTACGAGGAGGGCCTGATCTACCGCGGCCAGCGCCTGGTGAACTGGGACCCGGTGCTGAAGACCGCGATCTCCGATCTGGAAGTGGTCAGCGAGGAAGAAGACGGCAAGCTGTGGTCGATCCGCTATCCGCTGGCCGACGGCAGCGGCTCGCTGGTGGTCGCCACCACGCGCCCGGAAACCATGCTCGGCGACACCGCCGTGATGGTGCATCCGGAAGACGAGCGCTACGCGCACCTGGTCGGCAAGACGCGTGCGCCTGCCGCTGACCGAGCGCGAGATCCCGATCATCGCCGACGACTACGTCGACCGCGACTTCGGCACCGGCGTGGTCAAGGTCACGCCCGCGCACGACTTCAACGACTACGCGGTCGGCCAGCGCCACGCCTGCCGATGATCAACATCTTCACGCCCGACGCCGCGATCAATGACAACGCGCCGGAGAAGTACCGCGGGCTCGACCGCTTCGCCGCGCGCAAGGCTGGTGCTCGCCGACCTGGAGGCGCTCGGCCTGCTGGTCGAGGAGAAGAAGCACAAGCTGCAGGTGCCGCGCGGCGACCGCACCGGCCAGGTGATCGAGCCCTACCTCACCGACCAGTGGTTCGTGAAGATGGACGACCTCGGCGCGCGCGGCCTCGAGCTGGTCGAGAGCGGCAACGGTGCGCTTCGTGCCGGAGAACTGGATCAACACCTACCGCCACTGGATGGGCAACATCCAGGACTGGTGCATCATCGCGCCAGCTGTGGTGGGGCCATCGCATCCCGGCCTGGTACGACGGCCAGCGGCGAGCATCTACGTCGGCCGCAGCGAAGCAGGAAGTGCGCGCGAAGCAGCGGCCTGGGCGCCGACGTGCTGCTCACCCGCGACAACGACGTGCTGGAGACCTGGTTCTCCTCGGCGCTGTGGTCGCACTCGACGCTGGGCTGGCCGGACGAGCAGGCGATGGCCGAACGCGGCTTCGACCGCTACCTGCCGACCTCGGTGCTGGTCACCGGCTTCGACATCATCTTCTTCTGGGTCGCCCGGATGATCATGATGACCGACCACTTCACCGGCCAGGTGCCGTTCAAGGACGTCTACATCACCGGCCTGGTGCGCGACACGCGACGGCCAGAAGATGTCCAAGTCGAAGGGCA
Organism: uncultured Gammaproteobacteria bacterium; assembly: GCA_963707625.1. Taxonomy (GTDB): domain Bacteria; phylum Pseudomonadota; class Gammaproteobacteria; order Xanthomonadales; family Xanthomonadaceae; genus Arenimonas. Next base: position 882,172 of record CAVPQV010000003.1, read on the forward strand.
ACGTGCTCGACCCGATCGACCTCATCGACGGCATCATCGCTCGACGCCCTGGTCGCCAAGCGCACCACCGGCCTGATGCAGCCGCAGCCGACGCACCGAAGATCGAGAAGGCCACGCGCAAGGAGTTCCCCGACGGCATCCCCGCCTTCGGCGCCGACGCGCTGCGCTTCACCTTCGCCTCGCTGGCCACCCACGGCCGCGACATCAAGTTCGACCTGCAGCGCGCGAGGGCTACAAGAACTTCTGCAACAAGCTGTGGAACGCCGCGCGCTTCGTGCTGATGAACATGCGAGGGACTCGTGCGAGCGGCCTTCGGCCGCGACTCGCGCTAGCCGCCCACGACCGACGCCGAGACGCTGGATCCTGTCCCGCCTCGCCGCCACCATCGCGCGAAGTGGACGCGCAGTTCGCCGACTACCGCTTCGACCTGGCGGCGCAGGCGCTGTACGAGTTCACCTGGAACGAGTACTGCGACTGGTTCCTGGAGCTCAGCCAAGCCGGCGCTGCAGGGCGAGGACGCAGCCGCCGCCGCCAGCACGCGGCACACCCTGCTGTACGTGCTCGAGACAGCTGCTGCGCGCTGCTGCACCCGCTGATCCCCTTCGTCACCGAGGAGATCTGGCAGAACGTGTCGCCCAGGCTGGGCATCGCCGGCGATTCGCATCAGCCACCCAGCCCTACCCGCAGGCCGACGCGGCGGCCTGGACGCCGCCGCCGCGGCCGACATCGAGTGGCTGAAGGCCGGTGCCGTGCGGCGCGATCCGCAGCGAGCGTGGCGAGAACAAATCTCGCCCGCCAACAGCCGTGCCGCTGCTGCTGCACGAAGGCATCGGCGCAGGACGACGCGCGCCTGCGCAAGTTCGCCCGGCGCCCCTCACGTTCCTGTCGAAGGCCTCGGAAGTGCGCGCCTGCGCGGCGCCGGCGAGCCGGAGCGCCCGCCTTCGCGGCGCCGCTGCGTCGGCGCGACTGACGCTGCTGATCCCGCTGGAGGGCCTGGTCGACCTGGAGCGCCGAAATCGCGCGCCTGGACAAGGAGATCAAGCGCATGCGGCGCCGAGATCGACAAGTGCCAGGGCAAGCTGTCGAACGCCAACTTCGTCGCGCAACGCGCCGGCGAGGTGGTGGCGCAGGAGACGAGCGCATCGCCCGCTTCGGCACCGAGCGCGAGCAGCTCGCGGCCCGCCGGGCGCGCCTGTCCGGCTGAGGCCGCTACAGGCGCTCGAGCGGCGGCATCTTGCCGTCGGCGCGCCCAGGCCGGGCGGCAGCAGCTCGCGTGCCATGACGATGGCGTCCTCGCGGCCCTTTTTCGGCCGGGTAATAGTTCGGCCGGCGGCCGATCTCGTTGAAGCCCTCGTCGTGGTACAGCGCGATCGCGCCCGGGTTCGAGGGCCGCACCTCCAGGAAGATGCGGTCGCTCATGTGCCAGCGCGCGAGGTCCACCAGCCGGCGCAGCAGGTGGCGGCCGTGGCCGCGGCCCTGGTACGCCGGGTCCGACGCAGAGGTTGAGCACGTGCGCCTCGCTGGCGGCGCAGCTCAGCACGCCGTAGCCGATGCATGCCGCGCGCGGCAGTCCAGCACCCAGCACTCGTGGCCGACGCGCAGGCAGTCGCGGAAGATGCCCGCCGTCCACGGGAACTCGTAGGCGCGCTGCTCGATCGTCCACACCGACATCGATGTCGAGCTGGCGCATCGCGCGCAGCTGCGAGGTGTCGGAGGCGAGCGCGCTCACTCAGTGGCCCCGGCGCAGCGCCCGCAGGCGCGGCCACAGCGCGCGCTTGAGCGCCGGCTCGCGCGCGCAGGCGCTCGAGGTCGAGCGCCAGCGCGGACAGGTCGCGGCCGCCGGCGGCGCGCAGCAGCGCCGCCTCCAGCGCCGCAAACCTTGTCGGAGCGGCCTTCGGCCGCGACTGCTGTTCACTTGCAGGCGCAGCGGAGTCGCGGCCAAAGGCCGCTCCGCACGGCTGCTGGCATCGCGCTGGCCAGGCGCATCGGCTCGTGGCCGAGTTCGCCGCAGGATGCGCCGCTGCGCCGCATCCCAGCTCATGCCGACGCGTCCCGCGCCGCAGCTTGGTCCAGGCCCAGTCCAGCGGACCGGACAGCGGCGTAGGCGGCCGCCGCGGCGAACAGCACCTTGGCGGTCGATCATCAGCGCCACCAGGAAGCCGACGATCAGCAGCATCACCCAGAACGGCACGCGCACGGCGCCCTGGCAGCCCTTGAAGCTGATGTAGCGATGCCGGCTGACCATCAGCACGGCCCGCGAGCACGGTCACCGCCGATCGCCAGCGTAGCGCAGTTCCTCGCCGCTCCAGCCGAAGGTGTGCACGGCCCAGACGAAGCCCATCATCAGCCCCGCCGCGGCCGGGCTGGCCAGGCCGATGAACCAGCGCTTGTCGACCACCGCGACCTGGGTGTTGAAGCGGGCCAGGCGCAGCGCGGCGCAGGCGACATAGAGGAAGGCCACGGCCCAGCCGATCTTGGCCGGCAGCGGGCCGTCGGCGCGCATGCCCGACAGCGCCCAGTGGTACATCACCAGCGACGGCGCCATGCCGAAGCTGACCAGGTCGGCCAGCGAGTCGTACTGCACGCCGAATTCGCTGCTGGTGCCGGTCAGGCGCGCGACCCGGCCGTCGATGCCGTCGAACACCGCGGCCACGAACACCGCCGACGAAGGCGTGCTCGAACTTGCCGCTGGCGGCGGCCAGGATGGCGTAGAAACCGGCGAACAACCCGCAGGTGGTGAGCAGGTTGGGCAGCAGGTAGATGTGCCTGCTGCGCGTTCGCGGTGGCGCGTCGACGGGGTCCATCGCGGCAGTGTAGCCTTTGGCCATGAAAGCCGGTCACTGGTTCCTCCTGTTGCTCGCCGTCGCCGCCGCCGGCTGGTGGGGCTTTGGCCACCCCGGCTATGAAACCGGGGAACAGCGCATCCAGCGGGTCGAGGCCGAGGCGGCTGCGGTCGAGGCGGCCAAGCCGAAGCTGTACCGGTGGCGCGACGCACAGGGCCGGCTGCAGCTCACCGACACCCCGCCGGCCGGGCGCAAGTACGAGCTGGTCGACGTGGAGGCCTCGGCGGCCAAGCTCAACGAAGTGCAGATGTCCGCACCCGCCGAGCCGGGCGAGACCGCCCCCGCCCGATAGGTCGAGGCGTCCCGGACCGATACAATGGCGCTTTTCCGCCATATCGAAGCCCGCATGCGCCTGTCCCGCTTCCACCTCAACACCGCCAGCGAGGTTCCCGCCGACGCCGAAATCGTCAGCCACCAGCTGATGCTGCGCGCCGGCATGATCCGCAAGCTGGCCGCCGGCCTGTACACCTGGATCGCCGCTGGGCCTGCGCGTGCTGCGCAAGGTCGAAGCGGTGGTGCGCGAGGAAATGGACCGCGCCGGCGCGCTCGAGATGCTGATGCCGACCGTGCAGCCGCGCGAGCTGTGGGAGGAGACCGGGCGCTGGGAGAAGTTCGGCGGCCAGCTGCTGAAGATCAAGGACCGCAAGGAAGCCGAGTACTGCTACGGCCCCGACCGCACGAAGAGGTGATCACCGACTTCGCGCGCCAGGAACTGCGCAGCTACAAGCAGCTGCCGGTGAACTTCTACCAGATCCAGACCAAGTTCCGCGACGAGATCCGGCCGCGCTTCGGCGTGATGCGCGCGCGCGAGTTCCTGATGAAGGACGCCTACTCCTTCCACCTCGACGAGGCCAGCGCTCGCGCAGACCTACCAGGCGATGTACGACGCCTACACGCGCATCTTCACCCGCCTGGGCCTGAGCTTCCGCGCGGTGAACGCCGACACCGGCGCCATCGGCGGCAGCGCCTCGCACGAGTTCCACGTGCTCGCCGATTCGCGGCGAGGACGCGATCGCCTTCTCCGACCGACTCCGGCTACGCCGCCAACGTGGAGATGGCCGAGGCGCGTGGCGCCGGCGGCGCCGCGGCCCGGCGCCGGCGGAAGCGATGAACAAGGTCGTGACGCCCTACGCAGCGCACCTGCGAGGATGGTCGCCGAGCTGATGGGCATCGCCGCTGCAGCGCACGGTGAAGTCGGTGGCGGTCATGGGGCGAGCAGGGCTTCGTGCTGGCCCTGGTGCGCGGCGACCATGGCGTCAACGAGATCAAGCTCGGCAAGCTCCCCGGCCTGGCCGACTACCGCCTGGCCACCGAGGCCGAGATCCTCGAGCACCTGGGCACCGAGCCAGGCTTCATCGGCCCGATCGCGCCGAAGCAAGCCGATCACGATGATTGCCGATCGCAGCGTCGCCGCGATGGCCGACTTCGTCGTCGGCGCCAACGAGAAAGGCTTCCACCTCGCTGGCGTGAACTGGGGCCGCGACCTGCCGGAGGCCGAACGTGGTCGCCGACATCCGCAACGTGGTCGAAGGCGATCCCTCGCCCGACGGCCACGGCACGCTGCGACATCGCGCGCGGCATCGAGGTCGGCCACGTGTTCCAAGCTCGGCCAGAAGTACGCCGAGGCGATGAAGGCGACCGTGCTCGACGCCGAGGGCAAGGCGCAGGTGATGCACATGGGCTGCTACGGCATCGGCGTCAGCCGCATCGTCGCCGCCGCGATCGAACAGAACTCCGACACCAACGGCATCTTCTGGCCGGAGCCGATGGCGCCCTGGCAGGTGGCGGTCTGCATCATCAACCCGAAGAACGAGCCAGCGGTGGTGGCCGCGGCCGAGGCGCTCTACGACAAGCTGCTCGCCGCCGGCGTCGAGGCCGTGCTGGACGATCGCGGCCTGCGTCCCGGCCCGATGTTCGCCGACATCGAGCTGATCGGCATCCCGCACCGGGTGGTGGTTTCCGAGCGCGGCCTGGCCGCCGGCAGCTTCGAGTACCGCGCGCGCCGCGAGAGCGAGAACCGGCAGTTGACGGAGGCGGAAGTACTCGCGCTGTTCGCCTGAACGCGCGCAGGGCCAGCTACGCGCAAGTGATAGTGTCCGCGCGCGGCTGCGAATAGAGTCGCGTCATGGCGCACGGACACGAACACGACGAACAGCACGGGCATGCGCACGCCGACGCCGGCGCGCGCGGCCACGCCCACGCGCATGCGCCGGCCAGTTCCGGCCGCGCCTTCGCCGTCGGCATCTGGCTCAACCTGGCCTTCGTGCTCATCGAGGCGATCTTCGGCTGGCTGTCCAACTCGCTGGCGCTGATCGCCGACGCCGGCCACAACCTCGGCGACGTGCTCGGCCTGGCGCTGGCCTGGATCGCCACCGTGCTGGTGCGCCGGCGGCCCACGCAACGGCGCACCTACGGCCTCAGCCGCACTTCCATCCTCGCCGCGCTCGCCAATGGCCTGCTGCTGCTGGCTGCCTCGGGCGCGATCTTCTTCGAGGCGCTCATGCGCCTCGGATCGCCGCAACCCATCGCCAGCGGAACCGTGATGCTGGTGGCCGCGATCGGCATCGCGATCAACGGCTTCACTGCCTGGCTGTTCGCGGCCGGCTCGCAGTCCGACCTCAACATCCACGGCGCCTTCCTGCACATGGCCGCGGACGCCGCCGTTTCCGCCGCGGTGGTGCTGGGCGCGCTGGCGATGCTCTACACCGGGTGGCTGTGGCTGGACCCGGTGTTGGGCATGCTGATTGCGGTGGTGATCGTGGCCGGCACCTGGCGCCTGCTGCGCGACTCCGTCAACCTGGCACTGGACGCGGTGCCGGCGCACATCGATGCCGCCGCGGTGGAGGCCTACCTCGCTGGCCTGCCCGGCGTGCTCGCCGTGCACGACCTGCACATCTGGGGCATGAGCACGACCGAAGCTGCGTTGACCGTGCATCTGGTGAAGCCCGACGCGCGCGTGGACGACGCCTCGCTCGCACGGATCCGCGCCGACCTGCGCGAGAAGTTCGCGATCGGCCACAGCACCGTGCAGTTCGAACTCGGCGATGCGGCCCACCCCTGCAGCCAGGGCGACGCCCGCGCGCCCTGATTCGCATACGGGCCGGTATGGTGAATCGCAATCCCCGGGCATGCCGCCAACCATCGCCCGCGCGCACCGGATGCGAGACAATGCGCCCCCGCCCCGCACCGGACGAATCGATGCAATCCTCCTTCACCCGCGAACAGCTGCTCGAATGCGGCGAAGGCCGGATGTTCGGCATGGAGAACGGCAAGCTGCCGCTGCCGCCGATGCTGATGATGGATCGCATCACCAGCATCAGCGACGAAGGCGGCGCCTTCGGCAAGGGCCGCATCGAGGCCGAACTCGACATCGATCCCAGCCTGTGGTTCTTCCAGTGCCATTTCCGCGGCGACCCGGTGATGCCTGGCTGCCTCGGCCTCGACGCCATGTGGCAGCTGGTCGGCTTCTTCCTGGTGTGGAAGCAGAACCCCGGCCGCGGCCGCGCGCTCGGCGTCGGCGAGGTCAAGTTCACCGGCCAGGTGATGCCGACCTCGAAGCTGGTCAGGTACGAGATCGAAATGAAGCGCGTGGTCGAGCGCAAGCTCGTGCTCGCCATCGCCGACGCGCGCATGCTGGTCGATGGTCGCGAGATCTACACCGCCACCGACCTGCGCGTCGGCCTGTTCACCTCCACCGACAGCCTCTGAGGGCCGAGCCATGAAACGCGTCGTCATCACCGGCCTGGGCATCGTCTCCTGCCTCGGCAATGACCGCGCCAGCGTCACCGATTCGCTGCGCAACTTGCGTTCCGGCATCCGCGCCATGCCCGAGTACAAGGAGCTTGGCTTCCGCAGCCAGGTCGGCGGCCCGCCCGACATCGACCTCGACGCGCGCATCGACCGCAAGCAGCGCCGCTTCCAGGGCGACGCTGCCGCCTTTGCACACATTGCGATGGAGGACGCGATCGCCGACGCCGGGCTCACGGCCGAGGCCATCGTCGATCCGCGCATCGGCCTGATCGCCGGCTCCGGCGGCGGCTCCTGCGCCAACCAGGTCGAGGCCGCGGACCTGCTGCGCACCAAGGGCGTGCGCCGGGTCGGCCCGTACATGGTCACGCGCACGATGTGCTCGACGGTGTCGGCCATACCTCGCCACCGCCTTCCACATCCGCGGGGTCAACTATTCGATGTCCTCGGCCTGCGCCACCACGGCGCACTGCATCGGCGCGGCGATGGAGCAGATCCAGCTCGGCAAGCAGGACGTCGTCTTCGCCGGTGGCGGCGAGGAGCTGCACTGGGCGCAGTCCATGCTGTTCGACGCCATGGGCGCGCTGTCCTCGAAGTACAACGCCACCCCCGACCGCGCCTCGCGCGCCTACGACGCCGACCGCGACGGCTTCGTCATCGCCGGCGGCGGCGGCATGGTGGTGCTGGAGGCGCTCGAGCATGCGCAGGCGCGCGGCGCGAGGATCCTCGCCGAGATCGTCGGCTACGGGGCCACCTCGGACGGCGCCGACATGGTTGCGCCGCGCGGCGAAGGCGCGGCGCGCTGCATGCGCCAGGCGCTGGCCACCGTGGACGGGCCGATCGATTACCTCAACACCCACGGCACCTCGACGCCGGTCGGCGACGTGGCCGAACTGGGCGCGATGCGCGAGGTGTTCGGCGACCAGGTCCCGCCGTTCTCCTCGACCAAGTCGCTGACGCGGCCATTCGCTCGGCGCGGCCGGCGTGCACGAGGCGATCTACTGCCTGCTGATGATGGAAGGCGGCTTCGTCGCCGGCTCGGCCAATGTCGACAACGCTCGACCCGGCCGCGGCAGGCATGCCGATCGTGCGCGAGTCGCGCGATGCGAAGCTCGACACCGTGATGTCGAACAGCTTCGGCTTCGGCGGCACCAACGCCACCCTGGTGCTGCGCCGCTTCCAGCCCTGATCAGGCCAGCGGGCGTTCGCTGAGCGCGCCCGACATTTCGTCATGCGCGCTCACCAGGTGACGCAGCGTGCCGTTGATTGCCTCCTCGCCGATGGTCTCCAGGTAGCGGCAGGCGGCATCGTGGTTGGAACCGCCCCAGCCGCGCAGCCGGTACGCAGCTCCGTCCGGCCGTCCGCAGACCGCCTCATGCACGCGCCAGATTCGGAAGGCTTTCATGGAATCCGCCCCGCAGGTTCCGGATGCCAAGCGTACGCTGCCCCGCGCCCGCGCAGGCAAGGACGCGGGCGGCCGCACCCGCAGCGGCGGCGTAGCATGCGGCCATGGCACGCATCGCGCCGGTGGCGATTCCCAGGGATGCCTTTCTCGCCCGCTATGGCGGCGACGAGGGCTATGCCGACTGCTACGCCGCCCGCCTGCTGCGCGCAGCGAGCCTCGCGGAGTTCATCGAGGCCTTCTACACCACGCTGCCCTTCCGTGCCGAACGACTGCTGCTCGCGGTCCTGGTCGACAAGCCCTCGAGCGATGCACAGGTACGCGAACTGGCGGCCGCTGCGCGCGCGGACTTCGCCGCCTGGACGGTGGAAGCGCGCGGACCCGGGCAGATCCTGCTGTGCGACTACCGGCGACGCACCCGCTCCTGGCTGGCAGTGGAGCCGGACGCCGACGGGCATTCGACGCGCCTGCTGTTCGGCTCGGCGGTGGTGCCGCGGGCCAACCCGCGCTCCGGCCGGCGCCGCATGGGCGCCGCCTTCAGCGCGCTGCTGGGCTTGCACCGCATCTATTCGCGCATCCTGCTGGCCGCCGCCGCGCGCCGCCTGCGCGCCGCACCGCGCTGAACGGGGCGCGGCCTAGAGGTTGCGGCGCGTCGGGATCAGCAGGTTGCCGAACAGGATGCCGGCGACCAGTGCGATCAGCGCGGCAAGCACGGCGAAGGCGGTGTCGAGGCCGAGCATAACGTCGCGCTCGAACACGAAGTTGAAGCTGCGGAAGCCGAGCGAGCCGGGCACCAGCAGGATGATGCCGGGCACGCGGATCAGCGCGCTCGGTCGGTTCCACAGACGCCCGTAGAGGTTGCCCGCGGCAGTCACCACCATCGCCGCGAGGAACACGCCGCCCGGCAATGCGTTCTCGGCCATGCCCGGCATCAGCGAAGCCGCGCGGGTGACGCCGTAGCCCAGCCACACCGAGGCCATCACCAGCAGGATGTCGCGGCGCGCGGCCTTGAACAGCACGGCGAAGGCGTAGGAACCGGCGAGCAGGGTCAGCCAGGGCATCCACTCCGGCAGCGCCTCGCCGCGGTTCGGCATTGCTTGCCAGCCAAGCATGTTCACGACATGCGCGGCTGCAACGGCGCCGAAGGCAAGCTTGAGCAGCGTGGTCAGCGCGCCGGCGAAGCGCGCGGTGCCGGAGACCAGCTGTTTGGCCGCCAGCTCCGACACAGCGGTGGTGAGGGTGAGGCCGGGCATCAGCACGATCAGGCCGGCGATGATCACGCCCTGCAGGGACAGCGGTGCGAGGAAGCTGGCGACGGCGGTGGCGATCAGCGTGACCAGGAAGGCGGCGACGGCTTCCATGGCGTGGTCGAGTTGCGGATGCGCCTGGCTGAAGATGGACAGCACGCCGATGCCGCAGCCCAGCAACGCCGCCGTCACCAGGTCGGCCCAGCCGGTGTTCGGCAACAGCCCGGTAACCGAGGACGAAGCCAGGCCGAAAGCGAGCACGGCCCACAGGGCCTCGAAGCGGCGCGGCGGGCGATCGAGCGCACGCATGGCGGCGAGGCCCTCGGCGAGGTCGCGGTTGCCGGCGAGCACGTCCTCCACGATCGCGTCGGCGCGCGCCAGCCGGCCGAGGTTCTCTTCCCCCGGCTCCAGGCGGATCACCTGCGTCACCGAGAAGCCGGGGCGCTCGGGGTCCGGGAAGCTGAGGATCATGCCGGTGGGGTTGGACCACACGTCGGCATCGATGTCGAGGCGCCGCGCCACCTGCGTGACGGCGCCCTCGAGGCGCTGCGCGGAAGTGCCGTACATGTGCAGGCGGCGCGCGAGCTCGACCACGAAGTCCAGGCGCACCAGGTAGGGTGCGAGGCGGTCGGCGACGGCGGCCGGGGCGGCTGGATGCATGCGGAAAGCATGGCATGGATCCGCGGCAGGCCGGAGAATGCGCGGGGCGAAAGGAAAGGATCGCGGATGCAGTCGCTGGGCGAGGCGTTTTCGATACTGAGCGCACTCGCGTGGGCGATCGGCATCATGCTGTACCGCCAGCTCGGTGCGACGCTGCCGCCACTGCAGCTCAATTTCCTCAAGAACCTGCTGGTGCTCGGCATGATGCTGCCGTCGATCCCGCTGCTGCACGGCCTGGCGCTGCCGCACTTCAGCGCCTGGCAGCTGGCCGCCGCGATCGGCAGCGGCGTGCTCGGCATCGGCCTGGCCGACACGCTGTATTTCCGCGCGCTCAACGAGCTCGGCGCCGGACGCATGGGGATCGTTGGCAATCTGTACAGCCCGTTCGTGATCGTGCTCAGCTACGCCTTCCTGGGCGAACGCCTGAATGCCTGGCAGCTGGCGGGCTTCGCGCTGGTCAGCCTGGGCGTGTGGGTCGCCGCCTGGCCGCGCCGGCTCGCCGAGGCGGTCGTGCCCGGCGTGCCGACGCCGGAGCGCCCCGCGCATCCGCTGCGGGGACTGGGCTTCGCGCTGCTGGCGATCGTGCTGATGTCCATCTCGATCGTGCTGGTCAAGCGCACGCTGGAGGCGCAGCCGCTGCTGTGGGTCACCGGCTGGCGCATGCTCGGCGCGCTCGGGGCCATGCTGCTGATCGCCGCCTGGCGCGGCGAGATGCGCAGCCTGCGACCGGATGCGGCCGGCCTGCCCTGGCCCAAACTGCTGCTGGCCGCCTTCGTTGGCCAGTTCCTGGCCATGGTGCTGTGGCTGGCCGGCTACAAGTACACGCTGGCCTCGGTCGCGGCCGTGCTGAACGAGACCGCCTCGATCTTCATCCTGCTGCTGGCCGCGTTCTGGCTCAAGGAGCCCCTGACCCGGCGCGCCGTGGCCGGCGTGGTGCTGACCTTTGGCGGCGTTTGCTTCATGCTCTGGGTTCGATGAGTACCACCCCCGCCATCGGGCCGAGCCAGTCCGACCCCGAAATCCTGCGCGCCAGCGGCGACTGGACCCTCCGGCACGCCTCCCACCTGCTGGAGCTGATCGAGCAGGCACCGCACACCGCCAAGGACATCGACGGCCGCGACATCCAGCGCCTGGACTCCACCGGCGCGATGCTGCTCAGCCGCTACGCCACCCGCGTCGGCCTGGGCCTGGGCACCGTCGAGGTGCAGCCGAAGTACCTGTCGATGGTCGAGTCGGTGCGGCAGATCGCCGAGTCGCCGATGCGGCGCAAGGTCCATGACCTCGGTTTCAAGGCCGCGCTCGGCCGCCTCGGCTACTCGGTCGAGGACTACTCGAAGGAGATCCTGGCGCTGGTCGCCTTCGGCGGACTGACCCTGGTCACCACCGCACGCAGCCTGCTGGACCCGCGCCGCCTGCGCGTCACGCCGACCGTCTCGCACATGGAGCAGGTCGGCCTCGACGCGGTGCCGCTGGTGGTGCTGCTCAGCTTCATGGTCGGAGCAGTCATTGCCTTTCTCGGCGCGACTACCCTGCGCGAGTTTGGAGCAGAGGTTTTCGTGGTCGAACTGGTGTCGATCGCCTTCCTGCGCGAGTTCGGCGTCCTGCTCACCGCCATCCTGCTGGCCGGACGCACCGCTTCCGCCTTCACCGCGCAGATCGGCGCGATGCAGAGCGGCGAGGAGATCGACGCCATCCGCACCCTTGGCCTCGACCCGATCGAACTGCTGGTGCTGCCGCGCCTGTTCGCGATGCTGGCGATGCTGCCGCTGCTGACCTTCATCGCAATGATTTCCGGCCTGGCCGGCGGCATGGCCGTGTGCGTAGGCAACCTGGGCATGTCGCCGGAAGCCTTCCTCACCCGCCTCAACGAGACCATCGAGGTCCGCCACTTCTTCGTCGGCATCAGCAAGGCGCCGATGTTCGCCATCGTGATCGCGCTGATCGGCTGCCTCGAGGGCTTCCAGACCGAGGGCACCTCGCAGTCGGTCGGCGAGCGCACCACCTCGAGCGTGGTGCAGACCATCTCGCTGGTGATCCTGCTCGACGCCTTCGCGGCGCTGTTCTTCATGGAGATGGACTGGTGAACCCGGACGGCGACAAGCCCGAGCCGGTCCTCACGGTGCGCGGGCTGGACAACAGCTTCGGCGCGCAGTCGATCCACAAGGGCCTCGACCTCGACGTGTTTCCCGGGGAAATCATCGGCGTGGTCGGCGGCTCCGGCACCGGCAAGTCGGTGCTGATGCGCGCCATCCTCGGCCTGCGCGCGCCGCAAGCCGGGCAGATCCGCGTGCTCGGCGTGGACGCCCTGACCGACAACACCCGCGAGCGCCTGAAGATCGAGCGCAACAGCGGCGTGCTGTACCAGAACGGCGCATTGTTCTCCTCGCTGACCGTGGCCGAGAACGTGATGGTGCCGCTGAAGGAGCACCACGACGAGCTGCCCTTCGACCTGATCAACGACCTGGCGATGCTGAAGATCCGCCTGGCCGGCCTGCCCGACAACGCCGCCGACAAGTACCCCTCGCAGCTGTCCGGCGGCATGGTCAAGCGCGCGGCGCTGGCGCGGGCGCTGGCGCTGGACCCGGCGATCCTGTTCCTCGACGAGCCCACCGCCGGCCTCGACCCGATTTCGGCGGCCGCCTTCGACCAGCTGATCCTGAACCTGCAAAAGGCGCTCGGCCTCACCGTGTTCCTGATCACCCACGATCTGGATACCCTGTACACGATCTGCAACCGGGTCGCGGTCCTTGCCGACGGCAAGGTGCTGGTCGCAGCGCCCTTGCCCGAGGTCGAGAAGTTCGACCATCCCTGGGTGCAGGAATATTTCCACGGCCCGCGCGGCCGCGCCGCGCAGTCGGCGAAGGAGAGTCACTGATGGAAACCAAGGCCAATCACGTCCTGATCGGTGCGTTCGCGATCATCATCACGCTGATGGGAGTGTTCTTCGCGCTGTGGGCGGCGAACTACTCGTCGGACCGGCAGTGGGACGACTACGAAGTGGTCTTCAGCGAGGCGGTGACCGGCCTGGGCAATGGCGGCATCGTCCAGTACAACGGCATCAATGTCGGCGAGGTGACGCGGCTGCGGCTCGACCCCCGGGACCCGCGCAAGGTCATCGCGCGCATCCGCCTGGCTTCCGAGACGCCGGTGAAGATCGACACCAAGGCCAAGCTCGCCTTCATCGGCCTGACTGGCGTGGCGCAGATCCAGCTGTCGGGCGGACTGCCGGAGAGCCCGCTGCTGTTGCCAACCCCGCAGGAGCCGATCCCGCGCATCCCCACCACGCCCTCGGCGCTGCAGAACCTGTCGGCCGCGGCCGACGACATCGTCGAGCGCATCCGCGGCATCCTCTCCGACGAGAACGTCGCGCGCATCTCCGGCACGCTCGACAACATCCACCAGATGAGCAGCACCGTGGCCGGCCAGAAGGAGGATGTCGCGGCGCTGATCAAGAACCTGCGCGAGGTGAGCGTCAACCTCAACGTCACCCTGGTGAAGGCGCAGGGCAGCCTCGACACCATCGACAAGAGCGTGGTGCAGAACCTGCCCGAGATCATCGCCAAGCTCGACCGCACCCTGGCCTCGCTGGAGTCGGCGAGCAAGAACGCCAACGGCGTCATCGCCGACAACCGCGACGCGATCAACAACTTCAGCCAGAACGGCCTGGGCCAGGTCGGCCCGACCCTGGCCGAGCTGCGCGTGCTGATGCGCGACCTGCGCCACATCAGCTCGCGACTGGACCGCAACCCTGCCGGCTTCGCCACCGGCCGCACGAGCACCGAGGAGTTCACTCCCAATGAAGGCAAATGACCGTTCGCCAATCGCCGCCCCGGCGCACGCGGCGCTGGCGCTGGCCAGCGTGGCCCTGCTCGCCGGCTGCGGCGTGCTGCCCAAGCGCGAACCCACCAGCATCCACGAGCCAACCACGATCCACGAGCCGGCGCGCCCTGCCGCCGACGGCGCGGACTGGCCGCGGGCCGACTGGTCGCTGATCGTGGCCAAGCCCGCCTCCAGCCAGCTGCTCGACAGCGAGCGCATCGTGGTGCGCCCGGACCGCGGCGAGATCACCGTGTACAAGGCCTCGGCCTGGACCGACCCGGCCCCGGACCTGGTGCAGAACGCGCTGCTGCGCCGCTTCCAGGACTCGGGAAAGATCCTGACCGTGTCGCGCCCCGGCGGCGGCGTGCGTGGCGAGTACCACTTGCAGACCGACCTGCGCGTCTTCGAGTCCGTGTACGCGGGCCCGGGGCGGCCGGAGGCGCGGATCGAGGTCTATGCGCGGCTGGTGCATTCAGCCGACGGCGAAGTGGCGGCGGCGCGCAGCTTCCGCGAAACCGAGGCCGCCAACAGCGAGAACCTGGGGGCGGTGGTGGACGCCTTTGGCCTGGCGCTGGGGCGCGTGACCGGACAGATGGCGGTGTGGACGCTGCAGGCCGGCAACGAACACGAGGCCAAGCCCGGCCACTGACTCAGCGGCCGGCGCCGTCCAGGGCGATCGGCTCGAGCATCGGCGCGGAGTCTGCGCGTTTGCCGCTCCGGCGGCAAAGCGGGACAATCGGGCTTTCACGTGGGGATTTGCCGGCCATGTCCGAGCGCGATGTCATGGAATACGACGTGATCGCGGTCGGCGCCGGCCCGGCCGGGCTCGCCTTTGCGATCCGCCTCAAGCAGCTCAAGCCCGAGCTGTCGGTGTGCGTGATCGAGAAATCCTCCACCATCGGCGCGCACATCCTGTCCGGTGCGGTGATCGAACCGGGCCCGCTCGACGAACTGCTGCCGGGATGGCGCGAAGCGCCGCCGCCGGTGTGCGTGCCGGCGACGCAGGACGAGTTCTGGATCCTGACGAAGACCGGCGGCTTCAAGCTGCCGATCGTGCCGCCGCAGATGAACAACCACGGCAACTTCATCGTCTCGCTCGGGGCGATGTGCGCCTGGCTGGCACCACAGGCGGAAGCGCTGGGCGTGGAGATCTATCCAGGCTTCGCCGCCGCCGAGCTGCTGCACGACGAGGCCGGCGCGGTCATCGGCGTGCGCATCGGCGACATGGGCGTGGCGCGCGACGGCACGCACAAGCCCGCCTACACCCAGGGCATCGACATCCACGCCAAGCTCACCGTGCTCGCCGAAGGCGCGCGCGGGCACCTGACGAAACGCGCGATCCGCAAGTTCGGGCTGGGCAAGGGCCACGGCGAGCAGAACTACTCGATCGGCATCAAGGAACTGTGGCAGCTGCCGGCCGGGCGCGCGACGCCCGGGAAGATCGTGCACCACATGGGCTGGCCCGCGGATTCGAAAACCTACGGCGGCAGCTTCCTGTACCACCTCGACGGCGACCGCATCGCGCTGGGCTACGTCAGCGGCCTCGACTACCGCGACCCGAAGTACCAGCCTTACGAAGCCTTCCAGCAGTGGAAGAACCACCCGCACATCAAGTCGCTGCTCGAGGGCGGCAGCATCCTGTCGGCGGGCGCGCGCGCGATCGTCACCGGCGGCTGGCAGGCGCTGCCGACGCTGGAGATGCCGGGTGCGATCCTCGTGGGTGACGCGGCGGGACTGCTCAACCTGCCCAAGATCAAGGGCACGCATCAGGCCATACGCAGCGGCATGATGGCCGCCGAGCATGTCGCCAGTACCGGCGCCGCCGCCGGCTGGGACGCGAAGCTGCGCGCATCGCCGGTGATGGCGGAACTGCGCAAGGTGCGCAACTTCAAGCCCGGCTTCAAGAAGGGCCGCGTGTTCGGGCTGCTGAATTCCGCCTGGGAAACGCTGACGCTGGGCCGGTCGCCGTGGACGTGGCAGACGAAGGCGGACTGGAGCGCGCTGGAGAAACTTTCGGAAACCGAGTCACCAAAGCGCGACTACGTCGAACGCACGCTGCCGCCGCGCGACCGCCTCGCCGGCGTGTACTTCGCCGCCACCGAGCACGACGAGGACCAGCCCGTGCACCTGCGCGTGCTCGACACCAGCATCTGCGTGACGCGCTGCGCCGAGGAATACGACAACCCCTGCACGCGCTTCTGCCCGGCCGGCGTCTACGAGATGGTCACCGACGCCAGCGGCCTGCGCCTGCAGATCAACGCCGCCAACTGCGTCCACTGCAAGACCTGCGACATCAAGGACCCCTACGAGATCATCGACTGGGTGACGCCCGAGGGCGGCGCCGGCCCCAACTACCAGAACCTGTAGGAATCAGGGCTTCCGGTACTCGATGCGCGCGAAGCTGATGCCCTCGATCTTCGAGACCGGTGTCACCGAAGGCGGCTCGCCACTGCCGAAATCGATGTCGAAAGTGATGCGCGCCGGAATCGAGATGCCGTCCACCGTGTCGAGCAGGAAGCGCGTTCCCGCCAGCAGCTTGCGCGCCGAATCCGCCAGGCGCTCGTCGGCGCCGGACGCGCCCTGGAAGCTCTTCATGTTGGTGCTGCCGTCGGCGAGCAGGTCCACGCTCACCGACACGCGGCCACTGCGCTCGGCGCCGAAGCTGCCGCCCTGTTTGCCCAGTTCGGTGATGCTCGGGCCGTTCTGTGCGCCCGCGAGCGAGATGCCGTAGGCGCCGCCTGCGCGGGGCACGAAGGCCAGGGTCAGCATCAGGCTGGTTTCGCTCGGGACCGCGCGGCCATCCTTGCGCGCCGGCGTGAAGCTCAGCTTGCGTGCAATTTCCTCGCCGGCCTTGATCAGCGCCGGCGGATTGCTGGCGTCGAGCGGCGTCGAGGCCTGGATCCGGCCGGCGGCATCCACCTTCACGCGCAGCAGGACGCGCTGGACGGGCGGGGCCGCGGCGGCGGGCGCCTGCGCCGCGGACGGGCGGGCCAGCGGGAGCGTTGCCGCGAGCAGCGCCAGTGCGAAAGCGGCGGAACGGAAGCAGAAGTGGCGGGCCATGGCGGCGTTCCTGGCGGATTTCGGGGAGGAGGCGATTCTAACGGCTAAAATGTGCGCATCTTCCAGGAGTTGCCCATGTCCCTTTCCGCCGAAACCCGCAGCCGCATCGAGCGCACCCTCGCCGACAACCGCGTGGTGTTGTTCATGAAGGGCGACCGCCAGGGCCCGCGTTGCGGCTTTTCTGCCAAGGCCGTCGGCATCCTCGACGGGCTGATTCCCGACTACGCCTGCGTGGACGTACTGGCCGACGCGGAGATCCGCGAGGGCATCAAGGAATACGGGCAGTGGCCGACAATCCCGCAGCTGTACATCGGCGGCGAGCTGGTCGGCGGCAGCGACATCGTCGAGGGCATGCTCAATTCCGGCGAGCTGCACGAGCTGCTCGGGGTGCCGGCGCCCTCGCGCACGCCGCCCACGCTCAGCATCACGCCGAAGGCGGCCGAGGCCATCGCGCGCGCGATGGCCGACGCCGAGCCGGGCATCGGCCTGCACCTGGACGTGGATCCGCGCTTCAACGCGCAGTTCCAGCTCAAGCCGGTCACTGGCCAGGAAATCGTCGCCGAGGCCGCCGGCCTGCGCATCCACTTCGACCTGGCCAGCGCGCCGCGCGCGCAGGGCATCGCGATCGATTGGGTCGAGGACTTCCGCGGCGCCGGGCTGGCGATCAGCAATCCGCAGGCGCCGCCGGCGGTGAAGTCGCTGGGCGTGCGCGAGCTGCACGACCTGATCGTCGCCGGCGCCGTGGACGTGGTGGACGTGCGCCCGGCGCACGCGCGCGCGCTGGCGCCTTTCCCCGCGCCACACGAAGTGCTGGACGAGGACAGCCATGACCGCCTGGCCGCCTTGCCCAAGGACCTGCCGCTCGCCTTCCTATGCCACCACGGCAACTCCAGCCGGCAGGCCGCGGAGCACTTCCGCCAGTTGGGCTTCCACCAGCTCTACAACGTCGAGGGCGGCATCGACGCCTGGTCGCAGGAGATCGACCCGGGCGTGCCGCGTTACTGAGTGGGGCGGCCCGCCGGGGCGCAGCCATTACCGCCGGCATTGTCCGGAGTAGAGCAAATGCGCTAAGTTCGGGACGACGACCGGAGTTTCCGCCCGCGTTGGGCTACCGGTTCCCTCCAGGGAGGCGCTATGAAACTGGTTGCAGTAATGGCGGCAACGCTGATGGTCGGTTGCGGCGGCGGCGGTGGCGGCGGTGGCGGCGGCCAGACCGAGGCCGCGGCGGCGGCCTGCGAGGCCTTCGCGAAGAACCAGCTGGCCGACAAGACCTACCAGCTCGACAAGGCGGCGCTCGCCGCCAGCATGGCCCCGGCCGCGGACGGCTCCTTGCAGCTCAAGGGTCCGATCGTGATCGAACCCGGGCTGTCCAGCGAAAGCAAGCAGACCCTCGAGTGCGCGGTGCGCTTCAGCGCGGGCAACGACACGCCCGACGTGCTCAAGATGCAATTCATCTGGTAAGAAACGGGTCGGAGAAATGGGGTAAGAAATGGGGTCAGAGGAGATTTGCGAACGCAAATCTCCTCTGACCCCATTTCTTACCCCATTTCTCCGACCCCATTTTTCAGCTGTCGAAGCGCAGGTGCTTGACGCTCTTGCCGTGGCGGCGGATCAGCCGCAGCGCCTCGATGCCGATCTGGATGTGCGCGCTCGACGAAGTGCTCGGTGACCATGCGGTCCGAGGCCTCGGTCTTGACGCCCTCGGGGATCATCGGCTGGTCGACTGACCAGCAGCAGCGCGCCGGCCGGGAATGCGAGTTGGCGAAGCCGGCCGCGAAGATCGTCGCGGTTTCCATGTCGATGGCCATGCAGCGCAGCTTGCGCAGGTATTCCTTGAACGCCTCGTCGTGCTCCCAGACGCGCCGGTTGGTGGTGTACACCGTGCCGGTCCAGTAGTCGTGCTCGAGGTCGCGGATCATGGTCGAGACCGCGCGCTGCAGCGCGAACGCCGGCAGCGCCGGCACTTCCGGCGGCAGGTAGTCGTTGCTGGTGCCCTCGCCGCGGATCGCGGCGATCGGCAGGATCAGGTCGCCGAGCTGGTTCTTGCGCTTGAGGCCGCCGCACTTGCCGAGGAACAGCACCGCCTTCGGGGTCGATGCGCCGACAGCAGGTCCATCACCGTGGCGGCGTTGGCGCTGCCCATGCCGAAGTTGATCATGGTGATGCCGTCGGCGGTGGCGCTGGGCATCGGCCGGTCGAGGCCGACGACTGCGCGCGCCGGTCAGGCGCGCGAAGACGTGCGAGGTAGCCGCCGAAGTTGGTCAGCAGGATGTGCTCGCCGAAGTCGTCCAGCGGCACGCCGGTGTAGCGCGGCAGCCAGTTGCTGACGATTTCGTTCTTGTCTTTCATGCGTTTTTTCGTTGTTTTTCTACGCATTGTCGCCATTCTGACCATGCCGCGTAAGTGCTGGGACTTGGCAGCGCCGCGGGCCGGGGCTAGGGTGGCGCGATTCCCGGAGGAACCCCATGAAGCCAGCCCGTCCTGGCCGCGCTGCTCGCGCTGGCCACCGCCACCGCCGCCCTGGCCGCACCCTTGCCGCCGCAGCGCGACCCGAATGGCGACCCCTACCCCAGCACCTATCGCGCGCTGCCTTCGGCGCCGGTGCTGATCCGCGACGCCACCGTGCTGACCGGCACCGGCGAACGCCTGGACGGCGCCGACGTGCTGCTGCGCGAACGGGCGCATCGCCGCGGTCGGCGACCGGCCTGGATGCGCCGGCCGATGCCACGGTCGTCGACGGGCGCGGCAAGTGGGTCACGCCCGGCATCATCGACGTGCACTCGCACCTCGGCGTCTATCCCAGCCCCGGCGTGACCGCGCACGAGCGACGGCAACGAGATGACCGTCGCCGGTCACGCCGAACGTCTGGGCCGAGCACGCGCGTGTGGCCGCAGGACCCGGGCTTCGCCGCGCGCGCTGGCCGGCGGCGTCACCTCGCTGCAGATCCTGCCCGGCTCGGCCAACCTGATCGGCGGCCGCGGCGTCGACGCTCAAGAACGTGCCCGCCGCGACCTACCAGGCGATGAAGTTCCCGGGCGCGCCCTAGGGCCTGAAGATGGCCTGCGGCGAGAACCCCAAGCGCGTCTACGGCGGCAAGGGCCGGCTCGCCGATGACGCGCATGGGCAACGTCGCCGGCTATCGCGAGGCCTTCATCGAGGCGCAGAACTACCAGCGCGGCTGGGACAAGTACCTCAAGGGCCAGAAGCCGGACCAGGTAGCGGAAGAGGAGCCGAAGAAGGAGAAGCGCCTGAGGCCGCGACCGCGACCAGGATGGCGACGAAAAGGAGGACGCGCAGGCGCCCGACCGCGACCTGCGCCTGGACACGCTGGTGGGCGCGCTGAACGGCGAGATCCTCGTGCACATCCACTGCTACCGCGCCGACGAGATGGCGATCATGCTCGACCTGGCGAAGGAGTTCGGCTTCAAGATCGCCGCCTTCCACCACGGCGTCGAGGCCTACAAGACTCGCCGACCGCCTCGCCGCGGAAGGCATCTGCGGCGCGCTGTGGGCCGACTGGTGGGGCTTCAAGATGGAAGCCTACGACGGCATCCAGGAGAACATCGCGCTGGTCGACCGGCCCGCCGGCGGCTGCGCGATCGTGCACTCGGATTCCTCCGAGGGCATCCAGCGCCTGAACCAGGAGGCCGCCAAGGCGATGGCGCAGCGGCGCCGCGCACGGCCTCGAGATCCCGCCCGAGCGGGCGATCCGCTGGCTGACCGCCAACGCCGGCGCGCGCGCTCGGCATCGACGAGCAGACCGGCACGCTCGAGGCCGGCAAGATGGCCGACGTCGTGCTCTGGAGCGGCACTCCGTTCAGCGTCTACGCGCACGCCGAGAAGGTCTACATCGACGGCGTGCTGCTCTACGACCGCGCCGATCCCGCGCGGCAGCCACGCTCCGATTTCATGCTCGGGCAGGGGGTGTCGCCGTGAGCCGCCGCGAAGGCAGGCGCGTGGCGCTGCTCGTGCTGGCGGCGGCGATGGCCTTGGCCAGCGCCGGCGCCGCCGGCGCGCAGGACCTGCTGATCCGCAACGCGAAGGTGCACACGGCAGGCGCGCGCGGCACGCTCGCCGACGCCGACGTGCTGGTGCAGGGCGGGGTGATCCGCGCCGTCGGCCGCAACCTGGCCAATCCCGCCGGCGCGCCGGTGTACGAGGCGCGCGGCCGCGCGCTCACCCCGGGCCTGTTCGCCGGCTTTTCCGCCATCGGCCTCGAAGAAGTATCGGCCGAGAAGAGCACGGTGGACGGCTCGCTGTCGCTGCCCGGCGCCGGCACGCCGCAGATGCGCCCGGAATTCGATGTCACCCTGGCCTACAACCCCGATTCGATGCTGCTGCCGGTGGCGCGCCTGGGCGGCGTCACCTTCACCGCGCTGGTCGCGGGCAACGAGGGCAGCCTGGTCGCCGGCCAGGGCGGCGTGGTGCGCCTGGACGGCGATCCTTCCGCGGCGATGCTCGGCGCGCGCCTGCTGTTCGTGGACATGGGCGCCAGCAACGACGAACTCAGCGGCGGCACGCGCGCAGCGCAGTACATGCTGCTCGAGCAGGCCATCCGCGAGGCGCGCGGACTCACGCCCTACGCCTCGCCGCACGTGCTGCTGACGCCGGCGGGTCGCGAGGCGCTGGCGCGCTACCTCGCCGGCGGCCGCGTCGTGTTCAGCGTCGAGCGCGCCGCCGACATCCGCCAGTTGCTGGCCTTCTGCAAGCGCCACGGCCTGCGTCCGCTGATCGCGGGCGCCGCGGAGGCCTGGAAGGTCGCGGGCGCATTGAAGGCGGCGGACGCGACCGTGTTCGTGGACGCGCTGCAGGACCTGCCCTCCTCCTTCGACCAGCTCGGCTCGCGCCTGGACAACGCGGCGCTGCTCGCGCGCGCCGGCGTGCGCGTGGCGCTGCTCGCGCCCGACGCCACCCACAACGCGCGCAAGATCCGCCAGGCCGCCGGCAACGCGGCCGCCAACGGCCTGCCGTGGGAAGACGCGCTCGCCGCGATCACGCGCGTGCCGGCGCAGGCGCTCGGCGTGGGCGATCGTCTGGGCCGCATCGAACCGGGCCTGCACGCCGACCTGGTGCTGTGGGACGGCGATCCGCTGGAAGTGAGTACGCTCGCCGACGCGGTGTGGATGCGCGGCCGCGCGATGCCGATGCGCTCGCGCCAGACCGAGCTGCGCGACCGCTACCTGCAGGCGCCCACCACGCTGCCACGCGCGTACCAGCGCTGAGTCGCGCTAAGCTTCCTTTCCGAACCCGGCAAGGAGGCTGAACATGCGCACGCGCTACTACCTGCGATTGCCCGAACCCGCGTTGGCGCGCGGCAGCGACGCCGAGCTTGCCTTCCGCAGCGTCGGCGCCGAAGGACTGGCGGAGGAACTGCAGCAGGCGCTGCGCGCCACCGGCCTGTTCGAAGCGTGGCGGGCGAAGCAGGAAGACCCCGACGCAGTCGATCCCGGGATGGGTTTGACCGATGCGGCGGCAACGGTCACCGGCAAGCAGAGCGACCTGGTGGTCGAGCTGATCGCGAACACCGATCTGCCGGGCTCCATATTCAAGCACCGCCTGCGCCTGCTGGCCGGCAACGGCTGGGAACTGCGCGACGTCCGCGCGGGCTGATGCTCGCCGCCGGCATGGGTTACAGTCCGGCGTTGCGGACGGAGAACAGCCTTGGCGGCGACTGAGGGAAACGACGCGCAGGACCACGACGGGGCGCAACGCGCGCTGCGGCTCGGCATGGCGCAGTTGAGCGCCACGCTCGAGGCGACCACCGACGGCATCCTGGTCACCGACCTGGAGCGACGGGTGCTGATGTGCAACCAGCGCTTCCGCGACCTGTGGCAGCTGACGCCGGAAATGATCGCCGCCGGCATCGAAGCCAACATGGGGTACCTGATGGCGCAGGTGAAGCACCCCGAGGAATCCAGCGCGCGCTTCGAGTCCATCTACCGCGCGCCCTTCGAAGGTTCCGGTGCGCAGATCGAGTTCCGCGACGGCCGCGTGGTCGAGCGGAACTCGCTGCCGCTGCTGGTCGAGGGCGTGGACACCGGCCGCGTGCACAGCTTCCGCGACATCACCGAGCACGTGCGCGACGCGCGCATGCAGGCGGCGCTGCACCGCATCTCCGAAGCCGCGCACCACGAAAGCGAGCTGCCCGAGTTGTTCCGCCGCGTGCACGAGATCATCGGCGAGCTGCTGCCGGCGCGGAACTTCTTCGTGGCGCTATACGACGCCGGCCGCGACGAGCTCAGCTTTCCCTATTTCGTCGACCAGCTCGACCCGCACCCGGCGCCGCGCCCGCTCGATTCCGGCACGCTCACCGCGGAAGTGGTGCGCCACGGCCGCGCCTTCCTGGTCACGCCCGACACCCAGGCGCAGCTACCTGAGTCGATGCGCTCGATCGTCGGCTCGGAGTCGCTGGACTGGCTCGGCGTACCGCTGGTGTCGGACGAGGGTCCGATCGGCGCGCTGGTGGTGCAGAGCTACGACGGCGGCGTGCGCTACAACGAGCGCGACCAGGCGCTGCTGCAGTTCGTCTCCTCGCAGGTCGCCTCCGCGGTCGAACGCCAGCGCGCGCAGCTGGCGCGGCAGCAGCAGTCCGAGCGCATCCAGCGCCTGGCCTTCTACGACGGCCTCACCGGCCTGCCCAACCGCGCGCTGTTCCACGACCGCCTGCGCCATGCGATCGGCTCGGCCGAGCGCAGCGGGCGTTGCGTGGCGCTGCTGTTCCTGGACCTCGACCGCTTCAAGGAGATCAACGACAGCCTCGGCCACGCGCTCGGCGACCTGGCGCTGGTGGAAGTGGCGCGTCGCCTGCAGGCGACCACGCGCCTGGAAGAAACGCTGGCGCGCCTGGGCGGCGACGAGTTCGTGCTGGTCGCCGAGGGCGCCGACCACGAGTCGGCGGCGATGATCGCGCTGCGCATGCTGCGCCTGCTGATCGATCCGATCGAGGCCTCGGGCAACCTGCTTTCCATCGGCGGCAGCATCGGCATCGCCATCTACCCGGCCGACGGCGACGGCGCCGACGAACTGATCCGCCACACCGACATCGCCATGTACCGCGCCAAGTCCAGCGGCGGCGGCTTCTGCTTCTACGCGCCGGAGATGGGCGTGCTGCTGGAGAAGCGCATCCGCATGACCTCGCGCCTGGGCGCGGCGATCGAGGGCGGCCAGCTCGAACTGCATTACCAGCCGCAGGTGAGCCTGCGCCAGCGGCAAGCTGCGCGGCGCCGAGGCGCTGGTGCGCTGGCACGATGGCGAGTTCGGCTGGGTCAGCCCGAACGAGTTCATCCCGATCGCGGAAGAGCGCGGCATGATGGGCCGCCTCGGCGACTGGGTACTGGGCGCGGCCTGCCGCCGGCTGGCGGAATGGCGGCGTGCCGGGCTGGAATTGCCGGGCCGGCTTGCGGTCAACGTCTCGGTGCAGCAGTTGCAGGATCCCGAGCTGGCGGCGCGCCTGGAGGCGATCGTGCGCGAGCATGGCCTGCACCCGCGCCAGTTCGAACTGGAGATCACCGAGAGCAGCATGATGGTGGATCCCGATGGTGCGCTGCACGTGCTCGAGCAGCTCAGCGAAGCCGGCTTCGCGCTCGCCATCGACGACTTCGGCACCGGCTATTCCTCGCTGTCCTACCTCAAGCGCTTCTCGGTCGACCAGATCAAGATCGACATCTCCTTCGTGCGCGACATGCTCAGCGACAAGGACGACTACGCGATCGTGAAGGCAATCATCGCCATGGCCGACAGCCTGGGCCTGAAGACCACCGCCGAGGGCGTCGAACACCCGGCGCAGGCGGAGGCACTGGCGGCGCTGGGCTGCGACTTCGTGCAGGGCTTCAACTTCGGCCACCCGGTGCCGGCAGGCGACTTCGCAGGCCGGTGGCTGCAACTCCCTTCCCCCGAACTGGAATGAGGGGCGGCCAGGAGGGCGTTCGAGCCCACGAACGGGCGACTGAACGCGTGACCAGCGTCACACTCGCCAGCGCAGTCGCCGCGAGCGGGACCATACCTGGCGCACTCTTGGGCTACAGTCGAGGTACGGAGGACGGCGGGCCATACCATGAGCACCAACTTGAATTGCGCGGCGCCGCGCCAAATCGATGACGGTGCCGCCAGCGATGACTCGTCGCCCCACGGAAGGGTCGTGGACGACCATGCCTCCGGCGTGATCATCACCGATGCGACCGGCCGCATCGAATGGGTCAATCCGGCGTTCACCGCACTCACCGGGCGTACGCTCGCCGACGCCGTGGGCAAGCATCTTGATACCTTGGTGCGGGGGTCCGATAGCGACCCGGCGCAGGTGGTGCAGGTACATGACGCCTTGGCGCGACAGCGTGGTTTCTACGTCGAGCTCAATGGCCGTGGCGAGGACGGCGCCGATTGCGAGCTGCGCGCAAGGATCGAGCCAGTGTTCGACGACGACGGCGAGTTGTCACGCTATGTCGGCGTGGAGACCCATGTACCCGAGCGCCAGCAGGCCGAGCAGTCGCTGCACCTGGCAATCTCGCAACTGACCGCCACGCTGGAGTCCACCACCGATGGCATTCTGGTCACGGATCTGAACAAGAACGTCCTGCGCTTCAACCAGCGCCTGGCGCAGATGTGGCGCATTCCCCAGGAAATATTAGCTGCGCGCGGCACCGGGGGCCTGGAATTCCTGATCAGCCAGCTGGCTGATCCGGCCGCGGCGGTGGCCATGACCGAAGCGCTCTACGCCTCACCCGAGCGGGAAAGCTCTGCCCTGCTCGAGTTGAAGGACGGCCGCACATTCGAGCGCTACTCACACCCGCAGTACATCGGCGGGCAAGCCACCGGGCGGGTCTGCAGCTTCCGCGACATCACCGAACGCAAGCGCGCTGAAACACTGCAGTCCGCGCTTTTTCGCATCTCCGAGGCTGCCCATTCGGCCCAGGATTTACTCGATCTGTTCCGGCGCGTCCACGAGATCGTCGGCGAACTGTTGCCGGCGCGCAATTTCTTCGTCGCCCTTTACGACGAGACGATCGATCAGCTCAGCTTCCCGTACTACATCGATGAATACGATTCGACGGCAACGCCGCGCAAACTGGACTCCGGCACCTTGTCCGGCGAGGTGATCCGCTCCGGCCACGCCTTGCTGGTGACACCGGATACACAGCCCAGCCTGCCCGATGCCCTGCAGCCGATCGTCGGCCCGGAGTCGATCGACTGGCTGGGCGTCCCGCTGATCGCCAATGCCAGGGCGATCGGTGCGCTCGTGGTGCAAAGTTATTCCGGCGAGGTCCGCTACACCGAGCACGACAAGAGCGTGTTGCAGTTCGTGTCGGCGCAGGTGGCTGCCGCAATCGAACGCAAGCGGGCGGAGAAGGCGTTGCGCGAGAGCGAGGAACGGCATCGGATGCTGGCCGACAACGCCGAGGACGTGATCTGGACCCTGGACCGCGAGGGACGACGCACCTATATCAGCCCGTCGGTGGCCAAGCTGCGCGGCTACACGGCTGCCGAAGTAATGCAGCAGCCGGTGTCCCAGGCCTTCACTCCGGAATCGGCGAGCCACTTCCAGAGATTCCTGGACGCGCTCCGGGCCGGCAACCACGAGCCCAGTTATCGCAGGGAAGTGGAACAGCCGTGCAAGGACGGTTCCACCGTCTGGGTCGAAATCAGCGCCACCGGCATGACCAATGCCGACGGCGAGTTCGCCGGCGTGCTCGGCGTCTCGCGTGATATCAGCGAGCGCAAGCGGCAGGCGAAGCGAATCGAAAACCTCGCCTTTTACGACTCCCTGACCGGACTGCCCAATCGTGCCCTGTTCCAAGATCGGCTCAACCATGCCATCGGCAGCGCCGAGCGCGGTCGCCGCAAGGTGGCGTTGCTGTTCCTGGACCTGGACCGCTTCAAGGAAATCAACGATAGCCTGGGCCACGCCATTGGCGACCAGGCGCTGGCAGAAATCGCCCGGCGCCTGCAGGCCACCACGCGCCAGGATGAGACGCTGGCGCGACTGGGTGGCGACGAGTTCGTGCTGGTCGCCGAGAGCGTCGACCAGCAGGCGGCGGCGCGGATTGCCGAGCGCATGCTGCAGGTCCTGGTTGCACCGATCGTCGTGGCCGGCAACACGTTTTCGGTCGGCGGCAGCGTTGGCGTGGCGCTCTATCCTGAAGACGGCGAGTGCGCAGACGAGCTGGTCCGGCATACCGACATCGCCATGTACCGGGCCAAGGCCGGCGGCGGCGGCTTCTGCTTCTACCAGGCGGAAATGGGCGCCGTGCTGGAAAAACGCATCCGGATGACCACCCGCCTGGGCGTCGCGCTGGGCGCCGGGCAGCTGCAATTGTTCTACCAACCCCAGATCTGTCTGGCCACCGGGAAATTGCGCGGCGCCGAAGCGCTGCTGCGCTGGCACGACAGCGAATATGGCTGGGTCAGTCCGGCCGAGTTCATCCCGGTTGCCGAGGAACGGGGAATGATGGGGCCCTTGGGCGACTGGGTGCTGGCTGCGGCCTGCCAGCAGCTCAAGGCCTGGCAGCAGGCGGGCCTGGCGTTGCCGGGCCGGCTCGCAATCAACGTCTCGGCCAGGCAACTACACGATCCGGAAATCGCCGACCGCCTCCAGGCGATCGTGCGCGACGCCGGGTTGACGCCCGACCGCTTCGAGCTGGAAGTCACCGAGAGCAGCATGATGTCCGACCCCGAGAGGGCCTTGGCCATCCTGGAAACCCTGGGCAAGGCCGGGTTCGCCCTGGCGATCGATGATTTCGGCACCGGCTATTCCTCGCTGTCCTACCTCAAGCGCTTCGCGGTCGACCAGATCAAGATCGATATTTCCTTCGTCCGCGACATGCTCAACGACAAGGATGACTACGCCATCGTCAAGGCGATCATCGCCATGGCCGACAGCCTGGAATTGAAGACCACCGCCGAAGGGGTCGAGCACGCGGCGCAGGCGCAGGCGCTGGCGGAACTGGGCTGCGATTTCGTGCAGGGCTTCCATTTCGGGCATCCGCAACCGGCAGACGTGTTCGCCGAAAGCTGGATGGGCGCACCTCAGTAGGCGAACTCGGCGAACACCGGATCCACGCTGCCCTGCCACGCGACCATGGAACAAGGCGAGCTTGCGTTCGGCGGGCGTTTCGTTGGCGATCGCGAACTCGATCAGCGGCTCGAGGAAGACCGCCTCGCTGGCGCCCGAGCGGTTCAGCCGATTGCGCCGCGCCAGGCCGTGCCCGGCGATCTTCAGCGCCTCCAGCGCGAGTTCGCGCACGGTGGCGCCGCGGAAGGGCAGCTTCAGCGCGTGCTTGGGCACGCCGTCGCGCAGGGCGTGGCGCTCTTCCATGCGTCAAGTCCTTGCACCAGGTCCCAGGCGGCGTCGAGCGCCCGCTCGTCGTAGAGCAGGCCGACCCAGAACGCCGGCAGCGCGCAGAGGCGGTTCCAGGGGCCGCCGTCGGCGCCGCGCATCTCCAGGTAGCGCTTCAGGCGCACTTCGGGGAAGGCGGTGGTCAGGTGGTCGGCCCAGTCGGTCATGGTCGGCAGCTCGCCGGGCAGCGCCGGCAGCTCGCCGCCCAGGAAGTCGCGGAAGCTGCTGGCCGGCGAGGTCGATGTATTCGCCGTCGCGGTAGACGAAGTACATCGGCACGTCGAGCACGTAGTCGACATAGCGCTCGAAGCCGAAGCCGTCCTCGAACACGAAGTCGAGCATGCCGGTGCGGTCGGGATCGGTGTCGGTCCAGATGTGCGAGCGGTAGCTGCAGGAAGCCGTTCGGCTTGCCTTCGGTGAAGGGCGAGTCGGCGAACAGCGCGGTGGCGATCGGCTGCAGCGCCAGCGAGACGCGGAACTTCTTCACCATGTCGGCTTCGCTGGAGAAGTCCAGGTTGACCTGCACCGTGCAGGTGCGGATCATCATGTCGAGGCCGAGCTTGCCGACCTTGGGCATGTAGTCGCGCATGATCTCGTAGCGGCCCTTGGGCATCCACGGCATGTCCTCGCGCCGCCACTTGGGCTGGAAGCCCATGCCGAGGAAGCCGAGGCCCAGCTCGGCTCGCCGACCGTCTTGACTTCGCGCAGGTGCTGCGTTGATCTCGCGGCAGGTCTCGTGGATGTTGTCGCAGCATGGCGCCGGAGAGCTCGAACTGGCCGGCCGGCTCGAGCGTGATCGAGGCGCCGTCGCTCGTAGCAGCGCGATCAGCTTGCCGTGCTCCTCGACCGGCTCCCAGCCGAAGCGGGTCAGGCCCGCGCAGCATCGCCTCGATGCCCTGCGCGCCGTCGTAGGCGGGCGGGCGCAGGTCGTCGAGGCGGAAGCCGAACTTCTCGTGCTCGGTGCCGATCTTCCATTGCTCGCGCGGGCGCGAGCCGGCGGCATGGAAAGCGACGAGGTCGTCGCGGCCGGCGATCGGCGAATCCTTCTCGGTGCTCGGTCCTGACATGCGCGCGCTGCTCCCCTGGCGTCCTGCCTATCTGGGGATGGCGGCGGCGGCGCGCAAGGCCTTCAGCCGCGCAGCCACGAGGTCACCACCGCCCGCGCCTCGTCGATGCCCAGCTTGTTCTCGCTGGAGAACAGCTGCACGCTCGCCACCTCGCCCAGCTGCTTGCGCACCGCCTGCAGGGTCGCGGCGGCGGCGCCGCGGCTGAGCTTGTCGGACTTGGTCAGCAGGCAATGCGCGGGCAGCGCGCGCGCCTTGGCGTATTCGAGCATCGCCAGGTCGAACTCGCGCAGCGGATGGCGCACGTCCATCACCACCACGAGGCCCTTGAGCGCCTCGCGGGTCTGGAAGTACTTGTTGATGAATTCCAGCCAGTGCGCGCGCAGGTCCATCGGCACCTTGGCGTAGCCATAGCCGGGCAGGTCCACGAGGTAGCGCTCGGGAATCACCTCGAAATAGACCAGCTGCTGGGTGCGCCCGGGGGTCTTGGAGGTCTTCGCCAGCCGGTGCTGGTTGCACATGGCGTTCAGCGCGCTCGACTTGCCGGCGTTGGAGCGGCCGGCGAAGGCGACCTCGCGGCCGGTGTCGGGTGGCAGCTGCTGCGGCAGGTGGGCGGCCAGCTTGTAGGCGGCCGAGGCGAGAAAGTTGGACATCCGGCCATGTTACGCGAGCCGGCCCGGCGCCCGGTCCGGGGCGATGCTTCATTGACCCGCTCGTGGCCCGGCTGGGATAATCGCCCGCTGTCCCGGCGTCGCGCGAGTGCGCGCCTTTCCCCGTATTTCCGGAGTGGTCCATGAAGTACACGCGCATCCTGGGTGTGGCCGCGGCATTGCTGGTGACTTCCGCCGTGGCCAGCCAGGCGACGCCGCCGCCCGCCGCTGCGCTTCCGGCCTCGGTCGCCCCGGCCGCGCCTGCCTCCGTGGCCGGCCCCGCGGCCGCCACGGTCGTCGCCGCGCCGGACGCCGCCGCGGCCCCGGTCACCGCGCTGGCGCCGGAGACACCCGCCACCTGGGGCGACGCCGAGGCCGGCCAGGCCAAGGCCGGCACCTGTGCCGCCTGCCACGGCGCGGATGGCAATTCCGCCGACCCGCTCTACCCCAAGCTCGCCGGCCAGCAGGAGCGCTTCATCGCGCGCCAGCTGCACTTCTTCAAGACCGGCGAACGCGAGAACGCGATCATGCAGCCGATGGCCGCAGCCCTGTCCTCGCAGGACATGCGCGACCTCGGCGCCTATTACGCCTCGCAGAAGGCCTGCCTCGGGCCTAGCCGACGATTCCCCGATCGCCGCCGGCCCCAACGCCGGGACTGAAGTTCTGGCAGGTCGGCGAGCGTGTCTACCGCGCCGGCAACGCCAAGGCCGGCGTCCCCGCCTGCCTGGCCTGCCACGGCCCGGTCGGCCGCGGCAACCCGGGTCCGGCCTGGCCTTCGGTCACCGGCCAGCACGCGGCCTACACCACCGCACGGCTGAACTACTTCCGCGCCGGCAGCGACAAGGCGAAGCTGACCAGCCCGAACATGGTGGACATCGCCATGCGCCTGAGCGACGAGGAGATCCAGGGCCTCGCCACCTACATCGAAGGCCTGCACCCGGCCGCGGTCGCCCGCAAGGCGCATTGATCCGCGCGCGGGAACATCGGGCCGCCCCCGCGGTCCGAGGCTGACACCCAAGGAGATTCAATGATGCTGCGACGCCTGCTGGCCCCGGTGCTGTTCCTCGTTTCCCTGTCTGCCTGCGCGCAGCCCGCGGCCCCCGCTGCCAAGCCGGCGGCGCGCCCCGCGCCGGCGCAGGCCATGCCCGGCTTCGTGCCGCAGGCAGGCCTGGACTACACCTTGCTGCCCTCGCCGCAGCCGACCTTCGGCGCCGGCAAGATCGAGGTCGCCGAGGTGTTCTCCTACGCCTGCATCCACTGCGCCGAGTTCCAGCCCAAGGTCAACGCCTGGCGCAAGAGCCTGCCGGCCGACGTGCGCTGGGAATACGTGCCCGCGGTGTTCGGCGGCATGTGGGACAACTTCGCCCGCGCCTATTTCAGCGCCCAGGTCCTCGGCGTGCAGCCGCGCACCCATGACCTCGTGTTCAAAAGCGTGTTCGTGGACAAGACCGCCGGCACCGGCAAGCTGGAGGAAATCGCCGACCTGTACGCGCGCTGGGGTTCGGACAAGGCCAAGTTCCTGGCGACGATGAACAGCTTCGGCGTCACCGCCAAGCTCAATCGCGCCCGGCAGTTCGCCCTGCGCACCGGCGTGACGGCGACCCCGACCATCATCGTCAACGGCAAGTACCGCGTTGAAGTGACCAGGCAGCGCGGTTTCGACGGCATGCTCGCCACCACCACCTGGCTGGTTGCGCAGGAGCGGGCTGCGGCCCGCGCCGCGAAGCCCGCGGCTGCCGCTGCGGCGAGGTAGGGCCCAGGGCCCTGCCGGAGATTCGAAGCGGGGGCCGCGCAAGCGGCCCCTGCTTTTAGTGGCGTTAATCGTGCAGCGTTATCATCGCCCGGTATGCCCACCCCCGACGACAAGCGCATCCGCCTCCTGAGCTGCAACATCCAGGCCGGATCGAGCACGCGCGCCTATCGCGAATACGTCACCCGCAGCTGGTCGCACGTGCTGCCCAACGGCAAGCGCGCCAACCTCGACGCGCTGGCCGAGCTGTTTTCGCCCTTCGACGTGGTCGGACTGCAGGAAAGCGACCCGGGCAGCATGCGCTCGGGCTTCGACAACCAGAGCGACTACCTCGCCGAACGTGGGCGCTTCCCCTTCGTCAGCCACCAGTCCAACCGGCGCATTTCGCGCATCGCCGGCAGCGGCAACGCCATGCTCAGCCGGCTGGAGCCCACCGAGCTGCTCGACTACGCCCTGCCCGGGCGCGTCGCCGGCCGCGGCGTGCTGCTGTCGCGCTTCGGCAAGGGCCGCGATGCCTGGGTGCTCGCGGTCACGCACCTGTCGCTCGGGCCGAAGTCGCGGCAGCAGCAGGTCGGCTTCCTGGCCGAGCTGCTGGAGAATGAAAAGCGCGTGGTGCTGATGGGCGACTTCAATTGCCCGCACGACGCGGCCGAGATGCGCCACCTGTACCGCAAGACGAGCCTGTCGCCGCCACAGCAGTCGGTGCATACCTTCCCCTCGTGGAGTCCGGACCGGGCGCTCGACCACGTGCTCACCGCCGGCTTCGACGTGCATCGCTACGATGCGGTGCCTGCTGCCGGTTCCGACCACCTCGCCGTGGCTGTCGAGCTCTCTCCGAATTAGCTGTCCGGAAGTGGCGCGCTTCGGGGCCGCCGGGGGTGAGGGGGAGGAGTCGCCCGGGTGGAACGGGCGTCCTGCCCGTTACACCCGGACGCTCCTGCTCCTGCCCGCTTCGACTCCTCCCCCTCACCCCCGACGTCCTGCCGACCGCTTCGCTTCGCTCGCTCGAAGCGCGGCGAGCTGGGTCAGCGCAGCGTTGCTGTGGGAGCGGCCTTCGGCCGCGACTGCCCTTCGAGCAACGATCGCGCCAGCGGTGGGAGCCGGGCCGATGGCGCCGGTGTCGCGCGCCAAGCCGGCCATGGATGGCCGGCGCCCGAGTCGGGGCAGGAAGCCCCGACCGAGGGAAAAGCGCGACACCGGCGCCGTCGGCCCGGCCTACCGTAAGCTTGCGCGATGTACCTGCAGCACTACGGGCTGGCGGAGCCGCCCTTCGCGATCACCCCGGATCCGCGTTTCGTCTATTTGAGCGAGCGCCACCGGGACGCACTCGCGCACCTGATGTACGGCATCGGCCAGGGCGGAAGCGGCGGCTTCGTGCAGCTGACCGGCGAAGTCGGCACCGGCAAGACAACCCTGTGCCGGCTGGTATTGGACCAGCTGCCGGAGAACGTGCGCGTCGCGCTGGTGCTCAATCCCAGGCAAACGCCGCTCGAATTGCTGGAGACGATCTGCGAGGAGCTGCACATCGAGGGCGCGAACAAGCGCCGCAGCCAAAAGACGCAGATCGACGCGCTCAACGCCTTCCTGCTCGACGCCTACGGCAAGGGCCTGCGCGTGGTGCTGATCATCGACGAGGCGCAGGAACTGTCGCGCGATCTGCTCGAGCAGGTACGGCTGCTGACCAATCTCGAGACGCCCACGCAGAAGCTGCTGCAGGTGGTGCTGCTCGGGCAGCCGGAACTGCGGCAGATGCTGGCCAGGCCGGCCTTGCGCCAGCTTGCGCAGCGCATCACCGCGCGTTTCCACCTGACCCCGTTGCAGTCGGCGGACACCGCTGCGTACCTGCGCCACCGCGTCGGCGTCGCCGGCGGCAGCGTGTTCCCCTTCGAGGACTCGGCCGTGCGCCGCCTGCACGCGCTTTCCGGTGGCGTGCCGCGCCTGCTCAACGTGCTTGGCGAGCGTGCGCTGCTGGCCGGTTACGTGCATGGCAGGGCACGCGTGGACGCGGCGCTGGTGGACCTGGCGGCGGCAGAAGTGCTGCCGGCCGACGTGCACGCCGGACGCGGCTGGCGCATCCTCGGCTGGTGCCTGTTGCTCGCCGGTGCTGGCGTGATGTGGCTTGCCTTCGCGGGCCCGGAGTGGAGCTGAGATGTCGCTGATCCTCGACGCGCTGCGCAAGTCCGAGGCCGAGCGCCAGCGCGGACAATCGCCTTCGCTGTACTCGGCGATGCCCCTGCCCTCGACCCGGCGCGCGCCGGCGTGGCTGCGCCTGTTGCCGGTGCTGCTCGGGGCGCTGCTGCTGCTCGCGGCCGGCTGGTTCGCGCTGCGCAACACGGGCGAAACCGCGACCCCGGCAGCAACGCAGGCCGAAGCCACCGAAGCGTCGTCGCAC
>CAVPQV010000004.1:0-364765 GCA_963707625.1 uncultured Gammaproteobacteria bacterium
CTTTCGTCCATCAGGCGACGCCTGGGTTAGAGGGAGCAAGATCGAAACGATTTTGGTTTCCCTTGAATGAACCAAAGAGACCTGAAGAATACACGCTGCCGCTGAAAGGCCGTCCGAACCCGAACTGGTTCCGCCGTTTCCTCCGGTGTTGCCGCGGCCAACCAGTATCAGCAGTCCCTTAAACAATCAGGCGCAAACCCAGATAGCGGGGACGGGGTGAAACATCAGCAGTACGAACGGCAGCTTTGGGTCGGAAGCCGACCCACGCGTTGGCGCGGGCGGTATAAGCTCCACCACTAACAGCTCGTCTCAGGGCTCTAGCTCCAGCGGTACGAGTACCTCACGATGACTTCTAAGGCATGGTTTGGAGTTGCACTTGCCACTGCGGCTGTCATGGCCGGGCTGATTTCGGCACCCACCTACGACGGATTGCTTATCTCGGAGGCAGTTCTGGGTCTGGCGGCCTTGGTCGTGTCCGTTCTCGCCCTGAAGACTGCAAGCCCAGCGGCAAGATGGGCCTGTGTCGCAGCGATCGGGCTGGCGTTGTACGCGATCGCCGACGCAGGGATGCGCCATTTCCTGAACCTAAGAGTCTCGAGTCTTTTCTAGCCAGAGTTCTGGCCAGCCGCGGTTCGAAAACGACCCTCGGCTTGCCAGAGGGATTCAGTCTGGCAGGCATGCGGCTGCTTTCGGCCAGACTCAATGGTGAAAAGGTCACCGGTAGCTTTCTTCGTAGGGATGTGCGCCCTGTGTTCCAAGCCATGGCGTGAGCATACTGAAGTCACTGAGCGCTCTAGTGCGAAAGTCGATCGCTATCTCCGATGGACACTGGCCAGAAGCAACGTCCAGAATTCCGGACACCTCAACGAACATCTCGGAGCCGCGCGGCTCCAGTCGCACCGTGCCGCTCTTGAGCCAGCCAGAGCACGCGGCACGAGGCCAGGCAGACCCACCTCGACTGAAAACTACCGAAATGGGGGATCGGGAAACCTCATATTCTCTCGCGCCGGAAATTCTCTCGGCAGGCACCCAAATCGTCACTTTCTCGAAGTGCTCATCGTCGCTGATGAACATTCCTCCGGGCGAGTACCAGCGGTAAGCCAGAATCAACCCCGACCCGGGGACCACCCGGTGTGCGTACAGCCCTAGCGCTTCCCCAGCAAACTGCTTCTGCCGAGAGGGAAACTCTTGCAGATAACGCTGATCGGCAAGTTGCGCACTGCCAAGATGAAACGTGTCGATGCTCGTGCAGCCGCAAAGTGCTGCAAGCAGTGTCGAAAAAAGAAGTGCAGGTACTCGCCGAGGCACGGCCCACGGTGCCGGCGCGGTCCGCGCCAATGAACGGTTAGCCCTCTGCGACCGCTGCACGTTTCGTGATCCAAACCGACAGAACCCAAAAGATGCACACGCATGCAAGGTGCAGGTAGGGCATCTGCACGTCACCATCTGCGCCGTACTCCTCATAGTCGGGAATCCCGACAACCACCTGGAGCAGGCAAAACGCCGACAGCGCAACGATGGAGAGTGGGCGGCCGATTGATGGACGCCAAACTAGCGCCGCGATTGAGGCCGCGAGAAGGGCCAACGCCGGTGCAGCGAGTTCAACGCGAAGCGGATACGCGCCGAGCAATCCGACTCCGAGCAAATCCAGGACGCTGACTGTCGCTGCCAAACCAAGGGTTGCGATTGCGAGCTGCGTTCGAGGTTCGGCAATGGCCATGCAGGGGTCTAACGAGTATTTGTACGGCGAAATGTTAACTCACACATGGGCTGGAAGCAGCCAACGCTTCCATCCGGCTCCCCGGAAGGGCGGGCGCGCCGTCTGGTAGCAGCGTCGGCGAGTGTCCGTATTGGGTGGTGGATTCAACCGGTCAACGCAACAGTCTGGTTAAAGCGCTCTGCTGGTGTTTCGTAGTCTAGAGTCTTCCGCGGACGATTGTTTAGCTCCCTGGCCACCGCATTGAGCTTGGCCTGCGAGTAGTCAGCGATATCGATCCCCTTCGGGAAGTACTGGCGCAGGAGTCCGTTGGTGTTCTCGTTGCTGCCCCGCTGCCAGGGGCTGCGAGGATCGCAGAAGTAAACTGCTATGTCGGTTGCCAACGTGAAGCGGCGGTGATCCGCCAATTCCTTGCCGCGATCCCACGTCAACGTTTTGTAAAGTTCCTGAGGTAGCTTCCGCGCATTCTTGATCAGCGCGTTGATAACAGTCTCGGTGTCCTTGCCTGCGACTTTAACGAGCATCACATAACGCGTATTGCGCTCC
The DNA here is from genome assembly GCA_963707625.1 of uncultured Gammaproteobacteria bacterium. Taxonomy (GTDB): domain Bacteria; phylum Pseudomonadota; class Gammaproteobacteria; order Xanthomonadales; family Xanthomonadaceae; genus Arenimonas. The sequence goes on from CAVPQV010000004.1 coordinate 2,264, forward strand.
ACCAAAGTCGCGATTTGACTGTTCTTGCTGCCGAATAGCAGATCGCCTTCCCAGTGCCCTGGTACGGCCCGGTCTTCTACAGAAGCCGGACGCTCGCTGATCGAGATGGCGTCCTTTATCCGGCCGTGGTTGTCCTGCTTCTGGGTGTGGTGACGCGAGCGACGCATAACTCGCGTTCGCCTCAGGTGCGCCAACAGCTCTTTTTTCAGGGCTCCGCGTGCCTGGATATAGAGACTGCGATAGATGGTTTCGTGAGACACGTGGTAGCTCGCATCGTCTGGGTAAGACCGCTTCAACCAACCGGCTATTTGCTCAGGCGACCAGCGGATCTGGAGCTTTTCGGCCACCATCCGCGCGGCAGCGCGGTTAAGCAGGAGCTTACAGTCCTTTGGTCGGCGCGCTTGGTCCCACGCGGCCTGGTCGGCTTGCGTCGCCCGATAGGCCATTTGGCCGCCGTTGCGCTTGAGCTCCCGGCTAACCGTTGACGGCGCCCGTCCAAGTAGCGTGGCGATCGAGCGGATCGAGCTTCCCCTTACCAGCGAACGCGATATCTCTTCGCGCTCGGCCGACGTCAGCGCCAGCCTGGAGCGGCAACGCGGTGCTGGCTGTATTCCACCCGTGGCCGCGAAGATGCCTGCGACTGACGAATGGTTTCGATCAAAGAGCTGGGCAATCTCCTGGAGGGAGTTTCCCTTCCTCCAGCGCTCCCACATCAAGGCTCGCTGGGTTTCCGAGTAGTAGATCCGCCGTCTCTGCTTCATTTGCAACACTCCCCTGTCCCCTAAGGACTAGTGTGTTGCATCGACCGGTTGAATCCGCCGTCGAAAGCGGCCACCCCATTCCTGCTGGCTGGGGAAAAGCCGCTTTTTCGGAGCGTAGATTAGAATCGGAGTGAATTTCCTAGTGAGCACGGCCACCCATGTCGAAATGCCACCTATCGCGACTCGCTCTTCAGTCGACATTTATTGCGTGCTTGGCGATCGGCCTATCGGCGCACGCTACACCGCTCGACACTCCCGCCGAAGGAACTTCTGAGGTTAGCCCGCTGGCCGCTGCAGCGGCCCAATCCTATGCCGATTCGTCCCGAGCAGCCCTCGACGAGATGCTTGCGGTGATGGTTGCCTATGGCAAGGATCAGAAGAATATGCAAAAGGCCATGGACTTGATGGTTGCCGTGAGATCGTTCGAAGCCACCACGGCCGCCGAATACGAACGCGCCAGTTCGGTCGTGGGCGGGTTGAAGACGCTAGCTGAGCCCATGAGCGCTTTCCGCGCTGACCAGCAAGAGTTAGCGGGTCGCCTCATGCGGGCGGAGCTTTCGAAATGGGATGGCATCTTGGCCAATACCGCACGACTGGAGGCTGCGCTAAGGTCGGCCGCCAAGCCGATGGTCGGGACCTAGACCCCGCTGGCGAACTGGTCCGCTATCGGCCTATTCCGTTGAAAAACTCGGTCTTCTGGAACGAGGCATTTGGCCCGTCCTCAGCCGGGTCAGCTCTGTGAACCGTTTTTCGGTCGAGATGAAGGGAAAATTTGAGCGCAGTGCCGCTTTTTCCGTTAAATCGGAAGAGCCATTCCCATTCTTGGCGCTTTCGGCATCAACCATCGTGCCATTCGTCGTAGATTTTGCGCAGTTGCGGCCAAGAGGAACTCGTCATGGGCGCCGAGCAAACCTCGCAGGCGCAATCGATCCAGTTTCAGTATTCGTTTCAAGTGCGCGAACAGCATTTCGACTTTCTTTCGGTCTTTTCGGGACTGCTGGTATCGATCCGTCTTCGATATTTCGCGAGCAACGTCGCGTGCCGCCTCGTTGACCTGGCGTGCGATCTTGCGGTGTGTCGTGTTGGGACAGCAGCGCGACTTCAACTCGCAGGCCATGCAGTCATAGACGCTGCTGCGATAAATCAAAGTGTCTTCCGAGGTAGACTTGCCAGTCGAGCGTAGCGGCTTGTCCATCGGACAGCGGTATTCGTCGGTCGTGGCATCCCAATGGAAGTCCGGCCGGCCCAGCGTGCCGTCCTCGCGCCCCGCTTTGTCCCAAACCGGCACGTGCGGCTCGATGGACTTCTCGTCGACCATCCAGCCCAGCATCGCTGCCGTGCCGTAGGCGGTGTCGCCGATCAGATGCGTCGGCGTGATCTGGAAGCGGTCCTCGACTCGGTCAATCATTTTCTTCGTGGCGTTGACCTCCGCAGTCCGGTGCGCGGGCGAAGCTTCGACGTCCACGATGATCCCGGCCTGGACATCGATCAGATAATTGGTCGAGTACGCATAAAAAGCGGGGCCGCCTGGCGCCGCAGTCCATTGCGATGCCGGGTCGGTGAGCGAGATGTTTTTGGGCGGCTTCCGTTCTTCTTCCGCGGCATCCAGCGCGGCCAGGTATTCGCGGACCGGGCGAGTGAGCGCGGACTCTTCCGGCCACTGCGCCTCGGCTCCTGGGACGCCGCGCTGTCGATTGGCATCTGCTTTGATGACGCTGGCATCGGTGGCGAAGCCTTCGCCGCCGACCATGCCCTCGCTCAGGCAGCGCTGCAGCACCTTCTCGAACACAAAGCGCAGGGTGTCGTTGTCGCGGAAGCGCCCGTGCCGGTTCTTGGAGAAGGTCGAATGGTCCGGCACGGAATCTTCCAGGCCAAGCTTGCAGAACCAGCGATACGCCAAGTTCAGGTGGACCTCCTCGCACAATCGGCGCTCGGAGCGAATCCCGAAGCAGTAGCCGACCACCAGCATGCGGATGATCAGCACCGGGTCAATCGACGGACGTCCCGTGTGACTGTAATGCGGCGCCAAGTGCTGATGCAGCTCGCTTAGGTCGAGGAACCGGTCGATCCCGCGGAGAAGATGGGTTGCTGGAACGTGATCTTCCAGGTTGAACGAGTAAAACAGAGGGGCTTGCCCGGCCTCTTTACGTCCCATCATCGCGGAAATTCCGTTCGATTGATGGGAGATAAGTTGACCACCTCAAACGGCATTGTTCAATAGTTTTTCAACACAATAGGCCAGAAGCGAACATTCGCAAATGGCGATTGGACGCTCAACCAGGGCGTCCGGTGGCCACGCCCTGATCAGTCGACGATCTCGATGGCCGTGGCGACGATGCGCAGCTCGCGCTCGGCCGGCGCCTTGGCACCGTCGTCATCGACCAGATGCTTCGCATGTTCGGCGGTGATGGGCTCGAGCTCCAGCACGCCGTAGGCGATGGCTTCGCCGCTGGCGTCCTTGGGTACGGCGAAGCCGTGGTCCTTGGCCATCACGCGCGCCGACTGGCCGTCCTGCTCCAGCACCACCCAGCAGCCCTGCTTCTGGCAGACCTGGGTGATGCGGCCAGTGAAGCGCTGCGGCTTGCCTGCGTGCGCCGCCGGATCGGCGGCGGCGGCCGCGAGGGCGACGGTGTCTCCGGCGGGCATGGGCTCGCCATAGCTCGTGGCCAGGACGGCCGGCGACAGCGACAGCGACAGCAGGGCGATCATCAGCGTCTTGTGCATGGTGTTCTCCTCAAGCGACCAGGGGGAGTATAGGGAATTCAAACGCCATCTTCTGGCAGCCTGCGCGGTAGCCGGCGGCGCCGGAAGCGCCGGTTTGGCGCGGTAGAACTGGCTGCTGTGGGCTTCCTCGGCTTGGAGCGCAGGCCGAACGTCCGCTTTGGGTGGCGGCCATTCTCCAGCCCCGCGCCAGGGCGATGCGGGCGGGGCGTCGCCGACGCATAATCGCGGCATGCGAAGCGTACTGCTGCCGACGCCTGACGATCTCGACGATGCCGAGCGCATTGCCCGCGTCCAGGCCTTTGCCGACGAGCTGGCCAGGCGACGCACCGTACGCGATTTCTCCGACCGGCCAGTACCCGCCGCGGTCATCGCCGCGGCCCTGCGCGCGGCGGGCACTGCGCCCAGCGGCGCAAACCAGCAGCCGTGGCGCTTCGTCGCCATCGCCGATGCTGACGTCAAGCGCCGGATCCGGGAAGCCGCGGAAGCGGAAGAGCGTGAGTTCTACGCGCACCGTGCCCCCGCCGAGTGGCGCGAGGCACTGGCGCAGCTTGGCACCGACGCCGAGAAGTCTTTCCTGGAAATCGCGCCATGGCTGATCGCGGTGTTCTACGAGCGGACCGGCCCCGAAGTTGGCGGCCGCAAGCCCAAGCGTTATTACCCGCATGAATCCACCGGCATCGCCACGGGCCTGTTGATCGCCGCGCTGCACCGCGCCGGGCTGGCGACCCTGACCCATACGCCCAGCCCGATGTCATTCCTCAACGAGATCCTGCGCCGGCCCAGGCACGAAGTGCCGTATCTGCTGCTGGTCGCGGGCCACCCGGCCGCTGGCTGTCGCGTGCCCGACATCGAGCGTAAGCCGCTCGACGAGATCGCGCAGTTCCTGCCGCCTGACAGCTAGCGAACAAGTGCACGCATGATCGGTGGGATGGTGTCCGCTATCGGCCTATTGTGTTGAAAAACTATTGAACAATGCCGTTTGAGGTGGTCAACTTATCTCCCATCAATCGAACGGAATTTCCGCGATGATGGGACGTAAAGAGGCCGGGCAAGCCCCTCTGTTTTACTCGTTCAACCTGGAAGATCACGTTCCAGCAACCCATCTTCTCCGCGGGATCGACCGGTTCCTCGACCTAAGCGAGCTGCATCAGCACTTGGCGCCGCATTACAGTCACACGGGACGTCCGTCGATTGACCCGGTGCTGATCATCCGCATGCTGGTGGTCGGCTACTGCTTCGGGATTCGCTCCGAGCGCCGATTGTGCGAGGAGGTCCACCTGAACTTGGCGTATCGCTGGTTCTGCAAGCTTGGCCTGGAAGATTCCGTGCCGGACCATTCGACCTTCTCCAAGAACCGGCACGGGCGCTTCCGCGACAACGACACCCTGCGCTTTGTGTTCGAGAAGGTGCTGCAGCGCTGCCTGAGCGAGGGCATGGTCGGCGGCGAAGGCTTCGCCACCGATGCCAGCGTCATCAAAGCAGATGCCAATCGACAGCGCGGCGTCCCAGGAGCCGAGGCGCAGTGGCCGGAAGAGTCCGCGCTCACTCGCCCGGTCCGCGAATACCTGGCCGCGCTGGATGCCGCGGAAGAAGAACGGAAGCCGCCCAAAAACATCTCGCTCACCGACCCGGCATCGCAATGGACTGCGGCGCCAGGCGGCCCCGCTTTTTATGCGTACTCGACCAATTATCTGATCGATGTCCAGGCCGGGATCATCGTGGACGTCGAAGCTTCGCCCGCGCACCGGACTGCGGAGGTCAACGCCACGAAGAAAATGATTGACCGAGTCGAGGACCGCTTCCAGATCACGCCGACGCATCTGATCGGCGACACCGCCTACGGCACGGCAGCGATGCTGGGCTGGATGGTCGACGAGAAGTCCATCGAGCCGCACGTGCCGGTTTGGGACAAAGCGGGGCGCGAGGACGGCACGCTGGGCCGGCCGGACTTCCATTGGGATGCCACGACCGACGAATACCGCTGTCCGATGGACAAGCCGCTACGCTCGACTGGCAAGTCTACCTCGGAAGACACTTTGATTTATCGCAGCAGCGTCTATGACTGCATGGCCTGCGAGTTGAAGTCGCGCTGCTGTCCCAACACGACACACCGCAAGATCGCACGCCAGGTCAACGAGGCGGCACGCGACGTTGCTCGCGAAATATCGAAGACGGATCGATACCAGCAGTCCCGAAAAGACCGAAAGAAAGTCGAAATGCTGTTCGCGCACTTGAAACGAATACTGAAACTGGATCGATTGCGCCTGCGAGGTTTGCTCGGCGCCCATGACGAGTTCCTCTTGGCCGCAACTGCGCAAAATCTACGACGAATGGCACGATGGTTGATGCCGAAAGCGCCAAGAATGGGAATGGCTCTTCCGATTTAACGGAAAAAGCGGCACTGCGCTCAAATTTTCCCTTCATCTCGACCGAAAAACGGTTCACAGAGCTGACCCGGCTGAGGACGGGCCAAATGCCTCGTTCCAGAAGACCGAGTTTTTCAACGGAATAGGCCAAAAGCGGACACTGAGGTCAGGCCATGGTGTCCACTAAACCGTAGGAACTATCTGGTTCGCTTGAACGCATAGTTAGACCGCAGCTGCGAACGTCTTCGCCCCGCGGAAAATGATGAACGCCAAGGCTAGCTCGACTAGCCCGCCCATCATGGCAGAAGCCGGCGGCGCGAGCCAAAGCAGGAATGACAGTAAAGAAGCAGCCACCAATGCAATGCCGAGAACCCAGTAGACCTTCAGCCCGTAGACCGTCGCAAAGACAGCGTACCTGCAACCGATCGTGAGCATCATCGCTGGAAAGAACAGCTCGGGGCGAAGATGATATAAGCCATACGCCATGACACAGCACGCGATGAGCCATATTGTCGATGCACCCGCGAGCTGGTTCAGTGGGTTCGGACTAGGAGCTGCGCTTGGCGTTACCCAAAACCTAGTGAGCAATGCGCTAATGGGGTAAATCAATGCCCCGCCGACCAGCAGCGCCCACACGCCTTGTAGAGTACCCACCCAAAAGCAGACCGCCGAGGAGGCTAGCCATACGAGCGCCGAAGTAAGGACGCCAGGCGCACCGTCGTAGTGCTCCCGCCGGATCTCGGACTGCAATCGATCGTTCAAAGCTAGCTGCATGGGCACCTCTGCGGTCTAACTGGTATTAGAACGGCGAAATGTTAACCCACGTCGAGGCTTGAAGCGGCCAACGCTTGCAGAGGGGACGCGCCGACGGGTAGCACCGCCGGGGAGTGACCGCTTTGGGTGGTGGATTCAACCGGTCAACGCAACAGTCTGGTTAAAGCGCTCTGCTGGTGTTTCGTAGTCTAGAGTCTTCCGCGGACGATTGTTTAGCTCCCTGGCCACCGCATTGAGCTTGGCCTGCGAGTAGTCAGCGATATCGATCCCCTTCGGGAAGTACTGGCGCAGGAGTCCGTTGGTGTTCTCGTTGCTGCCCCGCTGCCAGGGGCTGCGAGGATCGCAGAAGTAAACTGCTATGTCGGTTGCCAACGTGAAGCGGCGGTGATCCGCCAATTCCTTGCCGCGATCCCACGTCAACGTTTTGTAAAGTTCCTGAGGTAGCTTCCGCGCATTCTTGATCAGCGCGTTGATAACAGTCTCGGTGTCCTTGCCTGCGACTTTAACGAGCATCACATAACGCGTATTGCGCTCCACCAAAGTCGCGATTTGACTGTTCTTGCTGCCGAATAGCAGATCGCCTTCCCAGTGCCCTGGTACGGCCCGGTCTTCTACAGAAGCCGGACGCTCGCTGATCGAGATGGCGTCCTTTATCCGGCCGTGGTTGTCCTGCTTCTGGGTGTGGTGACGCGAGCGACGCATAACTCGCGTTCGCCTCAGGTGCGCCAACAGCTCTTTTTTCAGGGCTCCGCGTGCCTGGATATAGAGACTGCGATAGATGGTTTCGTGAGACACGTGGTAGCTCGCATCGTCTGGGTAAGACCGCTTCAACCAACCGGCTATTTGCTCAGGCGACCAGCGGATCTGGAGCTTTTCGGCCACCATCCGCGCGGCAGCGCGGTTAAGCAGGAGCTTACAGTCCTTTGGTCGGCGCGCTTGGTCCCACGCGGCCTGGTCGGCTTGCGTCGCCCGATAGGCCATTTGGCCGCCGTTGCGCTTGAGCTCCCGGCTAACCGTTGACGGCGCCCGTCCAAGTAGCGTGGCGATCGAGCGGATCGAGCTTCCCCTTACCAGCGAACGCGATATCTCTTCGCGCTCGGCCGACGTCAGCGCCAGCCTGGAGCGGCAACGCGGTGCTGGCTGTATTCCACCCGTGGCCGCGAAGATGCCTGCGACTGACGAATGGTTTCGATCAAAGAGCTGGGCAATCTCCTGGAGGGAGTTTCCCTTCCTCCAGCGCTCCCACATCAAGGCTCGCTGGGTTTCCGAGTAGTAGATCCGCCGTCTCTGCTTCATTTGCAACACTCCCCTGTCCCCTAAGGACTAGTGTGTTGCATCGACCGGTTGAATCCGCCGTCGGAAGCGGCCACTGAGGTGAAGTAGCACGCTGGCACTCCCTCATGCTGGGAGTTCCCCATGGCTACCAACCGCAGGCGCCGCCGGGTGCCTTGGAACAAGGGCAAGATCGTCGGCCAGAAGGCACCTCTGAAGCTGCGGGAGATCTGGGCGATCCGCGTCCGGCTGCAGCTTCGCAGCAACCTCAGAGATCTCGCCCTGTTTAACCTGGCGATCGATTCTAAGCTCCGAGCCTGCGACCTCTTGGGTCTTCGAGTCGGCGACATTGCCCACGAGAATCACGTGAACTCGCGTGCGGTCGTGATGCAGCGGAAGACACGGCGGCCGGTGCAGTTCGAGATAACCGAGATGAGCAGGGATGCTCTTCAAGCTTGGACTCGGGCGGCAGGGCTCAGAAGCTCCGACTTCGTTTTCCCGAGCCGATCCGGAGACTCGCCACATCTGTCGACCCGTCAGTACGCTCGAATAGTTCACCGATGGGTACGCGAAATCGGCTTGGACAGCTCCTGCTACGGGACGCACACCATGCGGCGGACCAAAGCGGCTCTAATCTATCGGCGGACCAGAAACCTCAGGGCGGTCCAGCTTCTCCTTGGGCATAGCAAGCTGGAAAGCACCGTCCGCTACCTAGGGATCGAGGTTGACGACGCGCTTGAGATATCGGAACAGACCGAGGCTTGAGGGTCCGCTTTCGGCCAAAAGCGGACGGTCAGAAACACTTGAGTTGAGCGCAATTGTTTAGCGGCGATCAGCCGATCGCTAACGCAGGCCCACCGTGCCATTGGCCGCCTTCACGAGTCTGGCCGGGTCGTAGCCCACGCCGTCCTTGAATACGGTGACCACTTTCTCGATGTCGCTGATGTTCGCGGCAGGGTTGCCGTCGATGAGCACGAGATCGGCCGCCTTGCCTGCTTCAATCGATCCGATGACCTTGTGCTCGCCCATGAAGCGCGCACCGTTGAGGGTGGCGATCTGGATCGCCTGTAGCGGCGTGAAGCCCGCCTCCACCAGAAGCTCCACCTCGCGCTGGTCGCCGTAGCCGGCGATCACCCCGCCGAAACCGGTGGGATCGAGCCCGGCCAGCAAGGTGCCGCCGGCTTGCACGAAAGCATGCTCGAAAGCCATCTCCAAGCGGAACAGCTTCGGCCACAGCGAATCCTTCTGCCCCGCGATGCGTTCACGCGTGGCCAGGTATTCGGTGCGGGTCTGCGGCAGCATCGCGTCCAGCACGCGCCGGTCCACCGGCGCGCGGCCGGGCACGAAGGTCTCGAACACCGGCAGCGTCGATGTGACAGCGACCTGCTTGTCCACCAGGTGGCGGATCAACTGGCGGATCTCCGGGCTTTCCACACTCATCGTGGCCAGCCGTGCGCTGGCCAGCTTGTTATCGGGGCAGACATCGGGCTGCTTGCCGTCGGTGAATTCGGTATCGGCCAACAGGCCATGCTCGAGATTGTCGATGCCCAGGTCCGCCGCCTCGGTGAAACCGATCGAGCACAGGTGGCCGGTGACCTTGATGCCCTTGGCGTGCGCGGCCGCGATTGCCGCCGACAGTTCGGCGCGGGTGATGTGCATATAGGCCTTGAACGAAGTGGCACCTTCTCCGATCCAGTAGTCCACCTTGGCGCGTGCGTCGTCGGCATCGGTCAGCTCGTGCATCTGCGGCGTGAAGCTACCCTTGCCTTCCAGATACGGGCCGGTGGTATGCATCTTTGGGCCCGGCGTCTTGCCGGCGTCGATGGCCTTCTTCAACTCGAGGTCGGTGTATGGCTCGGTGCTGCCGGTGGTGCGGATGGTGGTGACGCCGCCGGCGAGGTAAAGCTTGGGAAAGCTCGAGGCATGCTCCGGGTAGATCGCCTCCTTCGCCTCCGGGTTCACCTTGGGGGCGGGATAGAACATGTGGTTGTGCATGCCGACCAGGCCCGGGATCAGGCTCTTGCCACTGCCGTCGATCACCATTGCACCTCTAGGCAGTTTTACTCGGCGACCAAGCGCCGCAATGCGCCCGTCCCGCAGCAGCACGGTCTGGTCATCGCGCGCCGGCGCACCGGTGCCGTCGATCACCCGCACGTGGGTTATCGCGATCACCGGCTGTGCGTGACTGACGAAGGCCAGTGCCTGTGGCGAAAGATCGGCTGCGAACCCTGCCGCGGGGGCCACCAGGGCGGCAACCAAGGCGCATCGAAGCATGCTGACAGGGTTCGGTCTTGCCTGTGTGCTCACAGCTGCACGGCGATTCGGATTCATGCGACTTCCCCCCCCTAATTTGAGTAGCAATACCACGTTTAGGAATTGCTGGCGGTAAGCGCGAACGACCGCTTCGGGTGGGAAGCGATCATTCGCCGGCCCCGCGCCATGGGCGATACGCGAGGGACGTCGCCGACGCATAATCGCGGCATGCGAAGCGTGCCGCTGCCGACGCCTGCCGATCTCGACGATGCCGAGCGCCTTGCCCGCGCCCAGGCCTTTGCCGATGAGCTCGCTAGGCGCCGCACAGTACGCGATTTCTCCGACCGGCCCGTACCCGCCGCGGTCATCGCCGCGGCGCTGCGCGCGGCGGGCACTGCGCCGAGCGGCGCGAACCAGCAGCCTTGGCGCTTCGTCGCCATCGCCGATGCTGACGTGAAGCGTCGGATCCGGGAAGCCGCGGAAGCGGAAGAGCGCGAGTTCTATGCGCACCGTGCCCCCGACGAGTGGCGCGAGGCGCTGGCGCCGCTCGGCACCGACGCCGAGAAGCCCTTCCTGGAAATCGCGCCATGGCTGATCGCGGTGTTCTACGAGCGCACCGGCCCCGAAGTCGGCGGCCGCAAGCCCAAGCGTTACTACCCGCACGAATCCACCGGCATCGCTACCGGCTTGCTGATCGCCGCGCTGCACCGCGCCGGGCTGGCGACCCTGACCCATACGCCCAGCCCGATGTCGTTCCTCAACGAGATCCTGCGCCGGCCCAGGCACGAAGTGCCGTACCTGCTGCTGGTTGCAGGCCACCCGGCCCCTGACTGTCGCGTGCCCGACATCGAGCGCAAGCCGCTCGACGAGATCGCGCAGTTCCTGCCGCCGGATCGCTGAATTCGCGGATCGCCAGGACGTCTTTCATCGGACTGCCAGTAGTCGAAGAAGGGCACCGGGTGCCATCAGCGCCGGAATCCCGATATTTTGGGGCACCGACGCGCCGTTCAAGCACGACCGTCCCAACGCGCGTGCCTGCCGTTGGCCCGGGTTTCGTCGCCGATCCAGTTTGCTCCATCGGTTGATTCCGGCATTCGGTCGCGAGCCGATTGCCGCTGCCCTGCCGCGGATGACAACTTGCGAGCCGCGGCGATGCCGCCAACCCGGAGCCCTGCATGACCCCGATTGCCCTGTATTCGCCCGAACGCGCCCGCGGTTGGCTGCCCTGGGCGTGGTTGTCGCCGATCCTTTTGATCTTTTTTGTCGCGGCACCGGTGATTGCCATGGACGGATGGATGGAGTCGCAAAATTGGGCGACGCCGCGCGGCGATCCCATCGGCATCACCGGCTTGTATGCGCTGCTCTGGATCGGCTTCGCGCCGACCTTGCTGGCGGTGCTCGCCTGGGTGCGTTTCGTCGAGCGGCGGCCGCTGGCGAGCATCGGCCTGGCGGGTCCCGCGCCGCTCAAGACCTTGCTGCATGGACTGGCCGTTGGCCTCGGCACGATTTCGCTGGTCGTGTTCGCGATCTGGGCGGCCGGGGGCATGCAGGCGGCGGGCCTGGGGCCTGCCTGGCGAGCTCCGGGCAGCCTGCTGCACATCGGCCTGCTGCTGCCCAGCTTCGTGTTCCAGGCCGGCGTGGAGGAGATCATCTTCCGCGGCTGGCTGCTGTCGGTGCTGGCGCGCAAGTCGAACGTCGCGGTGGCCGTGCTGCTGGTGTCGCTCACCTTCTGCCTCCTGCATTACGGCCCCAACCAGCCGCCGTTGGTCATGCTGGCAACCTTGCTGTTTTCGCTCTTCGCCTGCGCCTGGGCGCTGCGAACCGGCAACATCTGGGGCGTGATGGGCTGGCACGCGGGATGGAACTGGCTGCTCGCGACCGGTTTCGAACTGCCCGTCACCGGCATCGACGCGCACCTGCCGGCCCTGCTGGTGGCGCTGCGCCCGCAAGGCGTCGACGCCTTGACCGGCGGCGCGGAGGGGCCGGAAGGCAGCTATCTGTGCAGCGTCTTCTTCATCGCCGCACTCGCATGGATGGGGTGGGCCGCTCGCCGGCCAAAGCGCGTGCCCTGATGCCAAGGCCACGCGCAGGACCCGCGCAAACCGAAAGCCGATACCGCGACCCTGCGCTGCCCGATCCCGATTAGCCAGCGCGGCGCAGCCGCTCGAGTTCGGCTTCGAGCGATGCTGTGCGCCGGTCCTTTTCCTGGAGCGCGGCCAGCACGTCTTCGGCCTCGAAGCGTGGCGGGATGTGTTGTGGGCAATTCGCATCCCACGCATGGACGGTGAACAGCAGCACCTGTTCCGGCCTGGCTTGGTAGCCTTCCGGCATCAACCGGGCGAGCAGCTCCGGCGTTGCCTCGACCATGCGTGCCTCGCCCCAGATCTTCACTCGTTTGCGCTGGCGATAGTCGATCAGGAACAGCTGCGCCTTCGGATTGTCGATCAGGTTGCCGCTGCTGATGTACTGCCGGTTGCCCGTGAAATCGACGAAGCCGAGTGTGTGCGCGTCGAGCACGCGCAGGAAGCCGGGAGGCCCACCGCGGTGCTGGATATAGGGCTGCCCCTCGGCATTGGCCGTGTCCAGGAACAGGCTGCGCTGCCCGTCGATGAAGTCCCGGAGATCGTCCGTGATCTCCGTGCTCCAGCCGCCGCGCGCCTCCATGTTGCCGTAGGCGCGCCGCGATCCCTTGCGCGATTGCAGCGCCTTCACCGTGGGCGTGAAAGCGATGTCGCTGCAGTAGCGCGACGGCGGCGGTCGATCCATGCCCTTAGGCGGCCTGGCGCAGCGCGACCACCGGGAAATCGATCTCGGTCTTGGCCACTTCGTTGATGTAGTTGGTCCAGGTGTTGAGGGCGACGTGCTGGACGATCTCGATGATCTGCGCATCGCTGTAGCCGGCGTTCTTGACTGCGAGCAAGTCCTCGGCGCCGACTTTGCCGCGCAGTTCGGTGACCTTGGCGGCGAACTTCACCGCGGCGGCGGCCTTGGGGTCGTTGGAAGTGCCGCTGCGGTTGGCGGCGATCTCGGCGTCGTCGAGCTTGGCCAGGTTCTTGCCGAGGTAAGCGTGCGCCGACAGGCAGTAACCGCAGCCATTGATTTCGGCCACGGCCAGGGCGATGCGCTCGCGGGTCGGGGCGGGCAGGGCGCCCTTGGCCAACGCGCCGGACATGCCGAGGTAGCCCTCGAGGGCGGCCGGGCTGTTGGCGACCAGGCGGAACAGGTTGGGCACGGAGCCGAGCTGCTTGTGCACGGCCTGCAGCAGCGGCTGCGAAGCGGTCGGGGCGGATTCGATGCTGGCGGGGATGGCAATGCGGGTCATGGCGTTCTCCAGAGGGTGTGGCGGTCAGGGGCGAATTGCCCGGTGGAGAAAGCGTAGTTGCTTCCGATTGACGCAACTAGACGGGATATAGTGGAATCAGCATTCCAAAATATGGAATATCGGATATGGACCGCCTCGAGGCGATGACCGTGTTCCTCGCCGCCGTGGAAGGCGGCAGCCTGTCCGCCGCCGGCCGCAAGCTCGGCATGTCCCTGGCCACGGTCAGCCGCAAGCTGTCGAACCTGGAGTCGCACCTGAAAGCGCGGCTGCTCAACCGCAGCACCCGCGGCCTGAGCCTCACCGACGCCGGCCGCGACTACCTCGCCGCCTGCAAGCGCATCCTGGAGGACGTCGGCGAGGCCGAGCGCGCCGCCGCCGGCGAATACTCCGAGCCTCGCGGCGAACTGGTGATCACGGCGCCGATGGTGTTCGGCCGATTGCACGTGCTGCCAGTGATCACCGACTTCCTCGCGGCATACCCGACAGTGGACGTGCGCCTGGTGCTGGGCGACCGCATCGTGCACCTGCACGACGAGCACGTGGACCTGGCGGTGCGCATCGGCGCATTGCCGGACAGCCGCCTGACCGCCACGCGCCTGGGCGGCACCCGTCGCGTGGTCTGCGCAAGCCCGGCATACCTCGCCGCGCACGGCACGCCGGCGACGCCGGACGAACTGGGCGGACACCGCTGCATCTCCTTCGAGACGATCACCGCCGCCGACGTCTGGCGCTTCCCGGTGGACGGCGTCGAGCTCAGCGTGCCCGTGCGTTCACGCCTGGTGGTGAACACCGCCGAGGTCGCGATCGACGCGGCGGTTGCCGGCGCCGGCCTGACGCGCGTGCTCTGTTACCAGATCGAGGCGGCGGAGCGCGACGGGCGATTGCAGCGCGTGCTGCGCAGTTTCGAACCCGCGCCCGCGCCGATCAGCCTAGTGTACACCGCCCAGCGGCGCCTGCCGCTGAAGCTGCGCGCGTTTCTCGACTTCGCGACACCTCGATTGCGAGAGAGATTGGCCGGTTGAAGGGCCGCATTGGGTCGCAAGCCGGCATTCAATTCGATTTACGCCGGCTTTAGCAGCGTCCGCTACCGGCCAGGAAGGTCACGGCGCCGGGTTCGCCGACCGGAACTCGCTCGGCGAAACTCCCTTGCGCAGCACGAACTCCTTGTTGAAGTTCGATTTGGTCTGGAAACCGGCGTCGAACATGATTTCGGTGATCGGGCGTGCAGCCATCGACGGATCGGCGAGCAGACGCGCTGCGGCTTCCACTTTGTAATCGTTCAACAGGGTGCGGAAGCCGCGCCCGTGAACGCGATTGACCGCCGCCGACAACTGTTTGGCGCTGACCGACAGGCGCCTGGCGGTGGTCGCCAACGACAGCCCGAACTCGGCGTAGGCCTGGCGTTCGCGCAGATGCGCATCGAGGCGCTGGCACAAGGAGGTCGCGTCCGCATCGTGGCCGTCCGCTTCCTGCCTGCCTTCCAAGGGCTGCGGGCCTTCGGCTGTCGTCCCGGCGGGCGTCGGTTGGGTGACTTCGCGCAGCGCACCGGCGAGGTCGCGGAACCACTCCGGGTCGCGCCATGCCCAGACGAACCACGCCACCATCAGGAACGGCACAAGCACCATGGCGGTTCGCAAGGCGAGCGACGCGGAGAGCCGCCGGCCATCAGCCAACTCGAAGGCGATCAGCACATCGAGCATGGCCACTGCGATCAGGAATGCGGCGACACCGAGCAGCGCGCGCCGCCGGATCGGGCCGACGACCCCACTGGCGCGGTTCACCGACAGCAGCGCCAAGGCATAGCCGGCCTCGATGGCGACCATCGCCGCATCGATCCACCAGCCTGCACCGGGCGTAAGCACCAGCAACATCACGCCGAGACCCGGCAAGCAGTGGAGGGCGTCGCGCCCCTGCAGCGGGGAGGCGGGCACGCCGGTGCCACGGGCGAAGAACAGGTAGAGCAGCGGCGGAATGCTCGCGCCCACGACCGCGCGCAGGGCCGGCGGCAGCTCGCCGGGCGACAGCAGGTGCAGCACCAAAAGGCCGGACTGCAGCGCGAAGGCCAGGCAGAACCCGACCAGCAACGCGCGCCCCGGCAGCCCGCGGCTGAGGCTGAAATGACCCGCCAACATCATCGCCAGGACGCCGGCCAAAGCCACCAAGGTGGTACTCAAACCCTGCAATTCGCTGCTCCTGCGTCCTCAAACCAGTTTCAGGTCGCGCGGACCGGGCTCCGGAACCCACCCTGCGCTTCCCGTCCAAGCCACCGCGAGTGTAGCCATGTCCGTTCACCTGTTCCGCCTGCTGGCCGGCCTGTTTCTGGCGCTGCCACTCATCGGCCAAGCCAGCGATCGGGTGATCCTCAACGTCACCCTCGTCTCGCCCGAGCGCGAAACGCCATTGGCCAATGCCCACGTGCTGATCCGCGACGGCCGCATCGCCGAGGTGTCGGCGCAGCCTATCGAGGCGCCGGGTGCCGAAGTGATCGACGGGGCGGGCCAATACCTGGTTCCTGGTCTGATCGACAGTCATGTCCACCTCGACCACGCCACCGGCCTCAAGCGCCGCTACACACCGGACTTCGACCACCTGTATCGTGAATTCCAGCAGCAGCAACCGCGCAGTTACCTGTACTTCGGCTACACGACGGTCATCGGGAACAACGGCGACCCGGCGGTAGACCGGGCCTTCGATGCGGCACCGCTGCATCCCCGGCGCGAACACTGCGGCGCCTTGCCGCTGCATGACGACTTTCTAGCCACCGATTTCGAAACGAGCGAAGACTTTCTCGCGGCTTACCCGAACTTCCTGCATGACCGCCACACCACGCCGGATCTGCCTGCCAGGCTGGATCCATCGGAGCACACGCCGTCGGCCACCGTCGGGCGCATCGCTGCGACCGGCGCACGCTGCGTCAAGCTCTACTACGAGGAGGCGCTGTGGTGGCCCGGGCATGAGCACCCGCCATTCAGTCTGCCCTCGCTGGCGATCTTGCGCGAAGTGGTCGACGCGGCTCATGCCCGCGGCCTAACCGTGTTGATGCACGGCAATACACCGGCATCGCATCGCATCGGCCTCGACGCTGGCGTCGATGTGATGGCTCACGGCGTGTGGGATTGGGCCGGCGCGACCCGCGGTCATGCCGACATTCCCGACGATGTGCTCGCCACCGCCGATGCGGTGGCCGGCAGTGCGATGAGCTTGCAGCCGACCTGGATGGCGGCAGCGGGCATGGCCTCGTTGTTCGACCCGGACAGCCTGAGCGATGCCCGGCTCAGCCGCGTGCTCGGCTCCGCCTACCTCGATTACCTGCGCGGCCCCGGCCAACAAGCGCGAGACGACTACCTGCGCCGCTTTGGTCCGGCCATTACCGCCGCGTATGCGCGTGGCGACGCCACGACCGACCAACCGGAACGCCTCATGGACGCCTACATGGAGCGCTACCAGCGCATCCTGCGGCGCCAGCACGCGGTCGGCGCGAAATTCCTGTTCGGCAGCGACACTGCGGTCGGAACGCCGGGCTGGGGCAATCCGCCGGGCCTGTCGGGCCTGCGCGAAATGCAGGCATGGGTCGACGCCGGCATCGATCTGAAAACCATTTTGCGCGCGGCCACGCTCGACAACGCCAAGGCCTTCGGGCTCGATGCCGAACTCGGTAGCATCGAGGTAGGCAAGCGCGCCGACCTGTTGCTGCTCACCGCCAACCCGCTGCAGACCCTCGACGCCTACGACCGCATCGATCGGGTCATCCTCGGCGGCGACGTCATCGAGCGCGCCACCCTCGCGGCCGACGCACCATCACCCGTCGGCGTGAGCAGCTTGCCCATTCCCGCCAAAGGTGACGCCCCGGGCTTCACCGCCACGTTGTGGTATCCCTCTGGGCCGGGCACCGAGGCGCGCTTCGGCAGCAGCCGTATACGCCCCGGTTACCTTGTCGTGGCCGACGGCCGGCCAAGCTTGCCGTCCTCGGCGCCGCTGATCGTGCTCACCCACGGCACCGGCGGCTCAGCGCAAAGTCTGGCCTGGCTCGCGACGGGTCTCGCGCGGCGCGGCGCACTGGTGGTCGCGGCCGATCACCCCGCCAGCAGCGGTGGCGATCCCGAGCGCGCCAGCATGATGCAGGTCTGGACCCAGCCCAACGATGTGCGTCATCTGCTCGACACGTTGCTGGCATCGCCTTGGGGCTCGCGCATCGATCGGCAGCGCATCGCTTCGGTCGGCTTCTCGCTGGGCGGCGCCAGCGCGATGCTGCTGGTCGGCGCGCGGCTGGACTTCGAGCGCTTTCCCGAGTTCTGCAAGATCCATGACGACGGTGTCTGCCGCGCCTTCGCGCGCTACTTCGACACTGTCGATGCGGACTTCTATGCCCGCACCAATGCCGATCTCGCGGAACCGCGCCTGCGCGCCGCCGTGGCCATCGCGCCCGGCTTCACCGAAGCCTTCACCGCCGAATCGCTGCGCGCCATGCAAACGCCGCTGCTGTTGATCACCGGCGAGCGCGACCAGCAACTGCCGCCGCAGACCCATGTGCATCCAATGCAACACCTGCTGCCGGCCAGCAGCCACTACCGGGAGATCGGCGATGCCCACCATTTCAGCTTCCTGCCGATATGCGGCGAAGGCGCGATCGAGATGTTGGCCGAAAGCAACGAGGAATTCGTCTGCCAGGAGTTCGGAGAACTGTCACGTCCGGAGATCCATGCGCAGACGCTGGAGGCGATCACGAGCTTTCTCATCAAGGAGCGGGTGCTGCGAATGTGATGGCGCCTTTCGCAGGCTCCAACGCACAGGGATGAAGGTCTGCTCTTGGGACCCGCGCCGCGACCGAAGGTTCTAGAAGGAAGCGGTCAGCGGATCGGTCAGCAGTTTCGGCAACGCGAAGCCGTCCTTGTACGTCGCGACGCAGCGCGACCGAGGGGCCGCAGGCGACCTCGGACGGCGTGCCGTCAGCGTTCACGCGCATGGACAGCGATACCGCGGCGAGTTCGATTCCCTTCTGCTCCACGGCCTGCGCGAAGCCAGGCAGCGCGGCCGCCGCGATCAACACAAACGGATGCAATCGCATCCGAGCCCCGCTACTACCTGGCAACCGGAGCAGAGTCCGCCGCGGTTTCCTGCACAGAAATGGGCGAAGCTTGCGGCGCCGCGAGCGGCGCCTGCGTCTGCGACGCATCAACCAGCGCCTGCGGCGCCGCGAGCGGCGCCTGCGTCTGCGACGCATCAACCAGCGCCTGCGGCGCCGCGGGTGCCGTCACCGGCGGCTGGAACCCGAACAGCTGCGCGGCGGTGGTCTTTTCCGGAAGGACGTAGACGATGCCCCTGGCGGGCGTGAAGTCGGGGCTGACGATGTCCGTGAAGAATGCCGGCGGCACGTTGATGCAGCCGAAGGAAACACGGTTGTCGTCCGCGGCGAGGCTGGCGAGGCGCTCGGCGCGACGCTGGGCAGGCGTGCCCTTGGCCACGATGTGCAAGGAGATCAGGTTCTTGGCGTCGATGACCAGAATCTGCTTGCCGGGCCGTTCAAAGGCCAGCCTCGACGGGTAGCGACCGGCGGGAGTGATGCGCTTGTACGGCGGGATGGCAGACATCGGCGCATCCGGGGACACCAGGACCTCGTCGCCGACGCCCATCCCGAGCAGGATCGGCGCGGTCGCCTTCAGTTGGGCGTAGGGGGTGAAGGCGTAGACCCGGGCATTGGTCTTGTCGATCACGATGAACGGCAGGCCGGCGTTGTCCTTGCTCGCCGCGATCCACTGCACCGTGTCCAGCACCTCCGGCGAGGCCGATTGCAGGCGGTCCAGCGGGGCGGGCGTGGGTGCGTCGGTCTTGAGGCCGGAGAACTCGAGCGGGATCGGCGCGGGCGGCGGCGGCGGTGCGACCGGCACCACGACCGGGGCGGGCTCCGGCGGCGGGGGCGGCGCGGGCTTGGCCTTCTTGCTGAACAGGCCGGCCTGCGCTGCGCCGGAGACGAGGAGAAGGCTAAGCGCCAGCGTTCGGATCGTCGATTGATTCTTCATGTGTGCCATCGCCTTGACGCCGCCAGTGTCGGTTCTGGCGCAATGATACGCGTTGCACCGAAACAGACAATGCGCTGCTCCGCGAAATCGCAGCCACGGCGTTCAGCGCGTCTGCGAGCGCTCCCCCTCGATCTTGCCGGAGAGAGGGCGCTGGCAAATTCCGACGGCCCGATGCGTCCATTGCGTGACGACATCCTTTTCGCATGCCCGTAGCGTTTCCGCAGCATTCGTTGTCGTGGCCGGTGTGACCGGGGATTGCGTGAACATAACATATTTGGTAATGTCCTGACGTGGTCTACACGATCACGTACTACAGCGAGGCCGTTCAGGCCGACATCCTGAATCTGCCCGACACTCTCGCTGCGCGGTACATCGTGCTGACCCGTCGAATGACGGTATTCGGGCCCAACCTCGGGGAGCCGCACACCAAGGCATTCGGCAGCGGCCTGTTCGAACTGCGATTGAAGGGTTCTGAGGGAATCGCTCGCGTGTTCTTTTGCACCCTGGTGGGCAGGCGGGTAGTGATGCTGCACAGCTTCGTCAAGAAGAGCGAAGGGACGCCGCTGCGGGAGCGCCAAATCGCAGAATCGCGACTGAAGGAGGTCAAACGTGCGATCCCATGATCAAGTCGTCAAGAAGCTGTTTCGTCGGCCGGGAGTGCGCGCCGAAATGCAGCGTCTGGAACGCGAGGAGTTCACGCTGCTTGACGCCCTGCTCAAGGCCCGGCACGACGCGGGCCTTACCCAGGCGCAGGTGGCCGAGCGAATGGGAACGCAGGCGCCTTCCGTTGCTCGCCTGGAGCGTTCACTCGCCAGCGGCAAGCACTCACCGTCGGTCGCGACCTTGCGCAAGTACGTCAAGGCTTGCGGCAAGCGCTTGGTGCTGCAAGTCGCATAGAGGCTACTGCGCAGCGCCGTCCGCTCGGCGCTCGAACCTGATCGTATTCGGAAGGCGAAATGTCGCCGGCTCGACGAGGAATCCCCGGTGGGTTCCGGTGTCGCCATGGACACCGACCCACTTGAGCCCGAAACGCTCCATCCACGGATGCGCCGGCCCTTGTCCGGGGACGTACCAGACGTGCCCGGGCTGCCAGTCGCGCCAGAAGAACATCGACTTGTAGCTAACGCGGTCGCCCAGGCGAACCTCGACATCCTCGTCAAAGTATCGAATCCGGGCCAGCGCCGCTGCCATTTCATCCTGCCAGCGGCGGTGGCGCGCATGTAAAGCCGGCGCCGGGCGCGGCAGGAACTCCTGCTGCGCAAGCGCGGCCCAGTCGGCAGGCCGGCCTGCCAGCAGAAATGCGGCGCCGCGCGCCGTCGCCTCGCAATGCGCGGGCCGGCGCACCGGCAGGTCGTGCAGGTCGGCGAGCGCCTGGCAGAAGCGGTCCGAACGCGAGATGCCGCCGGTCGCAAGCAGGTGCGTACAGGGCGCGCCAAGCTCTCGCAGCAAGGCGAAGTTGCGCTCGACCAGGAACACGATGCTCTCGGCGACCGCGACCAGTTGCTGCGCCGGCGTGCCATCGCCGATGAAGCGCGAGGGAAAATCGCTGCGCCAATCCGGCGAGCCCAGGCCGCCGACGCCGTTGAGAAAAATGGGGTCAGAGGAGATTTTCGATTGAAAATCTCCTCTGACCCCATTTTCCTGCCAGGCGGCGTCCAGTGCGGCGCCGACGTCGTCGATGCCCTGCGCCTGTGCGAACGCGGCCAGCGCCGAGCCGGCGCCGTTGACCGTGCCTTCGACCACGTACTGCGGCGCGTCGGCCCAGTGCACGACGCTGCGCAGCAGCCGCGAATCGGGCGGCATGTCGGCGGCTGCGCGGAACACGAAGGCGCCGGTGCCGACGTTGAGGTAGGCCGCGTCCGCGCGCAGTTCGCCATGCGCGAAGGCGGCCGTGGACTGGTCGCCGCTGAGCAGGCGCAGCGGCAGGCGGCACCCGTCGAGCACGAGCTCGCCGTAGTCGGCATCGCTGCGCGCCACCTCCGGCAGCCACGCGCGTTCGATGCCGAAGCGATCGAGCAGTTCGTCGTTCCAGTCGCCGCGGGCCAGGTCGAGCAGCAGCGTGCGCGAAGCATTCGCCGGATCCACGCGCGCGGGCCGCGACTCGAGCAGGCGGAAGACGAGGAAAGCCGCTAGTGGGCCTATGAGCAGGCGGCCGTCGGCGGCCGCGGCTTGGACCGCGTCGAGGTGATCCAGGCACCAGCGCATCTTGCTCAGGCCGAAGTGCGCGTTGGGATACAGGCCGGTGCAGGCGCGGATCGCCTCGGCATCGAGCGCCTGCGCCTGAAGCCAGTCGGCCGCGCGCGTGTCCTGCCAGCTCAGCACCGGCGACAGGGCGGCGCCGGTGTTGCGATCCCAGGCTACGAGGCTGGAGCGTTGCGTGCTCAGTCCGCAGGCGAGCACCTGCGCGCGCTCGCCCGCGTCCAGTTGCGCCAGCGCGGCGGCGGCCACCTGCCGCAGCGAGTCGGCCACGGCATCGGGATCCTGCTCCACCCAACCCGGCTGCGGCCGGCGGTCGCCGACCTCCATGCGCGCCGCCGCGCGTTCGTGGCCCTGTGCATCGAACACCAGCGCGCGGCTGGCGCTGCCGCCCTGGTCGAGCACGAGGAACAGGGGAGGGCCGTTCATGCGCTACTGGCCCGCGTCCACCGCGCGGCGGCCCAGGGCCGGATCGTCGGTGAACAGGCCATCGATGCCTGCAGCGATATAGGCGCGCATCTCGCGGATGGAACCGTCCTCGTTGCGTGCCGCCGGCTCGCCGCCGTCCTTGAACGGCTCGCCGAGGAACTGGTTCTCGGGCCGGAACGTGTAGGCGATGACCTTGAGACCCGCCGCGTGCGCCGCTTCCACCAGGGCGCTGTGTGGCCCCAGGCTACGGGTGTGCGCACCAATCGCGTCGGCATAGTCGGCGATCTCCCGCAGCCCGTGCTCGCTGCTCATGTCGCCGAAAGTCGTTGCGCGCTGCGCGGCCACGACATCGTAGGGCTGGCGATCGGCCGCACCCAGCAGTTGCATCAGCCCGATATTGCGCTTGCCGGCGCCCAGCTTTTCGCGCAGGTAGCGCAGGTTGCCGATCTCGAAGGACTGGATCAGCACCGGTGCAATGCGTGTATAGGCGTGGGCGGACAGTGCTTCCAGCAAGCGGTCTTCCATTGCCAGTCCGATCGATGCGAACCAGGTCGAACACTTGAGTTCGGGCACGATGCCGATCACCCGGCCGCGCTGCTCCGATTCGCTGGCGACGAACTCGATGATCTCGGCCAGGGTAGGCACGGCAAAGCGGCCGTCGTACGCGGTCGAGCGAAGCAAGGGCAGGCGTTCGCGCGCGCGCAAGCTGCGCAGCTCGGCTAGGTTGAAGTCCTCGGTGAACCAGCCGCTGACCTTCCGGCCGTCGATCAGTTTTTCGGTCCGGCGGTCGGCGAAGTCCGGTCGCATCGCCACGTCGGTGGTGCCGCCGATCTCGTTCTCGTGCCGGGCGACCAGGACGCCGTCACGCGTGCTCACCAGATCCGGCTCGATCGCATCAGCGCCGTCTGCGATCGCCTTCGCGTAGGCCTCCAGCGTGTGCTCCGGCCGCCATGCGCTGGCGCCACGGTGGGCGATGACCATGACCGGGCCGTCCATTGGGTCATTGTAGGGGTACTTTCGGCACGCTCGCCGGGCGGTAAGCGGGTCTAGCGTTGCAGCGCATCGATCATCGCGATCCGCAGCGGAGGAGGGGCCGTCATGCCAACCATGGACCGCCGTGCGTTCCTGAAACTCTCCGCCGCGCTGGGTGCGACCCTGGCCTGGGGTTCGGCGTCCGGGCGCAAGTCCAGGAGTGGCTGGAAGGAGCGTCGGGACCTGTACCCGCAGGGCGTGGCTTCGGGTGATCCCGACGACAACAGCGTCCTGCTCTGGACCCGTCGCCCGTATGCGGATGGGCGCAAGGACGCCAAGCTGCTGGTCGAGGTGGCAAACGATCTGGACTTCAGGCGCGTAATCGCGACCACGGCGGCACGCGTGTCGGCTGAGTCCGACTGGACCTGCCGCGTGCTGGTCGGCCACCTGCCGGCGGGCCGCGAGTACTGGTACCGCTTCGTGGACGAGGAGGGCAACGGCAGCCGCATCGGCCGTACGCTGACCGCGCCCGGGCCCGATGACGCGCGGCCTTCGCGCTTTGCCTTCGTCAGTTGCCAGAGCCTGCCCGAGGGCTACGGGAATGGCTATCGAAAGATGATCTGGGAAGACGAGCGCGCCACGCCCGAAGAAAGGCTCGGTTTCGTGCTGCACCTGGGCGACTTCATATACGAGGTGGTGCAGTACCCGGAGCAGGTCAAGAACGGCAAGCGATACGACCGCGTCATCACCTTCCCGATCAAGTTCCCGAATGGCAAGCCGGTCGCCAACAACCGCTTCATGATCCCCGGCTCGCTCGAGGACTATCGCGTCCTCTACCACGCCTACCTGCAGGACCCCGACCTGCAGGATGCGCGCGCACGCTGGCCCTTCGTGTGCATCTGGGACAACCACGAGTTCTCCTGGAACGCCTGGCAGTCGATCCAGGAATTTCCCGGCACGGAAGGGTGGGTCCCCGCGCAGACGCTCAAGGTCGCGGCCAACCAGGCCTGGTTCGAATATCAGCCGGCGCGGGTGCTGCCGCCGGGTTCGAAGCTGGACACCTTCACCGCGCCCCAGGTGGCCGACGTGCTGGTCACGGAATTCGACGACGATGGGCTGGGCACCGAGCCCAACAACCTCGCCGCCATCAACAGCCTGATCGCCTATCGCGCCCTGCGCTGGGGCCGGCACATCGACCTGTTGATCACCGACAACCGCAGCTTCCGCTCACGCGACCCCGGCAACCACGACGAGGTCAATCCGCTGTTCGAAGGCGACACTTTGGGCTTCGTGCCCGAGGAACTGTGGGGGCCGCTCGACGCCGGCCGCGCCTACGCCAACGGCAATCCGCCGGCGAAGCTGAGCATGGGCGACAAGAGCATCGACAACTACGTCGCCAGGGATGCGCCGCAGACGATGCTGGGCGCGAAGCAGAAGGCCTGGTTCCTCGAGCGCCTGCGCGGCGCGACAGCCACCTGGAAGGTCTGGGGCAATTCATTTGGCGCGCTGGACTGGCGTGTCGATCCGCAGAACCTGCCGCCCGAAGTGGGCAAGTGGAAGGGCGCCGGCTACGGCATCACGGCCACCGGCGACTGGGGCGGCACCTGGCACGAGCGCGCCGAGATCTTCGACGCGGTGCGCGATGCCGGCATCACCGGCTTCGCGATCGTCTCCGGCGATCGCCACAGCTTCTGGGCGGGCTACGCGGCCAGGGCCCTGCCGCCCGCGGCCTTCGAGCCGGTGGGCGTGAGCTTCGTGGGTGGCTCGATGATCTCCCCGGGCATGGCCGAGGCCAACGAGCACAACCGCAAGGGCGACAAGCCGGCGGATGGTCTGTACATCGCCCGGCCGCCCGGCCAGCCGCCGCAGTGCACGGCCAACCTGATGTTCCGCCACGGCGTGCGCTCGGCGCTGGAGTACGCCAGCAGCTTCGACCTTCAGAAGGCACTCGCGGTTTGCAACCCCGAGCTGGCCCCGCACCTGACTTTCGTGGACAACGGTGGCCACGGCTATGCGACCGTGCGCGTGGATGCCGACAGGATGGTCACCGAGTTCGTCTGCATCCCGCGTCCGATCACGCGCAGCGCCACGCCGGACGGCGGGCCGCTGCGCTATCGCGTCCGCCACGAAGTGCCGCTCTGGCGGGCAGGGGAACGGCCGCAGATGCGGCAGACGGTGGTGGAGGGCGATCCCGGATTGTCGGTGTGAGACGCCTCCCCAGTTAGAATTGCGGCCACCCTGCCAGCACACTGACGCAATGGCCCTGCGCATCAACGACATCAAGCTGCCGCTGGATCACGGCGACGCCCACCTGCGCGATGCGGTGCTGGACCTGCTGCGTATTCCGGAGCAGGACCTGCTCGGCCTGCAAGTGGTCCGTCGCGCGTACGACGCACGCAGGAAGTCCGCCATCCAGATGATCTACAACGTCGATGTCATGGTCCCGGCGATCGTCGAGCAGGAATTGCTGGCGCGCTTTGCCGGCTCGAAGACGGTGCTGCCGGCCCCCGACACCAGCTACCGATTCGTGGGCAAGGCCGACGCCTCGTTTCCCGGCGTCGGACAGCTGCGGCCGCTGGTGATCGGTTTCGGGCCCTGCGGACTGTTCGCCGCACTGGTGCTGGCACAGATGGGCCTGAAACCCGTTGTGCTCGAACGCGGGCAGGACGTACGCACCCGGACGCAGGACACCTGGGGACTGTGGCGCGAGCACCGGCTCGACAGCGAGAGCAACGTGCAGTTCGGCGAAGGTGGCGCGGGCACCTTCTCCGACGGAAAGCTCTACAGCCAGATCAAGGACCGCTTCCATTACGCCCGCAAGGTGCTGACCGAGTTCGCGAAGGCGGGCGCGCCGGAAGAAATCCTGTTCGTGAGCAAGCCGCACATCGGCACGTTCCGGCTGGTTTCGATGGTGGAGAAGATGCGCGCCGAGATCATCGCGCTGGGTGGCGAGATCCGCTTCGGCAGTCGCGTCGAGCACCTGTTGATCGAGGACGGACGGGCCGCTGGCGTGACCCTGGCCTCGGGCGAAACGGTGGCCAGCCGCCACATCGTGCTGGCGATCGGCCACAGCGCGCGCGACACCTTCCAGATGCTGTTCGATGCGGGCGTGACAATCGAGCCCAAGCCATTCTCGATCGGCTTCCGCATCGAACACCCGCAATCTGTCATCGACCAGGCGCGATTCGGAAAGTTCGCGGGCCATCCACTGCTGGGTGCGGCCGACTACAAGCTGGTCCACCACTGCAGCAACGGCCGCAGCGTCTACAGTTTCTGCATGTGCCCGGGCGGCACGGTGGTGGCGGCGACCTCGGAAGCGGGCTGCGTGGTTACCAACGGCATGAGCCAGTACTCGCGCAACGAACGCAATGCCAATGCGGCAATCGTGGTCGGCATCGATCCGGACACCGACTACCCCGGGCACCCGCTGGCAGGAATCCAGTTGCAGCGACGACTGGAGCAACAGGCCTTTGCGGACGGTGGCGCAACCTATGAGGCGCCCGCGCAACTGGTCGGCGATTTCCTTCGCGGCCGCGCCTCCACCGCATTGGGCAGCGTGACTCCCTCCTACAAGCCGGGCGTGCGCCTTGGCGACTTGAGCGGAATCCTGCCGCCGTTCGCCGTCGCGGCCATCCGCGAAGCGATCCCGGAGTTCAACAAGCAGATTGCCGGCTTCGCCATGCCCGACGCTGTCCTGACCGCGGTCGAGACGCGCACGTCCTCACCCGTGTGCATCCGGCGCAACGACAGCTTCCAGAGCGTCAACACCCGGGGCCTGTATCCCGGTGGAGAGGGCGCGGGGTATGCAGGGGGCATCCTGTCGGCGGCCGTGGACGGCATCCGGCTTGCGGAAGCGGTCGGGATGGACTTGCTGGGGGTCGCGAGGTGATCGTCAGATGTCGTGCTCGGCGCGAAAGCGCTCGATTTCCTCGCGGACTTTCGGATCGAGCGACTTGGGGTCGACCCGATCGAAGATCTTGGCCAGGACCATCCGCTCCTGCGCGTCCACGACGCCATCCGCGAGCGCCAGCTTCCTGAGCATCTCCCATTCGCCCGCGTCGATCATCTCGTCGTCAGCGAAAACCTTCAGGAAGGAGTACTGAAGGATATGGTTCCAGCTGCTGCCGTCACGTTCGCCGCCCATGTCGTCGCCTCCCCGGATGGCATCAGCATAGCGCCAAGGCGCGGGGTCGCAACCCCGCTGGCCCCTGAGATCCGTTGGCGTATACGCTGGGACCCGAAACAGCGGCCGACAGAACGATGGGGAGAACGCCATGGGAATGCGATGGAGGGTGTTGCTGACGGGAGTGCTGCTGAGCCTGGTCAGCGGCGTCGTGGTGGCCACGGCCCAGGAACCCGAGATCCTGTTGGTCGACGGAAAGTCCTATTCCCTGAACACCAATCCCCTGGCCGGCTACCTGGCGGCCCACCCCGAGAAGAAGCTTGCGCGCGGATCGCAGGTCACTTCGAACTGGCGCGGCTACACCGGCACCTGGGAAATCAAGGGCGACAGGCTCTGGCTGCGGAAGGTGTCGGTGGAGTTCAACCGCAATCGCGCGGAGCGGCCCGACCTGAAGTTTCCGGATCCGCCCGATCGCTCGCTCTGCACGGCCGCGTCGGAGGATTACTGGGAATGCAACCGCACGCGCGATCTGTTTCCGGAGGGCGGCGACATCCTCGCCGACTGGTACAGCGGCACGCTCATCGTGCCCACCGGCAAGATGGTGAATTACGTGCATATGGGCTACGGCTCGACCTACAGCCGCTACCTCGTCGTTTGGGTGCGCAAGGGTGAAGTCACCCGCCGGCTCGACCTGAGCGATGAGCAATTCATGGAGCTGCGCCGCGAACGCTTCGAGGCCTTCAAGAAGACCAAGACCTACCAGGACGAGATCGCGAAGACGCGCAAGCGGCTCGGCGACAACGCGGACGACTTCATGTTTGGCTTCTACTCCGAGCAGTACCTGTCCGAGGACCCGGAGGCGACGGCGCACTAGGGGCTCTCGGCGATCGTGACCGTTGACCCCCAGGCGATGGGTTTCAGCTTCATGCGCGCCGACAAGGACGGCGTGCGCCGCCTGGTGGTGCACGACGGCCAGCACGAGTACGTGTTCGAGGAGGTGAAGTAGGCCAGTCGCTTTTCGCCCAGCCGACCGGAGTCGCCATGACGGCCGGCCGACCCTCGGGCTATGCTATTCGCGACGCTAGGGAGGCTACGACATGGGCAATACGGACGACGGCAGTGGCTGGAACGACATCCTGCAGTACTCCTTTCTGAAGGTCTTCGCCGACGACGAACTGATCGACGCGGACGAGTTGGCGATGATCCAGAAGCTGGCCCTCTCGGACGGCGTG
Organism: uncultured Gammaproteobacteria bacterium; assembly: GCA_963707625.1. GTDB lineage: Bacteria > Pseudomonadota > Gammaproteobacteria > Xanthomonadales > Xanthomonadaceae > Arenimonas. Next base: position 30,705 of record CAVPQV010000004.1, read on the forward strand.
GTGGACGCGCAGGAGCGCATGGTCCTGGCGCAGGTGTTCAGCCGGGTCGAGGGCGCTGATCTCGATCCCGCGGTTCGCGACGAGATAGCGCGGTTTCGCGCCGAGCACGGAATCGAGTGACGCACCGGCGGCGCCGCGCCCGGCCAGCGTGGATCACTTGATGCAGCGCATGCTGTTCGCGGCAGTGCTTGTCGCCAGCCTTTCTGCCTGGGCGCAGTCGAGCACACCGGCCAAAGCCGAGCCGGTTTTCAGCGCGGGCACGCCGGACGCCCGCGCCCGTGAAGCGCTGCTAAGGCTCAACCCGCGATCCAAGGTCGACCAGATCGGGGCCGCGCCGATCCCCGGCTTCCGCGAGGCGATCGTCTCCGGCCGGGTGGTGTACATCTCCGACGACGGCAAGTACGTCCTGCATGGCACCTTGTACGACGTGCAAAGCAAAGATGACCTGGGCGAAGAGAGCCTGGCCAGGATGCGAGCCAGGTTGCTCAAGGGCATTCCGGCGCGTGACCGGATCGTCTTCGCGCCGCCGAATCCGAGATACACGGTCGCCATCTTCACCGACGTCGAATGCAGCTTCTGCCGAAAGTTGCACAGCGAGATCGCCGACTACAATCGCCAGGGCATCGCGGTGGAATACCTGGCTTACCCGCGCTCGGGAGTGGGCGGTGCGAGCTTCAAGACGATGGCCTCCGTGTGGTGTGCGGTCGACCGGAAGAAGGCATTGACCGACGCCAAGAACGGCAAGCCGGTGCCGGCCAGGAGCTGCAAGAACCCGGTTGCGATGCACGACGACATCGGCAAGCGCATGGGCCTGACCGGTACGCCGATGCTCCTTGCCAGGGATGGCACCCGACTCGGCGGCTACCTGACACCGGCGAAGTTGCGCGCGGCGCTGGACCAGCTCGCGGCCGACGGCCGGCCGCCGGCGAAGGCGGAAGCAACAGTGGTGAGGTAAGCCTTTTCACGTTTCGGTACGAAGTTGGCATGACCACCGAATCCACGCGTCCTGCCGCCTCGAGGTGAACCGCCCCCCCCAAGCAATGCCTTCGTCTGCCACTCCACCCTGCGCGCATGCGGCCCACTATGCGACGCAGGCGGAGTTTTATCATCGAACGATTGACCGGGTGGTGCTGGCTTGTACCCTGAGCATGGAAGCGGCTTTGGATTTCCTATCCTTGGCCATAAACCTAAGTTCTTCTACAACTGTTCAGTGCTGTCCGGCACCCAGCGGCACCAGGAACTGGCTCTCGAAAATCCTGCCCGGCACCGGTTCGCTGAACAGAAAGCCCTGCATTTCGTCGCAGTTGAGCAAGTGCAGCAGACGTTTTTGCTCCTCGGTTTCGACACCCTCGGCCACCACCTTGAGCTTGAGCGCATGCGCCAGACTGATGATGGTGGAGACCAGCGCCAGTCCCTGCGGCGCGGCCGTCATTCCGATCACGAACAAACGGTCGATCTTGAGCGTATCGACCGGGAACTTTGACAGGTAACTGAGTGATGAAAAACCGGTGCCGAAGTCGTCAATGGCGATGCTGAGTCCCATGTCCCGGATCGCCTGCAGGCTGGCGATGCTGTACTTGACGTTTTCCATCAGCAGACTTTCGGTAATTTCGAGTTCCAGTCCGGCTGCCGCCTGTTCGTCCACGCTGATGGCTTGCCTGAGTTCGGCGATGAAACCGCGATCGCGCAACTGTAGCGGCGACACATTGACCGCGATGCGCACCACCGGCAGACCCGCGGCGCGCCAACGCAGGCCCTCCTGGATCGCCTGACGCAGCGCCCACCGCCCCACCTCATGGATCAGGCCGGTTTCTTCCAGGATCGGGATGAAGCGGGCCGGTGGCACCAGGCCGGTGCGTGGGTCGTTCCAGCGAATCAGCGCCTCGGCGCTGGTCATCTTGCCGCTCGCCAAGTTTACCTTGGGCTGGTAATAGAGCACGAATTCCTCGTTGTCCAGCGCCTGGCGCAACTGATTTTCCAGGGTCAGTTTGCCGGCCACCATGAGGTTCATGGTCTGGGTATAAAAAAGATAGCGCTGTCCGCTCGCCTTGGCCTTCTTCAGCGCCGCCTCGGCGTTCTTGAACAGGGTGTCGGCATCGGCGCCGTCATTGGGGAAAATTGCCACGCCCACCTTCAAGGAGATCCGGAACACGGCGTCGTTCAAACGGAACGGATGTTTGAGGAAGTCATCAATCCAATTCTCGACAAGCCGCGTCAAATCACCCGCCGGCTTCACGACTGGCATCACCACCGCGAATTGATCAGGGCCCGCCCGCGCCAGCAGATTCACGTCGCCCGCCGCGTGGTGCGTCAGCCACTGCGCCACTTGTCGTAGCAGTTCGTCGCCCACCTCCCGACCAAGGCTGTCGTTGATGTTCTTGAAACGCTCAATGTCAACCAGAAACAAGGCAATCTGGTGAGAGCCAATCACCGCGCTGCGCATGTACTGCGCCACCCGCTCCAGAAACAGCGTGCGGTTCGCCAGACCGGTGAGCACGTCGTAATAGGCCAGGTAGTTGATGCGTTCCTGTTTGCCAATGTGATCAATCGCGAACGCAACGTCACTCGCCAGTTCCGTCAACAGCTTCAACTCTTCTTCCCGGAAGAATTCAATCTCGCTCGCGAACAGCATGAGCGCGCCTATGGCTTCATCCGCCACTATCAGCGGCAAAAGGGCCGCCGCGTGAATTCCGGCTTCGGCGTATTGCTTGCGGAAAACAACCTGGGGGTTGCTTTGCAAATCGCTGATGACGACGGCCTTCTTTCCCCTAATCACCCGCGCCAGCAGGGGGGCTTCCGAACGGCACGCTCTCGCTCGATGAAAAGTGGTCTTTGATGGCGGCCAGCAGTTCTTCATCTTTGCCTGCTAACGCGACCGGAACAATCTTGGTCGTGTTCTGATCCACCATGCCTATCAAGGCCATGCGGAACCCGCCTGCCTCGGCGGCAATCCGGCAAGTATGGCTGAATAGCTCGTCGCGCTCATGCACGCGCACGATCAGCGCATCGATGCCGCTGAGCATGGCATAGACCCGGTTGAGATAGGCGATCCTGGCGTCCGCTTCCCTCCGAGTGGTGATGTCATGCACGGTCCCGCGCAACTTCACCACGCTGCCATCAGCCCCGCGTATTGCCTCGCCGCGCGTGGTCGTCCAACACGTCGCGCCGTCGGGCCGGATCATCTGGACGTCGATTTCGTACGGTGCCCCCGTCTCGACGGTCGTGGCGATGACGGCGTCCAGCCGCTGCCAGCTTTCTGCCGTGTAGAACTGCGAGAGAGTCTCAAAGCTTGGCGCCGGCGAACCGTGGTCGCGACCCAGGACATGGTTCAACCCGTCGGACCACGCGAAGGCGCCCGTAGCAATCGTCCACTCCCAACTCCCGATCCGCGCGATGCGCTGCGATTCCTCCAACTCCGCTTCGCGGTGCGCGCGAGCGTCCTCCGCCTTCTTGCGTTCGGAGATGTCGATCCCCATGCCAATCAGGCAGGGATTCTGGTCAATCTGGACGAGCGCTCCGGTAAAGAAATACGAAGTGGCAGTTCCATCCTTGGCTACCAAATCGGCTTCCACGGTCGATTCGCCGGTCATGAAGACCTGTCTGATCCGATCGGCGACAAGCGCTTTGTCTGGGCCGGCAAAAAGATCGGTGGGACTCAGTCGGGATACATCTTCGGACGAATAGCCAGATAGCATTTCGAAATTCCTGTTCCAACGCAGGAACCGGCCTTGATCGCTGATGACATAAAACATGCCCGGCAGACTGTCGAGCGCCGCGTTGACGAAGTTCTTTTCCTGCAGCACGGTGTCCTGTATCTGCTTGCGCTCGGTAATGTCGCGGATGTTGGCAGTGAAAAACTGGCCATCTCCCACGGCCCATTCCGCCAGTGTGAGGTCCAGCGGGAATTCACTGGCGTCCTTGCGCCGTCCTGCCAGCTCAACGGTTTTGCCAATGATGCGGCGCTCACCGCCGGACTGCACCCGCTTCATGCCATCGAGATGCCGGTCCTGGGATCGCTCCGGTATCAGCAGCGTCAATGGCTGCCCAACGGCCTCGGTTTCAGCGTAGCCGAAGATGCGCTCGGCACTCGCATTCCATCCGACGATGGTTCCAGAACGGTCCGCGGTGACGATCGCATCAGCGGCGGTTTCGGTCACTGCCCGATAGCGCGCCGCGCTTGCGACGAGCGCCTCGGTGGCGCGGGTTAGTTCACTGTAATGGCGCAAACGCCGCCGCCGCCAGATGAGTGCCAAAGCCGCGCCGGAGAAGAGAAACAGCACCGCGACGAGACCTGCAGTCAGCAACGAGGACTCTTCGATGGCTGCCAGAAATTGATCAATGGCCATGTCCGCCAACCCCTTTTGCGTCAATCAGGAAGCATAGCGCCGCTGCCGGCGCCATTGGAATCCGTCATGGCCCCCGCCGCAGACATTGGCAATTGCGTTTGCAATGCAATTCCCCGTTTGCGGCTCCATAAACACGACTTACCCCGCCGATGGTCGCGGCGCCAGGAATCTTGCTTCGAATATCTCGGCCGGCACCGGTTTGCTGAGCAGATAGCTCTGCATTTCGTCGCAGTCGAGTCGCCGGCGCCGGCCTGCTTGGCGACATCGGCTTCACGATGTCGATCTTCGTCACCAACCAGGCGTTTAGCGGACTCCACAGGGTCGGCTTGCCATGCCGAGTTGGCTGTTTCCTACCCAGACCGGACATCCCGACGGCAGGCCGCTAGATTTCAATTCGTCGCGCTACTCAAGGCCGGGGGGCGTCGATAGGTCGAAAGCAGACACACTGCATGCCCGCGCCCGCCAGTCGCCGGTACAAGTGGGCGCCCAGCGGCAGGGCGCTTTGGGTACGATGTCGCCATGACCACCGAACCCGCACCATATCCGATCGGCACGCCCGGCGAGCCCTGGGCCCAAGCCCACAAACTGCTGTGGCGCGCCGCGCAGCGAAAGCATCGCAGTTACGCCGACGACGTGCTGTCCGTGGTCGAGCAGTTGCGACGGTGCTTCGACGTGCAGCAGTACGGCGAGCTCGACTACGGCGCCGACGGCCGCTACCCGCTGTTCGCGCTGCGTTCGAAGGGCTGGGACGATTCCCTGCCGAGCGCGCTGGTCACCGGGGGCGTGCACGGCTACGAGACCAGTGGCGTGCATGGCGCGTTGCGCTTCGCGCAGAAGCATGCAGACGATTACGCAGGCCGCATGAACCTGATGATCGTGTCCTGCGTCAGCCCCTGGGGCTACGAGCGCATCCACCGCTGGAATCCGTTGGCGCTGGACCCGAACCGCAACTTCCGCGACGACAGCGCCGCCGCCGAGTCCGCTGCACTGGTCAAGCTGGTTGCGCCATTGCGCGGGCGCTTCCTGGTGCACATCGACCTGCACGAGACCACCGACACCGACGAATCAGAGTTCGGCCCGGCCCTGGCTGCGCGCGACGGCAAGCCCTTCGAGCCGCACGGCGTCCCCGACGGTTTCTACCTGGTGGACGACGCGGGCAACCCGCAGCCAGCCTTCCAGCAGGCGATGATCGCCGCGGTGGCGAAGGTGACGCACATTGCGCCGGCCGACGCTGCCGGCAACATCATCGGCTCGCCGGTGCTGGCGCCGGGCGTGATCGAGTATGCCGTCAAGGGCCTGGGCCTGTGCACCGGCCTGACCGATGCCCGCTACACCACCACCACCGAGGTCTACCCGGACAGCCCGCGCGCCACGCCCGAGCAGTGCATCGAGGCGCAGGTGGCCGCCGTGCGCGCCGGACTCGATTTCGCGCTCGCAAACGGCTAGCTCCGCACTTATTCCGCAGCGGTAGCGGGGGGCGTTGTCAGGGCCCAGCCGGCGTCGGCCAACCCGTCGCGCAATAGCAACGCGGGTTGCGCCGCCACGTCGTTCATCACCGCGCGAAGAAAGCCCGCAGCGCGCTCATCGGTCCGCCGAGCGACCGCGCCGATGAAGGTGTCGCTGTTCCAGGTCTTGCCGCTCGCAACTTCCGCCTGGAAATCCCGCCACACGCAGGCCAGGCCGCAGGCGCCGTCGCTGGCGCGGCGCGCCGCAGCATCCACCGCCATGTGCAGCACGAAGCCGCACGCGTAGGACGCCTCGAACGAGCCCTCGGTATGCGCCAACTTCAATGAGTGCTTCGCAATGCCCTTGGCGCAGGTATCGACCGAGGTCTGCAGCCGCGCCTGCACCGCGTCCCGATCAATCACGCCCAGTTCCTGCAACGCCACCGCCGCCAGCGCATCGGCGCCGCCTTCGTGGATCCAGCTGTCGCCCTGGTCGGTCAGCGAGGAAAAGTCCTGGAACATGTGCGCGGCCTCGTGCGCGAAGAACCAGTCTACGCGCCTGGCGAACTCTGGCGTGCCGAAGTCTTCGTGGCGGCCGTAGAAGTGCATGAACACCTGTCCTGGCAGCGTGCCGCCCTGGTAGCCGTAGCCGCCGCCGGGGTGGTTCTCGTCGCGCGAGGCGTAGAGCATGGGTCGCGTCTTCAACGCGCCCAGCTCGCGGCCGTAGAGGGCCATCAGCCGCGGCAGCAGCACCTCGAGCCGCGCGCGTGTATCGGCCGGGAAGTCCTGGTCGATCGCCGCGACCACGTCCGGCGTCGTCACCGGCAGGGCGCGCCCGACGTAGAGGTTGGTGCCGCTGTCGCCGTCCTCAACGCGCACCGCCGGCACAACCTGGCCGTGCACAATCGCATGCGCGCCGGCCGGTGGCTGCAGGGACAGCTGGAAGGTCTCGCCCCCGACGCAGGGGCCGGCGCAGGCATGGAAGCGACCCGTGTGGACGAGCATGCCGCCGTCGCCGAAGGGCGCGAAGGGCGCGTAGTCCTTCTCCAGCTGGACGTAGTGCGGCGCCATGCGGAAGGCGGCGTGGTCGAAGGCCGCGCCGTCGGTGCGGCGGACGAGTTCTTCGCCGTCCACCACCGTGATGGCGAAAGCTGGGTCCACTGCGGTCCAGGACGAAGCGCGCCCGCCCGTGGCGTCCACGCGCACGAAGCGCAGCTCGTGCGCCGGGGCGGGCAGGGCGTAGCGCACCTCCCATTGCGCTTTGCCGGGCACCAGCTCGATGGCGACCATAGGCGAAGCCCCCGACGCCGCGAGCAGCGGCCCCGCGCCCGTACAGGCCAGGAGGGAGCAGGCAAGCAGCAGCTTCAGGTTCATGGGCTTTCCCCAGGCGATGGGCGGGCGGCGCACAGGATGGCGCTCCGTTGAGCTCTGGCGGAGTGCCGAAAGGCGGGGGGACCCCAGCCATGGCTGACCAGTGCACGGGCAGGGAATGTATAGTTTGCCGGCGCTGGGCGCGGTGCCCAGCCACGAATCGCGGAGAGATGTAATGGGACTTATTCAGGCGGTGGTCGGATCGGTTGGCGGCATGCTCGCCGATCAGTGGAAGGACTTCTACACGATCCCGGACGGCCTGCCGTCGACGGCGGCGCTGTTCGCCGCGGTGCCGCACGGCAGCAACGCCGGTCGCGGTTCGAATACCAAGGGTTCCTCGAACATCATCACCAACGGCTCGAAGATCGTCGTGCCCGAAGGCTACGGCCTGCTGTTGTTCCAGGACGGCAAGATCACCGGCATCGCCACGGAAGCGGGCGGTTACGAGTGGAAGTCCGATGACATCAACTCGAAGTCGATCTTCGTCGGCGACGGCCTGGTCGCGTCGCTCATCAAGCAGAGCTGGGAGCGCTTCAAGTTCGGCGGCCAGCCCGGCTCGCAGCAGAATGCCTTCTTCGTCTCGCTGAAGGAGCTGCCGGACAACCGCTTCGGCACGCAATCCGAAATCTACTGGGACGACGCCTTCCTCAACACCCAGGTGGGCGCGGTGACGCGCGGCTCCTACACGCTGAAGATCCTGGATCCGATCCTGTTCGTGAAGAACTTCGTGCCGGCCAAGTACCTGCAGCCCGGCCAGGTGTTCGACTTCACCGACATGGACAACGCCGCCGCCAGCCAGCTGTTCAACGAGGTGGTGGGCTCGCTCGCGCAGGCGTTCAGCCTGTACACGAACGATCCTGCGAAGGGCAATCGCATCAGCAAGCTGCAGCAGGATTCGGTCGGCTTTGCCCAGGCCCTGTCCGCCGCGGTCGAAAACGGCTACCAGTGGAAGTCCGATCGCGGCCTGGTGATCGTCAAGACCGCCATCGTCTCCATCGAATACGACGCCAATACGCGGGAACTGCTCAAGACCGTGCAGCGCGCCGATGCGTTGTCCGGTGCGCGCGGCAATGCCAACCTGCAGGCCAGCGTCGCCGCAGGCATGCAGGCGGCGGGCGAGAACAGCGGTGCAGCGGGCCTCGTGGGCCTGGGCATGGCCGGCGGCATGATGGGCGGCATCGGCAGCCTGCAGCAGCCGGCGGCGCCGGCCGCGCCGGCGGCGGAAGATCCGGTCGCCAAACTAAAGAAGGCGAAAGAGATGCTCGACCTCGGACTGATCACGCAGGCCGATTTCGACGCGCTCAAAGCCAAGGTGCTGGGTCTGTAATCCGCCAACCGGATAACCGCCATGTCGAACTCAAATGGTCCGCCCCCGTTGCCGCCTTACACCGGCCCGGGGTCGCCGCAGGAGGTGCCGCCCAGGCCCGGTGAATCGCCGATAGACCCGGCCACGCTGCCGGATCCGATCCGCGAGGAACTGGAGGCGCCGGACCCGGTCGCGATCGACACTTCCGCCGAGGAGTTGAAGGACGGCGCCAACCGCTGTCCCAAGTGCGGCGCGACCGACATCCGTCACAAGGTCGGCACCGACCTCGTGGTTTGCATGTACTGCCGCAATGAATGGCATGGCGAGCGGGTCGAGGAGCAGTTTGGCTTCGGCGAGGGCCTGGACGAGCTCGAGGGCACGATCATCGCCTCCGGCGCGCAGGACATCGCCGCCGACGCCGCGCACCTGATGTCTTTCAAGTGCACCGGCTGCGGCGCCGAGGTGACGGTCAACACCGAAACCGCGATGACCGCCCGCTGCCACTGGTGCCGGCACGTGTTCGGCGTCAACGAGCAGGTGGCGAACGGCGCGGTGCCGGACGCGGTGCTGCCTTTCCACATCAAGAAGGAGGATGCGGTCGCGCGCATCCGCCAGTTCGTGGACAAGCGGCGGTTCTTCGCGCTGAAGGAATTCAAGGAGCAGTTCACGCCCGAGAACGTCGGCGCGGTGTACCTGCCGTACATGATCGTGGACGGCAAGAGCAGCGTGGACGTCGCCGGCAAGGGCGAAATCAAGACGCGCGAGTACACGCAGGGCAGCGGCGACAAGAAGAAGACCTACTACGATGCCGACGTGTACCGGGTGGAACGGCACGTGGACTTCACGGTGGACGACCTGCCGCTGGAGTCTTCCAGTGCGCGCGGCAACATGGACACGAAAACCAACACCAACAACATCATCAACACGATCCTGCCCTTCGACACCAAGAACGCGGTGAAGTGGAACGCGTCCTACCTGATGGGCGTGAGCTCGGAGAAGCGCGACCTGGACGTGGAGAAACTGCGTCCGCGACTGGAGGAGGCCTTGCTGTCGATCGGCCGCCACCAGGTGGAAAACTCGGTGGAGCAGTACGATCGCGGCGTGCGCTGGGAACAGGAGCGCATCGACGTGCACGGCACGCGCTGGGTATCGATGTACCTGCCGGTGTGGCTGTATTCGTACCAGCAGCCCGGGTCCGGCATGGTGCACTACATCGCGGTGAACGGCCGCACCGGCGAGACCATGGGCAGCGTGCCGGTGCAGCAGTGGAAGCTGCTGCTGGCCGCGATCACGGTCGGCACCTTCCTCGAAGGCATTGCACTGTGGATCGTGGGGAGTTCGACATGAGCGACGACGGCGGACTTGCGATCCTGCTGCTTGGCCCTGCAGGCGCCACCGGGCTGTACTGGTTCCTGTACCGGTACTACCGCAACACCGACAAATCGCACGCCTTCGAGCACGAAACGGCGGTCGACGCCAAACCGGTGACCGGCTCGGACGCGAAGATCGGCGAGAACAATGGCACGCGGGAGACGCGCATCTCCGGCGACAACGTGCACGCCTACCGCGACCGCGTGCAGCGGCTCGAAAACGACAGCTCATGATGGGTCGGCAAACTGGCGCAGCGCAAGCCTGCGCCCCCTCGAACAGCGCATGATCGCGACGCGCGTCGTGCGCACGCTGGACGCGGTCGCCGGTTAGCGATGTGAGAGCCCATCACCGGAAAGGCAAGTCCCTGGCCCAGCGCGCCCGCGAGCGCGCGGCGGCGCCCCCGCACGCAACTGCCCATCACCGGCGCGGCATTGCGCTGCAGTTCGCGCGCTTTCGCGCCGCCGGTGCTGGCGCGTTGGTTGCCTTCATGGCCGTGCTCGGGCCGGGCTTGCTGGCAGGGCTCTCGGACGACGACCCGGCCGGCATCACCACCTATTCCGTGCTCGGGGCCGACCACGGGTACCGGCTGCTCTGGATCATTCCTGCCTCGACCATCCTGCTGGTGCAGTTCCATCTGATGGCCGTGCGCATCGGCGCCGCCAGCGGCAAGGGCTTCGTCGGCGTAATCCGCGAGCGGTGGGGGCATCGCTGGGGATACTTCGCGGTGGTGGGCCTGCTGCTCGCCAACTTCGGCACCATCTGCGCCGAATACGCCGGAATTTCCGCGGCCGGCTCGCTGGTCGGCATTCCCTCATGGGTCAGCGCGCCGATTGCGGCGGTGCTGATCTCGCTGGTGGTGGTGCTGGGCTCCTTCCATCGGGTCGAACGCGTGCTGCTGTTCATATCCTCCACGCTGGCCCTGTACATCGTTGACGGCATCCTGGCCAAGCCCGACTGGGCGCAGGTTTGGCACAACTCCGTGGTGCCGCACCTGCCGACGAGCCCGCTCGGCTGGATCGCGATCGCCGCCACCCTGGGCACCACGCTGGCGCCCTGGGGCCTGGCATTCATCCAGTCCTATGCAGTGGACAAGAAGATCACGGTCGCAAACCTGCGCTGGGAGCGGGTGGACGTGATCATCGGGTCGCTGCTGACCGGCGTCATCGGCATGGCCATCGCCGTGGCCTGCGCCGCGACCCTGAATCGCAGCGGCGTGCACATCGAGGATGCGAGCGATGTCGCCGAAGCGCTGCGTCCGCTCGCCGGCTCCTTCGCCACCGTGCTGTTCGGCGCCGGGCTGCTGGGCGCATCGCTGCTGGCTGCGGCGATCGTGCCGCTGGCAACTGCCTACTCCATCGCCGAGGGCATCGGCTCGCCGGCCTCGCTGGACCTGGACTCGCGCCATTTCCAGTATTTCTACGCAGCTTTCGTCGGCTTGACCATCGCCGCCGCAAGCGTGGTCTCGTTGCCGGGAACGCCGCTGATTCCGCTGATCTACTCCAGCCAGGTGGTGAACGCGGTGATGCTGCCGCTGCATGTGGTCGCGCTGACACTGCTGGCCCGCGACCCGGCGATCATGGGCGAGGCGCGCTCGTCGATGGCCTCGCAGGTCGCGGCCTGGGTGAGCATCGCGCTGATCATCGCCTGCGTCGGCGCGCTGGCTTGGAGCTGGGTCGGATCCCTGGCCTCGAGCTAGCAGGCCCTGTTATTCCAGAGCTTTCTTTGGGACCAGGCGCATCGCCGGCGCTTCGAACTTGGCGATGGCCTCGGCAATCGCCTCGGGCGACACCTCGTAGATCCCGGCCAGTTCGGCCGTTGCCGCCGCCTTGCTGCGGCCCTGCCCGTTGACCAGGCAGGCGAAGTGGATTGCGGCATAACCCGGATCGATTTTCGCCTTCCCGCCGCGCGCACCGGGCAGCGCGTCCGGGATCTGCCTCGCCCATGCGCGCAGCATCCCCGCAATCAGCTTGCGTTCGGCGGCCCGGGCAAAGGGCTCGCCTTTCTCAACGCGCTCCGCAATCGAGTCGATGAAGTCGCGCTGGGCTTTGACGATCATCTGATGCTTGTCGGGCGAAACGGAGAATTCGACCCGATCGCTACCAGCATTTGACGCCGCCGGAGCTGCGGCTTTCTTGCTCGTCTTCTTGGTGGCCATGTTCAGTCCTTTCCAGAATCACTGCCGGAGTTTTGCCGCTGCTTGTCACCAGACCAGGTCGTCAGGCACCTGGAACTGCGCGTAATACGCATCGTCTTCGGAGCTGGCGGGGGAGGGCTCACTACCCGCGGCCTGGCCATGGTCGAGCACGATCAGGCTGGCGTCGCGCTCCCGCACTTTTTCGGCGGCCACGCGCGGCAGCAGCTCGTAGCTTTCGTCGAGGCGGGCGACCACCAATGCGCCCGACGACAGCTTCCTGCGCAGGTCCTCGTTGATCAGCAGGCTGCGGATGGTGCCGTCGGCGGTGAATCGGTACTCGCTGTCACCCGAGCGCAGTACCTTCCTGTCCTTGATGATCTGCCGGGCCTGGGCCCGAAGTTCACCGACCCGTGCCTTGGCTTTGCGCTCTGCCGCGAGGGCACGATCGCGCTCGACCTTCCCGGCCCGAGCCAGCTCTGCTTCCCGCTGGACCTCGTTGGGCGCCGAAGGCCCCTTGGCGTGCCGGGCCTTGTTCTGCTCGCGCGCCACCTCGGCCGCTTTGGACTTCTTGACCAGGCCCGCCTTGAGCAGTTGTTCCTGGAGCGGATTGATCTTCGCCATGTCGCGGTTTCGTGCCGGGGGGTTCTGGCCCATCATACCCACCGTTCCCGCAGCCCGCGCTTACTCCCTGATGGAACCCTTGAAGTACCTCGGTGGCTACCCGCCACACGTGCAGGCCCGCGTGCAGGAGTGGATCGCGCAGGGTCGCCTGGGCGCGATGCTGGCCGACAAGTACGGCCAAACCCACGCCGTGCGCAGCGACGGCCAGCTGCACGACTACGTCCAGGGGCTCAAGGACCGGCACCTGCGCAAATCGGTGCCGCTGGGCAAGGTGATCTACGACAGCAAGCTGCAGGTGATGCAGCACGCGCTGGGTACCCACACGGCCATCTCCCGGGTGCAGGGGGCCAGGCTCAAGGCCAGCCGCGAGATTCGCATCGCCACCGTGTTCCGCGAGGCGCCCGCCGACTTCCTGAAGATGATCGTCGTCCACGAACTGGCGCACCTGAAGGAGCTCGAGCACAACAAGGCCTTCTACCAGCTGTGCACGCACATGGCGCCCGACTACCACCAACTCGAGTTCGATTTGCGGCTGTACCTGACCCATCGGGATATCGCGCAGCAATAACGCCTGTCGCTCAGGCCTGGAGCACGAAGCTGCTGGCGAAACTGCGCTCGAGGCCGCCGAGCGGATCCACGAACGACAGCCGCGTCGCCAGCAGCTGCAATGGCGCGGTGTAGTCGCCGGCCACGCGCGGCAGCAGTGACGGATACACCCGATCGTTGGCGATTGGCGCTCCCAGCGCAGCCATGTGCACGCGCAACTGGTGCTTGCGGCCGGTGACCGGCGACAATGCATAGCGCCAGAGCCCGTCGCCGCGCGCAAGCACGTCGATCCGGGTTTCACTGTTCGCCGGGCCTTCGATCTCCTGCATGCGGAAGAACGGTTCGCCGGCGACGATCCGGCTGATCCGCGCGCAGGGAAATTCGACGTCGGGCAATGCGGGCGCCATCGCCTCGTAGCCTTTCTCGATGCGTCGCTCGCGGAACAGCGCCTGGTAGCGCGCGCGGCTGTGCGGGTTGGTCGAGAACAACACCAATCCCGCGGTGTCGCGATCGAGCCGGTGCAGTGGCGCCAGCGCGTCGTTCCCGGTGCGGCGGATCAGTCGGGCGAGCAGGGTTTCATGGACATGGCCACCGGCAGGCATGACCGGCAGGAAATGCGGCTTGTCCGCGACCAGCAGGTCGGCATCGGCATGCAGCACGACTTCCTGGAACGGGATCGGCGCTTCGTGGGCGACCTCGCGGTAGTAGTGGACGTTGAGACCGACCCGGTAAGGCGTCTCCGGCGTCAGCACCGCCCCATCGCCAGTGACGACTCGCCCCCGCGCCATGCGATCCAGCCATTCCACGCGCGCCACCGCCGGGAACCGCTCGCACAGGCAATCCAGCACCGTCGGCCATGCCCCCGGGGGCAATTCCAGCCTGCTGGCCGCGAGGCCATCGATGCCGGGGGGGCGGTTGCTCATGCCGGCAGTGTGCCAGCCCAACCCGGCCTTGACCTCGCCTTCACGCCGTCTTGCTAGACTGGCGGCAGAAGGGGAGTAGCTCCCGCTGCCGGCATCGTCAATACGAGGGTTCGCCCTCCGGTCCGGCAGGCAGGTTTCGCACCTGCGAGCAAGACCTTCGTCCTCCGGGGCGAAGGTCTGTCCAGAAAAAGACAGCCCTGCGCCTACGGTCGCGGGGCTTTCTCTTTCTGGAGCGCGGACATGGAATCGATAGGGACACCGTTGATGTGGTCGGGCTTTGCCCTGTTCGTGGTGGTGGCGTTGGCCGTGGATCTGCTGGTGATGCGTTCCAACGGACCGCACCGGGTCGGCAATCGCGAGGCGCTGGTCTGGAGCGCTGTCTGGATCGGCCTGGCGCTTGCCTTCAATGCCGGGCTCTACTGGTATCTGCACACCTACGTACCGGGCAGCGACGCCGGCCGCATAGGCACCGAGTTCCTGACCGGCTATCTGGTGGAGAAAGCGCTGGCGGTCGACAACATCTTCGTGTTCCTGATGCTGTTCACCTATTTCGGCGTGCCGGCAGCCTCGCAGCAACGCGTGCTGGTATACGGCGTGCTGGGCGCGATCGTGCTGCGCGCCATCCTGATCTTCGTCGGTGCCGCGTTGATCGCCCGCTTCCACTGGTTGCTGTACGTGTTCGGCGTGTTCCTGCTCGGCACCGGCCTGAAGATGCTGTGGGCCGCGGGCCAGACGCCCGACCTGGAGCGCAACCCGGTACTGCGCTGGATCACCGCGCACCTGCCGCTGACCAAGGGCTATCACGGTGAAGCGCTCTGGATCGGCGAGGGCGCGCGGCGGCGCTACACGCCGCTGTTCGTGGTGCTGGTGATGATCGGCGTGACCGACGTGATCTTTGCCGTGGACTCGATCCCGGCCATCTTTGCCATCACCACCGACCCCTTCATCGTGCTCACCTCCAACGTGTTCGCCGTGCTCGGCCTGCGCGCCCTGTACTTCCTGCTGGCGGGCATGGCGCAGAAGTTCCACCTGCTGTCCTACGGCCTGGCCGCGGTGCTGGTGTTCATCGGCGGCAAGATGCTGGTCGTGGAGCTGGTGAAGATCCCGGTGTTCGTCTCGCTGGGCGTGGTGGCGGCGCTGATCAGCTCGGCGATGCTGCTAAGCGTGATTGTCCCGCCCGCGAAGGAGGCGAACGCGCAATCCTCCTAGCCGGGGAACACCGGTACGCCGATCCACATCGGGTGCAGCCAGCGCGCGAACACGAACCAGGCCACCGCGCCAACGACCACCGCCAGCGCAGTCGCGCTCCAGGTCGGCTGGATCGGGGCGCGGCCCGTCATGCGGTCGCGGCGACGCAGCAGCACGAAGGCCAGCACGGCCCAGGCGAGGAAGCTGCCGAACAGCACCACGTCGTGGAGGGCGCCGTTGCTCAGCAGGTGCGCCAGGGCCCAGGCCTTGGCGCCGAGCACCATCGGATGGCCGAAGCGCGCCCGGAAGTGGTTGCGTCCGAGGTAAGGCGCGAGCAGCAGCACGAAGGCCACCAGGGTCAGCAGGTGCGCGATGTGGCGGGCCCAGGCCGGCGGCGAGTAAAGCAGCACCGGCGCCTGGCGGGCTTCGCCAAAGCCCATGACGATCAGCACGAATCCGGCCAGCGACAAGAGCGCGAGCAGCCCCTTCCACGGCAACTCGCCGATCCTCGCCACGGCGGCGGCCCGCAGGCCGGGCGCAAGCGATGGCAGCAGGTGCATGCCGAGAAACACCAGCAAGCCAATGATCAACAGTGCCATGCACCTTCTCCGCGCAGCGCGCCGGTCGCGCGCCCGTGCAGTCTACGGCGCGCGGGGCAAGTGTTGGGTGGTATCCGCCGCACCGCCGGCGGTGTCGCTGGCGATGCGCCCATCCACCAGCGTCACCGTGCGGTCGCACTGCCCGGACAGCCGCGCGTCGTGGGTGACCAGCAGCACGGCGCAGCCGAACTCGCGGTTGAACACACGGAACAGCTCGAACACTTCGGCGGCCGCATGGCTGTCGAGGTTGCCGGTGGGCTCGTCGGCGAGCAGCAGCGCCGGCCGGGTGACCAGCGCGCGCGCCACGGCCACGCGCTGCTGCTGGCCGCCCGAGAGCTGGTCGGGCTTGCGCTGCTCGAGTCCTGCCAGGCCCACGCGGGCGAGCAGGCCGCGGGCGCGCTCGAGCTGCTCGCGGTTCGGCCTGCCGGTCGCCACCATCAGCGGCATCAGCACGTTCTCCAGCGCGGTGAAGGCCTGGATGAGGTGGTGGAACTGGAACACGAAGCCGATCGCGCTGCCGCGCAGCGCCGTGCGCCGCGCGTCGCCCATGCCGGTGGTGGATTCGCCCAGCAGGTACAGCTCGCCGGCGGTCGGCCGGTCGAGCAGGCCGATCAGGTTGAGCAGGGTGCTCTTGCCCGATCCCGACGCGCCGACCAGTGCGGCGAAGTCGCTGCGCTGCAGGCGCAGGTCCAGGCCGTGCAGCACTTCGACTTCGGTGGGCTTGCCGACGTTGTAGCTCTTCTTCAGGCCCGCGAGCCGCAGCACTTCCTGGCCGGCGTCATGCTCAGACATGGCGGATCGCCTCCACCGGGTCCAGACGCGCGGCACGACGCGCCGGGACGGCCGCCGACACGATGCCGGTGACCGTGGCCAGCACCGACGCGGCCACCAGCAGCCACGGATCCACCGGGATGTAGAACAGTTTCGGGCCGAAGGTGTTGAACACGCCCACCAGGCCCCAGCCCGAGACGCCGCCGACCAATGAGCCGGCCAGGCCGAACAGCGCGCCCTGGATCAGGAACACGCGCAGCATCTGCCGGCGCGTGGTGCCCATCGCGCGCAGGATGCCGATCTCGCGCGTGCGCTGCACCACGCTCACCGAAAGCACGCTGGCGATGCCCAGCGCCACGCTCAGCGCGACGAACAGGCTGATCATGTTGGTGGACAGGCTCTGCGAACGCAGCGCGTTCATCAGCTGGGCGTTGGTTTCCATCCAGCTCTCGGATTTCAGGCCGGTCAGGCGGCCGATGCGTGCGGCGATCGGCTGCGCGGCGAAAATGTCGTCCACGGTGACGTCAATGACAGTCGCGGCGCCCGGCAGGTCCAGCAGCGACTGCGCCTGCTTCATGTCCAGGTACACATAGCGAGCGTCCAGCTCGCGCACGCCCAGCTCGAAGATGCCGGCCACGTTAACCACGCTTTCGCGTCCCTGGCCGCCGTCGAGGCGCAGCTTGTCGCCGACGCGCAGGCCGAGGTCACGCGCCAGCTGGCTGCCGATCACGGTATCGCCGGCGCCGATGCGGAACTCGCCGGCGACGATGTCGTCCTGGATCGGGATGATGCGCTGGTAGCGGGCGGCGTCGATGCCAACCAGCGCCACCGATTCCAGCGCCGCGCCACGGCGTGCGAAGGCCGGCCCCGAGATTACCGGCGACGCCGCCCGCACCTGCGGCAGCGTATCCAGCACGGTCAGCACCTGCTGCCAGTTGTTGATCGAGCGCAGGCGCTGTGCGCGTTTGTTCTCCAGCACCAGCTGCACGCTGCCGTCGACGGGGGCGAGGATGCGGTTGCGCTCCTCGGTGGGTTGCACGCGGATGTGCGCCTGCGTGCCCAGCGTGCGTTCGATGATGTTGCCCTGCAGGCCGGTGATCAGCGCGGTCAGGAACACGATCACCGCCACGCCGACGGCGATGCCGACCAGGATCAGCGTGCTCTGCGCCTTGCCCTCGCGCAGGAACTTCGTCGCTATGGTCCACTCGATCCACATCGGCGTCAGTCGAACTTCGCCGGCAGTTCCTTGCGGGTGGCGGGGTCCTTCGCCTCGGCAGGCAGGGCTTGCTGCGTGATCCGGACCCGGTCACCTTCGGCAACCGGCGCCGCCGCATCGGCAAGAATGCGGTCGCCGGCTGCCAGTCCTTGCGCGATCTCGGTCATGGCCAGGCCGCGCAGGCCGAGCGTCACCTTGCGCCGCGTGGCGCGGCCATCCGCCACCAGCCACAGTTCGGCGCGGTCGCCGTCCACGGCGCCCAGCGCGTCGTTGGGAACCACCACCGCGCTCTCGCGGCGGCCGGTGGACACGTTCACCGACACGGTCATGTCCTGGCGCAGGAACTTGGGCACCGGCGACACCGTCAGCCGGATATCCACCGAGCCGCGCTGCGGATCCACGCTGGGCGCGATGAAACTGACCTGCGCCGGGAACGGCCGCGACGGGTAGGCGTCGGCAACGCAGATCGCCTGTTGTCCGAGCGCGAGCACTTCCAGGTTCTTCTCGTCCAGCGGCACCAGGATCTCGGTAGCGCCCTCGCGCGCGATTTCGAACAGGATGCGACCGGGCTGCGCCAGGTCGCCGGGCTCGGCGTTGCGGGTGAGCACGGTGCCGGCCACTTCCGCGCGGATCGTGGTCTTGGCCAGCTGCGCGCGGGCGGTAGCCAGGCGTGCGCGCGCGGCGGCTTCGTTGGGATTGCCCGCGGCCAGCGAGCTGGCGGCCAGGCGCGCCTGTTCGGCGGCGCTGCGGGCGATGGTCTCGGATTGCACGGCCTGTTCCATCGCTTCGCGGGCGATCAGCTGGCGCTTGAGCAGGTCGCGTCGGCGGTTCGCCTCGCGGCTCGCCTGTGCCAGGCGGGCTTCCGATTCACGCAGGGCGGCCTGCGCCTGCGGGCGCGTGGATTGCTGCAATTGGGCCATGGCGGCCTCGGCTTCGCGCACGGCCGCTTCCAGGTCGTCGGCGCGCAGCACCGCCAGCACGTCGCCCGGCGCCACGGCATCGCCCTCGCGCACGCGCCGTTCGATGACCACGCCGGTCACCGGGCTGCCGACCTGCGCGCGCGATACCGCGACCACGCGCCCCGTCGCGACCACCGTCTGCACCAGCGGCCGCGACACCACTTCGTAGCCTGCCAGCGCCGGGCCGCGCATGCGCTGCACCAGCCACCACGCCAGGCCGACCAGGACCAGGCATGCGACGGCGATCAGCAGGGGGCGTTTCATCGGTAACTCCGGGGCAGGTGCGGCAGCCTCTACGATACCGACTGGCGAGCTCCAACGTCGGGCCGCGTGCAGCCTTCCCGTGCTTAGCGGCACGCCAAGTCGTTGATTTTTCGCGGGCTAGGTCATTCGCCTTATGGCCCCGGCATGGTGCTGTCGCCAGAGTCTGGTCACCGCCCCACGAGGAATCGCTCATGCGCCAGGTACTTGTCTACGATTCGCCCACCCGGCTCTTCCACTGGTTGTTTGCCGGCTTCTTCGTCGCGGCCTTCGCCATCTCCAACCTGGTGGACGACGAATCGGCGCGATTCTCGCTGCACATGCTGGCGGGGATGGGCATGGTGTTCGTGGTCGTCCTGCGGCTGCTGTGGTCCTTCGTGGGCACTCGCCATGCGCGGCTCACCGACCTGGCCCTGAACCCCGTGCAGTTGTTCGCGTACTTCAAGGGCATGTTCACCGGCGAAGGCGGCCGGCGCTGGATCGGCCACAACCCGGCTTCGAGCTGGGCGGCGGTGGCCATGGTGGGGCTGGCGTTGGGGCTCGGCACCACCGGCTACCTGATGGCGACCGGCGGAGAGAACGACTCGATCAAGGAGGTGCACGAGCTCATGGCCAACGCCTTCCTCGTCGTCGCGCTGCTGCACATTGCTGGCGTCGTGGCGCACGTGCTGCGGCACCGCGACCATCTGCAGGCCAGCATGGTCACCGGCAGGAAGCAGGCGCTCACCGGCGATCAGGAAGCAGTGCGCTCAGTCCCCGTTGCCGGACTGGCATTCGTGGCCCTCACCGGGCTGTTCATGGCCTATCTGCTGCAGCACTATGATGCCCAAGCGCGCACCCTGGACCTGTTCGGGACCACCCTGCAGCTGGGCGAGAGCGAGAGCGAGCACGGGAATGAATCCGGCGAGTCAGACGGAGACGAGGACGAAGGCGAACGTGACTGACAGCTCCGACCCGAAGCCGGGCAGCGCGTTGCAAACCAGCGAGCGCAACGTCATTGCCGGCGTGCTCGCGCTGATTGCACTGCTGGCGAGCGTTGACCTGCTGGTGGACCTGCGCGAAGGCGTGACCCTGTGGCACGTGCTGGCCGAGGCAGCGGTGGCGGTGGCCGCGTGCTTCGGCGCCTTCCACCTCCTGCGTGGCGCCTGGCAACTGCGCAGGCGCCTGGAGGTCCAGGGCCGGGATTTCTCGGCATTCCGCCAGCAGGCCGAAGCCTGGCGCACCGGATCGAAGAAGTACCTGGACGGTCTGTCCCTCTCGATCAGCCTGCAACTGGACCAGTGGCAATTGTCCGCGGCCGAAAAGGAAGTCGCCTTCCTCCTGCTCAAGGGCCTGAGCCTGAAGGAAATTGCCGCTGCACGCCGCACCAGCGAAAAGACCGCCCGCGTGCAATCCAGTGCGGTCTACAGCAAGTCCGGGCTGGCCGGCCGTTCGGAGCTGTCTGCCTTCTTCCTGGAGGACCTGCTGCCGCCCGCGGTGCGCTAGAACGATTTTTGGTAGCCGAACACGCCGCCGCCCTCGGGCAGGACGCAGAAGAAGAAAGGCGTGTCGCGCCCCTGCGCGTAGAGGCCGAATGCGACGCCGATGGCAGCGCCGGCCAGGACGTCGGTCTGCCAGTGCGCCTGCGACTTCACCCGCGCAACCGCGTCGTACACCGGGAGCAAGGCCAGTCCCCAGACGAGCGGATGGTCGTGGCGGTATTCGGCAATGAAAGGCGACACGACGGCGGTGATCTGCGCGACTTCGCCGCTGGGAAAGCTGTCGTGGCCGCCACCGGCAAAAAAATCCCCGGGATCGCCGCCGTCATCCGGGCGCGAGCGACTGGTTGCGTATTTCAGCACCGTCGTCGTCGCCACGGTCATGACCATGGCATCCATCGAGCGATCGAACGTACGGCCCAGGCGCGTGTCGCTGTCGATGAAGATCGCGCCGGCGACAACGGCCGCGCCGGAACTGTAGGTCAACGCCAGCTGGTTGCTGCGGCTCCATATGCCGGAATCGTCGAATGTGACGACATGATCGATGCCGCCGGCCCATGCAGGGTTCGACGCGCCGGCCAGCACCAGTGCTAAGCACCTGATCCACCTGTCCATGGGTCGCCCGAGCCGCGGATGGTGCGGTTAGGATACGCCAGGTTGGCGGAGCGCGACGCCGGACGCCAGTTATCGCTGGTCGAGTTCGTAGTGGATAAGCACGACGCATCGGGAGGCAACAGCATCTTGGATCCAAGCGCGATTTTTTCGCTCGGAGGCGCTCGAGGCTGTGGAAGCTCTTCTTCGGCATCGGGATATGGTCGGTCAGCAGGAAGCAGGGGTTGCCCTCGAACTCCTGCTCGCGACCTGCGCGAAGGCGTGACCGTGTGGCACGGTCCATCAGCAGTGCAGGTCATGAACGCCGCAACCGACCTGGCATGGGCGGCCTCCGACTGTCACCGGATCACTGCTCGGAGATCGAGGTGATCGTGCCGTCCATGCCGGTGGTGGTGAACTCGAAGCTCACGGCGTCGCCGGCCTTGATCGCGGACAAATCGACCCCGGGCGCCCGGAACGTCATCGTCATGCCAGGCCAGCCAAGTGATTCGACGGGGCCGTGCGCGATGACCAGCGACTGTGCCGGGGCATCCACGGTCTGCACGACGCCCGTGGCACTTGCCCGCCTGGCTTCGCCTGCAGGCGGTGGCACCGCGGCAGGCCTTGCATCGCCCGCCTGGCCGGAGGCAGCGGGACTCGCGCCGGGCGCCAGCGCGTCAGGCGCCGCGCGGCACCCGGCGAGCAAAAGCACGGCAACGGCAAGGACAAATATCTTCATGGCGAACTCCCGGGGATGGATGCCCGCGCGCGGGCGAGGTGGCGTTGTTGCAGCAAGCGAAAGGCGACGGGAATGACAAACATCGACAGTAGCGGTGCACTGAGCATGCCGCCTACCATCGGCGCGGCGATGCGCTGCATGACCTCGGCACCGGCACCGCCACCGAACAGGATCGGCAACAAGCCGGCAAGAATGACCGCGACCGTCATCGCCTTGGGGCGAACGCGCTGCACCGCGCCTTCGCGGATCGCAGCGTCGAGTTCCGCCAGGCCTGACTGCGGGTCGGCGATCAGTTGCCGCTCCCAGGCGTGCCGGAGATACAACAGCATGATGATTCCAAACTCAGCCGCGACGCCTGCGAGCGCGATGAAGCCGATCAACGTGGCGACCGAGACGGCATGCCCCAGGACCCAGATCAGCCACAGGCCGCCAATCAGTGCGAACGGCAGGCTCAACATGATCAGGCCGGCTTCGGAGGCGCGGTGGAACACCAGGAATATCAGTCCGAAAATGATCGCCAGAGTCGCCGGCACAACCCAGCGCAGACGAGCCGAAGCACGCGCCAGGTATTCGTACTGGCCCGACCATGCGATGGCATAGCCCGCCGGCAGCGCGACCTGCTTGGCGACGGCCGCCTGCAGGTCGGCCACCACCGAGCCGAGGTCGCGGCCAGCGACATCGACATCGACATAGACGTAGGTCACAAGCCGGCCGTTGTCGCTTTTCAGCATCGGCGGACCAGCAGCGAACGACAGCTCGGCAATCTGGCCGAGGGTGACCAGAGATCCGTCGGGTGCTACCCATGGCATCTGCGAAAGCGCGGCCGGAGAGTTGCGCCACGACGCAGGGTAGCGGACGACGATCGGGTAACGCTCGCGCCCCTGGATCGTTTCGGCGATCGGGTCTCCACCCACGACGGTGGCGATCAGGCGCTGCACATCGGCCTGGCTCAGGCCATGGCGCATGGCTGCCTCGGGCCGCACGCGGACGTCGAGATAGCGACCGCCGGCGACCCGCTCGGCCAACGCCGAGCTTACGCCCGGCACCGAGCGGACAACCTGTTGGACTCGATCGCCGAGCTTGGCCAGCGTCGCCAGGTCCGGTCCCGAGACCTTGATCCCGATTGGACTCTTTATGCCAGTGGCGAGCATGTCGATCCGGTTGCGGATCGGCGGCACCCACAGGTTGGTCAGGCCAGGCACCTGGACCGCGCGATCGAGTTCGTCGCGCAGCTTGGCCGGCGTCATGCCCGGTCGCCACTGGTCGCGCGGCTTGAAGGTCACCGTGGTCTCGAACATTTCCAGCGGCGCGGGGTCCGTGGCAGTCTCTGCGCGGCCGGCCTTGCCGAAGGCGTGTGCGACCTCGGGCACCGTCTTGATCATGCGATCGGTTTGCTGCAGCAACTCAGCGGCCTTGCTGGCCGAAAGTCCTGGCAGGGCCGTTGGCATGTACAGCAAGGTGCCTTCGTCCAGTGGCGGCATGAATTCGGTGCCAAGCCGCAACAGCGGTAGCGCGCTCACCGCCAGGACGATGCCGGCGGCCAGCAGGACCAGCCTGGGTGCGCGCAGCGCAGCCTCCAGCAGAGGCGTATAGATCGCGATAAGCCCGCGATTGATCGGGTTCTCGCGCTCCGGGCGAATGCGGCCGCGGATCAGATAGCCCATCAGCACCGGCACCAGGGTGACGGACAAGATCGCCGCAGCCGCCATCGCATAGGTCTTGGTGAACGCCAGGGGCGAGAACAGCCGTCCCTCCTGGGCTTGCAACGCGAACACCGGCACGAAGGACAGAGTGATCACCAGCAGGCTGAGGAAGAGGGCGGGGCCGACTTCCGTCGCCGCCGTCGCCACCAGCGACCATCGCTCGGTGGTGTCCGGGTCGCGACCGCGGGCGTCGCGGAAATGCTCTAGGTGCTTGTGCGCGTTCTCGATCATCACCACGGCTGCATCGACCATGGCGCCGATCGCGATGGCGATGCCACCCAGGGAGAGCAGGTTGGCGCTGATGCCCTGCTGGTGCATCACCACGAACGCGGCCAGGACGCCGAGGGGCAGGGTGACGACTGCGATAAGCGCAGAGCGCACATGCCACAGGAACAGCGCGCACACCAGCAGCACGACCAGGAACTCCTCGAGCAGTTTGCCGGACAGGTTGCGGACCGCCTCGAGGATCAGGCCGGAGCGGTCGTATACGGGCACGATCTCGACGCCCGGCGGCAGGCTTGTGCGCAGCACGGCGAGCTTGGCCTTGACTGCCTCGATGGCGGCCAGCGCGTTCTTGCCGGAGCGCAGGATGATGATGCCGCCGGTGACTTCACCCTGGCCGTCGAGTTCCGCGATGCCGCGCCGCAACGTGGGGCCGCGCTGGACGCGCGCAACTTCCTGCATCAGCACCGGTACGCCGTCGGCCCCGGCGCGAATCGGCACGCGCTCGAAGTCGGCCTGCTCGCGCAGATAGCCTTCGCTGCGCACCATGACCTCAGCCTCGCCCTGTTCGATCACCGAGCCACCGGTGGCTCCGTTGGCGGCGCGGATCGCCTCGACGAGCTGATCAACGGTGATGCCTCGGGCCGCAAGTGCCGCCGGATCGGGCACGACCTGCCAGGCCTGCACCATGCCGCCGACGGTGGCGACCTCCGCCACGTCCGGAATGGTCTTGAGCTCATAACGCAGGAACCAGTCCTGCAGCGAACGCAACTGGCCCAGGTCGTGGCGACCGCTGCGATCGACCAGCGCGTACTCGTATATCCAACCCAGCCCGGTCGCGTCGGGGCCCAGCGTCGGCGACACCCCGGCTGGCAAGCGATCGCGGACCTGGCTCAGCACTTCGAGCACGCGCGAGCGTGCCCAATACAGGTCGGTGGCGTCATCGAACAGCACGTACACGAAGGAGTCGCCGAAAAAGGAGAACCCTCGCACTGCGGTCACGCCCGGAACTGACAGCAACTGCGTCGTCAGCGGGTAGGTGAGCTGGTCTTCGACGATGCGCGGCGTCTGGCCGGGCCAAGGCGTGCGGATGATGACCTGGGTGTCCGACAGGTCGGGCAGTGCGTCGAGCGGCGTGCGCGAAACCGACCAGATGCCTGCGCTCGCGAGCGCGAGCGCGGCCACGAGTACCCAGCCGCGATGGATGATCGAGGCGCGAATGATGCGCGCGATCATTTGGTTCCACCAGGAGGATGCTGATCCGGCCTGCCCGGCGTGGCGAGCCGATCCAGCGCGTCCGACAGACTTGCTTCGGAGTCGATCAGGAACTGGCCCGAAGTCACGACGCGTTCGCCGGCCGCCAGGCCGGAGAGGATTTCGGTGCGGCCGCCACCGCTGCGGCCGGTGCGCACCACCACCGGCACGAAACGCTGGTTGCGCTGCACGATCACGCGCAACTGCGCGCCGTCGGCGATGATCGCCTCCGATGGCACCAGTACCGCCTCGGCCGCGGCCTCGGGCGTGAGATCTACCTGTACGAACTGGCCCGGGGCCAGGCGACCGTCCTGATTGTCGAGCACGATGCGTGCGCGTTGCGTGCGCGTGCTGGCGTCCACCTGGGGTAGCAGTGCCTGGATACGGCCGGGACGCGCCGCGCCTGCCGAGGCATCGACGAACACCGTCACCGACGTGCCCGGACCCAGATCGCCGGCCGTAGGTGGCAGCGCCGCTTCCACCCACACCGATCTGGTCCCGTTAAGCCGCAGCAGGGGCACGCCGGCGGACACCGCCTGGCCTTCGCGCACGGCGATCTCGCTGACGACGCCCGAGACAGGCGCCGTCAGCAGGATGCCGCCGCGGCCATCTTCCTGCGCCCCGGAGGGCAAGCCAAGCGCACGCAGCCGGGCACTGGCCGCGGACCTCAACGCGCGCGCCTCCCCCGACTGCGCGCCCCGCAGCGCATGCGCTTCCGCGAGCGCGGTGCTCCACGCAGGCGCACGCACCGACATCAGGATCTGCCCGGCGCGCACGGTCTCGAAAGGCGTTCGCACGGTCAGGCGCTCGACGACACCATCGACCGGCAGGCTGATCACCCGCTCCTCGCTCAGGTCCCAGCCCACCGTGCCCGGCACCCGCACCGTGGCGGTCAAGCGACCGCGCACGGCGGCAACGGTGCGGATTCCCAGGTTCTGTCGCACCGACGGATCGATGCGTACGCCGGCGGCGCCCGACGCCTCGTCGCCGTACTTGGGCACGAGCTGCATGTCCATGAACGGCGACTTTCCCGGCTTGTCGAAGTGCTGGTCGGGGACCATGGGGTCGTACCAGTACAGGACCTGCGCCTTTGCGGGGGTCACCGCGGAAGGCGTCGGCGCGACGTCGGCGGAACGGCCCCACCGGTAACCCCCGGCCAGCGCGAGCAGCGCGAGCGCGATGGCGCCGCTGGTTGCCAGGATTGTCTGCGTGCGGGTCATGAACTTGATTCCGGCAAGAGGAAGGCGAGCGCTGCCCAGGCACGGCCCAGTTCGCCCAGGTGCACGGCATGGTCCCTATGCACGTCGAGTTCGGCGGCGCGGGCGTCGAGCCAAGGCTGCAGCGCGCCGCCGGCGCGGTAGGCGGCCAGCGCGATCGTGCTGCGGTCGTGCGCGAGCGGCAGCAGTCGCACTTCATGCAAGGCGACCTGTCGTTTGAGCGCCTCCCAGCGCGCAAAGGCGGCGTCGATGTCGGCAGTTACTGCGCGAACCTCGTCCTGCTGCAGCGCCTGCGCCTGTCGGTATTCGGCGTCGCGTGCGAGTACGTCCCGGTCCTGGCGATTGCGGGTGAATAGAGGCAACGAGACGCCTACCTCCAGCATCAGCATGTCGCTGCGGTCCCGATCGCGTTGCCCGTATGCCGCCAGCACGCTCCAGTCCGGACGTCGTTCCGCGCGGGCAACGCTCACGGCGGCCGCCGCCGACTCGGTCCGCGCGCGCGCAGACAACAACGGACCGAGCGCGTGAATCCGGGCGACGAGCTGCGACCGGTCCACTGGCAAGTTTCCAAATTCGGGCTTGCCGGCGAGGTCCTGCACGCTGGCCCCGGCCACCCATCGCGCCAGGCGACTCGTTGCAGCCGCCAAGGTTCCGCGGACTTCCTCGATGCGACCGTCGAGCTCAAGTGCGGCAGACTCGGCGGCCAGCGCCTCGTCGAGCGCGCTGCCGCCGCGGGCGCGGGCTGTGGCCAGTGTGGCGGCCAGGGTCGCTTGTTCGCGCAGCCGCTCCAGGGCTTGAAGTTGGCTCCGGGCCGCCCACAGGTCTATCCAAGCCTCGGCAGCGGCACGCTGCACCTGCAGCCGGTCAGCGGCGGCGTCGGCCTGCGCCTGCTGGACGCGACGCGTGGCCAGCAACCGCTGCGCCGAGCGCTTCGCGGAGGCCGGAAAGTCCTGGCGCAGGCCGACGCGTTTCATCGTCATCTCGTCGGCGGCCGTATCAAAAGCATTGCTGCCCGAGACCGGCAGGTTGTCGATACCCACGACGAGCATCGGGTCGGGCAGGGCGCCGGCCCGGGCAGCGCCTTCGCGCGCCGCGGCGATTGCCGCGTCGTCGGCCTCGAGGCGCGGCGCCTGCTCGGCCGCGCGCCGCACAGTCTCGCGCAGGGTCAAGGACTGGGCCAGGATCGGCGAGGTGAACGCCAGCGCGAGCATGGCAACGCCCGCGCGTCCACGCAGGTTTGAATGTGAGGTAATACGACGAAGCATGAGGCCTCCCGAAGGCAACGACACGACGCACGCACGGCGCAAAGCGCTGGCGCGACCAGTCAGTGCAGCGGGTGGTCTAGATCAGGAGACTGCAGTATCGCAATCGAGGAGGCGGGTCGGATCTTTCGACGAGCGTTGCTTCGTGGTGGATCTGCGGCGACGGCTCGCGCAGTACGAGAGAGAACGCCGGCGGCAGGGCCAATGCCGGAACTCCCTGCGCGGCGGTATCGGTCAGGATCGGCAGGTCCGGGGCGCAATGCTGTTCGCACAGCGCAGAAACCGGCGGTCCAGCCGGAGCGATGTTCATCTCAGGGCAGTGCGGCGAATGGACTGGCGCGGGCGCCGGCGGCGCAGCCGAATCGCAGGCATAGGCCGCGACGGCCACCTGCTGGAATAGCAGGCAGCTGACCACAACCAGAACCACTAGAATTCGGTGGCGGGCGCGACGGAACATCGCTCCATGCTACTGCCGAACGGGTGCGGAGCCAAATCGGGCCTGGAATCCTGGGCGCGCCTCGAATGCCGAAGTCTGTAGCGGCTACCGGGGCAAGAGGCAGTTAATGCGGATCGGCGCAGGATTACCAAGCAAACGCTATCGCTGGTCCAGCTCATGGTGGATCAACACCACGCACTGCGACGCAAACAGCATCTTCGATCCCAGCGTGAGCTTCTTGGATCCGAGGCGCTCGAGACTGTGGAAGGTCTTCTTGGGCATCGGGATATGGTCGGTCAGCAGGAAGCAGGGGGTGTCCTCGAACTTCTGCTCGCGAATCGGGGTGCCTTTGCGGTCCATCACGAACAGCTGGTGATCCTCGGCCAGTTCTGAGACCAGCCGCTCGAAGGCAACGGTTCGCACCGTGACGCCGGATTCCACCGGCCGCGTTTCTTCCTTGCCCATCCCCCCGGACGCATCCAGCGCCTTCGCGATCTTGCCCAGCAGCGCGCGCTCGTCGAAGCCCCCGATCTCGTGCATGGCGTTGGCCTCGAAGCGGATGCTGCGTGAAAAGTCGGGCGTGCTTTCCAGCACCAGGTAGACGACGACATCCGCGCGATGCGACTGTGCCACGAAGATCGCGTTCATCAGCGTGTGCGCCAGGATTTCGGTATGGGCCTCACCGCCGACGGAAGCCAGCAGCCGTTTGCTGTCCGTGGGCGCGGCCCGGGCGCGCAATACGAAGGTGCGCATGGCTCAGAACTTCTCGCCGACCGGCAGGTAGCGCCACTGCCCGGGCGGCATCGCGCCTTCCGGGCCCTTGCCCAGGGGAATGCGGCCGATGCGCAGGCGCCGGATGGACACCACCTGCAGTCCGACCTGCGCGCACATGTCGCGCAGCTGGCCGTTGCGCACGTCCTTGATGGCGAAGCGCAGGCGCGTCTCGTTCTGCCAGCTGACCTTGCACGGCGGCAGCTCGCGGCCGCCATAGGCCAGGCCATGGTTGAGCCGGCGCAGGCCGTAGGGCACCAGCTCGCCGCTGACCTCGACCAGGTACTCGTGCTCGATTTCGGCGGCATCCTCGGTCAGGCGCTTCCAGACGCGGCCGTCCTGGCTGAACACCATCAGGCCGCTGGCTTCGGCGTCCAGGGGCACCAGCGGGGTCAGCCGCTGGAAGTGCCGTTGCAGCACGCGCGCTCCCGAGGAGTCGTGCGCCCAGTGCGTCTTCGGCGTTACCAGTGCGGCGGCGGGGCGGCTGCCCTTGATGGTGTCGAAGCCCGCCGGCTTGTGCAGCAGGATGGTGGCCGGCTCGACCGCTTCGACGCGGGCATCCTCGGCGAGGGTGACTTCCTCGCTTGTCACCGGGTGGTTGGGCGCCTCGACCACGCGTCCATCTACCGACACCCAGCCGTTCTGGATGTACTGCTCTGCGTCTGCGCGCGAGCAGCCGGTCAGTTCGGCGACGCGATGGGCAAGGCGAACGGGCTCGGACATCGGGAAGGCCGGGAAATGGGCAATCAGTGTAACGGCCCGGCAGCCAGGCGCAGCCAGGCAGGGCTTCGATGCAGGTTCATCGTTCCCGGGCGATCATGCGCCATCGAGTCTTGCGGGGACCGCGCCATGGCAGCAGCGAAGAAGGAACCGAGGGCGTCCGTCGGACAGGTCGCGTCGAACATCGGCCAGTCCATCCTCGCCTCGGTCGGCGAAGTGCCGGCCAGCACCCGACGCCAGAGCCGGGACGCCCCGGCCGAGTCACGTGCGGCAATCAGCAAGGCGGCGGGCAAGGCGTCGCTGACGGCAGGCGCGTTCGCGATCCCGCTCGGGCCCTTCGGCTGGCTGACGATCCTGCCGGAGATGGTGGCGGTCTGGCGGATCCAGGCGCAGCTGGTGGTGGATATCGCGGCGCTGCACGGGCAGAAGGCGGTGATCACGCGCGAGCAGATGATCTTCTGCCTGTTCCGGCATACGGCGGCGCAGGCGGTGCGTGACCTGGCCGTGCGCGCCGGCGAGCGGCTGATCGTGCAGCAGGCGACGATGCAGGTGCTGAAGAAGGTGGCCGAGGCGGTCGGCGTAAAGATCGCCCGGCGCGTGGTTGGCAAGGGGCTGACGCGCTGGCTGCCCGTGATCGGCGTCGTCGGCGTGGCCGGCTACGCGTACTACGACACTGCCCAGGTAGGATCCACCGCCTTGCAGATGTTCTCGGAAGGCGGGGAGGCGGCCGGTTCCGTCAGGTCGAAGACGAGAGCACCTGCAGCCTCGACACCATGAACGAGCCCGCCAGCGCGGTAAGCGCCATGGCGGTTACGGTATCGAGCCAGACGCTGCGCGCACGCAGCGCGATCGCCCCGATCACCGCGGCAGCAATCGCGAACATCGAGTTGCCCAGCCACTCGCTGACGCTCACGGCCGAACGGGCAAGCACCCCGATCACCAGCACCGCGAATATCAGCTGCACCATCTTGTAGCGTCGGCCTTCTTGCACGTGGAACTCGCGCAGGTCAACGATGGCGCCCTCGGCGGGTTTGTCGGGCATGACCAGGTCGCAGAAGGCGTAAAGGACGCTGATGTACAGCAGCGGGATCAATACGTCGAAGACGCCCCATGACTGGGTGTCGCGCATGCCCCACAGGGCGCTCCAGTTGCCGATCAGCACCATCAGCGCCGTGGCGGTCCACAACCCATGGCGCCAGGACAGGCGCAGGCTATCGGCGCGGCGATACAGTGAGACAATGCCGCTCAGTATCTGGGTCAGCGCAAGGGAAGTAACGACGGAAATGAGGCCGAACACGAATTCGAAACTGGTCATTGCCTGCGTCCCCCATGCGCCGCCCCGCACGATAGCGCGAATCGGCCCGCGGCCGGGCGTTGCCCGCGCATGAGGACCCCCAATGCCCTGCAGGCGCTGATTGACGATGGCGTCATTGACGCCGTGCTGCGTCCGCTCAAGAGCGGCAAGGAAGCCTCCGTGTACGTGGTGCGCAGTGGCGAGGACGTGCGTTGCGCCAAGGTCTACAAGGACATGGCGACGCGCAGCTTCAAGCAGCGCACGCAATACCAGGAGGGGCGCAAGGTGCGCGGCAGCCGCGAGGCGAGGGCGGTCGGCAAGGCCAGCAAGTACGGGCGCAAGCAGCAGGAAACCGCCTGGAAGAATACCGAGGTGGACGCGCTCTACCAGCTGCGGGCCGCCGGCGTGCGCGTACCCAAGCCGCATGGCTACTTCCACGGGGTGCTGGTGATGGAGCTGGTTACCGACGCCGAGGGTCACTCGGCGCCACGGCTGTGCGAGGTCGAGCTGTCGGCAGACGAGGCCCGCGACTACCACGGCGTGCTGATCCGGCAGGTGGTGCTGATGCTGTGCTGCGGCCTCATCCATGGCGATCTGTCCTCGTTCAACGTCCTGGTCGGCCCCGATGGCCCGGTGGTGATCGATTTCCCGCAAGTGGTCAGCGCCGCCGGCAACAACGCCGCGCGCACCATGCTGCTGCGCGACGTCAACAACCTCACCGCGTCGCTGGGCCGCTGGGCGCCGGAGCTGCTCGACACCTGGTATGGCGAAGAAATCTGGGAGCTGTTCGCCGCCGGCGCATTGATGCCGGACTCGGCGCTGACCGGAATATTCGAGCACGATGAATCGATGGTGGACCTGGACGGGGTGCGCGAAGCGATCAACGACGCGCGCGAGGAAGCCCTGATCCGCGAGCAGGGGCGCCAGGCCAAGGCGGAAGAGGACGCAGGCTGGTAACCGGAGTAGCAGCGGCATGAGCATCCACCGAAAATCCCCTCTTGCACTGTTGGTGGTGGTGGCGACACTCGCCGCTGCCACCACTCACGCCGACCCCGGCCAACGCAGCCAGTCCGTGCGCGTCGATCGAGGCGGGCTGCTGCGCGTGGAACCGACCTACTTCGACACGGCGGCGCAGACCGGCGGCGACTTCTATTTCTGGGCGCCCGGCGAGTTCGCGCGATCGGGATTGCAGATTCCGCTGCACGACGAGCCTGTGCTGCTTGCCTACGGTCGCTTCGATGGGTCCCGGCGCAGCTTCGAGATCCCGGTGGAATCGGGCGTGCGCGCGCTGACCATCTTCTCTGGCGCGCAGCGCAAGGACCGCGCGGTGATCGTGCGGCCGGGCGGGGCGATCGTCGCTGACGGCGCCGCGGGAGTGAAGTTGCAGACCTTCCACCACATGACCATCGCCACGATCCAGGCGCCAGCGCCCGGCACGTGGCGCATCGAGTTCGAAGGCGCGGGCATGTATTCAATTTCCGCGCACCTCAGGCCCTCGGCGGAGGCCAGCGCTCCGGCCATGAACGAGTTCGACTTCGTGGAAATGGGCGGGCGCCCGGGACACGAAGGCTGGTTTCCGATCCGGCGCGAGCTGCGCAGGGGCGAATCCATCACCTGCCAGCTGGAAGTGTCCGGCGTCGTCAGCGCGGTGCAACTCGGCTTCGTGACCGGCGATGACCGGCCGCTCGGTAACGTTCCAATCGACACGGCGCCAGGCGACAGCGGGCACTACCTCGGCCGCTGCGTCGTCCCAAACGTGCCCTTCCGTGTCGTCGTCACCGGCCGCGACCAACTGGGCCAGGCTTTCCGCCGCACGACCTCAGCCCTTCACTTGCCGCGCTGATACCCGAAGCGGTCTTCCGCTACTCCTGCTCGGCAGCCTCCCATCAGACCCCAGTTTTCCCCTTCCTCGGCCCCGGTCATGGCTATTCGGTTGATGTGGCCTGCACCGGCCGCGGCGGATTCTGCCCGGGCGTCGCCACGCCCGCGCTCGGGTTGACGTTGGTGTAGTCGGTCAGCATGCCGCCGAAAATGCGGCAGCCTTCGATCTCGCTGGGTGGGCCGGAGACCGGCACGCCGACCGCGTCCGCGATCGTCTGCAGCGCTTGCTGGCCTTTCTGGCCCGCGCCCGACTTGCACTGGTTGATGACGATCTCGCCATCGGTGCACATCAGGCCGCGCAGCGCGGCGAAGCTGGCGTCGAGGTTGCCCATCTTCACGGTGCCGATCACGGCGTCGTTCGGGCCGAAGCTGATGTAGCCGCCGCCGGTGTCGCCGTGGCCCCAGATGTCGAGACGCTTGATGCAGCGCCCGCATTCGGCAGTGGGGTCGTAGTGCGGTGCGACCATGTTGGTCAGTTGCTGCACGATGTCGGCCAGGTCGGTGTAGGCGGGCGTGGTGCCGTACAGGAGCGCGTTGTCCACTTCCTTGTCGACCATGTCCACGGTGAGCTTGCCCGTGGGCCAGGGGCACTCTTCGTCCTCGTCGCGCGGATCATCGCCCTCCGGCCGCGGCGGTGGCGTCTCGTGCGTAGTCTCCGGTGGGCGCGGGGCGGGGGTGCTGGTGGTTGGGGAATTGGATGCGGGCGGTGGCGGCGGCGGGTCGTTGCGCACGTCCACCATCAGCGGGCCGTCGGGACAATCCTTGCGTTCGCGCGTGAAGGTGATGCCGCCCGGGCCTTCGTCGAACTGCAGGCCGAAGGGCGACGTGTCCACGGGGTCGCGGCGGGGGCGGGTGACATGGATGACGGTGGCGAGCGGGCCGTCGGCCGGCGCGACCGGATAGCGCATCGCAATCATGCGCGCGCCATGCGAGGCGTTCGAGAAGCCGAGGCGATTCCAGAAGCCATCGCTGGCCGCGCTCTCCGTCATCACGCCGGGCAGGGAGAACAGGCCGGTTTTCTGCCACCCGCCGCTTTCCTGCTTCACGATCTCGTTGTCCACGTAGGTGGTCTTCGTCCACGACACGGTGAGCTTCCATTCGCCCCACAGCTTGCAGATCTGCACGTCGGACGGCGCGAGTACGTCGCCGTTGGCGTTCTCGAGGAAGGCGGTCTGGAAAGTGCCGCTGTCGGGGGACTCGTCCACTTGCGCGAACACCACCAGGCCGCCGTCGTCGCGCTTGGCGCCGACCTTGAGCTCGATGCCGGTCTCCGGATCGGTGAACACGGTCATCTCCGAATCCTTGATCCGGCACTTGGCCAGGCGCGGGCCGTCTTCGCGCTCCTTGCTGCTGCCTCCCTGGTTGCCGCCACCGCCGAGCAGGCCGCCGACCAGGCCCATCGCGGTGGACGCGGCCTTGGCCTTGGCGCGCGCGCCCGAGCCGAATTGCTTGTTTGGTCCGATGCGGATGGGCTGCCGCCGCGCGGGGTCCGGGCAATGCCGACGCGTGGATGCGGTGGCGGTTGGCGGGTCAACGGGAATGTCTTCGACCTGCACGGCGATCGGCGAGGCCGCGATCGGCTCGGAGACGGGCACGAGCCCGACCGCCAGGACCAGGAGGCACAGAGGCAACCAGGCGCGCATGATCATCTCCCCATGATCGAGTACGAGTTGGACCTACTGGCGGCAGGATACACCTCGTCCAGTCGCGGTTGAAATCGGCTCCTACGCTGGGGGCACGGGCGGTTTGGCGCGTGCGCGGCGGCGCAGCGGCTTCGTCACCAGCCATGCGATCAGGCCGCCGAGGAGCAGGTAGCCGACGTAGTACAGGGTGAAGTGCGCGCGATGGGCCACCGGCAGGACCCGGCCGTCGCTCACGCGGTAGCGCGACATCACGTGGCTGAGGTCGTCGTCGTTCAACTCGATCAGCTGTCCGTTCGGCCCGTCCTCGAGTACCTGGAAGGCGATGCAGCAGCTGCCGCCGTTTTCCTGGTCCATCATCTGGTCGTGCGCGGACGTGCCGAGGCGCAGGGATTCGCCGGGCGCCAGCTTGATCTCAGCCTGCGTATTGAACCGCCGCGCCTCGTAGGCGGGTGGCGCGCCTGCCGCGCGCGTCTCGACCACCACGCTGAAACCCGGCGGCACCTGTCCGGGGGCGATCGTTCGTGCCTCCAGCAGCCGTGAAGCGAGCCACTGCAGCGCCATGAACGCGACTACCCAGGCCACCAGGAACAGGACCGTGCTGGCCGCGCCAGACGTTTTGCCAGCCGCGGCAGCCACCGCTACTTCGCCAGCTCGTACAGGTACTCCACGTAGGACATCGCGGCGCCGTCGAAGCCGTCGACTTTCGGATTGCTCGACTCGATGAGGTAGTACTCATCGGGCGCGTGCGCGCCGCTGCCGTGGCCCATGCCAAAGTGGCCGGTGGCCAGGCCCAGCGGCGGGTCGCTGAAGATGAAGCCCGGATAGGAACCAGCGTTGCGCGGCCACAGCAGCGGTTCGAGGCCGCGAGCGCGCAGCACCGCCAGTTGCGCCTGGATGAGCGGGGCGTCGGCCGGGGACTCGGTCGGGTTGTAGCCGCCGCTCACGTTCACTTCGATATCGCCGTAGCCGCGCTTGGCGAGATGCGCCTTCAAAGCGGCGACGGCGGCGTCGAACTTCATGCCGGGCACCAGGCGCATGTCGATCTTGGCGACCGCCTGGTGCGGCAGGATGGTCTTGCCGCCGGGGCCGGTGTAACCGCCGACCAGGCCTTCGATGTTCACCGTCGGCTGCGAGACCAGCCGCTCCTGCGCCTGCTGCCAGGGCAGGTCATCGATCCAGCGCTCCACGCCCAGGGCCTGCTTGCTCGTCTCTTCGCTGCGCCTGGCTGCGGCGGCGGCGATCATCGCCTTATGCTCGGCGCTCAGCGGCGGCGCGATCGGGTAGTTGTCGATGGTGATGGTGTTGCCGTCCTCGGACACGAGCGTGTCGAGCGCCTTCACCAGCCGCCAGGCCGGGCTGTCCACCATTGCCTTCAGCGAGGAGTGCACGTCCTTGGCCGGGCCGCGGCCCCATTTCTCGCCGCTCGCCACCAGCTCGAGTTCGACGATGCCTTTCGCGCCCAGGGTCACCGCGACGACGCCGTCCAGGGGCTGCGATGCCGCGGGCATGAATACGCCGAGGGTGTCCTTCAGCGCCGCGTGCACCTTCGGGTTGCGGACGATCTGGCCGATGTTCGGCGAGCCGATCTCTTCCTCGCCTTCGGCCACCAGCACGATGTTGACCGGTGACTTGCGCCCGGCGGCACGCAAGGCGTGCAGCGCGGCGAGCAAGGTCACCTGCGGGCCCTTCTGGTTGACTGCGCCGCGGCCCATCATCACCTTGCCCACGCCGGGCTTGTCCACGATGCGGCCTTCGAGCGGCGGTGAACTCCACTCGGCCGGGTCGAACTGTTTCACGTCGAGCATGAAGTACACGCCGACCGTTTTCGGCGCGCCGGCGTCGAGCGTGGCGAACACGCCCGGCTGGCCTTTGGTGGGTATGACCTCGGCGTGCTGGAAGCCGGCGTCCTTCAGCAGCTGCGCCATGTAGTCGGCGCCTTCCTTGCCGTTGAGTTTCTCGGCCGCGATCGAGGGAAAGGCGATCCAGTCCTTCAGGCGCTTGATGTTGGCATCGTGCTGCGCGGCGATCTGCGCACGCACCGGTGCGAGGTCCGGCGCCGCGGCCGCCTGCGCCGACGGCGCCAGCGTGGCGAAGCCTGCTGCGACCGCCAGCGCGATGGCGCGGCCGCAAACAATGCGATGCGATGACATCCGGAACTCCCCTGGCGGACCAGCCGCGAGTCTAGCCCAATGTCCGGGAACCGCCGGCGCCGTGGGCATCCTTGGCAAGATGGCCGATATCAGTCGTGGATGGTGATGGTGCCGGGGCAGGCACCCTGACCGCGACGCCGATCAGGGATTGGCCCGCACCAGCCGGAAGGCGATGGCAGCTTGCCCTTCGCCGTTCACCAGGGTGCATCCGCTCGGATCGGCGCTCGGATCCATCAGCCAGGTCTGGCGCAGTTCACCGGTGATGGCACTGACATCGGTGGCGATGCTGAACTGCAGCGGCGCCCAAACGTACTTCGCAGCGGGGCAGGCCTGCTGCTGCACGCGCCGCTGGCAGCTGAGCTCATGGCCGCTGCGCGTGCAACGCATCAGCGGGCCGTTCTTCGCGGATTTCCTGTCCGGACCGTAGATTTCGTACCGAGGCGGGCCGTCCTCGCCCTCGCGCCGGGTGACGCCGGTGATTTCCGCGCGCAGAGGCGGGCCCATCGGCGCACTGCGCCCGTGCACCTGGATGCTCTGCTGCATCGTCCAGTGGCCGATGATGTCCACGCAGGTATCGCGGGCGACGAAGCCGCCGGCGGCTTCTTTCGGCGCCGGCGGCTTCGGGCCGGCAGGCTTCGGCCGGGCTTCTGCGTTCTTCTGCGCGTTGCGCACGCCAGAAGGAACGGGCTTCTGCGCGGGATCGCACAGCCGCACGCCGCCCGGCGGGTCGGGCTGCGCCGCCAGCGCGGCATCGCCTTCGGCGTCGGTCACGCGCTCGGTATTGGCATGCGAATGCGCACCGTGCGAACGCAGCTGGCGCAGTTTCTCGCTGGCTTCGGCCAATTCGCCGAAATTCCGTTTTGAACGCTCGTCGAGTTCTCGCAACTGGCGGATTCGGCGGTGCTCGGCGGAGATCTCGCGCTGGAACTGCACTATGACGGCGAGGACGTCCACCACGTGGCGTTGCTCGGCGATCGCCTCCTGGCGCAGGCGGCTGGCGTCCACGATGCGGATGACCAGCTTGCCGCCATGTTCGACGACGTCGCCGATGTAGGAGGCGGGGCCGATCACGCGCGTGACGTTCTTCTTGCCAAGGGCCTCCAGCGCGCGCTTGGCCGCTGCTTCGCCAACTTCCTCCGCGCCTTCCTCGGCGAGGTCGGACATCGCGAAATACGGGCGGCTTTCGAACTGCCGGCTGAGCTCGCGCATTTCCTCCGCGCTCTTGCCATAGAGCGCGGCGACCTCCTCCAGCTCGGCGATCTGGCGCAGGTCGTAACGGATGCGCGCGTTGGCGCCGGCTATGCCCGACTGCGCGGTTGCCGAGCCGCCGGCCGCGCGGATCTCGGACTGCAGCAGCAGTTCCTGCACCTGCAGTTCCTCGACCACGTCTTCCTGCGCCGGAATCTGCCCGGACACGTCGTGCGCCAACGCCGGCGCCAAGGCGGCGATGCCCAGTAATCCGATGCAGGCGAGCTTGCGCACGCTCACTTCCGGCGGGAGTAGGTGATCTCCATCATCTTCATTTCCTTGCCATCCGGTCCCGGCGTGTACATCTCGAACACCTCGGTGTCCGCGTCGGTCCAGCGGCTGGTCATGCGCGCGGTGATCTTGCCCTTGCTGACCGGGTCGTTCCAGTTGCCGGTGAACTTGCAGCTGCCCTGGTCGTCGCATTCGCCATCGCTGAGCATCACGCCGGTGCCCATGCTGTCGTTCCAGGTGGACCAGTGCCGGCCGGTCACGTTGTCGTAGCCGTGCATGCCGTGGCCGGTCCAGGGCTGACCCTGCATCGTCGCCTCGACGCTTTCGACCATGACCCGGCCGCCCATGGTCATCTTGCGGGTGGCGGTGCCCTTTTCGGTCTTTGGCGGCGCGCCGGGTGCGTCCCAGCTCGTGATCGAAAGATCGTAGGTGCCTTCCGTCTTCGCCAGCTGCGCGTGCGCGGCGCCGGGCGTGGCGGCCTTCTGGTAGGCCTCCATCATCGCCATCTGCTCGGCGCTCATTTCCGGCGCCTTCGTTTCGTCGGCGGGGTTGGCGAAGGCGGGAAGCGCGGCGCAAAGCGCGAGCGGGAGCAGGGCGGACCTGAGGGTGCGGGTCATGCGAACCTCCTTGGGAAGCAGAAGAGAACGGCCAAATGCACAGCGGGGGCAGCTTACACCCGCGACGGGATC
Source organism: uncultured Gammaproteobacteria bacterium (assembly GCA_963707625.1). Classification (GTDB taxonomy): domain Bacteria; phylum Pseudomonadota; class Gammaproteobacteria; order Xanthomonadales; family Xanthomonadaceae; genus Arenimonas. The sequence continues at coordinate 69,291 of CAVPQV010000004.1, forward strand.
TACGCCGCTCGGGTACGCTAGCCTTCGATCGAGGCAAGGAGCCGGGCTGTGGCGACGAAGAAAACCGCGTCAAGGAAGAAGGTCCCGTCGAAAAAGACCAGCGCGAGGAAGGGGGTGCCGGCGAAGGCCGCCGCCAGGAAGGGCGCTGCGAAAAGGGTCGCCCCGAAGAAGGTCGCTCCGAAGAAGGTCGCTGCGAAAAAGGTCGCCCCGAAGAAAGTCGCGCCGAAGAAGCTCGCCCCGAAGAAGCTCGCCCCGAAAAAGCTCGCCACCAGTCCGGCAATCGCGCCGCCGATCGCACTTCCCTCGCTGGAAAGCACGCGCCTTGCCTGGCGCCAGCGCGCCGTCGAGCGCGGCGCCGGCGGCACCCACCTGGTGATGCTCGGCACCGGCATGCCGCGCCCGGACCCGTCCTGTTTCGGGCCGGCCACGGCGGTGGTGTACGAGGGTCGCGTGTTCCTGTTCGATGTCGGCGCCGGCGTGATGCGGCGCATGGCGGCGGCGGGGCTGTCCATCCGCGGCCCGGAGGCGGTTTTCATCACCCACCTGCACAGCGACCACACGCTCGGCTATCCCGACCTGATCTTCACTACCTGGGTGATGGGCCGTCGCGACAAACTGCAGGCCTACGGTCCGGTCGGACTCAAGCACATGACGAAGCATGTGTTGGCGGCATGGAAGGAAGACATCCAGGTGCGCGTCGAGGGCCTTGAGCGCAATTCGAAGACGGGTTACCGCGTCGAGGTGCACGAGTTCGATGCCGGGCTGGTGTACGACAAGGATGGCGTGCGCATCACCGCCATTCCCGTGCAGCATGGCTGCTGGAAGCAGGCCTATGGCTTCCGCATCGATACTCCCGACCGTTCGATCGTGATCTCCGGCGACACCCGCCCGACCCGTGCGATCCTCGAGGCCTCGCGCGGCGTGGACGTGCTGGTGCACGAGGTCTATCCGTTCACGCAGGTGGCGCCGGAAGTACGCGTGGGCGGCGAAGCCTGGCCGAGCTACATGCACGAGTTCCATACTTCCGACCTGGAGCTCGGCGTGATCGCCGCCGCGGCAAAGCCAAAGCTGCTGGTGCTGCACCACATCGTGCGCCACGGCAGCGACGACGAGCTGCTGCTGGCGGCGATCCGCGCTGGCGGTTACACGGGCGAAGTGATCGTCGGTCGCGACCTCGACCGCTACTAGGAATCGCGAGGTGGCCACGCCCGGGCGCGAGGACACGGACACGGCGGCAGCGCCGCTGCGCCTGGGCCTGCGCGAGAACGCCGGTCAGTTCTGGCTGCTGGTGCTGGTCAATGCCTTCGTCGGCGCGATGGTCGGGCTGGAGCGCAGCATCCTGCCCGCCATCGCCGAACAGGAATTCCTGCTATCGGCCCGGACGGCGATCCTGTCCTTCATCGTCGCCTTCGGCATCGCCAAGGCCTTCACCAACTATTTCGCCGGGCGGCTGTCCGACCGGCTCGGCCGCAAGCACGTGCTCGTCGCCGGCTGGCTGGCCGCGGCGCCGGTTCCCTTCCTGCTGATGTGGGCGCCAAGCTGGAACTGGATCCTGGCGGCGAACGTATTGCTGGGCGTGAGCCAGGGGCTGACCTGGTCCACCACGGTGATCATGAAGATCGACCTGGTCGGATCCAGGCAGCGCGGCCTGGCGATGGGCCTCAACGAGTTCGCGGGCTACTTTGCCGTCGCGCTCAGCGCGCTCGCCACCGGCTGGGTTGCCACGCGCTACGGGCTGAGGCCCGAGCCCTTCTACCTGGGCGTGTTCTACGTGGTGGCGGGCACTGCGCTCTCCATCTTCGCCGTGCGCGAAACGCATCACTTCGTCGCGCACGAAGCGGCGGGCAGGGCGGTGGATCCGCCGCTCGGGCAGAGGGAGGTCTTCCGCAGGACGAGTTATTCCGACCCCAACCTTGCCAGCGCCAGCCAGGTCGGCCTCGTCAACAACCTCAACGACGGCATGGCCTGGGGATTGTTCCCGCTGCTGTTCGCTGCCGCGGGCGCGAGCCTCGGGCAGATCGGACTGCTCGCCGCGATTTATCCGGGCGTGTGGGGGTTGACGCAGATCGCCACCGGCGCGTTGTCGGATCGCATCGGCCGCAAGTGGCTGATCGTCGGCGGCATGTGGGGGCAGGCCGTGGGCATCGCCATCACTGCGGCCAGCGCCGCGATGCCGGGCTTCGTGCTCGGCGCGGTGCTGCTGGGACTGGGCACGGCGATGGTGTATCCGACCTTGCTGGCGACGATTGGCGATGTCGCCCACCCAGGCTGGCGCGCCTCGGCCGTGGGGATCTATCGGCTGTGGCGCGACCTGGGCTATGCGGTGGGCGCGGTTCTGGCCGGCGTCACCGCGGACCTGTTCGGGCTGTCGGCCGCGGTGTACCTGATCGCCGCGCTCACCTTCGTTTCGGGCGCGGCGGCGGCGTGGCGGATGACGGAGACGCTGCCGGCTTCATCCTCGCCACACGGCGCGCCCACGGGCAGCCCATGAGTGCTCCGGATACTGGCGCCGCCCGGATATGGATGGAGACTGGCAATGAGCGCAATCCTCGCTGACGCACCCTGGATGCAGGACAAGGTCCTGCGCATATTGTTCTGGGGCGGCGCGGTCTGCCTGTTCGCGATTCCAGTGATCGCCCGGTTCGCGGTGCAGATTCCCTGGACGGCGATGGACTTCGTCTTCTGGGGCGTGATCCTGCTGGTGGCGGCTTCCCTGTGCGAGTTGTCGCTGTGGCTGTCGCGCAGCCTCTGCCATCGCGCCGCGATGGTGCTGGCGACGGGCGCAGGCTTCTTCACTGTCTGGGTAAACATGGCGGTAGGCATCATCGAGAGCGAGCTGAACGACTGGAACCTGCTGTTCATCGCCGTACTGGCCATTGGCGCGGTCGGCGCGCTGGTCGCGCGCTTTCGCGCCGCCGGCATGGCGGCGGTGATGCTGATGATGGCGGTGGCGCAGGTGGCCGTGGCCGTGGTGGCCGTGTTCGTCTCGCAGCCTGGGCATCCGGAGGGCTGGATCTTCTCGGCCGTGCTCGCCGTGGTCTGGCTGGGCTGCGCTTCCTTGTTCCGCCAGGCTACGCGCTCGCCGTAACCCGAGCCACGATGCGGCGCACCCAGGGGGCCACGATCGTCACCGCCACGAAGGCGACCGGCCAGGTCGTGAGGCAACTGCGTGTCCATTTCGCGAGGAAGCCGGGATGGATGCCCTGGTTGATGGCGAGTACGAAGGCGGATACCAGCGCGACCATGATGGCCGAGAGCAGGGCGCCGAACAGGATCGGGGCGTAACGGGCAGGAACTTTCATTTCAGATCTCCAGTGGGAAGTGGCTGAGCATCCAGCCGGTGAGGTACATACCGAGGCCGAAAAGGCTGTGCGTGAGCAGGCTGTGCAGGCGTGCCCTGGCGGGGTTGGGCGTGTTGCGGGCAGCGATGCCGGCGCCCATGCCAGGCTGCATGAGCAACAAGGGCGCGGCGACGGTGGCGATGCCCGTCAGCAGGGCGGGCGCCAAGGTCGGATGCAGGAACCAGTTGCTTCCCGTCGTGAGCGCCAGCAGCGCGGCGAAGGCGATCCCGATCAGGTAATGCGCGCTCCAGCCGAGCATCCCTTCGCCGGGCACAGGCTCTGCCTTCGCGATCGCCGCGTGCCGGAAGCGACCATGCGGCATGTGCGCGAGCCAGCGGCCGACCATTGCATAGTCCGGCGCGGGCACGCCCAGCAGGCGCTTTCGCACGGCTGCCCACAGGTCGATCACCAGCGTGGCGCCGATCCCAACCAGGGCCACGCTCACCATCATGCTCATCCTCGCGTCCTCCATCGCTTGCCTTCCGCAGGCTTGGGAGGCACGATGCCACTTCAAGTCAACTTGAGGTCAAGGGCTTTTTTCATGGACATCGCCGAGGTTGCGAAAAAGGCCGGCGTGCCGGCCTCGACGCTGCGCTTTTACGAGGAAAAGGGCCTGATCCGCTCCAACGGCAGGCACGGGTTGCGGCGCCTGTTCGACGCCAGCGTGCTCGAGCGCTTGTCGCTGATCGCGCTGGGGCGTTCGGCGGGATTTTCGCTGGAGGAAATCGGGCGCATGTTCTCGACCGACGGCCGCACGAACATCGATCGCCAGGCGCTGGCTGCCAAGGCGGAGGAGCTGGACGCGACCATCCGGCAATTGCGCGCGATGCGCAACGGCCTGCGCCACGCGGCGGTCTGCCCGGCGCGCAGCCACCTGGAATGCCCGACCTTCCGCAAGCTGATGTCGGCGGCGGCGCCTGCTCGACCAACCCGGACTTCTTGAAATCAGGCAGCCACCGGCTCGGCATCGCCCGGGCGGCAGCCGAGCTGTGCGGCGATCGTGCTGGCATAGACCTGCTTGAGATCGGGTTGCGGTTCGCCCTCGAGCAGGATGCGGCCGCTCTCGATGATTGCCATGCGCGTGCACAGTCGGCTTACGTCGTCGACGTTGCGCGTGGCCAGGATCACCACGCGCTGCCCAGCCAGTGTTGCGAGCAGGTCCAGGAAGCGTGCCCGCTCCGTGGGACCGATGCCGGTACCGGGTTCGTCCGCGATCATCAGTTGCGGATTGCCCAGCAGCGCCACCGCCACGCCGAAGCGCTGGCGCATGCCGATGCTGTAGCCGCCGAGCTTGTGCCGCCGCACGTCCCACAAGTCCGCCTGCTGCAGCAGCGCCTCGACCATGGCCCTGCGCTCGCCATGGCGGGTGCAGCCCCTGAGAAGGGCGAAGTGGTCGAGCAGGTCCTGCGCAGCCACGTTGGGCAACGGATCGGGGACCTGCGGCAGGTAACCGAGCGTCCGGCGCAGATCGTCCCGGTGGCGGAGCACGTCGATCTCGCCGAGCATGGCCGAGCCGCCATCGGCCTCCTGCAGCGTGGCGAGGATCCGCAACAGGGTGCTCTTGCCGGCTCCGCCCGGGCCCAGCAGGCCGTACATTCCCGACGGCACGCTGAGCGAGACTCCCTTCAGGGCCCGGGCGCCGTTCGGGTAGGTCTGGCTGAGGTCGCGGATGGTCAGTTGCATGGGTTGCCCTCGAGTGGTGCAGGTGCACTTTGAGGCTGCACCCCGGGCGTGCCGGCAGGGTGGGGCGGGGGTGTGCCGGCGGTGAAGTGCAGGCCGCTCCGCTCCCTCGTTCACGTTGGGTGGGAGTAGGCTGCGGTCGAGCCCGTCCGCCGGTCACCCTCCCTTCTGGAGCACGCCATGAAACTGTCTGCTTCCGTTCCGCTTCTGCTGCTTTCCTGTTTTGCCGCCACGGCCGCCCAGGCCGGCGTGACCGGCAAGTGCACGCATGAAGGCAAGCCCCTGGTGTTCGTCGATGCTTACGCCGCGCTCGCGCCGGATCCCTTCGATGACGCCAAGAAGGTCACGACCCTGTGGCTGCTCACGGAGAAGCTTGATCGCGCCGAACTCGCGCAGGCCAACCCCGATGAGATCGGAGACGCCATTGATTCGCAGGTCTACGATGGCGACGGCGCCAAGCTCGAGCTGCGCTTCGATGCCGAGGGCAAGGTGGTGGAAGCGCTGCAGATGTTCGTTCCACCGGGGACCAGTCGTTCCATCTCCGGCAACGATGTTGGCGAGTACACGCCCAAGGGGCCGGCGGCGGCGCGCGTGAGCGGGCGTTTCGTGCTGGGCGATGACGACAAGCTCAGCTGCGACTTCAGCTTCGACGAAGCCATCGCCGGCAAGGGGCCGCCGGCGCCGCCGCCGAAACCCTGGGGCACGGTGCTTCCAAAGGGCGGCGGCGAGCCGGGCAAGGCCTACATGGCGATGCACCGGGCGACGCTGGCAGGCGACGTGGACGCGATGCTCGCGCTGGCGGCGAAGTCGCGCGCCGACGAAATGCGCAAGTCGCGCTCGCAGCCGGATTTCCCGAAGATGCTGGAGATGGTGAAGGCCTTCGAGCCCGCCGAGGTGCACATCGTGTCCGGCCAGGCGGACGCCACGCGCGCGGAACTGGTGATCGCCGGCAAGGAATCCGATGGCTCCGCCATGACCGGCAAGGTCAAGCTGGTTCGCGAGGACGGCGCCTGGAAAATCGACAACGTCTCCACCAAATCCAAACTCTAAAGACCTGCCCCGTCACCGTTACTCGCCGTTATCTTGACGGGGGTTTCTTTGTAGAGGGGGGTGTTGGTGAAGGTCGAACAGGTGGTGGAGGGGATGAGGGCGCTGGCTTCGGGGAAGTAGGCGGCGGCGCAGCCGTGCGGCAGGTCCCAGGCGCGGGCGGTGAAGCCGCTGACGCGGCGGGTGACGCCGTCGTCCACCAGCGATTCGATGTCCACCAGGTCGCCATCGTCGAGTCCGCGCAGGGCGAGGTCGTGCGCGCTCAGGAACAGCACGCGGCGATCGCCGCTGACGTTGCGGTAGCGGTCGTCGGCGCTGTAGACGGTGGTGTTGAACTGGTCGTGGGCGCGGATCGTCATCAGCGTCAGCACCGCGTCGCCGAAGCGTGCGCGTGCGATGGCATCAGGGCTGTCGTCGCGGTTGGCATGCGCGTGGAAATGCGCCTTGCCGGTCTTTGTCTTCCAGCGCCGCTCGGCCGCGCCGTTGGGCAGCGCGAAGCGCCCGTGCTGGTCGAGCTTGCGGTTGTAGTCCTCGAAGCCGGCGGTGACGCCGCGCTGGCATTCCTCGATGCGGTCGCGCAGGGCGGCGTAGTCGTCGGCAAAACGCAGCCAGGGCACGGCGGTAGTGCAGCCGAGCGCATGGGCGAGCTGCGCGACGATCGCCGGTTCGCTGCGCTGCAGTTCGCTGATCGGCGCCTGCGCCCCGTGCGAGGCCCGTACGGTACTCGAGGAATCCTCGGTCGAGATGCACTGCTCTGCGCCCGCGCGCAGGTCCTTGTCGGTGCGCCCCAAGGTGGGCAGCAACAGTCCGATCGCGCCGGGAAAGCAGTGGGTGCGGTTGAGCTTGGTGGCGATGTGCAGGGTGAAGCGGCAGCGCTCCAGCGCCGCCTGCACGCGCGGCGCATCCGGGGAGGCGACGCCGAAATTGCCGCCGAGCGTCAGCAGCGCCTTGACGGAACCATCGAGCAGGCCCGTGATGGTGCCTGCGGCGTCGCGGCCGGCATCGCGGCACACCTTCAAGCCTGCGAACGCACGTTCCAGGTTGTCCAGCCAGGCCGTGGACACCGTCGAGGTCGCGCCCATGGTGCGGTCGCCCTGCACGTTGGAATGCCCGCGCACCGGCATCACGCCGGTGCCCGGCCGGCCGATGTTGCCTTTCAGCAGCGCCAGGTTCACCACCTGCTGGATGGTCTCGACCGCGTGCGGGTGGTGGGTCAGGCCCATGCACCAGGTCAGCATGGTGGCGCCGCTGGCCGCATAGCGCGCGGCGAAGGAGCGCATCTGCGCTTCGCGCAGGCCACTGCGGCGCTCCAGGTCGGCAAACCCGCAGGCATCGAGGTCGGCCAACAGCGCGTCCAATCCCTCGGTGTACTCAGAGATGAAAGCCAGGTCGAACACCGAACCCGGCGCCGCGCGCTCGTCTTCCAGCAGCGCCTTCATCACCCCTTTGAGGAAAGCCATGTCGCCGCCGATGCGTACCTGGTAGATCTCGTCGGCGACGCAGATGCCGCTGTCGCTGATCAACTCGCCGATGTTCTTGGGATCGGAGAAATTGGTGAAGCCGCGCTCGCGCAGCGGATTGATCGCGAGGATACTGGCGCCGCGCAGCTTGGCCTCGTGCAGCGCCGCCATCATGCGCGGATGGTTGCTGGCGGGATTCTGCCCAATCACCACGATCAGCTCGGCCCGCTCGAAATCGGACAGCTGGCAGGTGCCCTTGCCGGTGCCGATGCTCTGCTTGAGCGCATGGCCGCTGGGCTCGTGGCAGAAATTGGAGGAGTCGGGCAGGTTGGGGCTGCCGTAGGCGCGCGCCGCCAGTTGCCAGAGGAAGGCGGCCTCGTTGCTGCTGCGTCCGGAGGCATAGAACGCCACCGACGCTGGATCGAGCTGCCCCAGCTCGCGCGCGGCGATGGCGTAGGCCTCGTCCCAGCCTACGGCACGGAATTTTCCCGAGGCACGCTCGTACAGCACCGGCTGCGTCAGCCTGCCCTGGAACTCGAGGTCGAAGTCGCTGCGCGCGCGCAACTCCTCCGGCGTCCGGCCATCGAAGAATTCCGCGCCCACCGCCTTGCGCGTCATCTCCCAGGCGATCGCCTTCTGGCCCTGCTCGCAGCTGTCCACCAGCGGCCGCCCGGTCTTGTCGGGGAACGCGCAGCCGGGACAATCGAAGCCGTGCACCTTGTTGGCGCGCAGGAAGGAGCCGAGCAGCTTGATCGGGATGCCCTGCCGCGCAAAGCCACGCACGCTGCCGGCGATGGCGCCGCGTCCGCCGGCCGGTGCCTCCCTGTTCTTTCCTCGCCTGGTCATTGCATCCGCACGGAAGGGATGGCCCAGCTTAACCCGGTGATGCGCGGGCGATGCAGGCTTATCATCGGCCGCGGGGCCGTGGGTCCCGTCATGGAGTTCGACATGCACATCCGAAGCCTGCTGCTCTGCGCTGCCGGTGCCGCCCTGTCTTTCGGCAGCGCGGTCGCCAGCGAATCCGCGTCCGCACCCGCCGCCGCCTACGACGCCGAACTCGCCAGGCGCGTGGGCGCCGACGAACATGGCATGCGCAGCTACGTACTGGTGATCCTGAAGACCGGGCCGACGCGAGTGCCGGACGGCGAGAAGCGCGACGCCATGTTTGCAGGCCACTTCGCCAACATCGAGCGGCTGGCCAACGAAGGAAAGCTGGCGCTGGCGGGCCCTTTCGCGAAGAACGAGGAGGGCTGGCGCGGCCTGTTCCTGTTCGCGGTGCCCACCGTCGAAGAGGCGCGGGCCCTGACCGCCACCGATCCGGTGATCATCAACGGCGAGATGGTCGCCGAGTTCCATCCCTGGTTCGGATCCGCCGCTGCGATGCTGCTTCCCGAACTGCACGGTCGCATGACGCCGCCGGCCAAGGCGCCGTAAGTGGTGCTTGCAGGCCGCGCGCTTCAGTGCAGAATGGTTCACCCCTCAACCCTCAACCCAGGAGTTACCCCCGTGAAAACGTATCAAGCAGCGATGGCAATGGCGCTCGTGCTGGCCTGTGGCGCCGCGTTGGCCAACAGTCATGGCCCGGGCAAGGGCGAAGGCATGGATTGCGCCGGTATGGAGCGCGGCGGCATGCAAGCCAAGATGAGCCCCGAGCAGCACAAGGCCAAGATGGAAAAGCATTGGGCCGAGCTGGACACGGACAAGGACGGCAGCATCAGCCGCGCCGAGTTCGACCACCACCACGCCGCGATGGCCGCCGGGCATGATGGCGAGCATGCCGGGCCCGCCGAGGCCAAGGCCGACGAGCCCGCGCAACAGCACTGAGCCGGCTGACGCGCGGGCGCGGCAGGGGGCTCAGCGCGTGAACTCCACGTAGACCTCGTCGCTCGCGAAGCCTTCGACGCTCATTCCGGCCGGCGCCAGCGCCGTCCGGATCTCGGCCAGGGACATGCCCTGGTCAAGCTGTTGCATGATCGCGCTGGCGCGTCCCTGCGAGGATTCGTCGAGCAACTTCAACAAGGTGGGCGCGTCCAGCGTCGCGTCACCCTGGTGCTGCACGCGGCGCAGCGCGTCGCGGAAGGCGGTGGGCGATTGCCGCGAGAGCTCGGCGTCGAGCAACATCGCCATCACTGCGCCGCCGCCGTACACCAGTTCCCAGTGCTTGTGCTTTTCCTTGCCGGCAGCGACGAGCGTTACGCCCGGCGACAGGCGCTTGCCGAAGCCGTAGCGGCGGATCTGGTTGGCGTGTCGCACCCCCGCCAGCCGGTCGTCGATCAGCCCGGCGTCGCGCATCAGCTTCACCGTCAGGTAATCGGTGAAGCCCTCGGTGAACCAGTAGGTGGCGCCGCCGGCGCCGAGGCGGATGCCGTCGTTGCTGTTGTTCATCCAAACGTGCATCAGCTCGTGGCCGAGCGTGTGCTCCCACACCGTCGTTTCCGCCGGGCGCAAGGGCGTGGCCAGGCGCAGCGCGAAGCTGTTGTGGAAGGCGCCGCCGTCGGTCTGCGGGTCGGCCAGGAAGAAGATGGTCAGCGCCTCGCCGGGCGAACCACCCCAGAATTGGCTGTAGGCCTTGGGCAGCTTGTCGAACATCGGCAGCAGGCGCGGCTCGATGGCCTTGACGCGGCTGTCGCTGAGCCAGGTCAGCTGCAGCTCGCCGGCACGGGCGCTGCGCGCCGCGTCGCGGCCCATGGCGAAGGCATTGGTACCGAAATTTTCGGGCGTCGGCGCGACGTAGTCATCGCCGCGCTTCGGCCAGGGCGCCGTCACGGCCCAGCCGGTGGGCAGGTCGAAGCGCACCTGGATCGGCTGTTTCGGCGCGTCGTAATCCACCAGGAAGAAGGCATCGCTGGCGAAGAAGTAGCTGTGGTCGAACTTCGTCGCAACCTCGTCCTTGCCGGCGATCCAGTCGGCGGCGTCGTGGTCGGCGAGCACCTTGTAGCTGACGCGCGACGCCGGGCCCTGCGTCGTTTCCCAGCCGCCGCGTCCCACGAATTCGATCGCCACCGGCTTGCCCGCGGCGTCGAAGGCTTTCAGCTCGCGGATCGAGGCCGCCTGGCTGTCCGGGCGCGCCTTGCTTTCGTGCGTGTTGAGGTCCAGGCGCGTGGTCGGTCGGGCGAAGCTGGCCTCGACCTGGAAGGCATCGTCGCCCGCGTACTGCACGCGGTACTGGGTGACGGCGGCGTTGGCCGCCGCCGGGAGCAGGGTGAAACAGGCCCACGCGAGGGCTCGGATCGTGTGGCGCATTTCGGTGTCCTCGGGTGCAGGCGACGGCCGGCGGCGGTCTTCAGGGCATTCGATACCGCCGGCGCGCCTTCGGTTGCACCCCCGGCACGGCCGGCGACGGCAGCGCGCGGACGCAGTCGGGAAATGGTTTGGTTCCGGTTACCGGACGCTTATGGCAAGCGGCCGCGCGATCGGGGAACATGCCACAAGTCCCGGATGGAAGCGCCGATGAAAGTGGCCTATCACGCCGCGAGCGTCATTGATGCGCAGCTGGTCGTGGACCTGCTGGCGGCTGGGGACATCCCGGCGCATGTGCAGGGTTCCTTCCTGTCCGGCGGCGCCGGCGAGCTGCCTCTCGGGGAACTCGTGCGTGTCTGGGTGCCGGCGGAACACTTCGACGCGGCGCAGCAGCTGCTCGCCGAGCGCTGGCACCAGGCCGCGCCACTGCCGGCGATGGAGCCGCTGCTCGAGCGTTCCTGGCAACGCGCCTGGGCGGCCATTGGCGCGCGCGGAGACGGCGCCGCGATGTTCGAGCGCCTGGTCGCGGCGTGGTCCGAGCCACGGCGCAGGTACCACAGCCTGCAACATCTGGAGGAGTGCCTGGCGCTGTTCGAGGAGCACGCTGCGCTGGCGGCGCGTCCGGGCGAAGTCGAACTCGCGCTCTGGTTCCACGATGCCGTCTACGAGGTCCGCGGCAAGGACAACGAACTACGTAGCGCCGAGCTCGCAGTCGAAGCATTGCGCGCTGCGCAGGTGGACGCCGAGCCCGTGGAGCGGGTTCGGAGGCTGGTGATGGCCACCTGCCACGAGGCGCTTCCGGAGACGCCCGACGAAGCGCTGCTGGTGGACATCGACCTGTCCATCCTGGGCGCGCCCGGCGAGCGCTTCGACGAGTACGAAGTGCAGGTGCGCCAGGAATATTCGTGGGTGCCGCGCGCGCTGTTCCGCATCAAGCGCCGCGAAGTCCTGGCTGGATTCCTCGCGCGCGACTCCATCTACTCCACCGCGGCGCTTCGCGCCGAGCGCGAGCAGCAGGCACGCGCGAACCTGGCGCGATCGCTGGCAAAGCTGCAACCCTGGTACCAGTTCTGGAAGAACTAGCGCAGCGAGGAAAGCACCGCGCGCATCTCGTCGAATCCTACCGACGGCGTCGTGCCTCCATTCAGCGACGTAACCGGCTCCTGCTGCTTTTGGCGCCGTCTCTGCGATCATGCAGGCATGACCTGGCTGATCGTCCTGATCTCGATGCTGCTGGCGACGGTGGCGCTGCTGCTGGCGCTGGCCTTCGTCCAGAACCTGGGCGCGTTCGCGGACCTGCGTCGCGCCGACCGTCCGCTGCCGCGCCTGCTGCGCGACGCGCTGGTGGTGTGGAGCCCGCTGGCGCTGGCGATCTTGCTGGTGGCGCTGGCGGCGAATCGCATCGCCGCCGGCGCCGCGCAACTGGCGTACCGACTGAGCAGCATCGACGAGTTCTGCTCGGTGCCCGCGATCTCGCCGGCGACGGTGATTCCTTGCAGCGGCATGAACGCCAGCTTGCCGGTCGCTTCGCTGCGGCGCGCGGGTACGCAGGCGGACCTGGAGCTGCACCTGGCGGCGCGCTTCGCCGCGAGCCGCCAGCGCCTGCTTGGTTTGTCGTCCGCGCAACTGGCGAAGGAAGCGGCCACGCCCGGGATCCTGCTGGCCAGCCTGGCCCCGCGCTCCGTGCTGGCGATCGAGCGTGCGCCCGAGGACGATCCCGAACTGGCGCGCATGAAGGCCGAACTGCGCGCGCTGCTCGCCACGCCGACGCCCAGGCCCCGCGACGTCATGGACGTGCTGCGCTATGTCGGCGAGCGCGACCGGCGCATCGCCCGCATGCGCGAGCTGACCGCGCGCGTGCGCGAGCGCCGCGAGCACGTGAACGCGGTGGCTTACGCGGGCCTGCCCAGCGAGGCGCAGGGCAGGCTGTGGCTGCGGCACCGCCTGGCGCACCTGCTGGAGCCGGCCGCGTCGCGCGTGGACGCGAGCACGGCGACCGCACTGCTGCGCCTTGCCACCGCGGCGCTGGATCCGGGGGCGACGGCACAGGCGCGTCGCGGGCTGGCGCTGATGCTGGCGCGCAATGAGGCGGCGACACTGTCGGTGCTCTCGAAGGAAACGGCTTCGAGGCGAAGCGCTGCAGCGCTCGGACTCGCGCTGGCCCTGCCGCGTAACTGCACCGTGGCCACGCCCGCGGCCGGACTGCGGCTGCGCTCGGCCGATTTCGTCGGTGGCGCATTCGACGAGCCTGCCGGAACCAGCATCCTGCAATCCAACTCCGGCACTTTCCCCTGCTTCGCGCCTGCCGCCGGAATGGCGTCGCTGCGCCTGCAGTCGCTTGGATTTCGCCAGAGCCTGCAACGCTCGCTGGACCGCTGGCACGATGAACTTGCCGCCGCGGTGTTTCGCCGACTCGGCCGCCTCAGCCTCGACGCGGGCGCCTTGCCGGCGCAGGCGGAGGCCGCGACCCGCGGACTGGCGTCGGCCCTGGGCGGCCCGATGCCGATGGGCCGCGCCCCATGCGACTGGCTGCACCCGGGCAACTGTGCGGCGAACGCGGCCCGCAGCGCGGCCGAAACCGGGCTGGCGCAGGCGCGCGACGAGCTGGCCTCGACGGTCGGCGATGAAGTGGCGGGCGCGAGCGCCGGCGCGGTGCAATCCCTCGACGCGCGCATCGCCCGCCTGTTGCCCTCGCTCGACGCGCGTCTCGAGCAGGCCCGCGCGCAGTCGCATGCCGCGGCCAGGCGCGCCTTCCTGCTGCACGACCTGCTGCGCCTGCTCGGCTGGCTGACGCTGGCCCTGCTGGCGGTGAAAAGCTTCCTCTACGTGCTCGCGCTGGAGACCTACCACCACGAGGGCGAGCTGAGCGTGGGCTTCGCCGACGCCCCGGCGATCCAGGGCGACTACCGGGTCGCGCGCAGGCTGGCGATCGATGCCGGCTTCCCGCTCGCGATGATCACGCGCAAGCAGTTGTCGAACGCCGACAACGACGTGCGCCTCGCGCCCTGGCCGTGGTCGGCGCCGATTGCGCGCATCCTGCGCCGCCGCTATTTCGTCTTCACGCGCGGCCGCTACCTGGATGACCGGTCAGCCACCGCCGGCGAAATCGCCGGGACGCCCGGCATGGTGGCCTCCGCCGGCGGCGGCCTGTCCATCGTGGAATGGAAGCTGCAACCGGGCGAGGAGGTGGTGTTCCGCTACGAGGATTTCTTCGGCGCCAGCGAGAACGTGCGCCTGCGCTCGCAGTGGAGCCTGCGCATCTCCACGCTGCTGCTGGGGCGCATCGTGTTCCGCATCGCCACCTGCGGCGAGGGCGAGGGGCGCTTGCTGCTCAAGGCCAACGTCGAGGACAACGAGCTGGGCGACATCCGCGCCCTGCCGCCGGAGCGCATGCTGGCCTGGAACCGGCACGCGCGCTTCAGCGTGCACAGCGCGCGCACGCCATGGAAGACGCTGCTCAACGGCTACACGCTGGTGCGGCGAGATGCGCCGGGCCTGCCGCCCGGCCGGATCGTCGTTTCCAGCGACGAGGCGGCTTCCAACCTCGGCAGCATCCGCTTCGTGCGCAGGATGCTCTCGGCGCTGTTCTGAGCGCCGGCGCTATTTCGCCGCCAGCAGCTTGTGCATGCGCGCGTAGTCGCGGCGGTAGGACTTCGCCAGGCGCAGCTTCTGGGTTGCACTGAGGATCTTTCCCGAGACCTGGAAGAACTTGCTTTCCTCCTCGCGCAGGTGGTGGTGCACTTTCTTCGAAAGCTCGCGCGCCTTGTCGAACCAGGGCTCGGAGTGGGTGTCGAGGTGCTGCAACTGCTCAACCAGCTCGTCGATCTGGTGGTGCTCGTGCAGGGCGTGGCGCGACGAGCCCAGGCCCATGTCGTCGAGCAGCATCGGTACGTAGAGGAAGCGCTCCTCGGCGGCCTCGTGCGCCTGCAGCTCGATGCGGCAGGCGCTGAACAGCTCGACGCGGTCGCGGGTGCCGGCCTTCGAGCGCAGCAGCCTGCGCAGCAGCGAGCGCTGCAGCTCGTGGCTTTCACGCAGCGCCGCGAAGATGTTGTCGCTCATCGGGGCGGGCTGGTCACAGCCGGGTGGCGGCGAAGGTGTCGCAGGCGGAGGGATTGCCCGACTCGAAGCCGGTGCGGAACCAGCGCACGCGCTGCGCCGAGGTGCCGTGGGTGAAGGAGTCCGGCACCACCATGCCCTGCTGCTGTTGCTGCAGGCGGTCGTCGCCGATGGCGGTGGCCGCGCCCAGCGCCTCGTCCACGTCGCCGGCCTCGATCCAGTTCAGCTGCGCCTGCGAATGGTTGGCCCAGACGCCGGCGTAGCAGTCGGCCTGCAGTTCCTGGCGCACGAGCAGTCCGTTGTCGCCTTCGACACGGTCGCCGCGGGCGCGCATCTGGTCCACCTTCTGGGTGGTGCCGGTAACGGTCTGGATGTGATGGCCGACCTCGTGCGCGATCACGTAGGCCTCGGCGAAATCGCCGCCAGCGCCCAGCTTGGTGCGCATGTCGTTGAAGAAGCTGGTGTCGAGGTAGACCTGCCTGTCGCCGGGGCAGTAGAAGGGACCGACCGCCGAGCTGGCGCGACCGCAGGCCGAGCCGACCATGCCGGAGAACAGCACCAGCTTCGGCGCCGGGTAGGTGCTGCCACTCTGCTGGAAGACCTTGCCCCAGACATCCTCGGTCGAACCCAGGATGGTGGCGACGAACTGCGAAGCCTCGTCGTTGACCGGGGCGGGCGCGCCCTGCTGCGTCGGCGCGCCTTCGCCGGCGACCTGTCCCAGCACCTGCAGCGGGTTCTTGCCAAACAGAAGCGATACCACGACCACCAGCACGATGCCGCCGATTCCCAGGCCGCCAAGGCCGCCCACGCCCATGCCTCCGGAACCGCGCCGATCTTCCACGTTGCTGCTGCGGCGTCCGACTTTCCACTTCATGGTGTGCTCCAGGGGCAGGTGGGGTGCTGCCGGCATTGTGAACGAATAATTCTGAACGAATGGCCTGCCGGCGCTCGGCTGCGCCGGCGGCGGCATCGGCGGCAGCATCGCCGCCAGTCCCCGATGCGAAGGAATGCCATGGCCAACAAGCGACTCACCATTGCCGACTTCGACCCGCGGGTGCTCGGGCTTTTCGATCGTTACGTGCACGGGCTGATAGACCGGCGCGAGTTCCTGCGCGGCACGGCGGCGATCGTCGGGGCGCCGCCGCCACCGGCGTCCTGGCGGCGCTGGCGCCGCAGTTCGCCGCCGCCCGGCAGGTGGCGCCGGAAGACTCACGCATCCGCACGCAGCGGGTGGAGTTCGACTCGCCCAGGGGCCATGGCAAGGGCGGCGGCTACCTCGCGCGTCCTGCGAAGGCGACCGCTGCGCTGCCCCTGGTGCTGGTGGCGCACGAGAACCGAGGGCTGAATCCCCATATCGAGGACATCGCGCGCCGGCTCGCGCTCGCCGGCTACATCGCTTTCGCACCGGACGCGTTGCACCCGCAGGGCGGCTACCCCGGCGACGAGGACAGCGCCCGCGCGGCTTTTGCCAAGCTCGACCAGGCCAAGGTGCGCGAGGACTTCCTCGCCGCGGCCGGCTGGCTCGACCGATCGGAAGGTGGCAACGGACGCATGGGCGCGGTGGGCTTCTGCTGGGGCGGGGGCATGGTGAATTTCCTGGCCACGAAACTGCCGCAACTGCGCGCGGGTGCGCCCTTCTACGGCAGCGCCGCGCCGCTCGAGGACGTGGCCGCCATCAAGGCGGAGTTGCTGGTGGTGCTGGCGGCCGGCGACGAGCGCATCAATACCGCCTGGCCGGCCTATGCGGCCGCGTTGACGGCAGCGGGCGTAACGTTCGAACTGTTCCAGCCAGCCGGCACGGTGCACGGCTTCAACAACGACACCACGCCGCGCTACCACGAGGCCGCCGCGCGCGAGGCCTGGGCGAAGACGCTGGCGCTGTTCGGGCGAACGCTGGCGGTGGCGAAGGCCGAGGCCGAGGCGTAGTCTGGCCCGACGTGCAATTGCAAGGAGGCAGCAGCATGGAACGCTTCAGGATCGGCGTCATCGTCGGCAGTCTTTCGTCCACCTCGATCAACCGCCGGCTTTCGCACGCATTGCAGAAGCTCGCGCCGGAGGGGCTGGACTTCGTCGAGATCGAATTCCGCGACCTGCCGCTCTACAGCCAGGACTACGACGCCGACTTTCCCGCGCCCGCGCGCGCCTGGAAGGAGGCGATCGACGGCGTGGACGCGGTGCTGTTCGTCACGCCGGAATTCAATCGCTCGATTCCGGGCGGACTGAAGAACGCGATCGACTGGGCGACCCGGCCGCACGGCAAGAACAGCTTCACGCGCAAGCCTTCCGCGGTGATCGGCGCCTCGCCGGGCGCGATCGGCACCGCGGTGGCGCAGCAGCATCTGCGCAGCCTGCTTAGTTTCTGCAACTCGCCGCAGATGAATTCGCCCGAGGCCTATATCCAGTACCGCAAGGACATGTTCGACGACGAGGACAACGTCATCGACGAGTCCACGGCCAGCTTCCTGCACCGTTTCATGGCCGAGTTCCAGGGCTTCGTGCAACGCTGCTACATGGTCCTGCCGCGGCGCGAAGGCAAGCCGGCGGCCTAGCCGGTGCTAGGATGGGGTCGCGCACAGGCGCACCGCCTGCGCCACGGCAAGGAGTGAGGTCATGGCCTTTGCGACTGCTTCGGGTTCCCGGATGGTGGACATGAACATCACGCCGCTGGTCGACGTGATGCTGGTGCTGCTGATCATCTTCATGGTGACCGTGCCGGCGCTCGACTACGCCACCGACATGGACCTGCGCAAGCCCACTCCGCCGGTTTCGGAGCTGAAGCCACCCGAGGCGCTGCGACTGCACATCGGCGCAGGCGACACGCTGATGCTGGATGGACAGGCGCTGACGCTCGAGCAGCTGCAGGCGCGCTTGGCGCGCGAGGCGGCGCGCGGCATCGTCGGCGGTCAGCTTGATCCGATGCGACAGCCGGCGCTGGAGCTCGTCGTCGAGCCCGAGGCCGAGTACGAGCTGGTGGCACGGGTGCTCACGCGCGCGAGGAACGCCAACCTGGCCCGGATCGGCTTCGCGAACTGATCAGCGCGGCGGCAGCCACCAGGCGCCGGATTCGTCGGCGGGCTGGGCGGGGCCGGGCGCCTCGCGGGAATCGATCGCCTCGAGGCGGCGACGCGAAGGCGCTGCCGCGACCCATTGCTCGAGCAAGCGGGCCACGGCCTCGGGCGAGCGCGCGGCGACGCCGAGTGTGCGGTCGGAATTCCACTCCGCGTCGTTGCCGGCGGCGTGGCGCACGTGGTGGTGCGGGATGCCCTCGCTGCAGCGCAGGCAGCGATGCCGCAGCGCCGCGCTCCAGTCCTCGACCAGGCCAACACCGTCCGCGCGCATGCGTTGCAGGGCCTCGATGTCCTCGTCCGCATCGCAAGCCGCGAAAACGGTGCAGGTGGCGAACTCGGATTCCCGCAGGCGCTGGATTTCGTTGAACACCGGCACCGTGCGCTCGAACCAGTGCCGCTGGCCGACCTGCAGGCCGTCGTGCAGGACGATATCGCCGTAGCGGTGGCCGCTGCCGGGCAGCGGAACGTTGGCGATGCGTGCGCGTGCCGGGTCGAGGCGCTGGGCAAACACCGTCTCGCCGCCGGACCAGGGGTTCAGGCGCAGCCCGACCGGGCCCAGCGCTTCGTCGGGCGGACCTTCGCCGTCGGCGATCGCAATGCCGCAGTCCTGCCACTGCCGTCGCGCCTGCGCCCAGTCGCCCAGTGCGGTGGCGGCGATGCCGGCGGTCCAGTTCGCGCCCTCGCTTCCCTGACTGGCGCGCGACAGCGCGGCCAGCGCATGGCCCAGCGACGCGGGCCACTCCCTCAGATACTTATGCGTGAGCGCGAGTTGCAGGTGCAGGCCGGCCGATGCCGGCCGCTGCTCGAGCAGCCGGGTGTGCAGCACCACCGACTCGCGCAGCCGCCCGGCGGCCAAGGCGGCATCGGCGCGGGCCTGCGTGGGGTCGGGGTGCTCTTCGTGCGGCTCCATCGGCGTCCATTCGCATGCGTCGGCGGGCGATGATATCAGCGCGCCAGCGCGGCGCTGTGGTGATTCCGGCGCTGAAACCGCACTGAACCGGTACCCGCTCGCCGCCAGCCTGTTCCGCAGCATCGGCTACGGACGTGCCCACGGCGTGCAATGGCGCCGCCTAGGCCTTGCCGAACAGCCAGGCGGTCTTGCCTTCGACGACCAGCTTGAACCGTGACTCCAACGCGGCGTCGGGAACGCCACTTGCGTTCGCGAGCGAGCGCAACAGCACGGCCTGCCAACGCAACGGATAGCGGTCGCGCCAGGCGAGGTCCCAACCCGCCAGCGATTTCTCGATGGACTTGCGGTCTGCGCCACCACCGGGGCTGGAGGCATTGCGGAAACGGTCGAGCGCAGCCGCCTGGCGGAATTCGCGGAACAGGCCAAGCATCGAGCCGGTGCGGCGCGAGATGTCGGCCACCGAGCCGGGCGAGGGCGGATCGCGCTGCGCTTCGAATGCGCGCAGCGACGCGTCCGCATCGTGCAGTTCGCGCGCGACGAAGGCCGCAACCCGGTCCGGATCGCGAAGGTCCACGCCGGCATTGCCCAGCAGCACCGCCACCGCGCGCGCGTAGGCCGAGCGGCGGCGCGCGATGTCGCAACGCTCCGGGAAACCCTCGATGCGTTGCAGTGCGGTGGCGAGCGCATCGCGCATCGCCGCCTCGTCGACGCCGGCGAAGGCGCGCAGGAAGCCGTCGTATTCGAAGGCCGCCGGCCGCAGCGTCAGCGCCAGTTCGATGCTGGCCAGCTTGCCGGGCGCGCCGCTGGCGCGCAGCCGCGCGGCGAGAGACTCCACTTCGCTCTCGCCGACCACGCCGAATACGGCGGCGTAATCGGCGGCGCCCAGCAGCCAGGCTTCCGACGCGGCGGGCGTGGCGGAACGGAAACCCAGCGCCAGGCCGAAGCGCCAGCGACCGAGGTTGCCGCCGGCGTCGGTGGAAACGAAATCGGCGGCGAAGTCGCCACGCCAAAGGCTGCGGCTGCCGAAGGCGGTTTCCACACGCGTGCGGTTGCCCTTCAGCGCCACGCGCCGCTCGCGGCGCTGCCCCTGCGCAGCGGCGGGATCGGGCAGCACGCGCAGGCTCTGCGTCCATTCGCGCGCGGCGCTGTCGCGATCGCTGTAGAAGCCGCCGAGGTCCAGGCCAAGCGATACCGTGCGCTTGACCGTGCTCTGGTGCAGGAACGATTCCAGCGCGACGCCGGAGCCGGGCTGGCGCGTCGCCTCGAGCACGCGCGCCAGGTCCAGCGACAGCAGGGCGCCGTGCAGTGCCTCGAAATCGACATGCGCGCGGCCAAGCACGCCGCTGAAGAAACACTCATCTTCGGCGATGCGCCGGTATTCGAAGTCCAGGCCCAGCGCGATGCGGCGGCTGGCCGCTTGCGTGAGCAGCTGCTCGAGCCGGTCGAGCCGCTCGAGCAGGCCGCGCAGCGCGGCGAGCGGCTGCTTCGCCAGCGCGGGCAGCTGCAGGTTGGCGAGCAGGCTGTCCAGGCGCGTACCGAGGCGGCGCGCAAGCTCGACGCCCAGCGCGTCGATGCGGGCGCCGACCTCCGCCAGCTGCGCCAGCGGCAGTCCCAGCGCTGCGGCGCCCGAGGCCGGATCGGCGATCGCGCACAGCGCGGCCAGCGCACGCAGCTGCGCGAGGCGGCGGCGCGCGAGCGGCAACCCGGCTTCGTCGATCGCCGCGTCGAGGCGCACGCCGGCCTTCGCCAGCGCCAGTCGCAGCAGGCCGGTGGCGTCGTCGGTGATGGCCAGCAGCTGAGCGAGGTCGGCGCGCAGCTTCGCGAACTGCGCGGGCGTGCCGCCGAACAGCTGCGCCGCGAGGTCCGCCAGCAGTTCGCGCGCGATGTCGGGGTTGGCGAGCCGCACCGTCGCGCCCGCTTCTGTGCGCAGCTCGAAGGCATCGCTGGCGCTTCGCTGCAGGCTCGCGCCGATGCGGTCGGCGTCGCGGCCGACGAAGACCAGGCGAAAGCTGTCGCTGATCTCGAACACGACGCTGACGCTGGCCTTGGCGTCCACGGCCAACGCAATCGCACGCCCATCCGGCAGCAAATCGCGCAGGCCCGGAATGGGAGCCGACAGGGCGTCGGCCCAATCCACGTCCACGCGCGCCGACAGCGTGCCGCCCAGGTGCAGGAAGCAGGCGTCGTCGACCCCGAGTCGGCGCACCGAGTCGGCGTCGAGGACGAAGGTCGCGGCCTCGCGGCGCGCCTCGAGCGCGGTGCGCAGGCTCTGGCCAGGTTCGACGCGCAGGTAGGCGCCCAGGCCGACCAGGCCGCGGCCGGAAAAAGACAGGCGCGCGGAGGCCTGGCCGCGGCCGAGCGTGCTGCGCACGTCGCCCGCGGCGGCAAGCTTGATCCAGGCGCGGCCGGGGCCCGGGGTCAGCGGCGCAGCGGCCGGGACGCCCTTCGTCTTGGCCGCAGGGCCGAGCACGTGGTCCGGATCCGGGTCGGTCTCCGCGGCGAACACGGACACGGTGAGGCTGCCGGCGGCCCCCGCGCGAAAGCGCCATTCGCGGCCGTCCAGGCTGCCGCGCCAGTCGCGCTCCAGCGCCAGCGATAGCGCCGGGGTGGCGCCGCGCGGCAGGCGCGGGTCGAGCAGCTGGCGGTCGAGGTTGGCGGCCTGGGCGGGCAGCTGTTCGATCAGTTCCTGCAGATCCATGGGTGAATGATGCCTCGGCGCGCCGGAGGGCGGGTTCAGCCGGGAGCGTGTATCTTTTCCCGCTCAGCAATTAAGACCGCGGGCGCGCAGGCGCTGCGGTCCGCAGGAGAGGCGGCTTCCCATGGCGACCGGATGGGCCGGCGACGGCGCGGTGCAGGACCAGATCGACGCGACCGTCAAGGACGGAATCCAGCGCGTGCGCAGCAAGCTGCCGACCGGGCCCGGGCGCAAGCGTTGCGAGGAATGCGACGCAGCGATCCCGGCCGCACGCCGCAAGGCGATGCCCGGTGTGCGCCTGTGCGTGCCTTGCCAGGAAGCGCAGGACGAGGCCGATGCGGCCGGCGCCGGCGGCTACAACCGCCGCGGCAGCAAGGACAGCCAGTTGCGCTGATGTTGCCGGAACTCGCGCGGTACCTGGGCCTCGGCACCGAGGCGGCCGCCTGGTTCGGGCTGCAGCTGATGCTGATGATCGCCGGCGCGCTGCTCGCCGGACGCAGCCCGGCGCGCCGCCTGGTGAGCGTGCCCTTCATGCTCGCCTGCCTGTTGCTGCCGCTGGTGGCGCCGCTGCAGGCGCTGCCACGCGCGCTGCTGGCCTGCATGGGCCTGCTGGCGATGCTGAAACTGCTGCAGCTGGATTTCGAGACGCGCTGGGACGGGCATCACCCGGTCTGGCACGCGCTTTCGCCCTTCGACGTGAGCACGACGCGGCGTGTGCCGCCCGCCCTCGACGTCCGCGCCTCCGCGCTCATCGTGCTGCACGCCGTGTTGCTGGCGGGGGTGATCCGGGGCTTGCTGAATCTGCCCGAACAGGCATCGGCGCTGCGCGAAGCCTGGCGGCTGCTGCTGGGCGCGGCACTCGTCTACTCCGCGATGGAGGCCGCCACCGAGAGCCTGCGCCTGGGGCACGCGCTGGTCGGCATCGACGTGCCGCCGATCCAGCACGCGCCGATCCTGTCGCGCGGCGTCGGCGAGTTCTGGGGCCGGCGCTGGAACCGGCCGGTGAGCGCGTGGCTGGGCGAGTACGCCTTCCAGCCGATGGTCCGCCGCCGCCGCCGCGTGCTCGCGCTGCTGCTCGCCTTCGCCGCCAGCGCCGCGCTCCACGCCTGGATGTACTTCGTGGCGATGGGAGCACGCGCGGCGCTCAGCGTCACCGCCTTCTTCCTGCTGCAGGCGCCGATCGTGATGCTGGAAACGAAATTGCGCGTCGCGCACTGGCCGGCGCCGCTGGCGCGCCTGTGGACGCTGTCGCTGCTGCTGGTCAGTTCGCCGCTGTTCGTGGCGCCGCTGCTGGACGGGTTTGGATTCTGAGTTCGCGCACGGCCGCAGCCGCGCGCTTCAGTGGCGCGTACCCTTGCCGGGCTTGCCCTTCGAGGGCACCACTTCCACGGACAGATTGAAGGAACGCATTTCGTCCGGCGCCATCGCGCCAACGCCGATCAGCTTGCGCGCGATTTCCTTGCCCTGTTCGTTCTTGATCGAGACCACCACCGAATATTCCCAGGCTGCGGTATCGGCAGGTTGCCGGATGCTGCCCTCGATCCGGAGCGCGGTGAGCGGGGGCGCCTCGGCCGACTCGGCGGCCGCCGAGCCGCTGCTGCCGGTGCCGCCGCTCGCGAAGCGCACGTGGTGTCGGCAACCCGGGCACACGGAGGCGCTTTCGAGGATGGTTTCCTTGCAGTGCGGGCACGCCCGGGTTGCGCCCGGGCTGCCCGAACGGATGTTGCTCATCAGTTCGGCGCGCTGTCCGAACCGTTGCCGAAGCCCTTGGTCGCCGGCTTGGCGGGCTTGCTGTCGTCCCAGCCGAAGTTGACCTGGCCGCGCATGCGCGCGCCGGCCGCCACGGTGACCGAGCCGGCCTTGACGTCGCCGACCACGGCGCCGGTGGCGAGCACGTTGATGTGCGCGGCGCTCTCGACGTTGCCCTCGAGTTCGCCGGCGACCACGACCTTTTCGGCGCGCACGCCGCCGATCAGCTTGGCGCCGGATTCGATGGTGAGATCGCCCTGCACGTTGACGTCGCCCTTGAACTTGCCGGCGATGCGTACGCTGCCGGCGCCTTCGATCTTGCCTTCGATGGTGATGTCGGCGGCGATCAACGATTCGCTGCGGTTGCGCGGCGTCTCGTAGGGAGAGGTGGATGTCGGGCTCGCGGACGGCTCGGGCTTGTAGCTCGTGTCCATGGCTTTGGGTTCCTGGGGCGTGGGCGCAGGGGCGGGGACCGGGCGGGGCGCGGTGTTGTCTTTCCAGATGGCCATCTTCAGGCCTCCTCGGGGTACGGGGATTTTTGAACTTAGCAGCTTGCCGTCGCCGGGGAAACCGCTATTTCGGCGAAAAACCTCCGTGAAACGAGCTGCCGGTCACAGTCGGGCGCATGATCGGCCCCAATCCGCGGACGGGTGCGCGGGTTGCTTGCCGTGCTGCGCTGCAGCACGAAAGCAGACCGGGGCTGGCCGCTCGCCACCCCCCGGCGCGTTGCTTCCATCGCCGGTCGAGCGGGCCGGTCCAACCAATTTTCGGGGGATGCACAAGATGAAGTTGAAAGTACTCGTTGTCGCCATCGCCGCCACCGGCCTGGTCGCCAGCGCCGCCCTGGCCGCCACCGCCAAGGTTCGCAGCCCGGCCGCCAAGGCCGAAGTCCGCGCCATGAAGCTGGAAATGCAGCAGGCCAAGGCCGAGGCCGCCGCGGTCGCGAGCGCCGACGTCGGCGATGCCGACTCCTTCGGCCGCAACGCCCGCTGGATCGGCCTGATGGGTAGCGGCACCATCTACCTGACTGACTTTCCGGACGATTGCCTCCCGGAAAACTTCCCTGCCGGTCCCGACGACCACTGCGTCGTGCTCAATCCGCAGCCGGCCATCACCAACTTCGACTTCCCGGACGTGGCGCGGATGGTGATTCCGGCCAAGTCGAGCAACTCGCTGTTCTGCCACATGCAGACGCCGATCGGCAGCGCCTTGCTGCAGAACCAGACCGCGGGCAACATGACCGCCCGCATCGTCTACAACCCGAAGTTCACCTTCCAGAACCCGGTCCTCAACGATCCGGCGTTGATCAACCCCGTCACCGGCCTGCCCTTCGGTGGCCAGATCACCACGACCCTGTCGGGCATCCGCCACCAGCTCACGCTGGCGCCGGGCGCCTCCTTCCTGGGCCGCGACGACGAGACCCGCGCCTGCATCAACGGCATGATTTCCAAGCGCCAGCTGATGCTCGGCTTCGGCCTCAGCGACGCCCAGGCGACCAACTTCTTCAAGTACGACACCGTCATCACCATGGGCATCGCCGGGCAGGCGCAGGGCGTGGTCTTCTCGAGCATGATCAACAACGTGCGCTGGCTCGGCGACTGATTGCCGGATGGTGCGAAGAATCGGGCCGGCGCGCTTGCGCCGGCCTTTTTCTTTGCCCTGCACGCGTGGCAGACTGGCCCCGGCGTCGGAGGCGTGCGCATGGGCGTGTACGAGGAACTGCTCGACTGGCAGCGGCGCACCAAGGCCGGGGCGGGCGGTGACATCGCGCAGGTGATGCACCGCTACTGCCGCTTCATGGCCAGCCACGGCGTGGACCTGTTCCGCTCCACCATGGCGCTCGGGACCCTGCACCCGCAGATCCAGGCGCTGCGCTACGTCTGGTTCGACGACGAGCGCGATCCCGGCAGGTTTCCGTCGCCGGCGCTGTTCCTGCGCCGCATCCACCATCTCGACGGCTGCACCATCGACGAGGCGCTGATGTCCTACGGCGCCAGGGACAGCGAACCCTTCCGGCGCAGTCCCTTCTGGCCGGTGGTGATGGGTGCGCCGCGGCTGCTGTCGCGGCTGGAGAAGGGAGGCCGGCACGAGTACCCGATCTTCGATGATCTCGCGGAGCAGGGCGCCACCCACTATGCGGTGTATCCGCTGCCGGCGATGGACGGCCAGATCAGCCTGGTGACGCGCTCGCCGCAGGGTTTCACCGACGCGCAGCTGGCCTTCATCGAGGTCTCCCTTTCGGCGCTGTCGCTGCTGCTCGACGACGCGCTCAAGGCACTGATCATCGACACCGTGCTGGATTGCTACGTCGGGCAGTCGCCGGCGGCGCAGATCAAGCAGGGCAACATCCGCCCCGGCGCGATGATGGAGATGCAGGGCGCGATCTGGTTCTCCGACATCCGCGGCTACTCGGTGCACACGCAGAACAATGCCCCCGACGAGTTCATCGCCAAGCTCAACGCCTACTACGAGTGCGTGGTGCCGATCATCTACGAACACCACGGCGAGGTGCTGAAGTTCATCGGCGACGCCGTGCTGGCGATCTTCGCCGACGACGATCCCGACGGCGAAGGCGAGGCCTGCCGGCGCGCGCTGGCGGCCGCGCAGGCGTCCAACCGCGCCCTGCTCGAGCGCAACAGCGAGTTCGACCACGGCATCGGCCTGCACGTGGGGCGCTTCCGCTTCGGCAACATCGGCAGTCTGCGCCGGCTTGATTTCACCGTGATCGGCAACGAGGTCAACGTCGCCTCGCGCATCGAGGCCAAGTGCAGCGTTCTGCAGCAGCGCCTGCTGATGAGCGAGGCCTTCGTGACGCAGGCGGGCGAGGCGGCGAGGCTGGTGGACCGTGTCGCGCTGAAGGGCATCGAGGGCGATTTCGCCCTGTACGCGCCGCAGACCGTGTGACAGCATCGCCGCTTGGGCAGCGGCGCCGTCGGCGCCGGCCGCGATGCGGGGAAGGGACATGAAGATCGGACGTCGCCTGGGACTTGCCCTCGCGCTGTGCCTGCCGGTGCAGGCCGGCCTGGCCGTGGAAACGCTTCGCTACGGCATCTACGCCGGCGACGGCAAGCGCAGCGGCGAGCAGGTAGTGACGCGCGGCGACGACGGCCTGGTGCGCGTGGTCTACGGCTACAAGGACAACGGCCGCGGTCCGGACTACGTCGAGGAATTCCGCCTGGCGCCCGACGGCACTTTCAGCCAGTTCCGGATCAAGGGCACCTCCACCTTCGGGGCGAAGGTGGACGAGAGCTTCTCGATCGTCGACGGCGAGGCGCGCTGGGATACGCCTTCCGAGAAGGAGCGCCGGCCGATGCAGGCGGGTGCGATGTACCTGCCGCTGAACAACAGTTTCGAGATCGAATCCGCGATCATTGCCGCCGCCTTCGCGCGCACGGACCGCCGCCTGCCGCTGCTGCCGACCGGCGCGGTGCAGTTCCGCAAGCTGGATGAGGTCGAAGTCGAGCGTGCCGGCGAGAAGCGGCGCGTGCAGCTGCTCGCGCGCACTGGCGTCGGCCTGTCGCCGGACTTCATGTGGGCGACCACGGGAGCCAAGCCGCGTTTCTTCGCCTTCTACTATCCGGGCGCCTTCTCGGCGGTGGAGGAGGGCTGGGAAGGCAATTCGAAGCTGCTCGAGTCGCGCCAGGTGGTGGCCGAGTCGGCGCTGCTGCGCGAGATGGCGGCGCGGCTGCAGGTGCCGCTGCCGGGCTTGACGGTGGTACGCAACGCCCGCGTCTTCGACAGCGAGACAGCCACGCTGGGCGCGCCCAGCGACGTCTATGTGTATCGGGGCCGGGTGACGCAGGTGGCGCCCGCGGGCTCTCCCGCGCGTGGCGCAGACCAGGAGATCGACGCCGCCGGCCGGGTAATGCTGCCCGGCCTGTTCGACATGCACGGCCACGTCGGTCGCTGGGAGGGCGGGCTCAACCTCGCCGCGGGCGTCACCACCGTGCGCGACATGGGCAACGACAAGGAGCAGATGGCGCTGATGATCGACGACACCGCCGCCGGACTGCTGCTGGGTCCGCAGGTGGTGCCGCTCGGCTTCCTCGAGGGCGAAAGCAAGTTCTCCGCCCGCGGCGACTTCACCGTCGCCACCATCGAGCAGGCGCGCGAGGCGATCGACTGGTACGTCGGCCATGGCTATCCGCAGCTCAAGATCTACAACAGCTACCACCGCAACCTGCTCAAGGACACCGTGGACTACGCGCACAGCCGCGGCATGCGGGTCAGCGGCCACGTGCCTGCCTTCCTGCGTGCACAGGACGTGGTGGATGCCGGCTTCGACGAGATCCAGCACATCAACCAGGTGCTGCTCAACTTCCTGGTGACGCCCGAGACCGACACCCGCGACCTCAGCCGCTTCCTCCTGCCGGCCGAGAAGCTGGCCGGACTCGACCTCGACTCCCGGCCGGTGCAGGACTTCATCAGGCTGCTGGCGAAGAAGCAGGTGGTGATCGACCCGACCCTGACCACCTTCGACTTCATTCGCCACCGGGACGGCGAGATGTCGAAGGCCTTCGGCGCGATCGCGCCGAACCTGCCGCCGGACCGCCAGCGCGCGTTGCTCAAGGCCGAGATGAACGTGCCGCCGGAAAAGGCCGACACCTACGCGCGCAGCTTCGCCAAGATGGTGGAGTTCGTCGGCCGGCTTTATCGGGCCGGCGTGCCGATCGTTGCCGGCACCGACGAACTGGCGGGCTTCACCCTGCACCGGGAACTGGAGTTCTATGTCGAAGCCGGCCTGACGCCCGCGCAGGCGCTGCAGGTGGCAACCCGGAACGGGGCGAAGTACACGCGCACCGGCCACGAGCGCGGCCGCATCGCCCCGGGCATGCTCGCCGACCTGGTGCTGGTGGACGGCGATCCGACGCGCGATATCACCGATCTGCGCAAGGTCGCGCTGGTGATTACGCGTGGAAAGGCGATCTCGCCCCCGGCGCTGCACCGCGAACTGGGGATCAGGCCCTTTGTCACCGCGGAGCCGGGAATCGTGCAGGCGAAGTAGCAGGGGGCGGTGGCCAGCACGCAATCGGGCCTTCCCACAGGACAACTTCGCCGCCGGCGGCCAGGCTGAACGGATTTCTCGCGCCGCGCCGGAACGCAGGGTGACGTCCCGTCCTTGCCGCTCCCGGCGGCATGGTTTACCTTGCGAAGCAGCGCGGGGCAATAGCGCCTGCGGCAACCAATCGGGGGATTGAAGAAAATGAAAGTTTCGCGTCTGTTCGCTGCCTGCGCCGCCGTTGCCGCGCTGGGTATTCCGTTTGCCGCTTCGGCCAAGGTCGAGAACAACAAGGGCTCCACCAAGAATGCCGACATCCCGCAGTGCGGCAAGGTGCTCGGCACCATCGCGCTCGTGGACGGCGACGGCAAGGGCTGGCTGCAGTACCAGCTCGGCGCGCCTTCGACCTTGTTGAAGGCCTTCGTCTCCAAGTCCGGCTGCTTCAAGCTGGTCAACCGCGGCTCGGGCATGGACGCGATCCAGCGCGAGCAGGCGCTGGCCGGCGGCGGCAACCTGCAGCGCGGTTCCAACGTCGGCGGCGGCCAGATCAAGACGGCCGACTGGCTGCTGGTCGCGGACATCGCTGGCGGCAACCAGAATTCCGGCGGCAGCGCCATCGGCGGCATCGCCGGCGGCCTGCTGGGCAACAGGTTCGGCGGCCTGGGCGCGCTCGCGGGCGGCATCAACACCAAGAAGGTCGAGGCGCAGATCGTGCTCTCGCTGGTCAACACCCGCACCTCGGAAGAGGAATACAACATCGAGGGCTTCGCCAAGAAGTCCGACTTCTCCTGGGGCGCCGGCGGCTTTTCCGGCTGGAACGCCATGGGTGGCGGTTCCTACGCCAGCACCGACGTTGGCAAGGTGGTCGGCCTGGCCTTCCTCGACGGGTACAAGCAACTGGTCGAACAGATGGGCGGCCTGAGTGCCAATGTCGTCGCGTCGGCGCCGCGCCAGAGCTTCATCGCCACGGCTGCCTTCGAGCTGAAGCGCTCGCCGTCGAAGAGCTCCGGCACCGTGCGCAAGATCGAGAGCGGCATGATGCTGTATCCGCTCGGCGGCAAGGAAGACATGTGGTGGGAAGTCGAGGACGAGAACGGCAACGTGGGCTGGGTGATCAACACCAAGCTGGCCCCGATGGCGGTCGAGAACAAGTAAGCGGCCGGGGCGGGCGCCGCTGCCGCGGCGCCGCCACCCGATGACGATCCCGATGGATGCCACGCCGCTCCTGCGGTCGATCCCGCTGTTCGAGGGATTGAGCGAGGAAGACCTGCAGGAACTCGCCCGCGCCCTCGAGCCGCGGGTCTTCGCCGCGGGCGCCATGATCTTCGACCAGGGCGACGCCGGCTCGTCCATGTACATCGTCGAGAGTGGCGAATGCAACATCCACCTTCCCGGGGACGCTTCGCGGCGCATCTCGCTGAAGGACATCGCGCGCGGCGAATATTTCGGCGAGCTCGCGCTGTTCGACGAGATGCCGCGCAGCGCCAGCGTGCTGGCTACCACCGACGCGGTACTGCTTGAACTGGGGCGCAGCACGCTCGAGGGTTTCCTGCAGCGGCGGCCACAGGTAGGCCTGGCGATCCTGCGCACGATGAGCGCGCGCCTGCGTGAAACCAACACCATGCTGTCCGCCCGCGCGGCCAGGAACGTGGACGAGGAGTTCGAACGCAACCTCAGCTGGAGCGACCGGCTCGCCGACGTGGTGGCAGAGCTGAACGGCAGCTGGAAGTTCATCCTGTTCCTGATCGGGCTGACCATCGTCTGGTGCGGACTCAACGCCAGCTGGCTGCTCGGGCGCCCGCTCGATCCCTATCCCTTCCAGTTCTTCAACCTGGCGCTGGCGATCCTGGTCGGCCTGCAGGGACCGCTGATCGTGATGAGCCAGAATCGGCAGTCGTTGAAGGACCGCGCGCGCGCCGACACCGACTTCAAGGTCAACCTGAAGAACGAGGTCAACATCGAGACCCTGCTGCGCGAGCTGGCCGAGTTCCGCGCCGAGCACAAGCTGCGCGAGCAGCAGCAGCGCGACGTCGCACGCGAACCCTGAGGGAGCGAAGGTGAGCGGCGAAACCGCGCTGTGCCTGTCCGGCGGCGGCTACCGCGCGGCGCTGTTCCACCTCGGCGCGATGCTGCGGCTGCACGAGCGCGACGAGCTTGCACAGGTCGACCTGTTCAGCGCCGTGTCCGGCGGCAGCATTGCGCTGGCCTGGCTGGCCAGCCGCTACCTGGCCCTGCGCGACAGCGAAGACGAGGACTTCGAGGAGTGGTGCGGACGCTGTGATTTCCACGCCGCAGTGCTCGAGCCCTTTCGCGCCGTGGCCGCGCGCGACCTGCGCAGCCTGGCCGTGCTGCTGACCTTGCCCATCAACTGGTTCTGGCCCACGCCGCGCGTGCACCTGCTCGAGCGCGGCTACCGCCGCTTCCTCGGCGCGCTGCGCCTGCGCGAACTGCCGGAGGCGCCCGGCTTCGTGTTCTGCGCCACCGATCTTGGCTTCGGCTGCAACTGGGAATTTTCCCGCCGCCGCGTCGGCGATTTCCAGGCTGGCTACCTGCGCGAGCCCGGGGCGGTGGCGCTCGCCACCGCGGTGGCGGCCTCGTCCGCGTTCCCGCCGCTGTTTGGCCCGGTGCGTCTGCCGCACCGGGCAGTTGATTTCGTCGGCGGCAGGCAGTCCGGCAGCGAACTTCTCGACCGCATCGAGCTCAGCGACGGCGGCGTGTACGACAACATGGCCACTGAACCGGCGCTCAAGCGTTGCGCGCGCATCATGGTCTCCGATGCCGGCGCGCCCTTCGCCTTCGTCGCCGGCCGCGGCTACCTGCGCCGCCTGCTGCGCTACGCGGCGGTCGTGGGCAACCAGGCGGTGGCGCTGCGCAAACGCCTGTTCCAGTCGCGGCGCCAGGCCGGCGAGTTCGCAGGCGCCTACTGGCACCTGGGCGAGGAGCGCGATGCCGGCGCCGACGGCTACAGCCTGGGGCTGTGCCGGGATGTGCTTGCGCGCGTGCGCACCGACCTCGACCGCTTCACCGCCGCCGAGTTCGAGGTGCTGGTGAACCATGGCTATTTTTCCTGCGAGGCAGGCCTGGTTGCCGACGGCCTCGCCGGGTTCGACGCGCCCGCGACGCGCTGGCCCTATCCGCTGTGGGCGGAGGAAGCGCGCGTGCGGCGGGCGCTGCGGCACAGCCACCGGCGGTTCCTGCACGGGCGTTGGTGGCAGAATTAGCCGTTGCGGCACGGCCGGGGGGGAACGATGGGGGTCCTGGACAGAGTCGGCAAGCGGCTCGCGCACTTCCTGGCGAAGCCGCGTCCCAGCCGTTCGCATGTGCCCACCAGCCCGCGCGAAGTCATCGCCGCGACCCTGCGCAAGGGCGACGTGCTGCTGGTGGATGGCACCAGCCGTTTTTCCAGCGCGATCAAGTACCTTACCCAGTCCACCTGGTCGCATGCCGCGCTCTACATCGGCGACCACCTCGGCCCGACCGCGGACGGCGAAGAGCCCAGGGTCCTGTGCGACGTGGACGTCAACGACGGCGTGCGCATGATTCCCATGAGCGCCTTCGGCGACCTGCACACGCGCATCTGCCGGCCGGTCGGGCTGGACGAGGCGGAAATCGAGCGGCTGGTGCAGTTCATGGTCTCGCGCGTGGGCGTCAGTTACGACCTGAAGAACATCCTCGACCTGGCGCGCTACCTGGTCCGCGCGCCGGTGCCCGACCCGATGAAGCGGCGAATGCTCGCGCTGGGCAGCGGGCAGCCGACCCAGGCGATCTGCTCGACGCTGATCGCCCAGGCCTTCAATTCGCTGCGCTATCCGATCCTGCCGGAAGTGGAGCTGATCGAGCCCAATACCCCCAGCGGGCGCAAGGCGCGCGCCGAAATCCTGCACATCCGCCACTACAGCCTGTACATGCCGCGCGATTTCGACACCTCGCCCTTCTTCAAGATCATCAAGCCGCGCATCGAGGGCGGCTTCGACTACCACGCCCTGGTCTGGGCGCAGGAGCAGCAGGCCGCCGCGGCAGCCGTGCAGTCCGGCGCGCCGGCGGCCGCTTCTTGACCTCAGTCTGCGTCGCGGCGACCGACGGCCATCCGCTGGCGGCGCACCGCTACGATGCGTCCGGCGCCGTGCGCGGCAGCGTGGTGATCGCGCCGGCGATGGCGATCTCGCAGGGCTTCTACAAGGGCTTCGCGGCCTGGCTGGCGACGCAGGGTTTCGTTGCCTGGACGTTCGACTACCGGGGCACCGGCGAGTCGCTGCGCGGAAGCAGGCGCGGCGCTCCCGGCTCGCTCGACGACTGGCATGGCAAGGACTACGAAGCGCTGCTGCAGGCGGCGCAGGCGCTGCATCCGCAGCGGCCGCTGTTCGCGCTCGGCCACAGCTTCGGCGGCCAGTGCGCGCCGCTGCTGCCCTCGCGGCGGCTGCTGACCGGCCTGGTCAACATCGCCGTGGGCAGCGGCGCGATGCGCCACAACACGCGCCGCATCCGCCGGCAGGCGCCGCTGCTGTGGCATGTGCTGGTGCCGCTGCTGTGCCCGCTGTTCGGCTACTTCCCGGGGGCGCGCATCGGCGTGATCGGCGACCTGCCCACCGGCGCGATCCGCCAGTGGCGGCGCTGGTGCCTGGATCCGCACTACCTGCTGGGCGCAGAGCCACGCGCCCGCGACGCCTACGCGAGCGCGAGCTACGACGTGCTGGGACTGAGCTTCCCCGACGACGAACTGCTGCTGGAGGCCGGATCGAGGATGCTGCATGCCGCCTACGCACGGCCAGTGGACTACCGCGTGCTGGCGCCGGCGAGCGTGGGCCTGGATCGGATCGGCCATTTCGGCTTCTTCCGTCCTTCGGCGCAGGCGGCCCTGTGGCCCTTGGTGGCGCATTGGTTCGGCGAACGCTGCGGCGACGGGCTGGGAGTCAGCGGCGGCTAGGCTGCGGGGCGGAACACCAGATGCGGCTGCTCATTGAGGCGGCCGTCGGGTTCGATGATGGCGAGGGAGCGCTTTTCCGGGTCGTAGACCGCGGCGAGCGGGCCGAGCGGGCTCTTGCGCACGAACCTCAGCGTCCAGCCGAAACGCTCGAGCGTGAGCAGGGTGCACATCTGCTCTTCGTTGATGTTGCGCTTGAGCGCATGTTCGCGCTGTGTGAGCTCTTCGCGCCGATCCATTGCTTCGATAGACATCCGTGTACTCCGTGTGCATCCATGCACGTGGCTGCCACCTTAGCGGAAGCCACTGGCCGCGCCCTGAACAGGCCGGGCGTTGCCTGAATCGTGCTGCACTCCGAACTGAAGCGCGGTAAAACGCCTGCGTGCGGCGCGCTCCGTGCCTCGGTCGCCTGTGCAATCCTTGCAGCCGCGGGGGCGTCGCGCGGTGCGATGCCCGCGAACAAGGATGATTGCCATGACCGTACAGAGCGTGATGACCGCTTGCCCCGCCTGCTGCACGCCCAGTTCCTCGCTCACCGAAGTCGCCCGCCTGATGGTGGACAACGACTGCGGCGAGATCCCGGTGGTCGAAGACATGCAGTCGCGCAAGCTTGCTGGCGTGATCACCGACCGCGACATCGCCACCCGTATCGTCGCCGCCGGCCGCAATTCGGCCGAGGCCTGCGCCCTGGACTGCATGACCACGCCGGCGTTGTCGGTGGCTGACGGGACCAGCCTGCAGGAATGCTGCGAGCTGATGGAGACGCACCAGATCCGCCGCGTGCCGGTGGTGGATGGCTCGGGTGGCGTGGTCGGCATCGTTTCGCTCGCGGACATCGTGCGCAGCGCCAATACCGCGACCGCAGCGGCCGTGGTCAAGGAAGTCTCCAGCGGTTCCGAACGCGGCTGAGCCCCTGCTAGGATCGCGGCATGGGCACCGTCGCGATCCTGAGGCAACCCGGAGCAGAGCTCGCCCGGTGCGAGCTCTCCTTCGTCGTGCGCAACCCGATTGATGCGGAACTTGCTGCAGTCCAGCACGACCGGTATGCCGCCGCGCTCGCGGCGCTCGGTTGCGAGCTGCTCGAGCTTCCCCCGCTGCCGGGCTTCCCCGATGCCGTGTTCGTGGAGGACACCGCCCTGGTCTTCGACGAACTCGCGGTGATGACGCGGCCGGGCGCCGCTTCGCGCCGCGGCGAGGTCGAGTCGGTGGCCGCGGCTCTGTCGCGCTACCGGCCGCTGGCGTGGATCGGCGGCGAGGGCAGCCTGGATGGCGGCGACGTCCTGCGCATCGGGCCCGAGGTCTACGTGGGACGGTCCGCGCGCAGCAACGACGAGGGCATCCGGCAGTTGCAGGCCGCGCTCGCGCCGCATGGTTACCGCGTGCATGCACTGGCCACCAAGGATTGCCTGCACCTGAAATCCGCGGTCACGCGCGTGGATGCCGAAACGGTGCTGGTGCAGCCGCGCTGGCTCGATCCGGCGCCCTTCGCGCACCTGCGCCGCATCGAGGTGGATCCGGCGGAGGAACACGCGGCCAACGCCTTGCTGGCCGGCCGCGGCCTGGTCTATCCGGCCTGCTTCCCACGCACGCAGGAGCGCCTCGAGCGCGCCGGCATCGCGGTGACCACGGTCGACGTGTCGGAGCTGCAGAAGGCCGAGGGCGCGGTCACCTGCTGCAGCCTGCTGGTCGCGACCTAGGGCGAAGGCACCCGGTCCGTACGCAACACCGGATACAGGTTCAGGCGCGCGTCGAAACTCGGATGGCGCCGGTAGAAGAACTCCAGCCGCGCAGCCGGACTGGCGGCGAAGGCGGCGTCGCTGCGCAGCCGCTCCTGGAAGGCCTCGGCGAGCGCGGGATCGGCGGCGAGTTGGTCACGCGCCACCTGTTCGGCGACGTAGGCCTCCATGTATTCCTTGCGCTCGAAGGCATTGTTGAAATCGCCCCAGGCCAGCAGGGAATCGGGCGCCATGGGCTCCAGCAGGGCCATGGCCACGCGCGCCCGCGGCTGCGCGATCGGCACGAACAGCGCACCGGCGGCCAGTGCCATCTGCTCGGCGCGCCACTCGCCGGTGATCGCCAAGCGCTGGCGGCCCTCGACGGAAGCCGCCTCCGGCATCGCGGTATCGGCGCGGAAGGCCTCCACCGAGCTGGCGGCGAGCGGCGCTTCGAGGCGGCGGAAGGCGACGCCATGCAGGGACAGCTTTTCCGCCACCCGGGCCGAAAACTCCGCCGGCACCAGGTAACCGCCGAGCGGGGCGCGCACGCTCAGGCTGGGCTGCACGTCGTAGCGCAGGGGAATGCGCCAGGTCTCGGGCACGGACTCGTCGTAGCGGGTCATCATTGCCCCCGACACATCCGAGGGTGAGCGCGTATAGCGGTAGCCCTTGAAGTCGATCAGGCGCGTGGCGGCGGTCGCCTCGTAGGCGAGCGGCACCTGTTCGCCGGCCAGTTGCGCCGAGCGGGCGTCCGCGGCCTGCTGCAGGCGGCGCCAGTCGGCGCCATGCGCAGCCACCTGCTTCAGCACCGACAGCACGGTTTCGCGCGTGGCGCGCACGCGGGCGGGGTATTGCTTCCACGAGTGCGTTTCCACCAGCATCCCGAAGCGGTTGCGCAGGTGGAAGTAGCCGGTGGAAAAGCGCGGCGGCGCGACGCCGTCGGCAATGCCCGAGGCGGGATCCTCGTAGACCTGGAAACTCGGATAGAAGGGCAGGGGATCGGAACCGCGCTGGCGCAGGTCGGCGATGACCGCGTCGCGGAAGGCGAGGCCGGCGGCACGAAGGCCGGCGTCGCCGGCATGCAGCGGCTCCACCTGCACCGCGATGTCGTGCTGGAACTGCGCGCCGTTGGTGGCGTGCAGGTCCACCGTGGCGACCGGGTCCCAGGCCTGCAGCAGCCGCAGCATCGCCTGCATTTCCGGCGCATCGGCCTTGAGGTAGTCGCGATTGAGGTTGAGGTTCTGCGCGGTGGTGCGCCAGCCCATCTGCTCGGGACCACGCTGGTTGGGCCGGTTCCAGGCACCGAAGCGTTCGTGGCCATCGGCGTTGAACACGGGTACGAACAGCAGCACCTGCCGCTCCAGCAGGCCGGCGCCGGCCTTGCCCTCCAGTGCGTCGCGCAGGGCCAGGAAGCCGGCATCCTTGCCGTCGATCTCGCCGGCATGGATGCCGCCTTGCACGAGCAGCACCGGCAGGCCGCGCTTGCGTGCCGCCACCGCGTCCAGGGCGCCGCTGCGCGAGGCCACCAGCAGGTGCAGGGGCCGGCCCTGCGGCGTGCGCCCGAAGCTGGTGCAGCGCACCGCCCGCGGCCAGCGCTTGGCGAAGGCGGCGCACAGCGCGCCCACTTCCTCATAGCGGCCCGTGTGCTGGAAGCCGGAGCGCTCGGCGATGGTGGCAAGGCTGACGTCGGGGATCGCCGCCGGCGCGGGCCGTGGCGAAAACAGCAGCAACAGCAGGCAGGCGAGGCGCAGGGTTCGGGACATGAGGCGGCCGGCAGCAAAAAAAGCGATCATGACCGGCAAGCCGGCATCCGGCAATTCATGGAGGAAGTTCCGCTGCTTCTGCCTGCCTGGCTGCGCACGCCACTGGTGATCGCCGCGATCGTGCTGAGCACGATCGCGCACACCACGCCGCTGTTCCTGGTCGCCCTGCTGAAATGGCTGTTGCCGATCCCGCGCTGGCGCCGCGCCTGCGCGGTCGCGCTGGTGCGCCTGGCGGAAAGCTGGATCGGCTTCAACAGCTGGCTGATCGCCACCGCCACGCCCACGCGTTTCCGCATTTCCGGCCTGGAGGCGTTGCGTCGTGACGGCCACTACCTGGTGCTGGGCAACCACCGCAGCTGGGTGGACATCGTCGCGCTGCAGCACGTCTTCAACCGCCGCATCCCCTTCCTGCGCTTCTTCCTCAAGCGCCAGCTGATCTGGGTGCCGTTCCTGGGGCTGGCCTGGTGGGCTCTCGATTTCCCCTTCATGCGCCGCGCCTCGCGCAAGCAGCTGGCGAAGCGGCCCGAACTCGCGGCCAGCGACATGCTGGCGACCAGGCGCGCCTGTGAGCGCTTTCGCGGCATTCCGGTGTCGATCATGAACTTCGTCGAGGGGACGCGCTTCAACCCGGACAAGCGCGCGCGCCAGGCTTCCCCGTACCGCCACCTGCTGCGCCCGAAGGCCGGCGGGGTCGCCTTCGTGCTCGAGGCCATGGGCGATGCGCTGCACGCAGTGCTGGACGTCACGCTTGCCTATCCGGGCGGCACGCCGACCTTGATGGACCTGCTGTCCGGGCGCATTCCGGAGATTGTGCTCGAAGTGCGCGAACTGCCGATCCCGGCGGAGAGCAGCGGCGCGGCCGGTTACCAGCAGGACGCCGCCGCACGCGTGCGTTACCAGCGCTGGGTCAACGGGCTATGGGAAGAGAAGGACGCGCGCCTGAGACGCATCCTCGGGGAGTAGGGCGCTCAGCCCTGGCGGATCTCGAAGCCCGGGCTCTCGTTGAGCGAGCCGTCCAGCTCCAGCACCGCGAACTTCTTGCGATCGCCGTCGAAAACCACCGCCACCGGCGGCTGGAAAGGCTTGCGGCGCACGAACTTCAGCTCCCAGCCGAAGTGCTCGAGGCTGCCCAGCGTTTCGCGCTGCGCCTCGTTGAGCTCGCGCTTGAGCACGGACGAAAGTTCTTTCTGGATCTTCCGTCGCTCGATTTCGCTCATCGACATCTGTGCATCCCCTTCATTGGCTCGTCCTTGAATCTGCGTAACGGGTGAATCGCGGGGGGCCACGCGATTTCATCACAGTTCGCCGGGCGCGTGAAGTGGACGCTGCAGCCAGCGCGCGGCGGAACGCCCGGCGAGGAGCCCGCTGGCGAAGCAGGCGCTGAGCAGGTAGCCGCCCGTCGGCGCTTCCCAGTCGAGCATCTCTCCGGCGCAGAACACACCGGGACGCTGCTGCAGCATCAGCTGCGCGTCGAGGCCTTCGAGCGCAACGCCGCCCGCGCTGCTGATCGCTTCCGCCAGCGGCCGCGGGCGCAGCAGGCGCAGGGGCGCGGCCTTGATGGCGGCGGCCAGTGGTCCCGGCGCGAGCGCCGGCGCGTCGGGCACGAGTTCGCGCAGCAGTGCAGCGCGCACGCCGTCAATGCCCGGCTTGCGGCGCAGGAACTCGCTGAACGAGCGCCGCCCGCGCGACGCCGAAAGCTCGCGCAGCAGCCGCTCCGGCGGCCGGCCGGGCGCGAGGTCGAGGGCCACGTCGGCGTGCCCCTGCGCGGCGATCAGCTCGCGCAGGCGCGCGGACAGCGCGTACACCAGGCTGCCTTCGATGCCCGTGCCGGTGATGACATATTCGCCCTGGTGCCAGTGCAGGCTTCCGTTCGCGGCGCGCAGCGCGATCCAGCCGGGCTTGACCGGGACGCCGGCGAAGCGCTCGGCGAAGCCGGGGCTCCAGTCGCAATCGAAGCCGCAGTTGGCCGGCTGCAGGGCGGCGATGGGCGCGCCTTCGAGCCACGCGGTCCAGGCGCCGTCCGACCCCAGTTGCGGCCAGCTACCACCGCCAAGCGCCAGCACCACGGCGGGGCGCGCAGCCTGGACTTCGCCGGCCGGCGTCTGGAAGCGCAGCGCGCCGTCCTGGTTCCATCCCAGGCAGCGGTGATGGACGTGGAAGCGCACGCCGGACTCGCGCAGGCGCCGCACCCAGGCCCGCAGCAGCGGCGCGGCCTTCTGGTCGAGCGGAAACACGCGCCCGGAACTGCCGACGAAGGTTTCCACGCCCAGTCCACGCGCCCAGGCGCGCAGTTCTTCCGGGCCGAATTCGCGCAGCCAGCGGGTCACCTCGGCCGTGCGCTCACCGTAGCGCGCGGCAAAGCGCGCCGGCGGGTCGGAATGGGTGAGGTTGAGGCCGCCGCGGCCCGCGATCAGGAACTTGCGCCCGACCGAGCCCTTGGCCTCGTAGAGATCGACTTCGACGCCGGCGGCAACGGCGGCTTCGGCCGCCATCAGGCCGGCCGGACCACCGCCGATGACCGCCAGCGCGGGGCTTATTTCCCGCCCTTCTTGGCCGCCTTCTCGGCGCGCTTTTCCTTCAGCGTCTTGGTCGGCTTCTTCTTGTCTTCTTTCTTCTTGTCCAGGCTCTTCGTCATGGCCACGCTCCGTTTTGAATGCTGCACCCCGATGTTACTGCGGCTGCGGCGATTGCAAAAGCGGTGCGGCGGCGCAGCCGCGCGGCGCGGACTTCATGCCGAATAGCGGGCGCAGCCAGCGCACCCGGCGGACCAGCGCGAAGATGCTCCAGCAGCCGGCCACCGTGGCGAGCAGCACCAGGGTCGGCTCCAGCACCGGGCCGAGGCGCATCGGCACCAGCCAGTAGGCAACCAGCACGATCAGGCTCTGGTGCAGCAGGTACCAGGGATAGACCGCTTCGTTCGCCCATGGCAGCCAGCGCCAGGGCCGGTTGAGCAGGGCGCAGCCCCAGCCCAGGATCGCCAGCAGCATGCACCACACGTAGATGTTTCGCAGCGTCCACACCAGGGCTTGCAGCGGCCAGGACACTTCGTCCGGCAGCAGCGCGACCAGCGCCAGGTAGGGCGCGGCGCAGGCCAGGGCGATGCCCAGGCTGGCGCGGCGCAGGCGCAGCGCTTCCGCCCAGAAGCCGTCCTCGCGCGCGAGCAGGTAGCCGTAGAGAAAGACAGTGAAATACATCGCGTTGCGGTACCAGTCGTGGATGAAATCTCCGTTGTCCGGAAACCGCACCTGCAGCAGCAGCGTCCAGGCCAGCAGAGGCAGGGCCGGCAGCACGAGCAGCGCCGGTCCGCGCAGCCCGGCGAACCAGGCGCGCAGGCGCCGCGCCGGCGCCGACTCGAGCGGCCGCACCAGCAACGCCAGCGCGAGCGTGTACATCCACAGGTAGGCCAGGTACCACAGGTGGTTCCAGGTCATGCTGTTTTCCCAGCCGTCGAAAGCCCCTTCCGGCCACTCGCGGCCGCCGAAGTAGTCGAGCAGGAACTGCCCGAAGCCCGGTTCGACGGCGCCGTTGGCGACGCCCTGCGCGTAGGGCTGGACCGGCACGATCACCGCCATGCCGAACAGCAGCGGCAGCACCAGTCGCCAGTGCCGCGCCCACAGGAAGCGGCCAATGCGCGCGGGGTCGAGCAGGAAGGCCGAGGCGATGCCGGACAGCAGGAAGATCAGGTCCATCCGCCAGCGGTTGAGGAACAGCATCGGCCATTGCAGCCATTCGGCCTGGTAGGCGCTCTTCAGGTGCCAGTCCCAGTCGGCGACGTAGAGCATGCACAGGTGGTAGAGGATCAGCAGCGAGAAGGCGAGCGCGCGCAGCGCATCGATGTCGTGGCGTCGGGTCATGGGCGCGGCTTCCGGTGGGCAGGGCGCCACTGTCAGCGCGCCGGCGCCGGCCTGGCGTTGCGCGGGGACACGCGGGGGCGCGCCGGGGACGAGGCGCGGGATACAGGGACGAGTGGCGGCGCCCGGGCCGGTCCGGGCGCCTAGAATGCGCGATGCCCGACGCCCAGCAGGACCTGCTCGACCGCTACCGACCCTGGCGCCGCACCGTCGAGGTCGGCTTCTGGGTAGTCTCGTTCCTGTTCTCCGCCACGCTCAACTCGGTCACCGTGCTGCTCGACGTGCAGCGCGCCGAGCTCGACTTCGCGCCGTGGCAGCCGGTGACCTGGGAATGGAGCAGCGGCCTGGTGCTGCTGGCCCTGGTTCCGGCGGTGATCGCCTTCGAGCGCCGCTTCCCGCTGCAGTTCGGCAGCCTGCGCCGCAACCTGCGCTGGCACCTGCTGGGCTCGGTCGGCTTTTCGCTGGCCCACGTGCTGGCGATGGTCGCGCTGCGCAAGGGCGTGTACGCGGCGATGGGTGATCACTACGACTTCGGCGACTGGCCACGCGAGCTGCTCTACGAATACCTCAAGGATGTGCGCACCTACGCCGGCATGCTCACCACGGTGTACCTTTACCGGCTGCTGCTGTTGCGCCTGCAGGGCGAGGCGAAGCTGCTCGACGCCCCGGACGAGGGTCCGCCGGTGGAGCCCGTCGAGCGTCCCGAACGCTTCCTGGTGCGCAAGCTCGGCAAGGAATTCCTGGTCGCGGCGCAAGACATCGAATGGCTTCAGGCCTCGGCGAACTACGTCAACCTGCGCGTACGCGGCCGCGACTATCCGCTGCGCTCGACCCTGTCGGCGCTGGAACCGCGGCTGGATCCCGGGCGTTTTGCCCGCGTCCATCGCAGCTACATGGTCAACCTGGACTGCCTGCTGGAGATCGAGCCGCTGGAGTCCGGCGATGCCCGCCTGCGCATGCGCGACGGCAGCCAGGTACCCTGCAGCCGCCGCTACCGCGCGGCCCTGCGCGGGCGCGCCGGCGATGCATCCTGAACGTCGTTCAGCTGCCGCTTAGCACACCCCTATGCAAGCCAGGTGGTTTCCCTGTATGTTGCGCCCACTGTGATTGCCAGGGTCACTGTGAATTGTGGCCCGGTGCGGTAGATCCAAACGATCCGCTACATCGTTCCAAAGTTGCTCCCTGCAACCTACAGTCTGGGCCCGGGTGTTCCGGTCCCTGAAAAACTATACGTTTCAAGGAGTTACAAATGTCGGATCGTCAGAGCGGTACTGTCAAGTGGTTCAACGACGCCAAGGGCTTCGGCTTCATCACCCCGGAATCGGGTGAAGACCTGTTCGTGCACTTCCGTTCCATCCAGGGCAGCGGCTTCAAGTCGCTCCAGGAAGGCCAGAAGGTCACCTTCACGGTTGTGAAGGGCCAGAAGGGCCTGCAGGCTGACGCGGTTCAGATCGTCTAAGCCACTCAGTACCCGCAACACCGAAACCCCGGGTGGAAACACCCGGGGTTTTTTTATGCACAG
Organism: uncultured Gammaproteobacteria bacterium; assembly: GCA_963707625.1. Classification (GTDB taxonomy): domain Bacteria; phylum Pseudomonadota; class Gammaproteobacteria; order Xanthomonadales; family Xanthomonadaceae; genus Arenimonas. The sequence continues at coordinate 111,308 of CAVPQV010000004.1, forward strand.
GATGTGCGGGAGCGGAGTTCTCCATTACGCTCGCCCTTCGTTCGGGGGAGTTGGCATGCGCAACGCGTGGTGGAAGTCGCTCTACCTGCAGGTGATCGTGGCGATCGTCGCGGGCGTGCTGCTCGGCTATTTCCATCCGGCGCTGGGCGAAGGGCTCAAGCCGCTGGGCGACGCCTTCATCGCGCTGGTGAAGATGATCATCGCGCCGGTGATCTTCCTCACCGTGACGCTTGGCATCGCGCAGATGGGCGACCTCAAGAAGGTCGGCCGCGTCGGTTTCAAGGCCGTCCTCTATTTCGAAGTGTTGACCACGATCGCGCTGGTGATCGGCCTGCTGGTCGCGAACAGCGTGCAGCCGGGCGTAGGCATGCACATCGATCCGGCGAGCCTGGACGCCGGCGCAGTCGCGGACTACAAGCAGAAGGCGGCGTCGGGCGGCGTAGTCGCCTTCGTGCTCGACATCGTGCCGAAGACCTTCGTCTCCGCCTTCGTCGACGGCAACCTGCTGCAGGTGCTGCTGATCTCGGTGTTCGCCGGTATCTCCCTCAACCGCAGCGGTGCCGCCGGCGACAAGGTCCAGGCCGGGCTGGAGCATGTGTCGGCGGTGTTCTTCGCCATCGTGCACCTGATCATGAAATTCGCGCCGATCGGCGCTTTCGGCGCCATGGCCTTCACCATCGGCAAGTACGGCATCGGCACCCTGGTCTCGCTGGGCCTGCTACTCGGCTCGGTGTACCTGACCTGCCTGCTGTTCATCGTGGTGGTGCTCGGGCTGGTGGCTCGCTTTTCCGGATTTTCGTTGTGGAAGTTCCTGCGCTACATCCGCGCCGAGCTGGTGCTGGTGCTGGGCACCTCGTCCTCGGAGTCGGCGCTGCCGCGGCTGGTCGAACGCCTGGAGGAACTGGGCTGCGACCGCGGCGTGGTCGGGCTGGTGGTGCCCACCGGCTATTCCTTCAACCTCGACGGCACCTGCATCTACCTGACCATGGCGGCGATCTTCATCGCGCAGGCGCTCGACGTGCCGCTGACGCTCAATGACCAGTTGCTGCTGCTGGGCGTGCTGCTGCTGACCTCCAAGGGTGCGGCCGGCGTTACCGGCTCCGGCTTCATCACCCTGGCGGCGACACTCGGCGCACTCGCCGGCAAGGTGCCGGTGGAAGGCGTGGCGCTCATCCTGGGCATCGACCGCTTCATGTCGGAAGCGCGCGCCATCACCAACATCATCGGCAACGGCGTCGCCACCATGTTCGTGGCGCGCTGGGAAGGACTGCGCGACGACGCGATGATGCATGCCGCGCTGGATGCGGGCCCGGGCGCCGGATAAGCTGGAGGCCACGCCCGATTTCCGGAACCACGCCATGACCACTGCCTACGATTTCAGCGCGAAGACCCTCGACGGCGCCGAGCAGCCACTGTCAGAGTTCCGCGGCAAGCCGATGCTGATCGTCAACACCGCGTCGAAATGTGGCTTCACGCCGCAGTACACCGGGCTGGAAAAGCTGTGGCAGGCTTATCGCGACAAGGGCCTGGTGGTGATGGGCTTCCCCTGCGACCAGTTCGGCCACCAGGAACCCGGCGACGCCGCGGAAATCCGCAACTTCTGCGCGCTCAACTACGACGTGGACTTCCCGATGTTCGAGAAGGTCGAGGTCAACGGCGGCGGCGCGCACCCGCTGTGGAAGTGGCTGAAGAAGGAAAAGCCCGGTCTGCTCGGCATGGAGGCGATCAAGTGGAATTTCACCAAGTTCCTGGTTGATCGCGACGGCCGCGTGGTCAAGCGCTACGCGCCGACCGACACGCCGGAAAAGATCGAAAAGGACCTGGGGTCCGTGCTTTGAGCAAGTCGCTGGCCTTTGCGCTCGTGCTTTGCGCCGGGCTCGTCGCGCCTGCCTCGGCGCGCCTGCCGGTCGGCGCCACCCCGCCGGACTTCCTGGGCAAGACACCGGAGAAGGAAGAAATCCGACTCGGCCAGACGCCCGGCCGGGTTGTGGTGGTTACCTTCTGGGCCTCATGGTGCGGCCCCTGCCTGCGGGAGCTGCCCGCCCTCGACGCGCTGCAGAAGGTCGCCGGCGATCGCGTGCGGATCGTCGCCGTCAACGTCAAGGACACGCCGGCCGACTACAAGTCGATCAGGCGCCAGCTGAAGGATTCGGCGCTCACCTTCACCTGGGACCGGGATGGCAAGATCGCCGACAGCTACGACGTCAAGGGCTATCCGAACCTGTTCGTGATCGGCACCGACGGCAAGGTCGCCAAGGTGCACGTCGGCTTCAACGAGGAGTCGATCGAGAAGATCGTCGACGACATCAATTCGATCCTGGTCCGCGGCGCCGCGCCGAAGCCGGTCGCCGGCGGCTGATCCACTACATCGCGCGCAGCATCAGCCAGTCGTCCTTCGGGTCGTCGCCGACCACGAACACCAGCGTGCCGGCGATGCGGAAACCTTCCTTTTCGTAGAAGCGGATCGCCTGCGGCTGCTGTTGCCAGACGCTCAGCCACAGGCTGGCGCCGCCGGCTTCCGCGGCATGCCGGCGAACCTCCGACATCATCGCCTGGGCGATGCCGCGGCCATGGAAGTCCACGTCCACGTAGAAGCGCGCGATCTCCACGCCGGGCAGGGGCGCGACTTCCGGCGGCGCCGAGCCGCCGAAGCGCAGCTGGGCATGGCCGGCGAGGCGACCCTGGCATTCAACGAGCAGGTTGAGCCGCGCGGAGTCCGCAATCTGACGGCGCTGGGCGTCGATGCCGTAGTGCTTAGCCACGGCCGCCGCCACGTTCGCGGGCGTCGAGCATTCGCCATAGGCGGCGAGGAAATTCCGGGTCATGAAGCCAGCCAGGGCCTCGGCGTCCCCGCTGCCGGCCAGCCGGAACCGCGGCCCGCTCATTTCTCGACGAAGGCCCGTTCGAACACGTAGTGCCCGGCGACACCGATCTTCGGCGAAGCACCGAAGCCGCGCGCATCGAGGATGCGGCGGAAGTCGGCCAGCATCGAGGGGCTGCCGCAGATCATGAAGCGGTCATGGGCCGGGTCTATCGGCGGCAACCCGAGGTCCGCCGCCATCCGGCCTTCGTCCAGCAGCGTGGTCAGCCGGCCGCGGTGCACGTAGTCCTCGCGCGACACCGCCGGGTAGTAATGCAGCTGGCGCGAGATCTGCTCGCCGAGGAACTCGTGCTTGGGCAGCTCGCGGCGGATGTAGTCGGCGTAGGCCAGGTCGGCGACGTGGCGCACGCCGTGGGTGACGATGACGCGTTCGAAGCGCTCGTAGGTCTCCGGGTCCTTGATGATGGCCAGGAAGGGCGCCAGGCCGGTGCCGGTGCCGAGCAGGTAGAGGTTGCGCCCGGGCAGCAGGTCGCTGATCAGCAGCGTGCCGGTGGGCTTGCGGCTCAGCAGCACTTCGTCGCCGGGCCGGATGTGCTGCAGGCGCGAGGTCAGCGGCCCATTCGGCACCTTGATGCTGAAGAACTCGAGCTGCTCCTCCCAGTTGGCGCTGGCGATCGAATAGGCGCGCAACAGCGGCCGCCCATCAACTTCGAGCCCGAGCATGACGAACTGGCCGTTGTCGAAGCGGAAGCCGTCGTCGCGGCAGGTGGTGAAGCTGAAATAGTCCGGGGTCCAGTGGCGGACGTCGAGGACGGTTTCGCGGATGAAGGCGGCGGACATGGGCGGCGGCAAAGGGGCGAAGCGTCATTGTCGCATCCCGCGCGGGCGCCGCGATCACAGCAGGATCCAGCGGGGCTGTCCTATAATCACGCCCTTTCAGGCAGCCTCGGAGGCACCTCATGCAGATCGGCGAACGCACCGTCGCGTCCTTCCATTACACCCTCACCGACGATGCCGGCACGGTCATCGACTCCTCGCTCGGCGGCACGCCGCTGACCTACCTGCATGGCGCCGGCAACATCGTGCCGGGGTTGGAGAAGGAGATGGTGGGCCGCTCGGTCGGTGACCGCTTCGACGTCGTCGTCTCGCCGGAGGAGGGCTACGGCCAGCCCGAGCCGCAACTGGTGCAGGTGGTGCCGCGCGAGGCCTTCCAGGGCGTGGACGACCTGCAGGTCGGCATGGAGTTCCAGGCGCACACCGCGCATGGCCCGATGTCGGTGGCGATCGCGAAGATCGACGGCGACGCGGTCACCGTGGACGGCAACCACCCGCTGGCGGGCAAGCAGCTGCATTTCGCCATCGAGGTGACGGACGTGCGCGACGCCAGCCTGGAAGAGCTCAGCCACGGGCATGTGCACGGTGAGGGCGGGCACCACCACTAGGCAAGCCGCCTAGGGCAGGTGTTCGACGCGGATGATCGCCTCGCATAGCGGACAGGCGCGAAAGCGGGAGCTGCGCATCAGCCCAGTGCCTGCAGCGCGGGCAGGCGCGACAGGTACCGTGCGCCGCGGCCGATGCAGCGTGCGTGCAGCTGCAATCCGGTTCGCAACGAAGAGCCGTAACGCAGGCCGGTGAAGGAGCAGGCGACACGCAACACGGTTTCCGGACGCTCCACCAGGCTCTCGTAGCCCACTTCCATCATCCGCCCGGAGAGCAGGCGGTCCCAGTGCAGCATCAGGCGTCGGTAGTCGAGGAACGAGGACACCAGGCTGCCGGCATCGTGCCCGGGCAGGCTGGTCTCGCCGCCCGGTCGCGCGAGGATCGACACGCAGTTGTCCACCGGCTCGCGGGTGACATGCAGGAAGCGCGCGTCGGGCAGCGCGCGGGCGATGAACGGGGCCAGCTGGAAGTTCATTGGTCGACTCTCGCACAGCACCAGTCCGCGCGTGCCGGGCGGCGTCACCGCGGTCAGGTACTCGGCGCCGAGCGCTTCGAAATCCACGGCGCCGAAGCGTTCGATCGCGTCCGCGTCGAAGGGCGCGAGGCTGTCGCGCCCGATTGCCTGCGCCAGCAGGCGGGAGAAGGGCGCCTGCCCACCCAGGTGGTGCACCTTCGAGTGCCGCGACAGGATCCGGCCGAGCAGCGCGACGCCGGCACCAGGCATGCCGAGCACGAACACGGGCGCGCCCGGCGTGCGCGTCGCCGGCGGTATGCGGAAGTCCTCGCCGCAGGCACGAACCAGGGCGTCGCTGGTATCACGTGGACGTTGCCCGTCGGAGATCCAGCGCGTGCGACGGCTGGCGATACCGCGCTCGAGCTCCGGCCAGGCTTCCATTGGACGATCCAGTTCGTCCAGTTCGCGGAACATTGCCAGCGCCAGCATTTCCTCCTGCGCGCTGCCGGCCGGCGCCTGCGCCTGTTGCGCGCGCAACCGCGGAAGATGATTGTCGGCCGGGCCGTGAAGACGCAAATCGGCCAGCGCCCAGTGCGCCTTGCCGTGCGCGGGGTTGAGCGCCAGGCAGGCCTCCAGGTCGGCCTCGGCGGCATCCGCCTGCGCGAACAGCTTGTGCGCCAGCGCGCGATTGAAGTGCAGCGAAGCCTGGCGGGGCTGCAGGACGATGGCCTGGTCGAACAGTTCGATCGCCAGTGCCTGCTCGTCCAGCCGGGTCATCAGCACGCCCAGCGCATCCAGCAGCACCGCATCGGCGCGGGGCAGGGCCAGCGCGCGCGTCGCCACCGCCCGCGCGGCCTCCGGGCGCCCGCACATCAGGTGGCAGCGCGCCAGGTGGGCCAAGAGCTCGACGCGGCCGGGTTCGCGCTCCTGCGCGCGCAGCGCCAGGTCGGTGGCGGCAAGGAAGCGGCCGCGGCGAGCCTGTACCACCGACAGCCGGAACAGCGCCGGCCCGGAGCCCGGGTCCATGGCCAGCATGCCCTCGAAGGCGGCCTGGGCGGCGCCAAGGTTGCCCTGGCGCAAGTGCGACATCCCGCGTTGCCACAGTCTTTCCGAGCGCGCGTCCATGAACGGATCCTACCGCAGGCCCCGTCCTGCCCGTGTCGAGGCCCGCGCGCGGTAAAATGTCCGGATGCTCCTACAACTCCAGAATGTCGACTTCGGCGTCGGCGGCCCGTTGCTGCTCGAAGGCGTGGACCTGTCCATCGATCGCGGCGAACGTCTTTGCATCGTCGGCCGCAACGGCGCCGGCAAGTCCACGCTGCTGCACCTGATGGCCGGCGAAATCAGCCCCGATGACGGCGAAGTGCGCCGCTTCGGGTCGCGCGTGGCGGGCCTTGCGCAGGAAGTGCCGCAGGGCCTGACCGGCACGGTTTTCGACGTGGTCGCGACCGGCCTGGGCGAACTCGGCAACCTGCTCGCGCGCTACCACCACCTGCTTCACGACAATGACAGTCCCGACATGGACGCGCTGGGCGAGGTGCAGTCAAAGATCGAGGCAGGGCACGGCTGGACGCTGGAAGCGCGCGTCGAACAGGTGCTCGAGCGCCTGGGCCTGCCCGAGGACGCGGATTTCGCCGCGCTGTCGGGCGGCATGAAGCGCCGCGTGCTGCTGGCGCAGGCGCTGGTCGCCGCCCCCGACCTGCTGCTGCTCGACGAGCCGACCAACCACCTCGACATCGAATCGATCGCCTGGCTCGAGCAGTTCCTGCTCGATTACGCCGGCAGCGTGGTCTTCGTCACCCACGACCGCGCCTTCCTGCGCCGCCTGGCCACCCGCATCGTGGAGATCGACCGCGGACAGGTCAGCAGCTGGCCCGGGGACTACGACAACTTCCTGCGCCGCCGCGAGGAGCGCATGCACGCCGAGGCGCAGGCCAACTTGCTGTTCGACAAGAAACTGGCCCAGGAAGAAGTGTGGATCCGCCAGGGCATCAAGGCGCGGCGCACCCGCAACGAGGGCCGCGTCACCGCGCTGAAGGCGATGCGCCGCGAGCGCGCGGCGCGGCGTGAACAGGTCGGCAACGTCAACCTGGCGGCGGCGCAGGCCGCCAAGTCCGGCAAGAAGGTCATCGAGGCCAAGGACATCAGCTTCGGTTATAACGATCGCGTGCTGGTGCGCAATTTCAGCACGGTGATCCAGCGCGGCGACAAGGTTGGCCTGATCGGGCCGAACGGCACCGGCAAGACCACCCTGCTCAAGCTGCTGCTCGGCCAGCTGCAACCGCAGCAGGGCGAGGTCAAGACGGGCACGAACCTGGAAATCGCGTTTTTCGACCAGCTGCGCGGCGCGCTGCGCGAGGACTGGAACGCGCTCGACAACGTTTCCGAGGGGCGCGAGTTCATCGAGATCAACGGTGCGCGCAAGCATGTGCTCGGTTACCTGCAGGACTTCCTGTTCAGCCCGGATCGCGCGCGCGCGCCGATCACCAAGCTGTCGGGCGGCGAGCGCAACCGGCTGCTGCTGGCCAAGCTCTTTGCCCGGCCCTCGAACCTGCTGGTGATGGACGAGCCCACCAACGACCTCGACGTCGAGACCCTGGAGCTGCTGGAGGAGTTGCTGGCGGACTACCCGGGCACGCTGCTGCTGGTCTCGCACGACCGCGACTTCCTCGACAACGTCGTCACCGGCACGCTGGTGATGGAAGGCGACGGCCGCGTCGGCGAATACGTTGGCGGCTATAGCGACTGGCTGCGCCAGCGCGCGCCGGTGCCGGTGCAGACCGGGGCCGCGAAGCTCACCGCGATCGTGGCGCCGCCTGCGGCCGCGCCGGCCGTAGTGGCGCCGGCGCCCGCGAAGCGCAAGCTCGGCTTCAAGGAGCAGCGCGAACTCGAAGCGCTGCCCGCGCTGATCGAAGGACTCGAGGCCGACGTGGCGCGGGCCACCGAAGCAATGACGAGCCCGGAGCACTACCGCCAGGACGCGGCCGCGATCCAGGCGGCAGGGCTGGCGCTGGCCGGCATGCAGTCGCGCCTGGAGCAGGCCTACCAGCGCTGGCACGAACTCGAATAGCAGGGCGACACGCACATGACCGACATCCGCCAGCAAGACTTCATCCAGAGCGTCGCCGACGCGCTGCAATACATCAGCTACTACCACCCGGTGGATTACATCCGCAGCCTGGCCGCGGCCCACGAACGCGAGGCGTCGCCGGCGGCGAAGGATGCGATCACGCAGATCCTGGTCAACTCGCGCATGTGCGCCGAAGGCCACCGCCCGATCTGCCAGGACACCGGCATCGTCACCGTATTCCTCGAGATCGGCATGGACGTGCGCTGGCCGGACGCGACGATGTCGGTCGAGGACATGGCCAACGAAGGCGTGCGCCGCGCCTACAACCATCCCGACAACAAGCTGCGCGCCTCGGTGCTGGCCGATCCGGCTGGCAAGCGCACCAACACGCAGGACAACACGCCGGCGGTGGTGAACATGAAGGTCGTGCCCGGAGACACGGTGGACGTGATCGTCGCCGCGAAGGGCGGCGGTTCCGAGGCGAAGTCGAAGTTCGCGATGCTCAATCCTTCCGACTCCATCGTCGACTGGGTGCTGAAGACCGTGCCAACCATGGGCGCGGGCTGGTGCCCGCCCGGGATGCTGGGCATCGGCATCGGCGGCACCGCCGAGAAGGCGATGCTGCTGGCCAAGGAAGCGCTGATGGAGCCGATCGACATCACCGAACTGCAGGCGCGCGGCGCGGCCAATCGCGCCGAGGAACTGCGCCTGGAGCTATACGACAAGGTCAACGCGCTCGGTATTGGCGCGCAGGGCCTGGGCGGCCTGACCACCGTGCTGGACGTAAAGGTCAAGGACTTCCCGACCCACGCCGCCAACCTTCCCGTGGCCATGATTCCCAACTGCGCCGCCACCCGGCACGCGCATTTCACCCTGGACGGTAGCGGACCGGTGATGCTCGAACCGCCGTCGCTCGAGGACTGGCCGGCGCTGACCTACGACGCGTCGAAGGGCCGCCGCGTCGACCTCGACACGGTGACGCGCGATGAGGTCGCCAGCTGGAAGCCGGGCGAAGTGCTGCTGCTCAATGGCAAGTTGCTCACCGGCCGCGACGCCGCGCACAAGCGCATCGTGCAGATGCTCGATCGCGGCGAATCCTTGCCGGTGGACCTGCGCGGCCGCTTCATCTACTACGTCGGCCCGGTGGATCCGGTGCGCGACGAGGTGATCGGTCCCGCCGGCCCGACCACCGCCACGCGCATGGACAAGTTCACCGAACAGGTGCTCGAGCAGACCGGCCTGCTCGGCATGGTCGGCAAGGCCGAACGCGGGCCCGCGGCGATCGAGGCCATCCGCAAGCACCGCTCCGTGTACCTGATGGCCGTTGGCGGCGCCGCCTATCTCGTGTCCAAGGCGATCCGCAGCGCGCGCGTGGTCGGCTTCGCCGACCTGGGCATGGAGGCGATCTACGAATTCGAGGTGCGCGACATGCCGGTGACGGTGGCGGTGGATTCGGCGGGCACCTCCGTGCACGAAACCGGCCCGAAAGCCTGGAAGGCGCGCATCGCCGGAATCCCCGTCGTCGTCGAGCAAGGAGCACAACCATGCTGACCCTCTACTACTCGCCCGGCACCGCCGCCCTGGTCGTGCACTGGCTGCTGATCGAGCTCGATGCCGAGCACGAACTGAAAAAGCTCGACTTCGACAAGGGCGAGCACAAGGCGCCCGAGTACCTGAAGCTCAATCCCAACGGCGTGGTGCCGACGCTGCTGATTGACGGCGAGCCCGTCTACGAGGCCGTGGCGCTGGTGCTTTATCTGGCGGACGCCTACCCGATGGCGGGCCTGGCGCCGCCGCTGGATTCGCTCAAGCGCGCGCACTACTACCAGTGGCTGCTACACCTGGCGAACACGCTGCAGCCGGCCTTCCGCAACTGGTTCTACCCCAACGAGGCGGCCGGCGAGGCCAATGCCGAGGCTACGAAGGAGCACGCGCGGCGGGCGATCGAGTCGGCGTGGCAGCGCATCGATGCGCACCTGGCCGAGAATGGCCCCTGGCTGCTCGGGGACCGGCTGTCGGCCGCCGACTTCCACCTGACCATGCTGATGCGCTGGTCGCGCAACATGCCCAAGCCGGCGTCCGAGTGGCCGCAACTGGCGACGCTGGCGGCGCGCATGAAGGCGCGGCCCTCGTTCAAGAGGCTTTACGAAATCGAGCAGCTCACCGAGTGGGCCTGAACGGCCGCGATGTACTGCTTGCCGGCGCCACCGGGCTCGTCGGCGGCTTGCTGCTGCGGCGGCTGCTGGCGGAGCCGCGCTTCGACGGCCGCATCTACGCGCCGCTGCGGCGCGACCCCGGCATCGCCGATCGGCGCCTGGCCGTGCTGCGGACCGACTTCGAGCCGGGCAGCAGCGACGCCGGCATCGCAGCCGCGCTCGAATCGCGCGGCGCGCGGCCGCTGCATGCCTGGGTTTCCTGCCTCGGCACCACCATCCGCGCGGCCGGATCGCGCGAGGCTTTCATCGCCGTGGACCGCGACCTGATGCTGCGCACCGCACAGCTGGCCTGGGACCATGGCGCGCGCCACGCGATGCTGGTGTCCTCGGTCGGCGCCAGCCGCCAGTCCGGCAACTTCTACCTGCGGGTAAAGGGCGAGGTCGAGGACGCGGTCGCGAAGATCGGCTTCGACCGCCTCGACCTGATCCAGCCCGGTCTGCTGCTGGGCCAGCGCGGCGAGCGGCGCCCGGGCGAAAGACTGGCGCAGGCGCTGGCGCCGGTGGGCAATGCGCTGATGCGCGGCGCGCTGCAGCGCTATCGGGCGATCGCCGCCGACGAGGTCGCTGCGGCGATGGTGAAACTGCTTGGGGAAAGCGTGGAGGGTGTGTTCATCCACCGCTACCCGTCGTTGCACGCGCTGGCGGCGCCGGCTTCGCGGCGCTGAGCAGCGGGCGCAGCTGCACCCACACGTGGTCGCGCAGCTTCGGCTGCACCGACGCCACCGGATGCACGTTGTCGTCCTGGAAAGCGTTGCGGTCGGTGGCGATCGGCGCCAGCAGGAAGGGCAGGAAGGCCGTGCGGTATTTCCGCGCCGTGTCCGCGAACACCGACTCGAATTCGCGCGTATAGCGCGCGCCGAGGTTGGGCGGCATGCGCATGCCGACCACCAGCACGCGCGCGCCAGCGGCCTGCGAGCGCTGCACGATGCGATCAAGGTTCGCGCGCATCTGCTTCAGCTCGAGGCCGCGCAGGCCGTCGTTGGCGCCCAGCTCGACCACCACCACGCGCGGCCGGTGCCGGCGCAGCTCCGCGTCTATGCGTGCTGCGCCGCCGGCCGTGGTCTCGCCGCTGATGCTGGCGTTGACCAGCGTCCAGCCCGGGCTCGCACTCGGCAGCCGCGCCGCGGTCAGTGCCACCCAGCCCTGGCCCGCGGCCAGGCCGTAGCCCGCGGACAGCGAATCGCCCATGACCAGCACCACCGGGCGCGTCGCCGCCGCCGCCGGCCGCGCCTGGGCCGCCACGGGCAGGGCGAACGCAAGCATGACCAACAGCAGGGACGGTTGAAGCCAGCGTCCCAGTGCACCATATAGACCATTCACCGACTGGATCCTCTTCATGAGCAACAGCATGGCGGCGACGCCCGACAAATCAAGCCAGGCCGCGGGCGCACTCGTCGCCAGCGGCCTGGGCAAGCACGTGCGGCTGCCCGACCATGAGCTGACCATCCTCGAGGACGTCAGTTTCCGCATCGCCGCCGGCGAAGCCGTGGCGGTAGTCGGGGCTTCAGGTTCGGGCAAGAGTACGCTGCTGTCGCTGCTCGCCGGCCTGGACGTTCCCAGCACGGGTTCGGTCAGCCTGGGCGAGGTCGTGCTCTCGGGACTCGACGAGGACGGCCGTGCGCGTCTGCGCGGGGAACGCGTGGGCTTCGTCTTCCAGAGCTTCCAGTTGCTGCCTGCACTCACCGCGCTGGAGAACGTGATGCTGCCGCTGGAGTTGCGCGGCGATCGCGATGCCGAGGCGCCGGCGCGCGCAATCCTCTCGCGCGTCGGCCTTGCCGAGCGCCTCGAACACTATCCGCGCCAGCTGTCGGGCGGCGAGCAGCAGCGCGTCGCGCTGGCGCGCGCCTTCGTCACGCGTCCGGCGCTGCTGTTCGCGGACGAACCGACCGGCAACCTCGACACCGAAACCGGGCGCGCCATCATCGACCTGCTGTTCGAGCTCAACGCGCAACTGGGCACCACGCTGGTGCTGGTCACGCACGACGAGCAACTTGCCGCGCGCTGCGGACGCACGCTGCGCCTGGTCGCCGGCCGGCTTTCACCCGGATGAGGTTGCTTGGCCTGGCCTGGCGCCAACTGCGCCGCGATCTCGCGGCCGGCGAGCTGCGCATCCTGTTCGCCGCGCTGGTGCTGGCGGTGATGGCGGTGACGGCGGTCGGCTTCCTCACCGACCGCGCGCAACGCGCGCTGTCGCTGGAAGCGAACCGGCTGCTCGGCGGCGATGCCGTGCTGCGCGCGGACGCGCCGATCCAGGGCGCCTTGCGCGCGGCCGCGCAGCGGCCCGGCCTCCGGTCCAGCGATTCGCGCGGTTTCCGCAGCATGGTCGGGGTCGGGGAAGAGGTGAAGCTCGGCGAGATTCGTGCGGTAAGCGCGGGCTTCCCGCTGCGCGGCCGCTTCGTGATCGAGCGCCGCGCCGGGCAGGGCGAAGTGGCGCGTGGCATTCCCGCGCGCGGCAGCGTGTGGATGAGCAGCGCCGGCGCGACCGCACTGGCGGCGAAGGTCGGCGACCTCGTTTCGGTGGGCGATGCCTCGCTGCGCCTGGACGCCATCGTCACCGAGGAACCCGAAGCGGCACTCGATGTATTCAGCGCCGGGCCGAAGGTGTTCCTCAACCTCGCCGACCTGCCGGGCACTGCGCTGGAGCAGCCCGGCAGCCGCATCACCTACCGCCTCGCCGTCGCCGGCGAACCGGACGCGGTCGAAGCCTTCGAAAAAGAGGCGCGCGCGAATCTCGGGCGTGGCCAGCGCCTGGAGACCGCCGCCGACGCGCGTCCGGAGATCCGCGTCTCGCTCGATCGTGCCGGCCGCTTCCTGGGCCTGGCCGCGCTGGTGTCGGTGGTGCTGGCGGCCATTGCCGTGGCCATGGCCGCGCGCCGACACGCGGCGCGGCACCTGGCAGGCAGCGCGGTGATGCGCTGCCTGGGCGCCAGCCAGGCCACGCTGGTGGGCATCCACATCGGCGAGCTGCTGCTGCTTGGTGTGGCGGCCAGTTCGGTCGGCGTGCTGCTGGCCTTCGGCCTGCAAGCCGCCGTGGGCGAGTGGCTCGCGCAGGCCTTGAAGGTGGCGATCCCCGCGGCCAGCGTCATGCCCGCGCTCGCGGGCGCAGGCGTGGGCCTGACCGTGCTGCTCGCCTTCGGCCTGCCGCCAGTGCTGGCGCTGCGGCGCGTTCCGGCCCTGCGCGTATTGCGGCGCGACCTCGATGTCGCCGAGCCCAGCGCCTGGGTCGCCACCATCGCCGGCCTGGTCGGCCTGGGGTTGCTGCTGCGCTGGAAGGCCGGCTCGGCAGTTCTGGGGCTGTCCATGCTGGGCGGCATCGCCGCCACCCTGCTTGTGCTCGGCCTGGTCGCCTTCGGCCTGGTGTTGTTGCTGCGCCGCCTGCGCCCGCGCCTGCGCGGTCCCTGGCGTTACGGCCTGGCCTCGGTCAGCAAACGTCCCGCCGCCAGCGTCGCGCAGATCACTTCGCTGGGCCTGGGCCTGATGGTGCTGTTGCTGCTCACCTTCGTGCGTTCGGACCTGCTCTCGCGCTGGCAGGATGCGCTGCCCGCCGACGCGCCCAACCGCTTCGTCATCAACGCGCAACCGGAACAATTGCCCGCGCTGCGCACGCACCTGCAGGGCGCCGGCGTATCGGATCCGGAGTTCTACCCGATGGTGCGCGGACGCATGGTCCGCTTCAACGGCCGCGCGGTCACCGGCGCCGACTTTGCCGAGGGTGGCGACCGCGCACGGCGCTTCGCCGAGCGCGAGTTCAACCTCAGCTTCGTGGCGCGCCTGCGTCCCGACAACGAAATCGTGGCTGGCCGTTTCTGGCCGCCGGCCGGACCGCCGCAGCCGGAAATTTCGGTCGAAGAGGAGTTCGCGACCACGCTGGGATGGAAGCTGGGCGACCGGGTCGAGTTCGACATTGCGGGCCAGCCCTTCACGGCCACGGTCACCAGCCTGCGCAAGGTGGACTGGCAGAGCTTCAAGCCGAACTTCTTCGTGATCGGCTCGCCGGAATCACTGGCCGGACTGCCCGCCAGCTACGTGCTCGCGGTACACGCGCCCGCCTCGAAGCCACGCTTCACGCCGGAGCTGGTGGCGGCCTTTCCGAACCTAACCGTGATCGATATCGACGCCGTGCTCGCGCAGGTGCGCGGCACCATCGACCAGGTATCGGCGGTGGTGGAGGCGGTGTTCTACTTCTCACTCGCCGCCGGCGTGCTGGTGCTGCTGGCCTCGGTGGGCGCCTCGCAGGACGAACGCCTGCTCGAGGGCGCGGTGATGCGCGTGCTGGGTGGCTCGCGCCGGCAGTTGCGGCTGGCGCAGGCGTCCGAGTTCGCCGCCATCGGCCTGCTCTCGGGCCTGACCGCCGCGGGCATGGCCACGCTTCTTTCCGGTGTGGTCGCCGAGCAGGTCTTCGACCTGCCTTTCGAAGCGGACTACCAACTGGTGTTCGCGGCGGCGGCGATCGGCGTGCTGGCGGCGGTCGCCGCCGGCATGTTCGCCACCCGCCGCGTGGTCGCGGCGCCGCCCTCGGTGACGCTGCGGGCGCTGCAGGAGTAACGCTAGACCAACAAGGCCAGCACGAAGATGCCGAGCATCGCGAAGGCCAGCGCGGCCTTCAGCGCGGTGCCGAGGGCGAGCCCGACCCAGGCGCCCATGCCGATGCGCGAGGCATCGCGAAACTCCCGGCCGCGGGCCATTTCCGCGGCCACGGCCCCGACGAACGGGCCCAGGATCAGTCCGGGCAGGCTGAAGAAAATGCCTCCGACCAGCGTGCCAAGCGCGGCGCCGAACATCGCGGCCTTGCCGGCGCCGACGCGCTTCGCACCCAGCGCGGTGGAGGCAATGTCGGTAAGCACGGAAACCGCGGTCAGCACCGCCAGCAGGACGATGGTCCAGACGCTGATGCGGGTGAAGTCGTCCACCCAGGCCGCGAGCAGCATGCCGGCGAATACCACGGGCAGGCCGGGCAGGGCCGGCAGGATGGTGCCGGCCAGGCCGATCAGGATCAGCGCGGCGGCCGCCAGGTACCACAGGGTGTGCATGTCCAGGTTCATCGCGGCAGGATAGGGCATCCGCGGCCGCGCAAAAGAAAAAGCCCGCCGAAGCGGGCTTTTTCTTCATGCGCCGTCCAGATCAGTTCTGGTTCGGGGTGTTCTCGGCGAAGTACTCGTGGTTGTCGGCATTGTCCACGGCATTGGTCGGGTTGCTGATCGCGAGGGCCTTCGCGCCCGACTGGCCGTAGACATGGTCATCCGTGCCGGCCACGACGTTGAAGTGGCTCATCTCGTGGATCAGGGTGCCGCCCTTGGAGTCGGTGCCGGCGTTCGGCGCGGACCAGAAGGCCTTGCACACCCAGATCTGGTAGGGCTGGGTCGGGTAGACATAGGCGTAGTAGTTCTGGCTGCAGCCGCAGTTGATCTTGATGGCGCCGTTGCTCTGGTCCATCTTCGCGTCGATGTTGACGAAGTGCTGATTGACCGTCGAATAGCGCGAGCTGTTGTAGGCGCCGAACCAGGTGGTGTAGCGCGCGCCCTGTTTGTTGGCGGCCAGGTAGCCCTTGCTGTTCTCGGAATAGGCGCGGGCCTGCGTGATCGCGGCGCCGGCGCCGCTGATCTGCGTGCTGCTGCAGCCGACGTAGGTGACACCATTGACGACGGTGCCGCTGCCGCCAGGCTTGGCTTCCGCACCCGGCTTGAGGCCGCCCAGCACGTTGCGCTCGTCCACCCACAGCTGCACCGGCACCGAGGCCAGCGAGGCCATGCGGCCGGCGCCGTCGGCGATGCGGCGGCCGCTGGCCGTGCGCGCTCCGTCGAGGTAGCTGCCGAACTGGACGGTGTAGCTGCCGCCGCGGCTCAGGTCATACCCCTTCGACAGGTCCACGTCGACGAGCTTGCTCTCGTGCGGCTGGAAGGTGACCAGGTCGGACTCGGTGGGCGCGCCGCGCTTGACCATCTTGCCGAGGTAATCCACCGGCTGGCCGTCGCGCGTGACGCGGAACAGCTTGCTCTCGCCGCTGGCGCCCGGGAGCTGCCAGTAGGGTACGCGGACGATCTCGTTGCTGTTGTTGGTGATCCGGAACTGCACCGTGCCCATGAAGGCCTGGCTGCGGCTGGCGTCGGCGAGCATGCTCACCGCCAGCGGGTTGGTCAGCGGCGTGGAACTGCCCTGGCGCGCGGCGAAGGACAGGCCGGTCGCGGTGACCAGGGCGGTGGCAAGCACGATGTTGCGAGCGGTGTTGGACATTCAGGACCCCGGGCAGTTGGAAGTGTGGGCCCGCTCTGCGGCGGACGCCGAACCATAGCCAAATGTGCGCCAGTTCGCATGTTGCACTGCAAGAGCAGCGCAAGTGCCTGAATTTCAGGGGCGCATCAGTCCTTGAATTCGCGATGGCAGCTGTCGCAACCCTTTTTGAGATTGCTCAGGGTCTCGCTCGCCGCCTGGCAGGTGGCCGGCGGGTTGGCGAGCGCCGAATCCGCGGCGGCGCGCAAGTCGGCGGCGTAGCGGTTGAACTGCGGATCATCAATGTCGCCGGCGAAGGCGGGCTCGATGTCGTTGGCGACGAAGCGCAGGGTCTGCAGGCGCGGCACCAGGTCGGTGGCGGCGCACTTGTTGGCCTTCAGGCTGCCACCCATCGCGCGCATCTGCGCGGCCATCATCGTCATCACCGCATCATGGTGGCTGGTGCCGCGGCTCAGCGCATTGATGGCGATCGCGGTGCACAGGGCACCAACCACGAGGCCGAGCAGCAGCAGGACGATGGATCGCACGGGCAGTACTCCTGTTTCGGAAGGCGCGAGGCTAGCACGCACGTAGCAATGGGCGCAGCGCGATCAGCGCGGCGGCCACACGCGCTTGTTCGCGACCCGCACGCGCGATCCGGCCTTGAGCCCGGCCGCCAGCGCCGGCTGCAACAGCACCAGGCGGCGGCCGTCGTCCATGCGCACCGCGACGCGGAAGCTGAGCATCTGCACGCCGGGCTTCGCGGCGGCGGCCGGGGGCGGCGGTCCGGCGACGACGCCGCCCACGACCCCGCCCAGCACGGCGCGCCCCTGGGCGGTCGGGCGTACGTTGCTGACCAGTTCCACGCGCTCGATGCGGCCACAGTCCCGGCACACCGCGACGGCGCGGGTCGGCGGGGGCGTCACCTGCACCCGCGGCGGCTCCCGACGCGGAGCGGTGGCGCAGGCGGACACCAGCATGGCGAGCAGCACGAGCAGGAGCAGCGAAGGGTTGCGCATGCCGCGGATCGTACAATCCGCCCATGGACGAGAACCTGAACCTTCGCTTCGCCGGCATCGATCGCCTCTACGGACGCGGTGCGGTCGAACGCCTCGCCGGCAAGCAGGTCTGCGTGGTGGGACTTGGCGGCGTCGGTTCATGGGCCGTCGAAGCGCTCGCGCGTTCCGGCGTCGGCAAGCTGGTGCTGGTGGATGCCGACGACGTCTGCCTGTCGAACAGCAATCGCCAGCTGCACGCGCTGGAAGGACAGTTCGGCCGCAACAAGGCGCAGGTGCTGGCCGAGCGCTGCCTGGCGATCAACCCGGCCATCCGCGTGCAGGTGGAGGCGCGCTTCCTGACCCCGGCGAACCTGGTGGAGTTGCTCGACCAGGGGCACGACCTGGTGCTCGACGCCTGCGACAGCTTCCGCAGCAAGGTCGAGATGATCGCCTGGTGCCGGCGGCGCAAACTGCCGCTGGTCGCGGTCGGCTCCGCCGGCGGGCGCACCGATCCCACCCAGGTGCGGGTGCGCGACCTCTCGCGCACCGAGCATGACGCGCTGCTGGCGCTGGTGCGCAAGAAGCTGCGCGCCGAGTTCAACTTCCCGAAGAACGCGCAGCGCTACTTCGGCGTGCCGGCGGTGTATTCGCTCGAGAACGTGCGCTATCCGCAGGCGGACGGCAGCGTCTGCGGCACGCGCCCGGCGCTGGGTCCGGATGCGGCCCTGAAGCTGGATTGCGGCGCCGGGCTCGGCGCGGCGACGCATGTCACCGGCGCCTTCGCTTTCGCCGCGGTCGCGCGCGCCATCGAGCTGCTGCTGAAGCCCGAACGCGTCAGCGCCGCGGTCTAGGCCCCGGCCGCGTCCACCGCGAACAGCCTGCAGGCGTTGGCGCTGGTCGCCGCCGCCAGGGCCTCTGGCGCGATACCGCGCAGGCTGGCGATCGTCGCCACGACGGCGAGGATGTGTGCCGGTTCGTTGCGAAGGCCGCGGTGGCCGGCATCGGGCTGGTCGGGGGCATCCGTCTCCAGCAGCAGGAACTCCAGTGGCATCGCCGCCGCCACGCGGCGGATGCGGCGGGCCCCTTCGTAGGTAGCAGGTCCGCCGATGCCAAGGTGGAATCCCAGCTTGAACAACTGCCGTGCCTGTTCCTCGCTGCCGGAAAAGCTGTGCACGACGCCGCGCAGGCCGGGCAGGCGCCGGATCTCGAGGATCGCTTCCTCGAAGGCACGCCGAGCGTGCACCACCACGGGCAGGTCGAAATCGCGCGCCAGTTGCAGCTGGCCCCGGAAGTAGAAACGTTGCAGGTCGGGATCGAGACCAGCCACGAAATGGTCGAGGCCGCATTCGCCCACGGCGCGGGGCCGCTCCACCTGCAGCCAGGTCGCGAGGTCCTCGAGATGCTCCGGTCGGTGCCTGGCCAGCAGCAGCGGATGCAGGCCGTAGGCCGCGTACAGGCCGGGCGACAGCGCGCAGGCCGCGCGCGTGAGTTCCCAGGTGGCGCGGTCGATCGCCGGCACCAGTTGCCAGCGCACCCCCGCCGCCCGCGCCCGCGCCACGACTTCGGTCCGGTCGGCGTCGAACTCCGGCGCATCGAGGTGGCAGTGGCTGTCGAAGATCACTGCGGCGGCGCGGGCGGTTCCACGTCGATCACCGTCCGCTCGTCTTTCGGTCGTTGCCAGCTCGACAGCACCAGCGCACCAAGTCCCAGCAGGATCTCGTCAATGAAGGGGATGACGTCGGGAATGAACAGGTCGAGCAGGAAAAGTCCGAGCGTGATCTTGAACAGCGTCGGGAAACGCAGCCGCGAGGCATGGGCCAGGAAGGGGCCGATGAGGGGACTTGCCATGGGGTCGGGCTCCATTGATCGCATGAACGAATGCCTTTGCGCGCAGAAGCGGTCAAGGGCCTGTGCACGATCATGACCCATGCGCCTGCCCGTCGCCCGCGGATGCGGGGGGCCGGGCTTCCGGCTAAAATGGGCGTTTCCCCAGACCGGCGACCTCCGATGGCCCTCGATCCGACCGATTTGTTCGATATCCGATCCCTGCTCAGCGAAGAGGAGCGGATGATCCAGGACGCGGTGGCACGCTTCACCGACGAGCGCGTGCTGCCGATCATTGGCGACTGCTTCGACCAGGGCCGCTTCCCCGAGGAGCTGGTGCCGGAGATCGCGGCGCTGGGCCTGTTCGGTTCTTCGCTGCCGGAAAAGTACGGTTGCGCCGGCCTCAACGGCGTCAGCTACGGCCTGATCTGCCAGGAACTGGAACGCGGCGACTCCGGCATCCGCAGCTTCGTGTCGGTGCAGAGCTCGTTGTGCATGTATCCGATCTACGCCTATGGCACCGAGGAGCAGCGCGAGCGCTACCTGCCGGCGATGGCGCGCGGCGAGATCATCGGCTGCTTCGGCCTGACCGAGCCGCACGGCGGTTCCGATCCGGCCAACATGAAGACGCACGCCAGGCGCGATGGCGATGACTGGGTGATCAACGGCGCCAAGATGTGGATCACCAACGGCAGCATCGCCGACATCGCGATCGTCTGGGCGCAGACCGACGATGGCATCCAGGGTTTCCTCATCGACAAGGGCACGCCCGGTTTCGCCACCCAGGTCATCCACAAGAAGATGAGCCTGCGCGCCTCGGTGACTTCGGCGCTGTTCTTCGACAACGTGCGCATTCCCGACAGCCAGCGCCTGCCGAACGTGAAGGGACTCAAGGGTCCGCTCGGCTGCCTCACGCAGGCCCGCTACGGCATCACCTGGGGCCCGATCGGCGCCGCCATCTCCAGCTACACCTGCGCGCTCGAGTACGCGAAGTCGCGCATCCTGTTCAACCGCCCGATCGCGGCCACCCAGGCGGTGCAGCTCAAGCTGGCCGACATGGCGCGCCGGATCACCCTGGCGCAGTTGCTGTCGCTGCAGCTCGGCCGCCTGAAGGACGCCGGAAACATGCAGCCGACGCAGGTTTCGCATGGCCAAGTGGAACAACGTGCGCATGGCGCTGGATATCTGCGCGCGAGGCGCGCGACATCCTCGGCGGCGCCGGCATCACCACCGAATACCCGCCGATCCGCCACGCGCTCAACCTCGAGTCGGTGATCACCTACGAGGGCACCGAGACGGTGCACCAGCTGGTGATCGGACGCGAGGTCACCGGCATCAACGCGTTCTAGATCCCCGTCACGGCGGTCCATGGAGGGCTGCGCCTGCGCCCCTGGCGGGCGCAGGTCGAGGCGCAACCCGGCTACATCGCCCAAAGCATCTGATCGAGGATTCCCGCATGTCCGCTGCACCGACCCTCATTCCCGCGCGACACAAGAACGTCAACCGCGCCCAGGTCTGCGACGAGAACTTCGTCGAGTTCGTGCGCGGCTGGAACGGCAGGCCGGCGCACAAGCCGCATCCGGACGAGCCGGTGCTGCCGGGCAGCGCGCTGTCGGCGCAGGACTTCCTCGAGCTGTTCGAGTCACAGCTGGTCTCTCGCCACCTCGACCTGATGGCGCGCGTGCTGCGCGTGCAGAAGAAGGTGTTCTACACCATCGGTTCCTCCGGCCACGAAGGCAACGCGATGGTCGCGCGCCTGACGCGCCACACCGATCCGGCCTTCCTGCATTACCGCTCGCGGCGGCTTCATGGCCGAGCGCTTCCGCAAGCTGCCCGGCATGGACCCGATCATGGATTCGGCACTGAGCTTCGCAGCCAGCCAGCGACGACCCGATCTCCGGCGGCCGCCACAAGGTCTGGGGCAGCAAGCCCTTGTGGGTGTTGCCGCAGACCTCGACCATCGCCTCGCACCTGCCCAAGGCGCTGGGCACGGCGATGGCGATCGAGCAGGCGCGGCGCATCGGCCACGCACTGCCGATCCCGGCCGATTCGCATCGCCATCTGCAGCTTCGGCGACGCCTCCAGCAACCACGCCACCGCGCAGACCGCGTTCAACACCGCCGCACTGGACCGCGCTACCAGCAGCTTGCCGGCGCCGGTGCTGTTCGTCTGCGAGGACAACGGCATCGGCATCTCGGTGAAGACGCCGGACGGCTGGATCGCCAGCAACTTCCGCGAGCGCCAGGGCCTGGACTATTTCTACGCCGACGGCCTCGACCTGGCCGACGGCTACGGCCAGGTGCAGGCGGCGGTCGAACATTGCCGGCGCACGCGCCGCCCGACCTTCCTGCACCTGCGCACCACGCGCGTGATGGGCCACGCCGGCACCGATTTCGAGATCGAGTGGCGCAGCTTCGAGGAGCTGATGGCGGTCGAGGCCAGCGACCCGTTGCTGCGCTCGGCGGCGATCGCGCTGGAATCCGGCCTGATGACGCCGACGACCTGCTGGCGCAGTACGAGGCCACGCGCGTGACGCTGCTTCGCCGCCGCCGAGGCGGCCGACCAGCGACCCAAGCTCACCGACGCTGGCCGACGTGATGCGGCCGCTGGCACCGTACACGCCGGACAAGGTCGCGGGCCGAGGCCACGCGCGCCGACTACCGGCGACGCGCGCCTGGCGGTGTTCGGCGGCGAGGACAAGCTGCCCGAGAAGCCAGCCGCCGCGGCACCTCGCGATCCAGATCAACCACGCCCTGCACGACCTGTTCTGCAAGTACCCCGAGGCGCTGCTGTTCGGCGAGGACGTGGCGCAGAAGGGCGGCGTGTACACGGTGACCAAGGGCCTGCACAAGGCCTTCAAGGGCGCGCGCGTGTTCAACACGCTGCTCGACGAGACGATGATCCTCGGCCTGGCGCAGGGCTTCGCCAACATGGGCATGCTGCCGATCCCGGAGATCCAGTACCTGGCCTACTTCCACAACGCCTGCGACCAGATCCGCGGCGAAGCCTGCTCGCTGCAGTTCTTCAGCAACGACCAGTACCGCAACCCGATGGTGATGCGCATCGCCTCGCTCGGCTACCAGAAGCGGCTTCGGCGGGCACTTCCACAACGACAATTCGATCACCGCGCTGCGCGACATCCCGGGCCTGGTCGTCGGCTGCCCCAGCCGCGGCGACGACGCCGCGATGATGCTGCGCACGATGATGGCGCTGGCCAAGGTGGACGGGCGCGTCTGCGCCTTCCTCGAGCCGATCGCGCTGTACATGACCAAGGACCTGTACGAGGCCGGCGACGGCCAGTGGCAGACCGCGTATCCGGCGCCGGACCAGGCGCATGGTGCTGGGCGAGGAGCGCAGTCTATGCGCCCGAGGCCAGCGACCTGGTGATCTTCAGCTTCGGCAACGGCGTGCCGATGAGCCTGCGCGCCGCGCGCGACATCGAGAAGCGTCAGGGCTGGAAGGTGCGCGTGGTGGACCTGCGCTGGCTGCAGCCGCTCAACGCCGACGCCATCGGCCGGCACGCCGGCGCGTGCGAGCGCATCCTGGTGGTGGACGAGGGCCGGCGCAGCGCCGGCGTGGGCGAGGGCATCATCACCGCGGTGGTCGAGGCGGGGCAGGGCGCCAAGCCGATGCGTCGCGTGGTCGGCGAGGACACCTACACGCCGCTCGCCGGCGCGGCCTTGCTGGTGCTGCCTTCCGAGCAGGACATCGTGAAGATGGCCGCTGAGCTTGCCTGAGACCGTTATCCCGCCATGGCGGCGACCCCCGTCCCTCCTCGACCTAGACTTGCCCCCCATGAGCCAGTCCCGGCCCCAGACCATCCTCTTCGCCGACGTCAGCGGCAGCACGCGCCTGTTCGAGACCAAGGGCGACGTCGAGGCGCGGCGCCTGATGCTCGATGGTGCTCG
Organism: uncultured Gammaproteobacteria bacterium; assembly: GCA_963707625.1. Lineage (GTDB taxonomy): Bacteria > Pseudomonadota > Gammaproteobacteria > Xanthomonadales > Xanthomonadaceae > Arenimonas. The sequence goes on from CAVPQV010000004.1 coordinate 134,246, forward strand.
ACGCACTCTCGATCGTCTGCCAGCAGCACGGCGGCCGCGTCATCAAGACCATCGGCGACGAGATCATGTGCACGTTCCCGACTGCGCTCGACGGCGTGCTCGCCGCGCTGCGACATGCAGCGCAAGATGGCGCGCGACATCGATTTCGTGCGCGACAGCCTGGCGGTGCGCATCGGACTGCACATCGGCGACGGCGCTGGAGGAAGAGACGGCGACGTCTATGGCGACGCGGTCAACACCGCCGCGCGCATGGCCTCACTGGCCAAGCGCGAGCAGATCGTCACCACGGCCAGCCACCGTCGCCGGCTGTCGGCGACAAGGCGCCCGAAACCCGCGGCCTGGGCAAGCGCGCGCGTCAGCGGCAAGCTGCTGCCGATCGAGATCGTGGACGTGGTCTGGCAGGAGGACACCTCTGGCATGACCATGGTGCAGAGCGCGATCCGCCTGGGCGACCTGCAGGGCGCGGCACCGGTGAAGAACAAGCTCAAGCTGCGCCATCGCGGCAACCTGATCGAGCTGACCGAGGATTCCGAGCCTTTCAGATGGGGCGCGAGGCCACCAACGACCTGGTGGTCGAGGCCGACTGGGTGAGCCGCACGCACGCGCAGATCGAGTACAAGCGCGGCCATTTCATGATCTGCGACCGCTCGACCAACGCCACCTACGTCACCATCGGCGAGGACGAGGAGCTGCGCGTGCACCGCGACGAATTGCACCTGCGCAAGTCCGGCAGCATCAGCCTGGGCCAGGCGGCGGCGATCAACACCGACGACCTGATCCACTTCGACGCGGAGTAGCTTCCCGCCTCAGCCGCCGCGCTTGGCCTTGACGGAAATGCCGGTGGCCTGCACGGGAGCGGCGGGCTTGCCGCCAACGCCGGGCGGCGCGGTCGAGGCCGCCGGCGGCGGCCGTCCCTTCAGCGCCTGGTAGCCGAACACGCCGCGCAGCAGCCGCTCGTTGCCCGCGTATTCGGCGGAGGTGGCGGGCACGAATTGGTGGCGCCCAGCTCGCTGATCACGTCGAAGAGCGCCGGGTTCTTGTGCAGGGCAAGCATCGCGTTGGTGACCTTGGTGCGCACATCCGGCGGCACCTGCGGGCTGGCGCTGAAGCGCGCGGCCGACGAAGTCGCGCGAAGTGGCGACCGAAACCAGGTTCGGATAGGTCTGGGCGATGTAGCCCGGCACCATCGCGCCCTCGGATTCGGCGGCGAACACCATCTCGACGCCATCCTTCCAGCTCGCCGCGACGGACTGGATTTCCGGCTGCGCGATCGGGTTCTTGTACAGCTCGCCGAGCAGCAGGTAGCCCATGCTCGGCGCCGACATGCTGACGATGCGGCAGCCGATCAGGGCGTTGGCGCCGCCATCGGCGATCGGGACGTCGACCAGCAGCGACTAACGTGGTCGGGTCCACGACCCGCACCAGCGGCGTGAAGCGCTGCCGGTCGATGCGGTAGTCGGTGAAGTGGGCTTCCTCGAATGCGAAGTCGGTCGGCGTGGAGCCGACGCAGGTCGCGCCAGTAGACGTGGTAGTTGCTGGCAGTCTTGAGCATGAAGCGATGCCCGGTGGCCTTCGACAGGTAGTCAAGCAGTGGCCGGTAGACCAGCCTGCGCCTGCGCCGGCGGGTAGTTCGGCTCGACCGTCACCGTGTAGTCGGTGGCGGCGGCGCTGCCGGAGAACAGCAGGGCAACGATGGTAGCCAGTGCGGATTTGCGGCGAATTTTCATTTGTAGGGCCTCCCCCCTGCATGCGGGTATAGCAGAATGCGCGGCTTTCGCCAACGGCCGGTGCTCATGGCCGGGAGTGCCGTCACACCGGGCGTTGCAGCCCACCCCCGAGGGCAGGATGCACGGCCGCGCCGGCGCCCGCGCGAAGCGGGCCCGCGCGTGCGACCGACAGCACCGCCAGCGCTTCGTGCCCGCTGTGGTCCACGCAGACGATGCTGCCGACGGGACGCCCGTGCGCGTCCGTGACTTCGCCGCCCGCAGCCAGCGCCTCGCCCTGTAGCCGCGCCAGTTCGCGCTTCGCCTGGCCCAGGTAGTGCGTACGCGCGACGATCTCCTGGCCGGGGTAGCAGCCCTTGGTCAGGCTGAAGGCACGCAGCCGCTGCAGCGAGAGCATCTGCGGCGTCCAGGTCTCGCGCTGCGCGTCCGGCAGCCTGGGCAGGCCGTGCGCGATGTCCTGCTCGAGCCAGGTGGCGTCCATTTCCCGGTCAATTTCGCCGGTCCCGCCGGCGGCCGGCAGCAGCAGCAGGCTGCGCTGGAGTCGGTCCCCGCCAAAGTCGAAGCGCAGGGCCGGGCCGCTCGGTTCGACGCGATCGCGAACGTCCAGGCATCCTGCGTCCAGTTCCCCGGCGACCGTGAACTCCTCCAGCACCTGCAGGCTCAGCTTGCTGCGGAATACGAAGCGCTGCAGCCGCCCCTGCAGTTCCACGGCCGGGAAATCGGGCAGGATCGCCACGAATTCGTTTTCGGCGCGCCGCCACAGGGCGAACAGGCAGACGACGCGGCCCTTGGCAGTCAGCCAGCCGTTCCATTGCCAGTGCCCGACCGCCAGCGCGCGCAGGTCGTTCATCAGTTGCGCCTGCAGGAAGCCCGCCGCATCCGGACCCGAGCAGGCGAGCAGGCTGAAGCCCGCCAGTGGCCGCCAGCGTGCGCTGTTCGCGCTCGCCTTGATGGAATCGGGGGCGGGACTTAACATGTGGGCCTGTATTTCACCTCGCAGATCATAGGCGAAAGCCTGTTGCGAGCGTCTCCCGCCAGCCTCAACGGACGAGCCCACCACGCATGGCCGCTCAGCAACGCCCCCTGTCGCCGCACCTGGACGTCTACCGGTGGGGCATCACCATGTCGCTGTCCATCCTGCACCGCGCGACGGGCGTGTTCCTCGCCATCGCCGCCTTCCTGCTCGCCTTCTGGCTGCTCTCCGCGGCCGGCAGCGCCGAGGACTACGCGCGCTTCACGCAGCTCGCGGCATCCTGGCCCGGACGATTGCTCCTGCTGGCGGTGTTTTTCTCATTCCTCTATCACCTGCTCAACGGCGTGCGGCACCTGCTTTGGGATATCGGCTGGGGGCTGGAGATGCCGCGCGTCAACGCCACCGGAGTGGCGGTGGTGGTGCTGAGCCTGCTCGGCACGGCGGCGCTGGCGTGGCTCGCATGGTCGGGCGGGGTGGCGGCATGAGCACGCTGCGCGACCCGCTGGCGACCGCGCGCGGCCTGGGCTCGGCGAAGGGCGGCACCGGCCACTGGTGGCTGCAGCGGGTGACCTCCGCCGCGCTGCTGCTGCTCACGCCCTGGTTCCTCACCCTGGTGTTCGGCCTGCTTCGCGCCGAGCAGTACGAAGTGCGCGGCCTGATCGGCCAGCCGCTCAACGCCGCGCTGCTGGTGGCCTGGCTGCTGTCGCTGTTCTGGCACGCGCAGCTCGGCGTGCAGGTGGTGATCGAAGATTACGTCCACGGCTGGCTGGAAATCGCGCTGCAACTGTTCGTCCGTTTCGCCTGCGCCCTGGGCGCGATCGCCTCCGTGCTGGCCGTCGGCCGCATCGTACTTCGCTGCCTGAGCCTGCGCATGCCCGCCTATCCGATCACCGAACACAAGTACGACATGCTGGTCGTCGGCGCCGGCGGCGCCGGCCTGCGCGCCACCTTCGGCCTGGCGCAGAAGGGCCTGACGACCGCCTGCATCAGCAAGGTGTTCCCGACCCGCTCGCACACCGTCGCGGCGCAGGGCGGCATCTCCGCCGCGCTCGGCAACATGGGCGAGGACGACTGGCGCTACCACTTCTTCGACACCGTCAAGGGTTCGGACTGGCTGGGCGACCAGGACGCGATCGAGTACATGTGCCGCGAGGCGATCCCCGCGATCATCGAGCTCGAGCACTACGGCGTGCCGTTCTCGCGCACCGAGGAAGGCAAGATCTACCAGCGCCCCTTCGGCGGCATGACCACGAAGTACGGCGAGGGCCCGCCGGCGCAGCGCACTTGCGCCGCCGCCGACCGCACCGGCCACGCCATCCTGCACACGCTCTACCAGCAGTCGCTGGCGCACGACGCCAAGTTCTTCATCGAGTATTTCGCGCTCGACCTGATCATGGATTCCGAGGGCGCCTGCCGCGGCGTGCTGGCGATCGACATGAGCGACGGCTCGCTGCACCTGTTCCGCGCCCAGGGCACGGTGCTGGCCACCGGCGGCTACGGCCGCGCCTATTTCTCCGCCACCTCGGCGCATACCTGTACCGGCGACGGCGGCGGCATGGCGCTGCGCGCGGGCCTGCCGCTGCAGGACATGGAGTTCGTGCAGTTCCACCCGACCGGCATCTACGGCGCCGGCTGCCTGATCACCGAGGGCGTGCGCGGCGAAGGCGGCATCCTGCGCAATTCCAACGGCGAGCGCTTCATGGAGCGCTACGCGCCGAGCGTGAAGGACCTGGCGCCGCGCGACATGGTCAGCCGCTCGATGACCATCGAGATCCGCGAGGGCAGGGGCGTGGGCCCGAAGAAGGACCACATCCACCTCGACCTGACGCACCTGGATCCCGGCGGTGATCCACGAGAAGCTGCCCGGCATCGCCGAGACCGCGAAGATCTTCGCCGGCGTGGACGTGACCCGGCAGCCGATCCCGGTGCTGCCCACCGTGCACTACAACATGGGCGGGCTGCAGACCAACTACCACGGCGAAGTGGTGACGCTGAGGGACGGCAATCCCGATACCGTGGTGCCGGGCCTGTACGCGATCGGCGAGGCCGCCTGCGTGTCCGTGCACGGCGCCAACCGCCTGGGCTCGAACTCGCTGCTCGACCTGGTGGTGTTCGGCCGCGCGGTCGCCAACCGCTGCGCGGAAACGATCAAGCCGGGCATGAACCACAAGTCGCTGCCAGCCTCGGCCTGCGACGCCTCGCTGGCCAACCTCGACAAGCTGCGCCACGCCGACGGCGGCACGCCCACCGCGCGCATCCGCGACGCGATGCAGCACACCATGCAGGACTATGCCGCGGTGTTCCGCACCGGCGAGACGCTGCAGCAGGGCGTGGAAAAAATCCGCGCCGTGCACACCAGCTTTGCCGACGTGAAGGTGAGCGACCGCTCGATGATCTGGAACTCCGACCTGATCGAAACGCTTGAGCTCCAGAACCTGCTGGGTCAGGCCGTAGCGACGATGGTCTCCGCCGAGAACCGCACCGAGTCGCGCGGCGCGCACGCGCGCGAGGACTTCGCCACTCGCGACGACGTGCAGTGGATGAAGCACTCGCTGTGCTGGGTCGACGAAAAGGGCGATACCCGCATGGACTACCGGCCGGTGCACCTGAGCGTGCTGACCAGCGATGTCAGCGTGATCCCGCCGAAAGAACGCAAGTACTGAGCACGCCATGGCCGAGTTCACCCTCCCGAAGAATTCCCGGATCAAGAAGGGCAAGCACTGGCCGGCGCCCGGCGCCAAGCGCGTGCGCCGCTTCAAGATCTACCGCTGGAACCCGGACGACGCGGACAATCCGCGCACCGATACCTACGACGTGGATCTCGATACCTGCGGGCCGATGGTTCTCGATGCCCTCATCAAGATCAAGAACGAGATCGACCCCACGCTGACCTTCCGCCGTTCCTGCCGCGAGGGCATCTGCGGCAGTTGCGCGATGAACATCGACGGCGGCAATACTCTCGCCTGCACCAAGGGCATCGCGGACTGCGGCAAGGCCGAAGTGCCGATCTATCCCTTGCCGCACATGCCGGTGGTGAAGGACCTAGTGCCGGACCTGACGCACTTCTACGCGCAGTACGCCTCGATCCGCCCCTGGCTGCGCACGCAGAGCGTGCCGCCGGCGGCGCGCGAGCGACTGCAGTCGAAGCAGGATCGCGAGAAGCTCGACGGGCTGTACGAATGCATCCTGTGCGCCTGCTGCTCGACGTCCTGCCCGAGTTACTGGTGGAACGGCGACCGCTACCTCGGCCCGGCGATCCTGCTGCAGGCGCACCGCTGGATCCTGGACTCGCGCGACGAGGACACCGGCGCGCGCCTCGACGACCTCGAGGACCCGTTCAAGCTCTACCGCTGCCACACGATCATGAACTGCACGCGCACCTGCCCGAAGGGTCTCAATCCCGCGCGGGCGATCGCCGAGATCAAGCAGCTCATGCTCAAGCGCCGCGGCGCCTGAGCGGGCCCGTCGCGCGCGTGGGCGACTCCGATCCGGCGGCGCTGCGCTGGCGCTGCCGCCGCGGCATGCGCGAACTCGACCAGCTTCTGCAGCGCTACCTCGAGCACGGCTGGCCGCAAGCGGACGACCACGAAAGAGGCGTGTTCCTACGGCTGCTCGACAGCGAGGACGATAAGCTGTGGCAGTGGTGCATGGGCCAGGACCGGTCCGAGGACGCGGAGTTGCAGGAACTTGTCGAGCGAATCATCGAGCTGCCGCATTGACTGGCGTCCTTCGCGGCTGCTGTGCGTCGCGTTCGCCAGCCTCGGCGCATTGGCCGCGCTCGCGATCTGCCTCGCCGGCCTGCCGCCGTGGCTCAAGCCGCCGCTGGCCGCGCTCGCGGCCTGGCATGGCTGGCGTCTCGCGCGTGCGCATTGGCAGCTTCCGGCCTGCTGCCTGCGCCTTGGCGACGACGGGACGCCACCGGTGATGCACCGGTCGGACAGCTGCGCGGAATTGCCGGGCGCCGAACTCTCCCTGCGCGGCCCGCTCGCGGCGCTGGCCTGGCGCGGGCCGGATGGTCGCCGCGAAGCCCTGTGCTGGTGCGCGGATACACTGCCGCCGGCAGCGCGGCGCGAACTGCGACTGCGCCTCGGCGCGCCCGGGCGCGCAACCGCATGAGCATGCAACTCTTCCAACCCCTGTCCTTCGCCATCGGCCTGCGCTACCTGCGCGCGAAGCGCCGCAACGGCTTCATCTCCTTCATCTCCATGGCGTCCATCCTGGGCATCCTGATCGGCGTGATGGCGCTGATCACCACCATCTCGGTGATGAACGGCTTCCAGGAGGAATTGCGCGAGCGCATCCTCGGCATGGTCTCGCACGCCACCATCGACGGCCTCGACGGACCGCTGGAGGACTGGCCGCGGGCAGTGGCGATCGCGCAACAAGACAAGCGCGTGCTCGGCGCCGCGCCCTACGTGCAGACCGAGGCGCTGTTGCAGGCCCGGCAACGACAAGGCGCGCTGATCCGCGGCGTGCTGCCGGAGCGCGAGGCGGCCGTGTCCGACCTCGGCGAAAAGATGAAGCAGGGCAAGCTCACCGACCTGCGGGCGGGCGAGTGGAACATCGTGCTCGGCCGCGAGCTGGCCCTGCAGATCGGCGCGCAGGTGGGCGACGATGTCAACGTGTTCATCTCCGAGGCGACGGTGACGCCGATCGGCCCGGTGCCGCGCGCGCGCCAGTTCCATGTCGTCGGCATCTTCGAGGTCGGCGCGCAGGAGTACGACTTCGGCCTGGCCGTGGTGCACATGCAGGACGCGCAAAAGCTGCAGCGCCTGGGCGAGGGCGTGACCGGCGTGCGCCTGAAGCTGACCGACATCTGGGACGCCTGGAACGTCGCCCGCAGCCTGGCCGACCGCATGGAAGGCTACTACCGCGTGCACGACTGGACGCGCGACCACGCCAACTTCTTCCGCTCGCTGAAAATGGAGAAGACGGTGATGTTCGTGCTGCTGTCGCTGGTGATCGCGATCGCCGCCTTCAACCTGGTGTCCTCGCTGGTGATGCTGGTGCAGGACAAGCAGGCCGACATCGCCATCCTGCGCACGCTGGGGCTGTCGCCCGGCGCGGTGATGCGCGTGTTCATGGTGCAGGGCACGGTGATCGGCGTGCTCGGGGTCGGCCTGGGCGTGGTCGCCGGCGTGCTGCTGTCGCTCAATCTTTCGCACATCGTGCGCTGCATCGAAGGCCTGACCGGCAGCGAACTGATGCCGGCGGACGTGTACTACATCAGCGGCGTGCCCACCTCGGTCGAGGCCGGTGACGTCGGCCTGGTCGCGCTGGTCGCCTTCATCATGTGCCTGCTGGCGACGGTCTACCCGGCGCTGCGCGCGGCGCGCACCGACCCTGCCTCGGCGCTGCGCTATGAGTGAGTCCGGCGACATCGTCATCCGCTGCCGCGGCCTGGCCAAGACCTACCGCGAAGGCGACCTGGTCACGCCGGTGTTCGAAGGCATCGACCTGGACGTGCGGCGCGGGGAAACCGTGGCGATCGTCGGCGCCTCCGGTGCCGGCAAGAGCACGCTGCTGCACCTGCTCGGCGGCCTGGACAGCGCCACCGCCGGTGAAGTGGTGGTCGAGGGACAGGTGATCTCGGCGATGCCGGAAAAGGCGCGCGGCGAGCTGCGCAACCGCGCGCTCGGCTTCGTCTACCAGTTCCACCACCTGTTGCCCGAATTCTCCGCGCTGGAGAACGTGATGATGCCGCTGATGATCCGCGGCCTGCGCCCGGCGGCGGCGCGCGCGCCGGCGCAGGCGCTGCTCGAACGGGTCGGTCTCGGCCATCGCGTGGGCCACAAGCCGGGCGAACTGTCCGGCGGCGAGCGCCAGCGCGCCGCGGTGGCGCGCGCACTCGTCTCGCGTCCGGCCTGCGTGCTTGGCGACGAGCCCACCGGCAACCTCGACGAGAAGACCGCCGCGGCGGTGTTCGACCTGCTGCTCGAGCTCAACCGCGAGATCGGCACCGCGCTGGTGCTGGTCACGCATGACCGGCGCCTGGCGCGGCGGCTCGACCGCACGCTGGAGCTGACGCGCGGTCACCTGCAGGCCCTTCCGGACACGGAACAGGCCGGGCAGGACTGATGCGCCCGCGCGAGCCGTCGCCGCCACTCGGATTGCCGGTGGCGGCGGCGATGCTCGCGGGGGTCGCGCTCGTGCAGGTTTTTCCGGCGCTGCCGCCGGGCTGGCTCGCCTTCGTCGGACTGGCGGGCGGCCTTTGGCTGTATGCCGCGGTACAGCACGCTCGCGTCGCCGGCGCCTTCCTCGCCGGCCTGTGCTGGGCCGCCTTGGTCGGGCAGGCGGTGATGGCGCAGCGCCTGCCGCTCGCCGCATCGGGCGAGGAATTCCGGGTCGAAGGCCGCGTGCTCGGCCTGCCGCGCCGTGACGAGGACGCGCAACGCTTCGAGTTCTTCATCGAGTCCGGCGATGCCGGCGCTCCCATTGGCCGTCGCGTCCGCCTGGGCTGGTATGGGCAAGGGGCGCCGACCGTGGAGGCGGGCAGCCGATGGCGGCTGCTGGTCAAGCTCAAGCGGCCGCGCGGCGTGCTCGGCCCCGGCGTCTACGACAGTGAAAAGGCGGCGCTGGCGCAGCGCATCGCCGCCACCGGGCACGTGCGCGCGCCCGGCTCGGCCAGGCTGCTGCGCAATGGCGAAGGCATCGATGCCTGGCGCGCGCGCCTGTCGCGCCGCATCGAGCTGGCGCTGCCCGAGGGCGAGGCTCGTTTCGTGCAGGCGCTCGCGCTCGGCGACACGCGTGCGCTGGGCGAAACCGATTGGGAAACCCTGCGCGCCACCGGATTGACGCACCAGGTCGCGATCTCCGGTTTCCATGTCGGCATGGTCGCCGGCCTCGGCGCGCTGCTGCTGCTTGGCCTCTATCGCCTGCTGCCCCGGCTCGGCCGCCTGCTGCCGGCGCCACAGGCCGCGGCCGCGGCGGCGCTGGCGATGGCGGTGGCCTACACGGCGCTTGCCGGCTTTGCCTTGCCGACCGTGCGCACCACGCTGATGATCGCCGCCGTCTTGCTCGCGCGGTTGTTGCGCCGCAGCTCGAGCGGCGCCGAGGCGCTGGCGCTGGCCTTGCTCGTGGTGCTCTGCTTCGATCCGCTGTCGGTGCTGGCGCCGGGTTTCTGGCTCAGTTTCGGCGGCGTGGCCTGGTTGCTGTGGTGCCTGCCTGCGCGCGAGCAGGGCGGGCACGTGCGCGGCTTCCTGCAGGCGCAGGGCGTGGCCACGCTGGCGCTGTTGCCGTTGACCGCGTGGTTCTTCGGGCAGGCCTCCTTGCCCGGACCGCTGGCGAACCTGGTCGGCATTCCCGTGATCAGCCTGGGCGTGGTCCCGCTGGCCCTGCTGGGGCTGCTCGCCTTGCCGCTTTCGCCAGGGCTGGCCGCTGGCTGCTGGCAGGCGGCGGCCTCGCTGATGGGCTGGCTGTGGCGCTGGCTGGAAGCGCTCGCGGCCTGGCCGGGCGCGCTGCTCTGGCTACCGGAACCGAGCGGGCTGGCGCTGCTGCTCGCCTGCGTCGGCGCCTTCTGGTTGCTGCTGCCGCGGGCGCTGCCCGGCAAGCCGCTGGCGGCCCTGTTGTTCCTGCCCCTGCTGTGGCCTGCGCTCGATCGTCCTGACGCGGGCGCGGTCGACGTGGATGTCCTGGACGTAGGCCAGGGAATGTCGGTGCTCGTGCGCACGCAACATCACGCGCTGCTGTACGACGCCGGCGGCGCCGGCCCGCGCGGCCCGGACTTCGGCGAGGTCGCGGTGGTGCCGGCCTTGCGCGCGCTCGGCGTTCGCCGGCTGGATGCGCTGTTGCTGAGCCACGGCGACGCCGACCACGCGGGCGGCCTGGACGCGGTGCGGCGCGCCTTCCCGGGCACTCGCGTGCTCGGCGTCGAAGGCTGGGCGCAGCCGGGCATGGGCCTGTGCCGCAACACGCAGGCCTGGACCTGGGACGGCGTCGAGTTCAGGGTGCTGCATCCGCCGCCGCTGTTTCCGTACCTGCGCAACGAAAGCTCCTGCGTCCTGCGCATCGAGGCGGCCGGCGGGCGGGTGGCGCTGCTGCCCGGCGACATCGGTCGCCACGTCGAATCCCGCCTCATCCGCGAGCAGGGCAAAAAGCTGCGCGCGGACCTGCTGCTGATGCCGCACCACGGCAGCAAGGGGTCCTCCAGCGCGGAGTTCGTCGCGCAGGTAGCGGCGTCCTGGGCCGTGGCCAGCGTCGGCGCCGACAACCGCTTCGGCATGCCGAAGCCGGAAGTCGTCGAACGCTACCGGCACGCCGGTGCGCGCGTGGTGGATACCGCCGACAACGGCGCGCTCGGCTTCCGGCTGGCCGCGGCGGGCCTGCGCCTGCGCTCGGCCCGGCGCCTGGACCAGCCGCGCTACTGGCGCGAGCGACCGCAAGCCGGGGCAGGCTATGCTATCGGGGATGTGGCTGAATACAGGTGAGGCGTGCTTGAACTGATCAAGGCGGGCGGCTGGGTCATGGTGCCGCTGCTGCTGCTCGCGGTGGTTGCCACCGCCATAATCATCGAACGCTTCTGGAGCCTGCGGCGCAAGGAAGTGCTGCCCGCCGGCCTGGGCGAGGAAGTCCGCGAGTGGGCGCGCGGGCGACAGCTCGATCCCTCGCACATCGAAGTGCTGCGCCGGAACTCGCCGCTGGGCGAATTGCTGGCCGCGGCGCTCGACGTGCGCTATCGCCCGCGCGAACTGATCAAGGAGCGGGTCGAGGACGTCGGTCGCCACGTGATGCACCAGCTCGAGCGTTTCATGAACACGCTCGGCTCGATCGCCAGCATCGGCCCGCTGCTCGGCCTGCTGGGCACGGTGATCGGCATGATCGAAATGTTCCTGAAGATCCTCACCAGCGGCGTCGGCGACGTCAACCAGCTTGCCGGCGGCATCGGCAAGGCGCTGATCTGCACGGCCACCGGAATCTGCATCGCGATCCCCGCGCTGATGTTCCACCGCTACTTCCGTGGCCGCATCGCCGACTATGTGATCGAGATGGAAAAGCAGGCGATCGCCTTGCTCGACACCATCGACGAGGGCATCCTCCCGGCCGCGAAGCCCGCCGGCCGTCCGCGCCGGAGCGAGGGGTGAAGTTGGGGCGAGACCTGCCGGACGAGCCGGAGATCAACCTGATCCCGCTGATCGACGTGCTGTTCTGCCTGATCCTGTTCCTGGTGCTGACCACCAGCTTCGACCAGCGCGCCGCGCTGCACCTGCAGTTGCCGCAGGCGCAGGCCGGCATCGTGCCTGAAGCGCGCGCGCCGCTGATCGTGCTGGTGGACGTCGAGGGCCGCTTCTTCGTCGGCAATGCCGAAGTGCCGACCAAGGACGTTGCTGCGGTCAAGGCGGCGATCGCGCAGGCCGCCGGCGGCGATCGTACGCAGCCGGTGGTGCTGCGCGCCGACGGGCGCAGCCCGCACCAGGCGGTGATCACCGCCATGGACGCGCTCGGCCAGCTGGGTTTCACCAAGCTGTCGATCGCGACCACGCCCGAGCGCAAGCAATGAGCACGGCGACACCGGCCGCCTGGCGGACCTACCGCCGACTGCTCGGCTACGCCACGCGCTACCGCTGGTACCTGGCCGCGGCCTTCGTGGCGATGGTGATCGAAGCGGCCTGCGCCGGCCTGTTCACCCGACTGATGGCGCCGATGGTCGACGAGACCTTCGTGGCGCGCAATCCGGACGTGCGCTGGTCGCTGCCGCTGGCGATCCTGGGCCTGTTCCTGCTGCGCGGGCTGGCCACCTTCGTCACCGACTACGGCATGGCCCGCGCCGGTCGCAGCGTGGTGCGCGACCTGCGCACCAGCCTGCTCGGCAAGTACCTGCGCCTGCCGAGCGCGCGCTTCGACCGCGAGCCGGTGGCGATGCTGGTCTCGCGCCTCAACTACGACACCGAGCAGGTCACGCAGGCTACCAGCGAGGCGATCAAGGTGGTGGTGACGGACACGCTCACCATCATTGCGCTGCTGGCGGTGATGTTCTGGCAGAGCCCGCTCGTGACCCTGGCCATGCTGGTGGTTGCGCCCGGCATCGCGCTTATTTCCGCCCGCGTCGGCAAGCGCTACCGGCACATCAACCGCGGCATCCAGACCGGCGTCGCCAACATGGCGCAGGCCGCCGAGGAAGTGCTCTCGGCGCAGCAGGAAGTGAAGATCTACGGCGCGCAGGCTTCGGAAGAAGCACGCTACCGCGCGCTGGCCGAAGGCAACCTGCGCCTCAACCTGAAGGTCGAGGCGACGCGCGCGAGCGCGTCTTCGCTGGTGCAATGGCTGGGCGCCTGCGCGCTGGCGGTGATCCTGCTGGTGGCTGGGCGCGAGGCCATGCTGGGGCGCATGACCGCGGGCGGCTTCGTCTCCATCATGATGGCGATGATGGCGATGATTCCCTCGCTCAAGCGCATCACCAACGTGCAAAGCGCGGTGCAGCGCGGCATCGCCGCTTCCGAGCGGCTGTTCGCCGTGCTCGACGAGCCGGAGGAAAGCGACAGCGGCCGCGCGCCGCTGGGCCGCGCGCGCGGCGAGATCGAATTCGTCAACGTCGGCCTGCGTTACCAGGGCCAGGAGACGGTGGCGCTGGAGGGCGTCAGTTTCCGCGCCATGCCCGGCACGGTTACCGCCATCGTCGGCCGCTCCGGCAGCGGCAAGTCCACCCTGATCCGGCTGCTGCCGCGCTTCTATGAAGCCAGCGAGGGCCAGGTCCTGCTCGATGGACGGCCACTGGGCGACTACGCGCTCGCGGACCTGCGCCGGCAGATCGCCCTGGTCGGGCAGCGCGTGATGCTGTTCGACGACAGCATCGCCGAGAATATTTCCTATGGTGCGCCGGCGGGCGGCGATGACGCGGAGGCGACCGGGCGGCTGCGCCGCGTTGCCGATGCCGCCAACGCCAGCGAGTTCATCGATCGCCTGCCGCAGGGCCTGGACACGCCGATCGGCGAGAACGGCGCGCTGCTCTCGGGTGGACAGCGCCAGCGCGTGGCGATCGCCCGCGCCATGCTCAAGGACGCGCCGATACTGATCCTCGACGAAGCCACCGCCGCGCTGGATAACGAATCCGAGCGGCTGGTGCAGGACGCACTCGAACACCTGATCCCGGACCGCACCACGCTGGTGATCGCGCACCGGCTGTCCACCATCGAGCATGCCGACCAGGTGCTGGTGCTGGACCAGGGCCGGCTGGTGGAGCAGGGCACGCACGCGGAATTGCTGGCGCGCGGCGGCCTGTATGCGCGCCTGCACCGCATGCAGTTCCGCGACGACGCGGATCCGAAATGAAGGCCGGGCTGGAGCGCTGGCTCGAACGCCGCTGGTATGGCGGCGAGGCGCCGGGCCTGGGGCTGCGTGCGCTGGCCGGCGCCTTTCGCGCCGCGCGCGGCCTGCGCGGCACTGCGGCGCCGGTGCAACTGCCGGTACCGGTGCTGGTCGCCGGGAATTTCACCGCCGGCGGCACCGGCAAGACGCCGCTGGTGATCGCACTCGCCCGCGAGTTGTCGGCGCGCGGCTGGCATCCGGGCATCGTTTCGCGCGGGCACGGCCGCCGCGGCAAGGGGCCCGTGCGCGTGGCGGCGGACACGGCGGCGGAAGACTGCGGTGACGAACCGAAGCTGATCCACGAGCGCACCGGCCTGCCTGTGTTCGTGGACCGCGATCGCGTCGCGGCCGCGCGCGCCGCGATCGCGATCGGCTGCAACCTGGTGATCGCCGACGACGGCCTGCAGCACCGGCGCCTGGCGCGCGACGTGGAGATCGAAGTGCTGGATGGCGAACGCGGCTACGGCAACGGCCTGCTGCTGCCGGCCGGGCCGCTGCGCGAGGCGCCGCGCGCGACCGACTTCCGCGTCGTCAACGGCGATGCCCGCCGTGCAGGCGACTGGCCGATGCGCCTGCGCCTGCGCGAGGCGGTCTCGCTCGCCGACGCCGCCGCGCAGCGGCCGCTGGCCGACTTCGCTGGCGCGCCGGTGCATGCCGTCGCCGGCATCGGCAATCCTTCGCGCTTTTTCGCCGCCTTGCGTGCGGCGGGACTGCAATTGCAGGAACATGCCTTCGCCGACCACCATGATTTCCAGCCCGGCGATTTCGCCGGCATGAAGGGCGCCGTGCTGATGACCGAGAAGGACGCGGTGAAGTGCCGCCGTTTCGGCCTCGCCGATGCCTGGGCAGTGCCGGCCGAAGCGGAACTGCCCGACGAATTCCTTGCCGCCGTGGCGGCCCGGCTGGAGGCCTCGCATGCCCGCGCCTGAGTTCCTGGTCGCGATTCCGGCCCGCCACGACGCCACGCGCCTGCCCGGAAAGCCGCTGCGCCTGATCGGCGACGTGCCGATGGTGGTGCACGTCGCCCGCCGCGCGCTTGCCGCCGGCGCCAGCGAAGTGGTGCTCGCCACCGACGACGAGCGTATCGCCGAGGCGGTGCGCGGCTATCCGCTCACCGTTTGCATGACGCGCCGCGAGCATCCCTCCGGCACCGACCGCCTGGCCGAGTGCGCGCGGCAGCTGGGCTGGCCCGCGGACCGGATCGTGGTCAACCTGCAGGGCGACGAACCCTTCGCGCCGCCCGAAGGCATCCGCGCGGCCGCCGAAGCGCTGGCGGCGGCGGGCGCGGACGCGGAGATGGCCACGCTGGCGATCGGCATCGAGGACGCCGCGACGCTGTTCGATCCCAACGCGGTGAAGGTGGTGCGCGATGCACGCGGCTTCGCCCTGTACTTCAGCCGCGCGCCGGTGCCCTGGCACCGCGACCGCTTCGCGGCCGACCAGGTTGGTGCGCTGCCGGCGGATGTCTTCCTGCGGCACATCGGCATCTATGCCTATCGCGCCGGCTTCCTGCGCCACCTTCACCGGGCTGCCGCCCGGGCGCCTGGAAGCGCTGGAAGGCCTGGAACAGCTGCGCGTGCTCGAGGCCGGGCATCGCATCGCCGTCGCGCTCTCGCCGGTGCCGTTCCCGCCCGGGGTGGACACCGAGGCCGACCTCGAGCGCGCCCGCGCCCGGGCCCTGGCCCTGCTGCATCGGGGATAATGGCCGCATGCCACGCCCGCCTGCGGCCGTCGCCTTCGACGGCAAGGCATTCGTCCGCGAACTGACCCCCGCGCCGGGCGTGTACCGCATGCTGGGCGCCGACGGCGGCGTGCTCTACGTCGGCAAGGCGCCGTCGCTGAAGAAGCGCGTGGCCAGCTACTTCCTCGCCGACCAGCCCTCGCGACCGCATCGCGCATGATGGTGGCGCAGATCGCCAGCATCGAGGTCACGGTGACGCGCACCGAGGGCGAGGCGCTGCTCCTGGAGAACCAGCTGATCAAGTCGCTGCGGCCGCGCTACAACGTGCTGCTGCGCGACGACAAGAGCTATCCCTACATCCTGCTCACCGACGAAACCTGGCCGCGCATCGCGCTTCCACCGCGGGCCGCGCGCGCAGCCGGGCCGCTACTTCGGGCCCTATCCCAGCGCGCGGCGCGGTGCGCGAGACGCTGGACCTGATGTTCAGAAGCTGTTCAGGCTGCGCAGCTGCGAGGACAGCGTGTTCCGCAACCGCAGCCGGCCCTGCCTGCAGCACCAGATCGGCCGCTGCAGCGCGCCCTGCGTCGGCCTGGTGCGCGCCGCGCGACTACGACGCCACGTGCGCCGCGCGGCGCTGTTCCTCGAGGGCCGCAGCGACGAACTGGTGGACGAGCTGGGCGAAGGCGATGGAGGCGGCCAGCGCGCGCCTGGAGTTCGAGCAGGCGGCGACGCTGCGCGACCAGATCGCCGCCATCCGCAAGGTGCAGGCCAGCCAGTACGTCGAGGGCGAGCAGGCCGACATGGACGTGCTTGCCTGCGCGCTGGACCGGCGGCAGTGCCTGCGTGCTGCTGCTGAGCTTCCGCAACGGCCTGCAACCAGGGCACGCGCAGCTTCTTCCCGCAGCCCAACGGCGCCGACGACGCCGGAGGAGGTGCTCGCGGCCTTCGTCACCCAGTACTACCTGGAGCAGCGCGCCGCCGCGCGAGATCGTGCTCAGCCACGCGATCGCCGACATCGACGCTGCTCGAACGGTGTTCAGCGAGCAGGCCGGCCGCAAGGTCGAGACTCAAGTGCAGCGTCCGCGGCGACCGCGCGCGCTACCTGCAGATGGCTCGGCAGCAATGCCGAGCTCGCGCTGGCGACGCGAGGTCGGCAGCAGCGCCAGCCAGCAGGCGCGCCGGCTGGCCTCGCTGCAGGAACTGCTCGACCTGGACGAGCCGCCGCAGCGCATCGAGTGCTTCGACATCAGCCACACCATGGGCGAGGCCGACCGTGGCCTCCTGCGTGGTGTTCGACGGCGAGGGCCCGGTGCGCGCCAGTACCGCCGCTTCAACATCACCGGCATCGACCCCGGGCGACGACTACGCGGCCATGCACCAGGCGCTGAGCGCGGCGCTTCAAGCGCGGCGCTGGAGGAGGGCGTGCTGCCCGACCTGCTGCTGATCGACGGCGGCGCCGGCCAGCTGGCGCAGGCGCGCGAGGTGCTCGCCGAACTGGGCGTGCAGGGCGTGGCCATGGTCGGCGTGGCCAAGGGCGAGGCGCGCCGCGCCGGGCACGAGACGCTGGTGTTCCCCGACGGCCGCGAACTGCGCCCGGGCGCGGCAGTCGCCGGGCCTGCAGCTGGTCCAGCAGGTGCGCGACGAGGCGCACCGATTCGCCATCACCGGCCACCGCGGCCGCCGCGCAGAAGGCCCGCGAGACCAGCCGCCTGGAAGACATCGCCGGCATCGGCCCGCGCCGCCGCGCCAGCCTGCTCAAGCATTTCGGCGGCCTGGCCGGGCTGAAGGCATGCCGGCATCGAGGAAATCGCCCGCGTCGAAGGCGTCAATGCACGCCCTGGCCAAGCGCATCTATGCTGCACTGCACGGACTGGCACATCGCCGAACCGACGCCGGAGCACCGACCGTGAAGCTGACCATCCCGACCATGCTGACCCTGTTCCGGATCGTGCTGATCCCGGTGCTGGTGCGTGGTGTTCTATCTGCCCTACGGCTGGACGCAACGTCGCGCGCCGCTGCGATTTTCGTCGCTCGGCGCGCTCACCGACTGGCTCGACGGCTGGATCGCGCGACGCTACGAGCATGTATTCGGCCTTCGGCGCCTTCCTCGACCCGGTCGCCGACAAGCTCACGGTGGCGTTCGCGCTGTTCCTGATCGTGCAGCGCGCACCACACGCCGTGGATGGCGCTGCTGTCGGCGGTGATCGTCGGCCGCGAGATCACCATTTCCGCGCTGCGCGAATGGATGGCGCAGATGGGCGCGCACGGCCTGGTGAAGGTGGCCGGGCCTGGGCAAGCTCAAGACCATCGTGCAGATGGTGCGCGATCAGCTGCCTGCTCTTCCGGGCGAGCCTGCTGCGGCCTGCCGGTGTTCCTGATCGGCGAATGGCTGCTGGCGATCGCCGCGGCACTGACGCTGTGGTCGGGCGCCGATTACCTGCATGGCGGCCTGGCCGACCATGCGGAAGAAGGGCTGAAATCGCGCAAAAGCCAGGCGCAGTGTTGACAGCTCCGCGGGCGGCATCGCCCAAAATACGCGTCTCCACTGCGGGAATAGCTCAGTTGGTAGAGCACGACCTTGCCAAGGTCGGGGTCGCGAGTTCGAGTCTCGTTTCCCGCTCCAGTTTCGACAAAACCCCGCCCGCCGGGGTTTTGTTTTTTAGGCGGTGGCAACCGCCGCTGGAAGCGCTAAGCTTCCGCAACGCTTCACCGGCCAGGTGGCAGAGTGGTTATGCAGCGGACTGCAAAGCCGCGTACGCCGGTTCAATTCCGACCTCGGCCTCCAATCAAGCCGCCGCTTATGGCGAAGCCGCGCGCATCGGACATGCCCGCTGGCCCGGGCGATGGTTACATCTTTCGGCCGCAAGGCCATGTGGGTTCGACCCCCACCCCGGGCACCACGCCGCCAGGGCGGATGGTTTCGCAGGGCGGTGTCTCGCCTCGATGCATGCCGCGCTGCCCTGGTGGCGAAACTGGTAGCGACGCATCGCGGACTTAAAATCCTCCGGCCGCAAGTGCCATGTCGGTTCGACCGTCCGCACCCCGGGCACCAATCGGCGGCTGCAGCGCCGCGTCTATGCGCTTGCGCGTGGCGCTGAACGCATCGCGGCCAGAGGGCGCACCATGCCGCGTCCTGCCGGGCCTACATGCTGCCTTCCCGCTACTGGCCCTTGCATCGTCCTGCTGCTCACGTCGCTTCGCCTGGCCGTTCACTGGTCGCCCGTGCTGGCTGGGGCCTGCGCGCTGTTCGGCGCCTGTCCGCTGCTCGGCGTGTGGGACCTGCTGCAGACGCAAGCAGGCGCTGCGGCGCAATTACCCGCTGACCTGGCGCACTTCCGCTATTTCCTCGAGATCGATCGGCCCGGAGATCCGCCAGTACTTCATCGAAGTCCGACAACGACGAACTGCCGTTCTCGCGCCAGCAGCGCGCGCATCGTCTACCAGCGCGCCAAGGACGTGCTCGACAAGCGCCCGTTCGGCACCCAGCGCGACGTGTACGGCGACAAGTACGAGTGGATCAACCATTCGATGCAGCCGCGCGACAGCTCGCCTCGCACGACTTCCGCATCACCATCGGCGCCGAGCCGCGCGCAGCCCTATTCGGCCAGCGTGTTCAACATCTCGGCGATGAGCTTCGGCTCGCTGTCGGCCAATGCGATCCGCGCGCTCAACGAGGGCGCCAAGCGCGGCGGCTTCTACCACGACACCGGCGAAGGCTCGATCTCGCGCCTACCACCGCGAGCACGGCGGCGACCTGGTCTGGGAGATCGGCTCGGGCTACTTCGGCTGCCGCGACGCCGACGGCCACTTCAACGCGGAAAACTTCGCCGCGCAACGCCGCCGCGACCGCAGGTGAAGATGATCGAGCTCAAGCTGTCGCAGGGCGCCAAGCCCGGCCACGGCGGCGTGCTGCCGGCGCGCGAAGGTCAGCGCCGGAGATCGCCGAGGCGCGCGGCGTGCCGATCGGCGTGGACTGCATCTCGCCGGCGCGACATTCGGCCTTCTCCACGCCGATCGAACTGCTGCAGTTCGTCGACCGGCTGCGCGAGCTGTCGGGCGGCAAGCCGACCGGCTTCAAGCTGGCGATCGGGCATCCCTGGGAATGGTTCGCGATCGCCAAGGCGATGCACGAAACCGGCCTGTTGCCGGACTTCATCGTCGTGGACGGCGGCGAGGGCGGCACCGGCGCCGCGCCGCTGGAGTTCACCGACCACGTCGGCGCGCCGCTGCGCGAGGCGCTGCTGCTGGTGCACAACACCCTGGTCGGCCTGGACCTGCGCCGAGCACGTGCGCATCGGCGCCGCCGGCAAGATCGATCACCGCCTTCGACATCGCGCGCACGCTCGCGCTGGGCGCCGACTGGTGCAATGCCGCGCGCGGCTTCATGTTCTCGCTCGGCTGCATCCAGTCGCAGAGCTGCCACACCGATCGCTGCCCGACCGGCGTCGCCACGCAGGACCCGCAGCGGCAGGCGGCGCTGGATCGTGGCCGACAAGGCCACGCGCGTGCACCAGTTCCACCAGCAACACGCTGATGGCGCTGCGCGAACTGATGGCGGCGGCCGGGCTGCGACCATCCGGACGAACTCGGCCCCGAGCACATCATCCGCCGCGTGTCCTCGACCGAGGTGCGCTCGCTGGCGGTGCTGCACCGCTTCGTGCAGCCGGGCGAACTGCTCGACGGCGAGCTGCCCGACCACCCGGTCTTCCAGGTGTTCTGGACCGGACGCGCGCAGCGACAGCTTCGCCGCCGCCGGCCGGGCGCAGGACATGCGGGCCAGCAAGCTTACTTAGCGAAATACGGGGCATCCTGCCCCGATTTCGCGTCGCGCCCGAAAAGCGTGGTTTTCGGGCGCTCCCGCGCCGCCGCTGCGCGGCGTCGCGCCGGCACATCCCTGTGCCGGTTCCCGCATTTTCTTGACCGGTGACGGCGCCGGAACGTAGAATTCGCGCCTCTTCCGGGCGGTTAGCTCAGCGGTAGAGCATGCTTTCACACGGCAGGGGTCACAGGTTCAAGCCCTGTACCGCCCACCAAATCCCCGACGGGCCGGTCTTTGACCGGCCCGTTGCGGTTCCAGGGCCCGTGCTTCGCGCCCGCTACTCGATCTGCTCGCGGGCGTAGCGCGCGTCGAGCGTCTCCATCGCATCGCGCGGCTTGAGCTTGCCGGCCTTTTCGAAGGCGGCCGGCGGCGTCGTCCTCGCGCTTGTCGCCGTGCAACAGCAGCAGCAGGTTGCCGTGCTCCACGTGCGCGATCGGCGAGTCTGGGGTCAGCTTGAGCGCGGCGCCGATGTGCTTGTCCGCCTCGCTGGCCTTGGCGCCGTAGGTCATGCCGCCGATCAGCGCGCCGATCTTGCCGATGATCTCGGCGTGGTAGAGGGCGAGGGCGGTATGCGCCTCCGCGTGCTTGGGAGTCAGCTCGAGCGCGGCGTCCAGCGCTTTGCGCACCTTGCCCGGCCAGGCCGAGTCTTCAGCGCCTTGGCGATGGCGATGCTTCTGGCTGTAGCGACCGAGCGCGAAGGCGTGGCGATAGTGGCTGTTGGCTTCGTCGGGCAGGGCCTTCACGGCGGCCTCGGCCAGGGCGGCGCCGCGCTGGTAGCGCGCTTCCTGCTCGGCATCGTCGTCCACCAGGTAGCTGGCATGGATGCCGAGCGCCTTGCACCGCTACCGAGGCACCGACCGGTCCGAGTTTCTCGCCGGCTTCGAAGGCGGCGCGGAAATCGCCGGCATGGAAGGCCCGCCAGGCCTCCTGCAGCGCCAGCGCCAGGGCCTTGGCGTCCATGCCTTTGGGCGCGGACTTGCCGGCCGCCTTGATCAGGGCCGCCGCGCGTCTTTCGTCCGGAAAGGCTTCGCCGTCGCCGGCATGCAGCTCCTTCCAGGCCTTGTGCAGCTTGTCGCCGGCGAAATCCGGCGCCTTCGGGTCGGGCTTGAACGCCGCCCACGCATCCTTCGACTTGGCCATTGGCCGCTCCCCCAGGGGTGATGCGGCCAGAATCGCCCGCGGGCGGGGCGGCGCGCAAGCGGGCTCATCAGGCGCTTCATGCAAGCGCTTCATGCGGGCGATTCAAACGGTAGTGTGAATGCTCCATATTGCAGCGCAACAATCGACCCGTACCCCCGGGCCAGGGAACTGGCCTCTACCCACCAACTCCGAGGTGTAGCCATGGCCCGCAAGTCGAATTCCCGTCCGGCCCCGCGCCGTTCGAACCCGTTCCAGCCGCAGGACCTGATCTTCGCCGGCATCGGCGCCGTTTCCCTGGGCCGCAAGGAGGCCGCGCGCCTCTACGCCAAGGCCGGCCCGGCCGCGAGCCTGGTCGTCGCCTACGCCCGCGATGCGCAGGAGCAGGCGGTGATCGCGGCCGGCAAGGCGCAGTCCAAGGTGCTGAGCTTTGCCGCCAAGGCCGAGACCCGCGCCCGCAAGCAGTTGGCCAAGGCCGAGAGCGAAGCCTTCAAGCAGTTCGGCCCGGTGCTGGCCAAGCTCGGCATCGTCAAGAAGAGGGCCGCTGCCGCCAAGCCGCGCGCCCGCAAGAAGGCGGCGCCGCGCCGTCGCGCGGCCTGAGTAGAAACAAGACGGAACGCCGGCCGAAAGGCCGGCGTTCTGCATTTCAGGGGTGCGCCTTGCGCGCCTGTTCGAAGGCGTCCAGCTGCGCCGGCGTGGCTTCCGCCTGGAATCTGGATCTCCATTCCCCGTAGGGCATGCCGTAGATCGCCATGCGCGCCGCGTCCTTGTCCATGGCGATGCCTTCGGCCTCGGCCGCTTCGCGGTACCAGTCGGCCAGGCAGTTGCGGCAGAAGCCCGCCAGCGTCATCAACTCGATGTTCTGCACGTCCTTGCGCGCGTCCAGGTGTTGCAGCAGGCGACGGAAGGCGGCGGCCTCGAGGGCGGTACGATCATTGCATCGGTGGCGCCTCGGGGTCGGGCATCGGGGATAATTCGAAAATCATGAGCGCCCGCATCCTCGACGGCAAGCGCATCGCCGACGCACTGCTCGACGACCTCGCCATCCGCGTCGAGGCGCGGGTGGCGGCGGGCAAGCCGCGTCCGGGCCTGGCCGTGGTGCTGGTCGGCGGCGATCCGGCCTCGGCCGTGTACGTGCGCAACAAGCGCCGCGCCGCGCAAGAAGGTCGGCATCCACGCCTTCGACTACGACCTGCCCGCGGACACCACCGAGGAACGAGCTCGGCCGCGCTGATCGACCAGCTCAATGCCGATCCCGACGGTGCACGGCATCCTGGTGCAGCTGCCGCTGCCGGGCATCGCCGACGCCAGCCGCCTGATCCAGCGCATCGATCCGCGCAAGGACGTGGACGGCTTCCATCCGGAGAACGTCGGCCACCTGGCCCTGCGCCAGTTCGGCCTGCGCCCGTGCACGCCGCGCGGCATCACCACGCTGCTCGCCTATACCGACCGGCCCGTGCGCGGCGCCACTGCCGGTGATCGTCGGCGTCAGCAACCACGTCGGCCGGCCGATGGCGCTGGAGCTGCTGATCGCCGGCTGCACCACCATCTGCTGCCACAAGTTCACGCCGCGCGAGGTGCTGGAGGCACAGGTGCGCCAGGCCGACATCGTCGTGGTCGCGGTCGGCATGCCCAGACCTGGTGCCTGGCGAATGGATCAAGCCCGGCGCGATCGTGATCGACGTCGGCATCAATCGCATGGACGACGGTCGCCTGGTCGGCGACGTCGGCTTCGAGGCGGCTCGCAGCGCGCGAGCTGGATCACGCCGGTGCCCGGCGGCGTCGGCCCGATGACGGTGGCGACGCTGATGCAGAACACGCTGGAGGCGGCGGAAGCCGCGCGAAGCATGAGCCGACGGATCCTGCGTGCAGCCACCGCGGTGCTGGTACTGCTGTCGCTCGCCGGCTGCGCCAGCGTGGTGCGCAAGGCCAGCGACCGCTTCGCCGCACAACCTCGGTCGCGCCGTGCTCGACAACGAAGATCCCGCCACCGTGCGCGACGGCCTGCCTGCGTACCTGCTGTTGCTGGACAGCCTGGTGGCGGGGCAGGGCGCCGAGTCGCCGGCCGACGCCGGCGACGCTGCTCGCCGCGGCGCGCCTGAATTCCGCCTACGCCGGCAACTTCACCGGCGACGACAAGCTGCGCGCGCAACGCCTTTCAAAGAAGGCTTTCGACTACGCGCGCCGCGCCACCTGCGCTGCAGGATGCGGCGCTGTGCGCGGCGATGGATGGCAATCCCGAGCAGTTCGCCGCCGTCGTCGCCGCCGACGCCAACACCGAGCTGATGTACGTGCTCGCCGGCAGCTGGGCCGGCTTCCTGCAGGCCAACCGCGAGGACTGGGGCGCGATCGCCGACCTGCCCAAGATCGCAGTCGCTGCTCGAGCGCGTGGTCGCACTCGAGCCCGGCCACGACCACGGCCAGGCCGGAGTCTACCTGGGCGTGCTCAATTCGCTGCGGCCCGAAGCCATCGGCGGCAAGCCCGAGCCGGGCAAGCGCGCCATTTCGAGCGCGCGATCGCAATTTCAGGTGGCCGCAATCTTTACGCCAAGACGTTGTACGCAGAGTACTACGCGCGTCTGGTGTTCGACCAGGAACTGCACGACCGCCTGTTGCAGGAAGTGCTCGCCGCCGACCCGGTCGCAGCCCGGCTTCACCCTCATGAACGTGCTGGCGCAGGATCGCGCCCGAAGCTGCTCGTAAGCGGCAAGGATTACTTCTGATGAACCGCCAAGTTGCGAAACCTGGCCTCGCTCGCGATCGCGCTGGCCCTGCTGGCGACCGCGCCGACGATGGCGATGGCCGATGGCGCGCAGGTGATCAAGATCGCCACCCTGGCGCCGGACGGCTCGGCCTGGATGCGCGAACTGCGCACGGCCGCCACCGAGGTGCAGGCCGGCACGCAGGGCCGCGTCAACGTCAAGTACTACCCCGGCGGCGTGATGGGCAACGACACGGTGGTGCTGCGCAAGATGCGCCTGGGCCAGCTGCAGGGCGGGGTGCTGACTTCCAGCGAACTGTCGCAGGTATACCCGGACGCGGCGGTGTACAGCCTGCCGTTCCTGTTCGACAACTGGGACGCAGGTGGAGAAGGCGCGCACGGGGTCGATCCGATACTGGCCAAGGGCTTCAGGGCAAGCGGCATGCACATGCTCGCCGCCTCCGACGTCGGCTTTGCCTACGTGCTGAGCGACCAAGCCGCTGAAGAGCCGCGCCGACATGGCCGGCGCCAAGCTGTGGATCCCGCAGAACGATGAAATCGCCGAGCGCACTTTCCGCGCCGGTGGCGTCAGCCCGATCCCGCTGCCGCTCGGCGACGTCTTCACCAGCCTGCAGACCGGCCTGGTGGACACCGTCGCCAACACGCCCAGCGGCGCGGTCGCGCTGCAGTGGCACGGCAAGCTCAAGCACATGATCGACCTGCCGCTGTCCTTCGTGGTCGGCTTCGTGGTGGTGGACGACAAGGCCTTCCGCAAGCTCAGTCCCGCCGACCAGGCGGTGCTGCTGAAGGCCTTCCGCGGCGCCGGCCAGCGCGTGGACGCCGGCGTGCGCCGCGACGACGCGGCGGCGCTGGCGGCGATGAAGAAGCAGGGGCTGCAGGTGTCGCAGCTCGACCCGGCCGAGACCGCACGCTGGAAGCAGATCGGCGCCAAGGTCACGCAGGAGATGCAGGCGCAGCAGCGTATCTCCGCGCCGATCGTCGCCGCCATCCGCAGGACCATCGGGGCCCGCTGACCGTGCCCGCGCGACTGCTGCGCGGGCTGCATCGCGCCGAGGACCTGCTGCTGGCGTTGCTGCTCGGCGGGCTGCTGGCGCTCGCGCTTTCGCAGATCGGCCTGCGCATGTTCTTTGCCACCGGCATCGCCTGGGCGGAGCCGGTCGAACGCATGGGCGTGCTCTGGCTGGCGCTGCTGGGCGCGCTGGGCGCCACGCGCGAGCGCCGGCACATCGCCATCGACGCCCTGCCGCGGCTGCTGCCGCCGCGCTGGCACCGCGCCGCGTGGGCGCTCACACAGTTCGCCACTGCGGTGCTGTGCGCCGTGCTGGCCTGGACCGGCTGGGGCATGCTGGCGATGGAACGCGAGGCACCGACGGCCTTCGTGCCCGGCGTGCCGAGCTGGTGGCCGATGCTGGTGTTCCCCGCCGGCTTCGCGCTGATGTCGCTGCGCTTCCTCGTCGCCGCCTTCGCGCAGCCGCCGGAGCCGGGCCATGTGGATGCACACGTGGTCGCGGACAAGGAGCCGATCCCGTGATCGCCGGCCTCGTGCTGGTACTGGCGCTGGCAGCACTGGGCATGCCGCTGTTCGCGGTCATCGCCGCGATCGCATTGCTCGGATTCCACGCCGCCGGCTACGACCTGATCGCGGTCGCGGTCGAGTATCTACCGCCTCGGCGACATGCCCGGCCTGATCGCGATCCCGATGTTCACCTTCGCCGGCTACCTGCTCGGCGAGAGCGGCACGCCGAAGCGGCTGGTGCGGCTGTCGCTGGCGCTGCTGGGCTGGCTGCCCGGCGGGCTGGCGATCGTCGCCATCGTCGCCTGCGCTTTCTTCACTGCCTTCACCGGCGCCTCCGGCGTGACGATCGTTGCGCATCGGGGCATTTCTCTTCCCGGCGCTGATGCAAAGCCGACTATCCGCGCAACTACAGCCTGGGCCTGGTCACCTCCTCCGGCTCGCTCGGCCTGCTGTTCGCGCCCTCGCTGCCGCTGATCCTGTTCGGCTTCGTCGCCGGCCAGCTCGGCACCACGCCCACGGTCACCGTGCAGGACCTGTTCCTGGCCGGCCTGCTGCCCGGCCTGCTGATGGTCGGCCTGCTGTCGTGCTGCACGCGATGTGGGTCGGGCGCGGCGCTGCCGAAGGCGGCCACCGTCGACCGGGGCGAAGTCGGCGCCGGCCCTGTGGGACGCCAAGTGGGAACTGCCGCTGCCCTTCATCGTGCTCGGCGGCATCTATTCCGGGCACTTCGCCGCCAGCGAGGCGGCGGCGATCACCACCCTCTACGTGCTCATCGTCACCGTCGGCATCAAGCGCGAAATCCGCATCGCGCAGATGCCGCGGCTGATGTCCGAAGCGATGCGCCTGGTCGGCGCGATCCTGATCATCCTCGGCGCCGCCGGTGCGCTGTCCAACTGGATGGTGGACCAGGAAGTGCCGAACAAGCTGTTCGACTTCAGCCGCGAGTACGTGCATTCGGCCGGCATGTTCCTGCTGCTGCTCAACCTCGTGCTGCTGATGGTCGGCATGTTCATCGACATCTTCTCGGCGATCGTGATCCTGACGCCGCTGCTGGTGCCGGTGGCAATCGCCTACGGCATCCACCCGGTGCACTTCGGCATCGTCATGCTGGCGAACCTGCAGATCGGCTACTTCATGCCGCCGGCGGGCATGGACCTGTTCATTGCCGCCTACCGCTTCAAGACCGGCATCGTCGAGCTCACCAAAGCCTGCGCGCCGTTCTTTCTCATCGTCGGCTTCGCAGTCCTAATCATCACCTGGTTCCCTGCGCTCTCCCTCGCACTTCTCTAGCGCTTCGAATGCTGGCGCGCTTCGGGCCGCCGGGGGTGAGGGGGAGGAGTCGCCCGGGTGGAACGGGCGTCCTGCCCGTTACACCCGGACGCTCCTGCTCCTGCCCGCTTCGACTCCTCCCCATCACCCCCGACGTCCTCGGCACCACTGCGCTTCGTTGTGCTCGCCGGTGCACGCGAACCCGCGCCGAAACCAGTGATTCCTCCCGCAGGGAAGAGCGGAGCGCGTGCTGCTTTTCGATTTGCGGAGGGGCAGGGACCGGCGCACTGCGGCTGAGACGCCGCTCCGCCGCGCGCAAGTGGCTACGAAGACGACTGCCGCAGCAAAGGACGCCGGGGTGGGGGGAGGGGTGGAAGCGGGCAGGACGCAGGAGCGTCCGGGTGTAACGGGCAGGAGCCCGTTCCACCCGGTCCACCCCTCCCCCCACCCCGGCGGCCGGACACAGCAGCAACTACGTAGCTAGAAACTCGCACAGCGGGCGGAGCGAGAAACCAGCTATAATTAGGCGCTTCCTGCACCCGGAGCCGCCCATGCTGCGCATCCAGGCCGAAGCGTTGACGTTCGACGACGTCTCCCTCGTTCCCGCCCATTCCACCGTCCTGCCGCGCGACGTCAGCTCTGCGCACGCAACCTCACCCGCGAGCATCCAGCTGAACCTGCCGATCGTCGGCCGCGGCGATGGACACGGTGACCGAAGCACGCCTGGCCATCGCCATGGCCCAGCTCGGCGGCATCGGCATCCTCCACAAGAACATGAGCTTGCAAGCGCAGGCTGCCAACGTAGCCATGGTCAAGAAGTTCGAGGCCGGCGTCATCCGCGATCCCTTCACCGTCGGCCCGAACACCACGATCGGCGAAGTGCTCAAGCTCACCCGCGCCCGCAACATCTCCGGCGTGCCGGTGGTCGAGGACGGCAAGCTGGTCGGCATCGTCACCAGCCGCGACATGCGCTTCGAGACCAAGCTCGACGATCCGGTCCGCCACATCATGACCAAGAAGGACAAGCTGGTCACGGTGCGCGAAGGCGCCACCGACGACGAAGTGCTGCAAGCTGATGCACAAGCACCGCATCGAGAAGGTGCTGGTCGTCGACGACGGCTTCCAGCTGCGCGGCCTGATCACCGTCAAGGACATCCAGAAGGCGCGCGACAACCCCAACGCCGCCAAGGACTCGGCCGAGCGCCTGCTCGTCGGCGCCGCGGTCGGCGTGGGCGGCGACACCGAGGCGCGCGTCGAGGCGCTGGTGGCCGCCGGCGTGGACGTGATCGTGGTGGACACCGCGCACGGCCATTCGCAGGGCGTGATCGATCGCGTCGCCTGGGTGAAGAAGAACTTCCCGCAGGTGCAGGTGATCGGCGGCAACATCGTCACCGGCGACGCGGCACTGGCGCTGATGGACGCGGCGCGGACGCGGTCAAGGTCGGCGTCGGCCCGGGCTCGATCTGCACCACGCGCATCGTCGCCGGCGTCGGCGTGCCGCAGATCACCGCGATCGCGATGGTCGCGGAAGCGCTGAAGGACCGCATCCCGCTGATCGCCGACGGCGGCATCCGCTACTCGGGCGACATCGCCAAGGCGCTGGTCGCCGGCGCCAGCTGCGTGATGATCGGCGGCCTGTTCGCCGGCACCGAGGAAGCGCCGGGCGAAGTCGAGCTGTTCCAGGGCCGCTCCTACAAGAGCTATCGCGGCATGGGCTCGCTCGGCGCGATGGAGCAGGGCAGCAAGGACCGCTACTTCCAGGACGCCTCCGACGCCGACAAGCTCGTGCCCGAGGGCATCGAGGGCCGCGTGCCGTACCGCGGCCCGCTGCGCCAACATCGTGCACCAGCTCGCCGGCGGCCTGCGCGCCTCGATGGGCTACGTCGGCTGCGCCACCATCGAGGAGATGCGCACGCGCCGAAGTTCGTCCGCGTCACCAGCGCCGGCACGCGCGAGGCCACGTGCACGACGTGCAGATCACCAAGGAACCGCCGAACTACCGGATGAGCTGAGGCCAGCGACGCCACCGATGACCGACATCCACAGCGACAAGATCCTCATCCTCGATTTCGGCGCGCAGTACACCCAGCTGATCGCCCGCCGCGTCCGCGAGTTCGGCGTCTACTGCGAGATCTGGGCCTGGGACCACGACCCGGCGCGAGATCGCCGGCTTCGCGCCCAAGGGCATCATCCTGTCCGGCGGGCCGGAGATCACCGACCGAGGCGGGTTCGCCACGCGCGCCGCAGGAAGTGTTCGACGCCGGCGTGCCGATCCTCGGCATCTGCTACGGCATGCAGACCATGGCCATGCAGCTCGGCGGCGCGGTCGAAGGCGGCCACCACCGCGAGTTCGGCGCCGCCGAGGTGGAAGTCACCGCCGAGTGCGCGCTGCTCGATGGCCTCAAGGACCACGCCGGTTCGCCGCCCACGCTGGACGTGTGGATGAGCCACGGCGACCGCGTCACCGCGATCCCGGAAGGCTTCACGATCACCGCGCGCACGGAAACGGTGCCGATCGTGGCGATGTCGGACGAGACCCGCCGCTGGTACGGCGTGCAGTTCCACCCCGAGGTGACCCACACCAACTCCGGCATGGCGATGCTGCGCCGCTTCGCCGTGGACATCTGCGGCTGCGAGACGCTGTGGACCGCCGCCAACATCATCGAGGACCAGATCGCGCGCGTGCACGCGCAGGTCGGCGACGGACAACGTGCTGCTCGGCCTGTCCGGCGGCGTGGATTCCTCGGTGGTCGCGGCGCTGCTGCACCAGGCCATCGGCGACGCGCCTGACCTGCGTGTTCGTCGACACCGGCCTGCTGCGCTGGCACGAAGGCGACCAGGTGATGGCGATGTTCGCCGAGCACATGGGCATGAACGTGATCCGCGTGAACGCCGGCCCGCGCTACTTCGCGGCGCTGAAGGGCGTGCACGATCCGGAGGCCAAGCGCAAGCATCATCGGCCGCCTGTTCGTCGAGATCTTCGACGAGGAGGCTGCGAAGCTCAAGGACGTGAAGTGGCTGGCGCAGGGCACGATCTACCCCGACGTGATCGAGTCGGCCGGCTCCAAGACCGGCAAGGCGCACGTGATCAAGAGCCACCACAACGTCGGCGGCCTGCCCGAGACGATGAAGCTGGGCCTGGTCGAGCCGCTGCGCGAGCTGTTCAAGGACGAGGTGCGCCGCATCGGCGTCGAGCTCGGCCTGCCGCGCGAGATGGTCTATCGCCATCCGTTCCCGGGCCCCGGCCTGGGCGTGCGCATCCTGGGCGAAGTGAAGCGCGAGTACGCCGAACTGCTGGCGCAGGCCGACGCCATCTTCATCGAGGAACTGCGCAAGCGCCGACTGGTACGACAAGACCAGCCAGGCCTTCGCGGTGTTCCTGCCGGTGAAATCGGTCGGCGTGGTGGGCGATGCCCGCGCCTACGAATGGGTGATCGCGCTGCGCGCGGTGGAGACCATCGACTTCATGACTGCGCACTGGGCGCAGCTGCCTTACGCGCTTCTTGGCGAAAGTTTCCAACAGAATTATCAATGAGTTACGCGGTGTTTCTCGCGTAGTTTATGACATCAGTGGCAAGCCGCCCGCGACCATCGAGTGGGAGTGATGGCGGCGGCGGAGCTCCCGGTTTTCTCCGAGGCCGACCAGGCCTGGATGCGGCAGGCGCTGGCGCTGGCCGACCGCGCGCAGCGCGAGGATGACGAGATCCCGGTCGGCGCGCTGCTGGTCGGCGCCGACGGCGTGCTGCTGGCCGAGGGCTGGAACCGCAACATCAGCGAGCACGATCCCAGCGCGCACGCCGAGATCGTGGCCATGCGCAAGGCCGGGCGGGCGCTGGACAACCACCGCCTGCTGGGCAGTACGCTGTACGTGACCCTCGAACCCTGCGCGATGTGCGCGATGGCGATGGTGCATGCCCGCGTCGCGCGCGTGGTCTACGCCGCCAGCGACCCCAAGACCGGCGCCTGCGGCAGCGTATTCGACCTGCTCGCCGACCCGCGCCACAACCACCGCGTGGCGGTGCAGGGTGGCCTGTACGCCGACGAGGCGGGCGCGCGGCTGAGCAGCTACTTCCGCGCCAAGCGCGGCTGAGCCTTTACTCACCCGGCGGCGGCATCTCGAGGTCGAGTTCCTCGTCGAAGCTGCGCACGGCCAGGCTCACTTCCAGCCCCATGTACACGCTGGCCACCAGCAGGCAAAGCACGCCGATCACGGCCAGGCCGGTCGGCAGCAGCGGCAGGCGCTGACCGCTGAAAGCATCCACCGCCAGCGCCAGGCTGGTGCCTACGAAGCTGCCGACGGCGGCGTACAACATCACGCAGGCACGCAGCACGTAGCGGCTGCGCCGGCGATGCCGCGCGATCTGCAGGTCCAGGCCCTCGCGGCGCGATGATCCGGCGCCGTTCCACAGTGCCACCAGCGAACGCAGGCGGTCCACGACGCGGGCCAGGCGCGCGTTCGCGGAGACCAGCAGCGATCCGGTCGCGGCCATGAGCAAGGCCGGCGCCAGCAGCGAGGTGAGGATCTGGTAGTGGCTGATCGCGTCCTGCGGGGACATAGGTTCGTTCCTGGGAGGCTGACGTATTATGGCGCGAAGCTTCTGTCCACATGGATTCCACGCGCATGGCAGCGATCGCCCCGAGCAACGAAACCCGACTGGCCTGGATCGACCTGGAGATGACCGGGCTCGATCCCGACACCGACGCGATCATCGAGGTCGCGACGCTGGTCACCGACCAGGACCTCAACGTGCTGGCGGAAGGGCCCGAGCTGGCGATCCGCCACCCGCTCGAGCGCCTGGAAGCGATGGACGACTGGAACCGCACCACGCACCGCAAGTCCGGCCTGTGGGATCGCATCCTGGTCAGCGAGGTCGACGCCGCCACCGCCGAGGCGCGCACGATCGAATTCCTCGCGCAGTGGATCCCGGCAGGCAAGTCGCCGATCTGCGGCAACTCGATCTGCCAGGACCGCCGCTTCCTCGCGCGCGGCATGCCGGCGCTGGAGCGCTTCTTCCACTACCGCAACCTCGACGTCAGCACGCTGAAGGAGCTGGCGCGGCGTTGGCAGCCGCACCTGCTCAACGGGTACACGAAGGCCGGTACGCATACGGCGCTGTCGGATATCCGCGAGTCGGTGGCGGAGTTGGCGTATTACCGGCGCTTCATGGGCAAGCTCGGCGGCAACGTCGGCGCCTAGGAATTACAACAGGGGTTTGATGGCGTCGTCGGAGCCGGGCGGGGGCAGGGCGCCGTGGTGGTGCACATG
Source organism: uncultured Gammaproteobacteria bacterium (assembly GCA_963707625.1). Classification (GTDB taxonomy): domain Bacteria; phylum Pseudomonadota; class Gammaproteobacteria; order Xanthomonadales; family Xanthomonadaceae; genus Arenimonas. Next base: position 166,654 of record CAVPQV010000004.1, read on the forward strand.
CACCTCGCGCGAGGGCAGGGGGCCGCGCAGTCCGCGGCGGGCGTAGTCCGCCAGCGCCGCCTCCAGCAATTCCGCGCGCACCTGCGCGTATTCGCGCGCCGCGACCCAGGCCTGCAACTGCACCGAGACGGTGCCTTCGCCGATGCTGACCACGCTCACTTCCGGTTTCGGCGCAGTCTTCACGCGCGGATTCTGCGCGGCCAGCGCCAGCAGCGCGGCGCGCAGCGCGGATACGTCTTCGCCAAAGGCCATCGGCACCGCCAGGTCCACGCGGCGCTCTCCGCGGCCGGTGAAGTTGATGATCGGCGACGAGGTGATCTGGCTGTTGGGCAGGATGATCTCGCGGTTGTCGCCGGTGATCATGCTGGTCTGGAAGATGCGCACGCTCTCGACCACGCCTTCCAGCCCGGCAATCTGCACCTGGTCGCCGATGCGGAAGGGCCGCAGCACGATCAGCATCACGCCCGAGGCAATGTTGGACAGCGAATCCTTCAGCGCCAGGCCGATCGCCAGGCCCGCGGCGCCGACGATCGCCAGCAGCGAGGTGGTGGGCACGCCGACGAAGTCGAGGGCGGCGATAATCACCACCATCATCGCGATCGCGTAGGCAACGTTGCGCAGGAAGTTGCGCAGGATGCCCTCGACCTCGAAGCGATGCATCAGCCGGTCGAGGATGCGCGCCAGCCAGCGCGCGAGCCAGGTGCCGACCACCACCAGGCCCAGCGCGAGCGCGATGCGCAGCAGCCAGTGGTGCAGCTGGCCGGCGCCCAGCGCCTGTTCCAGCCAGCCAAGCACCGATTCGATCACCTCAGCCGGCCTTGATCTTCGCCAGGCGCAGCCAGGTGTCCACCACCGTATCGGGATTGAGCGACACCGATTCGATGCCCTGCTCCATCAGCCAGTCGGCCAGGTCCGGATGGTCCGAGGGACCCTGGCCGCAGATGCCGATGTACTTGCCCTTGGCGCGCGCGGCGGTGATCGCCATGGACAGCAGCTTCTTCACCGCCGGGTCGCGCTCGTCGAACAGGTGCGCCACCACGCCCGAATCGCGGTCCAGGCCCAGGGTCAGCTGGGTGAGGTCGTTGGAGCCGATCGAGAAGCCGTCGAACAGTTCAAGGAACTCGTCGGCGAGCAGCGCGTTCGAGGGCACCTCGCACATCATGATGACCTTGAGGCCGTTCTCGCCGCGGCGCAGCCCGTTCTTGGCCAGCGCCTCGATCACCCGGCGGCCTTCGTCCACGGTGCGCACGAAGGGAATCATGATCCAGCAGTTGCTCAGGCCCATCTCGTCGCGCACCTTGTGCACGGCACGGCACTCCAGCGCGAAGCAGTCGGCGAAGCTCGGGTCCACGTAGCGCGAGGCGCCGCGGAAACCGATCATCGGGTTCTCCTCGTGCGGCTCGTACAGGCTGCCGCCGATCAGGTTGGCGTACTCGTTCGACTTGAAGTCCGACAGGCGCACGATCACCGGCCAGGGCGCGAAGGCGGCGCTCAGCGTGGACATGCCTTCGGCCAGGCGATCCACGTAGAAATCCACCGGCGAGGCGTAGCCGGCCATCAGCGGTTCGATCTGCTTCTTCGTCGCGGCGTCGAGCTTGTCGTACTCGAGCAGCGCCTTCGGATGCACGCCGATCTGCCGCGCGATGATGAACTCCAGGCGCGCCAGGCCGATGCCCTGGTGTGGCAGCTGCGCGAAGTCGAAGGCGCGCTCCGGGTTGCCCACGTTCATCATGATCTTGAGCGGCGCCGGCGGCATGTTGCCCAGGTCGGTGCTGATGCGCTCGAAGGGCAGCAGGCCGGAATAGATGAAACCCGTGTCGCCTTCGGCGCAGCTGACGGTCACTTCGGCGCCATCGGGGATGCGGTCGGTGGCGTCGCCACAGCCGACCACCGCCGGCACGCCGAGCTCGCGCGCGATGATCGCGGCGTGGCAGGTGCGGCCGCCGCGGTTGGTGACGATCGCGGCGGCGCGCTTCATGATCGGCTCCCAGTCGGGATCGGTCATGTCGGCGACCAGCACGTCACCGGGCTGGAAGCTGCTCATTTCCGCCAGCGAGCGCACCACGCGCGCGGTGCCGGCGCCGATCTTGTGGCCGATGGAGCGACCCTCGACCAGCACCGGGCCGCGGCCGCTGAGGTGATAGCGCTCGATCTGGTTGGCGCTGGCGCGCGAACGCACCGTCTCCGGCCGCGCCTGCACGATGTACAGCTTGCCGGTGATGCCGTCCTTCGCCCATTCGATGTCCATCGGGCGGTCGTAGTGCTGCTCGATCACCAGCGACTGCCGCGCCAGCTCCTCGACATCGGCGTCGGTAAGCGAGAAGCGCTGCTGCAGCTCCGGCGGCGTGTGCTCGTTGCGCACGCGCTCGCCGGGCGCATCGGAATAGACCATGCGGATTTCCTTGCTGCCCAGGGTGCGGCGCAGGATCGCCGGCTTGCCGGCGCGCAAGGTCGGCTTGTAGACGTAGAACTCGTCCGGATTGACGGCCCCCTGCACCACCGTTTCGCCCAGGCCATAGCTGGAGGTCACGAACACCACGTCGCGGAAGCCCGATTCGGTGTCCAGGGTGAACAGCACGCCGGCCGCGCCCACGTCCGAGCGCACCATCAGCTGCACGCCGGCGGACAGGAACACGTCCTCGTGCTTGAAGCCGTGGTGCACGCGATAGGCGATGGCGCGGTCGTTGTAGAGGGAGGCGAAGACCTCGCTTGACCTGCGAAGCAGCACGTCGTCAATGCCGATGACGTTGAGGAAGGTCTCCTGCTGGCCGGCGAAGGAGGCATCCGGAAGGTCCTCGGCGGTGGCCGAGGAACGCACCGCGACGGCGATGTCCGGCGCGCCGGCACTCGCGCACAGCTGTGTGTAGGCGTCGCGGATCGCCTGTTCCAGTGCGGGCTGCAGCGGCGCATCAATGAACCAGCCGCGGATTTCCTTGCCGGCCGCGACCAGCGCGTCCACGTCCTCGACGTCCAGCGTCGCCAGCCGGTCGAAAATGCGCTGGTACAGGTTGTTGTGGGCGATGAATTCGCTTGAACGCGTCGGCGGTGGTGGCAAAGCCGCCGGGCACCGACACGCCCAGCTCGCGCCAGGTGGCCGATCATCTCGCCCAGCGAGGAATTCTTGCCGCCAACCTGGGCCAGGTCGGAAAGCCGCAACTGGTGCAGCCAGAGGACATGCGCGGTCAAGTCGGGTGCTCCGGTGCGGGCGCTGGGGCCAAGACCGCCATTATCCCGTTTGCCGCCTGTACGGCACAATGCCGCGATGGACCCGCCACGCCCCGTGTTCTTCATCTCCGACGGCACCGGCATCACCGCCGAAACCATCGGCCACAGCCTGCTGACGCAGTTCAGCGGCGTTGACTTCAACACCCTGCGCATTCCCTTCGTGGACACGCGCGAGAAGGCCCTGGCCGCGGTGCAGGAAATCCGGGCCGCCGGCGCCCGGGCCGGGCTGCGCCCGATCGTGGTGAACTCGGTGGTGGACCCGGAGTTGAACGCGCTGATCATCGACAGCGGCGCGCTGATGCTGGACATCTTCGCGCCCTTCATCCAGCCGCTGGAGCAGGAACTGGGCACCAAGCGCCAGCCGCGCATGGGCCAGGCGCACGGCATGGTGGACTTCGCCGCCTACGAGGCGCGCATCAACGCCACCAACTACGCGCTCACCCACGACGACGGCATTGACCTCGATTACGCCGAGGCCGACCTGATCCTGGTCGGCGTGTCGCGCTCCGGCAAGACGCCGACCTGCCTGTACCTGGCGCTGCACTACGGCGTGAAGGCGGCCAACTATCCGCTCACCGAAGACGACCTGGAAAGCGAGAACCTGCCGAGAACGCCTGCAGGCGCACCGGCGCAAGCTGTTCGGCCTGACCATCGATCCGGTGCGACTGCGCAGATCCGCAACGAACGCAAGCCCGGCTCGCGCTATGCGAAACTGGAACAGTGCAAGCAAGGAAGTGGCGCTGGCCGAGGCGATGTTCCGCCTGGAGCGCTTGCCGTCGTTGAGCACGACGCATACCTCGATCGAGGAGATCGCCAGCAAGGTGCTGGCGCAGTTCGGCATCCAGAAGCACATGTTCTGACGCTTCGGGTGCGTTTTGCAAGCCTGTCGGGGCCCGTGCATCGCTGCTAGAGTCGGGCCATGCGCGTCGTTTCCTCCACCGCCGCCGCCATGCCCTCCTGCAGCCGCCTCGGCTGGCTGATGGGCCTGTACGCCGAGAATTTCCAGCGCATGGCCGCCTGTTCGACGTGCCCGCGCTGGCGAAGGGGCGCTACCTGTCCACCTGCCCGAACGGCCTGGACCTGGTGGTCGAGGTGCTCGAAGTGCATGCCTACACGGTCGAATTGCGCCTGAGCTACCGCATGCGCGACCCGGTCACCGGCCGGCCGGATCCTTCCGCCTACGTGCGCATCTACCGCGACGCGCGCCAGGCCGAAGTCACGCATTGCTACGTCGGCCGCCACTGGCAGGACGTGCTCGGCCTGCACCCGCAGCCGCGGGTCATGTTCGGCCACCGGCTGCGCATGAACAGTTTCCTCAACAAGTGGCTGGAATACCTGGACGGGCAGGGGCACGGCCCGCACACGCTGGTGCCGATGCCGGCCGACGAGCCCAGCGACGAAACGGCGATTGCCTGTCGCTTGACCGGCTGAGCCGCGCCCGTCTAGAATTCGCGCTTCTCCTATTCGGTGGGGCTATAGCTCAGCTGGGAGAGCGCTACAATGGCATTGTAGAGGTCATCGGTTCGATCCCGATTAGCTCCACCACTTCGTTGCAAAGCAGTCGCAATGTCTGCTGTCCCCATCGTCTAGAGGCCTAGGACATTACCCTTTCACGGTAGCGACCGGGGTTCGAATCCCCGTGGGGACGCCAATTAGAACGACTTACGGCCCGCCTCGGCGGGCCGTAACCGTTTTGGCGGTTGCGCAAACGAAGCGGGCGCGGTCAGCCGAAAAGTTCGGAGTGCGTTCCGGTTCGAATGAAGTGAACCGAATCCTCATCGGGATAGCGGTACACGAGCAGCCAATCGTTGCTGGTGTGGCACTCCCTGCAATCGGTTTCGCCACTGCGCCCGCGAGGGAACCTGCCAGTAAGGGCATGGTCGAGCAGGGCCGGCTCGAGCGGGGTGCGTTTTACGATGTCGTCCATCGCCTTGATGAGTTTCGAAATGTCGCACTTTTGGTGCGACATGGCGCCCTTCAAGTCCTTCTTGAACTGGCTGGTCCGATGAAGGACCCGATCCTTCTTCGGTGTCGCGTCGACGGGTCTATCTGCCACGTTCAGCGCTCGGCGTCAGCCAGCAGGGCAGCCACCGAACCAAAGGTCTCGACATTTCCGGTGTAGCTGTCTTCGATCGCCTTCAAAGTGAGCGCGTTAGGCTGCGCGATCGTCACCTCGAAGGGCAGCCCCTGGCGCTGGACAACCTGGGTCAGGAAAACCTTGATGGCCGCGCTCATATCCAAGCCGATCTGCCGGAGAACGTTCTCCGACTGGGCCTTGAGCTCGGCGTCGATGCGAGCCTTTACGACGGCGTTCATGCTAGTTCCTCGGGGCGCTTGTGTGCCACTTGTGGCCCGAATGGTACCAAAATGGCACACATCGTCAATACGCCACGTACTATGTGCTCAGCGGGCAGTTAAGCCCGCGGACCCCAGGGGAAGTTGCCAGGCGGCGCGCAGGCGCTCGAACTCGGCTTGCGGCAGCAGCACGAAGCGCGGCGTCCGGCGGCGGTCCAGCCAGCCGAGCAGGGCCTGCATGTCGGCGTCGGACATCGCGGTGCAGCCGGCGGTGGCGTCCTGCGGCGACTTCCACACGTGCGCGAAGATGCAGCTGCCGGCCAGGTCGCGGCCGTCGGCGTTGTGCTCGACCACGAAGCCGAGGCGGTAACGCTGGTCGCCGTTCACGTGCAGGTCGCGGCGCATCGGCTCGGTCGAGCCGGTGATCGCCGCGGCCCCGACCGTTTCGGCATCCACGATGCGGTTGTAGAGCGGCGAACCGGGCACATCAACGCACCAGTGGCTGGCACCCATGGGCGCGTAGCGAAGGCCGGTGGGCACGCTTGCTGGGTAGCCGAAGGCGTCGCCGATCGCGAACACGCCGGCGGGCGCGCGGCCGTCGCCCTCGCGTTTCACAGGTCCATCCGATGGCGCAGGATGCAGCCCGCGGCCCCAGCCCGCACCGGCACGACCGATGGTCACGTCTCGCGCCGCGCCCACTTCCTTCCAGCCGGGGCCATCGCGTTCGAAGGTGCGCAGCACGCCGCGCGGCGCGTCCCAGCCGGGCGTCGTCACCAGCACCAGCTGGCCGGCGCCGGCGAGGGGAGTGGCGTCGCCACGCTTCGCGATGTCGCTCGCGCAGCCGGCCAGGAGCAGGGCGCAAAGCAACCCGGCAAACGGCTTCCAATCACGCATCGAGCGGCTCCAGTCCTTCGATATTCGTAATTCCAAGTCCCGGAGCCTCGCCAAGCCGAATCGTCGGCCCGTCGAATTCGACGTTGCCCGCGACCGGGTCGTAACGGCACAGCGAGGGCCCGTCCAGGTCCACGCGCGTGACCACATCGGCGCAGGCGGCGGCGACGTGGGCCGCGGCGGCGACGCCGATCGAGCTTTCCAGCATGCAGCCCATCATGCACTCGAGACCGTGCTCGCGCGCTGCCTGCGCGATCGCGAGTGCGGGTCCGATCCCGGCCGCCTTCACCAGCTTGATGTTGAGGATGCGCGCGGCGCGCAGGCGCACCAGCTCCGGCACCTGGGCGGGGCCGAATACACTTTCGTCGGCCATCACCGGCGTGCGGATCGCCGCGCTGATCCGCGCCATGCCCGCGAGATCGGCGGCAGCGACCGGCTGCTCCAGCAGCTCGGCCATCACCCCCGAATCCTCCAGCGACGACATCAGCGCGATCGCCTGCGCGGCGTTCCAGCCCTGGTTGGCATCCAGCCGCAGGCTGGCCCGGCCTGCAACCGTCGCATGGATCGCGCGCACGCGCGCCAGGTCATCACTGTCCCGACCCAGCTTGATCTTCAGCGCGCGGAAGCCGCGCGCCAGCGCGTCCTCGACGTCGGCGAGCATCTTGGGCACGGCATCGATGCTGATGGTGAGGTCGGTATCCAGCTGCGTGGTGATGCCGCCGAGATAACGGAACAGCGGCTGCCCGGCCGCCTGCGCGGCAAGGTCGTGCAGCGCCATTTCGGCCGCGGCCTTGGCGCTGACGTCGCCGTCGGTCGCGCTCTGCACGCGCGCCAGCAGGCGCGGCAACAGGGCGATGTCAGCGCCAAGCAGCTCGGGCAGGATCGCCATGCGCAAGGCCGCCAGCGTGGAGCGATGCGTGTCGCCGGTGATCTGCGGCGTTGCCGGCGCGCTGCCATGGCCGATGCGACCGTCGTCGGCGTGCAGGCGCAGCACCACGTCCTCCACCTGCAGCACCGTGCGCAGCGCGGTGCGAAACGGCGTGCGCAGGGGAACACGCAGCATCGCCAGTTCGGCGCGGACGATCCTCACGGAATGCGCAGGATGGCGGTGAGTCGGCCGGTGAAATCGCCGGCCTCGTCGAAGCGCAGCGGCGCGAAAGGCGTCACCGACACGCCGTTGAGGTGCATCGCGCGTGGCGCGCCGGAAGCGTCCAGCCAGGTGCCGCCCTGGATGTCGTGGATCACGTACAACCGTCCGTCCACATGGCCCAGCGCGATCATCATGTGCCCGGGAATGTAGAGCAGGTCGCCCGCACGCACGTTGGCCAGGGCGCGCTCGCGCGCGGCGCGGTCGTCGCCAGCGCCGAACACCGTGCGGTTCTCCAGCACCGGGCTGCGCGCCTGGTCGCCAGTGTTGCGCGGCAGCTCGATGCCGACGCTGCGATAGACCTCGACCGCGAAGCCGCTGCAGTCGCGGCCGTTGAAATCATGGCCCCAGCCGTAGCGCTCGCCGAGGAACTTGAAGGCCTGGCGCACGAGGTTGGCGCGCGTGTGGGGCAGGGGAGCAGGCGCGCTGTCGGTTATTTTCGGCAACAGGGCAGGGGTAAGGGCGAGGCGGCCGTCGGCGCCGCGCACTGGTAGCAATACCGGCCAGGACGTATAGGGGTGCTGCCCGTTCACCGGTGCGTCGGCGGGCACCGCCGCCAGCGGCAGGCGCATGCCCATCTCGAGTCGCGCCTCGGACACGCGCGGCTCCTCGGGCGTGTACACGGTGCTCGCACGCGCGCCGGTGACCAGGCGCGCGGGTTGGAGCGTCGCGTAGCCGAGCACGGACTCGCGATCGCCTTCGGCCACTGCATCGGCCTCGATCCAGGCGGCGTAGTTCGGGGCGAGCACGAACAGCCAGCGCGCGTCCGCGCTGCGATGCGCGATCGCCACCGGCGTGCCGGCGAACAACGCGGTTTCCTGGAAGCGGTCGATGTCGCGATCGGCCGCGTCGGCGGAGAACACGCGCGTGGCATCGGGGAAGGTGCGCAGCGAGGCGCGACGCAGCACCAGCCCGAAGCGGGCCGGCTGCTCCACCGGGATCGCGGACAGATCCAGCAACTGCAACTTCGAGTTCAACCAGGCCTCGCTGACCGGAGCGCCATCAGCGAATACCAGTGCGCGCGTCGGCGGCCGGGACAGCTTTTCGATCCAGCCTGCGACCAGCGCCCGCGGCCAGGTGGCCGGCAACGCGGCCAGGTCATGCATCGAGGGGTCTTCGGCGAGCAGACGCGCGTTCTGTGCCTCGGCCTGCGCGGGCGTGGTCAGTAGCGTGTGTGGATCCGGCATGCGCGCGATCCAGTACTCCGCGCGCAGCTGCGACTCGTCCACCCCGATCACGACCGAGGCGGGCGCGCTGCGCTCCTTGCCCTGGGCCAGCAACGGGGTCACGAGCAGGGCGGCCATCACGGCCAGGGCGAGCAGGGGGCGGAGCAGGGCGAGTCGCATCGGCGGTTTCATCGGGTGGGAAGGCGCGGCGGCCATGCGCGAGCATAGCGGGGCAAGGCATCGCGGCGCAGCCCATCGGGCTGGGTTAGATTCGAGGTTACCGACAACATATTTTATATGTAGAATCAAGATTAATACATATCCGTATAATATTGATATATATAGTTAATATGCCAGTAAAGATTGTCTCTCTTAAAGCCGTTTCGAGGCTGCCCGCGATCGCGGCGCTGGCCGTGATCGCCTTTGCCATTGGCGGCTGCAGCCATCTCACTGCGGCCGCTGACGATTCCAAGCCCAATCCGCTGGCGACCTGGGTGCCGTCGAAGAACCACAATGCCCGCCAGCCGGTAATCATTGTCATCCATGCCACCGAGCAGTCCTCGGTCGAAGCGAGTCTGGAAACCCTGCGCGGCAGCAACGTGCAAGGCCCGGTCAGCTCGCACTACCTGATCGGACGCAACGGCCGCATTTATCAACTGGTGTCCGAAGAGCGCCGCGCCTGGCATGCCGGAGGCGGGCGCTGGGGCACGATCACCGATCTGAACTCGGCTTCGATCGGCATCGAGCTCGACAACGATGGCGCCAGCAACTACTCCGAACCCCAGCTCGCGGCGCTGCTGGTCCTGCTCGAGGACCTGTGCACGCGACTGCAGATCCGCCGCACGCACGTGATCGCGCACGCCGACCTGGCGCCAAACCGCAAGACCGATCCGGGCGCGCGCTTTCCCTGGCGACGCCTGGCCCAGGCCGGGTTCGGGCGCTGGCCGGACCCGGCGGCGCAACGAAAGCCGGTTCCAGCGAACTTTGACGGCTGGCTGGCAATGCGGCTGCTTGGCTACCGCATGGAGGATCCGGCCGCGGCGTTGCGCGCCTTCCGCCTGCATTTCCGCGGCGTGGACGACGCCGCCTTGCCGATGGGCGCGGGCGACCTGCGGGTCCTGTACGCGCTGGACCCGGCGCCCTGGGAGCGGGGAGAGGGGCAGTAATAGGTCACTCAGACCCTGGCTCATAAATCGGCATGCCCGGGTTGCGCCGGAATTCGAAGATCAGCCGTGTCTCGATGTGCGCCACTTCTGGGCGTTCGGTAAAGGCGCTGAGGGCGAAATCACGAAGGTGGTTGCTGTCCCGGACGCCGACATGGACGAGGAAATCGTCGGCGCCTCCAACATGGTAAAAGCTCAACACTTCCGGCAGGGCGAGCAGGTGCTCATGGACGCGCTCGAGCAGTTCTCGCGAGTGCCGGGTCAAACGAACTGACACCATCGCCTGCAGTCCTATCCCGACCGCTTGCGGCGAAATCTCGGCGTGGTAGCCCAGGATGACCCGATCTTCGCGCAGGCGACGGATGCGTTCGAGCGCGGTCGAGGGCGCGATGCCGGCCTTTGCCGCCAGATCCTTGTTTGGAAGCCGCGCATTCTTCCGCAACAGGCGGAGCAAGACGAAGTCGATTCGGTCGAGTCTCATGATTTGGTCACTTTTCGAAATAATGTTCGATTCGGCGCCTAAGACCGAAAGATGGTTCAATCTTAGCGCCTATTTCCGACAAGGGATTGGCCATGCATCACTTCGACACCATCGCCGTCCATGCCGGCAGGGAAGATCTCGCCGGTCTTGGCGTTCACGCACCGCCAATTGACCTGTCCACGACCTATCCCGTGCGCGACCTCGACGCCGGAACAGCCAGCTTCGACGCCCTTGTCGGTGGCGAGGCCACCGCCAGCAATCCCATTTATGCCCGACTCTTCAATCCGACCGTTGCGCGCGTCGAGAAGGCCGTTGCGGATCTGGAGGGAACGGCGGCCTGCGTTGCGTACAGTTCCGGCATGGCCGCGCTCACTGCGGTATTGATCGCAGCCAAGGCTCGGGGCAACCACGTACTCGTCGTTCGTCCGCTCTATGGCACTTCCGATCATCTGCTGGCCAGCGGAATCGCCGGTCTGGACGCAGAATTTGTCGATGCGCAGCAAATTGCCGAGAGGCTTCGTCCGGACACCGCGCTGGTCATCATCGAGACGCCCGCCAACCCCACGCTCGACCTGGTGGACATTGCGGCGGTGGTCGCCGCCGCAGCCGACGTGCCGGTGCTCGTCGATTCCACATTCGCCACGCCGCTCCTGCAAAACCCGGCACGATGGGGCGCGAGTTATGTGCTGCACAGCGCCACCAAATTCCTCGGCGGGCACGGGGACGTGATCGCTGGCGTAATTTGCTGTGATGAGGCGCTGGCCAGGCCCTTGCGTCAGGTTCGGGCGGCGACCGGTGGCCTGTTGCACCCGCTGGCAGCCTTCCTGCTGCATCGGGGCTTGCAGACGTTGTCCCTGCGCGTCGAGCGTGCCCAGGCCAATGCCATTGAGTTGGCGTGGCGCATTTCCGCTCATCCGGCGGTCAAGAAAACCCACTATCCCGGCCTGGGCACAGTGCGCAACGCGCACCTGGTACACACACAGATGCGCGGCCCGGGCGCGTTGTTGGCCATGGAACTGACCGGCGGATATGACGCTGCCGCACGGGTGATGTCGGCCGTCAGGTTGATCACGCCGGCGGTAAGTCTTGGCTCGGTAGATACGCTGATCCAGCACCCGGCCGGGCTGACCCACCGTGTTGTCAGCGACAGGGACAAGGCCGCCAACGGCATCACGCCAGGAATGCTGCGGTTGTCGGCGGGCATCGAGCACGTGGACGATCTTTGGGATGACCTCAGGGTCGCGCTGGATGCGTCGCCGACGTCGTGTCTCTCCCACGCGGCCTGAAGTCGTGCTGCCATAGCCAGGTGACACGCTAAAAGGGTGGCTTGTCGGCACCCCGTAACCCCGTCGGTGAAACTTAGCGCGGCCAACATTTCGATTTTTTTCGGTGGTTGGCCGCTACCTCCAAAATCCGGAAGTTATCGGGTGGACCTAGAAACTGACGCGCTGGCCAAGCTGGGGCGCACACTGTTTTGGGACCCACGAGGCGGCACGGCAGACCGGGTTCACCGAGCACACCGCCGCCAAGGTCCCAAAGCAACTGGGCGTGAAGCGCCCAATCGGGCGCCCGCCGCGTGTCCTGACGACCACGCAGGAAGAAATGCTCACCTACCTGTCGATCCGGGAATTGGTCGAAGTCACGGGTATCGGTTGGACCCCGGTACAGAAGGCCAGGAGGCGGCAGGGGTGGGGGATCACGCCGGAAACCGTCGTGGGGCATTTGCTACCTAGAGCCACCCGCCTGATCAATTGGCAAACCTCGCTCTAGGCCGGCGGCCACGTGCCGCTGGCGACCCGCGAGCGATACCAACGCGACAGGTCGGTGTCTTCGAGTGCGTAGTCGCCCCGATCAGATTTCCACAACATCGGCGGCTCGCCGGTGCGCAGCGTCTCCACGGCCGCGCGCGCCGAGCCCGCGCTGACCTTTTTACCGACCGCCTTGGAGTAGTACTCAATCGCGTCGTTGGTGAACAAGCGCGGGTCGGCTTCGTGCTCCAGCATCCAGCGAAGCACAGCCCGTTCGAGCTTCGACAGCATCGCAAACGTGTCGACGTGCCGAGCGTCGAGCGTCGCTTCGTATGCCTTCGCTTCGGCCTCCAGGCGCGCGTGGAAGTCCGCGTTCGGACCCGCCAGGGGGTTGGTCGCCTGGCCGATTGCCTTCTCAAAAGGCTCGGGGCGGAACACGAAGCGCGCGAACGACGCAGCCATCTGTGCGTTCTTGATCGCCAGGTGTGGATGCGTCATGGCCAGCAACCCGGCAACGTGCACGGCGTAGTCATCGCCCAAGTGCGGCAGCTCCTGGATCTGGGCGCCGAAGAAGGGCGATTGCACGGTATTGACCAGGCGCAGGAGCTTGTCTCGATCAGAACCAGACATGATCAGAAGCAGGTTCCTCTTGCCGTCGACGTTCATCGTGTCACGCGCGGACTTGAGCGCGAACATGACCTTGAGCTCCGCTTCCTTCTTCGCGACGTGCTGGGCCTCGTCCACGATCAGCGCGATCGGCTTGCCGGTCTGCTTTCGCAGCTCAGTCAACGCATCGCCGAGCGAGGCGCCGGCGGCCTTACCCACCGCGTCGAGCTCGAAGTTGACACCACCGATGCTGACCGACTTCAGGCCCGCCGCTGCGGCCACCTTGGTCAAGGCCCCTTGCGCCTGGGCGAGATCGCGAGCGATCGCATGCGAGATCAGCGCCGTTGGCGATGCGTCCATGTTGGACCACAGGTCCACATACACGACATGGACGCCTTGCGCTTCCATCTCGGGCTTGAGGTCCTCGAGCAGGAAGGTGGTTTTGCCCGTGCGGCGCGGGGCAGCCAGGAATACCCCCGTCGTCGCCCGGCCCAGGGCGGTGCGGCCCAAGGCGAGGTCGGTGATTTCCTTGGCCAGCGCGGGGCGATGGAAGATGGCATTGGGCATTTACAGGCACTCCAAGCCGATTCTGTAAATTACAGCATTGGCCCAGTATGCTCCGCCACAAGAGCTTATTCAACGGAACAACAGGCCTATATTCTGCTATTTACAGATCACTTCAGTAAATCTTGTAATTTACAGGGGCATCGCGGAGGGCATGTAGCCTAGCTGGACAGGCACGTGGCCTACGGCGCGTCGGGGGGACTCCAGCAGCGGCAGATGGGCGCCGAACACCGCCCGGTGCCAGAACGACCAGCAGCGCAGCACCGTGGTCAGCGCCCGGTGCGCGGCGGGGCCATGGCCAGAGTCTGCGGGCGGTTGAGCGTGGCCGCGGCGGCGGCGACCGTCGCATCGATTTCCTCCGGCGTTGGCGCGGCAACCGGAGCTTGCGCCGCGCTCAGCTGCCGCAGGCCGTCCAAGGCATCGACTTCGAACATGGCCAGGTCGTTGGCGGCATTCGGGCATCATCCGGTTCCCAAACCAAGCGACACGGTTTTGGGACGCGTCGGAGTTTCGGCGCGCCAAGGGATTTTTTACCAGCGCGGTACTTCGTCGAGGAGTAGTGCAGCTTACTGAAAACGTTGGCAACAATTTCTATACGGCGACGAGGTTAAGGGGCAGACATAGTTGGGGAACAAGTGTCGTGGTTAGCGGGTCGCCGACACCAATAGCCTGACTGAACGCCCAAGGCTGTCCCTCATCCTGTAAATGACATAATATACATTATGCGAAGTATAATCCCGGCATAAGAATCGCCGGAAACGTCAGTCTGCCCGGGAAAATGCTGTTCTCCGCGGTCGTTCCTGGCCAGCCCCCGAACCTATACTTGCAGTTAGCCGGGAGCGGTATAGAATCAATATATATCGAGGAGGTGCCCGATGGCGACCGACGCGCTGTTGATTAAGTTCAATGCCGGGGAAACCCGAAATACGGTCACCCGCAAGACCGTCAAAATGCTAGCCGAGGCGATGGGCTTCAACGAGACCCAAGTGACCATGTACGCGCTGGCGCGCCTGCGCGAGCAACTGATTCCCGCCTATCCGGCCGATGCCCCAGACCTGTCGGAAAAAGCAATCGCCACCATCCGCGCCCAGGTCAACCAGGACGACTACGTCCCCACGCGCTCGCTGATCCCGGGTCTGTAGTCGGTGGAAGACGCACCTGGCGAATCGCCTGGCGAACTGCCTGGCGTGTTGCCCGGCGCGTTACCGTCGCCGGGCGACATCGTCTGGTGTCACTTCCCGAACGCCAATCCGAAAGATCCGACCATGAAGGAGCGGCCGGCGCTGGTGCTGTCGGTCATGGACGGCACGGAACCGCCACGGCTGCGCGTGGCCTACGGGACCACGCAACGGTTGCGGCCGGTGGGGCGTGGCCAGTTTCTGATGTCGCGCCCAGCACATCTGCTGCAAGCCGGCCTCGCGGGCGAAACCCGCTTCGATCTAACCAACGTCGTCGTTCTCGACTACACCGAGCACTGGTTCTATCAAGCGCCACTGCCGGGTGGGTTGCGTGCGCCTACTCCAAAGATGGGCGTGTTGCCGGCCGAATGCGTGCAAGATCTCGGGCGCGCCGCGCGTGAGGCCGGTCTGATCGACAAGAAGTAGCAGTGTCCGCGACAGTCGGCTGCTCTCGCGCTGACTCTTTACCTGCCACTGGGCGGGGCCAAGGTGGCAGGATAAGGGTCTGTGCTTTAACGGAGCCGGCACCATGACTGACGAACGTTCTGCGGACAAAAGCGCCGCGCCGGCCATGCAGCTGGAAGAAAGCGCCGCCAAGCAGCTGCTCTTCGGCAACATCCTCGAAGAGAACCTGTTCCCCTACCCCGTCATCCGCGAACGCGACCGGGAACTGCTCGGTCCGATGACCGATGCGATCGACGAGTTCCTGACGCCGAAGGCGGCCGAGCTCAGGCGCTTCGATCGCCAGGCAATGCAGTCGCCCGAGTTCATCGCCGAGCTGCGCGATATGGGCCTGTTCGGACTGATCATTCCGGAGGAATACGGCGGCCTGGCGCTGTCCAACGCCGCCTATGCGCGCGTGCTGCAGCAGACCAGCCGCCACGACAGCTCGGTGTCGCTGACCATCGGTGCGCACAGCTCGATCGGCATGAAGGGCCTGCTGCTGTTCGGCACGGACGAGCAGAAGCAGCGCTACCTGCCCCGGCTCGCCACCGGCGAGCTGATCGCGGCCTTCTGCCTGACCGAATCGGGCGCCGGTTCCGACGCGGCGGCGATCCGCACCAAGGCCGTGCGCAGCGAGGACGGTAGCTGGATCCTCAACGGCGAAAAGATCTGGATCACCAACGGCGGCATCGCCGACTTCTACACCGTGTTCGCGCGCACCGATACGCCGGAAGGCAAGATCACCGCCTTCCTGGTCGAGGCGTCGTGGCCCGGCGTCAGCCGCGGCGAGCACGAGGACAAGATGGGCATCCGCGCCTCGTCCACCACCAACGTCGCCTTCAGCGACGTGCGGGTGCCGGCCGGAGAACGTGCTCGGCGCGGTCGGCAAGGGCTTCAAGGTGGCGATGAGCATCCTCAACAGCGGCCGCACCGGCCTGGGCGGCGGCGCCGTCGGCGGCATGAAGACCCTGCTGCGGCTGGCCACCGCGCAGGCCAAGGAGCGCCGGCAGTTCGACCGGCCGATCGCCGAGTTCGGCCTGGTGCGCGAGAAGATCGCGCAGATGACGGTGGATTGCTTCGCCGCCGAGAGCACGGTGTGGATGGTCGCGCACTGATCGACAGCGGCTGCAGCGATTACTCGGTCGAGGCCGCGATCAGCAAGGTGTTCGCCAGCGAGGCGGTGCAGCGGGCCGGCTACGAGGCACTGCAGATCGCCGCCGGCGACGGCTTCATGCGCGAGCTGCCCTACGAGCAGATCACGCGCGACACCCGCATCCTGTCCATCTTCGAAGGCACCAACGAGATCCTGCGCCTGTACATCGCCCTGTCCGGGCTGAAGGGCGTCGGCGCCAACCTGGGCGAGCTCAAGTCGGCCTTCGATGACATCTTCAACAATCCGATCAAGGGCTTCGGCGTGCTCAGCGACTACACCGGCCGGCGCCTGCGGGCGAGCACCGGCATCGGCACCGACCGCATCCACGCGCGAGCTGTCCCCTGCCCTGCGCAAGGTGGCCGGGATCTACGAGAAGTACGCAGTCGAACTGTCGAAGGGCGCCGACCAGCTGCTGCGAAAGCACGGCAAGAAGATCGCCGACCACCAGCATGCGCAGAAGCGCGATCGCCGACCTGGTCATCGACCTGTTCGTCGGCCTGTGCGTGCTGTCGCGCGCCGACAGCCTGGAAAAGCAGGCGCACCCGGAAGCGGCGCAGGCGGTGGACATCGCGAAGGTGTTCGCCAAGCAGGCGCGGCGGCGCATGTCGCGCAACATCCGCGCGCTAGACAACAACGAGGACGAGGCGACCGAGCGGCTGGCCAGCGGCGCGCTCGCGCGCGGCGGCTACGGCTGGGACGTCATCTAGCCCGATAGCATCCACTGGCCGGAGATGCGAAGCTAAACCGGGGAACCGCTGCATCCAGGGGAAAAACATGAGCGCCATCTGGTACTACATCGACACGGCCGGCACGCAGATCGGCCCGGTAAGCGCGGACGAAGTCCGTAGTGCGCTGCGCCGGGGCACCACCACCACCGCGAACCTCGCCTGGCGCGACGGCTTGAGCGGCTGGCAGGCGATCTCCCAACTGGCCGGCGAACTCGGCCTGGATCCGCCCGCCGCCCCGCCGCTGCCGCCGACGGTGCCGCTGGAGCTGTCGCCGATCGACATGGCGAGCGCGAGCGCCGACCCGAATCCCTACCGCGCCCCGGACGCCCCGGCCGGCGAAGGCTACTACCGCAACGACGACATCGTGTACGCCGGCTTCTGGCGCCGCTGGGGTGCGCTGTTCCTCGACCAGATGATCATCACCATCCCGATGACGGTGCTGCTGATCGTGGTGCTGCTCGCCATGGGGCTCGACCTCGACGCCAAAGAGCCACCGCCGGCGCTCATCGTGGCGTACCTGGTGTTCTACCTGGTCTATTTCATCGTCGCGGCGCTGTACTACGCCGGTATGGAAAGCTCGGCCGGCCAGGCCACGCTGGGCAAGCGCGCGCTGGGCATCAAGGTCACCGACTACGAGGGCCAGCGCATCAGCTTCAAGCAGGCGCTCGGCCGCTGGTTCGCCGCCGCGCTGTCGTACATGGCGATGTACATCGGCTTCCTGATGGCCGGCTTCACCGAGCGCAAGCGCGCCCTGCACGACTACCTGGCCAACACGTTGGTGGTGGACAAGTGGGCCTTCACCCAGTTCCCGGAACGCCAGCAACGCGGCCTGCCCGGCTGCCTGATCGTGTTCATGGTGCTGGTGTTCGGTTCGCTGCTGCTGATCCCGATCCTGATGGCGATCGCCATCAGCCAATACCAGGACTACGTGCAGCGCGCGCAGGTCAGCGAGGCGAGCGTGCTCGCCAATTCGGTCATGCCGGCCATCGCCGCCTACGTCGAATCGGAAGGAAAGCTGCCGCAGTCCAACGCCGAGGCCGGCCTGGGCGCGCCGGACGAACTCAGCGGCACCTACGTGAGCTACGTGGACATCGGCCGGCAACCCGGTCGCATCGAGGTCGGCCTGTCCTCGCAGCCGCCGCAGACCGCGCACGATTCGCTCAATGGCAAGCACCTGTACTACGACGCCACCGTCAATGCCGGCAGCATCAGCTGGAACTGCCACAGCGACGACCTGAAGCAGAAGTGGTGCCCGGGCAACTGCACCTGCACGGGCTGAATCAGGGCGCGATCACCGACTTCACCCCCGCCTCGTCCGCGTAAGTGGCGCGGTGGCGGCCGCCCTCCTTCGATTCATAGAGCAGGGCGTCGGCGGCCTCGATCGCGCCATGCAGGTCCTGGCTCGGCCCGGGCCGTAGCGTGACCGCGCCCAGGCTCACGGTGACGAAGGGCGCGGCGCTGGAATCGGCGTGTTCCAGCGCCAGCGCGTCCACCGCTGCCAGCACCGCGCGCAGGATCGCGCGCACGCCGTCGGCGTCGATCTCCGGCAGCACCAGCACGAACTCCTCGCCGCCGTAGCGCGCCACCAGGTCCATCGGCCGCGTGCACTGTGCCGCCACCGCCTGCGCGACCGCGCGCAGGCATTCGTCGCCGCCCGCGTGCCCGTAACGGTCGTTGTAGCGCTTGAAGAAATCCACGTCGAGCAGCGCCAGGCTGAAACGATGGTCGTCGCGTTGCGCGCGCCGCCATTCGTGGTCGGCCACTTCCTCGAACTTGCGCCGGTTGGCAATGCCGGTCAATGCATCTTCGGTGGCCAGGCGTTGCAGCTGGTCCTTCGCGGCGACGAGATCGCGGGTGCGCATCGCCACCACCGACTCGAGCACGCGCGTGCGCATCGCCAGCGTGCGCACGCGCCATTGCACGACGCCGTAGCCGGCCAGCAGCAACAGCAAGGCGTAACCGGCGAAGGCCCATCCGGTGAGCCAGGGCGCCGGGCGGATGCGGAAGTCCACCGCGACCGGGCCCGACACATTGCCCCGCGCATCCCTGCCCCAGAGCCGGAAGCTGTAATTGCCGGCGCCCAGGTTGGTGTACTCCTTGCTGCGCGTCGCCGACCAGGGCGAGGGCCGCGGATCGAAGCCGGCGAGCTGGTAGCGGTAGCGGATGCGCGACTCGCCGCCGTAGGCCAGCAGCGCGCCGGAGAACTGCAGGTTGCCCTGCCGGTGCGAGAGCGACTCGCCGCCGCGCAGGCGCAGGCTGCGATCGGTGAGCTCGGCGCGGTCGATGAGCAGCGGCTTGGGCGTGTCGTCGCGCCGTTCCTCGCGCGGATCGAACATCGCCAGCCCGCGCGCCGTGCCCATCCACACGCGGCCGTCGGCGTCCACCAGCCGCGCCGCCGGCTGGCAGTCGCCGCTGGGCAGGCCGTCCTCGACGGTGAAGTGCTCCAGCGCGAAGCGACTGCGGTCCGCCGGCGTCGGCTGGCGCGGCGTCAGCCGCACGACGCCGCGCGTGGTGCACAGGTACACCCTGCCCTTCAGGTCCTCCGCCACGCTGAGCACGGTGTCGCTGGGCAGCGCCGGCGAACTGCGCGAGGAAAAGGTTTCCCACTGCGCGTCTGGAACGTCCAGGCGCAGGCGCGAGGCGCCGCGCGAGAAGGTACCCGCCCACAGCCAGCGCGAGCCATCCGGGCCGCGGGTGAGCTGCAGGGAAGTTATGTTCTTGCCGACCAGGTTTTCCGAGTCCACCACTTCGACCCAGCGCTCGCCGACCAGGCGGGCGATGCCGCCGGCTGGTGCCGGCCCACATCGTGCGCCGCCCTTCGCGTCGGCGATCTCCAGCACCTGCGTCACCAGTTCGCTCGGCAGTCCGTCGGAGACGCGGTAATGGCGCCAGCGGCCATCCTCGAGCCGCCCGATGCCGTTCTCGGTGCCCGCCCAGATCACCTCGCCGCCGTCGGCCGCCTGCGTGCGCAGCAGGTGATAGATGCGCTGGTTCGGCAACACGCTCCGGCCCGATCACCGACCAGCGGCCGTGCTCGTAACGCCCGATGCCGCCGCCGAAGGAACCCACCCACAGCGAAGGCGAACCGTCGGCGGCCTTCGTCTCCAGCAGCGTAAACACGATCGCGTGCTGCAGCGCCGCCGGCATCGCCACCGCCTCGAAGCGCCCGCCCGACGGTGCGTGCCAGCCCGCCGTCGGAGGTGCCGACCCAGACCACTTCCCTGCCCTGCGCATCCTTGCTCAGCAGCATGGAGGTGACCGCGCCCGCCGGCATGCCGCTGCTGGCGTCGAAGGACTTCCAGGCGTTCGGCGACAGCCGCAGCACGCCACCGCCCCAGGTGCCCAGCCACAGGGTCTTCAGCCCGCCCGGCGCGGTCGTTTCCAGCACCTTCCAGACGATGCGGATCGGCATGCCGCTGCGTTCGTCGTACAGCGTCCACTGGCCGTGCTCGAAGCGCAGCAGGCCGCCCTCGGTGCCGACCCAGAGCATCTCCGAGCCGTCCTCGGCCTGCCCCTTGGTGAAGACCTCGACGTTGCTGGGCAGGCCCGAGCGCGTGTCGAGCAGCGTCCAGCGGCCGCCCTCGCGCACCGCCATGCCGGCGCCGTAGGAGGCGATCCAGAGGCCCACTGCCGCCACGGAGGCCCGGGCTCTCGACCATGTCGTCAATGCGGTGGCCGAGCAGCTCGGCCGGAACCGCCACCGGCTCGAAGCGCTCGCCGACCAGGCGCGCGAGGCCGTTGCCGGTGCCCACATGCAGCGTGCGGGTGCCGTCGGCGTTGCCGACCTCGCACAGTGCCTCGGTATCGAGGCTCGGCAGGCCCGAGGCTTCGCCATAGACGGTGATGCGCCCGTCGCGCAGGCGGGCGACGCCGCGATCGGTGGCGATCCACAAGGTGCGCCCGTCCGGCGTTTCCAGCAGCCCGCGGATGCGCTTGCTCGGCAGTCCCTCGCGCAGGCCGTACACCGTCCAGGCGCCGTCCTGCAGGTGCGCCAGGCCGCCGTCGAAGCTGCCGATCCACATGCCGCCGCGCTGCGAACGGCGCATCACGCGCGCGTAGTTCGAACCCATGGCGCGCGGCAGCGGCACCGTCTCCCAGGCGTGGCCGTTGTAGCGGGCCGGGCCGTCCTGCGTGCCGGCCCACACGAATCCGCGCTGGTCGGCCTGCAGCTCCACGATGGTGTGCTGCGGCAGGCCCGAGCGTTCGTCGAAGACCACCCAGGGCAGGCGGCCGAAGCTCGCGGGCGCGATGTCGAGCTTGCCCAGCTCGGCCGGCGCGGACAGGCCGTGCTGCGTCGGCGCGCGCGGCGGCGCCGGTTCCTGCGCGATTGCGAACCCCGAAAACAAAACCGCCGCGATGGCCAGGAAATCCAGCACGCGGCGGCGGGTGGGGCTCATGGCGGTCAGCGTATCAGGTGTCGTAACCCTCGGGATTGGCGCTCTGCCAGCGCCAGGCGTCGCGGCACATGGCGGCGAGGTCGAGCTCGGCGCGCCAGCCGAGTTCGCGTTCGGCCAGCGACGGGTCGGCCCAGACCGCGGCGACGTCGCCGTCGCGGCGCGGCCCGAGCCGGAACGGAATGCGCTGGCCGGTTTCCTGTTCGAAGGTGCGCAGGATCTGCATCACGCTGACGCCCTGCCCCGTGCCGAGGTTCGTGGTCAGGCAACGTTGCTTCGTGACGAGATACTCCAGCGCCGACACGTGCGCCTTCGCCAGGTCCATGACATGGATGTAGTCGCGCACGCAGGTTCCATCCGGCGTCGGCCAGTCGTCGCCGTAGATATCCAGGGCGTCGCGCTTGCCGACGGCGATCTGGCACAGGATCGGCATCAGGTTGAAGAAGCTGCCGCGCGGATCTTCGCCCACGCGTACCACTGGGATGCGCGCCGGCCGGATTGAAGTAGCGCAGGCTGGCGTAGCGGAATTTCGCATTCGTGCGGGCGATGTCCGCCAGCATCTCCTCCACCGCCAGCTTGGTGCGCCCGTAGGGGCTGGCCACCCGCAGCGGGGCCTGTTCGTCCACCGGCACCACGTCCGGATTGCCGTAGACCGTGCAGCTCGAACTGAAAATGAATTTCTCGACGCCGGCAGCGCGCATGGCCTTAAGCAGGCTGATGCTGCCGCCGATGTTGTTGTCGAAGAACTCCAGCGGATTGTTCCAGGAGTCCCCGACCGCCTTGTGCGCGGCGAAATGGATCACCGCGTCGATGCGTTCCAGCCGGAAAAGGACCGCAAGCGCCTCGCGATCGCGCACGTCCAGCTTGTGCGTCTTCATCGGCACGCCGGCCAGCGCCTCCAGCTGCGGGATGGCCTTCGGCGTGCTATTGCAGAAATTGTCGGCGATCACCACCTCGTGCCCGCGGGCGGCCAGCTCGAGGCAGGTGTGGCTGCCGATGAAACCGGCGCCGCCGGTGACCAGTACCCTCACGTGGCCGCCGCCAGTTGCGCGCGGTACTCGCGCACGGTGCGCTCGATGCCCTCGCGCAGGCCGATGCGCGGGCGCCAGCCCATCGCCTCGAGGCGGCTGACGTCCAGCATCTTGCGCGGCGTGCCGTCGGGCTTGCTCGGATCGGTGACGATGCGCCCCTGGAAGCCGGTGGCGCGCGGCGACCATCTGCGCCAGTTCGAGGATGGTGAGGTCCTCGCCGCGTGCCGACGTTGATGAACTGCTCGTCGGAATAATTCTGCATCAGGAACACCGCGCCTCGGCCAGGTCGTCCACGTGCAGGAACTCGCGCCGCGGCGTGCCGGTGCCCCAGATGGTCACGGCCTCGTCGCCCCGCTCTCCTGCCTCGTGGAACTTGCGGATCAGCGCCGGCAGCACGTGCGAGGTCTGTCAGGTCGAAGTTGTCGCCCGGGCCGTACAGGTTGGTCGGCATCAGGCTGATCGCGTCGAAGCCGTACTGCCGGCGGTAGGCCTGGCACATCTTGATGCCGGCGATCTTGGCGATCGCGTACCACTCGTTGGTCGGCTCCAGCGGCCCGGTCAGCAGGTACTCCTCCTTCATCGGCTGCGGCGCGAGCTTGGGGTAGATGCAGCGACGAGCCGAGGAAACAGCAGCTTCTTCGCGCCGTGCTTCCAGGCGCGTGGATGACGTTGGTCTGGATCGCCAGGTTGTCGCGGATGAACTCGGCCGGGTAGGTGTCGTTGGCGAGGATGCCGCCGACCTTGGCGGCGGCCAGGAACACGTACTCGGGCCGTCTCGGCTCGAAGAAGGCCTCGACGGCGCGCCTGCTCGGTCAGGTCGAGCTCGGCGCGGGTGCGCAGCAGCAGGTTGTCGGCGCCCTCGGCCTGCAGCCGGCGCACGATGGCCGAGCCGACCAGGCCGCGGTGTCCGGCGACGAAGATCCGGGCGTCCCGCAGCCGTCGGCTCACTCATGATTCTTGGGCGCCCTGATAGCCGGCCTCGGTGACCAGCGCATCGCGCTCGGGCGCTCGAAAGATCGGCCTGCACCATCTCCGTGACCAGCTCCTCGAAGGTGGTGGTCGGCACCCAGCCCAGCTTCTCGCGCGCCTTGCGCGGGTCGCCCAGCAGCGTCTCGACCTCGGTCGGCCGGAAGTAGCGCGGGTCGATGCGCGACGATGCACTGCCCGGCCTTCATCGCGCGACTCCGCCGGCGCCTTGCGCACCACGCCGCGCTCGTCCTCGCCCTGCGCCCTGCCAGTCGATCTCGACGCCGAGCTCGCCGGCGGCGCGGCTCGACGAACTCGCGCACCGAGTGCTGCTCGCCGGTGGCGATCACGAAGTCCTCGGCCTCGTCCTGCTGCAGCATCAGCCACTGCATCTCGACGTAGTCGCGGGCATGGCCCCAGTCGCGCAGGGCGTCCAGGTTGCCCAGGTACAGGCAGTCCTGCAGGCCCAGCGCGATGCGCGCCAGCGCGCGGGTGATCTTGCGGGTGACGAAGGTCTCGCCGCGCAGCGGGCGACTCGTGGTTGAACAGGATGCCGTTGCAGGCGTACATGCCGTAGGCCTCGCGGTAGTTCACCGTGATCCAGTAGGCGTAGAGCTTGGCCACGCGCGTAGGGCGAGCGCGGATAGAAGGGCGTGGTCTCCGTCTGCGGCGTCTCCTGCACCTTGCCGTACAGCTCGCGAGGTGGAGGCCTGGTAGAAGCGCGTCTTCTTCTCCAGCCCCAGGATGCGGATCGCCTCCAGCAGGCGCAGCGTGCCCATGCGCGTCGGCGTTGGCGGTGTACTCGGGCGTCTCGAAGGACACCTGCACGTGGCTCTGCGCGCCGAGGTTGTAGATCTCGTCGGGCTGCACCTGCTGCACGATGCGGATCAGGTTGGTGGCGTCGGTCAGGTCGCCGTAGTGCAGCACGCAGCCGCCGGTCGCGTCTCATGCGGGTCCTGGTAGAGGTGGTCGATGCGGTCGGTGTTGAACGAGCGAGGCGCGGCGCTTGATGCCGTGCACCTCGTAGCCCTTGTCGCAGCAGCAACTCGGCCAGGTAGGCGCCGTCCTGGCCGGTGATGCCGGTGATCAGTGCTCGTTTCATACGATTTGCGTTGCTCTGGATGGATGAGTTCATGGGGCGGCAGCAGCGCCTTCGGCAATCCTCGCCAGAAGATGATGCCACCGCTCGTGGGCCGAGGCGCGCGAGAAGCGCTGCTCGAGCAGTGCGCGGGCGCAGATCGCCCTGCGCTGCCGCCAGACCGGGTCGCGGGAGAGCGACAGGATCGCGTCGGCCAGCAGGTCGCCACGGCCGGCGGGCACGGTGAAGCCGCAGTCGCACTCCGACAGCAGTCGGGCCAGCTCGCCGTCCGCGTCGCCGACGAAGCCGACCGGCCGCGCGGCGGCGGCGATTCCGTAGAACTTGCTGGGCACTACCAGGCCCTCCAGTTCCGGCCGCAGGCTCACCAGAGTGCAGGTCCGCTGCCGCCATGGAGTCGGAGAGCGTCTCCAGCGGGTGGTACGGCTGGAACAGGACGTTGCCCAGGCCCGAGCTCAGCACTTCCTGCTGGAGGGCGTCGTATCCGAGCCCGCCGCCGCCGATCAGGTAGACGATGCGCGAATCGCCAGCCGTATGCCGGGCCGCGTCGAACAGCGGCATCCATTCGTGCGCACGGCCCAGGTTGCCCGAGTAGCCGACCACGAACTTGTCCTGGAGGCCGAGCCGGGTGCGCAGCTGGCTTTCCGCCTTCGGCATCGGGCGGATGGCGTCTTCGTGCGGCCAGTTTGGAATGGTCGCCAGCCGTGCTTCCGGTATGCCCTGCCCGGCCAGGAAATCGCGCATCCGCTCGCCGATTGCGACATTTGCCGCGGCGCGGCGCAGCGAGCTGTTGCGCAACCAGCGAAGCACGGCCGCGAATGCCGATGGCATGCGGCGGCTGGCCGAGGGCAACGGAAATCTCCGGGAACAGGTCCTGCAGCCAGTTCACGGTACGGGCGCCACGCAGGCGGGCGAGCGGCCCGATGACCAGACCCAGCAGCGGCGGATCGGTCTTCGCCACCACCACGTCGCCACGGCGCAGGATCCGCCACAGCGTCGGCACCAGGCCCAGGTAGAAGCTGGCGTAGTCGATCGCCCGACCAAGCAGGTGGCGACGGCCGAAGCGCGTGCCGGCGACGCGGCGGATCTCCACGCCGCGCCAGCGGTCCTCGACCGGGAGCCGCGCCGCGGGATCGTCGTAACGCTGGTTGCAGCCGATCATCGTCACCTGCCAGCCGCGCGCCGAGAGTTCGCCGGCCAGGTCCGTCAGCAGCTGGCTGGTCGCCGATGAATCGGGATAGCAGTAGCGGTTGACGAAGCACACGCGGCGGGAGGCGAGACGGGCTGCAGTCACTCGCTTGCCCGTGAGCCGCAACTGCGAGCCAGGTTCAGGTCGATGAAATGCTGGTAGATGGCCAGCATGCGCGCGTAGCGGTAGCCCGCCACACCATCCAGGAATCCGGCCGCAGGACGTAGGTGTACGGAAGCGCAGCGAAGGCCGGAACGGCAACCGATTGGCCAGCCGCTTCAGGGCCCTGCGTCGCAGTCGTCGGGTCGCGGGACAGCAGTTCGCCCAGCCTCGAGCGGGCTGCCTTGCTCGGCCAGCGCTGCCGGCCTCCGCAGCGGCGTAGCGACGGTGGCGTGCAAACCAGTCGTCGAGACCCTTGGAAAAGTTGTAGTGGTCCGAAGGCGAGCACGAGCGTGCCGACCTGTTCGGCGGCAGTGCCTCGCGCTGGCCATGGCCGTGGTCGATGAAGCGCAGCTGGTCCCGCCGGCCGAATCGCACCTGGTACGCGGGGTACATGCCGGACCGGCGCAGCCAGCGGCCCATAAGATCAGCTTCGACGGGATCCGCCAGGCCGGACAGCGCACGGCTTCCGTGCGAAGCGATCGCTAGCAACGCCCGCCGCAGTTCTGGCGTCACCACTTCGTCGGCGTCCAGATGCAGTACCCAGTCATTCTGCAAGGTCGCCGCTGCTCCATGGCGTGGTTGCGCTGCTGGCCGAAGCTGTCGAAGGCGCGGACCAGGACACGCGTGCACCGTACGCGCGCGCCATCGCGCGGTGTCGTCGGTGCTGCCGGAATCCAGCACCAGCACGTCGTCGCTGAAGCGACACGCTGTCCAGGCAGCGCGGCAGGTTGCCGGCTTCGTTGAGCGTGAGAACGACGACCGAGATCATTGCGACTCGGCTTGCCCGATCTCGCGGCGCTTGACGAACACGGCGGGATTGCCCGCCACCACCGTCCACGGCTCGACCTTGCCGTTGGCTGACAGCGCCAGCGCCCACGACGGCGCCGTTCCCGATTTCGGAGCCCGGGCCGACGAAGGCCTGCGCGCAGACCCAGGCCTCGTCGCCGATGCGGATCGGTAGGCGCAGCAAGGGCAGATCGGGCGAGCGGTAATCGTGACTGCCCGCGCACAGGTGCGCGTTGTGCGAAACGGTGGCGCGTGCGCCAATCTCGACCAAGCCCAGGCTATAGACCAGCACGCGCTCGCCTATGCTCGCGTCGTCGCCGATGCTCGAGCATTCCAGGGAATTTCGATCATCGCGCTGGGATAGATGTGGACGCGGTGACCGATCCTGGCGCCGAAGCAGCGCAGCAGGAAGCGCCGCCAGCCGAACAGGGGCCGCGGGCTGAAGCGGAACAGGGACCGGGCGAGCATCCACAGGACGCGCCCCAGCGTATTCCTTGCGCGTGTAGGGGCGCGCGGCGCGCGCAGCGTCAATGTCCAGCTTCAAGCGCGCCTCCCGCAGCTATCGAGAAAGTCGACCAGGGGTTTCGAAACCTTCGACCACCGGAACCTCTCGACATTGGCCAAGGCCCGTTGCGAGGCCTCGCGCCAGGCGGCCTCGTCGGTCAGCAGTCGCGCCAACGCGTCGGCGGCGGCGTCAATATCACCGACCGGTACGACGATCCCACCCGGGCCGGCGATCTCCGGTGGTGCGCAGGTATCGGCAACGACGCAGGGCGTGCCATAGAGCTGGGCCTCGACTGCCGGAATGCCGAACGACTCGCAACGACTCAGCAGGCAGAAGGCCCGGGCGCGCCGGTAATGCGCCGCCAGCGTCTCGTCGTCGACCTGGCCAGTGATCGTCACCTGGTCCGCCAATCCCGCCCGCGTGATGCGTGCCTCGATCTCGCCCCGATATCCCGCGTCCGGCCACGGACCGACAAGGGCGAGGCGCGCTTCGACCCCGCGGCCCGGCAGCCTTGCGAAGGCATCCACGACGTCCTCGATCGCCTTGTGCCGCGCCATGACCGAGACCACGAGGACTTCCACGTGCCGCTCGTTGAAGTCGGGCGCTTGCCCGGTGGACGCGAAGACGCCATCGTCAACCCCCGTGTAGGCCGTGCCGCCACCTCGCGGCGGGCCGCCGGCGTTTGCGGCGTAGGCCGAGCCAAGGTACTCCGACAGATAGAACACCGCCCTCGCTCCGCGCTGGGCCCGGCGATAGCCATGGCGCTGCAGCATGGCTTTAACGCGATCGGCGGCCGAACGATGGAACTCAGGCCAGAAGCACCAAGGGTTCATCGCCAGGACGATCTGGGGGATGGAGATACCGGGCAGCAGGGAGCCGGAGGTCGAAATCAACAGCTCCGCCCCGGAATCCCGCAACGCGCGGTTGAATGCCACGGTTTGCCACAGGAGTCGCCGCGGCCAGCGCGAGCCGGCGCCCTCGCACTCGATCCACTCGACATTCGCGCCGAGTTCGCTGCGCAGGTGGCGGTTGGCCTCGTGGTGGAACACGTGGAAGCTGTGCCGTCCCCGTCCCTCGGCAGCAAGATTGGCCAGGTGCCCGAGCAGGACGCGCTTGCCGGAGAAATTGGTGATCGAGAGTGCATCGACGGCGACGCGCATGTCAGCGGGCGAGCACGGGCCAGTCCCGTCCCTGTTCGGCCGCCACCATGAAGCGGATCACGTCGGCCAGGCTGTGTTGGGCCCGCCACCCGAGCAACTCCTCCGCCAGCCGGGCTGAGCCGACGCTATGCGCGATATCGGTCGGCCGACGCAGGCTGTCGTCGATGTCCACATGCGATTCCCAGTCCAGGCCGAACTCCGCGAAAGTCATGCGCACGAACTCGCGCAGGGCGTGCGCCTTGCCGGTGGCGATGACGAAGTCGGCGCGGTTCGCTTTGCTGCAGCATCAGCCACATCGCTTCGACATACTCCGGCGCCCAGCCCCAGTCGCGCTCGATGTCCAGGTTGCCGAGGTTCAGGCGTTCGCCGCTTCCGGCGGCAATGCGGCAGGCCGCCGCGACCACCTTGCGCGTCACGAAGCGCGCCGGCCGCAGTGGCGATTCGTGGTTGAAGAGGATGCCGGTGCAGGCGAACAGTCCGTAGGCCTCGCGATAGTTGGCGACCGTCCAGTGCGCACTCGACTTCGCCACCGCGTAGGGGCTGCGCGGACGGAATGGCGTGTTCTTCGTTGGCCGGCCGGCCCGCGCGGTCTCGCCGAAGCATTCGCTCGATCCGGCGTTGTACAGCCGGATCTCCGCCCGACGAATCGCATCGCCTCGAGCAGGTTCAGCGTTCCCAGGGCGATGCTCTCGAGGGTCTCGACCGGCTGCTCGAAGGACAGGCCGACCGAACTCTGTCCGGCGAGCGAGTAGATCTCGTCTGGCGCGACCTTGCTGAGCACCTGCAGCACGCTGCGGAAGTCAGTGGTGACGGTGGAATGCATGCGCACGCCGTCGCGGATGCCCAGGCGCTCGAGGTTCGCGAAACCGGACATCTGGGCGTCGCGCGAGGTGCCGTGGACCTCGTAACCCTTGTCGAGCAGCAGCGCGGACAGCAGCGCACCATCCTGCCCGGAAACACCTACGATCAGCGCCTTCTTGCTCACGTATTCCTCTCGTCCCGCTTGCCTGCCATGGCCGATTCATAGGCCGCCACCATCTCGCGCGCAAAGCGCGCCTCGCTGAACTCGGACGCTCGCGCCCGTCCGCGCGCCGAGGCTGCCTGCGCTACATCCTCCGAAGCCAGCACCCTCTCCACCGCCGCCGCCATGCCGGCTTCGTCGAGCGGGGAATATACCGTCGCCGCATCGCCAACGAGCTCGGCCAGAGAGCCGGCATCACTTGCCACGACCGGCAGCCCGAAGGCCATGGCTTCCAGCACCGGCCAGCCGTAACCCTCATACAAGGATGGAAACAGGAGCACCGAAGCACTCCGGAAACGCGCCGCCAGGACGGCATCCTCGGGATCACGGATCCACTCGATTCGATCGGCGATTCCGAGTGCGGTGGCCAAGCTCGAGCAAGGCGTGGTCCGGGGCCGGCCCAGCCATCCACAATTTCGTGGCGCGCCCGGGTGCGCAGCGGGCGAAGATGCGCAAGACACCGGCGCGGTTCTTGTAGAAGCCCGCATTGCCGATGTGCAGAACCGCTCCGCGAACCCGATCGGACTGTTCTGCCCTCCCCGCCAGGTCAGCGATCGCGGGCCGCAAGGGCAGCGGCACTACGGGGCATCTGGACGAATCGATGCCGAAGGCTCGCTGCACGTCCTGCGCAGTATTGGTGCTGTCGCAAACCAGCGCTTCCGCGCGGCGGAAGACACGGGCATTGCACCGCCACCACCAACGTGAGGCGACCCCGGGCCGCGGCGCGCCAGCGAAGACGCCGTCTGCCTGGAGGCAGGGAATTATGTCGTGCACGGTGACCACTACCGGGGCGGAGTTCAGCAACGAAGCCAGTGCCGCGCTACTTCCGTCCAGCACGTGCCAGAGATCCGGAGCGCCGTGGCGCATCGCCCTCGCCCTCAGGGGCAGCGTGGCCATGCGCCAGGCTCGCTGCCGTGGGCTGTGCGGCACCGATGGTTCCATCTCGACCAGGTCCAGCTCCACCTGCGGTGCGTGTCGAGCCAACGCCTGCTGCAACGTGTGCACGTACGCACGCATGCTGCCCGGAGAGTCGAGGGCGGCCGTCGAAAGCAATCCCACCCTGAATGCTCGTCCCCGTCCAGGATCCATCAACGGACGGGCACATCGCGCAGGTCGCGTGGCTCCAGCCTGGCCTCAGGCGAAGCTGCCCGCCGCGCCTTCTTGCTCGTCTCCGCAAGACGCGGCGTCGACATGGCCATGCCGACCAGGATGCCAAGGAAGGTGGCAATGAAGGGATCGGCCAGGATCTGGCCGGAGACGGTGAGGCTGCCGACGTTCGCGATGAAAAAGGCCACGAGTCCGGCGGCGTACAGACCCTGCTTCGAATGATCGCGCAGCTGCCGGAGAGTCAGACGCCAGAGGCCGAGGCCGATGGCCAGCATCACCGCCAGGAAACCGACGGCACCGGGCACGCCAAGCTCCGCCATGATTCGACTCGGGGCGCTCTCCTGCCACGCTCGCGGCCTCTTGATCTTCAAATTGTGGGAGCCCGGCGTCGCGAAGCCCAGCCCCTGGCCGAAGAATCCGGACTGGCGAAACGTTTCGGCAACGGATTCAAAGCCGTGGGCCTGCACGGTTTCGAAAGCACTGTTGTCGATTCCCTCACCGCTGTAATAGCGGATGTTCGCCGAGCCCTCGCCGATCACGTCGCCAACCACCCAAACGCTGCCGACGGGGATCAGCAACAAGCCGACCAGCGCAACAATCCGGCTGCTGCGCCCGGCCTGCCAGAACATCCAGCCGAGCGCCAGGAGAAAGACAGGCAGCATGTACACCATCTTGCGCCGCCCGCAGAGCAGCAAGGCCATGACCGCCAGAGCGCTCACCACAAGCCAACCACGTCGCGAGAATCCGCGGCCAGTCGCTGCAAGCACCAGCGACAACATCGACACAGCGGCGGCGTGCCAGCCCATGACGTCGGCGGAACGGTAGAAACCGGCGATCATGTCCACCGTATAACCCTCGCCCCAGCGGATCCACTCGTAACCGAGCGCGCGCGAGCCGAGCATCGGCGAACCGCTGAACCAACCCAGGTACTCGAACACGCCACCCACCAACATGACGGCGTTGACCAAGCAGTAGACCACCATCAGGCGCCGTAACTCGTCCAGGCTCCGCGCATAGTGATAGCCGGTGATCATCGCCACGAAGATGATCGAGTAGGAGAACGCCCCCAACAGCGTCGCCTTCCAGGAGCCCTCGCCATAGGTTGCGGAAATGAAGGCGGCCGGGAGCGCCAATACAGGCAGCAGCATCATTCCGGCAGCGACTGACGGAAACTGCTTGCGGAAGTCGCCCCACCAGCGCCTGGTCCGGGTCATCGAGACGAAGACAGCCGCGAGAAAAACGGGCATCGTGATCAGCACGAGCCAGCCAGGCGTACCCGGTACCAGCTTGCGCAATGGGTCCTGCACCGCCGCCAGAAAGATCATCAGCAGCAGTCCCTTGCGCCAGTCCGCAACTGCGCGCAGCGCCAGCATCAGCGACAGGCCGAACATCAGGTAAAGCACCATCAGGTCGAACCCTCCTTGACCGCCGCCAGTGCCTGCAGGACGCCCTCGACGACGCGATCGAAATTGTAGCCCGAATGCACCAGCTCGCTCGCGGCAACGCCCATGCGCGCCACGTGTTTCGGGTCGTTGGCGCAGGCGGACATCATCGCGGAAAGAGCGGGCACGTCGCCACAGGCATGGATATATCCGGTCAACCCGGGCTGCACCAGGTCGACCGCCGAGCCAACCTGGTCGCTGAGGATGGCCGGGAGTCCGCAGGCCATCGCCTCGTTCACCACCAAACCCCAGGTTTCGCCGCTGTCTGAGGGCAGCAGCAGGCAGTCGGACGCGGCATAGGCAGCAGTTATTTCTGACTGATTCAGGAAACCGGCGAAATGGATGGGCAAATTCAGCGCCCGCTCCTTGAGCGAATCTCCAAGCGGTCCGCCGCCCACCATCAGCACCTGCAAGCGCCCCCGCTCGGCTTCCGACATCCGGGCTACTGCTTCGACAATGTCGCCGGGTCGTTTCTTCTCGACATACTTGCCGGAGAAGACAAAGGTGGTCCGATTCGGATCCAGCCCGAAGCGATCGCGCAGCTTGGCCGCGCCCCCTGGACTGGAGCGCCACGCCTTGGCCTGCGCCGCAAAGCGATCGTTGTCTACGCAATAGCCGGTCTCGAAAATGCGGCGGGCCGGAACCCCGCGTTCGAGCAGATACCGGCGATTATTGCTGCCGATAGAAAGGCATGCGGCGTACTGTGAAAGCAGCAGGCGATGCAGCCATTGCTTCCAGGCAGCGCGCGACCGGAGCCCATTCACTTCGGCCCGCACTATGCACGGAGTACCTGACAACCGGCACGCGATGAGCGCCTGAATGCAGGACCGCACCACCCATCCGTTCACGATCACTGCGTCAAAACGTCCGCGGCGGATCTCCCGATAGAGCGCGGGCGTGTCGCACCCGCCGAATTCGGTCAACGACGGCGCCGACGCGCGATTCTCCAGCACTTGGTAGTCGTAACCGTCGAGCAGGGGAATGTCCCACTCGAAGCGCACCCCGAATTCGCGGCCCTGCTCTTCCGCATCCGGGATCATCGCAAAGAACACCTTCAGGTCGACATCGGGCCTGGCGGCCAGACGACGCAACCACGGCACCTGGTACTGGATCGGGTGCGTCGTGACAACAGCCAGGCGATTGCTCAAGGAGCAGCCTTTCTCGCAAGCACGAAAGGGTGCGGGTCGTTGTTCGACTTGGTGGCGAAGACATTTATCTCGATGTCCTCGAAGCCCAATGCCGGCAAGAACTGATAGAAGAATTTGATCGGATAAGAGCGCATCCGCATAAGTCCCTTCTCGCCGCCGCTCTCGAGCTCGCGCCGCAGACGATTCGCCTTGTATTCATCGATCCGTCGTCCAATCCCGTGCAACCGCTTCACCCAGTCTCCCGCGCCAACCGGCCACGCGAAAACTGGAATGTGGATCATCATTGAGCCGCCAGGGGCGAGCACGCGGCCGATTTCCCGCAAGTAGTTCTCGACGTCGACCTGTTTGTCCAGGTGCTGGAATACCTGTGCGGAGAAGACGGCATCGACACTGCCAGAGGCGCGCGGGATCACCGAACCGTCGACGACCGTGAAACTGACGCTATCCCGCTCGATGTTCCTTCGCGCGTAGCTAATCATGTCCTCCGAAACATCGAGCGCATGTACCTCGCGGAAGTGCCCGGCCATATGCTTGGTCAGTCGACCCGCGCCGCATCCAATCTCGACGGCGACGCCATCGCGAATGCCGTATCTTTGCCAATGAACCAGAAAGTCCCGCCAGTCGCTGGCACCCAGGGCGTAAAACTCCTCGTCGGTCCAAGGGTTCTCGCCCTCTTTGTTGCGCCCCTTCCAGGCAGCCACGCCCCAAAGCGGGTCGCGCTTGCCCCAGAATTTCCACTCGATGTTCGATCTGGTGGCCATGTTCCCTATGCCTCTTCAGGGTGGTTGATAAGTCGCTCGCCACTTCGAAGCAGGCGGCGGGCAAGCAGGAATCCGCGCAGTTCTGCGACCAGCGTGGCCGGAATCCACCAGGGCCGGCGCAAGTGGTGGCGCGTGCGCACGGCCCTGATTGGCCGCCACAATGCTTGTTGCCACCAGCCCGGGCGCCTGGTCTTCATCAGGAAGTAGTAGGCGCCGACGCTGTGCCGGGGAAGCACCGTGCGCAGATGATGGCCGTGGGCCCTGGTTCCGCCGGTCGATAACGCGAGGTGGTGGATCAGTGCCTTGGGTTCGTAGCGGATCGGCCCGTGGGCCCGGATGTAACGGTGTGCGAACTCGGCTTCGAATCGAAACGCCGCGCCAACGAAGTTCTCGTCGAAGCCACCGAGTCCAAGCGCGCGGGCACGATCGACCGAAAAGTTTCCCCCCATGAACTCGTCGATCCAGGCCGGCTCCGGGCTGTTGAACCGAAAGGGCTCACCGCCGTCGAGCGGCAGAGAAGACTGCGAAGGTTGCAGGACCTGCCCAGCGACCAGGCCGTGGTCGCGCGCGTGCAGGTGGGCGTCGATCAACCCCGGCGACGGCACGATGTCGTCGTCCAGAAACAGCACGGTGCTGCGCTGGGCGTGCTGCAACCCGGCGTTCATGGCAGCAGGGATGCTCGGCTCGCGAAGACGAATCCAGCGCAGTTCACCCGACCGAGCCAGCGCCTCGAGCTGCACGTGGATCTCCGCGGGGTGTTCGGGCGTCTGGTCGACCAGCAGGATCTCCCCGGGCGGTGGCGACAACGCCAGCAAAGCACGCACAGAGTCCAGGGCAGCCGCGCCACGCTGGAAGCTCGGAATGACCACACTGATATCCGCTCCGCTCAACGGGGTCGCACCCGCCGATAGAGGCCGCCAATCCGCTCGCGCATGGCCCAGTATCCGGTGCGGTGGCGCAAGCGCGGGATCAGGCCGCTCACTTGATATTTGCGCACAAGCTTCTCGACGAACTCGGGCCGGGTGTCGAACCCGAGGGAGTCAGCGAGATCGACCACTTCCGGCATGTCATGGAACTTCCGCCATTCCTCTCCTATCGGCCTGCGTTCGACGTGGTAGTCGAGCGACTCATTCTTGCCAACGTCGTAGTCGATCTTCCGCGATTCGAAGCCGATCAGCCCGGCGATCGATTCGACGATGTCCGGGCGCCTGAACATCTCGTCACTGCGCACCGCGATTGTCGGAACGTCCGGAAAGCGCTGCCGGAAGTCGATGCCGAAGCGGGTGATTTCGAGCCAGCGGAACAGGCCCTTCTCGAACGGGGTCATGTCCGCCCAGCGTTCCTGGTACTGCTGGAAGACCGAATTCTCATGATGCGGCGAAATGGCCCAGGCCGGATTTCGGTTCTCCGAATAGTGCCCGCGGTTCGCGAACGAGGCCGCGACCGAAACCGGATGTGCAGTCAACAACAGAACGCGCAAGCGCGACCCGAAGACTTCGCGTACCGCGGGGGCGAGACAGCCTAGCACCCAGCCAAAATCGACCACGGGACCCCGCACCAGGAGCTCGCGGAAATCCTGCATATGCGCCTGGAAATCCGGGTCCGCCGCCGACGATCCGTCGAACTTACGGTGGTGTGTCGCCGTCTTTGCCATCCCCGGATGCAGCGATTCGTGCAAGATTCCTTGCTGCTCCGGATAGGTTCGCCGAAATACGTTCTGCAGGTAGGTGGAGCCGGACCTTCCAGTGGTGATGGTGACGCATACATTGTTCATCGGTGCTTGCTCGCTTCAATTCTGCGCATGGCGTCCAGGTCCCGATAGAAATCGACTGCTTCGCTGGCGCAACGGAACCAACGGAATTGGCGCGCGGTGATTGCAGCGGCGAGACCCATGCGCCGAGAGCCTTCTTCGTCTGCCAGAAGAGCGCTCGTCGCCTGCGCCATCGCGGGAGGATCGCCGACCGGAACCAGCCATCCGTTTTCGCCCGTCGTAATGTAGTCGCGCGGGCCTGAGGTGTCCGAGGACACGACGCACATGCCGCGGGACATCGCCTCCATCACGACCTTGGCAGCCCCTTCAGCCAGCGTCGGGAAGAGGAACAAGCCATGCGAATCGAACAACTCCATCAGCGATTCGCGACTGGCCCAGTCCCTCAGTTCAACCCGCTGGCGCATCTCGGGCGGAAACCCGGCCAGCACCCGGGCATGGCTGGCGCGCGGGCAGACCCAAGTCATCTTCGCGTCCGCGTGCGCTGCGAGGATCGTCGCCGTCGCCTGCTGCATGACGCCCGGGCCCTTGTTCGAGGACATCTGCGATACATGCAAAATCCGCCGCCAGCGTCCGGGATCGGTGGACTGCGGCGAGTCGATGAATTCGTCCGGCACCCCGTGCCAGATCACTCGCACGCGTTCCGGCTGCGCGCCGAAGTGCTCGACTAGGAACGCTTTGTCGTCCTCGCAGGGGACGATTGCGCCATCGCTCCATCGAACAGCCTGCCGCTGTGCCCGTTCGAGCCGATTCGCACTGATCCGCCGAAGCAGACTGCGGAGCGCGCCCGCGCGGGTGGGAGCGAAGAGTGTGATCGCCGCGTCAACCTTCGCTTCCAGGCCGTGGCTACGCCACACCATGAGCGGCCGGTCCGGTGTACGCATCAGCATCTTCCCCGCCAGCCAGGCGTGAGGCTGGCTCAGCTGAACCACATCGAAGTGCGAACGGGCGACCCGGGCACGTACGACGCTGCGGTAGGCGCGGGGCAACTCGAGGATGTAGTGCAGGTTGCCATGGGCAAATCTCCGGGACAGGGAATCCGCCCAGAAGGATTCGACCCGGTGCCCCAGGTTGGCTAGCGCCCTGCTCGTCTCCATGACTGTCCCGGCTGCGCCCGAGTTCAGATCGGGATTCAACAGCGGCTCCGACCAGAATGCTGAGTTCCCGCTTCACCGGACGGTCCTCTGTGTTACGAACGACTGCAGCAAGCGAACCCATGCCTTCCAGTGCCACGGTCGCGAGCGCAGCACTTGCCACAGATAGCGACGCGCACGCGAATCCCGATTGCGCGTCAGCTGCGAGCCGAGCAGATACGCAGCCGCATCGGCGGCAATCCGATGCTCTGTGCCGCCGGCCCCGGGCTGGCGCAGCTGCGCAGACAGGCGACGTGCCTCCTCAAGAATGGGTTCCTCGGAAATGCCCGCCAGACGCGCAGAGCTGCAGGCTTGACTGAGTTCGCCGAAGCGGCGCTGGCGGGGTCGCTGCGCGCCAGAGGTGCTATCCACCTCCCTCAGTGCGACATAGCGCACTTCGGGCAGGTAGGCGATCCGCGCGAGCGCGGCCATGCGCAGCCACAGGTCCGAATCCTGCGAGAAATGGAAGGCATCGCGATATCCACCAACCCGCATGTACAAGGATCTCCGGAACAGCACGCTGCCGTGCGCGGGCGGCCCCTGGCGCTCGTGCAGGAGCCCCTGCGTGGCGAGCACGGAGTCGGTCGGCCTCGACACGGTCATCAGTGCTTCGCCACCCGGCCCCACATACTCGGTTGGGCACGATACGAAGCCGATCTGCGCGTCGCTCTCGATCAACGCCACTTGCTCGGCGATTCGCTCGGAGTGCGACCAGTCATCAGAATCGTGACGGGCGATATACTCGCCGCGCGCCTCGGCGCAGCCCCGGATCAGCGCGCGCGTCAAGCCCGAATTGGCCTGGTGTATGACGCGCATGCGCCCGTCCGAGTCGGCCAGTTCATCGAGCAGCGCTCCGCTGCCGTCGGTGGACCCGTCATCAACGACGATGAGCTCAAGATCCTCGAAAGACTGGCCTAGGATTCCTGCAACCGCGGCCTCCAGGCGATCGCGGTCGTTGTATGCACTCATCACCACTGACACGCGGGGCACGCTGAGGTCATTCACCGAAAGGGCAACCTGCTATCACATACCTTCTGAGACGCACCTTCGGTGCCATGGCAAGCGCCCCCAACGTCTGATCCAATCCTTCCGGAGTTCGAAGCTCAAGCAAACGAGGACTCCGCATTTCGACGAATCAAGCCCCTTAGCCCCTCGCTCACCGCGACAGTACGTGGCCACCCGAGAATTCGGACCAAGCCGCGGAACAAGCGCATATCGCCGGGTAAACGGTGCGTGCGCGCCATTCTCTCGGCAATGGTCAGGGCCTCTTCCGCCTCTGCAATCAGGCCGCGCTCGCCGCACATCCTCGCGATCCAGAACAGCTTTCTAGAAAATTGCTCGAGATAGCTCCAATCGGTGAGTCCGCGCTCCCTCATGAGCTGCCAGATCGCGCCATGGGCTCGGAAGAAGTCCCGGGTCAGCGCCGGAGTGAAGCCGGTCTGCATGCCGCTGGCCCGCGCCGCCGAGTGGTCGCGCACCGTTGCCACGTGCTCCTGAACCCGGACCGGCAGCACGCCAAGCAGGCCGGCCCGCAGGTCGTGCTCCCAGTCCTCCATGCAGCGGAAGTCCGACCAGGGGCCAATGGCATCGCACACGCTGCGCCGCCACAGCGGCGAGTTGGTATCCCAGGCGCGCTTCATCAGAAAGTCGGGAAAGATGTTCGCGATCGGCTGCCCCGTGCCTGCCCACACCCTCGACGCGCCCGTGTCGAGGTTGGTTCGCATGGTCAGTCCGTAGGCGACGCCTGCCTCCGGGTGCGCGCGCAGGGCCGCGACCTGGAGTTCGAACTTACGAGGTTCGAGCAGATCGTCCGAGTCCAGGTACTGGATAAATTCGCCCCGGGCACTTTGCAGTCCCAGGTTTCTCGCCAGGCCCGGTCCGGCATTCGACTGCCGCAACGCGAACACGACGCCAGGATGCGCCTCCGCAAGCGACCGTGCGATTTCCCCGGTGGCGTCGGTCGAGCCGTCATCGACGATCAGCACCTCGAGCTGACGCCAGCTTTGCGCCATGACGGACTCGACGGCGGCGCGCAACATCAGCTCGCGGTTGTAAACGGGAATGATCGTGCTTACGAGACCGGGAGTCATGACGGCGCGGTCAGATGGCATGCTTCAACAACAGATCCGCCTGCAAAGGGTGCCCGTCGGGGGCGAAGCAGAACCCGTCCATGAGCACCGGTACGAAGCCAAAGCCGGCCATGTACGTGACAACCTCGTGCCAGAGAGGCGCGCCCTCGTAGAGCTGCACGAACTGCACTTCGCAGATCACGTTCTCGATGTCCTGCAGACGACGCTCGCAACCACGCAGAGCAATCAGCTCGAAACCCTGGACGTCAAGTTTGAGCAGCTTCACCTTTCCGATTCCGTTCGAGTCCAGGTAGTCGTCGAGACGGATCACGTCGATGGCGTCGCGCTGCCTTTCCGCGAAATCGACGCCAGGCCAGCCAACCCTGGCCTCCTCCGACACAGGCATCAATGAACTCGCTGCGGACAGGCCGGTCACGATTAGCTCCGCTCGCTCCGCGCGGTCGCCAGCCGCGGCCGGGACCACCACGCAACGCGGTCGCTTCCGCTCAAGCCCAAAGCGCTCTGCGACCGAGCGCAAATGCGGCACGAGGGCGGGGTTTGGCTCGAAGCAGTGCACTGTGGCCAAGGGAGCTCGCAGCAGGACGTTGCCGGCGAAACCGCCGCGGTTCGCACCCACATCCAGTACGACGCAAGGCGAATGCCCGAAGTCAACCAGGTCGAGAACGGGCCGGGGCGGAACATCCACCAGGCGGAAGCGTTGTTTGACATACCTGACGAAGTGGCGGATCACGACTGCCGCACGTACAGGTCGTTGCATCCAATCTTCAGTTCGAGCCGATAGCCGAATCCGGACAGGAAATCCGAGACCCCCGAATCACTGCCACCGGAGTTGTCCTCGACCAGGAGCACGCGAGGACGAAGGGAGCCAAGATCCGCTCCTTTGAGAACCTCCAACTCCGCTCCTTCGACATCGACGCTGATCCAGTCGACCTCGCCCAATCGGACCTCGTCCACCACGCCACGAAGACTGCGCGAGGGCACCTCGACCTGCTCGATGTCGCCGGACCGAGCTTTGATTCGGTTGCGATGCTGCTCGGTGGTGGAAACGAAACTCAGCGTGTCCAGGCCGGATTCGCCGCGAACCATCGAGAAGCTGACCGAGCCGCCATCGTCCGGCCCCAACGCCGCGTGGACGACCGTAGCACCGGGTCGGCTCTGGCGGCATTTCTCGGCCAGCTCCGGATGGGCTTCGATCAGCACGCCTTTCCAGCCAAGCTGCTCGAAGAACAAGCTGTTACTCAGGCTTACGCCGTCGTAGGCCCCGATTTCAATGAACGTACCCCGGGGCTTGAAGCCGAGTTGCTCCCATATGAAGAACTCCTCCCCGTGCTGCGCGTGGCAGACCACTGAGGCTCCCCTCTCCGGCAGCCGCGACTTTGCCTCGGCGCGGCTGGCCGCGCGAGCGAGGCTGGTGAGCTGGCGCTCGGCCTCGAGTTCGCCGCGCTCGAGCCTGTGGATCCGCCCGTGGGCAGCCGACAGCTTCCTCCACAGGATGCCTGCTGCCGCGAGCGAGGCACCCGCTACCAGGAGCGCCAACAATGCGATTGCAATCGAATACATGGGGATTTTCCCTGGGTTCCTGTCGCGCCGCGCTAGTTGAGGATCGAAAAACGACGGAGCAGGCGCTTCACCAGCCGCTCCGGTCGGGACGGAATTCGATAGCGGATCGGCCGCTGTCGCAGCGATTCGGCAGGCAGCTGCTCGGACAAGCGCTCGAACAGGCCCTGGTGGCTGTGCCAACGTCGGGCAATCACGGTCTGCTTGTTGGCCAGCGCGTGAGGCAGCATCGACTCGTACAGGGCCGGAGTGAGCTGCGCGAGCTGCGCGATCAGCGAATCGCGGTCATCGAAACGGAGGAATCCACGCGGATCCAGATGCTCGGCAATGGAAGGCCATCCGAAGTAGACCGGGATCGTCTCCAGCAGGATGCAGTCGATCAGCTTCTCGGAGAAATAGTGGTCGGACAGGGCGTTTTCCATCGCAATCGAGAAGCAATAAGGCGCGATCGCCTCCTGCTTTCCCTGCACAGGCCGGATGCCGCGCCCGAAGCACTCGACATCGGCGCGCGCGGTAATCAACTCGGCGATCTCCCGACGGAACCGATAGGCGCCCACGTCAGGATGCTCGAGGCTGCCGATGAACGACACCAGGCGGCCCTTGCCCTCCAGTCCGCGCGCGAGCGCCTCGGCGGCGCCAGCATCCTGTACCCCCAGCCAGTTGGTACCGAACTTCAGCGGCCGGAACGGACCGCCCTTGTCGAGCAGGGATTGCTGGTGGGTGAAGATCAAAGGGAAACGTCGCTCTAATTCCGGGATGTCGCCATAGCAGCCGTCGATCGGGCTCTCGGTGAGGACGGCGATTCTTTGCGCACGCGGGTACCTGAAGACGTCCTCGGAAAGCACGGACTTGCTGAAGAATGCGCCCAGACAGAAATTCTTCTCCGCCTTCAGTGACGGGTCGACCACGTACCTGAAGCGCGTGGTTCCCTCGGAGCATTCAAACTGGGTCGCAGCTACGGCCTCACCGCAAACTTCGATTTCGTGGTCCAAGCCAGAGGTCACTGGTTAACGCCCGTCAGGGTTGATGCCGCGCGCTGGGTCGTAGCCGTGAGTCTGCGAATGCGTTCGGCGGCTGGCACGGCCATGGTCCGCTCGTGCAACTCCCGGTTGCGATCGCCACTCTCCTTCTTCGGCGCGGGCGCGTGCCAGACGTGCAGCACGGGCAACCAGCCTCCTTCGGACA
Organism: uncultured Gammaproteobacteria bacterium; assembly: GCA_963707625.1. Lineage (GTDB taxonomy): Bacteria > Pseudomonadota > Gammaproteobacteria > Xanthomonadales > Xanthomonadaceae > Arenimonas. Next base: position 207,944 of record CAVPQV010000004.1, read on the forward strand.
GGCGTCGAGTGCGCAACCGGTCCAGAAACTCGGTGTCCTCGCCGCCCCAGCCGAAGTAGGATTCGTCGTGCCCGCCGATTTCCCAGTACGTGGACCGTCGCACGACGAGGGGCGTCGGGTTGTTGGCAACCACGCGCTCGACGCAAAGCTGCGATCTTCCGATCGCGGGTGGATGCAGCTCTCGCGACGACGCCTCATCGAGGTAGAACAACATCCGGGCCGGTCGAGCCCCTTCTACGGATCGAGTGACATCGAACGCCTGTTGGGCAAAGGAAACTGGTAGCAGGTAGTCGGCGTCGAGGATGACCAAGAGTTCAGAGCACGCCTGGCTTGCCGCGCCGTTGAGCGCGCGGCTCTTGTTGAACGCCTCGCCGGGACAGGCAGACTGGTGCAGATAGCGGACGTCGCCGGGCAGGCGATCGCGCAACTGCGGGTCGGCGCCCTGCTCCACCACGATCACTTCGAACTCAATTCCTTCTTGGGCGCGGGCCGCAGCGAGGGCCAGTTCGAACTGGCTGATTCGTCCGGCACCTCCGATGGGGATCAGGATTGAAATCAGTGGCTTCGCGCTGGTCCGGCGCTTCTGTGAGGAATGGAAGCGAACCGGCCATTCGGCCAACACGTGTCTCAGCAGTCGCGTCCCGACAGAGGGAAAGATCCGCGCCACGGAAAGCGCCGACGAATCGGCCCATCGGCAGATCCTTCCGCTACTCGCGTCGTCGATCTGAAGCGATTCATCTCGATTGCGCAAGTCCAGCCAAGACATCCCAAACCGTCGCGAGAAGCCGGGGAATCGCAGCACACATTCCGCCCGCCAACGCTCGTGCAGCCAGCAGCCAAGCCGCGACCGAAGCAAGGACCAGGCTCCAATTCCTGCGCTCAAGCCTGCGTCCTGACAGCAGGGGCGCTTTGAGCGGCCCAGGTTGGGAACCTGCCCTGAAGGAACCAGCGCTCGACCGAAAAATGGAACACGTAGCCAAAAGCCAACGCCGGTACCGCGAACACCAACATGCGCGGCAGCCACTCACCCGGGGTGCCACCGAGCGTGACATGGTCGAGGAGCACGTAAATGACTGGAATATGCACGAGGTAGATCGAGTACGAAACCTTGCCCACGCTTGCCAAGAAGGCAGCGACCCAACCAGGGAATCGTCCAGGAAATCCGGGGGCCAGCGCGCGGTTGAGCAGGCAGAAAATGCCGACGAGTATGAGTAGCTCACCAAGGTTGTGCAGTACGCCGCGTGAGACCGGACCCACGCTCTCCAATAGCCCCGCTGCGACTCGCGTCTTCTCGATCATCTCGAAGGTGTTCTGATTGCAGACCAGACCCATCGCAAGCAAGACCAAGCCCCAGCGCCCGGAGCGGCTCCAGGATGGCAGCGTTCGCAAACCCGCGTGCGCCTCAACCGCGAAGGCTCCGAGCGCCCAATGCAGCCAATAGTGGAATGGCCACTGGAACCACTGGCCCAGGTGGAATGGACCCAGATCTGCGCCTTGAGCCGGCAGGAACGGAACCCAAATGCGCCAGGCGATGGTGACGAGCGCGACGACCATGAGCGAGACACGCCCGGTCAGTCGGGCGAGCATCAGCAGCAGCAATACGTACAGGGCGTATAGCTGCTCTTCTGTACCGAGCGACCAGAAAGCACCATTGCCCAGAGAGCCCGCGAATTCGCTGGTGAGATTGTGGACCAGTAACAAATGGGTTGCGAGGTCCCAGCCCAGGAAGCGCGCAGGATCTTCGAAGCGCTGGTGCAGCCAGAATGCGCACACCAGCGAAAATGCAATCGCCGCTAGGTATGGTGGATACAGCCGTACAAATCTACGTTTCCAGAAGCGGACCCAATCGAAAGCGTAGGTGCCGGTCGCCGCTTTGGAAAAGGCGGAAGCACGATATGTATGCAAAAGCCGGATATCACGATGGAACAAGGGCACGCCGAGGTAGCCGAATCCGAACAGGAACGCGGGCAAGAACCAGGGATTCTCGCGCCAGCCCCCCGGAGCGTCGTGCGGAACGTGGATCGCAAGCACGAGCAGGATGGCGATTCCGCGCAAAACGTCCACCGCCTGCAGCCGCGTGCCCGAAAGCGGAGCGCCGATCAATCGCGCACCCCAATGCGGCGAGCCGGCACGCCAGCCCAAATCTCATTCCCGGGGATCGATTGGGTTACCACCGCGTTGGCGCCCACGATTGCCCCGCTGCCGATGTCGAGACCCGGCGTAACCACGACGCCGGCACCAAGCCAGACATCGTCGCCAACGTTGATGCCGCGGCGACCGGCCTCCGCGCCCTGACTGGCGGTCGGCGCCCCCAGGGCGTGCGCATGCTGCGAGCCCACCAGGGTGCAGAATTGGGAAATCAGGCAATTCGAGCCGATGCGGATGTCCCCGCCCTCGCTGGCGCGAAGGTTGTTGTACTGGCCGATCCAGGTGCCCGCACCGATGCGGATCGACCCGAAACCGTCGGACTCGGGACCGAAGGCCAGCACCGTCCCTTCCCGCACGTGGACGCCGCGGCCAAGCTCGAGCAGACCGGGGCGATGGCCCAGGACCACCAGCGAGTCGCTCAGTCGAAGCTCGGGCGCGAGTTCACGAAGCTGCGCCAGCTCGAGTCGGCGCAAGCGCTCCTCTCCGAGGAAGCGCACGACCTCGGCGCTTCGAAGCAGGCCCATGCCACGGAGAAGATTGCGCAGTTCGGCGAGCATGCGCGACTTCCTGATCCCGGATGCCCGCGTCGACTTTCGCCGCCAATTGCCAGAAGGCCGCGTCGCTGGGGACCTTGGCGTGCGCATGCGGCCATTCGCCGCCCGGATCCGGAGCTGCGGCACGCCTGATCGGCAACAAGCCGCGCACGGCCTCCGCACGCGCGGGGCCGAGCCACCGATCCAGCCGCCCAGCCTGGCCGCCGGCCGCGATCGATGCGGCGCCTGCTGCCTCGCGCTCGAGCACGCGGCCGAGCGCCTCGGCTCCACGCCGCCACGGAGGCCTCGATGCTGTAGCGCTCGGCGACGAGTCGGTTGGCCGCTACGACGAGCGTGTTCGGCAAGGAGGCGTCCAGCCAAAGGCGAGCCAGTGCCGCCGCTGCCGTCTCGACGTCGCCGATGTCGAACAGCAGGGAATTCTGGCCGTCGACCAGCGCGCCTTCGAGACCATGTCCAACGTAGCGCGAGCTGACCACAGGAATGCCCTGCGCCATCGCTTCCCAGGCAACGATCGGGCCAGTTTCCCACTGCGATGTGATTACCAGCGCCTGCGCGAGGGGGTAGATCTCCGACTTGAGTTGTTCGTGCGAAACGTGACCGTGGAAGCGCACGCTGCCATCCGCGATGCCCTCACGCAATTCGTATTCCAAGCGGACGCGGTCGGGGCCGTCGCCGGCGATCTCCAGGCGAAACGGGACGCCGCGACGCTTGAGCGAACCGGCGATGCCGACCAGGTCGCCGGCGCGTTTCTGCGGCGTTTCGAGTCGCCCGGAGTAGACGATACCGAGCCTGTCGTCGGCCGGCGACGCGGCGGCGATGTCCAGCTTGCGCACGCCGTAAGGGGCGTACAGAGTCCGCCCCGGCTCGATTCCCGCAAGCGTTTCAGTCAGGGCGCATGCGAGGCGGTTGGTGCAGATACGGCGTCGAGAGCAGCCCGGTAGCGGTGTGCGTCCGCGTACAGGAATGCCTCGATGCCATGCACGCTCATCACCGCGCGCGGCGCCGGCATGCCCTCCTCCCGCCTGCGGTTGATGGCTGCGAACAGGTCGGGGATGTTCACCGAAACCGCGAGGTCCGGCCGCTCCGCCTCGAGCAGGCGTGACAGCGCGCGCACGCGTCCTTCGGCGGTGCCAGTGGCGCAGTGCGCGACGAGCGTGCCTGGTTGTGGATGCGCTTGCAGGTAGCGCTTTGGCACGTGGTGATCCGGCCCCGACACGAGCGCGAGCCGCGCATCCCACCCCGCCGCCGAGAGGCCGGGCACGAGGTAGTCGAGCCAGGTGGCCAAGCCGCTCAGCAGGTAGGCCGAGGGTGCGACGAAAAGGACTCTAGGCATCGGCATCCAATGCGGACCGGTCGGCGTCCGCACGGAAGCGGCGCATCGATTCGATCTCGGCCTGCTCATGGCGCAGTCGAGTCCAGGGCCATTCTTCGCCGCCATGCATCGCCGCGGAGACGCCGAAAAGACGCCGCCTGGTCCGCCGCAACGCGTCCACCACGCCCGGGTGGACGCCCCAGACGGTCGAGCCGGCTGCCCGTGGCGCGGCTGGCACGAAGCGCGCTGGGCGCAGCCCGTGGCGGCAGGTCCAGGCACGCTTGCAGCGCCTCGTCCCAGGCGCTGATGCAGCCTGACCAGGTGTACTTCCCAGCCACCCGGCGACGGCCCTCAACTGCGAAGCTATCCAGCAACTGCGCGTCCATGGCCAGGCGTGCGACGCAATCCGCGGCCGCCGATGCGTCGCCGACGGCGAACAGTAATCCCGAGCTTTCGTTCTCCACGATTGCTTCCGCTGCGCATCCGACGAAAGCCGAGCTGACAGGCACCACGCCGTGCCGCATCGCTTCCACCAAGGCGATGCCGAAGGCTTCCGATTCGGAAAACAGCAAGATCACGTCGAGTTCGGGATAGACCTCGCTATACGGCTCGGTCGGAGGTCAGCGCGCCGAGGAAGCTCACGGGGTAGTCCGCCAGAGCTTCGGCAAGCCCGGCGCGCTCCGGCCCGTCGCCGGCGATGCTCAAATGGAAGCGGATTCCCCTGGCGTGCAGCGACTGCACGAACGGGATGATGTCGCGGATGCGCTTGTCGACGTCGGCCAGGCGGCCGACATATCCCAACCGCAGTGGGGCACCCTCCGGCCGCACGCGTGGCTCGACCAGCCGCTCGCGCGCCCCGTTGGGGATGTACTTCAGCCGGTCCGCCGGCATGCCCAATCCGGAGAGCAAGCGGAAGGTAAGCGCCCCGGGCGCAACGGCGAAGTCGGCATAGGGAATCATCTCGCGCGCTTCCAGCAACTGCGGCGGGGTATTGCCATGCAAGGTCAGCAAGTAGCGTGACCGGGATCCGGCGGTGCGCAATCGCGCGGCGGCCTCGTGCGCGTCCGAGACCACGAGTGGGATGAAGATGGCCGGGTCGAGCCGCCGAACGCAGCGCATCACCGCACGGACCCGGCTGTCCTGCGGCAGTCCGCGGCCGTCGATCTCGACGGTTTCCAGCGCCGGGTGCGAGCGCCTGAAACGATCGGGGTCGTGCGCCTTGCTGCCGCGAACGAGGGCGACGATCGGCCGCCACCGCGCCGAGTCGAGGCCCGAGCAGAGTTGGTCGAGCCAGTTTTCGACGCCGCCGATCGCACTGGCCGACTGGCTGCAGAACAGCACGGTCTTGGGCGCGCTCACGTCGCCAGGCCCGGCAACGGCAGCGAAGCAGCGGTGCGCTCGACGCCTTTGGCGGTCTCGAACAGATCGTCGATGGCGCGGTGGAACACGGCAACGTCGAAGTGGCTGCCGGCGGTGGCCCTTACCTGCCGGCAGGCGTCCCGATAGGCCTGCTCATTACCCAGCAAAGCCTCGAGGGCATCCAGGATCTGACCCGGATCGAGCGTCGTGGCGCGCGCGCCGATCGGATTGGCCTCGAAGAAGCGCGACAAGGCTCCTTCCCGCGGCGCGTGGACGAATACAGGGCGCCCCGTCGCCAGGTAGTTGGTCAGCTTGGTCGGGAAGGCATAGCGACACAGCTCCGCCAGATGCGGAACGAACGGCTGCGGCATGTAGTTCAGGTGACACTGCGACAGTATCGATTGGACCTGCTCGGGTGAACGGAATCCGAGGAACTCGACCTGGGCCGCGGTGCGGCTCGAAAGCGCGATCCGGGCGCCGAGCACCTTGAGCCTGACCGGTCGTCCGGCGATCTGCCAGTCCGCTTGGTCGAGCGCCTTGAGAAGAGCCCCCCAGGCGCAATCCGAATACATGGAACCGGCAAACCCGATCACCCACTCGCGCGCATCCATTCCTGCATCTGAGCCGGTCTCCTCGGGCAGCTCCATCGACATCCCATGCCGGAGGATCTGAATAGGCGCCTCGGTGATGCCCGCGTAATCCTGCTGCATCGTCTCGGATACGACCGCCACTCGCCGCGACGCAGCGAGGCTACAGCGGAATTCCCGCAGGAGGTGGCGTCGACTCCAGCGGTCGAAGCGCGACGCGCGCGCCAGGTAGTCCGGCGGATCCCACACCAAAGTCACGAGCGGCCGATCAAGGGCGCGCGCCACGCGATGGCCGACGCTCATCATCAACGGGTTGTTGAGCACGGCGAAGACCACGTCCGGCTTCGCCGCCTCCGCCTTGCCAACGATCGAATCGACCAGCCGTGCAACCTCGCGGCGGAAGCCGACCAGGTAATTGAGAAGCGAACCGATTGCACCCCATGCCGCGTGGCTCCAGCGTTGCGCGTGAACGTGGACGCTGGGCAGGATCTCGACGGAAAGGCCTTCCAGCTGGGCGTCACTCTTCGAGACATAGCGCGGGGGCACCACTGCGATGCACTGGATGTCGCCCGGACCGAAATGCAACGACAGGTCGCGCAGGATTATCTCGCCCACGTTGGCCGTTCCAGGAGGCGTTCCGGTGAGCATCAGCATCCTGGGGCCCGCGCCTGCCATCAGATGCGGTAGGTGTCCTTCATCCACGCCACGGTACGGGCAACGCCGTCGGCGAGGCTGACGCTGTCCTGGTGCCCGAGCTGTTCCTTCGCCTTGGAGGTGTCGACGCGCTTGTCGCGGGTGGTCAGCACCTCGGTGTCGCGATACTCGACCAGCGCCGGGTCCGCGCCGGTCGCGGCGACCACCAGGTCGGAGAGCTGCTCGATGGTGTGCAGCTGCTGACCGCCGATGTTGTAGGTCTCGCCCGGCACGAAGCGCTCCATGATGTTGCGCCAGCGTGCGGACGGAATCGGCAAGGTAGGTCGAGGTGCGGGAGTGGCCCCGGAACACCGCCCACGGGCAGGCCCCTGAGGGCGCAATAGACAAAGCGGCAGTTCACCGAACGGTAGGGGCTGTAGTACTCGCCCGGACCATAGGTATTGAATATGCGGACGATCACCGATTCAGTTCCGAACTGCTGGCGTGAGTTGTGGATCTGCATCTCGTTGACCCACTTGGTCATCGCATAGTCGTTCATCTGCCGGATCTCGTACTTGTCCATGACCGATTCGGTCATGATCTCCGGCCAGTCGCCATAGACCTCCGAGGAGGAGAAGTGGATGAGGCGGAACTTGAGCTCTTCCTGCAGGCGGATGAGGTTCTTGGTGCCGACGGCGTTGGAGCGCCACAGCTGCTCGTAAAAATCCTCGCCGTTCCACCGGCCGAATTCGGCTGCACAGTTGTAGACATAGTCGAACGGCCCCCATTTGCGGAAGACGCGCTCGAGCTGGCGGAATTCGCCGATGTCGCAGCGCGCGTAGCGCGGGTCGAGCACGTCGGTCCGGAGCGAGAATCCAATCTCCTCCTCGCCGTGCCCGAGGTCGATCGAGTAGACGTCGTGTCCCTTGCCGCGGAGCTCCTCGATCAAACCCCGGCCAATCGTCCCCAGTCCGCCGGTCACCAGAACCCTTTTCATGTTTTACCCTCTGAGAGATGTCGAAGAATTTTCATGCCGGAGCCCTGCGCTCCAGCACGACGAGCAAGTGGTCCTTGAGGCGCATCGCCCACGGCGTCGACTCACGGTGACGCAGGTCGCCAAACCCGGGCAGCAGCTGGAGCAGCCGCTGTGGAATCCGGTACCAGCCACCGCGCTGTCGCAATTCCCAATGGATCAGGTCGATGCGCTCGCGCAGGCGCGACCCGAACGAGCCGCGGCGATGGGCCACGCGCTCGAAGCGCTTGAACTTCAGCCCTGCCCGCTCGGCCACATAGCGAAAGAAACCTCGTGAAGCGATAGACAGGTGCAGTGGCGCCTGCAGGTACCAGTGCCGCCCCGCGGTCCACCTCCATGTCCATGCGTCGAGGTCCGCGGTGCTCGCGATCAGCACGCCCCCCGGCCGCAGCAGGGCCGCGGCGCGCTCGAGGTCGGTAGCGGGATCGCGCAGGTGCTCGACGACGTCAAAAAGGGTGACGGCGTCGAAGCCACCATCCCATGCAGCGTCGATTGTCTCGATGCGGTCGGCGATGATCGTGATCGAATGGTCCCGCGCCGCGACCAGGGTCGGTCCCTCGGCGCTTTCGACGCCGAAACGCTGCCAACCGGCCGGCAGGCCGACGAGGAAGGCGCCGGTGTGACAACCGATGTCCAGCACCCGTCGCGGCGCCCCGCCTTCCCAACGCTTGCGCAGGTACTCGCGGGCGGCCGTCCACGCCGTGTTGTCGTCGAAGTCGTAAGCCAGGGTTTCGGCCGGCGTTTGCCTGTAGGCCTCCACCAGCGCGGCTTCGTCCAGACAGGGCTGGCGTTGTCCGAGCCCGCAGTTTGGGCAGCGAAGCAGTCGCCCGGCAGGGTAGATGCCGTCGGCGAACCCGAGCTCGCGCGCGGCCGCCGCCGGAATCGGCGCGCAGGGGCCCAGGTCCAGCAGCGCAGTAGCGCCGCATGCGCGGCAACTCACGTCAGACTCTCCGAAGGCTCGACGATGCGTATCGGCGGCGACCATTGATGTGGCGTAGCGACCAGGTAGCGATTGCTGGCGGGCGGCAGCGCGGAGCCGAACACATCGGCGGGCTGGACGTGCAGCCGGCACAGCGAGTCGTTGCGCGCCACGTACTCGACCCCGGGGATCGCGAGGCCGACGCCAAGGACATACTCACCCGCGGCCAGGGGAAACTGCTCGAACGCGCAGTCGATCGAGTGCACGCCCGGTTCGATCGAGAACGGCAGGTTCTGGTCGGGCGTAGTCGAACTCAGCAAAAGGGAGACACCATCCGGCGTGGCGACGTTGAGCACAGCCGAGAAGCTCCGATACGCGCGGTCAACGCTGAAGCGGATCCGGAAGCGCGCCCGCGCCCACGTCCTGGTCGCGGCGCAAGGATGGCCGCTCTCGTCGAGCAGTTGCACGGAGAGCACTTTCGCGCCGGCGAGGTCGCCGGCGCCTTCACTTCCGTAGAGGAAGCCCAGGGCCTGGACGCTTGAGTCGGCGAGCGTGTCGGACGATGCTTCGAGGTACTCCTGCACGACGCTTTCGGCTTCCCCGACCCTGCGGATTCGCCCCGATTGCAGCCAGGCGACGCGGGAGCTGAGCTTCTGGATTGCCGCCATGTTGTGGCTCACGAAGAGCACCGTTCGACCCTGCCGGGCGACGTCGCCCATCTTGCCCAGGCAACGCTTCTGGAAGCCCACGTCGCCCACCGCAAGGACTTCATCCACGATAAGGACGTCCGGTTCGAGGTGCGCCGCTACAGCGAAGGCCAGGCGGACGTACATTCCCGAGGAGTAGCGCTTCACAGGTGTGTCGATGAACTGCTCGATGCCGGCGAAGGCGACGATCTCGTCGAACTTCCGCGCCACCTCCGCCTTGCGCATGCCAAGGATGGTGCCGTTGAGGAAGACGTTCTCCCGGCCGGTCAGTTCCGGGTGGAATCCCGTACCGACCTCGAGCAGGCTCGCGAGGCGGCCGCGGACGAGCGCCCGTCCCGTGGTCGGCTGGGTGATGCGCGAGAGCACCTTGAGAAGCGTGGACTTGCCGGCACCGTTGCCGCCGACGATGCCGAGCGTCTCCCCTTCCCCGATCTCGAGGTTTATGTCGCGAAGCGCCCAGAAGTCCTTCGAAGAAGCGGAGGCCGCGGCATCGCTGCGACCCGCGAGCCGACCGAGGGTGCGGGAAATGCGGCCGGCCAGCGTGCCCTCGTGGGTCTGGCCGAGCCGATACAGCTTGCCGAGACCTTCGATGCGGATGGCGGGTTGGTTCATTTGGCCGGGCCTAGATGATGTCGGCGAAGTTGCGCTCGGTGTGGCGGAAGTACGCAAGGCCCAGAATCAGCATCAGCGCGACGATCAAGAGCGACAGCAGCATCGGGCCCGGATCGGGCGGCGCTTTCCCAAGCAGGGCCCAGCGAAAGCCTTCGACGACGCCGACCAGCGGGTTGAGGCTGTACACCCAGCGCCATCGCTCCGGCACCAGGGTGGTCGAGTAGGCAATCGGCGACACGTACATCCAGATCTGCACGATGAAGGGCACGATCAGGCCGATGTCCCGGTAGCGCACGTTGAGCGCGGTCAGCCACAGGCCGGTTGCCAGGGCTGTCACCATCGCGATCGCGACGAACACCGGCAGCAATACCAGTTCCCAGCCGGGCACCACGCCATACCATGCGAGCGCGATCGCGAGCAGGATGAAGGAGACGGCGAGATCCACGAGCCCGGACAGGGTCTTGCTGATCGGCAGGATGAGCCGCGGGAAATAGACCTTGGTCACGAGGCTCGCCGACGCGACCAGGCTCGAGCTGCTGCCGGAGATCGAGCGCGAGAAATACTGCCAGGGCAACAACGCGCAGAGCACGAACAGGGGATACGGGTAGCCGTCCGAGGGAAGCTTCGCGAAGCGGCCGAAGACAAGAGTGAATGTGACCATCAATATCAGCGGCTGCAGAAGCGCCCATGCGACGCCGAGGATGCTCTGCTTGTAGCGGAGCGTGACATCGCGGCTGGTCAGCAGGAACAACAGATCGCGATAGAGCCAGATCTCGCGAAGGTCGCTGAGAAGCGAGCGCTTGGACTGGCTGATCTCGGTTACATGGCGATGTCCGAAGAACTCCTCACGCTCGGAATCACCGGCATCGCGCGCCTGCTCCGGCTGCCCGCTCATGCTTCGACTCCCAGCCAGGCGACCAGGTCTTCTACGATCCGCTCGGCGGCGTGGCCGTCCCAGCCTTCGGGACGCGGCGCAGGTCGGCCGGTCCTGGACAAGGCTGCTGAAACACCCGCCTCGATCGCCAGCGGGTCGGTGCCGACCAGCTGGTTGGTGCCCTCTTTGATGGTGATCGGACGCTCGGTATTGTTGCGCAGCGTCAGGCACGGAACGCCCAGCGCGGTAGCTTCCTCCTGCAGCCCGCCGGAATCGGTGAGCACGACGCTCGCCATCCGCACCAGGCCGAGCATTTCCAGGTAGCCCAGCGGAGGCAGGATCGCAAACGACGGCAACTCGAGTATTGAGCTCAGTCCGGCCGCGGCAATGCGCTCGCGCGTCCGCGGGTGAACGGGAAATGCGAGCGGAAGACGATCACTCGTCTCGGCCAGGGTTCGCAGAAGTCGGGCGAGCACCGCCGGGTCATCCACGTTCGATGGCCGATGCAAGGTCACTACTCCGAAGGGACGGGACGGATCGAGTCCGGTCCCGGCCAGCGTGGTCGCGGCAGGGGTGGATTCGCCCAGGCTGGCGAACAGCGTGTCGATCATCACGTTGCCGGAGAATACGATCCGATCTCGTGCGACGCCCTCGGCAAGGAGGTTGTCGATCGCCTCGGCCTCGGTGACGTACAGGCGGTCGGAAAGCTGGTCCGTGAGGATCCGGTTGATTTCCTCCGGCATGCTGCGGTCACGCGAGCGCAAGCCGGCTTCAACGTGGACCACGCGCACCCCCCTCTTCGCGGCGACCAGCGCGCAGGCGATGGTGGAGTTCACGTCGCCAACGACCAGGATGGCGTCCGGAGCCACGGCCTCGAGCACCGGCTCGAACGCTTTCATGATCTCGGCGGTCTGCACGGCATGGCTGCCCGAGCCTACTTCCAGGGACACATCGGGCTCGGGAATCCGCAACTGCTGGAAGAACTGATGGTTCATGGCCACGTCGTAGTGCTGGCCCGTGTGGACAAGGGTCGCCTGCACCGAATGCGCCCGCAGCGCGAGGGCGCGCATGATCGGAGCGATCTTCATGAAGTTCGGGCGCGCACCCACCACGCAGATCAGCCGCATCGGCCGTGGTGGCATCGCGACGTCGGCACTCAACGGTGGACCTCCTGCTCGGCGGCTTCCGACACTTCGCGTCGCAGTTCGGCGATTTCCTGCTCCAGTCGTTCGAACTCCAGTTGCTTGCGGCGCAGGAAGTCGCGCCGTCGCGATCCCTTTGCGAGGAAGCCGCTGCGGCGTCAGCACGTAGGCGTAGGCGAGTTTGTTCTGGCTGTTGCGGAAGTTGTTCACCTTGACCCAGCCCTTGTCGATCAGCGCGCGCAGGCAGTAGTTGGTCTTGCCCAGCGACAGGCCCAGCCGTAGCGCAAGCTCGCGCTGCGACAGCTCGGGGCTCTCGGTCAGCAGGCGCAGCAGGCGGAGGCGGAGTTCTTCGTCCATGGACTTGGTGTCGGCACGCTACCGCCCGTCGGCATGGGGCATTCCGCAGGGCCTGGGCTTCGTGCTGGCCGGTGCGGAAGCGCACCGGATTGCTGCGTTGCGCGCTAGACGCGCAGCGCGAGCTGGTGCCGCGGCAGCACGACCTCGCGGACGCTGCCGAGCAGTTCGAGCAGCAGGCGAACGCGGTCGCCGCCCTCGGGGGCCAGGAACACGCCTTGCCAGTTCAACAAGGGGCCCTGGGTGACACGCACGCTTTGCCCGGGCAGCAGGTCCGGCGAGGCCAGCCGCACCAGCCCGTCCTCGGCGTCGATCCGGTCGCGGATACCGGCGATCACCGCTTCCGGAACGCGCACCGGCTCGGCGCCGAAGCGCACCAGTCCGATCGCCCCGCGCGTGGAGCGCACCGGCGCCAGGGAATCGCGCTCCGGATCGGCCTGCAGGAAAAGGTAGTTCGGAAACAGCGACTCGACCCGGGATTTCAGCGCCCGCCGCCGTGCGCAGCACGCGCCGCACCCTGGGCAGCAGGCACTCGTAGCCCTGGCGGCGCAGATGCTCTTCTGCCTGCGCTTCGCAGCGCGGCTTGGTGACGACGGCGAACCAGGCGTCCAAGTACCCTCAGGGGTGCGTTCAATAGTTGAACGCAAGGTAGCCCAGGCCCACGGGGGCTGGCAAGCCCGCAGGCGCCCTGGCCTCAGGCTTCCTTCAGAAGCCCGTCGAAATAGGCGATCGTCTTGCCCAGGCCTTCATCGAGCTCGACCCGCGGCTCCCAGCCGCAGCTTCTCCCGGGCGAGCCGGATGTCCGGCTGGCGCTGCTTCGGGTCGTCCGCGGGCAGCGGATTGAAGACGAGCTTCGACTGCGACCCCGTCAGCTCGATGACCCTCTCGGCCAGCTCCCGGATCGTGAACTCGCCGGGATTGCCGAGGTTGACCGGACCGGGGAAGCCCGGCTCGGTCGCCATCAGGCGCACGAAGCCCTCGATCAGGTCGTCGACGTAGCAGAACGAGCGCGTCTGCTGCCCTTCCCCGTAGATCGTGATCGGCTCGCCGCGCAGCGCCTGGACGATGAAGTTCGACACCACCCGGCCGTCGTTCGGGTGCATGCGCGGGCCGTAGGTGTTGAAGATCCGCGCCACCTTGATCTCGAGCTGGTGCTGGCGGTGGTAGTCGAAGAACAGCGTCTCGGCGCAGCGCTTGCCCTCGTCGTAGCAGGAGCGGATGCCGATCGGATTGACGTTGCCCCAGTAGCCTTCCGTCTGCGGATGCACGCTGGGGTCGCCGTAGACCTCGCTCGTCGAGGCCTGGAAGATGCGGCAGCGCAGCCGCTTGGCCAGGCCCAGCATGTTGATGGCGCCGTGCACCGAGGTCTTGGTCGTCTGGACCGGATCGTGCTGGTAGTGGATCGGCGAGGCCGGGCACGCCAGGTTGTAGATCTCGTCCACTTCCAGGTAGAGCGGGAAGGTGACGTCGTGGCGGATGAACTCGAAGCGCGGATGCCCGAGCAGGTGCTCGATGTTGCGCTTGGAGCCGGTGAAGAAGTTGTCGACGCAGAGCACTTCGTGGCCCTGCTCGAGCAGGCGATCGCACAGGTGCGAGCCCAGGAAACCGGCGCCGCCGGTGACCAGTACGCGCTTGCGACTTTCGTAATTCCGCACCCTGCCCCCTTGGTTCTTCACTTCCGTCCACCCACGCTACGGCGGGCGATCGGCTCGATTCGTGGCGGCTAGACTACCATCGGCAGGCAAGGCTGCGAACTCGTGCTTGGGCAATCGCGCCCTTTGCATTCGGACCGGGAGTCAGCGGCGCGCCGCGCCGCCCGTAGCGTACTTGCGCAGCAATCGGAACCAGCGGATGGGCTGGTAGAGGAAGAACAGCGGGCGTGGCAAGTTGGTGCCCGACCACTCCACAAGGCCTGGATTGAAAACGACATCAATCACGTGGCGCAGACGCTGCCCCCAGGACTGGTAGAGCCGAAAATTCAGTTGCAGTCGGGCGAAGGCGCTGCGCTCAGATGCGTCCGGATCGAACAATTCGCTGCAGACAAGGCCGGCCACCCTGGTTGCCTCGACCTGTCGGTGCAGCCACGCCTGGACGGCTTCGGGTAGCTCGACTTCAAGCACGTCCCGCACGAGGATGAGGCCCAATGCCAGTCGCCGGTCGGCATGGAGTGCTTCGGCGCGCTTGATGATCCAGGGCCAGTCCAAGCCGGCTTGCTGCCGGATCAGCTCGGCAATGTCCACAAGCCAGCCAAGGCTGGCCCAGAAATGCTTGGTACCGTGCAGGCACAGCACCAGCATCAGTTCCGACGGGGAGAAGGAGGGCAAATCGCGCTCGCCAAGGCGGAAGCTCGCCAGGTTGGCCCACCAGCTCTCGTCTCCAACCGGCTCTACTGGAAATTCAGGATCGGTCTTCCAGTGCAACTCCACCAGCAAACGCGGCTGCTCGCGCAGCAGCGCCATATGGTAGCGGCTGCGGGAACGGAGCAGCCTCCTCTCGGCTTCGGGCGAGAGGTCATATTCCGGCATGAAATCCATGCGCGCGAGCAGGTCCTTTGCGCGAAGAATGTCCGATCGCCGCAACAGCAGGTCCAGGTCGCCGTACTCACGCAGCGCCAGGTCACCATAGGCCGCCATGGCGAGTGTTGGACCCTTGTATGGAATTGCCGGGATTCCGTGCTCGCCAAAGGTCTCCAGAATCCGTTGGAGATCCGCGGTCATTTGCGAGTTGTGGCGTTCCAGGCGTCGCTGTCCGTTCCAGAGCTCGGCATAGACTTCTTTCGGCAGATCCTCGCCAAGCGTCTCGCAAAGATGGCGAAAAACCAGCGGCGACAACCCATGCATTCTGGCGAGAGCGACTACGCGCGACCAGTCCGCTCCAGCGAGTGAAAACTCGCGCAACCGCACGCGTTGCGAATCACTCATCCGCACTCGCGCACACAAGAGCACGATCTTCTCTTCGGACACTGGCTCTTTCCGGACGCAATGCAACGACTTGTGGTTCATGTGCGCGAAACGCCTCGCAAGCTTAGCATTCGCCGGCCATAGGTATTTCTACGTAGGTATTTGAGCGAATAGCGAAAGCGCCCGGTGAAAGCCCAGAGTACCGCTCAAGCCGACCCCCATGACGGCTGCCTAAGGAGATCACCATGAAAGTCCTGAATACTGCAATCGCCGCCGCGGCCGTAGCCCTCGTTTCGGCGTACTCCGCGCCAAGCCAGGCCGCCGTGGCCAGCCGGATCTCGATCAATCATGCCGCAACCGCCTGCCAGGGCATGGACGCATCGGATCGCAGCACGCTGCTCAACCAGGCCCAAGGAACGTCCAACACCGGCGTCGGCATCGTCAGCGTGGTTTGCGGCGGCGTCTCCACTCCGGTAAACAACGGCAGCGGAACGGGCGACATCGTTCTTTACGAAATGCAGCTGCACAACGCCACCGACAATGACATCCTGGTGGATTGCATCCTCACCGATGGCTTCCCAGACCTGGACGACGGCGAGATCTCCACGCTCTATCCCAAGCAGGTACTGGTGCCGGCGCACGGCGTCGAGTGGATCAGCTGGAACGGCCTCGACACCGGTGGCAGCCAATGGGACAACGGCGCCAAGTTCAGCTACCCATCCTCTGCCTGCCAGCTCCCGCAAGGTACCTCGATCAACTACACGGTCACCTTCTCCTGGGCCGACGTCGGTCTTTGACCGGCGGCTGGTGACATCCCGTGTGCCAGGCCGTCGGCTTCGATCGACGCCCTGGCAAGTTGTTCCTGAAGTCAATCGACGGTGAAGGTGAGGCTCATGATTCCGAAATCGACTGTTTCCAGCCTTTCCCCGGCCCGAGTCGCGGTGGCAGTGCTGGTCGCGGGTGGATTGGCTTTTTCGTTCTGGATCGGAAGCAACCATGGCGGGGCCCGTGCTGATGAGAGCGCGGGTCAGGGCTCCGACCCCACGTCGCGCGAAGCCTCCCGGCAGGGTTTGCCGCCAGAGGTCAGGCGCCAACTGGACGAGATGGCCGTACAAAGGACTCCGCGACGAATCGCCGGCCCCGCCGGCGTGAACCAGACCCCGCCGGAACTTCAGCGAATCCACGAACGGCTCTCTGGCGCCGGGGGCAAACCGGCAGATCACGCACGTGCACTCGGGGAACTCGATCGCATGCACGTTGCCGAGCCGCTGGACGCGACGTGGTCGGCGCGGTCTGAGGTGGACATCCTGGCGGCGTCGATCAAGCCGGTGATGGCGAGAGGTGGCCTGCGCCCCCATGACCTCGCGACCGATTGCCGCTCGAAAACCTGTCGCATCAGCGCCAGCTTTGATCGATCCGCTGATGCCAGGAAATGGGCGACCATGCTCGTCACCCAGTTGGGCGGAACCTTGTCGCAGGTCAAGATGACGGTTCTGCCCGAGCCCGACGGCGGCTCGGAGGTCCGCATCTACGGCGTTCGACGCGTCGCCCGGGGTTAGATCCTTTGTCCCCGCTATTCGGCGTACTTCAACGATAGCCTGGCCACGTGCCCCAAGGCGGACTTGAGGGTGGCGAAGCGATGCGGATAGTGGTCCGCCAGCTCCCCGGCTATGCTGCCTAGGGACTGCGACCGCGCGAGACCCTGCATGATTGCGCAGTCGATCTCGCCCTCCAGCGTCAAGGTCGGCACGAAGTCCGCGGCAGCATGCTTCAGGTCACGCAACCTGATCGGGCGACCCTTGAAGGTGGTCTGGTTGAACGCGGCCCGGCTCTCGCCCTTGGCCGATGTGACGCTCGTGAGCCAAGCGTAGACGTAGTCCTCTTCCACCAGGGTAGCGGAGATGCTCAAGTCCACGCGGTCTCCCGGGGACACTTCTACCGCCTCGGGCAGCGGCAGGAACGAGCGACCGTAGACCAGCGTGGGCTTGTCGGGTGAGTTGGAAAATCCCAATCCATCGGCGACCTCCACATCGAACCACACATAAAAGCCGTGCAAAGGCCCCCCGCGCTCGAGGCTCCATGACAGGCGGCCCGAAAGGTTGGCGGACTCCACCTGCGCGTAGTCGATAACTCCCCAGGTCCCGGGCGCGGCGAGCATTGCGTCCGAAGCGATCGACTCGGACTTCGCGCGCCAGAAGCTGTTTTCAACGAACTTCCGCCCGGCGCTGAAGTCGACTCCGTAGTCGTTCTTGCGCCAGGGTGCGATCAGGTTTTCATGTTCGCGCGGGGCGCTTGCAGGCCCGATACGCAGGACGTCGCGGCCCGGGATGATCTGGCCGCCGGGCTTGAGATGGCGCTTTCTGGCATCGATCATCGACGGAATGTTCGCGGTGTAGAAGGGCAGGTTTCCACGCAAATCGCCGATCAGGACATCCACCTTTTCCGGCAAATCGATCGCCGTTGAGAAGCACTGCAGCCAGGTTATGCGCTCGCTGCCCGGATTGTCGGCCGAACACAATCTCGCCACTTCGATGGCCTCGTCCGGCTCGATGGCGTAGACCCGCGCCGCACCGAACCGGCAGGCGAGGAAGGCGAAGAATCCCGTGCCGCTGCCGAGGTCGAGCACGACGCTCCCGGGCCGGACCGCGCGGCGGAGCGCCTCGACGTAGGGTGCGGTGCGGATCCTGTCGTTGATCATCCAGCCGTAGTCCTGGATGGAATAGGTGTCGCCGCCCGCCATCAGTGATTCTCCAAAGGCAATATGGAGGCTTTGCTGCGAAACTGGTGAAAGTCGTCGACGACTGCACGGCACAGGTCCGCAATCCGCAAGAAATCCGCGCCAGCCTGGACAAGGCGCATCGGCACCGCCCCTGCCATGCGACCCAGGACCTCGAATTCCATCGCCCTTCGGACCGGATCGAGCAAGCGGGTCGCATAGGTGTCCGAAACGATGCGCATCAGCGCCGATCGCGGGTGTATCTCGGCGACGACGGGATCGGCCACCGCAGCGCAGCGCTCGTCCAGGAGATAGACCGCTGCCAGCGGCAACGGCTGCGCCTGGAAGCGGAACTCCGGCGCAGCGAGGTCGAGGAAGCGCTTGCTCCAGCTTGGCGTGATCAGGGGCAGTGCGTCCGGCGAACCGAACAGGCCGGCTACTGATTCCGGCCAAAGGCGCACGCTCGGATAGCCGGGCTGAATCCAGAAGCCGTCTTCGCGTTCCGAAAGCGCAACGATGTCGTCGGCAAGGATCGCGTACCCCAGCTTCGCAAAGGCCGCAGCGGCCGAGGACTTGCCCGCCCCGGAGGGCCCGGCGAGTGCGATGGCTCTGTCGCCGATGACGATCGCGCTCGCATGCATGCAGGTGATCCCGCGCAATCGAAGCACCAGGCCAAGGGTCGGACCGAGCAGATAGGTTGCGGTATCGTCGATCGTCGCCGAATCCGGCCATGTTGCCCAGACGCGGGTGCCCTGCCCGTCGACCACGATGATAGTGCCGTCGCTGTACTCGCTGCGGAGGTACCTTCCGCCGAAAAGACTGGAGACTTGCAAGGTCGGAGTGCCGCAGTCTTCGGTTTCTTCGCTCAGATACCGGTTCGCCGAGTTCGCAGGGACCGGGGACTCGAGCTCCTCGGGCATCGTGCCAAGCGTTATCTCGACGTCGATCCGGTCGGCGGGAGGCAGCAATGCGAGTGCGGGAATGGGGCGATTGAAGTGAAGTCCCAGACCGTAGACGAAGCAGGAGTAGGACATGGATTGTGCGGTACTTGGCGAATGGCAAATGCAACCCTGGGACACCCGCCCGGGTCGCGATTTCTTCCCGCGTCGGGTCAGGCCGACTTGTTCATCATGCCATCGTTCATCATTCCCATGCCGATGGTCTTCGTCTGGGCCTGGATCGTGCCGTAAACCTGCAGTTCCGGGCGGCGATAGACCTGCTTTGGCGCGGACTCTTCCTCGGACTTCATAATCTTCTCCGCCATGAACATTTGGGCCATTGTCTCGACGCCTCTGAGCCAGAAACTGAGGCTCAATGGACGCAGATTCAACCAAGCAACGTCCGGATCCCTCTCCGTGACATTGGCCGGAATACTAGCACGGTCTACGTAGCCCGCGAGCACAGGCGCAGGCTCGAAACCGTCCACCCATTGGCTGCTCGCCCTGCGCAATCGCTCGAGGTGGGGATAACCTGGCTGGAAAGTCTTCGGGCGCAGACGCACGGTATCGGGCAACAACCCGCCCATCGCTGCGCGCAGGATCGTCTTCCGCACGCACCAGGGTACGGGTGGCAGAGTCAGGCAAAATTCGACCAGCCTCAGATCGAACAGGGGATGCCGGTACTCCAGGGCTTGCCTGGTCAGGCCGGCGTCATAACGGTCGAAGAAGTTGGAGAGCCGCTGAACGTACTCGTAGGTCCGGTACGCGTATGGCCTGATCTCGTGTCCTGGGGCAGGCTGTACGTTGAACCGCTGCCAACGGGTGCGCAGGTCCAGTCGTTTCTCGAATTCCGCATTCAGCCACGCCGGATAGGCTCGCCAATGCGATGGTCCCTTCCCGGGGCGGAGTCCGAGCTTTTCTGCCAAGGCCAATGGCATCAAGCGGCGCTCCATGGCCGCATAGCGGAGGGCCTCGCGCAGTGCCCGAACCCAGCGCCCTTCCCTCAGCAACGTGCGCAAGTACGGCTTCGGCGACTCGGACATCAGTGCGTCGCCATCCCACCCGGTCAATGCCACTCTGCTGTGGCGCACCGTTCCCTCGATCGCGTCGACGTACATGGCTACGTCCGGATCGTTGTTGGGCTCGGGAAGGGCGGTCTCGGGGCGGTCAAATCGTTCGTAGAGCTCATAGCGGTCGGCGACCACGAAATGGATGGGAATGCCCAGGTGCTCGGCCGCCGTGGCCGCATGAACCCGCTCCTCCTCGGGAATCAGCTCGTCGTAGACGATTGCGTGCGCGCGCAGGTCGAATGGCCGCCCCCCGCGCTTGAGCAGATGGCTCGCCATCGCCGCCACGGAGGTGGAATCCAGTCCTCCGCTCATTTCCACGCCCACCGTGTTCGTGCGGAGCCGGTCGCTGACCGCCAGCTCGAACAGTTCCTTGAACCGCGCCACGTAGTCCCCTTGAGGGCGATGCTGGACTCCCAGGTCGGCCTGCAGGGTCCAGTAGCGAGCCACCTTCAGGCCGGCAGCGGAGCAGACCAGAAAGTGCCCGGGCGGCAAACGCTGGATATCGGCGAACACGGTCGTGCCGGGGTCCTGGTTCTGCTCGAACAGGAGGAAGTCGGCAATCGCCAACTCATTCAGCCGGGCCGTCACTGAGGGGAGGCCACGCAGGCAGTCCATCGTGTTGCTGAAGGCCAGACCCCGCTCATGGAGCGAATAGAAAAACAGCTTCACCCCGAAATGATCCCGCCCGCAGAACAGCCGCCGCTGACGGCCATCCCAGATGGCGAACGCGAAATCGCCGATGAGGTGCGCCAGGCAATCCTCGCCCCAGGCGTGGTAGGCATGCAGGATCAAATCGGCGTCGCCGGCGGACTCCAGTCCGGCCCGGCCCTTGCACCGGAGTTTTTCCTTCAGCGCCGCTTGCCCGTCGATACGGGCATCGGCGGTGATCCAGACCCTGCCGTCGAGACTGCTCGGCTGATGTTCGCGTTCCGATTCGAACGTAGTCTTCAGCAAGGTGTGACCGAAGCCGATCGGGCCGTCAATCCACGCATTTCGGGCGTCCGGGCCTCGAAATTCGATCGATGCGGTCATCCGTCCCAGCAGTTGGGGATCGGCGGGCTGCTCATCGAAATTCAGGACGCCGCAGATACCACTCATTTCGTCGCCTGGATCGCTTGCATGGAAGTCCGGCTCAGCATCCCGCGGGCCATTCGATCTTGCCTTCCTGCTCGCTCGCCATCGCCATGAAGTGTTCGACCGCCAGTGCTCCGGAGCCCCGGTGGCGGGTGAAAGCGAGATTGGCAAGATCGCTGGTGCTCTCGATGATCAGCATCCCCAGACCCGAGGGTGCCAGGGCCTCGCGTGCGCCCGGGAACAACTGCTCGACCGTCGCGATGCGAGTGGCATACGGCCCCAATTGGAAGGCGGTGTCGGCGATGCGCCCCCCCAAACCGCCGAGGGTCATCCGCACCTCCGCCACCCCACGATAACCCGCGTGTCCCGCGTTCGTCACGGCCACTTCCGTGCCGAGCTCAAGGTCTTCACAGACGCGGAAGTACGATCTGCCGAGTGCTGGCCTGGCGCTCCGGTCCCGCCTCGCAAGCCGCACGTTGGAGTTCCATTCGTCGCTCCAAGTCATTGTCCTGGCTACGCTGGTGCCGCGCCGGTACTCGAGCAGGGCTTGCAGGTGCCGCGGGACCGATTGCCCTGCTTTCGCAGCGAAGCCGAGCGCCACGTGGCCACGGAAAGGCAGAGTCGGGTCCGGCAGGAGCTCGGCGATGTCGAAGCGCGCCAGCCCAAGCCGCGGCACCCGGCGCCACGCTGGCCGATCTGCAACACAAACGCCATCAGTGTCGAACAACGCGACACTGACGAGCATCTCGTCTTCGATGCCGTCATGCGAGTGGAGCAGGTTCACGATCGTCCGTGTCTCCCTGTCGTGGATCACCGCAACCGGATTCACCTCGCCCGAGATCATCGCGTGCGCGAAGTACGGCAGCGGCGACCAGGAATAGACGTTGCCGGCGTGATAGGCGCCCCATCGGGTTCCCGTGGTTTCCACATACGGCCTGGAAAACAGTCCGCGGGACGAGAAGATCGCACTGGCGAGGAGCGGCTGTCCGCCGCAGAAGTCTGCCAGGTCCGGCCACAGTCCGACGAGCGGGATCCGATGCACGGTAAAAGGCCGCATCGCGACTGCGTAGTTTGCGTGGCGCACTTCGCCACTGCAATTGGTTACGGATATCTCAAGCGCAGTTTCGTCCTGCTCCTGTTCGCCATTCAGGAACACGAGTGCATTGCGCTCGTCCGCGGACTCGAGGACCACAACTTCGGTGAGTTCCTGTCGCCGGTCCCTGCCGCGGCACACCACCTGGTCGCTGTGCAAGGTGGCGATGCGACCATCGGCTGTCCGCCAATCCACGACGGGGAAGAGTCGGTTGTACGCTTCGCGTGCCTTGCGGCTCGGTGGAACACTGGTACAGGCGTAAAGGGCCAACACGCCGTCCTGCCCATCAAGCTCCCGCCAGGGGCCATCCGCGGCGCTGTCGACAAAAATCCACTCGCCCCGGCGCAGATCAATCCTCCACGAACGGACCGCCTGGCCACTGGCATCGAACAACAGCGCCTGGAGGTGGACCGGGTCGGGAAACGCTTGCGCCTCCGCCCAGAACACATTGGCGATCGTGCGCATGCCGTTGGCAGTGCGCCACCAGATCAGGTCGGCGCCGAGCGCGTTTTCGGGCAGGGGCGCGTTCAAGGTTCGTCCGAAGCGTGGCTCCTTGCCTTCAGCGCACGCCACTGGAGCTCCAGTCCGAATGCGCGAACGGTACATGCTCCTGCCCGGACTGTCCGAGATCCAGCCCATCCAGCTCCACCCATGCGTGCGCATCCAGGCGGCCTCCCTGTTTTCGCACGCCCAGCTTGAGTTCAGGCGCCAGGCCTCGTCGCCGCAACAACCAGTGGACGAGCAGGGCCTGTCGCAGGCAGGTGGCCTTGATCGCACCGCGGCGGCCGGCAATTTCGGCAATCATTGCCAAGCGACAGGCCGATTCAAGGTCGTCGGCACCGGCCGATCGGGGCGCAGCCTGCGGTGACAGCCTTTCCAGCAACTTCCTGGTCCGGACCAGGCCAAGCACTGGCAGCATCGCTCCGACCAGGGGCAACCCGGCCAGCAACCCTAAAAGCTGCCGACGCTCTGCGGGAGACAACTCGCGCCATCTGGCGATCCGGCGCAGCATCACTCGATCTGGACGAGGCCGACTTCGGCCAGCTTGCGGACGAGTTCAAGCAAGTCCTTCTCCAGCGAGACGGGGTCCACCTCATACTCAGCCAGCATGGCATCGAATGCATGTTGGAGCCTGGCGTCCTCGCCAAGCAGTTTCCAGATTCGGGTTCCTACGGGATCAAGGCCAAAGTAGCTCTCGCTGCCCAGGCTCAACAGTACGCTTTCCCCTCCGACCTCCTGGAACAAGACGTCGTCGGCGTGTCTGGCTTGCTGTGATAGCGTTGGATACATGCGAATCAGTGCTCCAGAACAACGGGGCCGGGCGGGAGAATGGCGACTGTTGTGGAGAATCTTAGACTAATGGACCGACCGGGGGGGACGCTGCGTCCGCATGCCGAACTCCGGTTCCTGCTGGGGATTCTGGCCCCGTACCGCCCTGCGATCCTTGGCGCGTCTTCACTGCTGTTGCTCGATGGCGTGCTTACCCTGTCCCTGCCCTGGTTCGCGGCCAGCGTGGCCCGGGCGCTGCTGGACGGATCCGTCCCCGACTTCCTGCTGTTGCTGTGGCTGGCAATCATGGGCGTGCAGGCCGTGCTCGGATTTGGCGCCGGCCTCGTGCTCGGCAGCATCAACGCCCGCGTGACCGCCGACCTCGGCAGCCGCGTCTACGACCACATGCAGTCCCTGCCCATCGGCTGGCACCAGGAGCGCAAGCGTGGCGAGTCCCTCGCCCTGCTGACCAACGATGTCTGGCGAATCAGCAGCTTCCTCACCGATACCCTGACGCCCCTGCTCCCGCTGTTGTTCACCTGCGCCGGCGCCCTCGTCCTGCTGATGCAAATTCAGCCCCTGATCGGCCTCGCGGTTGCCCTGGGAGTACCTGCGCTGGTGGTGGTGTTGAGGCTCGTCACCCGGCAGCTGCGCCCCCTTGCCGACGCCAGCCTTCACGAGGATGCGGTCAAGCACGGCATCGCCGAACAGAACCTCTCAACGCTGCCCATCATCAAGGCCTTTACCCGCGAGAAAGACGAGTCCGCCCGCTACCAGACCCAGGGCCACACGGTTCGCGACCTTGAAATCCGCCAATTGCGCATCGCCTCGGCGCTGGCACCCGCGGTTCGCTGGGTTGGTGCCGCTGCCGTCATCCTGCTGCTCTGGCTGGGTAGCCGGGGCGTCGCTTCCGGCGCTATCAGCGCGCCGGACCTCTTGAGTCTCCTGCTGTACGGGCTGCTGCTCACGCATCCGGTCGGCCAGCTTGCCGGCGTGTACGGGCAGATCCAGATCGCACGTGGCTCCGCATGGCGCCTCCTTGCGCTCTTCGACGAATCGCCCGAGCCCGACTCCGGCAGGCAATCGATTGCCGCCGTGCGCGGCGAAATCACCTTCCACTCGGTCGCGTTCTCCTACCCCGGGCGCGCACCTGTATTCACAGCACTCGACTGGCACGTGCGTGCCGGCGAAACGGTGGCAATTACCGGGTTCAACGGCGCCGGCAAGAGCACCCTTGCCTGGCTGATCATGCGTTTCATTGATCCCCAGGCCGGCCAGATCACCCTGGACGGCATCGACCTGCGCGAACTGCGGTTGCACGAGTTGCGCGCTCATATCGGCCTGGTCAGCCAGAACGTGCTGTTGTTCAATGCCTCTGCGGCGCATAACATCGCCTACGGCCGCTACGCGGCCAGCCAGGAGCAGATCGAGATCGCGGCGCGCGCAGCAAATGCGCACGAGTTCATCAGCCGACTTCCGCAAGGATACGACACTGTCATCGGTGACGAAGGCGTCCGCCTTTCCGGCGGCCAGAAGCAGCGCATCGCGCTGGCGCGCGCGTTGCTGAAGGACCCGGCCATCCTGATCCTCGACGAGGCGACAGCCATGTTCGACCCGGAGGGCGAACGCGGCTTCATCGCCGAGTGCCACGACCTGTTGCACTCGCGGACCGTGCTGTTGATCACGCACCGTCCCGCGAGCCTGGCGCTCGCCGATCGCATCTTTCGCCTTGAGAACGGTCAGCTGCGCGAGTTGCGCGAGGTGCCGCAAACCAGTTGACGCCGGCTAGCCAGCGAGCGCGGGGGCCTGCAGAATGCGAGGCGGCCAACTGCATGCAGCCCAGGAATTCCTCTTGCTCCAACCCCTGTTAGCCCGGCGAATCGCACACCTGCTCATGCCTTTGGTGGGCCTCGCCACCTTGCTCGGCGGCAGTGTGTTCTGGTTGCGACGCGTCGGCTGGCTGCAGTCCGAAAAGTACTGGCGCTCGAATGGCGAGTTGGTCCTGCAATCGGGGTATCCACCGGACTCGCCGGCAACCTACGAATTCGTCATGCGTCACCACGCTTCGCTGCACCAGCTCGATGGCTGGCTCTTGCTCACCAAATACGTTCGGGAAGCCGTTGTCGTGGCTTTCGCCCTTCTTGCCCTGATGCAGCTCGTCCGCTTTCGTTCGCCGGTGCGTTCCGCGGTCGCGAGCGGCGGGCTGGTCCTGCTCGCGGCGATCTCGGCCACCGCTGCACTGCTCGCGGGGCAGTGGCTTGCGCTGCTTGCAGGCGCCCGATCTTTCGCTGCCTGGGGCATAGGCATGTTGTCCGCCCCCCTGGTGGATGACTCGGTGCGCCGGCGCCTGGCGCGGGTCTGCGCATGGACCCTGCTCGCCCAAGCGGCGCTGGCGGCAATCGAGTTGCAGCGCGGGATGCTCATCTACGCGATCTTTCTCTTCGACCACGACATCGTCCGCGTGGTGGGCACCTTCAACCTGCCGGCCTCCCTCGGCGCCTTCGCCGTGGTGTCATGGGCCGTGGCCTGGAACTGGGGCGGCTATTCGAGGCGAAGCCTGTACGCGCTGACTGTCGTGCTGGTGGCGCTGTTGGTCGTGAACGGTTCCGCCGTCGCCTGGACGGCGCTTCTAGCGATCGTATTGGCCGCAGCCTACGCTCGGCTCGGCGCTCGCTGGCGTCCGTTGTTGCTGTCGGCCATGCTGCCGGTAGCAATCATCAGCTGGCTGGCACTGCCCTCCTTGACCGGGCGTTGGGACGTGCACGACTCGCTTTGGGGCCGGATCGCCCCGGTGACGCACTACGCCGACGAACACCTCTCAACCAGTCAGATACTCTTCGGCACCGGCTTTGGGCTGGGGACGAACGCCCTCGCGAGCCGCGGAGAGGCGATTCAGGCCAGCGGCTTGCCCGACCGGCCCGTTGGCGACTCCATGCCTGCCGTGCTCTTCTGGCAGGTCGGATTGATTGGTCTGCTCTGCGCCTACGCGCTGTTCGCGTTCGCATTGTCGGCCGACCCGGCATCGCGCGGCATCGGCATTGCCCTGCTCGTCTCCAGCGTGGCCATCAACATTTCGGAGTTGTTCCCGGTCAACCTGATCATGGGCTTCTGGCTCGCGAACGCCGCCTTCGGCAAGGCCGACGATGAACCGGCATGATTCGCCGGACAACCTCGCGTCGCTGACACGCAACGGCGCCTGGCTGCTGGGCACGCGCATGATCACCATGGGAATCGGCCTGCTCAGCCTGCCGATCCTGATGTCTGCGCTCGGATTGCTAAATTTCGGCGCCTGGGCCGTGCTGCTGGGCGGGACCTTCGCCTTCGGCACGCTCGAGCTTGGCATGAGCTCGGCCGTGATGCGCTGGGCGACGCTGTCGATGATGCCTGAGTCGAGTACGAATGGCGGCCACAGCCTGGGCGCGATCATGAGCAACTCTCTTCTTCGCCACCGCGGCCGTGTTCGCGATGGTCGGCATGCCCGTCTGTCTCGTCGCAGAGCCCCTGGCCGCATGGCTGAACCTGCCCGCCACGCCGCTGTTGTCTCCGGGCGAATGCATCCTGCTGATCTACGCGACGGTGGCGATCATGGCGCTGCTCCGCTGCACCATCGCGCCGCTGCTGGCAGCCAGGATGATGAAGGCCCATGGCGCCTTCACGGTGCTGCAGGCAATCGTCAGTGCCGGCGTCACCTGGACAGTGGCGTGGACCACGAAGCGGCTCGACCTGGTGCTGATCGGCAACGCGCTTGCCATCATCGCGGTGCAGAGCCTCGCCGCCGCGTGGACCTGGCACCGCATGCACTGGCGGCTCTCCCCCGCCCTGCTGGACCGACATCTCGCTGGCTCGATGCTGCGCTACGGCGCGGCGCTCCAGTTCAGCGATGTCGCGATGTTCGTCATCTACCAGTTCGACAAGCTGGTCATCTCGGGCGTGGTCACCCCGGCCGAAGTGGCCCACTACGAGGTGGCAAGTCGCTCTGCGCAGGCGCTGGGCAACTTCTCCAGTTCCCCACTGGTGGCCTTCGCTCCGACGCTGACCGAGCAGCACGGCCGCAACGAGGACCTCTCCCAGGACCTGCTGCGCCTGTTGCGGCTGACGGTGCTTGGTGCGGGCTTCTTCCTGCTGCTGCCGATGGCGGTGGCGCCTATCGCCCTGTTCGCATGGGTGGGACAGATCGGCTACCACGCCGCCGGGACGTTCACGCTGCTGGCGCTTGCAATGATTACCACGCTGCTGGTAACGCCGCTTTCAATGGCTGCGCAGGCCATGGGACGTGCTTCCATGGAACTCAAGCGAGCTTCGGGCGCCATGCTCATCAACCTGCCTGCCTCGGCCATCCTGATCTACCACTATGGCAAGGAGGGCGCCGCGCTGGGAACTCTCCTCGCCTGCCTTGCCGCCAACGCGATGTTCGCTCGCCGGGTGCTGAAGTTACTCGGGTTGTCATGGCCGCGCCTGATGCTGACGCTCCGGCCATTGCTCGTGCCAATCCTCGCAGGAGCAGTGCTGCTCGCGGTCGCTGCCCGTGCAATCGAAGACTTCGTCATATCGAGCCGTTGGTTCATGGCGCCGGCGGCCGCAGGCCTGTACGCGATCGGCGCCCTCGCCGTATTCGCCTGGCTTTTGTATTCAGAGACTCTGCTCGCGGACGAGCGCGCCTTCTTCGTCGCGGCCAGGAACCGATTGCTGGCCGCTGGCAGACGGCACGCGTGATCCTGGGCCTCGATGGCGGGAGCGTCCTTCGCTGAATGCTATCGCCGCGAACAGTGCGAACACGGTCATGGACGCGGTGGTGCGCAGCGGGTAGTCGAGCGCCGAATGCAGCAGCGCGAGACTGGCGCAAAGCCAGGCGGTGAGTGCGAGGAGGCGCGACTGCGCGGCACCCTGGTCCCCGCTGCTCCTCGATCGCCGCCACAAGGACAAGCCCTGACGAAGCCAGGCGAACAGGAATCCGGACATCAGCAGCAGCGCCAGGAGCCCGCCTTCCAGGAACAACTCGAGGTAGTCGTTGTGCGCGTGGTTGACGATGTACCGGCCGGGCTGATCCTCGAATCCCTCGTAGACTCGCCTGAAGGTTCCGAGCCCCGATCCGAGGGGCAGGTAGGCGGTCGCGGCCTCGGCGGTGTTGAGCGCGTACGCCACCCGGCCATCGTCGCGCGAGGACAGCCCCATGCGCTGCAGGGCGCCGAACAGGGCCACCTGGATGACGATCATCACCAGCACGCCGAGCGCGATGACGAGGCTGCGCTTGGCTCCCTTCTCCCGCCAGGAAGCGACGATCAGGAGCAGCGCGCCGAATGCCGCGATTGCGCCCAGCAACAGTCCCGCGCGCGAACCGGTGATGGCGATTCCGGCGATCAGCAGCGCGGTGACGACGCAGCCGGCAATCACCCCCGGCACGGAGATGCGCTGGCCGGCCAGCCCCCTGATGACGGCGGCGCCCGTCCAGACCAGCACCACCGGCAGGCTCATCGCGAGCATACCTGCCATGTGGTTTCGGTTGGCGAAGAAGCCGACTGCCCGATCCGAATTCGTCGGCCAGTACAGTCGCAGCGGAGATTGCGTCCCGCCATCGATTTGCGCCATTCCGAGGAAGACATTCGCGACGGCGAGCGCCAGCACCAGGAACAGCAACAGGCTTCGCCCGCGTGCCGGCATGAGCAGGACGGCGAGGAACATCGCGCATGCCGGCAGTACGCTCCACATGGCGCGCTCGGTAGCGAGGGGATCGAGCGTGATGCGTGTCGCCGGTTCGATACCGATGGATCGCAACTGTTCCAGCAGATTGCCGCGGCCGGGGCCCCACGCCCACACGGCTTCAGGGATCGGCAGCAACTGCAGCAGTGGCAGGGCCAGCGCGGCCCCTGCAAGCCAGGGTACCCAGCGTTCCCCGCGCCACGCGAGCCGGCCTCGGTGCCAGCGCCACGCCATCCACCCGAGCAGCAGTAGCGACAGTTCCTGCGCGAGCAAATCTCCCAGGCCGCCCTGACCGCCGCCGGCCAGACCGGCAACGAGCAACACCAGACAGGCTCCGATCACCAGCGCGTGCTGGCCTACTTCCTGCCCGACCGCGCCGGGCCCGGACATGGAACGGGCCGCACTGGGCGGCCCGTCGTATCGAATTTGCGACCGCACCTCAGGGGCTGACGGTTTCGGTGTCATCTTCGAGGAAGTAAAGATAGATGCCGATCGCCGCCACGCTGCCGAGGATGAAATGCGAGGCGCTCACGTCCGCACCGGCCGCACCCACCGCGCCAGCGCCGGCCGGGTTGAGCTGCTGCACCAGTGGCACGCCGCCTGCGCAAGTCGAGCGGTCAGGGACGGTGACAATCGTATTTTCCTTGACTTCGGTTTCTTCCTCGCAGCCATCGTCGAAGTCGATGGTCGCTTCGCCGTTGTTCTGCGCCATGATCCGGTCACCCGGTTTCAGCGACTGGCCGCTCACGGCGGGTCGGAACTCGTCCCCGGTGTTCACCAGGACGCGCCCTTCGATTTCCGTGAGCTTGGCAACGGGCGCCGGAGGATCCTGTGCAAGGACAGGGGCCGCCACGAACAGGGCCATGGCAGCAGCTAGTGCGAATTTGGTCATCAGTGACCTCCTCGGGGGCCGGCCAGACACTACTGGCGAATTGCAGACTACCGTCTCGATCCCTGCTGCGTCAATAACTTAACAAAACGGACTCGGCCTCCGTCAGTCCGCGTTCACTGCGCCTTGATGCGCATGTCGTCGAACCATGCCACGCCCCCGATCCGCTGCTCGGCGGCGATGCGCGCGGGCAGTTGCAGGGTGAGCCACTGCCCACCGCATTTTTGCGCGGAAACTTCGAACTCGACCGCAAAATCGGACCAGTCGCGACGCCCGTTGAAGGGCTCCGTCTGGGCGAGCACGTCCCCGCCTTCGGCGCAGGCGACCGTCCACACCAGGCCCGCGGTCCGAACGTAGGTCGTCCAGCCGCACCCGGCCGGATAGCCGGAATCGACCGGGCGGGAGCGCGAGCAGTTGCCGAACGTGGCTGAACGGAACCCGCTGGCCGGCGAAGGCCACCCGCAGCGCGAGGCGTCCCTTTGCGCCGGTGGTCTGCTCTCGGCTCACCTGCGCGCCGGCGACCTGGCCGAAGCGCCAGTCGAAGCCGCCCTGGCCGGGTTCCAATTCGAAGCTGCCGTTGTAGACGTTGCCGATCTGCTGGCTTGCTTCCGGGCCCAGGGACTGCACCCAGGCCAGATAGGCCGGCCCCCACTGTCCGGCGGCTGCGAGACGGTCCAGCCAAAGGACAGCTCGGCCGGGTCAAGACCATTTGGAGTCGCACGCAGCAACTCAACGAGGGGAAAGACGTCGGCAACACTCGGAACCCCGCGTGAGCAGCTTGCGGACGGTGAGATCGCGCCATGGAGGGTTGGTGGACAGCAGGTTCGCCAGAGGAACATGTGCCGCCCTTGTGTTGGCCAGGTTGACGAGGACGCCGTCGAGGTGGTGCAGTTTGTCCGGCTGCACTCGCATCATGCGGTCCAGCCGCGACCAGGGCCTCGGCGTAGTCGCCGCGTGCAAGCGCTCGATCCGCCAGCCAGGCAAGGCTGGGCAGATCGCGCGGGCTGCGGCTCGCGGCGATGCCGAAGTGGCGATCGGCCTGCTGCAGGCTGCCGCGTGCCAGCGCCGCGCTGCCCAGGAAGCGATAGCCACGGCCGTCGAGCGGCGATCGCGCCAGTGCGCGCGCACCGGTGATTCGAATCGCGCTGGAGCGGCGCCACCGCGGATTCCGGATTCGGCCGGGCGTAACTGGCGCGCGGCCTGCGTCGCGCCATCCGAATGCCCTGGCAGGCGCCACATCGGCCCAGAACAGCGCCATGGCCAGCGTGCAGGCCCGCCAACCCGCGTAGGCAAGCAGCACCAGCAGAAGGAGCGACGAGCGGCAGCGAACGCCGCGTCACGTCAGCCCGGGCGTTCTTCATGCCGGATCCTGTAGATCTGCCATGCGTCGCCCTCCCGGCGCAGGTCCAGGCGGATGTCGCCACGCGTACGGCGTTCGCGGCCGGTCCGACGGCTCGTCAGCGTCGCTTCGAAACTCGCCACGATGGTGAAGGTCTCGCCGATTCGAACCAGCTTACGTCACGCATGGCCAGCGAGCGCGTACTGCTGTCGTCGAACACGCGGTTGTAGTCGGACAGAATCGACTTCAGACCGCCGCGCGGACCCTGGGCGTCCGCGGCGAAAAGCGTACGCATCTCGGGAAGGCTCCCGCGCTCGTAGGCGCGGCTGAGGGTGTTGAGCAGGCGATCGGCGTCGCGTGCGCCCAGTCTGGTCGCCGCGGGCTGGGGACGAATCTCTGGAGTGGAGGGCGCGGCAGACGCCGTATCTGCGGGCGTGACGGGGGCCGGGGCGCTGCGCTGAACGAAGGCGCGTTCGGCTGCGATCGCCCGCCGCGGAGGCGCAGGCGGGCGCGCCGCGTCCCGGGCCACGCGCTCTGGCTTCGCAGCAGGAGGCGGCTGGCGCGGCGCTGGCGTCTCGATCCCGAGGGCGGGCGTTGGGGACCTGTGATCCTCCGCAGGCGATCCCGGCGGCGGTTCGGCGATCGGCGCTTCGGCTTGCACGCTTGCTGTTTCGACCGGCGCGCTCGCTGCTGGGACCGGCGTCGCGGGGACGGAAGTGGTTGTCGCCGCATCCACGGGCGCAATCGGCTCCGCATCGAAAGCGCGACGCTCTGCCTGGTCGAGAGCCGCGCTCTCGGCGTGGGTCAGCGCCACCGGCCGCTGCGCCGGTGTCGCGTAAAACAACACCACCAGTCCAATGGCGACAACCCCCAGGGTTGCCAGCACGGCCGAAGGAACCCAACGAAGATCCCGTCTCGCGCGGGAGGCTGTCGCTGGCGCATCGATCGCAACCCGGTACGCCCCGCCCGCGGCCAGCGGCGGCGCCGGTGGCGGTGCGGCGGCAGGAATCGCAGACCATTCCTCCTCCTGTTGCAGGAGCAAGCTCTGGTAACGCGACCGTCGCTCGGGAGTGCGCAGGTCCTGCCAGGCCCGGCTGACCCGATCGGCAAACACCACTTCCCAGGCATCCGGGTTGCGGTCCGGATGCAGCCAGCGTGCCAGCCAGCGGTAGTGCTCGCGGATGCGTTCGTCGCTGTCGTCCGGCTCGACGCCCAGGACGCGGAAGCTGCTGCTGCCGGCGCCGAACAGGACCTGCTGGATGTAGAAGGTCGCCGCCTCGCGCAGCGTCGACGCGCTCTCGCGCGTCGCTTCCTGCGCGTTGCCGATCGCCTCCTCCTCGCCAGCCGCCAGGCGCAGGAGCTGCAGGATCCCCTGCGGCAGGCGCTGCTCCCGTCCGGGCCGCGGAGCCCGCGGCGCCCGCAACAGCGCGAGGGCTTCGAGCAGCGCCGCAGACGCCCGTTCCGTCATCTCGAAGACAGGCGGGGCTGGGACGTGCCGTACGAGTAGTAGTCGTAGCCGCCGTAGCCGTAGCCATGCTGCCCGGCGTGCTCGGGCTGGAAGTGGGTGAGCAGGCCGCCGACCACGTGCGCGCGTGCCGCATGCAGGCGCTTGAGCGCGTTGCGGGCCACGGCGATCCTGGTTTCGCCGGCCTGCACCACCAGCAGCGTGCCGTGGGCCAGGTTGGCCAGGATCGGCGCGTCGGCCAGGCCCATGACCGGCGGCCCGTCGAGGATCAGCATGTCGAATTTTTCGCGCCGCGACGGTGAGCAGGCGTCACCATCTTCGAGCCCATCAGCAGCTCGGCCGGATTCGGCGGCAGCGGGCCGGTCGGCAGGTACATCAGGCCCGGCACCGAGGTCGGGCGGATCAGGTCGGTCGGCTTCATCGCGCCGGCCAGGTAGTTGCTCAGGCCCTGGTCGTTGTCCACGCCAAAGGCACGATGCAGCGAGGGATTGCGCAGGTCGCAGTCGATGATCAGCACGCGCTTGCCCAGTTCCGCGAAGTGGCGGCCGAGCACGTGCGCCGTCGTGGACTTGCCTTCCGCGGGCGTGGCGCTGGTGACCAGCAGGGTGCGCGGCACGCCGCGATCGGTGGAGAACTGCAGTGCGGTGCGCAGCGAGCGGTACGCCTCCGAGAAGGCGGAGCGCGCATCCAGCAGGGCCGTGGTGGGCGTCGCGGGCGACTTGATGAGCGGAATGGCGCCGAGCACCGGCAGGCCCAGCAGCTTTTCGATGTCGTCGGGACGCTTGATGGTGTCGTCGAGGTACTCGAAGGCGAGCGCCAGCAGCACGCCCGAGCATGAGGCCGCCGAACAGCGCCATCATCATGTTGCGGCGCAGGTCCGGCTTGAACTTGTAGCCGGGCTGCGCACGGTCCACGAGCGAGATGTTGTTGGCGCTCACGCCGCTGGCGACGCCGATCTCCTTGTAGCGCTGCAGCAGGCGCATCGTAGAGCTGGCGGTTGGTATCCACTTCGCGCTTGAAGATGTTGTACTGGATGCTGCGGTTCTGCAGGTCCAGCACGTCGGTCTTCTGCAGGTTCAGCTGCTGCGCGAGCATCTGCTCCTGCTGCAGGGCCGCCTGGTAATCGGCCTGGATGCCCGAGCGGATGTTGCCTTCCTCGGCGACGATCTGCGTCTGGATCTCGTCGATCTGGCTCTTCAGCTGCTGCATCACCGGATAGTCCGGCTTGTACAGGCGCAGCTTGTCCTGGTACTCGAGCAGGAGCTTGGCGCGGCTCTCCTGCAGCGTCTTGATCATCGGGTTCTCGACCGAGTTCTGCAGGCCGGTGCCGCGGAGGCGTAGCCGACTGGCGCCAGCGCGATTCGGCGCGGATGCGCTCTTCCTTGCGCCTTGGCATAGGCGGCGTTGAAGCTGCCCAGGTTCTGCTCGCATCAGGTTCGCGCCGGACTCGTCGCCGGAGCCGACGATCTGTTCCTTCTGCGCGAACTGCACCAGCTTGCGCTCGGAATCCTCGAGCTTGAGCTTCAGCTCCTGCAGGCGGTCCTCGAGGTAGTCCTTGGCATAGGCGGTGGAGTCGAAGCGACGCTCGAGGTTCTGCGCCACGAAGGATTCGGCAACGGCATTGGCTGCCTTCTGGGAAAAGATCGGGTCCGGACTGTCGTAGTTGATCTGCACCAGCTCGGAATCGCGAATCGGATCCACGCTCAGGCCGCCACGGAAGCTCGCAGCGAGCCCGTCGATCTCCTGCCTGGATCGGCGCCGCGCCGTCCTCGCGCGACCGGGGCGGCGACCGCATCTTCATCGGGACGACCGCGAATGCTGGCGAGGATCTGCTGCCAGCCCGAACCCGGCCAGAGGTCGATCCATCTCGCCGGTTTGGGCCAGTCCCAGCTTCGACGACCACCCGCTCCGCGAGGGCGCGACTCCTCAGCAATTCGATCTGGGTCCGCTGGAAGGTGCCGTCCAACATTTCAGAATTCACGCCACCGACCTGGACGACCTGGAGGCTGGTGCTTTCGAGCTGCATCGTTGCCGTGGCGCGGTAGATCGGCGTGGTCATCAGGGTGCTGACCAGGCCGATCACCAGCACCAGCGCGGTGGCGGCCAGCACCGTCCACTTGCGCTTTACCAGGATCCGCCAGTAGTCGAGCAGATGGAAGTCTTCCTCATCCTCTTCCGGCTCGGGATTGCGCAGGTCGATCGAGAGCTGCTGGTTCCGCCGCGCGATCGCCAGCGCGGAGACCTTGCCAGGCTCGCTCGGAGTCGGCAGCTGGTCGGAGTCGTTGTCCGGCTTGTCCGGGAAATTCTGTTGCATGGTCCGATCCTTGGTTGCGTCAGAAGACGCCGAAAACGCTCATGACCGGCATCGCTTCGATGAATCGGCGCAGCGCGGTCTTGGAACCGGACTGCTCGACGACGACGATGTCGTCGCCGTAGACCAGCGGGTCTTCATCCTTGCCGGCACGGATGGCCTTGAGGTCGAACACCGCACCCATCTTCTTGCCGTCGATCTGCCGGAAGATGACGATGCCGCGCGAGTCGGCCAGCTTGTCCAGTCCGCCGCCCATGGCGATGGCCTGCAGCAATGTGGTCCGCCCGGTAAGCGGGTAGATGCCCGGCTTGGCGATCGAGCCCTCGAGCGTCACGCGCTGGCTGGTGAATTCCTTCACGAAGGCGGTGACCTGCGGGTTCTGCAGGTACTTCTCCGACATCTTCCGCGAGATCGCCTGCTCGAGCTGCTGGATGGTCAGGCCGCCGGCCTGCACGACCCCGATCAGCGGCAGGGAAATCTGGCCGCCGGAATTGACCCGCACCGTGCGGCTGAGATCGGGCACCTGGAAGACGGTGATCTCGATCAGGTCCTGGGGACCGACCCGGTAATCGGACACGCCCGTGTAGGCGCCACCGCTGGAAGTGGTGTCGGGCGGCGCCATCGGCTTGCCCGGGGTGCCCATTTCGGTGAAGCCGCCCCCTCCGCTGCGCGCCGACGGGCCCGAACTGCAGGCGGTCAGGCAGGCGACCAGAACGATCAGCAGCAGGGTGGCGAGACGTTTACTCATGGCTTCTTCCTGAATCCGGGGTTCAATTATGCGTGACCGAACAAGCGTTTCCACAAGGGCCGGGGCGCGGGCCCTTTTTCGGGCAGCGCCGGCAGGGCGTCCACCGGGGTGTTGTCCAGGATCCCGCGGGGCCGCGTGCGTACCATGTGCCAAGCCTCCTCCTCCCCTACCCGACGCGCTGCCGCGGCCCGTCCCTCGGCCAGCAGCGGAGGGCGGCGGTCAATATGGTGCGAGTCGGTGGCCAGGATATGGACCATTCCCTCGTCCAGCATGCGCTCTCCCCAGTATTGCGCACGCTTGCTGAACCGTCCCGTCAAGCTGCCGGCGGTGACCTGCATCCAGGCCCCGCCGTGGACCAGGCGCTGGAACACCGGGTAGTGGCTCTCGATCCAGCTCAGGCGTTCGGGATGGGTGATCACCGGGACGATGCCCGCCGACCTCAACTGGAACACCGACTCCTCGAAGCGCGGAGGAACGCTGTGGTGGGGCGGCTCCAGCAGAAGGTAGCGGCTGCCGTTGAGCGTCGGAATCTGAAGGTTGCGGATGCCGCTGACCAGATCGGGCGTCAGGTGCGTGTCCGCGCCGACGACCAGCTCGAGTTCGATGCCCTCCTCCGCCAGCACCTGCCGGAAGGCTTCCACCGCCAGCGCGATGCCGTCACGGGTGTTCTCGTACATGCCGGGGTAGATATGCGGCGTGCAGGCGGTGACCCGGATTCCGTCCGCCACCGCGCAGCGCGCCATCGCAACCGCGGTGGCGCGGTCGGGCGCGCCGTCGTCGATCCCGGGCAGCATGTGGCAATGAAGGTCGATCATGTCGCTGCTCAGGTCTCGACGACGCGCAGGTGCCTGAGGGGCAGGCGCCGGAAGTACTCGACGGCGCGGGCGCGGTCGGCGGTGAGGCGGTAGTGCACGACGATGAGCACGAAGAACAGCAGCACGAGCAGGGGCGGGTACACGCCGAGCTTCAGGGCGACCGCGGCACCGATGCCGAGCAGGGCCGATGCCAGCATGGATCCGAGCACGATCGCGGTGGGCGTGTAACCCGCGTCGAGCAGGAGGTGATGCAGGTGGTCGCGATCGGCGGCGAAGGGCGACCGGCCTTGCCGCAGCCGCCGCAGGATCAGGCTGACGCAGTCGATCAATGGAATCGCGATGGTCCACGGCCCCAGCACCGGCGAGACGGGATGCGCCGGGCTCTGGCTGAGGCGCACCGCGGTCCAGGCAATGATGAAGCCGAGCAGCATGCTGCCGGCATCCCCGAGGAAGACTTCGGCCCTCGGCAGCCCGGGGCGGCGCAGGTTCCAGCACAGGAATCCGGCCACCGCGGCGGCCACGGCCAGCAGGCGCTCGGCGGTGCTGTCGTTGCCCGCATACAGGGCGAAACCGCAGAACAGCAGCAGCGAAACCAGCGCCTGTCCGCCAGCCAGGCCGTCCACGCCGTCCGACATGTTGAGCGCGTTGATCACGCCGACGACGACGAAGATCGTCACCGGAACCGCCAGCCATCCGAGCGCGAACTGATCAACCCCGAGCACGTCGCCCAACTGCTGCACCGACACCCCGCCGATATAGATCATGCCTACGGCCGCCAGCACCTGCGCGCCGATGCGCCAGCGCCAGTTGAGGTCTTTGACGTCATCGATTACCCCGACCAGCATCAGCAATCCGCCGGCCAGGTAGAACGCCCAGGCAGAAGACGAGTTGATGTCGCGGAAGATCGCGGCGGTGGTGACCAGCACCAGCAGGATGGTCAGGCCGCCGTGCATCGGCGTGGGGGCTTCGTGCTGCTTGCGCCCATCGGGCTTGTCGGTCAGCCCCAGGCGGGTGGCCAGGGGGACCAGCAGCGGGACCAGGATGAACACGCCCGCGAAGGCCAGCCCGGCGCGCAGCCAGCCATCGACCGAGATATGTCGCAACAGGTCCAGATACTGCAAATCAAGCCCTGCCTTGGGGAATCCGGTCACAGCTTAGCCGGAAAAAATTGGAGCCGCGCTACTGAATGTCAGCGCCGTCGCAGGTCGTCGAACTCGGGATGCCGCTGCATGTAGGCCGCGGCGTAGGAGCAGGTGGGTACCACCTGCCAGCCGTTCGCGCGCGCCGTCTCCAGCGCCACCCTGGTCATCTGCGCGGCGATGCCCCGCCCGCCCACGGGCGTCGGCACTCCGGTATGGGTGATGGTCATGACCTTGGCGGCCAGGCGATAGTCGAGTTCGCAGTCGTGACCATCAACGGTGGTCCCGAAGCGCTGGCGAGCGGCGTCGTGCCGTACTTCGCAGGTTTTCATTCGGCGCTCCTTGCCGTACGACGTCCTGTGACGGAATACTAGCCCCATGCGTAGCAAGCCGAAAGCACCGCCGGCGCCGGACCTGTACGAGCTCCTGCTCGAGATGTCCGGCGAGGCGATCCTGCTGCACGTCGCCGATCGCATCGAGGTGGCTAACGAGGCGGCGGCCTTGCTGCTGGGGGCCGCCTCGGCCGCCGAGCTCATCGGCAGGCAGGCCAGCGCGTTCTTGCCAGCCAGCGTTCCAGGCGAGCCGGGATCGAAGAAAGCCGATGCCTATCCGAACCGGCGCAGCGTATCGATGCGGTTGCGCAAGCTCGACGGTAGCCAGGTGGACGTGCAGCTGTCGCAGCGACCTTGCGACTGGCGCGGCGAGCGTGGGACGCAGGTCGTCGTGCGCTCCAGCGCGCCAGGCCTCGCGCCGCCGCCCGACCCGGCGGAAGCCGAGGCCGACCTGCTGACGGAACTGCCGAATCGGCGCCAGTTCCGCGCCTGCCTGCAGCCCGCGATCAACCGCGCCATTCGCAACGGGCACAACCTGTGGGTGTTGTATGTAGACCTCGACCGCTTCCGCACGATCAACACGCTGCATGGCAACATCGTCGGCGACCGGGTGTTGCAGGAGGCGGCGGCTCGCCTGCACCGCTGCGTGCGCAAGACCGACTTCGTGGCCAGTCCGGGCGGCGACGAGTTCCTGCTCGCCCTGGAAGGAACGGCCGACGAAACCGGGGCGCGCATCGTGGCCGAGCGCGCCTTGCAGTTGCTCGCGATGCCCTTCGAGGTGGACGGAATCGTCCTGTCGCTCAGCGCCTGCATCGGCATCACCCGCGCGCCCGCTGACGGGGTGCTGCCCGACGTGCTGTTGCAGAACGTGGATGTCGCGATGTGGCAGGCCAAGGCCGGCAGCCATAATCGACTGGAGTTCTATTCCAAAGCGATGGACGCTCAGCATCGGCACAGTGCGCGCATGCGTGCGGAGGTCGAGGCCCGCTTCACCTCACTGACGCCCAAGGAACACGAAGTGCTGGAACACCTGGTGGCCGGCCAGGCCAACAAGATGGTCGCCTACCAGCTCGGCTCGAGCATGCGCACCATCGAGCACCACCGTGCGCGCATCATGAGCAAGCTGCAGGCCGGGTCGCTGCCCGAGCTCGTACGCATGGTGCTCGGCCGCCGCGAAGGCTAGGCGCGGCAGAGTTCGGTGATGGACTCATAACCCGCGAACGCCCGCCCCGGTGCACACGCCGCGCACTCCGGATCGGGCGCGAGGCGCGTCTCGCGGAAGCGCATCGCCAGCGCATCGAAATGCAGCAGGCGCCCGGCCAGCGAATCGCCCAACGCCCAGCAGCAGCTTCAGCGCCTCCGTGGCCTGCAGCAGGCCGATCACGCCGGGCAGCACGCCCAGCACGCCGGCCTCGGCGCAGTTGGGCGCATCGGCCGCGCTGGGCGGTGCCGGAAACAGGCAGCGGTAGCAGGGCGCGATCGCCGCGCGCGCGGCCGGCATCGAACACGCTCACCTGCCCTTCGAAGCGATGCACCGCGCCGTACACGAGCGGCTTGCCCCGATGCACGCAGGCGTCGTTGAGCAGGTAGCGCGTGGGGAAGTTGTCGGAGCCGTCGAGCACCAGGTCCACGTCGGCGAGCAGCGACTCGATGTTGGCCGCGGACACGCGCGACTGCACCGACTCGATGCGCGTGCGCGGATTCAGCGCCGCCAGCGACTCGGCGGCCGATGCCACCTTCGCGCGGCCGATGTCCGCCTCGCCGTGCAGGATCTGCCGCTGCAGGTTGCTGCGGTCCACCACGTCGTCGTCCACCACGCGCAGGAAGCCGACGCCGGCCGCGGCCAGGTAGTAGCCCGCGGGCGAGCCCAGCCCCCCTGCCCCAACCAGCAGCACGCGCGCGCGCTCCAGGCGCTGCTGGCCGGCGAGGCCGACCTGCGGCAGGCGCAGGTGGCGCGAGTAGCGCTCCATGAAGTCGGCATCGGCCGGCGCGTTCGCCACCGGCAGGCCGGCGGCCAGCCAGGCCGCGTGGCCACCGGCCACCGAGGCCAGTCGCGTGTAGCCCTGCGACGCCAGCGCCTGCGCCGCCAGCAGCGAGCGCTGGCCGCTGCCGCACACCAGCAGCAGCGGCGCGTCGGTGTCGGCGTGGTGCGCGCGCGGACCGGCTTCGAGCTGCGCACGCGGCACCGCGACCGCGCCCTCGGGCAGGCCGAGCGCGGTTTCGTCCGGCTCGCGCACGTCGAGCAGCGGCGCGCCGGCGAGCTGTCGCCGCCGCGCCTCGGCCACGCTGATTTCCTCGATCACCGGTTGCGTCATGGGCGGCAGCTTAACGCTCAGCCCGCCGCCAGCGGCAGCACTTCCAGCACGCTGCCCGCCGGCCACTCACCGGCGCCCTCGGGCACCACGATCAGCGCGTTCGCCTCGGCCGCGGCGCGCAGGCGGTGCGAGCCGTCGGCGGGATTGGGCAGCGCGAGCCACTGGCCGGTCTCGTCGCAGGACAATTCGCCGCGCAGGAATTCGAGGCGGTCGTGGCGTTTGTGGATGGCGGCGGCCAGGCGCGCGTAGCGGCGCGGACGCGGCTGCGCCGCGCCCCTGCAGGCCGTCGAGCAGGCGCCGCCCCAGGGTGAGGAAGGTGGCGAGCACCGAGACGGGATTGCCAGG
Source organism: uncultured Gammaproteobacteria bacterium (assembly GCA_963707625.1). Lineage (GTDB taxonomy): Bacteria > Pseudomonadota > Gammaproteobacteria > Xanthomonadales > Xanthomonadaceae > Arenimonas. Next base: position 248,633 of record CAVPQV010000004.1, read on the forward strand.
CAGCGCCAGGAACATGCGCCTTGCCCAGCCGCGCCGCCAGCACGGGCATGCCCGGGCGCATGCGCACTTTCCAGAAATGCACCTCGCCCAGTTCCGCGAACAGCGCCGGCAGGAAATCCTTCTCGCCCGCGGACACGCCGCCGCAGGTAAAGCACCACGTCGAAGGACTCGGCCGCATCGCGCAGCGCGGCGGCGACGCGGCCCGGCTCGTCGGGCAGCACCGGCCAGGCCACCGGCTCCAGGCCTTCGGCGAGCAGCAGCGCCTGCAGCAGCACGCGGTTGCTGTCGTAGATCTGGCCCGGGCCCAGCTGGCTGCCCGGCGGGCGCAGTTCGTCGCCGGTGGTGAATACCGCCACCGTCGGCTTGCGCCGGATCGGCAGCGAAGCCTCGCCCAGCGCGGCGGCCAGGCCCAGCGCGGCCGGCGTCGAGCACGCTGCCGGCGGCGAGCACGCGGTCGCCGCGGCGCACGTCTTCGGCGGCGCGGCGCAGGTGCGCGCCGGGCGCGGGCGCAACACGAATGCGCACGCGGTCGCCTTCGACCTCGCAGTTCTCCTTCATCACCACCGTGTCGGCGCCGTCGGGCATCGGCGCGCCGGTGGTGATGCGGATGCACTCGCCGTGCGCCACGGCCGCCGCCGCGCCAGGATCGGCCGAAGCACTGGCATAGGCCGCGCCTGCGAACTGTTCGCCCACCAGCCGCAGCGTCGCGCCCTCGGCAAGATCCGCGGCGCGCAGCGCGAAACCATCCATCGCCGAATTGTCGAAGGGCGGCAAGCGCCTGCGCGGCGACGAGATCGGCGGCCAGCACGCGACCCAGCGCCCGCGACAGCGTGCATTGCTCGACTTCGAGCACGCGCGCGCCGCCGCGACCGCATCAATGATCGCGCAGGCTTCGTCGAAACCGATGCGCGTGGGGAAGTCGCCGCTCACGCCCGCACGCTCACGCGCCCGCGTCGAAGTCGGCGGGCGAATTGAGGTTGCCGAGCCGCAGCGGCGCCAGCGCGCAGGCACTGAAACCCAGGATGTGCTGCACGCGATGCGCGGCGCGCTCGCCGGCATCGAGCGCGGCAACAACCGCCAATCGTGAGGAGGCCACCGGCCACAGCGCCACCAGCGGCTGCAGTCGCCATCGGCGTCGGCGGCGTAGACGCCGTCCGTGCCCCGCACGGCGGCGGCGAGCCGCTCCAGCAGGTCGGAAGGAATCGCGTCGAGGTCCACCGGCACGGTGAGCAACCAGGGCGCCGCGCAGGCGGCGAACAGCGCTTCGACGCCACCCAGCGGGCCGGGGAAACCCGGGCGCAGGTCCGGCACCGCGCGCGCCGAGCGGCGGTAGCCGCGCGGCCGAGACGCCGTTGTAGCTCACCAGTACCTGCGCGTGCCCTTCGCCGAGCGCAGACAGCGTGCGCTCGACCAGCGTGCGTCCGCCCTGCATCGCGAAAGCCTTGTCGGCGCCACCCAGCCGCCGCGCCTGTCCGCCGGCGAGGATGCCCAGCGCCACCTGGCTGCGCGCGAGCATCATTTGCCGCGCTTGACGTGCCGGATCAGGCGGCGCTTCTTCTCGATCTGCCGCTCGGTCAGCACGTTCTTCTTGTCGCCGTAGGGGTTCTCACCTTCCTTGAAGATGAAGCGCATCGGCGTGCCGACCAGCTTGAAGCGCTTGCGGAAGAAATTCTCGAGATAACGGCGGTAGCTGTCGGGCAGGCCCTTCAGGCGCGTGCCGTGCACGACGAACAGCGGCGGGTTGTCGCCGCCCGGGTGACCGAACTTGAGCTTGGCGACATGGCCGCGCTGCACCGGCGGCGGGAAGGCGCTGACCGCGACCTCGATCGCGCGCGTGACTTCCGCGGTGCCGAAGTTGCGCGTCGCCGAGGCATGCGCGCGGCGGATCGCGTTGAACAGCTCGCGCATGCCGGTGCCGTGCTTGGCCGAGATGGTGACGCTGCTCGGCCCAGGTGCAGAACGGCCAGCTTGCGGTCGAGCATCGCGCGCGTCTGTTCCTTCTGGTAGTTGCTCTGGCCGTCCCACTTGTTGACCGCGATCACCAGCGCGCGGCCGGAATCGAGCACGTGGCCGAGCACGGTGGCGTCCTGCTCGGTGACGCCTTCGCCGGCGTCGAGCATCACCACCGCGACCTGGCAGGACTCGATCGCCTGCAGGGTCTTGAAGACGCTGAACTTCTCCACCGCCTCTTCGATCTTGGCACTTGCGGCGCAGGCCGGCGGTGTCGATCAGGCGGTACTTGCGTGCCGTCGCGCTCCAGGTCCACGGCGATGGAATCGCGCGTGGTGCCGGGCACTTCCGAGGCGATCATGCGTTCCTCGCCGAGCAGGCGGTTGACCAGCGTGGACTTGCCCACGTTCGGGCGGCCGATGAAGGCCACGCGCATGCGGTCGGGTTCGTCCGCGAGCACCGCGGCATCGAGGTCCTGCGGCAGCCGCGGCAGCATCGCCTGCACCAGCTCGGGCACGCCGCGCTGGTGCGCCGCGGCGATCGGCAGGATCATGTCCACGCCCAGGCGCGCGAATTCGTTGACGCAGGCGGCGACGTCTATGCCGTCGGTCTTGTTGACCACCAGGAAGATCGGCCGGCCGGTCTTGCGCAGCCAGCGCAGGATGTTTTCGTCGTCGGGGCTGGGGCCTTCGCGGCCATCCACGATGAACAGGATCAGCGCGGCTTCTTCCGCCGCCGCGCGCGACTGCCTGGTGGTCGCGGCGGCCAGGCCCTCGGCCGCGTCGGTCAGGCCGCCGGTGTCGCAGACGACGAAGTGCCGCCCCTCCTCGCGCCGGCACAGGCCGTACTGGCGGTCGCGGGTGACGCCGGGCTCGTCATGGACGAGCGCGTCGCGGGTGCGCGTGAGCGCGTTGAACAGCGTCGACTTGCCGACGTTCGGTCGTCCGACCAGGGCGACCAGCGGCAGCATGGCTTCAGTTGCCCAGGCGGTACGCGGCCAGCTCGCCTTCGGCGGTCAGCGCGAACAGCGTGCCTTCCGGCGACATCTGCGGCGTGCCGCGCACGGCGGAACCCTTGATGCGCTGGCGGCCGACCACGTCGCCGGTGTCGAGGCGGAACCAGTGCAGGTAGCCCTCGAGGTCGCCGACCACGCCGTAGTCGCCCTGCACCACCGGGGTGGTGAGCTGGCGGTTCTCGAGCACGTTCTGCTTCCACAGCGAGTCGCCGGTGCTGCGGTTGAGCGCCCAGATGTTGCCGCGCTTGTCGGTGAGCAGCACCTTGTCGCCGGTGACCGCCGCACCCGACCAGCCGCCGACGTCGTGCGTCCACAGCGGCTGGCCCGAACCGGCCGCCAGCGCCATGATCTTGTCGTGGTAGCTGACCACGTACAGCGTGTCGCCCTCGAGGATGAGCTCGCCGTCGATGTCGGCCATGCGCGCCAGCTCGGTGCGGCCCTCGGGCTCGGCCACCAGTTGTTCCCAGAGGCGCTGACCGTCGGCATCGCGCAACGCCACCAGCGAGCCGTCGTCGTAGCCGATGAAGACCACGCCGGGCGTGCCCACGGGGCTGGCGTTGCCGCGCACGCTCAGCGTCGGCAGGCCGCGGTCGAACACCCACTTGCGCGCGCCGTCGTTGGGATCCAGGCCGAACACGCGGCCGTCGTTGGCGCGCACGATCACGCGGTCGCCCTGGACCAGCGGCGCGCTGAGCACTTCCGAGGTGACCTTGACCGACCACTTCCTGGCGCCGTCCTCGCCGAAGGCGACGACCTCGCCGTTGCGGCCACCGACCACGACCATGCCGTTGCCCACGCCGGGGCTGCCGGTCAGGCCGCCCTCGATGGCTTCGCGCTTCCAGAACCGGAGCTTGCTGCGGCTGGCGGCGGTGCTGACCGCGTTGGCCGCCCACAGCTCGTCGCCGGTGGCGGCGTTGAAGGCCGCCAGGTTGCCGCGATCGTCCACCGCGTAGATGCGGCCGTTGGCATAGGTGGCGCGCTGGCGCAGCCAGCGCTTGCCTTCGCCGCCGCCCAGGTTGGCCGACCACAGGTGCGCGATCCCGACCGGCGAGGCGATGTCCACCAGCTCGGCGGGCACGTCGATCTTGGCGTCCTTGGCACCGCCCAGCCAGCCCTTCACGGTGCTGCAGCCCGGGGCGATGGCAACGACCACGGCAAGGAAAAGGATTCGTCGCAGCATGGATCAGGTCTCCGGCTTGGCGGGCGGTTGTCCGCCGGCATCGATGAGTTTGAGTTCGAGCAGCGGGCGCGTCGGCGCTTCCGCGTCCAGCTTGGCCAGCGCGCTCTCGTAGCGCTTGCGCGCTTCGTCGCGGTTGCCGCGGGCAATGGCGATGTCGCCGCGCATTTCCTCCACCACCTGCGGGTACAGGGGCTTGGCGAGCTTGTCCAGTTCCTTCGCCGCTTCGTCGGTCTTGCCGGTGATCAGCAGCAGGCGCGCGATGCGGATGTCCACGATCTCCAGCATCGCCGGGTCGGTGAAGCCCGCGCGTTCGGCGCGCAGCAAGGCCAGCGCCTCGGCGTCCTTGCCCGACTCGTGCAGGAAGGTCGCGTTCTTCAGGGTCGCCACCTGGGCGTAGCCGGTGTCGGCGAACTTGTCGCCGATCTGGGTGCTCAGCGCCTTGGCCTTGCCGGCGTCCTTGGCCTCCAGCGCCGCGGCCAGGGCCTGGTACTGCCCGGCGGCCTCCGCCTTGTGCTGCTCGCCGCGGCCCTGCCACCACTGCCAGCCGAACACGAGCGCAAGGCCCATGGCGATGCCGGTGATCAGCGAGCTGCCGTTCTGCCGCAGCCAGCTGCGGACCCGTTCGTTCTGTTCGTGCTCGTCGTATTCCATTGCGTCTTCGCGGTGTCAGCCGGCAGGAGGACCCCCGGCCGGGGAGAAAGGTTCAAGGGATGGAGGGCGCTCAGTCGGAAGCGGAGGCGCCGATCCTGCCCTCGGAGGATACCGTAAAGTGCGCGACCTTCGCCTCGCGATAGGGCGCCAGGTCCACCACGGCGCCGCCGGCGCTGACCTCCACGGCAGTGGCGTCCCCCAGCGTCACCTCGGCCAGTTGGCCGCCGGCAAAGCGCCGTTCCGAGCCCGCGGGGACCACGCCGCGCTCGATGTGCGCGCCATTGCGGTCGACGATGTCCACCCAGCTGTCGCCGCGGAAGTTGAGCACGATTTCGGGCAGAGCCGCGATCGGTGCAGCTGCGTCGGAAGCCGCGGTCGCGGCCTCGGCGGCCGGGCCGAGCGGCGGCGCCAGCGAGGCGGTCACCGGGCCCTCGGCTTCGCCGGCAACGGCACTGGCGTAGGTGACGGTGGCGTCGGGCGGCAGCAGGTCGGAGCTGCCACGCACGCTGCCGCGGTAATACATCGCCAGCGCCACCACCGAGCCGAGGATGACCACGGTCATGGCGACGTAGGCCAGGCTCATCACGCTGCGATCGAAGTGCCGGCGCGACGGCGGCGAACCAATGGCCGCCAGTTGCGGCGCCGGCTTGCCGCGCACCACCTCCTCGGCCAGGGTCGCGGGCAGGCCCAGGAAGCGGGCGTAACTGCCCACGTAGCTGCGCACGAAGATCGGCGCGCCGAGCCGGACCCAGTCCTCGCGCTCGATCGCGTCGAGGATGGCGACCGGCAGCTTGAGCTGCTGGGCGGCCGATTCCAGGCTCATGCGCTGCTTCTCGCGGCAATGGCGGAAGCGCAGGCCGATCGGGTCTTCGAACAGGCTGTCCTGGAAGGAGTCGATGCTCATTTCGTCCGGGCCCCTGCCCCGCTGGACGCGTGGTTGGGAAATTCCTCGCGCAGTCGTTTCTGGTAGCGCGCGGCGGCCTGGGCATCGCCGGCGGCCGCTTCGACGCGTGCGGCCAATTCCAGCGTGCGCCCATCCGGCCCGAGCGAATCGGCGCGCTGCACGAAGGCGCGCGCCACCTGCGGGCGGCCCAGGCGCATCTGCGTCTCGGCCATCAGCAGCAGCAGCGGGCGGTTGCGCGGCACGAGGGCGAGCGCGCGGCGCAGGTAAGCGTCGGCCTTGAGCCACTCGCCGGCGCGGACCGCGCACTGGCCGGCATTGACCAGCGGCTGCACCGGCGTGGTGTAGCGCGGGTCTTCCAGCGCGACGCGGAAGGCATTGTCGGCGCCGGCAAAGTCACCCTTGCCGCACAGCCAGGCGCCGTAGGCGTTGAGCACGGCGCCGTCGCGCGGCGCCAGTTCCAGCGCGCGGGCGAAGGAATTGCCGGCCTTGCGATCCTGTTTGCCGCGCGCCTGCACCACGCCCAGCAGGGCATGGGTCGCCGCGGCGCCGGGGTCGCTCTTGACCGCGGCGCGGGCGCTGTCCTCGGCCTCTTTCAGGCGGCCCGACTCGAGGAAGGACTGCGCCAAAGTGACGTGGGCGCGGCCGGTATCCGACAGCCGCGTGGTGGCCTTCGCCTTCTCGGCCCAGGCATGGGCATTGCCGGCTGCGGCGAGCAGCACGGCCAGCAACAGCAGGCGCGCCTCAGGCCGCATCCGGCACCCCGCCCTGCTGCTCCAGCTTCTTGTTGAACTCGGCCTGGCGGCGGGTGCGGTCGTTGACCTGGCCCTTGAGCTGGCCGCAGGCGGCGTCGATATCGTCGCCGCGCGTGCGCCGCACCATGGTCAGCACGCCGCTGTCGAGCAGCAGCTTCTGGAAGGCGCGGATCTCGTCGTCGCCGGCGCGCTCGTAGCGCGTGCCCGGGAAGGGATTGAAGGGGATCAGGTTGACCTTGGCGGCGTTCTCGCGCTGCACCTTGGCATCCATCCTGCGCATCAGCTTGCCCAGCGCGCGCGCGTGCTCGGGCTGGTCGTTGATGCCCTTCATCATCGTGTATTCGAAGGTGACGGAAGTGCGCGCCTTGCGCAGCGCGTAGCGCACGCAGGCATCCATCAGCTCGCTCGATCGGGTACTTCTTGTTGAGCGGCACCAGGGTCGTTGCGCAGCTCGTCGGTGGGCGCATGCAGCGACACCGCCAGCGACACGTCGCTCTCCTCGGCCAGCCGGTCGATCATCGGCACCAGCCCGGCGGTGGACAGGGTGACGCGCTTGTTGGCCAGGCCGAAGCCGTTGTCGTCGCGCATGATGTCCATCGCGCGCACGACGTTGTCGAAATTCAGCAGCGGCTCGCCCATGCCCATCATCACCACGTTGGTGAGCTTGCGCTGGTGGTGCGGGACGTTGCCCAGGTGTTTCGCCGCCACCCACACCTGGCCGATGATCTCGGCGGTGGAAAGGTTGCGGTTGAAGCCCTGGGTGCCGGTGGAGCAGAAGGTGCAGTTCAGGCCGCAGCCGACCTGGCTGGACACACACAGCGTGCCGCGGCCCTTGTCGGGGATGAACACGCTCTCGATGGCGCCCGCGCGTTCCACGCCGAGCAGCCACTTGTGGGTGCCGTCGAGCGCGGGCTTTTCGAACTGGATCGGCGGCGGCAGCACCACCGCCTTGTCCTGCAGCTTGGCGCGCAGCGCCTTGCCCAGGTCGGTCATCTCTTCGAAGTCGGTGACGTGGCGGTGGTACATCCACTTCATCACCTGGTTGGCGCGGAAGCGCTTCTCGCCGAGTTCATCGGCGAAGAAGCGCTCCAGACCCAGGCGATCGAGGTCGAGCAGGTTGGTGCGGGCGGCGACCTCGTTCACGTTGCTCCGGTTTCCAGGCGTGCCGCTCAGCGCGGGCACAGCTCCGTGGCGGAGAAGAAGTACGCGGTCTCGATCGCCGCGTTCTCCTGGCTGTCCGACCCGTGCACGGCGTTGGCATCGATGCTCTGCGCGAAGTCGGCGCGGATGGTGCCGGCTGCGGCGTCCTTCGGATTGGTGGCGCCCATCAGCTCGCGGTTCTTGGCCACGGCGTTGTCGCCTTCCAGCACCTGGATCATCACCGGGCCCGAAGTCATGAACTCGACCAGCGGCTTGAAGAAGGGACGCTCGCGGTGGACCGCGTAGAAACCTTCGGCTTCCTTGGTGGACAGGTGCTTCATCTTGGCGGCGACGACTTTGAGGCCGGCCTTCTCGAATCGCGAGTAGATCTCGCCGATGACGTTCTTGGCGACCGCGTCGGGCTTGATGATGGAAATGGTGCGCTCCAGCGCCATGCTGCTTGCTCCGTTGGAATGGTTTAGAAAAAGGGGATGGGAAACCCGGTGAAAATAGCACGAAAACCCTTGTCCAAACAGTGGTTTGTAGCCTGAACCGCAGGATCGGCTGTAGGAGCGGCAACCTGGCTCACGTGACCTCCGGCGGTTGACCCAACGGGCGCTTGCAATCTAGGATTGAAACAGACGTTTCAAGCAGGCTCAGGAATGACCACCACCCACTTCAACACCAAGGACCGCATCCTCGGCGCCGCCGAGGAACTGTTCGCCCAGCACGGCTTTTCCGGCACCTCGTTGCGCCAGGTCACCAGCCGCGCCGACGTCAACATCGCCGCGGTCAACTACCACTTCGGTTCCAAGGAAAACCTCGTCAACGAGGTCTTCCGCCGGCGCATGGACGAGATGAGCGAGCGCCGCCTGGCCGAGCTGCGCCTGGCCCAGGAAGAACACCCCAACGAGCTCGAGCCGATCCTGCACGCCTTCATCGAACCGGCGCTCGCGCTCACCCTCGACCGCCACGGCTCGGCCTTCGTGCGCGTGCTGGCCCGCGCCTACGCCGAGAAGAACGACCGCCTGCGCAAGTTCCTGTCCGACAACTACGGCCAGGTGCTGCGCGAGTTCGGCAAGGCGATGGCGCCCTGCCTGCCCGGCCTGGCCAAGGAGGAGCTGTACTGGCGCCTGGACTTCGTCGCCGGCGCGCTCACCTATGCCATGGCCGATTTCGGCCTGATCAAGCGCCCGGCCGGCGTGTCCGAGAAGGCGCACAGCGACAAGGCCGCCGAGCACCTGATCCGTTTCGCCGCCGCCGGACTGCGCGCGGTCTGAGCCCTCCCCTGCCTGGCTGCCGGCGGCCCGCCGGCGGCGCGGCGTCACCCTTCCCGCTTCCCGGAGCCATCCGATGTCGCAACTGAGAATCCGCAAGGTGGCCGTGCTCGGCGCCGGCGTCATGGGCGCGCAGATCGCCGCCCACCTGGTCAATGCCAATGTCGAGACGATCCTGTTCGACCTGCCTGCGAAGGAAGGCGACAAGAACGGCATCGCCACCAAGGCGATCGCCAACCTGGGCAAGCTCTCGCCCGCCCCGCTCGCCGCGAAGGACCGCGCCGCCGCGATCGTGCCCGCCAACTACGACGAGCACCTGGAGTGGTTGCGCGGCTGCGACCTGATCATCGAGGCGATCGCCGAGCGGCTGGACTGGAAGAAGGACCTGTACGCCAAGATCCTGCCCTACGTGGGCCCGAATGCGATCCTGGCTTCGAATACTTCCGGCTTGTCAATCAATAGCTTGGCTGCTGTTCTTGATGAATCGCTTCACCATCGTTTCTGCGGCCTGCACTTCTTCAACCCGCCGCGCTACATGCACCTGGCCGAGCTGATTCCCTGCGCCTCCACGGACGCCCGGGTGCTGCAGGGCCTGGAAGGCTTCCTGGTCACGACCCTGGGCAAGGGCGTGGTCTACGCCAAGGACACGCCCAACTTCATCGGCAACCGCATCGGCGTGTTCTCGATCCTGTCCACCCTGCACCACACCGCCGCCTTCGGCCTGGGCTTCGACGAGGTGGACGCGCTGACCGGCCCGCTGCTCGGCCGCCCGAAATCGGCCACCTACCGCACCTCCGACGTGGTCGGCCTGGACACCATGGCGCATGTGATCAAGACCATGGCCGACACCCTGCCCGAGGATCCCTGGCACAAGTACTTCGTCGCCCCGGACTGGCTTCAGGGCCTGATCGCAAAAGGCGCGCTGGGCCAGAAGACCGGCGCCGGCATCTTCCAGAAGCGCGGCAAGGACATCGTGGTCATTGATCTGGCCAAGCAGGATTACCGCCCCGCCGACGGCCAGGCCGCGCCGGAGGTGGTCGAGATCCTCAAGCTCAAGGACCCGGCCGAGAAGTTCGCCAAGCTGCGCGCCAGCGCGCACCCGCAGGCACAGTTCCTCTGGGCGATCTTCCGCGACCTGTTCCACTACAGCGCCTTCCACCTGCAGTCCATCGCCGACACCGCGCGCGACGTGGACCTGGCGATCCGCTGGGGCTACGGCTGGAGCCTGGGCCCGTTCGAGACCTGGCAGGCGGCCGGCTGGAAGCAGGTCGCCGGCTGGATCCGCGAGGACATTGACGCCGGCAAGACCATGTCCAGCGCGCCGCTGCCGGCCTGGGTGGCTGCGCAGGATGGTGCGCACGGCCCCAGCGGCAGCTTCAGCCCGGCCCGCGGCGAGCGCGTGCCGCGCTCGATCAACCCGGTGTACAAGCGTCAGCGCTTCCCGGACCCGGTGCTCGGCGAGCGCTTCCCGACCGGCGAAACCGTTTTCGAGACCGACGCGGTGCGGATGTGGCACGACGGCGACGGCATCGCCGTGCTCGGCTTCAAGACCAAGATGAACACCATCTCCGACGGCGTGCTGTCCGGCATCCAGCAGGCGGTGGACGCGGCGGAGAAGGATTTCCAGGGCCTGGTGCTGTGGCAGGCGAAGGAGCCCTTCTCGCTCGGCGCCGACCTGTCCGGTGCGCTGGGCTCGCTGCAGGAAGGCCGCTTCGAGGATTTCGAGAAGATGGTCGCCAACTTCCAGGCCACCTCGATGCGCCTGAAGTATTCGCTGGTGCCGACCGTGGCCGCGGTGCGCGGCATGGCTCTGGGCGGCGGCTGCGAGTTCCAGATGCACTGCGCGCGCAGCGTGTTCGCACTGGAAAGCTACATCGGCCTGGTCGAGGCCGGCGTGGGCCTGCTGCCGGCCGGTGGCGGGCTGAAGGAAATCGCCGCGCGCGTGGGCCTGGCCGCGGGTCCCGGCGGCGATGTTTTCGCCGGACTGAAGCCCTATTTCGAAGCCGTCGCGATGGGCAAGGTGTCCGCTTCCGCGCTCGAGGCGAAGGAACTCAAGCTCGCGCGCGAGGACGACGTGGTTGTGTTCAACCAGTACGAACTGCTGCACGTGGCCAAGGCGCAGGCGCGCGCGATGGCCGAGGCCGGCTGGCGGCAGAAACTGCCGCCGCGGCAGATCCCGGTCGCCGGCGACGTCGGCATCGCCACCTTCCGCATGATGCTGGTGAACATGCTCGAGGGCCGCTTCATCTCCGAGCACGACATGGAGGTGTCGCTGCGCATCGCCACCGTGCTGTGCGGCGGCAACGTCGACCGCGGTTCGCTGGTGGACGAGGACTGGCTGCTGCGCCTGGAGCGCGAGCACTTCGTCGCGCTGGCGAAGATGCCGAAAACCCAGGAACGCATCGCCTTCACGCTCAAGAACGGCAAGCCGCTGAGGAATTGATCAAATGACCAAGCAGATCCAGGACGCGTACATCGTCGCGGCCACCCGCACTCCGGTCGGCAAGGCCCCGCGCGGCGTCTTCCGCAATGCCCACCCCGCCGACCTGCTCGCGCACGTGCTCAGGTCGGTGGTGGCGCAGGCGCCGTCCATCGACCTCAAGCGCATTGACGACGTGATCATCGGTTGCGCGATGCCCGAGGGCGAGCAAGGCATGAACGTGGCGCGCATCGGCGCGCTGCTGGCCGGCCTGCCCGACTCCATCGCCGCGCAGACCATCAACCGCTTCTGCTCCTCCGGCCTGCAGGCCGTGGCGCTGGCCGCGGACCGCATCCGCCTCGGCGAATCCGACCTCATGCTCGCCGGCGGCGTCGAGTCCATGAGCATGGTGCCGATGATGGGCAACAAGGTGGCGATGAGCCCGAGCGTGTTCGAAAACGAGCACGTGGCGATCGCCTACGGCATGGGCATCACCGCCGAGAAGGTCGCCGAGCAGTGGCATGTCTCGCGCGAGGACCAGGATGCCTTCTCGCTGGCTTCGCACCAGAAGGCGCTGGCGGCCATCGCCGCCGGCGAATTCGACGCCGAGATCTCGCCCTACAAGCTCGTCTCGCGTTCGCCCGCGGCGGGCACGGGCAAGGTGTTGACGCGCGAGACCCTGGTCAGCCGTGACGAAGGTCCGCGCGCCGACACCAGCGCCGAAGGCCTGGCGAAACTGCGCGCGGTGTTCCGCAATGGCGGCAGCGTGACCGCGGGCAACAGCTCGCAGATGTCCGATGGCGCGGGCGCCATCCTGGTGGCCTCGGAGAAGGCGATCAAGGATTACGGCCTGACCCCACTGGCGCGCTTCGTCGGCTACGCCGTCGCCGGCGTGAAGCCCGAGGTGATGGGCATCGGCCCGAAGGAAGCCATTCCCAAGGCGCTGCGCCTGGCCGGCCTGAGTCACGAGCAGATCGACTGGATCGAACTCAACGAGGCCTTCGCCGCGCAGGCGCTGGCGGTGATCCGCGACCTCGGCCTGGATCCGGCGAAGGTCAATCCGCTCGGCGGCGCGATCGCGCTGGGCCATCCGCTCGGCGCCACCGGCGCGGTGCGCGTGGCCACGCTGGTGCACGGCCTGCAGCGGCGCAAGCAGAAGCTGGGCATGGTGACCATGTGCATCGGCACCGGCATGGGCGCAGCGGGTATTTTCGAATCCCTTTAGGCGCTAGCATGGCGGCCATCGCCGGGGAGCGCGCATGACCGAGCAACGCCATGACGGGGAGTTCCACAAGGCGGACCCGGTCTATCGTCGCCGGACGCAGGTGTGGCTGCTGGTGGTGGCGTTGCTTGGCGTTGGCGCGGTTGCCGCGCTGCACTGGTGGTTGTCCTTGCTGGACGCGCGCTTCGGCGCCGGCAACCTCGGCGGCCACATCCGCGCGCTGCACCAGGCGCTCGGCGCACTGTGCGTCGCGTTCGGCCTGGTTGCCGCAGCCCTTGCGATCTGGCTGTTCCGCATCGCCGCCGCCACGCGCGCGGAGCGACGCTGGCCGCCCGCCTCCATGCGCACATCCTTGGACGTGCGCATCCGCTACCTGACGGCAGCCGATTCGATGGCAACGCGGATGAAGGGCGCCGCGGCCGCGCTGTTGCTTCTAGCGCTCGGCGCGTTCGCCTGGGGCGCCAGGCTGTGGCTCAGCGGCTGAGCGCGTCGGCCATGTAGGCGCGCGCGCCGGCCGCGAGGTCGTCGTGCTCGAGCGCGAACTGGATGGTTGCCTCGACCAGGCCAAGGCGGCTGCCGCAGTCGAAACGGCGGCCCTCGAAGCGGTAGGCGAGCACGCGTTCTTCCTGCAGCAGCGCGGCGATGGCGTCGGTGAGCTGGATCTCGCCGCCGGCGCCGGGCCGGGTCTGCTCGAGCAGTTCGAAGATGCGCCCGCTCAGCACGTAGCGGCCGACCACGGCGAGCGTGCTCGGCGCGACCTCGGGTTTGGGCTTTTCCACGATTGCGCTGATCTGCCCGTGGCGCTCGCCAAAGGCGCCAGTGGCGACGATGCCGTAGCTGGCGGTCTGTTCGCGAGGCACGTCCTGCACGGCGATCACGCTCGCCTGCTCGCGCCCGGCCAGCTCGACCATCTGCGCCAGCGCGCCGGGGCCGCGGTTCCAGATCAGGTCGTCGGCCAGCAGCACCGCGAAGGGTTCATTGCCCACGACGGGCTTGGCGCACAGTACTGCGTGGCCGAGCCCGAGTGCCTCGGCCTGGGTGACGTAAACGGCGCGCACCTTCGGCGGCAGCACGTCGCGCACCAGCGCCAGCAGCTCGGCCTTGCCGGATTTCTCCAGCTTGTGTTCGAGCTCGTAGGCGGTATCGAAATAGTCCGCGACCGCGTGCTTGTAGCGGTTGGTGACGAACACCATGGTGTCGCAACCGGCATCCACCGCCTCGTCCACCGCGTACTGGATCAGCGGCCGGTCAATGATCGGCAGCATCTCCTTGGGCACGGTCTTGGTGGCGGGAAGGAATCGGGTGCCGAGGCCGGCGACGGGGAACACGGCCTTGCGGATGCGGAAGCTCATCGATTCGTTTTCGCCTTGCCGTGACTGCTGATGGAAACCACATTATTGCCCGCGGGGCGGTAGTCGTGCACGGCCTCGCGCAGGAAGTCCCTGAGCACTTCGCCCTCCTGCCCCGACTTCAACAGCGTTTCCACGCGCTCGAGCAGGCGATGCATGGCGGCCGCATCCACCGAGCGCGGCTCCGAACGCAGCACGCGCGGGTTGGCGGTGGGCGCATGGCGCTCTTCGGGGTGCAGCACGATCTCGTGCAGCTTTTCGCCCGCGCGCAGGCCGGTGTAGGCGATCTCGATGTCGGTGCCGGGCTGCTTGCCAGCCAGGCGGATCATCTGCTCGGCCAGGTCGCGGATCAGCACCGGCTGGCCCATGTCGAGGGTGAACACCGAGGTTCCCGTTACCGACAGCGTGCTGGTCTGCAGGATCAGCTGGCAGGCCTCGGGGATGGTCATGAAATAGCGGGTGATGTCCGGATGCGTGACCGTGACCGGCCCGCCGCGCGCGATCTGCGCGCGGAACAGCGGCACCACGCTGCCGGCCGAATCGAGCACGTTGCCGAAGCGCACGATGGACAGCCGCGTGCCGCTGGCGGCGAGCAGCGCCTGGCAGGCGGTTTCGGCCAGGCGCTTGCTGGCGCCGAGCACGCTGCTGGGCTCGATCGCCTTGTCGGTGGACACCAGCAGGAAGTTCGGCACGCCGGCCGCGCGCGCCGCGCGCGCGATGATGGCGCTGGCCTGCACGTTGTTGCGCAGGGCCGCGCGCACCTGCTCCTCCAGCATCGGCAGCTGCTTGCAGGCCGCGGCGTGGATGACGATGTCCAGGCCCGGCAACAGCCCGCGGTAGGCCTCGATATCCAGGCAATCGGCCAGCAGCGGCAGCAGCTCGAGCTGCGGGAACTCGGCGCGGATGCCGCGCGTGACTTCCTCCAGCGACTGCTCGTGACGCTCCAGCAGTACCAGCCGGCCGACGCCGGCCTGCGCGCACTGGCGCGCCAGTTCCGAGCCGATCGAACCGCCGGCGCCGGTGATCATCACGCCGCGACCGCCGAAACTGTCGTGCACCAGGCGCCAGTCGAACTGCACGGGCTCGCGCCCGAGCAGATCCTCGATCGCCACTTCGCGCAGCTCGAAGGCGCCGATGTCGTGTTCGAGCTGGTCGGCCAGGCGCGTCACCTTGCGGAACGGCAGCCCGGTGAGATCGCACAACGCGACCACGCGCCGCATCTGCGCCGCGCTGGCCTCGGGCATGGTGATCACCAGCAGGTTGGCCGCAGTCTCGCGCGCCACGCGCTCCAGGTCGTCGAGCGTGCCCAGCACTTCCACGCCCTGGATGGACGCGCCCTTCAGCGCCTTGGTGTCGTCGAGCAGGCCGACCGCGTGATAACGCTGCTGGCCGCGAAGTTCGCGCAGCAGGATCTCGCCGGTGCGGCCGGCGCCGAGGATCAGCACGCGGGTGGCGCCGGCGCTTCGCGCCAGCGACAGGCTGTAATCCTTCCAGAAGCGATAGGCCAGGCGCGGCAGTCCGAGGCCCACGATGAGGAACAGCGGATAGGGCAGCAGCACGCGGCGCGGGATGTCGGTGACCATGCCCAGCACGGTGAAGGCGAGCACGATCAGCAACGTCGCGATCGCGGCCGCGCTGGCGATATGCATCAGGTCGGGCACGCTGGCGAAGCGCCACACGCCGCGGTACAGGCCGACGCGCCAGAACACCAGCGCCTGGATGGGCAGCACCAGTGCCAGCTGCAGGTCGAGCGCCACCGGCGAGGGCGCGCCCGCCTGCCCTGCCAGCCAGTGCAGCAGCAACCACACCAGCACCACCACCACCAGGTCGTGCGCGACGACCAGCAGGCGTGGCAGGTGCACCAGACTCGAACCGCGGTTGTTGCTCACCCCTGGACTCCTTGACCTGCGTCGGGTCGCAGCCAATGACGGCGCAATCCCCCGTGCAGCAATGCCGCGCCGATCCCCGCGACGATAAGCAGCAGCGCCACAACGCCGCTTGAATGGATGCCGCGCAAGGCCAGGGCCGCGAGGATCGCGGCCAGGGTGGCGGCCCCGTATCCGAACGCGAGCGAGGCGTGGGAGTTCCCGCGCCGGATCGCCAGCTGGTACAGGTGCTCACGGTGCGCCTGCCAGATGCTGCGGCCGGCGGCCAGGCGCCGCGCCAGGGTCAGGCCGCTGTCCAGCAGCATCACCGCCACCAGCAGCAGCGCCGGGCCCAGGCCCAGGCTGCCCTGCCGCCATGACAGCCACAGCAGGCCGAACACCGCGGCTCCCATCGCAAGGCTGCCGACATCGCCCAGGAAGACGCGGGCGCGGGGAAAGTTGAAAGGCAGGAAACCCAGGCAGGCCGCGGCCAGGGCGATCGCCGCCAGCGAGAGACCCGGGTCCTGCCCCGGCCAGAAGGCCAGCGCGAGCGCGACCAGCAAGGCCTGGATGGTGACCAGACCGTTGCTGCCGTCCATGAAGTTCCAGATGTTGACGAAGTACACCAGCGCCACCAGCAGCGCGGCGCCCACTGCGGCCTGGGCGGCGAATTCGTGGCCGGAACACGCCAGCAGCGCGATGCCGGCGAGGAATTGCAGCGCCAGCTTGGCCGGCCCCGGCAGCGGCCTCAGGTCGTCCACCAGCCCGACCAGGGCGAAGGCGCCAACGCCCAGCGCCAGGCCGCGCGGCCAGTCGGCCGCCGGCGCGAAGCTCGCGTCCAGCCACAACAGCGCCGCGCAGAACACGATGGCGATGGCGATGCCGCCGCCGCGCGGCGTCGGCACCGCGTGCAGGCGGCGTTCGCCCGGCAGGTCCTGCCACTGCCGCCGGCGCGCGAGCGCGGTCCAGGCCGCAGTCAGAAACGCACACCCAACCGCCCCGGCCGCCGCCAGCGCCGCAGCTTGCTGCCACGCGTCCATCAGTCGCCGGCCGCGGTGTGCAGGGGCTTGATCGCTGCCCCAGTGCTTGCAGCTCGGGCATTGCCAGTGGTGTGCGCGCGCGCTGAAGCCGCAGCGTTGCAGCGGTAGCCGAGTGGTGCGCACCACCATCTGGTCGGTGATCTGCTTGAGCGTGCGCAGCGATTCGGTCGCGTCGCCGTCGGGGTTTTCCAGGCTCAGGTCGATCAGCGCCGCCTCGCCGCGCACCGAGGGGCGCTGCTGCAGTTGCTCGCGCCAGGAAGGCCAGCGCCGCGGCGATGCCCTCGTCGCGCTGCGATCAGCTGCGCCAGCGCCAGCACCGGCGACACGCCCGGGTAGTGCTCGATCATTTCCAGCAGGAAGCCGCGCGCGCGCACGCCCTCGCCGCGCCGCTCGTAGCAGCCCAGCAGCGCGCCGAGGATTTCGGGCAGGAACTCGATGTCATGGCGGGCCACGCGCTCGAAGGCGCGGATGGCGGCGGCATCGTTGCCCTCGGACAGCTCGAGGCGGCCTTCGATCAGGCCGGCACGCACGCTGTGCGCTGTCGGCGGCGTAGGCGTCGGCGATCTGCCTGCGCGGGCCAGGTCGCTGCGGTTTTCCAGGCGCGCCTTCTCGGCCAGCTCGCAGTGGAAGTGCGCGATCAGCTTGCCCATGCGGTTCGCCGGTGGCTGCTTCGTACTGGCGCTGCGTGCTCGATCGCCTTGTCCCAGTCGCGCTCGGCCTGGTAGATCGCGATCAGGTGGCGCAGCGCCTGCGGCGCGTGCACGCCCATCCGCACCAGGTCGGTGAACAGCGTCTCGGCGCGGTCGAGCAGGCCGGCGCGCATGTAGTCCTCGCCCAGCGCCAGCACCGCGCGCGTCTTCTGTTCCGTCGGTCAGGCCGTGCGCGCGCGACCAGGCTCTGGTGCAGGCGGATCGCGCGGTCCACTTCGCCGCGGCGACGGAACAGGTGGCCGAGCGCGAACTGCGTCTCCACCGTGTCCTTGTCCACTTCGGCGATCTGCAGGAAGACCTCGATCGCCTTGTCCTGCTGCTCGTTGAGCAGGTAGTTCAGGCCGCGGAAATAGGTGTTGGACAGGCGCGAGACGCGCGCGCCGCCCTGCGATCTCGCCGCCGCGTCGTCCCGCCAGCCAGCCGGCCGCGGCCGCCGCGGGGATCAGCAGCAACCAGCCGGCATGGGTCATCACGGGCGCAGCTCCCGCAGCGCCGGCATTCCGCCGTCACCGGCTCGGAGTTGCGCGGCCGGGCGCGCGCGCTCCGCCGCTGCGCAGGCGCCGGCGCAGCGGCCAGACCACGCTCGCCATCACCGCGATGCCGCCCAGCAGCGCGCCCAGCAACAGCACGACGCAGCACCAGCAGGCCCAGGCGGCACGTCCGAC
Source organism: uncultured Gammaproteobacteria bacterium (assembly GCA_963707625.1). Taxonomy (GTDB): domain Bacteria; phylum Pseudomonadota; class Gammaproteobacteria; order Xanthomonadales; family Xanthomonadaceae; genus Arenimonas. Next base: position 266,772 of record CAVPQV010000004.1, read on the forward strand.
GGTCGCCACGCCGAAGTCGACGTGCACGTGCTGGCGGTTGAGCGCGCCGAAAAAGACGCCGAGGGCGATGAAGCACAGGGCGAGGATGGCTTTGATCAGGCGCATCGCGGCAGTTCCGTCGGTGCGAGCCGCCAGTCGGAGCGGGTCAGTGTGCGGCGTCGTCGCCGTCGTTGACGCGATCGCGCAATTCCTTGCCGGGCTTGAAGTGCGGGACGTACTTGCCGGGCAGCGCCACGGAATCGCCGGTCTTGGGGTTGCGGCCCAGGCGCGGCGGACGGAAATGCAGGGAGAAACTGCCGAAGCCCCGGATCTCGATCCGCTCGCCCTCGGTCAGCGAGTCGCTCATCATTTCGAGCAGCGTCTTGACCGCCATGTCGACGTCGTCGGCCTTCAGGTGGCCCTGGCGGCGCGCCAGGACCTCGATCAGTTCGGACTTGGTCATGTCGGTGCTGGACTCCTGCGGCGGTCCGTCCGCCTGGGTCAGGCATCGACGCGGCCCGGGGATCCCGGGCCGCGTCGCTGTCGACTATCAAGGACTTACTCGCCCTTGTTCAGCTGCTCGCGCAGCAGCGCGCCGAGCTTGGTGGTGCCGCAGACGCGTCGAGCGGCCTTGTTGACCTCGGCCATGGACTCGTCCAGGTCGGCCTCGTCCTTGGCGCGGATCGACAGCTGCATGACGCGGCCCTTGCGGTCCATGCCGATGAACTTGGCTTCCACCGCGTCGCCGACCTTCAGGTGCTGGGTGGCGTCCTCGACACGCTCCTTGGCGATGTCGTAGGCGCGCATGTAGCCCTCGATGCCGCCGTCCAGCTCGATCGTGGCGCCCTTGGCGTCCACTTCCTTGACGGTGCCGGTGACGATGGCTGCCCTTGCTGGGTGGTGGCCATGTACGGGCCGAACGGGTCCTGCTCGAGCTGCTTGACGCCCAGCGAGATGCGCTCGCGCTCCGGATCGACGGCCAGCACGACGGCTTCCAGCGTTGTCGCCCTTCTTGAAGTTGCGGACCACGTCTTCGCCGGTGGTGTTCCAGCGTGATGTCGGACAGGTGCACCAGGCCGTCGATGCCGCCGTCCAGGCCGATGAAGATGCCGAAGTCGGTGATCGACTTGATCTGGCCGGAGACCTTGTCGCCCTTCTTGTGCATGGCGGCGAAGGCTTCCCACGGGTTGGGGTGCACTGCTTGATGCCCAGCGAGATGCGGCGACGCTCGGCGTCGACGTCCAGCACCATCACCTCGACGTCGTCGCCCAGCTGGACGACCTTCGACGGGTTGACGTTCTTGTTGGTCCAGTCCATCTCGGACACGTGCACCAGGCCTTCCACGCCCGGCTCGATCTCGACGAACGCGCCGTAATCGGTGACGTTGGAGACCTTGCCGAACAGGCGCGGCGCCGGTCGGGTAGCGACGCGCGATGTTGTCCCACGGATCGTCGCCGAGCTGCTTCAGGCCCAGCGAGACGCGGTTGCGCTCGCGGTCGAACTTGAGCACGCGCACCTCGCAGCTCTTCGCCGACGTTCACGACTTCGGACGGATGGCGCACGCGCTTCCAGGCCATGTCGGTGATGTGCAGCAGGCCGTCGATGCCGCCCAGGTCCACGAACGCGCCGTAATCGGTCAGGTTCTTGACCACGCCCTTGACGATCGCGCCTTCCTGCAGGCGCTCGAGCAGCTGCTCGCGCTCGACGCTGATCTCGGACTCGACCACCGCACGGCGGGAGACCACGACGTTGTTGCGCTTGCGATCGAGCTTGATGATCTTGAACTCGAGTTCCTTGCCTTCGAGGTAACCCGGGTCGCGGACCGGACGCACGTCCACCAGCGAACCCGGCAGGAACGCGCGGACGTCGCGGATGTCGACGGTGAAGCCGCCCTTGACCTTGCCGCTGATGCGACCGGTGACGATCTCGCCGGCTTCCATCGAGGTCTCCAGCTCGTCCCAGACCATGGCGCGCTTGGCTTTCTCGCGCGACAGCACGGTCTCGCCGAAGCCGTTCTCCAGGGATTCCAGCGCGACCTTGACGGTGTCGCCGACGTCGACTTCGAGCTCGCCTGCTTCGTTACGGAACTGCTCGATCGGTACGATGCCTTCGGACTTCAGGCCGGCGTTGATGACGACGACGTCGGAGCGGATCTCGACGACGATGCCGGTGACGATGGCGCCCGGCTTGAGCTTGACGAGGGCGATCTGGCTCTGTTCGAACAGTTCAGCGAATGATTCGGTCATTGTTGGTTCTCGGTTGAACATACGGGCGCCGGCAAGGACCGCGACCCACCTGTTGTGCGCGTGGCGCGCGTGGCGAAATCCGCGCGGCTTGCGCCCCGGGCGTGGTTTTCTGCCTGTGCGGAACCGCGCCTCGAGGCGGGCGGAAGACGGACGGCGGACTAGCTGGCGCCGCAGGGAAGTCCGGCAGAACAGCCAGCACACGATCGATCACCTCGGTGATCGGCATGCCGGTGGAATCCAGGATCACCGCATCGTCTGCGGGTTTCAGGGGTGCCACCGCACGTCCGGCATCGCGCTCGTCCCGGGCGGCGATTTCGTGCAGAAGACTGTCAAGATTAACGGAAACCCCTTTGTCTTTCAACTGCTTATAGCGACGCCGGGCCCTTTCCTCGGCGCTGGCGGTCAGGAATACCTTGAAGGCGGCATCCGGGAAGATGACGGTGCCCATGTCGCGGCCGTCGGCCACCAGGCCCGGCGGCTGCCGGAACCCGAGCTGCAGTTGCACCAGCGCGGCCCGCACTGCCGGGTAGGCGGCGATCGCCGAGGCCGCGGCGCCGGCGGTTTCGGTGCGCAGCTGGCGGGTGGCGTCCTTGCCGTTGACCAGCACATGCGGCTCGCCCTCGCCCTGGGTTTCGAAGCGAATCTCGGTGCGGCGTGGCGCAGGCGGCCAGCGCCTCGGCGTCGCCCAGGTCCACGCCTTCCCAGGCGGCGGCCAGCCCGACCGCGCGGTAGAGCGCGCCCGAATCGAGGTAATGCCAGCCCAGGCGCTCGGGCCACGGCGCGGCTGATGGTGCCCTTGCCGGAACCGGAGGGGCCATCGATGGTGAGGACGGGCGGCTTGGGCTTGGCGGATTCATGCCCGATGCGTCCTAGCCCGCGGCGCAGGCGCGCAGCCCGAAGCCCACCGCCGGCCAGCGCCACGAAGCCGGGAAACGAGGTGGCGACGTTGGCGCAGTCGCGGATGCGGACTGGCGCCCTGTGCGCGCTGCGCCGGCGACCGCCAGGCTCATGGCGATGCGGTGGTCGCCGTGGCTGTCCACCTCGCCGCCGCGCAGTTCGCCGCCCTCGATGACGGCGCCAGTCCGGAGTCTCGTCGCAGGCTGACGCCCAGCGCCGCAGAGACTGCGGCCATGCCGCCGATGCGGTCGCTTTCCTTCACCCGCAGTTCGGCCGCGCCGCGACACGCGGGTTGCGCCCTGCGCGCAGGCGGCGGCGACGAACAGCGCCGGGAACTCGTCGATCATGTCCGGCACCAGCGCTTCGGGCAGCTCGATGCCGCGCAGCGGCGCATAACGCACGCGCAGGTCGGCGATCGGCTCGCCGCCCTGCTCGCGCCGGCCCTGCGCTCGCGATGTCGGCGCCCATCGCGCGCAGGGCGGCCAGCAGGCCGGTGCGGCGCGGATTGATGCCGACGCCGCTCGAGCAGCAGGTCCGAGCCCGGCACCAGGGTGGCGGCCACCAGGAAGAAGGCGGCCGAGGAAAAATCGGCCGGCACGTCGACGTCGCCGGCGCGCAGGCCGTGCCCGCCGGTCAGGCGCGGCGCGGCCGGGCGCGAACTGCGATCGGCCAGCCGAAGGCGGCCAGCATGCGCTCGGTGTAGTCGCGGGTCGGTTGCGGCTCGCGCACGCGCGTCTCGCCCTGCGCGTACAGGCCCGCCAGCAGCACCGCCGACTTCACCTGCGCGCTGGCTACCGGCAGTTCGTAAAATCAATGGCTTGCAGACCATTACTGACGTCGATTCGAAGTGGCGGCAGCCCGCCCTCCCGGGCCGTCGATGCGCGCGCCCATGCGCCGCCAGCGGGTCGATCACCCGCGCCATCGGCCGGCGTCGAAAGCGACGCATCGCCGACCAGCTCGCTGTCGAAGCGCTGGCCGGCCAGCAGCCCGGCCAGCAGGCGCATGCCGGTGCCGGCGTTGCCGCAGTCGAGCGGCGCGTCGCTGCCGCGCAGGCCGTGCAGCCCGACGCCGTGCACGATGCGCAGCGCCCGGTCGCGGCGCCTCGATGCGCACGCCCAGCTGCTGCAGGATGCGCGGCCGTCGCGCGCGTGTCCTCGCCTTCCAGGAAGCCCTCGATGCGCGACTCGCCCTCGGCGATCGCCGCCAGCATCAGCGCGCGGTGCGAGATCGATTTGTCGCCCGGCACGCGCAGGCGGCCGCGCAGAGGCGCGCCCGCCTTCGCCGTCCAGTCCACGCGGTTCACGCCCGCGCCCCGTCGAGCGCCTCGAAGTCGGGGACCTCCAGGCTCAGAGCAGCGCCACCGGGTAGGAGCCGAGCACGCGCAGGTCGGCCGCGTATTCGCCCAGCTCGGACAGCGCGCGCTTCATCGGTGCATCGTCCACGTGGCCGGCGACGTCGATGAAGAAGGCGTACTGCCAGCGACCGGCGTGGGAGGGCCGCGACTCGATGCGGTTCATGCTGACGCCGTGGCGCGCGAAGGGGCTGAGCACGCGTACAGCGCGCCGGGCTGGTCGCGCACGAACACCAGCAGCGAGGTGCGGTCGTGGCCGCGAGGCGAGAACAGCTCGCGGCCCAGCACCAGGAAGCGGGTGGTGTTGTCGGCGCGGTCCTCGATCGGCCCGGCGACCACGCTTCAGGCCGTAGACATGGCCGGCGCATTCGCCGGCGATCGCCGCCGCGTCGTCGGCGTTGCGCGCGCGGCGCGCCGCCTCGGCATTGCTGACCACGGCGATCTTTTCGGCCTGCGGCAGGTTCTGCCGCAGCCAGGCCTTGCACTGCGCCAGCGACAGCGGGTGCGAATACACGCGCTCGATGTCCTCCAGCCGGCCGGTGCGCGAGAGCAGGTACTGGTGCACGTGCAGCTCGACTTCGCCGCAGATCTTCAGGCCGCGAGGTCAGGAACATGTCGAGCGTGGACTGGATGGTGCCCTGCCCCGAGTTCTCGACCGGCACCACGCCGAAATCGGCGTTGCCCGCCTCCACTTCCTGGAACACCTCCTCGATGCTGGCCAGCGGCAGGCCCTGCGCGCGGAGTGGCCGAAGTGCTTGTGCAGGGCCTGCTGCGAGAAGGTGCCCTCCGGCCCGAGGTAGCCGACCTTCAAGCGGCTCCTGCTGGGCCAGGCAGGCCGACATGATTTCGCGGAACAGCGCGCAGCAGCACTTCGTCGCTGACAGCGGGCCGTCGTTGCGGTCGAGCACCTGGCGCAGCACCTGCGCCTCGCGCTCGGGCCGGTAGTAGTCCACCGCCGCCTTCAGCGGCCCCTTGGCCTTGCCGACCTGCTGCGCCCAGCGCGGCGCGCTCGGCGATCAGCGCCTGGATCTGGCGGTCGATGCCGTCGATGCGCTCGCGCGCACCGGCCAGATGCGGCGCGGCGGCACGGCTTGCCGGCGCTGCGGCCGGCTTGCGCGCCAGCCGGCTTGCTTCGGCCGGAGGCTTTCTGGGTCGCCATGGCTCAGCCGTTGCGGCGCTGCGAAATCGGCCATGAAGTCCACCAGCGCCTGCACGCCGGCCTAGCGGCATGGCGTTGTAGATCGAAGCGCGCATGCCGCCGAGCGCGCGATGGCCCTTGAGCCCCAGCAGGCCCGCCGCCTCGGCTTCCTTGCAGGAAGGGCTTGTCGAGCGCGGCGTCGGGCAGGACGAAAGGCACGTTCATCCGCGAACGCGCCGCCGGGTCGACCGGGTTGCGATAGAAGCCGCCGGAGCCGTCGATGGCCGCATACAGCAGCGCCGCCTTGCGCGGCATTGCGCTCGCCGATCGCGGCCGCACCGCCCTCGGCCTTCAGCCACTTCAGCACCAGGCCGAGCATGTACCAGGCGAAGGTCGGCGGCGTGTTGAACATGGAATCGTTGTTGGCCTGGTTGGCCAGGTCGAAGATCGGCGGCAGCTCGCGGCCGTGCTGGCCGAGCAGGTCCTTGCGGACGATCGCGATGGCCAGGCCGGCCGGGCCGAGGTTCTTCTGCGCGCCGCCGTAGAGCACGCCGAAGCGCGACACGTCCAGCGGGCGCGACAGGATGTTGGAGGAGAAGTCGGCCACCAGCGGCACGCCGCCGACGTCGGGGATGTCGTGGAACTCGACGCCGTGGATGGTCTCGTTCGGCGTGTAGTGCACGAAGGCCGCGCCTTCGGCATCGAGCTGCCAGGACGACAGCGGCGGGAATCGAGCGGTAGCCGCCCTCCTTGCCGCTGGCCGCGACGCGCGCGCGCAGCGAGGGCCTGGCGTTCTCGAGCGCCTTCTCGCCCCAGTGGCCGGTGAGCACGTAGTCGGCGGCCTGGCCCGGCCGGGCCGAGGTTCAGCGGCAGCAGCGCCGACAGCGTGGTGGCGCCGCCCTGCAGGAACAGCACGTGGTAGTCGTCGGGAATCGCCATCAGCTCGCGCAGGTCGCGCTCGGCGGCGGCGGCGCAGTCGATGAAGGCCTGGCCGCGGTGGCTGATTTCCATCACCGAGGCGCGCTCGCCATTCCATTCCAGCAGTTCGTCCTGCACCTGGCGACAGGACGCGGTTCGGGCAGCGCGGCCGGACCGGCGCTGAAGTTGTAGGCACGCGACATGGAAATCCTCGGGAATGAAGTTGTTTTCGAGCTGTGCTGCGGCGCCGGTTAGAGCAGGCGCTCGAATTCGTCCGCCGGCAGCGGCGGCGAGAACAGGTAGCCCTGGCCGTAGGCGGCAGCCCAGTCTCCAGCAGCAGCTCGCGCTGCTCGTCGGTCTCGATGCCCTCGGCGGTCAGCAACAGGCCCAGGTCGCTGGCGAAGCTGATGACGGTGCGCACGATCGCGCGATGGCGCGGATTGACGGTCGACGTCGCGGACGAAGCTCTGGTCGATCTTCAGCGCGTCGAAGGAAGACGAGGCGAAAGACTCGAGCGAGGAATAGCCGGTGCCGAAGTCGTCCACCACCAGGCCCACGCCCAGCGCCTTCAGCTCCTCCAGCTGCTCGCGGCCATGGCCGCGGCCGGAACGGAACACGCCCTCGGTGACCTCCAGGCGCAGGCAGCGCGCCGGCAACTTCAGCTCGATCAGCAGCGTCGCCACGTCGGCGGTCAGCTCGGGCGAGGCCATCTGCCGCTCGTCCACGTTGACGTTCAGCACCAGGGCGTCGAGCTGTGGATACCACTGTCGCCAGACGGAAAGCTGGGTGCAGGCCGTGCGCAGCACCCAGCCGTCGAGTTCGACGATCAGGCCGGTTTCCTCCGCCAACGGCAGGAACTCCGAAGGCGGCAGCAGGCCGCGCAGGGGATGCTGCCAGCGCACCAGGGTTTCGACCGCCACCATCTGGCCCGACTTGAGGTCCACGATCGGCTGGTAGTGCAACACGAATTCCTCGCGCTCGAGCGCCAGGCGGAAATCGGTCTCCATCTGCAGGCGCATGCGCGCCTCGGAATGCATGCCCTCGTCGAAGACCACGTAGCCGGACTTGCCGGCCGCCTTGGCGCGGTACATGGCGGTGTCGGCGTCGCGCAGCACCTGGTCCGGCGAGTCGTAGTCGGGGCGACCGAGCACGATGCCGACGCTGGCCGCGGAGAACACCTGTTGCCCGCCGATGAGGAAGGGACGCTCGAACAGGGTCAGCACCCGCCGCGCGATGCGCACCGCGCGCTCGTAGTCGCAACTGCCTTCCGGCAGCAGGGTGAACTCGTCGCCGCCGTAGCGCGCGATCAGCACCTCGCGCGCGAGCTCCTCCTCGAGCCGGCGCGCGATCTCCAGCAGCAGGCGGTCGCCGGCGCCGTGGCCCAGGCAATCGTTGACCCACTTGAAGCCGTCCAGGTCCAGGAACAGCACCGCATAGGCGAAACGGCCGCGGCGCTCCTCCGGATTCAGGCGCTCGGCGAGCTTGCGGTTGAACAGCGCGCGGTTGGGCAGGCCGGTGAGCGGATCGTGGTTGGCGTGGAAGCGCAGCCGCGACTCCGCCTCCTTCTGCCGGGTGATATCAATGACCGTGCCGGTGAGCTGGCGCTGCCCGTCCACCGCCACCGGCCAGACGCTGACGCGCACGTACACGCGCTGGCCGTTGGCGTGCAGCAGGCAGCTTTCGAAGTCCTGGGTGAAGTCGCCGGTGGTGCGGTAGGCCCGCCGCAGCGGCGCGGTCTCGTCGAGCGCCTCCGGTGCCAGCAACTGCAGGTAGGACCTGCCGACCAGCTCCGCCGGGTCCACGCCCAGCATGTCGGCGAGCGCACGGTTGGCGTAGACGAGCTTGACCTCGTCCATGATGAACACGCCGACGTGGCTCTGTTCCACCAGCGTGCGGTACTTGTTCTCCGAGCTGACCAGCGCCTGCTGCATCTGCCGCCGTTCCTGCACGTCGAGCGCGGAGCCGGTGAAGTGCGCCGGCGCGTTGTTCTCGTCGCGGGTCAGGCGCACGTTGATGCTGACCCAGCGCTCCATGCCCTGGGCGTCGAACACGCGCGTCTCGTAGTGGGCGAAGGCGCCGTCGCGCAGCGCCCGCTCCACCACCTGCTGCCGCTCCGACGGGTCGGCATACACATCGAGCATGCTCGGGAAGTGCTGCTTGAGCTGTTCGGGGTCGCTGAAGCCCAGCATCTTGGCCAGCGCGTCGTTCACTTCCATGATCCGGCCGTCGAGGCCGCTGCGGAACAGGCCCACTGGCGAGTCCTGGAACAATTCGCGGTAACGCCGCTCGGCCTGCACCAGCGCGCGCTGCTGCTGGCGCTCCTCGGTGACGTCACGCAGGGTGCCGGTGGAAGCGATATCGCCCTGGTAGTCCACCGCGTCGGCGCGGATCTCGCACAGGATGCGGCGGCCGTCCTTGCGCACCAGGTTGGCCTCGTACATCTGCCGCTCGCGCGAACCGGACTCGCGCTGCTGCTTGCGCGCCTGCTGCGCGGCCAGGTCCGCCGGATCGATCAACTCCAGGTAGGGCTTGCCGACCAGTTCCTCGGGCGGATAACCCAGGATGTCGGTCATCGCCCGGTTGGCGAAACGCACCAGGCCGCGCTGGATCAGGAACACGCCGTCGCGGGTGTTGTCCAGCAGCACCTGGTACAGCGCCTGCGACTGCTTCAGCGCCTGCTCGGCTTCGACCTGGGCGGTGATGTCCTCGAGGCTGCCCTCGAAGAAGATCGCCCGGTCCTCGGCGTCGGTGACCAGGCGCGCGTTCTCGCTGACCCAGATGCAGCTGCCGTCGCGCCGGTACACCTGCACGCGCACCTGGTCGATGCGGCCCTCGCGCAGCAGGATCGCGTTGTCGGCGTCGTCACGCTCCTGGTCCACGTAGATGGCGCGCGCGCGGTCGGCGTGCGCCAGCAGCAGTTCGGCCGGCGAGTCGTAGCCCAGGATGCGCGCCATGGCCGGGTTGACGTCGAGGAAGCCGCCGTCGGGCAGGCTGCGGTAGATGCCCTCGGAGGCGGACAGGAACAGGTCGCGATACAGGCTTTCATGGCGGTCGGCCAGGATCTGCGGGTAGTCGTCAGGCAGGATCTGCAGCAGGCAGAACAGTGTCGCGCGATCGGCGTCGGGCAGCAGCTCGATGTGCAGCCGGCCGTTGAGGATGCTTCCGTCGGCGCACTGCACGCGCGCCGCCGCGTCCACCACGCGCCGCTCGGCGCGCAGGCTCTCCCACAGTTGCGCGCGGAATTCCAGGTCGGCCCACAGGCCCACGTCCATGGGAATGTGGCCGATCACCTGCCCGGGCGCATAGCCGGTCAGCTGGTAGAAAGCGGGATTGACGGCGATGAAACGGCCGTCGTCGGCGCTGAGCAGCGCGACGATACTTCTCGAAGACTCGAAGGCCTCGACCAGATGCACGGATGGATCCTGCAGGCGGGCTACGGCCGAGCATAGCGCCCGGGCCGCGAACAAGCCTAGCCCTAGGCGGCGCCCATGTTCGGGGAATAGACCAGCAGCGCGGTCATCGCCGCGGCCAGCACCGCCGCGGCGGCGATCAGCCACCAGAGTGCGCCGGGATCCACCGGCGGCTGCGGCGTCTCGGGCGAGTCCTGCGCCGGCCCGGAGCCGCTGTTGCCCGCCGCCGAAACCCGCACCGCCTTGATGGTCTGCGTGTGCTGCTGTTGCGCGCCGGCGCGCAGCCGGTCCTGGCCGCGCGCCGGCAAGCCGGGGGCCTCGACGATGAAGCGGTGCTGGTCGATCACCACCTGGTCGCCCGGCGCAAGCACGGCGTCGCCCACGGCCACGCCGTTGACGGTGGTGAAGTCGCTGGCGCCGAAGGAGCGCAGCACGACGCGATCGCCATGCAGCTCGAACTGGCACTGGCGCTCGGCCAGCGCGGGATCGTCGATGCGGATGTCGCAGGCGCTGCTGCGTCCCACCAGCTTGGGTTCGGTGAGGGTGAAGCTGCGCCCGCACAGGCTGCCGGAGATGCCACGGATGGCCACCCGGCTGGCGCTGACGCGCTGCGCCTCGGTCAGCGGCGCCGGCGGCGAGGGCGGGATGACGCGGTCGATGAGCTCGGGGTCGTTCTCCGCGAGCACCATCTGCACCTGCTCGAGGCAAAGCTGGTCGCCGATGCGCAGCAGCGCGATGCGACGGATCGGACGCGCGTTGAGGTGCACCCCCGGGGTGCCGGCCGGAATGCGCAGCCACAGCCCGCGGCGGTCGGCCACCAGGCTGGCATGGTGCGGCGCCAGCGACTTGCCGGGCAGGCTTACGCCTTGACCGGCACGACTGCCGATGCTGATCTCGCCATGGTCGAAAGCGACACTGGCGTGTTCGCCATTGGGAAACGTCAGCTGCATCCGGGACCCCCCTCCGAGCAGGAATCTAGCACAGCGCGAGAATCCGTTAATGCTGGCGGGGGGTCCATGGCGGCAGAATGGCGGCACCCCTTCCCCCTTTCCTCCGGGACCCGTACCGCCATGCCAAGCATCGACATCTCGCGACCGCACTCCCTTTCGACCGCTGCCGCGAAGAAATCGGTGAACCGGGTCGCCGCGCACATCGCCGAGAAGTTCGAGGTGGATAGCGCCTGGCAGGGCAACACGCTGGTGTTCCGCCGCAGCGGCGTGGACGGCCAGATCAAGGTCGAGCCCAAGGCCGTGCACGTGACCGTGGAGCTCGGCTTCCTGCTGATGGCGATCCGCGGCACGGTCGAGCGGGAAATCCGCCGCTACCTCGATGAAGAGTTCGGCTGAGCAAAGGGCGCGGCCACGCCGGCGAACAGGCGTTCCAGCACCCCCAGCTCGCGCGCCGCGACTGCGGACAGGAACTCGTCGGCTCCGCCCAGGGCGTCGAAGGCGGTGAAGCCGCGCTCGAGGAAGGCCTGCAGCTCCGACAGCCCCGCCAGTTGCGCCGGGATGCGCGCCGCCCGCAGCAGCTTGTAGACGCCATGCTTCTTCACCGCGGCGTCGAGGGCATGGCCAACCTGCAGCACCAGTTCGATCTGGTGGCGGCGCAGGTGCCGGTAGCCGCCCTGGCGGTAGGCGCGGGCGTAGTCGGCGACGGTGATCGGCGCCATGGGTTTGGCGCGGCGCGACAGCGACTCGGCCATGCGCAGGTCGAGCACGTGGCTGACCACGGCCAGCTCGATCGCCTCGGTGGCGGCGCGCAGCAGCGTGTCCGGCAGCAGGCGCGCCATCATCGGCAACACGCGCGCGGCGTCGCGGTCGCGCGCGGAGAAGTCGCGGTCGCCGTACAGGTCGGCGAGGAAGAACTCGGCCGCGGGGCGCATGCGCGGGTTGCCGAGGAAGTCTTCGAAGGAGCCCGCCAGGCGCTGCGCCTGCCATTGCCGCAGCAGGGAAAGCTGCGGCAGCTTGTTGCGCGGGTCGCGCCGCGCGTCATGCGCCTCGCGCTGCCAGGCCAGCCGCCGCGCCAGCCGCTGGCGGAATTCAAGGCTCATCGTCGCTCCGTGACACTGTTCAGCATCCGCGCATCCTTCTTGCCGCAGCATGGGCGCGGGCTACAATCGCCCGCCTCGTGCTTCCACCGCACTCGATCCGGACCCGCCTAGCATGCTGCTTCTGCAATCCGCCGCAAAGCCCGCCCGCAGCCAGGGCCGGATCGGGCTGGCAATCGCCGGCGGCGGCCCGATCGGCGGCATGTACGAACTGGGCGCGCTGCGCGCCCTGGATGCCGCGATCGAAGGCTTCGATCCGACCCGCCTGGAGGTTTACGTGGGCGTGAGCTCCGGCGCCTTCCTCGCCGCCGGCCTGGCCAACGGCATCACCACCGCCGAGATGTACCGCATCTTCATCACCGGCGACAGCGACGAGGCGCCGTTCAAGCCGGGAATCTTCCTGCAGCCGGCGCTGCGCGAGTACCTGCGCCGCGCCGCCGGCCTGCCTGCCATGGTCTACGAGTTGTGGCGCGACCTGCTGCTGGCGCCCTTCGGCGGCCCCTCGCCGGACCTGATCGGCCGGCTTGGCGGGCTGGTTCCGACCGGCATCTTCGACAATTCCGAGATCGAGCGCTTCCTGCGCACGGTATTCGAGAGCCGTGGCCGCAGCAACGATTTCCGCACCCTGGGCCGGCACCTGTACGTGGTGGCGGTGGACCTGGACAACGGCGAAGCCGTGCGCTTCGGCAGCCCCGGCTGGGACGACGTGCCGATTTCGCGCGCCATCCAGGCCAGCGCCGCCCTGCCCGGCCTGTACCCGCCGGTGGACATCCGCGGCCGCCACCTGGTGGACGGCGCGCTGCGCCGGACCATGCACGCCTCGGTGGTGCTCGACCACGGCATCGACCTGATGTTCGGCATCAACCCGCTGGTGCCCTTCAATTCCGGCAGCTCGCCGCACGCGGCCGAGGACGCGCAGCGCCGGCTTTCGCGCGGCGGCCTGCCGGTGGTGCTGTCGCAGAGCTTCCGCACCCTGCTGCAGTCGCGCATGCAGGTCGGCCTGGCCAAGTACGCGCAGCAGTACCCCGCCACCGACCAGCTGGTGTTCGAACCCAACGAGGACGACGGCGAGATGTTCTTCACCAACATCTTCAGCTACTCCTCGCGGCAGCGCGTGTGCGCGCACGCCTTCACCAGCACGCTGGCGGACCTGCGTCGGCGGCGCGAGACGCTGGGCCCGCTGCTGGCGCGGCATGGCCTGCGCCTGCGCGACGAGGTGCTGGATGCGCACTCGGTCCGCGTCGCCGACGGGATCGGGCCGCGGCGCCGCCGCACCGAGGCAACCGCGCGCCTGGATCGGGCGCTGGACCGCATCGAACGCGACGCGAAATCCCGCGCCCGCCGCCCGCGACCGCGCGCGCGCTGAGCACGCTGGTGTGAAAACTCTAGACAGGGCCCGCAAATTGGCCCTGCATCGGGCCTTTGCCCAAGCAAGAATTTCCCTGGAGGGATCGTGGCCAAGCTCAAGAAGACCGCTCGCAAGAACAAACCCGCCGCCGGCAACGGCAATGACGACCTGCAGGCGCGCGCCGAGCACCTGTCCCGCTCGCTGGTCGAGTCCGCGCAGCAGATCTGGATGGCCGGCGTCGGCGCCTTCAACCGCGCCCAGGGCGAAGGTTCGAAGCTGTTCGAAGCGCTCGTCAGCGAGGGCATGAACATCGAAAAGCACACCCGCAAGCTGGCCTCGGGCCGCGTGGATTCGGTGCGCGACGCGATGGAAGACCGGGTCGGCGCCGCGCGCGTGCGCGCCACCGACACCTGGGACCGCCTTGAGAAGGTGTTCGAGGACCGCGTGCAGCGCGCCCTGAACCGCCTCGGCATCCCGGGCCGCGAGGAAGTCGCGGGCCTCAACGCGCGCGTGGACGCGCTGACCGCGCAGCTGCGCCGCAACGAAGGCAAGCCGGCCGGCCGTGCTGCCGCGAAGAAGGCCGCACCGGCGCGCAAGGCTGCCAAGTCCGCCAAGCCGGCCAAGGCCGCGAAGTCGGCCAGGCCTGCCAAGTCGGTGGCCGCCAAGGCGCCGCGCAAGGCCGCCCGCAAGTCCCTGCCCAAGGCGCCCAAGCCGATCGCACCGCGCGCCGCCAAGTAATCGCACTGTTTGTGCCCGCCAGCCTGGCAATAAGCTCGTAAGACCCCTCCCCTCACGACTTTCAGGCTGGCGGGCCCTTTCTCGCGTTATCCTGAACTCCGTGGAATCCCCCCGGAGTTGCCCTTGATGTCTGCCTTTGTACTCGCCGTCCTCGTCACCGTGGCCGGCGTTGTCATTTCCGGCCTGTGGTTCGGCGTCCTGCGCCGGCGCAAGGTCGAAACCGAACTGGGCGTGCAGGCCCTGGCCAACATGAAGTGGCGCGACTGCATCGCGGTCGTGCTCGAGGCGCTGCACCGCGACGGCTACCAGCGCAGCGCGGTATCCGAGGTGCCCGCCGGCGGCGCCACCGAGGTGATGCTGACCCGCGAGGGCCAGGACGTCCTGCTCGACTACAAGCACGGCACCGCCTACCACCTCACCGATAGCAATGTCCGCGAGTTCGTCAACGACGTCAGCCTCAACGGCGCGCGCGAGGGCATCCTGGTCACGCTGGGCAGCGCCGGCGTCGGCGCGCGCCTGGTGGCGGCCACGCACGCGGTGCAGATCATCGACGGGCCCACGCTGTGGCCGAAGGTGCGCAACTACCTGCCGCCCCTGCTGCTCGAGGGCGTGCGCCGCCAGGCGGCTGCGCAGATCCGCACGGGCCTGTGGACCGGCGCGCTCGCGAGCCTGTTCGCCGGTGGCGCGGCCTGGTTCCTGATCGGCGACCGCTTCGCCGACGCCGGGCCCACGGTCGCCGACGCCGAGGTCGCCGCGCTGGGCATCCCGGCCATGCAGTCCGTCCGCGCCCCCGGCTCCGATGCCGCCATGCTGGCGCGCATCAACGCCACCGCGCAGGCGCTGGAGGAAGTGAAAAAACTCACCCCCGAACAGCTCGGCAGGCGCCGCGCCGACGCCGCCAGACTGATCTCCGGCCTGCCGCGCGTCGGTGTCGCGGCCTGGGCCGCCCCGCGCACGCTGCTGGTGAACCTGTCGCAGGCCGCGGACGACGCCAAGGATGACCGCCTGCTCGACGAGGCCTGCCGCGTCCTCGTGCAGAACGAGGAGATGCGCTTCACCCGCGTGCAGCTGGAATCGCCCGCGGCCAGCAACCGCCGCGTGCGCTGGCGCCTCTGCAACTAGGAAACTGGGGTCGGGGGAAATGGGGTCAGAGGAGATTTTCTTCGAAAATCTCCTCTGACCCCATTTCCCCCGACCCCAGTTTCTGCTACCAGTGCACGCCGCGCATGATCGCGGCGAAGGCGATCTGCTCGTTGGTCGGTTCGCCGCCGCCGCGCAGGGCCTTGCGGTCGCCCTTGGCCGCCGCCGAGTCCGGGAACATCTCGAAGGCGGTATTCATGATCACCTCGTAGGCCTTCGGCGCGATCGCATTGAGCGTGGCGGCGAAGATGCCGGTGCGCGTCGCGACCCGGCTCGGACGTTCGATGATCGCCTTCACCACCAGGTCGGCCGCCTCTTCCGGCGACAGCGTCGGGATCGAGTCGTACATCTTGGTCGGCGCGATCATCGGCGTCTTCACCAACGGCATGTTGACCGTGGTGAAGGCGATGTTCTTGCCGCTGAACTCGGACTGCGCGCAGCGGCTGAAGGCATCCAGCGCCGCCTTCGAGGCCACGTAGGCGGAGAAGCGCGGCGAGCTCGCGAGCACGCCGATCGAGCTGATGTTGACGATGTGGCCGCGATGGCGCTGGCTCATCGAGGGCAGGAAACCCATGATCAGGCGCAGGCAGCCGAAGTAGTTCAGCTGCATGGTGCGCTCGTAGTCGTGGAAGCGGTCGTAGCTGGCGGCCACGGAACGGCGGATCGAGCGGCCGGCGTTGTTGACCAGCACATCCACGCTCTTGTGTTCCTTGAGCACGGTCTGCACCAGCGCATCGCAGCGAAGCCATGTCGGTGAGGTCGCAGGGATAGGCCCAGCACTTGCCGCCGGCGGCGATGATCTCGTCGCGGGTGGCGTGCAGCTCGTCCACGCCGCGGGCGACGATGCGACACGTGCGCGCCGGCCTCGGCGACCTTGATCGCCGCTGGCCTTGCCGATGCCCGACGAGCCGCCGGTGATCACCACCACCTTGCCCTCGACCTTGCCGCGCAGGCGAGCGGTCGACGAACAGGTCGGGATCGAGGTGGCGCTCCCAGAAGTCCCACAGGCGCCAGGCGTAGTCCTCGAGCGGCGGCACCGCGATCTTCGTGCCCTTGAGCGCGCGCTCGGCCTCGCGCGAGTCGAAGCGGGTCGGGTAGGTCAGCAGCTTGAGCGTTTGCGGCGGCAGGCGCAGGTCGCGCAACAGCATGCCGGCGAAACGCTTGATCGGCGGCAGGTTCAGCACCGCGCCGCGGATCGCCGACGGCACCACCGCCAGCATGCGCGCGTCCAGGCGCATGGTCATTTCCGGGGCATGCGCCGCGCGGCAGAAGATGTTGAGCACTTCGCCGACGCGCTTCGGCTCCGGGTCCACCAGGTGGAAGGAGTGGCCGTCGAGGCCCTGCTTGTGCGCGATGTGGTCCATCGCGTCCACCACGAAGTCCACCGGCACGATGTTGATGCGGCCGCCCTCGACGCCCAGCACGGGCATCCATTGCGGCAGCGCCTGGCGCAGCTTCTTGATCAGGGTGAACAGGTAGTAGGGGCCGTCGATCTTGTCGATCTCGCCGGTCTGCGAATGGCCGACCACCGCACCCGGGCGGTAGATGCGGTAAGGCACCTTCTTCTGCTTGCGCACCAGCCCTTCGGAATCGTGCTTGGTGCGGAAGTACGGGTCCGACAGGCCCTCGGCCTCCTCGAACATGTCCTCGCGGAACACGCCCGGCGTCAGCCCGGCGGCGGCGATGGAGCTGGTGTGGTGGAAGCAGCCGGCCTTGATCGCATGCGCGAGCTCCAGCGCATGCCTGGTGCCTTCGACGTTGGCGATCTTCTGCGACTCGGCGTCCGCGGCCAGGTCGTAGATCGCCGCCAGGTGGAAGAAATGCTGCACCTTCCCAGACAGCGCCTTGATCTGCGCGGCGCTCAATCCGAGCTTGGGCTTGGACAGATCCCCGTTGACCACGTGGATGCGTTTGCGGTCCCAGCCCATGCGCGCGGCGATCGCGTCCAGCCGTTTTTCCGAGCCCTTGCGCACGAGCACGGTGATCTGGCCCCTGCGCTGCAGCAGCTTGTCCACCAGGAAGCGTCCGACGAAGCCGGTGGCGCCAGTCACGAAATAGGTCATTTTCCCCGCCCCGAAGCGAGGGCCGGCGATGCCGGCCCGAAGCGCTAAAGTGCCAGAGCGGGCGATGCCTTTCAAATGCGGCGCGCCGGTTTGACCACCCCGGGGCGCCGTGCTATCAGTCGGCCATTCCTTCCGACCGGAGCGCGATGCCCATGGCCGACCTCAAAGCCGCCTTCGAAAAAGCCGGCGCCGACATCAAGAAACTGACCGAGCGGCCGGACAACGACACCATGCTGCGGCTGTACGCGCTGTACAAGCAGGGCTCGGAAGGCGACGTCAAGGGCGCCAAGCCCGGCTTCTTCGACTTCGTCGGCACGGCCAAGTACGAGGCCTGGGAGAAGCTGCAGGGCACCAGCAGCGAGCAGGCCATGAAGAAGTACGTGGACCTGGTCGAGCAAGCTGGTCGGCTGAGGACCCGCCGCAGCTCCCGCATGGCCCGGAACACCCGCCAGCGGATCCTCGACGCCTCGCTGTCGCTGTTCAACAGCCAGGGCGAGCCCAACGTCACCACCAACCACATCGCCGACGAGCTGGAGATCAGCCCGGGCAACCTGTACTACCACTTCCGCAACAAGGACGACATCATCGAGCACCTGTTCCAGCGCTATGAAGAGCGCATGGACTCGGCGCTGGTGCCGCCCGACGGGCGCCTGCCCAACCTCGAGGACATCTGGCTGCAGCTGCACCTGGTGTTCGAGTGCATCTGGGAATACCGCTTCCTCTACCGCGACCTGGTGGACATCCTCAGCCGCAACCGGCACCTGCGGCTGCGCTTCGCGCGCATCCTCAAGCGGGCCGCGGCCAATGCCACCGAAGTGATGCGCGGGCTGGTCCGCGCCGGGGTGATGCGGGCCAGTGCCGCCGAGATCGAGGGCACCGCCACCAACATCCTGGTGCTGGCCACCTTCTGGCTCAACTACGCCAGCGTGCGCGGCGACAAGGACGAGCAGGAGGCGATCCGCCTGGGCATCGTGCAGGTGATGATGCTGGTCGCGCCCTTCCTGCGCGACGAGGAGCGGCTGCACCTGAACACCCTGAGCCAGGCCTACCTGCGGTAGGTCCTTGTATTTCCTCGGTTCGTAGTTGCAAAGGGGCGGCGAGGCCGTTACAATCCCGCTTCTTTGTTCGCCCGTCCCGGGCACCGCCCTCCAGGAATCCGCCATGAAAGTTCTGTCCTCCCTGAAGTCGGCCAAGACCCGCCACCGCGACTGCAAGGTCGTCCGCCGCCGGGGCAAGGTCTTCGTGATCTGCAAGTCGAACCCGCGTTTCAAGGCTCGCCAGCGCTGATCCGGCCGCTGTCGCGAGCTGAAGGAACGCCGGCCCCGTGCCGGCGTTTCTCATTTGCGGCCCCTGCTTCCGTGACAAAATCGCCTTCCCCGGCGCCCCGCGCCGCGCCTCCCGGAGCCCCGATGAAGCGACTGCTGCCGATCCTCGCGCTGGCCTGCCTGTGCCCCGCGGCCCTGCCCGCGCACGCCGACACGCTGCTGGTGCAGCGCGCCGAGGCCGCCGGGCGAACCGCCTTGCCGCGCCGCGGCGACTCGATGGCGAAGGTCGAAACCGCCTTCGGAACGCCGCGCGCAAGCACGCGCCGGTCGGCGGCGGCAGCGCCCGCACCCCCGCCATCACCCGCTGGGACTACCCGAACTTCAGCGTCTACTTCGAGCACGCGCACGTGGTGAACTCGGTGCTGGCCAAGGCCAACGAGCTCGAGCTCGGCCCGGCGCCGGCCGGGCGCTGAGGTCGTTGACGTGACCGGGAGCCGTTTCCCCGCCGAATGGGAACCGCAGTCGGCGCGTGCTGCTCGCCTGGCCGCACGCCGACACCGACTGGGCGCGCGCGCCTGGCCGAGGTCGAGCGCACCTACGTCGGCGCTGGTGTCGGCGATCACGCGCTTCCAGCCGGTGCTGCTGTGCGTGGCCGATGCCGCCGCTGCAGCGCACGCGCGTCCGGCTTGCTCGACGGCGCAGGCGTGGACCTCGCGCGGCTGCGTTTCGCCGCGGTGCCGACTACGACGACACCTGGCTGCGCGATTCCGGTCCGATCACGCTGCGCGAAGGCGACGGGCTTCCGCCTGCTCGATTTCCACTTCACCGGCTGGGGCGGCAAGTTCGAGGCCGCGCTCGACGACCAGCTCGTCGCCGCGCTCGCGTGCGCAACGGGCTGTTCGCGGCGGCGGCGCACGAGCGCATCGACTTCGCGCTGGAGGGCGGCGCGCATCGAGACCGACGGCGACGGCACGCTGCTGTCCACCTGGCGCTGCCTGCACGAGCGCCACCCGCAGCGCTCGCGCGAAGAGATCGACGCGCATCCTGCGCGAGTCGCTGCGCGCAGGCAGCGCGTGCTCTGGCTCGACCACGGCTACCTGGAAGGCGACGACACCGACGCGCACATCGACACCCTCGCCCGCTTCGCCCGCGCCGCGACGCATCGTCTACCAGGGCTGCGACGATCCGGCCGACAGCCACTACGCCGAACTGCAGGCGATGGCCGACGAGCTCGCCGCGCTGCGCACGCGTCGACGGCCAGCCTTACCGCCTGTTCGCGCTGCCCTGGGCCAAGCCGATCCTCGACGAGGGCCGCCGCCTGGCGGCGTCCTACGCCAATTTCCTGATCATCAACGGCGCGCGTGCTGATGCCCGCCTATGGCGATCCCGCCGACGCGCGACGCCGCGCTGGTGCTGGCCGCGCGCCTTCCCCGAGCGCGAGATCGTGCCGGTGCGATTGCCGCCCGCTGATCTGGCAGAACGGCAGCCTGCACTGCATCACCATGCAGTTGCCCGAAGGAGTGCTGGCATGAGCAATCGCGCAGAGCGCAGCCTGCGCGTCGCCCTGGTGCAGGAACGCGACCACGGCGGGCGTCGAAGCCAACCTGGCGCTGATCGAAGCCGCGCGTCGCGAGCGCCGCCGCGCAGCGGCGCGCGAGCTGGTGCTGCTGCAGGAACTGCACAACGGCGCCTATTTCTGCCAGCACGAGGACGGTCGACGAGTTCGACCACGCCGAGGCGATCCCCGGCCCGAGCACCGAGCGCCTCGGCGCGCTGGCGAAGAAGCACGGCGTGGTGATCGTGGTCCTCGCTGTTCGAGCGTCGCGCCGCCGGGCTGTACCACAACACCGCGGTGGTGCTTCGAGCGCGACGGCACGCATCGCCGGCAAGTACCGCAAGATGCACATTCCCGACGATCCGGGCTTCTACGAGAAGTTCTACTTCACGCCCGGCGACCTCGGCTTCGAGCCGATCGACACCTCGGTCGGCCGGCTCGGCGTGCTGGTGTGCTGGGACCAGTGGTATCCGGAAGCCGCGCGCCTGATGGCGCTGGCCGGCGCCGAGCTGCTGCTCTACCCGACCGCGATCGGCTGGGACCCGCGCGACGACGCAGGACGAGAAAGACGCGCCAGCGCGAGGCCTGGATGCTGTCGCAGCGCGGCCACGCCGTCGCCAACGGCCTGCCGGTGCTGAGCTGCAACCGCATCGGCTTCGAAGCCTCGCCCGATCGGCGGCGCCGGCATCCAGTTCTGGGGCAGCAGCTTCGTGCTCGGTCCGCAGGGCGAGTTCCTGGCCGAGGCCGACAGCGAATGCGCCGAACTGCTGGTGCGCCGACATCGACCTCGCGCGCAGCGAACACGTGCGCCGCATCTGGCCCTTCCTGCGCGACCGCCGCATCGACGCCTACGGCGACCTGCTGAAGCGCTACCGCGATTGAGCTGGCCACGCAGCGCCGCGACGACTCACTGCACGACCAGCCGCAGCTCGTGGTCGATGCGCGACGGCGTGCGCTTCACCCTGCTCGGCACCGCGCATGTGTCGCGCGCCAGCGTCGATGCGGTCGAAGCGGCGCTGGCGAGCGGCGAACCTTCGACGCCATCGCGGTCGAACTCGATGCGAGCAGCGCCACCGCGCGATCGACCGACCCCGACGCGCTGGCCAAGCTCGACCTGTTCCAGAGTCATCCGCGACGGCAAGGTCGGCCTGGTCGCCGCCAACCTCGCGCTCGCCGCCTACCAGCGCCGGCTGGCCGAGCAGCTGGGCGTCGAGCCCGGCGCCGAATTGCGCGCCGCTGCCGTGGGCGCGATCGAGCGCGGCCTGCCGCTGCGCGCTGATCGACCGCGACGTCGGCACCACGCTCAAGCGCGCCTGGCGCGGCGCTGGGCTTCTGGGACCGCACCAAGCTGATGGCCGGCCTGGCCGCCGGCGCTGTTCGTCGACGAAGACATCGGCGAAGCGGAGATCGAGAAGCTCAAGCAGGGCGACGTGCTGCGAGTCGAGCTTCGGCGAGTTCGCGGAGAGCAGCCCGAGCACTGTATCGCGCGGTGATCGCCGAGCGCGACCGCTACATGGCGGCGAAGCTGCGCGCCGGCGGCCGCATCGGGTGCATGCGAAGGAGATGCTGGCGGTGGTCGGCGCCGGGCACCTCAAGGGCCTGGCGAACGCGCTTTCCGAAGGAATCGAAGACCCCGAGGCCACCACGCAGGCGCTCGATCACATTCCACCGGGCAGCAACGTGCCCTGGTTCAGCCTGATCGTCGGCACGCTGCTGCTGGCGACCATCGGCTGGGGCTTTTATCGCGGCGGCGTCGACCTCGGCGCCGAGCTGGTGCTCGACTGGGTGGTGATCACCGCCATCGGCGGCGCCGTCGGCGCGGCGGCGGCGCGCGCGCATCCACTGAGCATCCTTGCCGCGGCCGTGTGTTCGCCGATCACGCCGCTGCTGCCGGCGCTGAGTTCCGGCATGGTCAGCGCCTTCGTCGAGGCCTGGCTGCGCAAGCCCACCTACCAGGACATGCTCGACCTGCGCCAGGACACGGCCACGCTCGGCGGCTGGTGGCGCAACCGCTTCGCGCGGGTGATCGTCAACTTCGTGCTGGCCAACACCGGGCACCGCGCTGGCGGTGTGGATCGCCGGCGCGAAACTGGTGCACGGGCTGGGCTGACGTGCGTGAGCTTTGAACTTTTCCTGCAGCGATTCTCGGGTGGACATCCAGCCGGCTTCACCGCCGCCGCCATTCGCGACGCGTTCGGCGATGCCCTGTCCGAGGTGGAGGAGGATTTCTGGCAAGTCGGCTACGGCGACGCCCAATCCAGCGATCTTTTCCTCGCCGCGCTCGGCAACGACCCGTGCCTGTTCCACAACGTGTCGGTCTACCGCCCGTGCACGCACCCACGACTGTATGAGTCCCTCTGGACGCTGCTCGGCGAGAGCGGCTCTGTCCTGCACTTCCCGGGCGACTCTCCGCCTCTGGCCCGCGACCCGGACATCGCCGGCCATCTGCCGCCGACCTTGCTCCAGGCGCTGGGCACGCCGCTGCAGCTCCGCGACCCCGCCCAGATAGTTCGCGCGATCGAGGCCGGCTGACTCGACCGCGTGCACCGCACACGGGCACGCTGCCGCCATGATCCCCCATCCTGCCCGGCCCACGCCCCGCCCCTTCCTCGAGCGCTCGTGCTGGCCGGAGTTCGGCTACAGTGATCGGCACGTGAACATCGAAAAGCGCTGATGTACGACAACTGGCTGGCCAATGGCGTGGTGGTGCTGGCGACGATTTTCGTCGTCTGTCTTTGCGTACTGGTGCATTACGAAGGCTTGAGCCTGCTGGCGAGGAACCTGGAGAAGCGCCACGGCCACCAGCCGCGGCGAAAGGTGGTTTACGGCATTTTCGCCGTGCTGGTCCTGCATACCATCGAGATCTGGCTGTTCGGCGCGACTTACTGGGCGCTGTTGCTGTGGCCCGATACCGGCCATGTCGTTTCGGCGGCAACGACAGGATTCCTCGATTCGATCTACCTGTCGGCGATGACCTATACGACCGTGGGATTCGGCGACCTGGCGCCGGTCGGCCCGATCCGTTTCCTGGCCGGGACCGAAGCATTGACCGGCTTCGTGATGATTACCTGGTCGGCGTCCTTCACCTTCCTGGAAATGGAGAGGTTCTGGCGCCGCCGCTGAGCCTCGGCAGCCGGCCCGCGCACCGCCCGAGGGTAGACGGCGCGACCGCGCGGTCCTATCGTTAGCTGCAGGCGTCGACGGAGATCCCGATGGCCAGCCCGTGGTCGGAATGCTGGTGGGATTCCTCGGCTACTACTACCTTCGGCATCTTTGTTGC
Organism: uncultured Gammaproteobacteria bacterium; assembly: GCA_963707625.1. GTDB lineage: Bacteria > Pseudomonadota > Gammaproteobacteria > Xanthomonadales > Xanthomonadaceae > Arenimonas. Next base: position 290,147 of record CAVPQV010000004.1, read on the forward strand.
GATCGGATTCGCGCCCCTGCTCGCCTTCGCCGCGGTGCATGCCGCGGCCGCGCTGTGGACCTGGTTCGCCATCCGCCACGACGCCAAACGCGCATAACCTGAGAGTCGTTGGCGCCTTCGCGCTTCGCTCCGGTCTTCGCCGCTCGGCCGCGAGCGAAGCGAGGCAGCGTTGCGCGGACGTGGGGGACGATGGGTGGGACGCCAAGCGCCAGGGATGGCGCGCTAGCCGTCATCGGCCATGGACGGCCGATGCGGCGGGCGGCCCACTCATCGGCCCGCGCGGCCAAGCGGCCCGCACGGGCTTACGGAGGGGACGCCTCGAGGGAACGCGGTCGCCACGGCGCGCGCTCACGCGCCGTACGGATGATGCGCCGCAGGTTGAGCGTGGCGTCGTCGAGCATGGTGTAGATGGTCGGCAGGAACAGCAGGCTGACGATCGTCGAGAACACCAGGCCACCGGCCACGGCACGCGCCATCGGGTGGTAGGGCGGGCCGTCGCCGCCGATCTGCGCGCCGGCGAAACACAGCGGCAGCATGCCCAGGGTCGTCGTCGCCATGGTCATCAGGATCGGGCGCAGGCGCTCCTTGCTGCCGACCACCAGCGCCTCGGTGCGCGGCATGCCCTGCCGGCGCAGCGTGTTGATGTGCTCGACCATGACGATGCCGTTGTTCACCACCACGCCCATCAGCACCAGCATGCCGATCATCGCCATGATGGAGAAGGTGGTGCCGGTGAAGAAGAACAGCCAGAACACGCCCAGGAACGAGAACAGGATGCTGGACAGGATCGCGATCGGGAACACCAGCGACTCGAAGATCGCCGCCATCACCACGCAGGATCATCACCAGCGCGATCAGCATGTTGATGCCCATCTGCGCGCCGGCCTCGTCGTCGTTGCGCTGGTTCTGGCCCCAGGCCCAGGAGTAGCCGGGCTTGAACTTGGCCGCCGCCATGGTCTCCTCGACTGCCTTGCGCGCATCTTCCTTGGTCGCTTCGCCCGCGATCGTGGCCTTGATGCTGAGCCCGGTCTGGCGGTTCTGCCGGCCGATCTGCGAAGAGCCGCGGCGCACGTTCACGTCCACCACCGCCATCAGCGGCACAGTGCTGCCGTCGGCGCGGCGTAGCGTGAGGTTCGACATGTCTTGCATGCGGAACTGCTCGGATCCGTCGAAGCGCAGGTTCACCGGTACCTCGGTGTCGCCGCTGCGGAACTCGCGCAGCGGCGCGCCGCGCAGCGCGATGCTGATGTACTGCGCCACTTCCTGCGCGCTGAAGCCGTAGGCGGCGGCGCGTTCGCGGTTGACGGTGACCTGCACCTCGCTGTTTTCGTCGCCCGAGTCCACGCGCACGTCGCGCAGTTCCTTGCGGCTCGCGAGCAGGGGCAGCAGGCCCTCGCCCAGCGCGACCAGTTCCTCGCTGGAATCTCCGGTGAGGTAGAACTGCACCTCCAGGCCGTTGTCGCCGCTGTCGTTGCTGCCCTGGAAGCCCACTTCCGCGCGCGCCAGCTTGGGCAATTCCTTGCGCAGCATTTCCTGCACGGCCTTGGGGTCCACGCCCTCGCCGGCGTTCAGGTCCAGGCGGATGCTGGCCCAGCCCTGCTCGGCGTAAAACACGTAGATCTGCCTGATGTGGTAACGCTTGCGATTGGCTTCGAGGTGCTTTTCCAGCTTGGCGACCTCGTCCGACATCTGCTCCAGGCTGTAGGCGCCCTTCCACTTCAGGTACATGCCCATTTCCAGGCCCGGCTCCTCGCCGAACATGTCCATCTTCACCTGGCTGGCGGGCACCAGGCTGATGCCGACGATGAGCAGGATCGCGATCAGCGACTTGCCGCGGTGCTCCAGGGACCAGCGCAGCAGGCCGCCGTAACGGCGGGTCAGGCCGGGAATGAAGCCATGCGCGGTGGTCACCGCCGGCGGCGTGGGCAGGCGCGCGCTGATCATCGGGATCAGGCTGACCGCGACCAGCCACGAGCCAGCAGTGCGATGGTGATGGTGCATCGCTACCTGCGACAGGTAGATGCTGATCATGTTGGTGGCGCCGAACAGGTTCGGCAGGAACACGATGATGCTGGTCAGGGTGCCGGCGCTGATCGCGATCTGCACCGCGCGCGTGCCTTCGATGGCGCAGCGCATCGGGTCGTTCGGGCCACTTCTCGCGGTACTGGTAGATGCTCTCCACCACCACCACGGCGTTGTCCACCAGCATGCCGACGCCGAGCAGCAGGCCCATCATGGACAGCATGTTGAGGGTGATGCCCAGGAAGTACATCGCGCCCAGCGTCATCACGATGCAGATCGGGATCGCCAGCGTCACCATCAGGGTGCTGACGGCCAGTGGCGCAGGAAGTAGATACAGCACCAGCAGCGACAGCAGCGAGCCGATGGTGCCGGCCTCGATCAGCTCCGTGATGGAACTGGTGACGCTGTCGGCCTGGTCGTCGAACACCAGCACCTGGATGCCGCTCAGCTCCGGCGACGCCTTTGATCGCCTCGATCTCGACCTCGACCAGGCGCGCGACCTCGACCAGGTTCGCGGACTGCGTCGCGGAAGATGTCGATGCCGACCGCGGGGCGGCCGTCGAGGCGGCGGCCGAAGTCGGCTGGCGCTGCGGCTTCAGGTCGATGTTCGGCGATGTCGGAAAGCTTCAGCCCGTCCTCGTTGAGCACCAGGTTGCGCAGCTCGTCGAGATGCTTGAGCTCGCCCACCGGCTGCACGCGCAGCCGGCGGCGTCCTTCGTTGATCTCGCCCGCCGACACCGAGAAGTTGATCGCCGCCAGTTGCGCCGCCAGTTCGTTGAGGCTGACGTTGTGCGCGCCCAGGCGCGCCGGGTCGATCGCGATCTCGACCTCGTGGCGGCGAGGCGCCGGACGATGTCGACGCGTGCCACGCCCGGCACGCGCTCCATGCGGCGCTTGAACTCGCGCTCGATCAGGTCGTATTCCTTGCGCAGGTCGCGCTCGCCGGAGAAGCGCATGCGCAAGCATCGGCTGGTCGCTGGGCGAGAACTTGATGCACGAAGTAGCGCTGCAGGTCGTCCGGCAGGTCGGCGCGGATGGCGTCAAGGCGGTCGCGCGCTTCGCTGGCGGTGATGTCGATGTCGCGGTCCCAGTCCTTGAACTGGATGAAGATGTCGGCGCCGTCGGCGCGGCTGGTCGAGTTCATGCTCCTTGATCGCCGGCAGCGTCGCCAGTGCCTCCTCGGCCGGGCGGGTGATGGTGCGCTCCACTTCCTGCGGCGTCGAGCCCGGGTACGGCAAGCTCACCAAGAGGAAGGGCACGTTGACTTCCGGGAACTGCTCCAGCGGCAGCCGGAAGGCGGCGATCAGGCCGATCACCACCAGCGAGACGAAGAACATCACGGCCGTCACCGGCCGGCGCAGGCTGAGCTCGGCGAGAGTCACGCCGCGACCTCCGGCAGTTCTCGCCGCAGCCGCCAGCACGCGGCGCGCGTCGCCGCGCGCGCTTGTAGCTGGCGTCCGACTTGCGGTCCAGCAGGTCGTACATCACCGGGATCACCACCAGGGTCAGCAGCGTGGACACGGCCAGGCCGCCGATCACGGTGATCGCCATCGGCGCACGCACCTCGGCGCCGTCGCCGCCGAAGAAGGCCAGCGGGGCGAAGCCGAACAGCGTGGTGAGCGTGGTCATGATGATCGGGCGCAGGCGCGAGTCGGCGCCCTGGCATGATCGCCTCGCGCTTGGCCATGGCCCTCCTCGCGCAACTGGTTGACCTTGTCGATCAGCACGATGGCGTTCTTGACCACGATGCCGACCAGCAGGATCAGGCCGATGAACACCACCACCGAGATCGGCGAGCCGTCCAGCCACAGCGCCATCACCGCGCCGACCATGGCCAGCGGAATCGTGAACATGATCACGAAGGGATGCAGCAGCGACTCGAACTGCGAGGCCATCACCAGATAGACCAGGAAGATCGCCAGGCCGAAAGCGAACAGCAGGGACCGTATCGAAGCGTCGAGCTCTTCGCTCTGCCCGCCAAAGGCGAGCGCGACGTCGGCGCCCAGCGGATTGGCGCGCACCAGTTCGCTGCACTTCCTTCACCGCCGTGCCCAGGTCGACGTCGCGCAGGTTCGGCCGACACCAGCGCCACGCGCGCCTGGTCGACGCGGTGGATCTCGCTCGGGCCAATAGTTGCGACGACGTCGGCCACCGCATCGAGCGTGACCGGCCGGTCGCTTTGCGGATTGACGATTGATCTGACGGATGTCTTCGACCGAGGCGCGGTCGCGCTCCGGCGCCGCGCACCAGCACGTCGATCTTGCGGTCGCGGAAGCTGTAGCGGGTCGCCACTTCGCCGCGCACCTTGCGCACGACCTGGTCGGCGATCTGCCGCGTGGTCAGGCCCAGCGCCGCGGCCCGCTCCTGGTCGAAGCGGATCTGCACTTCCGGGAAGCCCTGCTCGACCGAGGACTTGACGTCGGCGAAGCTGTCGGACTGGCCTGCATCAGCCGCGACAGCTTGCGGCCTGCGCGCTGCAGCTGCGTCGATGTCCTGGCCGCGCAGTTCGATTTCCAGCGGCGTGGAGAAGCAGAACAGCTGCGGCCGGCCGAACTTCACCTGCGACGTCCGGGTACTCGGCCATGGTCGCGCGCATGCGCTCGGTCTGACCGCCGCCTCGGTTTCGCGGCCGTAGTGCTCGCCGAGCACCACGCGTCAGCTTGGCGATGTTCTCGCCGGACTCGGTGGGGTTGGCGTCCAGGCGCGTGCCGGTGCCGCTGACGCCATAGAGCGCCTGCGATGTCGCCGTCGCCGTCGTGCTGCCAGCTGCACCGCGCGCACCAGCGCGTCGGTTTCGCGCAGCTGGGTGCCCGGCGGCAGCTTGGCGGTCATTTCGAAACGATCCTGCGCCAACTGCGGGATCAGGTCGGTGCCCAGCGTGAGCGCGACGCACGATCGAGGCGACGAAGGCGAGCGCCGCGCCGCCCAGCACCAGCCAGGGGCGCTCGAGCGCGCGCGGCAGCAGCCGGTGGTAGACGCGGCCGCCCTGTCGTAGGGCATGAGGACGATCTCGCCGATCACGGCAGCACGCACGCGCCACGCGCCGGCCGTGCGCGAGAACCGTCACGCCCACGATATGCCGAACACCCAAGGAGCTGCAGCAGTCACCAACAGGACCAGCAGCACCAGCGGCCAGCAACCAGAATGAGCGCCGACGACGCGGCAGATCAGACATATCGCGACCCATAGCCCACGCACGCGCCCGCGCCGCATCGAAACGGCCATCGCCGGCAGCTCAGCCGCATCTGCTCAGCGTGGCGCGCCAGGTGCGCACGCCGCGATTCGTCGGCGTCTTCCGGCGCGAAGGCCATCGGCGCCTTGGCCTTGATCGAGCTGACAGCATCGGGATCAGGGTCAGCGACACCACCAGCGAGATCAGCAGCGCGATCGACACCGTCAGCGCCTGGTCCTTGAACAGCTGCCCGGCCACGCCCTGCACGAACACCAGCGGGAAGAACACCGCCACCGTGGTCAGCGTGGACGCGACCACCGCCATGCTCACTTCCTGGGTGCCCTCGATGGCGGCCTCGAGGATGCCCAGCCCCGTTCGCGCGCTCTTGGCGATGCTCTCCAGCACCACGATGGAATCGTCCACCACCATGCCGGTGGCCAGGGCCAGGCCCGCCAGCGACATCACGTTGAGGCTGAGGCCGAGCTGGCCCATGAAGAAGAAGGTGGCGATGATCGACACCGGCAGCGACAGCCCGATGACGAAGGTGCTCCAGCCGTCGCGCAGGAAGAAGAAGATCATCAGGATGGCACAGCAGGCCGCCGATCAGCGGCCTCGAACTTGCACTTCGTCGCAGCGCCGCTGTTGATGAACGACTCGATCTGATCGTCTGCTCGATGCCGTGATCAGGTAGCTGGGGCGCGCCGCTGCGGCCGGCACGCTCGTCCGCCGGCCTGACGGGCCGGACTGCTGCAGGCGCGCAGCACTTCTTCACCGCGTCCGCGACGGCGACGGTGTTGGCATCGCCTTCCTTGTAGATGGCGAGCTCGACGGCTTCGCGGCCCTCGAGGCGGATGATCGCCTCGCGTTCCTTGTAGCCCTGGGTCGACGGTGGCGACGTCGCGCAGGCGCACCGGCACGCCGTCGAGCGTGGTCACCAGCAGCTCGCGCATCTGGTCGAGGCTGCTGAACTGGTTGACCGTGCGCACCAGGTAGCGCTGCGCTGCCTTCTTCGATGCGGCCGCCGGAGATGTTGACGTTCTCCTGGCGCAGGCGGTCGACCACCATGGCTGGCGGGCAGGTTGAGCTGCGCCAGCTTGTCGGGTCGATCAGCACCTGCACCTCGTCCTCGAGGCCACCGGCGACCTTGACCGCGGCCACGCCGTCCACCGGCTCCAGGCGCTTCTTCAGTTCGTCCTCGGCGTAGCGGCGCAGGCGCATCAGCTCGGCCTGCTCGCTGCCGCTCGATCTCGTCCGGCACCGTCAGCACCAGGCGCATCATCGGCTCGGTGGAGGGATTGAAGCGCAGCAGCACCGGCGGCTTCGACTTCCAGCGGCAGGCGCAGCACGTCGAGCTTGTCGCGCACCTCCAGGCTGGCCTGGTCCATGTCGGTGCCCCAGGCGAACTCCAGCACCACGTCGCTCTGGCCGGTGCGCGAAACCGGACTTCAGCTTGCGCAGGTTCTTGACCACGCCCACCGCTTCTTCCACCGGCTCGCTGATCAGCGTTTCGATCTCGGCCGGCGCGGCGCCCGGTGTACTCGGTGCGCACGGTCAGCGTCGGATAGCTGAGGTCGGGCAGCAGGTTGACCTTGAGGTCGCGCAGGGCGATCAGGCCGAACAGCACGAAGGTCAGCGTGACCATGGCGACGGTGACGCGCCGCCGGGTGGCGAACTCGACCAGGCTCATTACCGGCCCGCCCCGCCCGCCGCGGCCAGCGCGCGCGCAGCGCCGCCGGCGGTATCGATGACCTGCACCTCGGTGCCGTCGCGGATGGCGACCTTGCCGGCGGTGACCACCTGGTCGCCCTCCTTCAGGCCGGCGCGGATCTCGGCGATCTCGCCATTGGTGTAGCCCAGCTGCACCACGGTGCGCCGCGCCTTCTTGCCCACCACCACGTACACGGCCGGCTCGCCTTCGTCCTCGAGCAGGGCAATCCGCGGCACGGTCAGCGCATCGGTGCGCTGGTCGTAGACGACCTCGATGCGGGCGAACATGCCCGGGCGCAGCGTCCGGCGCGTTGTCGAAGCCGCAGACCACGCGGAAGGTGCCGCTGGACGAATCCATCACCGGCGCGATGCGGTCCACCTTGCCGACGAAGACCTTGCCCGGCACTGCGTCCACCACCATGCGCAGCGGCAGGCCGACCTTGAGCCGGCCCATCTCGCGCTCGGGCGCGTTGAGCACGCCTTCCAGGTGCGAGTTGTTGACGATGCGGAACACCGGCGCGTTGAGCGCGATCAGGTTGCCCGGCTTGACCATGCGCTGCGCGACCACGCCGGAGATCGGCGAAGTGATGTTGGTGTAGCGAGCTCGAGCTTGGCCAGCGCGTAGGCGGCGCGCGCGGATTCCAGGTCGTACTTGATCTGGTCGGCCGACCTCGGCGCTGACCAGCTTGCGCGCGACCAGTTCCTGCGAGCGGCGGTAGTTGTTCTCGAGCTTGCGCACGGTGGCGAGCTGGCGCGCCGCTTCCAGGCGCACGCGGTCGCCGTCGATGCGCGCGAGCACCTGGCCGGCGCGCACCTGGTCGCCCTCCTCCGCCAGCAGCTCCACCATCACGCCGGAGGTCTTGGCGACCACCTGCGCTTCGCCCGGGGCCTCGAGGTTGGCGGTGCCGGAGTAGCTGGCGGAGATGGCATGGCGCGCGGCGCGCGCCACTTCCACCGGCACGGCCTCGATCTTCGGGATCGGCTTGCCGTCCTTGTCGAGCTTCTGCTCCTGGCCGTCCGGCCCCTTCGCGGCTGCGTCCGGGCCCTTCTTGCCGCAGGCGGCCATCGCCAGGCTGGCGACGACCACAAGCGCAAAGGCGCTGCGTCGCAGCCAGGGGGAAAGGGAGCGGTCGGTCCGGCGGCTGCGCATGGGCGGGGTCTCTGGAAGGGGGTGTGTTAGTTGCATAGCACAGTAGCGCATCCCCGGTTCAGGATGCATATGCCGAAAGTCTCCATGTCTCGGCGCAGGGGGTCGAACGGGGCAGTCTTCTGTAGGGAACTCGCACCGGCTTCGGGGTCGGGGCCGGGGCTCGTCCCACTGACCGGACCGGCGCCACTGTCAGCCCGCGCGATGCGCACGTTATAATTTTGCGTTGTAGTCGCCGACTCCCCACTTCGCCGGAACGAATTTCCATGACCCGAGCCCTCCTGATCGCGTCCAGCCTCGCGCTGGCGATCCTTGCCACACCCGCCTTCGCGAAGGGCAATGCCGCCCGCGGCAAGCAGCTCGCCTATACCTGCACCGGTTGCCATGGCATCGTCGAGTACAAGAACGCCTACCCCAGCTACCGCGTGCCCAAGATCGCCGGCCAGAACGAGCAATACCTCGTTGCCGCCCTCGACGGATACCGCAAGGGCGAGCGCAACCACCCGACCATGAAGGCGCAGGCGCAGGGCTTTTCCGCCCAGGACGTCGCCGACATCGCAGCTTACCTTTCCGGCCTGAAGAACAAGTGATGGAAGCCAACCGCATGATCCTGCGCGCCACCGCCCTCTGCCTCAGCCTCGCCCTCGCGCTGCCTGCGCTGGCCGCCAAGGGCAACGTCGCCGCCGGCAAGAAGAAGGCGGCCAGCTGCGCCGCCTGCCACGGCGACGGCAACCAGACCGTCAACGACACCTTTCCGAAGCTGGCCGGCCAGTATCCCGAGTACCTGGCCAAGTCGCTGCAACGAGTACAAGTCGGGCAAGCGCAAGAACGCCGATCATGGGCCCAATGGCCACGCCGCTGAGCGAACAGGACATCGCCGACCTGTCGGCCTACTACGCCTCGCTGACGCCTGAAATCCACGACCTGAGCGGCCACGCCCGCTGATTCCCGTCGCCCGCCGGCTCAGGCCGGCAGGCGGTTCGCCGCGACAAAGCCCGCCAGTTGCTCGGGCGGCAGCGGCACCGACAGGTGGTAGCCCTGGATCTGGTCGCAGCCCATGCCCGCGAGCATCTGCTGCGTCGCCGCGTCCTCCACGCCCTCCGCCACCACGATCAGCCCGAGGCTGTGCGCCAGCGCGATGGTCGAGCGCACGATGATGGCGTCGTGCAAGCCGTTGCGCATGTTGGTGACGAACAGTCGATCGATCTTCAAGGCGTTGATCGGCAGCCGGTGCAGGTAGCCGAGCGAGGAATAGCCGGTGCCGTAGTCGTCGATCGAGATGCGCACGCCCAGTGCGGCGATGCGGTCCAGCCGCTCCGCCGCCTGTTCGGGGTCGTGCATGAGCGCGGTCTCGGTGATCTCCACCTCCAACGCGCCGGGCTCGAGCCGGTACTCCTCCATCAGGCTGCGGATCGTCAGCAAACAGCGGTCATCGATAAGATTGCGCGCGGAAAGGTTGACCGCGATCGTGCTCTTGATGCCGACGTCGCGCCAGGCACGCAATTGCGCCATCGCCAGCTCCAGCACCAGGTCGGTCAACGGATGGATGGTTTCGCTCAGTTCGGCCAGGGCCAGGAAGGCATCCGGCTTCAGCAGCCCCAGCCGTGGATGGTGCCAGCGCACCAGCGCCTCGAAACCGGCGTTCTCGCCCGTGCGCAGGTCGAGCTTGGGCTGGTAATGCAGGATCAGCTGTCGATCGCGGATGGCCTGGTTGAGGTCGGCGATCAGGCCCAGGCGCTCCGGCGAATTCTGGTCCAGCAACTTGTCGTAGATGGCGATGCCGCCACCCTTGCGCTTGGCCTCGTACATCGCCACGTCGGCGCTGCGCAGCAGCGCATGGCTGTCCTCGCCATCGGCCGGGTAGAAGGCGATGCCCATGCTGGCGTCCATCAGCAGCTGCATGGCGTCGATCAGGAAGGGTTCGCGCAGGGCTGCCAGCATCCACTGCGCCAGCGCCCGCGCCGGCTCGACGCCCTCCACCTCCGGCAGCAGCAGTGCGAACTCGTCACCGCCCAGCCGGCACAGCAGGCCTGGCTCGGCGCCGAGCACCGGGTGCAGCCGTGGCCCGATCTGTTGCAGCAACAGGTCGCCCACGTGGTGGCCGAGGGTGTCATTGATCTCCTTGAAGCGGTCGAGGTCGAGCAGCAGCAAGGCGGCGCCGCGGCGCGAGACGGCGCGTTCGGATAGCACCTGCTCGAACTCGCGGTGCAGGTGCATGCGATTGGGCAGGCCGGTCAGGCTGTCGTGGTGCGCGAGGTACTCCAGGCCGTCCACGTGCCGGGCGGAGGCCAGCGCCAGCGCCACGGTGTTGCCGATCGCGGTGAAGGAGTCCAGTTCGATCTCGCCGAATTGGCGCGCCTGGCCGTAGAGCAGCACGATGCTGCCGAGCGCGATGTCGCGGTACAGCAGCGGCAAGGACACGCCGGCGTGCACGGCGCCTGCGCGCAGTTCGCCGCGTGCAGGCGCGGACAGGCCGGACTCCGCCTGCAGGTCCTTGCTGACCCAGGGCCTGCGCTCGGACAGCGCCCGCAGCTGCAGTTCCGAAGCCAGCGGACCGGCCGCGCCGCACGGCATCATCCGCCCCGGCCCTTCGCTGGCGACGGTCTGCAACGCCGTTTCGCCCGGCTCCTGCAGCTGGATCGCCACGTGCGGCGCCGGGCTCATGCCGCGCAGCGCCTCCACGGTGATCGCGAGGATGTCGGCCGTTTCCAGCGAGCCGTGCAGCTGCGTGGACAGGCGGTTGATCAGGCGCAGGCTGTCGTTGCGCTCCATCAGCTCGCGCCGCGACTGCGCCAGTTCGGCTTCCGCGCGCTTGCGCTCGCTGTGGTCGCGCACGGTGGCGAGCAGGTGCGGCTCGCCGCGGATCTGCACCACGTTGAGGGTGACCTCGGCGTCGAAGTTGCTGCCGTCGTGGCGACAGTGCAGCCATTCGAACTTTTGCGTCTGGCCGCCGAAGGCGGCCGTGATCTTCTCCAGCGCCTTCTCGTCCGAGCGACGACCGTCCGGCTGGAATTCCGGCGAGAAGCGGTACGGCGGCTGCCCGATGATCTGCTCGCGCGTGCAAGCGAACATTTCCAGCGTCGCCGGGTTGCAGTCCACGAATTGCTCGCCGCGCATCAGGAAGATGCTGTCGCCGGTGCCATCGAACAGGGCGTGGTAGCGCTGCTCGCTGTCACGCAGCGATTGCGACTGCTCGGCGTCTCGTTGCACGGGGTCGTTGCTGGCGGTCATCGGGATGGCTTCCGCCTCATTTATGCACCTCCGGGCCGCGCCCGGCAAGGCCGCCAGGGTCCGCGATGGTCTAGCCGGAGGGCAACCGCGCCCGCGGCTTGCGGCATTCCTGTTCGTAGCGCTGCTTGGTCGCGCGCCAGGCATCCTGGGTTTTCGCACCGACGATCTGCTGCCACCAGGCCGCGCATTGCCGGTCTTCTTCCGGATTCAACGTCGCGGGGTCGTCCTGGGGGCCATTCCAGTCGGCGCCGTTGGTCAGCACCCCGCAGCCGCCGCCCATCGCCAGCACCGAGACCGTGCACACCATGTAGGAGCCGGCGGTGCCCGGCACCTTCATCTTCACTTCCTTGGTGGTCGCTTTCACCAGCTTGTCGAGCAGGCCGGTGAGCAGGTCGGCGTCGGGCGTCCAGTACTGCTCAAAGCGCGTGCTTTCGTAGACGAGCGCCGGATTGCGTTCGAAATACTTCTTGGCGTCGTCCATGTGCGGGATCTGGTAGCTGAAAGTGCGGGTGTCGCCGAACTCCTTGTCGATGTTGGCCAGCATGTCTTCGGGCACGCGCAGCGTGCCGTCGGAGTTGTACAACTGCAGCGGGCGTGCCGGCGCAGCCACTGCCTGCATGGGCACATCGCGCACCGGCCGGCGCGGCGCGCCTGCCACGGGCGCCGCGGATTGCGGCGGTCGGCGCGGAGCACGCACGCGCTCCGGCGCCTGCAGCGGCAACGGAATCCTGATCGTCTCGTCCGGCGGCGGCGCGGGTGGCAGTTCGATGAAATCCACGACGATCACGTCCTCGACCACCGGCGGCGGCGCACGTCCGAACAGCGCCATCAGCGCGATCGTGACCAGCAGGTGCAGGCCGGCGACGGCCGCCAGCACCACCAGGCGCAAGCGCGGCGCAAGGCTTTCGCGCGGCTTCGCCCGCAGGGACTGCGGCTGCCAGGGCGTGGTCGCCAGTCCGGCCAGCAGGTCCTCGTTGCATCCAGGCATTTGGCGTCCGCGGCGTAAGTGCAGGCCTTGGAGCCTGCCGCGGCGCGAAAGTTCAGCGCGGCATGTAGGGCGCGGCGCCGCTCGCGTGGTCGGTGGCGTCGCGGATCGCCGTGACTTCGGGGATGCGCTCGCGCATCGTCTTCTCGATGCCGTTCTTCAAGGTCAGGTCCACCATGCCGCAGCCGTGGCAGCCGCCGCCGAAACGCAGGTACACCACCTTGTCCTCGTCTATGCCCTCGAGTGCGACGCGACCCTTGTGCGCGGCGAGCATGGGATTGATCTCGGTATCGAGCAGGTACTGCACGCGCTCGACCAGCGATGCGCCCTCGCCCGGCACCTGGCCCTTGATCTTCGGCGCGCGGATGGTGAGCTGGCCGCCGGTGGCGTTGCTGGCGTAATCCACCTGCGCGCCCTCGAGCCAGGACGAGCTGTCGGCGTCCACGAACAGGGTGAATCCCTCGCAATCGAGCGACCACTCGTCGCCCTGCAGGTCGCCTGGTTCGCAGAACTCCAGCCGCGCGTCGGCCTTGGGAGTGCCGGGATGGATGGCGGAGATGCGGATGCCGATGGCGTCGCCGCCCTGGGACTGCAGCAGGCGGCGGAAGTGCACGAGGGCGGGTTCGGACAGTTCGATCATGCGCGTATTCTACTCGCCCCGGCCACAAGGCCAGCCCAACGGAACCGCGACCCATGCCTGCTTTCGACGATCTCGCCGCGCGCCACTGCCGACCGCTGCGCGGCCCCGAGCACCGGCTGGACGCCGACGCCGTCTCCGCGCGCCTGGCCGCCCTGCCCGGCTGGTCGCTGCTCGAGGACGGCGCCGCCCTCGGGCGCACCTTCGAGTTCCCCGACTATTACCGGACCATGGCCTTCGTCAACGCGCTCGCCTTCATCGCGCATCGCGAGGACCACCATCCCGACCTCGGCGTGCACTACAACCGCGTGGTCGTGCGCTACTCCACGCACGACGTCGGTGGCCTGAGCGAAAACGACTTCATCTGCGCCGCCAAGGCCTCCGCGCTCATCGACTGACTGTGGTTACGGCGAGCCACGCCGACGGCGAGGGCGTCGTGCTTTTCCCTCGGTAGAGGCTTCCTGCCTCTACTCGGGCGGCGGCCATCCATGGCCGCCTTGGCGCGCGACATCCTCGCCATCGGCGCGGCCCCCACCGCCGTCGCGAGCTTTTCCAACATCAAAAGCGTTCCGCGCTGATCGCCGACTCTCGCCGCGCCTCGTAGCGAGCGAAGCGAAGCGGTGCTGTAAGGACGTCGGGGGTGAGGGGTGGAGTCGAAGCGGGCAGGAGCAGGAGCGGCCGGTTGTAGCGGGCAGGACGCCCGTTCCAACCGGGCGACTCCACCCCTCACCCCCGGCGGCCGCGCGGCGCGGTAGTTCCGACGCAAGGCTACAAAGCGCGGAAGTTCAGAGGCGGTCGAGGGCGGCGGTGAGTTCTTCGGCGAGAGGGGCGTTGATCATGTAGGGCTTGCCGCCCAGTTCGAAGCCCATGGCCGCGGCGTGCAGGAACAGGCGCTTCAGGCCGGCCTGCTGCGCCAAGCCGCTTGTTGACCTCGCGGTCGCCGTACTTGTCGTCGCCCGCCACCGGATGCCCGATGTGCGCGGCGTGCACGCGGATCTGGTGCGTGCGCCCGGTCTCGATCACCACCTCGCAGAAGCTGTGGCCGCCGCGCCGCTCGAGCAGCTTGAAGTGGCTGACCGAGGGCTTGCCGGCGGCATCCACGCGCACGCTGCGGTCGCTCGCCGCCCTGCGGCGAGACGCAGCAGCGGCGCATCCACGGTCATCAGTCCCTGTGGCATGCGCCCGACCAGCAGCGCGAGGTAGCGCTTGTTCGGCGTTTCCTCGTCCTCGCCCTCGCGCATCAGCGCCTGCAGCTCGAGCAGCGCGCTGCGCTTCTTGGCCACCACGATCACGCCCGAGGTGTCGCGGTCGAGGCGGTGCACCAGCTCGAAGGACTGCTCGGGACGCAGCGCGCGCAGGCCTTCGATCACGCCGAAGCTGACGCCGCTGCCGCCGTGCGCGGCGATGCCGCTGGGCTTGTTCAGCGCCAGCAGCTTGTCGTCTTCGAACACGATCGCCTTCGACAGCCGGTCGAGCATGGACTTGGGCGGCACCCGCGCGGCGCCACCGGCGGCGGGATCCAGGTGCACGGGCGGGATCCGTATCTCATCGCCATCTGCGACACGCGAGTCGGGCTTGGCCCGCTTGCCGTTGATCCGCACCTGCCCGCTGCGCACCAGCTTGTAAACCAGGCTGCGCGGGGCGCCCTTGAGCTGGTTGAGCAGGAAATTGTCGAGGCGCTGGCCGTCCCGGTCCTCGGGCACGCGCACCATCTTCACGCCGCCCTGGACTTCGTTTGCCGCCACTGTGCCTCCACTGATACACTCGAAAGGCGAGATAACGCGCTGATTTCGCAGGTTCCTCGGCCAAAAGTCGGCGAACATGCGATCCGGAAAGACCGCTACCACACCCCTTGGGGGTGACCATGTTAGCCGGTCGGGAAGGCGCGCGGATATCGCCTCGAGTCATGTTGACTTGTGCCATACCGGAAGACGCTCGGCGTCGACCGGGCCCTTAATGAACAAAACAATCAAGCGCTCCCGCGAGCGGTACCGCTCCGGTTCCAAGCAGCGCTGGTAGTTCCTGCCAAGCCCGGATGCGCCTGCGCGCCGGGTCGTGAAAACGGGCGCGGACCCCCGGCGTTCCTCGCGGTTAGAGCGCGTGAGGAATCCAGACAATGAAGCGTATGTTGATCAATGCCACGCAGGCCGAAGAGCTGCGCGTGGCGATCGTTGATGGCCAGACCCTGTACGACATCGACATCGAGCAGCCGTCGAAAGAACAGAAGAAGTCGAACATCTACAAGGGCCGCATCGTCCGGCTCGAACCCTCCCTCGAGGCGGCCTTCGTCGACTACGGCGGCGAGCGCCACGGCTTCCTGCCGCTGAAGGAGATCTCCCGCGACTACTTCGTCCCGGGCGTGAATCCCGACAAGGCCGGCATGAAGGAGATCCTGCGCGAAGGCCAGGAAATCGTCATCCAGGTGGACAAGGAAGAGCGCGGCAACAAGGGCGCCGCCCTGACCACGTTCATCTCGCTGGCCGGCCGCTACATGGTGCTGATGCCGAACTCGCCCTCCGCCGGCGGCGTCTCGCGCCGGATCGAGGGCGACGACCGCGCGGCCCTGAAGGAAGCCATGGACGCGCTGAACATCCCCGACGACATGGGCGTGATCATCCGCACCGCCGGCGTCGGCCGCGACGCCGACGAGCTGCAGTGGGACCTCGATTACCTGCTGCAGGTCTGGAAGTCGATCACCGACGCCGCCCTGGCCAAGCCCGCGCACCTTCCTGATCTACCAGGAATCGCGCCTGATCATCCGCGCCCTGCGCGACTACCTGCGCGCCGACGTCGGCGAGATCCTGGTGGACACCCAGGAGATGTACGAGCGAGTCGCGCGAGTTCATGGCAGTCGGTGATGCCGCAGAACCTGCGCAAGCTCAAGCTCTACACCGACGACATCCCGCTGTTCAACCGCTTCCAGATCGAATCGCAGATCGAGAACGCCTACGAGCGGCAGATGCGCCTGCCCTCCGGCGGCTCGATCGTGGTGGACCAGACCGAGGCGCTGACCGCCATCGACGTCAACTCCTCGCGCGCCACCAAGGGCAGCGACATCGAGGAGACCGCGTTCAACACCAACCTGGAGGCCGCGGACGAAGTGGCCCGCCAGATGCGCCTGCGCGACCTCGGCGGCCTGGTGGTGATCGACTTCATCGACATGAGCTCGGGCAAGCACCAGCGCGCGGTCGAGGACAAGCTGCAGCAGGCGCTGCGCCAGGACCGCGCCCGCGTGCAGATCGGCCGATCTCGCGCTTCGGCCTGCTGGAAATGTCGCGCCAGCGCCTGCGGCCCTCGCTCGGCGAGTCCCGCCAGATCGTCTGCCCGCGTTGCGAAGGCCACGGCCGCATGCGCAGCGTCGAGTCGCTGTCGCTGTCCATCCTGCGCCTCGCCGAAGAGCACGCGATGAAGGAGAACACCGCGCAGGTGCTGGTGCAGGCCCCGCCGGAAATCGCCAATTACCTGCTCAACGAAAAGCGCCGCGCGCTGGTCGAGATCGAGGCAGCGCCACGACGCGCCGATCATCATCGTCGCCGACGACCAGCTCGAGACGCCGCACTTCAACGTCAGCCGCCTGCGCGATGGCGAGACCGGCGAAGAGGCGAGCAAGCCCAGCTACCACCGCACCTCCCCGCGCAAGCTGGAAGTGCACGCGCTGACCAAGTCGCACCTCAACGTGCCCGACCTGCCGGCCGTCACCGCGATCGCGCCGATGCAGCCGGCGCCGGTGCGCGAGCCGCGCGAGGAAATGCCGGCCCCCGTGGCCGTGGCGGTCGAGGCACCGCTGCCGCGCGCATTGGCGGCGGCGCCGAAGCCGGGTTTCTTCGGCTGGATGAAGTCGCTGTTCGGCGCTTCGGACTCCGCACAGCAGCCGGCCGCCAATGACCGTGGTGCGCGCGAGAATCGCGAGGACCGCGGCCAGCGTGGCGAACGCAACGACCGTGGCGAGCGCAGCGAGCGCGGCGGGCGTGGTGGCGAGCGTGGACGCGGACGCGGCCAGCAGCAGGGTCAGGGTGGCCGCGGCCAGTCTCAGGGCCAGGGCCAGGGCCAAGGCAATCGCCAGCAGAATGCACAGCCCAAGGCCGGCCAGCCGCAGGCGCAGCAGCAGAAGCCGCCGCGCGGCGAGCCGCGTCCGGAGCGCAGCGAAGAGCAGAAGGCAGCCGACGAGGCACGCAAGCTCGAGCAGCAGCGCAAGGAAGCCGAGCGCCGCGAGGCGCAGCGGCTTGAGAATGTCCGTCGCGAGGCCGAGCGGCGCGCGACGCGCGAAGCGCGCGCGGCCGCGCAGGTACCAGGCGGCCTGGACGCCGACGATGCCGCCGCAGTCGTCGCCGATGCCGGCGTGGGCGTGGCGATTGCTGCCGCGACCGACGTGGACGCCGCATCGCTTGCCGTCGGTGAGTCCATGGATTCCGTGGGCGACTGAGGGTGGCGCAGCGACGGTGAGGCCGGCGCCGAGGGCAGCCGACGCCGTCGCGGACGTCGCGGTGGCCGTCGCCGTCGTCGCCCGGAAGGTGGCGCCGCGGGTGAAGTTGAAGGCACCGCCGCCAACTCGCAGTCCGAGATCGATTTCGACGACGAGGAAGGCGAGGAGTCCGAGGGCGAGCTGTTCCCGTCCGCGGCTTCGGCCATGGCCGGCGAGCACCATGGCCCCCAGTTCGTCCTTCGCCTCATCGCTGCCGGTGACTTCGGCGGAAGCGGAGTTCGACGACCTGCAGCTCGACATGCACGCGGCTGATTCCTTCGAGCCGGAAGTCACCCGGGCACTGCCGCCCAGCGTCGAGCAGGAAGCGTCCGAGCCTGTTGTCCGCGAGAGCTTCGCGATGCCTGCCGCGTCTGCGCCGATGGCGGCACCGATCACGGCGTTGCACGTCGAGCCCGTCGTTCCCGTCTACGTCGAGTCGACGCCGGTGGCCGTCGCCGAGCCCCTGGCCTCGACGCTGTTCCCACCGCAGGAAGCGCCGATGGTCGAAGCCAAGCCGATCGTGCTCGAGCCGGTGTTCGTGCCGGTGGAAGAGGCGGCGGACTTCGCGATGCCGGAAAGCGCCGTGGCACAGGCGGAGCCAGAGCCGCAAGCGCCAGCCGTCGCAGCCCCGGCTCCGATCGCGCAGTTTGTTCCGCCCTCGATCGACGCGCCCGCTGCGCCGACGCCGGCTGACGCCGCGGCGCTGGCGAGCTCGGACGTGGCCAGCGCGGAGACGCTGGCCGCCACCTCGGTGGACGACAGCTTCGACTCGCCACAGCTCGGCAATGCGCCGACGCAGGTGGAGACAGACGCCGAGGCGCGCAACCAGGCAGGTCTGACCGCTTCCGCTGCACGCAATGGCAAGACGAAAGGGCGCCCCAGGGCGCCCTTTCCTTTACATCATCAGGGACGGTTCGGTGACCCCGTGCTGGGCTGCCATCCGTGCCAGCGCGACCGTGTCCTTGATGCCGAGCTTGTCGAACATCCGGTACTTGTGCGTCGCCACCGTCTTGCCGCTGAGGCTCAGCCGCCGCGCGATGTCCTCGGCGCGCAGCCCCTGGCAGAACAGCAGCGAGATCTCCATTTCGCGACGGGACAGCAGGTCGAAGGGCGAGGCCGCCTTGTCTGCGAGCGCGAGCTGTTGCGCGATGTCCGCGCCCAGGTAACGCCGCCCGCGCGCCACTTCGCGGATGGCCTTCAGCAATTCGGTGGACTCGCAGCACTTGCCGATGTAGCCGAAGGCACCGGCATCGAGCAGGCGCCTGGGCATCGGCCCGTCCACCTGCACGGACACGATCACCACCTTCGGACCCACCCGCCCCTTGACCAGGCGTTCGGTGATGTCCAGGCCGCTGACGCCGGGCATGTGCAGGTCGCACAGCACGACGTCGGGCTTGAGCTTGCGGATCATCGGCAGGGCCTCCTCGCCGCAACTGGCCTCGCCCACCACCTCGATGTCGTCTTGCGGTTCCAGCAGCATGCGGTAGCCGGCGCGCATGAGCCCATGGTCGTCCAGCAGGAATACCCTGATCATCCTTGCACTCCCCCGAGTGTCTCTCCCCTGGCGCCAACCCTACGAAAGGCCGGGGCCGGCTGGCAAGTCTCCGCGAGGCTGATTCGGCTGTAGGAAATTCCCTACCCCTGCCCCGCCCCCGCCCGCTAACATTGGCCATCCGGAGAGATGGCCGAGCGGTTTAAGGCAGCAGTCTTGAAAACTGCCGAAGGTGTGAGCCTTCCGTGGGTTCGAATCCCACTCTCTCCGCCACCACGACCGGAGCGCGCGCATGACGGCGAAGAAGACCGGCATCGACGAAGCGAAGCTCGACCGCATCGTCGCCCAGGCCCGCCGCGATGCCGACGCAACGCGACCTGGGCTATCGCGAGCGCGCATTGAAATTGTACCCGTGGATCTGCGGGCGCTGCGCGCGCGAGTTCAGCCGCGAGAACCTGCGCGAACTGACCGTGCACCACCGCAATCACGACCACGACTTCAATCCGCCCGACGGCAGCAACTGGGAACTGCTGTGCGTGTACTGCCACGACAACGAGCATTCCCGCTACAGCGACCACACGGGCGTGAGTGCAGCGCGGGCGGAAGACGCCAGGCCCGCCGCGACGGGCACTCCCTTCGCAAACCTGGCCGCGCTGTTGAAGAAGAAGGATAGAAAGAGACGGCCGCCGAAGCGGGCCGTCCGTATGCAGTGGCGAAAAACTCAGTTGACGCCGATCGCACTCCACGCCGCGGCGACCGCCGCGTACTCCGCGGACGAGGCACCGTGCAGGTCGGTGGCAGCGTTCAACATCGCCGCGCGCGCCTGCGGGAAGGTCGTGCCCGAGGTCATGTACACGGTGTGCGCGCGGTACCACAGGGCGCCGGCCTTGGCCTGGCCGATGCCGGCCAGCGAGCCGGAGCCGGTGGCGTTCTTGGTGTCGCCGACGTTGCAGGTCTTGCTGGCCGGCCCGCCCGCCGGGCTGGTGCCTTCCGCGAGCAGGTAGAACAGGTGGTTGGCCGGACCCGACGAGTAGTGCGGGTCGACGCCGCCCAGGCCGCCGGCCGGATAGCAGTCGTACGACAGATTGCCGTCGAGGTTGGGGTCGTACATGTAGCGCAAGGCGCTGCTGCCGTTGGTGTAGATCTCTTCGCCGATCTTGTAGTCGCCCGGATCATTGGCGTTGTTGGCGTAATACTCGACCAGCGTGCCCATGATGTCGGAGTTGGCTTCGTTGAGGCCGCCCGAATCGTTCGAGTACACGAGGCCGGCCGTGGCCTGGTTCACGCCGTGGCTCATCTCGTGGCCGGCGATGTCGAGCGCAGTCAGCGGCAGGTAGCTGCCGCCGCCGTCGCCGTAGTACATGGCGTTGGCGTACCACGCCGCGTTGACCCAGGCGTTGCCCACGTGCACGTAGCTCTTGACGCCCTTGCCGTCATTGAATATGCCGTTGCGGCCGTGGACATTCTTGTAGAAGTCCCAGGTCGTGGAGACGCCGAAGTGCGCATCGGCCGCCACCGTGGCGCGATCGCTCTGGGCGTTGTTGCCCCAGGTATTGTCTGCGTCGGTGAACAGGACGGCGCGACGGGCGGCGGTGGAATACTGCACGTTGTTGGCGTCGTAGACGGCGCCGCTGCCGCGGGGTCCACGATCGCATCGACGGCATTGAACTTGTCGCCGTTGGCAGCGCGCACTGCGGCCGGATTGGTGTGCACCTGGGTAAGGCCGCGAAGCTTGGCCTGCTCGGAGACACTGCTGGCGGCGGTGGCCGAACCAGCCAGGGCGATCAGTACGGCAAACGAAAGCGTCTTGCTCGACAGCGACATATGCGGCATCTCCGGTGGGTCGAAAGAAACGGTGACCGGACCGCATGCGAATTCCGAGATGGACATCACGCTGCGGTGCGCAAAAAATGTACATCCGTGACGGAAT
The DNA here is from genome assembly GCA_963707625.1 of uncultured Gammaproteobacteria bacterium. Taxonomy (GTDB): domain Bacteria; phylum Pseudomonadota; class Gammaproteobacteria; order Xanthomonadales; family Xanthomonadaceae; genus Arenimonas. The sequence goes on from CAVPQV010000004.1 coordinate 310,932, forward strand.
CCGCATTTTTTTCGCGCGCTTTGGTTATTTATTGACCATCTATGCTGCACTGCAGCATGCAATCCCGCCGGTCCATGGGTCCGCCCGGAAACGCGTGGGGGCGCAGGGCCTGCCGGGAACCGCGACTAGGCGCGGCTAGCCGCGGAGCGCGCGCGCGCCGCGCGCACCGCTTCGGCCAGCGCCAGTTCGTGCTCGCGCTCGCGCTGGTCGACGTCGGTGTTGCTGCCCAGCCAGTGCGTGATCGCGCCGGAGGCATCGCGGACCGCGACCGCGCGCGCGACATGCCAGCGGTAGCTGCGGTCGCTGCCGCGCATCAGGCGAAACAGTACTTCGTAGTCCTCGCCGGTCGCCAGGCAATGCGCCCAGCGCTGGCCTGCGGTGATCAGGTCGAGCGAGTGGCAGACGTCCTTCCAGCCCTCGTCGAGGATGCGCTCGCGGCTGAGCCCGAAGTAGGCGGTGGTGAAGGCATTGACGTAGTCCAGGCGGCCGTCGGGACCCGCGGTCCACACCTGCAGCGACAGATCCTCGAAGGAATGCGGGCGATCGCGGCTCATTCGCAGTCGCCACCGCTGCAATGCAGCCGGTTGGATTCGATCAACGCGGGCACGCGCTCGGCGAGGAAATCGATCAGCGCGCGCACCGCCGGCAGCACGCCACGGCGTGATGGATACACCGCGTGGCAGATGCCCTGCGGCAGTTGCCAGTCGCGGAACACCACCTTCAATTCGCCCGCACGCACTGCATCCGCGCACACGGTTTCCGGCAGCAGGGCGATGCCCTGCCCGGCTTTCGCCGCTGCCATCAGCACGGAGAAATCCTGCGTCATCAGCACCGGGCGGATGTCCACGCGCTCGATCGCGCCTTCCGGGCCGTGCAGCATCCAGCGCTGGCGCGAATCGTCCTCGCTGGCGCTGAGGGTGGCATGCGCGCCCAACTCGGACGGATGCGCGGGACGGCCGTGCGCGGCCAGGTAGGACGGGCTCGCCACCAGCAGTTCGTCGATCTGGCCGAAACGGCGCAGCACCAGTTCCCCGTCGTCGTCCAGGCGCGTGCGCACGCGCAGCGCCACGTCGATGCCCTCGGGGATGACGTCCACGCGGCGGTTGCCGACCAGCAGCTGCACACGCACCTGCGGGTGCGCGGCCATGAACTCGGGCAGCAGCGGCGCCAGCATGCGCTCAGCCAGCGCCACCGGGCAGGCCAGGCGGATCTGCCCGCGCGGCTCGGCGGCGACGCGGTCCACCGCTTCGCGCGCGGCGGTCGCCTCGGCGATCATGTTCTGCGCGTGCCTGTACACGTCCTGGCCGATCTCGGTGACCGCGAACTTGCGGGTCGAGCGCTGCAGCAGGCGCACGCCGAGCGACGTCTCCAGCTGGGTGATGCGCCGGCTCAGGCGCGACTTGGGGATGCCAAGCGCACGCTCGGCGGCGGCATAGCCGCCGTGCTCGACCACCGCGGCAAAGAACTGCAGGTCGTTGAGGTCCGGCGCGCTCATGCGATGCGGTCGCGCCCGCCCATGTACGGGCGCAGCACTTCGGGCACCGCGATCGATCCATCCGCCTGCTGGTAGTTCTCCATCACCGCCACCAGCGCGCGGCCGACCGCGACGCCGGAACCGTTGAGCGTGTGCAGCGGTTCGGGCTTGCCGGTCGCCGGATTGCGCCAGCGCGCCTGCATGCGCCGCGCCTGGAAGGCCTCGCAGTTGGAGATCGAGCTGATCTCGCGGTAGGCCGACTGGCCCGGCAGCCACACTTCCAGGTCGAAAGTCTTGGCGGCGGAGAAGCCCATGTCGCCGCTGCACAGCAGCAGGCGCCGGTATGGCAGGCCCAGCTTTTCCAGCACGGCTTCGGCATGCGCGGTCATCTGCTCGTGCGCTGCCTCCGATTCGGCGGGGCGCGCCAAGGCCACCAGCTCGACTTTCTCGAACTGGTGCTGCCGGATCATGCCCTTGACGTCCTTGCCGTAACTGCCGGCCTCGGCGCGGAAACAGGGCGTGTGCGCGGTCAGCCACATCGGCAGCGCGGCGTCCTCGACGATTTCGTCGCGCACGATGTTGGTCAAGGACACTTCCGCGGTGGGAATGAGATAACGCTTCGCATCGCCAACCGCGGTACTGAACAGGTCTTCCTCGAACTTCGGCAGCTGGCCGGTGCCGCGCATCGTCTCCGCGTTCACCAGCAAGGGCACGTTGCACTCGAGGTAGCCATGCTCGCGCACGTGCAGGTCGAGCATGAACTGCGCCAGCGCGCGATGCAGGCGCGCGAGGTCGCCGCGCAGCACGGTGAAACGCGCGCCGGACAGCTTGGCGCCGGTGATCGCGTCCAGCCAGCCATGGCGCTCGCCCAGCGCGACGTGGTCCAGCGCCGTGAAATCGAAATGGCGCGGCTCGCCAACGCGCTTGACCTCGACGTTGTCGGATTCGTCGCGGCCCACCGGCACCCCGGCCTGCGGCAGGTTCGGGACACCGAGCGCGATCGCCTCGAGCTGCGCGCGGATCTCTTCCAGGCGGATCTCGGAAGCCTTCAGCTCCTCGGCGGCGCCGGCGACCTCGGCCATCAGGGCGGCGACGTCCTCGCCCTTCGCCTTGGCCTGGCCGATCGCCTTGGAGCGCACGTTGCGCAGGTTCTGCAGCTCCTGCGTACGGCCCTGCAGCGTCTTGCGCTCGGTCTCGAGCGATTCCAGGGCAGCGACGTCCAGGTCGAAGCCGCGGGCGGCCTTCAGGCGGGCGGCGGTTTCAGCCAGCGCGGAGCGCAGCTGCGAGGCGTCTAGCATGGGTTTTCCGGGAAAGGTGTACGGGACGCGGGATTATCCCCCGCGCCCCGTTGCAGCGGCAAACCGGAGCACGCTCAGCGCCGGCTGCGGCCCAGCCACCAGGCCATCACCGCCCCGGACAGCATCCAGCCGACGACGAACTTCGCCAGCAGGCCCAGCGTGTAGCCGAGCGGGAACAGGTACCAGTTCCAGTACGGCACGGCCACCACCAGCCAGGCGAACAGGCCCAGCGTGGCGCAGATCATCACCCGCTTGCCGAAGCCGAAGGCGCCCAGCGCCAGGATCCAGGCCGCCAGCAGCGCCGCCAGGAGGTCGGTGGCGAACTGCTTGCCCAGGTTCGGCAGCATGTCGGTCGCGCTCGGATTTCCCTGCGGGTGGTAGACGACGAAGGCGTAGCCCTGCCCCGCCGTGGATGCGGCAAGTGCCTTGCACTGCCTCGGCGTCCTGCATCTTTTCCTCGGGCACGCTGGGCAGGTAGTAGATGCCGGCCTCGGGCGCGTCCTGCTTCAGGGCGGCCAGGGTCGCGCTGTAGCTGCTGCCGTAGTGGAAACCCTTGTCGCCCAGTCCCAGCACCATGTGCGAGATGGCGCCCCAGATGAAGAACACGATGCCGCCGAGCAGGCCTGCGATCAGGACGCGCATTTCGAATTCTCCCCGCGAATGTAGCCGCAGGCTAAGCCCGCGGCGCGGCGCCACGCAAGCTCAGGGCCGCAGCCATTCGCCCAGGCGCGCGCCCGCCCACACCAGCAGCAGGCCGCCGGCCATGGTGGTGGCGAAGTAGCCCAGCAGCGAGCCCAGCGCGCGCCGAGCGCGCATACAACAGCGACTCCAGCATCAGCGCCGACCAGGTGGTGAGCGCGCCGAGCAGTCCGACGATCAGGAACGCGCGCCAGTACAGCGCCGACGGGCCGCGTCCTTCCAGCGCCGAGAACAGCAGGCCGGCGGCGAAGGAGCCGATCAGGTTGCAGGCCAGCGTGCCCCAGGGCCAGCCGCTGCCGGCCTGGCGCAGCAGCCAGTCGCCGAGCAGGTGGCGCGCGGCGGCGCCCAGCGCCGCCGCCCGCCATCACCAGCCCGAGCAGCGTCCAGTTCATCGGCTCGCCGCGCGACTTCGTCGCGCGCCGCGCGCAGCGCGTCGAGCTTTTCCTTGAGCTTGATTTCGAGCCCGCGTTCCACCGGCTCGATAGTACACGCGCTCGCCGAGCGCATCGGGGAAGGCGGTCTGGTCCGAGCGCGATGCCGCCTTCGGCGTCGTGGTCGTACTGGTAGCCGCGGCCGTAGCCGAGCTCCTTCATCAGCTTGGTCGGCGCGTTGCGCAGGTGCATCGGCACTTCCGGCGGTGCCGTGCGCGCGCACGTCGGCCTGCGCCTCGCCGAAGGCCAGGTAGGCGGCATTGCGACTTCGGCGCAGGTGGCCAGGTAGATCGCCAGTTGCGCCAGGGCGAGATCGCCCTCGGGGCTGCCGAGGCGGTCGTAGGTATCCCAGGCCTCGATCGCCATCTGCAGCGCGCGCGGATCGGCCAGGCCGACGTCCTCGACCGCCATGCGCGTCAGCCGGCGCGCCAGGTAGTTCGGGTCGCACGCCGCCGTCGAGCATGCGCGCGAGCCAGTACAGCGCGCGCGTCGGGATTCGAGCTGCGCACCGACTTGTGCAGGGCCGAGATCTGGTCGTAGAACTGCTCGCCCTGCTTGTCGAAGCGGCGCGTGCGGTCGGCCAGCACCTGCGCCAGCGTGGCTGGCGTCGATGCGGCCGCCTTCGCGCCAGTTCGGCGGCGATCTCCAGCAGGGTCAGCGCGCGGCGCACGTCGCCATCGGCGCGCCTGCGCGATCATCGCCGAGCGCTTCGTCGCCGATCTGCAGCTGCAGCTCGCCGAGGCCGCGCTCGCCCTCGGCCAGCGCGCGGCGCAGCGCGGCGATGATGTCGGCCGCCGACACCGCCTCCAGCACGTGCACGCGGCAGCGCGACAGCAGCGCGGAGTTGAGTTCGAAGCGAGGGGTTCTCGGTGGTGGCGCCGACGAAGATGATCGTGCCGCGCTCGATGTGCGGCAGGAAGGCATCCTGCTGCGTCTTGTTGAAGCGGTGCACCTCGTCCACGAACAGCACGGTGCGCTGCGCCCTGCGTCGAAGCGCGACTGCGGCCTCGGCCAGCACCTGCGCGCACCTCCGGCAGGCCGGAGAGCACGGCCGAGATGGCCCGGAACTCGGCGTCCGCGTAGCTTGCGCCAGCAGCAGCGCCAGCGTGGTCTTGCCGCAGCCCGGCGGCCCCCACAGGATCATCGAATGCACGCTGGCCCGATTCCACCGCGCGGCGCAGCGCCGAGCCGGGCGCCAGCAGGCGTTGCTGGCCGACCATTTCGTCGAGCGTGCGCGGGCGCATGCGCTCGGCCAGCGGCTTGAGCGCCCTCCGGCGGCTGGAACAGCGGGCGCTGGCGGCGGAGCCCGGTTTCTGGCCGCCCTTGCGCATCAGTCGCTGCAGCGGCGTGACCTGCGCCGGCTGCACGGGCGTGCCGACCACGTCGGTGCCCTTCGGAGGCGTGAAGCGGAAGGTGGCCGCAGCGAAGCGCGGATTGCGCTGCCAGGGACCGAAAGCCGATCACCGTGCGCTGGCCGAGCGAATCCTGCAGTTCCATGCGCACCAGGCCGGCGGCGCCGAAGCCCAGCCGCGCCTGCTTGAAGCTGGCGTCGTCGGGCTTCTTCGGCGCCAGCACCAGCCATTCCAGCCCGGCGGAACTGCCGCCTTCACTGACCTTGTACTGGCGGTCGAGCTCGGTGGGGTCGATCAGCACCGACAGCGGGCTGGCCTGCTCCTCCGGCGCTCTGGTTGCGCACCGTCACCTGCTCCAGGTCCGGGTCGTAGATCCACACCTGGTTGCCGTCGGCGACGATCAGTTGCGGCGCCGGCTTGAGGTATTCCCAGCGGAAGTAGCGCGGCGTCGCGAGCTTGACGGTGCCGGTGCTCAGCTCGGACTGGCGGCCGCCGGAATCGTAGACGCGCTGCTCGAAGCGCCCGTCCAGGCCCTTGAGCCCGCTGGTGAAGGCCTCCAGCTTCTCGCGCGCACCGGCCTGCGCCAGCGGGCTGGCGAGGGTGGCGGCAAGGGCCAGGAACAGGAGCGAGCGAGGCGACATGGAAGGTCCGGAAGTGGGGAAGCCAGTGCGGATTGTCCCGCAGCTGCGGATGAACGAAACGCTAGTCCGCGCGGCGGCGGCGGCGCCAGCACTCTGCGGTTGCCGTTGTGCTCGGGCGGGCTGACGATGCCGGCGGCCTCCATCTCCTCGATCAGGCGCGCGGCGCGGTTGTAGCCGATCTTGAGCCGGCGCTGCACGCCGGAGATCGACGCGCGCCGCGATTCGGTGACGATGCGCACAGCCTGGTCGTAGAGCGCGTCGGATTCGTCGCCGCCACCTCCGCCGCCTCCGGCAAACCGCTCGCGCCGATCACCTCGCCATCGCCGAGGATCTGCACTTCGTCGAGCACGCCGGGAATGTATTCGGGCTTGTGGTCATCGAGCGCAGGTGCTTGACCACGCGATGCACCTCATCGTCACTGACGAAGGCGCCGTGCACGCGCTCCGGCGTCGCTGTGCCGGGCGGCAGGTAGAGCATGTCGCCGTGGCCGAGCAGTTGTTCGGCGCCGCTCTGGTCGAGAATCGTGCGCGAGTCGATCTTGCTCGACACCTGGAACGCGATGCGGGTCGGGATGTTGGCCTTGATCAGGCCGGTGATCACATCGACCGACGGGCGCTGCGTCGCCAAAATCAAATGGATGCCGGCGGCGCGCGCCTTCTGCGCCAGACGGGCGATCAGTTCTTCGACCTTCTTGCCGACGATCATCATCATGTCGGCAAACTCGTCGATGATCACGACGATGTACGGCAGTGTCTCCAGCGGCTCGCCGACAGCTGCGCCCGGTCCGGCACCGGCTTGAACAACGGATCGAGCAATGGGTGTCCGCTGCTCCGGCGTCCTCGACCTTCTTGTTGAAGCCGCCGAGGTTGCGCACACCGACCGCCGACATCAGCTTGTAGCGCCGCTCCATTTCGGCGACGCACCAGCGCAGGCCGTTCGCGGCCTCCTTCATGTCGGTCACCACCGGCGCCAACAGGTGCGGAATGCCCTCGATAGACCGAGAGTTCGAGCATCTTCGGATCGATCATCAGCATGCGCACATCCTGCGCGGTCGCCTTGTACAGCAGCGACAGCACCATCGCGTTCAGCGCCACCGACTTGCCGGAGCCGGTGGTGCCGGCGACCAGCAGATGCGGCATGCGGGCGAGATCGACCACGGTCGGGCGACCGCCGATGTCCTTGCCGAGCGCGAGCGCCAGCGGCGAGGAAATCTTGTCGTATTCCTTCGAGCGCAGGATCTCGGAGAGATAGACGATCTCGCGGTGCACGTTCGGGATCTCCAGGCCGATCACCGACTTGCCCGGGATCACATCGACCACGCGCACCGACTGCACGCGACAGTCCACGGGCGATGTCCTTGTCGAGACGTGCTGATCTGACCGCCGCGGACACCAGGCGCCGGCTGCATCTCGAAGCGCGTGATCACCGGCCCGGGATAGGCGCCGACGACCTGCGCATCGATCTTGAAGTCGCGCAGCTTGAACTCGACCTGACGCGACAGCGTCTCCAGCGTCTCATCGGAATAGCCCTTGGGCTGCGGCTTCGGGTCATCGAGCAGGGACAGCGGCGGCAACTCGCCTGCGGGCAGCGAGGTGAACAACGGAATCTGCAGCTCGCGCTCGGCGCGCTCGCTTTTCTCGACTGCGGGTGTCGGCTGCTCGATCTTCAGCGGCTCGCGCCTGGCCTGCTTGACCTTCTCGACCTTGCGCACTTCCTCGCGTACTTCGCGCACTTCGCGCACCGCGCGCCGTTCCGCACGCGTATCCCAGAAGTCCCGCAGCCTGCCGACCACGACCAGCACCAAGTCGCCGATCCGCTCCATCAGCCGGAACCACGAGAGACCGGTGAACAGGGTCAGCATCACCAGGAAGATCGTGAGCAGGAACAAAGTCGCACCGAGTTCACCGGATGCACCCTGCAACAGCTCGCCGAACAGGGCGCCGACCACGCCACCGGCATTCGCCGGCAAGGGCGAATTCGCTTCGAAGAAATGCAGGTGCGCGATACCGGCACCGCTGACGATCCAGCCGGCAGCGCCGAGCAGCAACCAGGCGGAATCATGGCGGCTGCCCGGCAGCGCGGTTTCGTCGCGGATCAGTCGCCACGCGATCGCGGCCAGCATCAGCGGAAACGCGAAGGCCATGCCACCGAAGAAATACAGCGACAGGTCGGCGATCCACGCGCCGACGCCGCCACCGAGATTGCGCACCGGCGCATCCGAGCCGGCATGCGACCAGCCCGGATCACCCGGGTGATAGGTGTACAGGCAGACACCGAGGTAGACGATCAGCGGAATCAGCATCAGCACCGCGGCTTCGCGGATGCGCTGCTCCCATACTGACGGCTCGACGCCTGCGGGCTGCTCCTTGCTGCTCTTCGTCACGAGTTTCCGATCGGTTGGGGATCGCCGGCGCTGCACCATGCAGGTCGCGAACCGAGGCTTGATATCGATGCCGTGCGCCCGCATGCTGCGCGTCCCGCGCCGCACCGTGGCACCTGCAAAATCACAACGGAATCATACATGAGCACTTCCAAGCACAGCCGCCTGCTGATCCTCGGCTCCGGCCCGGCCGGCTACACCGCAGCCGTCTACGCCGCGCGCGCCAACCTCAAGCCCGTGCTGATCACCGGCTTGCACCAGGGCGGCCAGCTGATGACCACCACCGAGGTCGACAACTGGCCCGGCGACGCCCACGGTCTGATGGGCCCGGACCTGATGGCGCGCATGCAGGCGCACGCCGAGCGCTTCGACACCGAGATCGTCTTCGACCACATCCACACCGCGGAACTGGCCGCGCGCCCGTTCCGGCTGGTCGGCGACAACGGCGAGTACACCGCTGATGCGCTGATCATCGCCACCGGCGCGACCGCGAAGTACCTCGGCCTGCCCTCCGAGGAAGCGTTCAAGGGCAAGGGCGTGTCGGCCTGTGCGACCTGCGACGGCTTCTTCTATCGCGATCAGGACGTGGCGGTGATCGGCGGCGGCAACACCGCAGTCGAGGAAGCGCTGTACCTGTCGAACATCGCCGCAAGGTCTACCTGGTGCACCGCCGCGACAAGCTTCGGCCGAGAAGATCCTGCAGGACAAGCTGTTCGAGAAGGTCGCGGCCGGCAAGATCGAACTGGTCTGGGACCACACGCTCGACGAAGTGCTGGGCGACGACACCGGCGTCACCGGCATGCGCATCCGCAGCCGATCGGACGGCGCCACGCGCGAGATTGCCGCTGCAGGGCGTCTTCATCGCCATCGGGCACACGCCGAACACCCAGCTGTTCGACGGCCAGCTGGAGATGCGCAACGGCTATCTCAGCATCGAAGCCGGCCTCGACGGCGACGCCACCGCCACCACGATCGCCGGCGTGTTCGCCGCCGGCGACGTCGCCGACCAGGTCTATCGCCAGGCCATCACCTCGGCCGGCTTCGGCTGCATGGCCGCGCTCGACGCCGAGAAGTATCTGGACCACGTCGCCCAGGGCTGATCCGACGTGGCCATCGCCGTGCGCTGGCTCGATCGCATCGCAGCCGTGCCGGCGGCGCACTGGAACGCGCTGCGCGACGACGACCATCCTCTTCGTCGCGCACGCATTCCTGCGGGCCTCGAACCAAGCGGCAGCCTGCGCCGCGACTGGGCTGGCGCGCCGAGCACGCTGCACTGTGGCGCGACGAGGAACTGGTCGCCGCCGCTCCGGCCTACCTGCAAGGTCAATTCGCACGGCGAGTTCGTGTTCGACCACGCCTGGGCCGACGCCTACGAGCGCATCGGCGGCGACTACTACCCGAAGTGGCTGGTGGCGGTGCCCTACTCGCCCGTCACCGGACCGCGCCTGCTGGCGCGCGACGCGGCCGACCGCCGCGCGCTGCTCGAGGCGCATGGCGGCGCAGACGCGCGCCGACGGCCTGTCCTCGCTCCACGTGAACTTCCTGCCCGAGGACGAATCGCGCGGCCTTCGACGACGCTGGCTGGCGCGCAGCGACGCGCAGTTCCACTGGCGCAACCGCGGCTGGCGCGACTTCGACGATTTCCTCGGCGGCGCTTCAGCAGCCAAGAAGCGCAAGAACATGCGCGCAGGAGCGCGAGCAGGTGCGCGCGCGCCGGCTGTCAGCTTCCGCGTCGTGCACGGCGACGAGGCCAGCGACGCAGCGACCTGGTCGACATGCACCGCTTCTACTGCCAGCACCTTCGGCCGACAAGGGCAACCACCCGGCGCTGACGCTCGGCGTTCTTCGCGCACCTGGCCGCAGCGATGCCGCGCGCAGCTGGTGCTGGTGCTGGCCGCAGCGCGACGGCGAAGCGATCGCCGGCGCGCTGTGCCTGCGCGGCGCCGACACGCTGTACGGCCGCTACTGGGGCGCACGACGAAGCCATCGCCGGCCTGCATTTCGAGACCTGCTACTACCAGGGCATCGATTACTGCCTGCGCGAGGGCCTGCAGCCGCTTCGAACCCGGCGCGCAGGGCGAGCACAAGGTCGCGCGCGGCTTCCTGCCGGTGCTCACGCACAGCCGCCACTTCATCGCCGACCCGGCCTTCGCCGCAGGCGCTGCACGGCTGGTGCGCCGAGCGAGCGCGAGGGCGCGCTGCGCTACCGCGAGCGCGGTGCTGGCGCACAGCCCCTATCCGGCGCGCGGACGCAGCACCCTGAGATGGCGATCCCCCTGCTCGGCGCGCACCCGGCCTCGCCCTTCCCGCCGGCGCGGCGCGCGCTGCGCGAACCCGATGGCCTGCTGGCCGTCGGCGGCGACCTCAGCCCGGCGCGGCTGCTGAATGCCTATCGCCAGCGGCATCTTCCCTTGGTTCTCGGAAGGCCAGCCGATCCTGTGGTGGTGCCCGGACCCGCGCATGGTCTTCGACACCGCCGCCTTCCGCCTGTCCTCGCGCTTCCGGCGCGGCTGCGCCGCTCGCCGTGGGTGTTGCGCGCCGACACGCCTTCGACGCGGTGATGCACGCCTGCGCGCAGGCGCCGCGCCCCGGGCAGGACGGCACCTGGATCGCCGCGGAGATGCTGTCGGCCTACGGCGAGTTGCACCGGCTCGGGCATGCCCACAGCGTCGAGGTCTGGTCGGGCGAGCGCCTGGTGGGCGGCATCTACGGCGTGGCGGTGGGACGCATGTTCTTCGGCGAAAGCATGTTCAGCGCGGAATCCGGCGGTTCCAAGGCCGCGCTGGCCGGCCTGCTGCGCGCTGCTCGCCGGACTGGGGCTGGCCGCTGCTCGACGCACAGGTCGAGAACCCGCACCTGCTGTCGCTGGGTGCCCAACGCCTGCCGCGCGCGGATTTCCTGCACCGGGTGGTCGGATCTGGCCGCGCAGCCCGAGGCTGCCCGGGGCCCTGGACGCAAGCCTTCGGCGCAGCGGCCGGCGGCGACCCTGGCCGACTGAACCGACGCAAGCGGCTTCAAGGCTCGCAGACTCCGCCGTGTATCATTGGCGGTTCGTGTGGCCCGGCCACATCCAGAAGCGAAAGATGTCCAAAGACGATGCAATCGAGTTCGAAGGCACGATCCTCGAGACCCTTCCGAACACCATGTTCCGGGTGAAGCTCGAGAACGGCCACGTGATCACCGCCCACATCTCCGGCCGCATGCGCAAGAACTACATCCGCATCCTGACCGGCGACAAGGTCAAGATCGAAATGACGCCCTACGACCTGACCAAGGGCCGCATCACCTACCGCATGAAGTAAGGCCCGCCGCCAGCGCCGTGGTGCCGCGTCTTCGCGGCATCGGTGTTCGCATGCGGTGGCAGAGCAAGCTCAGGACGGGCTTGTCTCCCGCCGCGGCGTCCGCGCTCTCCGGCGTCGCAGTTCGAGGACCAGCTCGCCGTCGCGCACGTCCACGGTGACCGACCGCCGTCGACCAGCTCGCCGAACAGCAGCTCGTCGGCCAGCGGGCGCTTGATCTTGTCCTGCAGCAGCGCGCGACATCGGCCGCGCACCCATCTGCGGGTCGAAGCCGTGCTCGGCCAGCCACTGCCGTGCCTCGGGGTGGCGGTCAGCGACACGTGCTTTTCGTGCAGCTGCGCTTCCAGCTCGATCAGGAACTTGTCGACCACGCGCAGGATGTGCTCGAAGCCCAGGCCCTGGAACTGGATGATCGCGTCCAGGCGGTTGCGGAACTCCGGCGTGAAGCGCCTTGCGGATGACTTCCATCGCATCGGTGGCGTGGTTCTGCTCGACGAAGCCCATGGTGCGGCGCGCCGCCTGCTGCGGCGCCGGCGTTGGTGGTCATCACCAGGATCACGTTGCGGAAGTTCGCCTCGCGGCCGTTGGTGTCGGTGAGCACGCCGCGGTCCATGACCTGCAGCAGGATGTTGAACACGTCCGGATGCGCCTTCTCGATCTCGTCGAGCAGCAGCACGCAGTGCGGGGTCTTGACGATCTTCTCGGTCAGCAGGCCGCCCTGGTCGAAGCCGACGTAGCCCGGGGGCGCGCCGATCAGGCGGCTGACCGAGTGCGCTTCCATGTATTCGGACATGTCGAAGCGCACCAGCTCGATGCCCAGCTGCATCGCCAGCTGCTTGGTGACCTCGGTCTTGCCGACGCCGGTCGGGCCGGCGAACAGGAAGTTGCCGATCGGCTTGTCGGGGCTGCCCAGGCCCGAGCGCGCCAGCTTGATCGCCGACACCAGGGTCTCGATGGCCGGGTCCTGGCCGAAGATCACCATCTTCAGGTTGCGCTCGAGGTTGCGCAGCACGTCCTTGTCGGAGGCGCTGACCTGCTTGGTCGGGATGCGCGCCATCTTGGCGACGATCAACTCGACTTCCTCGACGTCGATCACCTGCTTGCGGTCGGCGAGCACGCAGCAGGCGCTGGCGCGCGCCGGCCTCGTCGATGACGTCGATGGCCTTGTCCGGCAGCAGGCGGTCGTTGATGTGCTTGACCGACAGGTCCACCGCGGCCTGGATCGCGTCGGCGCTGTAGTCGCACCTCGTGGTGCGCCTCGATAGCGCGACTTCAGGCCGTTGCAGGATCGCCACCGTCTCGGCGATGGACGGTTCGACCACGTCGATCTTCTGGAAGCGCCGCGCCAGCGCGCGGTCCTTCTCGAACACGCCGCGGTATTCCTGGAACGTGGTCGAGCCGATGCAGCGCAGCTCGCCGTTCTGCAGCACCGGCTTGATCAGGTTGGACGCGTCCATGGTGCCGCCCGACGCGGAACCGGCACCGATGATGGTGTGGATCTCGTCGATGAACAGGATCGCGCGCGGCTCCTTCTTCATCTGCGCGAGCACGGCCTTGAGGCGCTTTTCGAAATCACCGCGGTACTTGGTGCCCGCGACCAGCGCGCCCAGGTCCAGCGAATAGATGATGGCGTCGGCCAGCACCTCGGGCACCTTGCCCTCGACGATGCGCCAGGCCAGGCCCTCGGCCAGCGCGGTCTTGCCGACGCCGGCCTCGCCGACGTAGAGCGGGTTGTTCTTGCGCCGGCGGCACAGCACCTGGATGGTGCGCTCGACCTCGTCCTCGCGGCCGATCAGCGGATCGATCGGCCTTCGCGCGCCAGCTCGTTGAGGTTGCTGGCGAATTCCTGCAGCGGGTTGCCCTTGACCTCCTCGCCGGCCTCGCCCTCGTTGCGGGCGTCGCCGGTCTGCGCCTTGTCCTCGCTGCCGTCGCCGACCTTGGCGATCCCGTGTGAAAGGTAATTGACCACGTCCAGGCGGGTGATGTCCTGCTGCTGCAGCAGGTACACCGCGTGCGAGTCCTTCTCGCCGAAGATCGCCACCAGCACGTTGGCGCCGGTGACTTCCTTCTTGCCGGAAGACTGCACGTGGTAGACCGCGCGCTGCAGCACGCGCTGGAAGCCGAGCGTGGGCTGGGTGTCGCGCGCGTCGTCGGCCGGCAGCACCGGCACGGTGTCCGCGATGATCTGGCGCAGGCCGTCGGCCAGGGTCGGCTGGTCGGCGCCGCAGGCCTTGAGCACCGCCAGCGCGGCCGGGTTCTCCAGCAGCGCCAGCAGCAGGTGCTCCACGGTCATGAACTCGTGGCGCGCCTCGCGGGCCTGCTTGTAGCACTGGCCGATGGTGTACTCGAGATCCTTGCTGAACATTTCACTCTCCGACAGGTTTATCCCGATGTGGGGATGGATCCGTCCGATTTCAAAGCCAGCCTAGGCTTTTTCCATGCTGCACAACAGTGGATGCTGGTGCATACGCGCAAACTCGTTCACTTGCGTCACTTTCGATTCAGCCACTTCCCGTGTGTAGACGCCGCATACGCCCTTTCCGCGGGTGTGCACGTGGAGCATGATCTGGGTCGCCTTTTCGCGGTTGAGGGCGAAAAAGACCTGCAGCACCTCCACCACGAAGTCCATCGGGGTGAAGTCGTCGTTGAGCAACACCACGGTATACAACGGCGGACGGAGCACCTCGGGTTTCGAGGTCTCGACCATCACGCCGTGTTCGTGCTCGCGCTCGTTGTCGGGTTTCCGGGCCATGGCCCAGTATAAGTCCGGGCGGCGGCGGCGGATTCAAGGCGTGGATGGACGCGCCGGGGCCGGGGCGTCGAGAATGGCTGGCCGGATCGCCGGCCTGCCCGGAGTCGAACATGACACGCTCCACGCTCCTGCCCGTATTCACTTGCCTGCTCGCCCTCGCCGCACCCGCCGCGCAGGCCGGCACCCCCGATCCCGCCATCAAGGCGCAGCTCGAGTCGCTCGACCTGGAATACGAGCTGGATTCGGATGGTGACTACAAAGTCGTCTTCGACCTCGGCGGCGGCCGCAGCCAGCTGGTCTGGATCCGTTCGGCGACCGACAGCTACGGCAGCGTGAAGGTGCGCGAGATCTGGTCGCCCGGCTACAAGCACGGCGGCACCGAGATTTCGGCACGGATCGCCAACCGCCTGCTGGAACACAGCCATGGGGTGAAACTCGGCGGCTGGACCAAGCAGAAGGAATTCGCCATGTTCGTGGTGAAGGTGCCGGTGTCGGCGACGCCCAAGCAGCTACGCGACGCCGCCGAGGCAGCCGCCGACTGCGCGGACGAGATCGAGAAGGAACTGACGCCGGCCAAGGACGAGTTCTGAGTGAACTACCGGCGCGGCCAGTTCTGGCAACCCGACGTCACCGTCGCCTGCGTGGTGGTGCGCGACGGCCGCCTGCTGATGGTGGAGGAGCAGGTGCGCGGCCGCGTGGTGCTGAACCAGCCCGCCGGCCACCTGGAGCCGGACGAGTCGCTGGTCGAGGCGGCGCGGCGCGAAGCGCTGGAGGAAACCGGCTGGCACGTCGAACCCACCGCCTTCGTCGGCGCCTACCAGTGGAAGGCGCCCGACGACGGCAGCGACGACGCCGGCCGCCACTACCTGCGCATGGCCTTTGCCGCCGACCCGGTGCGCCACGAGGCCGGGCGCGCGCTGGACGAAGGCATCGTGCAGGCGCTGTGGCTGACGCCGGAGGAGTTGCACGCGCAGTCGGCGCGCCACCGCAGCCCGCTGGTATGGCGGGTGGTGGAGGATTTCCTCGCCGGCCGGCGCCATTCCCTCGACGCGCTGCAACTGCAACCGACGTGAGTGCCGCCCGCGTCATCGTCGGCATGTCCGGGGGCGTGGACTCTTCGGTGGCGGCGCTGCTGCTGCGCGATGCCGGCGAATCGCTCGCCGGGCTGTTCATGCAGAACTGGGATGACGACGACGCAGATTCCGGCTGCCGTGCCGAGGACGACCGCCGCGACGCGCTGGCGGTCTGCGGCCGGCTCGGCATCCCCTTCCACGCGCGCAACTTCGCCGCGCGAGTACTGGGCGGGGGTGTTCGAGCATTTCCTGGCCGAATACGCGCGCCGGGCGCACGCCCAACCCCGACGTGCTGTGCAACCGCGAGATCAAGTTCAGCACCTTCCTCGACGAGGCCCGGCGGCTGGGCGCCGAATGCATCGCCACCGGGCACTACGCGCGGGTGGAACGGCGGGACCGGCGCTGGGCGCTGCTGCGCGGCCTGGACGCCGACAAGGACCAGAGCTACTTCCTGCACCAGCTCGGGCAGGAACCAGCTGGCGGCGACGCTGTTCCCGATCGGCCACCTGCCCAAGGCCGAGGTGCGCCGCCTGGCCCGCGAGGCGGCGCTGCCGACCGCGGCCAAGAAGGATTCCACCGGCATCTGTTTCGTCGGCGAGCGCGATTTCCGCGCCTTCCTCGGCCGCTACCTGCCGGCCCGGCGCGGCGAGATCCGTAGCGTGGACGGCAGCGCCGTCGGCGAGCACGAGGGCGTGTTCTTCTACACGCTCGGCCAGCGCGAGGGCCTGGGCATCGGCGGCGTGCGCGGCCGCGAGGCCGCGCCCTGGTTCGTGGTCGGCAAGGACGTGGCCAGCAACGTGCTGCTGGTGGACCAGGGCCACGACAGCCCCTGGCTGCAATCCACGCGCCTGCACAGCGAAGCGGCGCACTGGGTCGCTGGCGCGCCGCCCGCCGCGGCCTTCCGCTGCACGGCCAAGACGCGCTACCGCCAGACCGACGAAGCCTGCGCCGTGGAGGTATGCGACGACGGCAGCCTGCGGGTCGCCTTCGACCGCCCGCAGCGCGCGGTGACGCCCGGGCAGTCGGTGGTTTTCTATCGCGATGAGGAATGCCTGGGCGGCGCGGTCATACTGCAAACGGACGCCTATGGCGCACAACAACGCCTCGGCGGCAACGTGCAGGATGCACGAGTGCCGCGGGAGGCAGGATGCCGGGAGCGGCCATGAGGGATCGGGTCTTCGCACTGGCCGGGCTGCTGCAGTCGGTAAAGCTGGTGCAGCAGATGGCCGAACACGGGCCAGGCGGAAACGCAGCCCCTGGCCGCCTGCATGGACAGCCTGTTCCGCTTCGATGCCGACAGCACCGAGGAGATCTACGGCGGCGTGCAGGCGCTCGCGCCCGGGCTGCAGCGGGTGGTGGCGCAACTCGACGGCAGCGACCGCGACTCCACGCAGACGCGCATGGCCATGAACGTGCTGCACCTGGAGCGTCGCTTCGTCGCCGCGCCCGAGGTGGTGGAAAAGCTGCGCCTGCGGCTGGAGGAAGTGCAGCGCGAGCGCCAGCCCTGGGAACCCACGCACCCGGCCGTGCTATCGCGGCTGGGCGAGGTCTACGCCGACCTGATCAGCCCGCTCGGGCCGCGCGTGATGGTGCCGGCAATCCGGTCTACCTGGCGCAGCCGGGCGTGGTCGCGGAAGTGCGCGCGAGCCTGCTCGCGGCACTGCGCTCGGCCGTGCTCTGGCGCCAGCTGGGCGGCAGCTACTGGGATCCTGCTGGTCTCGCGGCGGCGCATGGTGCGATTGGCCGCGCAGGAGGCTGCTGCACGGGGCGGCTGAGCGGGCCGTTCAGGCTATAATGCGGGCCTTCGCGACGTCGTCCAACCCGTCTTGTCCCCAACTTCCTCGCGGAGCACGCCATGAGCGACTCCTTCGCCACCCGCGACACGCTGTCCGTCAACGGCAAGTACTACACCATCTTCAGCCTCGCCAAGCTCGGCCAGCGCTTCGACCTGGCCCGCCTGCCGTACTCGATGAAGATCCTGCTCGAGAACCTGCTTGCGCTGCGAAGACGGCGTCATCGGTGACGCAAGGCCACGATCGAGGCGGTGGCGACCTGGAACGCGAAGGCCGAGCCGGACACCGAGATCGCCTTCATGCCGGCGCGCGTGGTGCTGCAGGACTTCACCGGCGTGCCCTGCGTGGTCGACCTGGCCGCGATGCGCGACGCGGTGGTGCAAGCTGGGCGGCGACGCCCGACCAGATCAACCCGCTGATCCCGTCCGAGCTGGTCATCGACCACTCGGTGCAGGTGGACGTGTTCGGCAAGGCCGAGGCGCTCGACATCAACGGCGAGATCGAATTCGAGCGCAACAGCGAGCGCTACAGCTTCCTGCGCTGGGGCCAGAAGGCCTTCGACAACTTCAAGGTGGTGCCGCCGAACACCGGCATCGTGCACCAGGTGAACCTGGAGTACCTGGCCCGCGTGGTGATGGACGCGCGACGATCGACGGCGTGAACTACGCCTTCCCGGACACCGTGTTCGGCACCGACTCGCACACCACGATGATCAACGGCCTCGGCGTGCTGGGCTGGGGCGTCGGCGGCATCGAGGCCGAGGCGGCGATGCTCGGCCAGCCCAGCTCGATGCTGATTCCGCAGGTGGTCGGCTTCAAGCTCACCGGCAAGCTGCCGGAAGGCGCCACCGCCACCGACCTGGTGCTCACCGTCACCCAGATGCTGCGCAAGCACGGCGTGGTCGGCAAGTTCGTCGAGTTCTTCGGCGACGGCCTGGACCACCTGCCGCTGGCCGACCGCGCCACCATCGCCAACATGGCGCCGGAGTACGGCGCCACCTGCGGCATCTTCCCGATCGACGACGAGTCGCTGAACTACCTGCGCCTGTCCGGCCGCGACGAGGACCAGATCGCGCTGGTCGAGGCCTATGCGCAAGGCCCAGGGCCTGTGGCGCGACGCCGGACGCGCCGGACGCCGAGTACAGCGCCGTGCTGGACCTGGACATGGCGCACGGTGCAAGCCCTCGCTGGCCGGCCCGAAGCGCCCGCAGGACCGCGTGCTGCTGTCGCGACATGCAGAAGAACTTCCACGACCAACCTGGTCGGCCTGACCGCCAACCGCAAGCCGCGAAGGCGAAGCGGCCAGCGCATGGACGCCGAAGGCGGCGACCAGCCGCAGGCCGAGCACCTGGCGGCCACGCCGCGATCGCCGAGCCGCACACACGCGACAGGACGCGCGAGCTCGACCGACGGCTCGGTGGTCATCGCCGCGATCACCTCCTGCACCAACACCTCCAACCCGGCGGTGATGCTGGGCGCCGGCCTGCTGGCGCGCAACGCCGTCGCCAAGGGCCTGAAGGCCGCAGCCGTGGGTCAAGACCTCGCTCGGCGCCGGGCTCGCTGGTGGTCACCGACTACCTGAAGAAGGCCGGCGTGCTGGACGACCTGGAGAAGCTCGGCTTCTTCGTGGTCGGCTACGGCTGCACCACCTGCATCGGCAACTCCGGCCCGCTGCCGGACGCGGTGTCGCAAGGGCATCGCCGACGAGCGACCTGGTGGTCGCCTCGGTGCTGTCGGGCAACCGCAACTTCGAAGGCCGCGTGCACGCCGAAGTGAAGATGAACTACCTGGCCTCGCCGCCGCTGGTGGTCGCCTACGCGCTCGCCGGCACCGTCGACATCGACCTGACCACCGAACCGCTCGGCACCGGCAGCGACGGCAAGCCGGTGTACCTGCGCGACATCTGGCCGAGCAACCAAGGAAATCGGCGACGTGATCGCGCGCGACCGTCGGCCCGGAGATGTTCAAGCACAACTACGCCAACGTCTTCGCCGGCGACAGCCGCTGGAACCAGATCGCCTCGCCGGACGGCGCGTCCTTCGCCTGGGACGAGGCCTCGACCTACATCAAGAACCCGCCCTACTTCGACGGCATGACGCATGGAAGTCGGCACCATCGACGACATCCACGGCGCGCGCGTGCTCGGCCTGTTCGGCGACTCGATCACCACCGACCACATCTCGCCCGGCCGGCAACATCAAGGCCGGCTCGCCCGCGGGCAAGTTCCTGCAGTGCGCGCGGCGTGCAGCCGGCCGACTTCAACTCCTACGGCTCGCGCCGCGGCAACGACGACGTGATGGTGCGCGGCACCTTCGCCAACATCCGCATCAAGAACCTGATGCTGGGCGGCGAGGAAGGCGGCAACACCCTCCACCAGCCCACCGGCGAGCAAGCTGTCGATCTACGACGCCGCCATGCGCTACAAGGCCGAGGGCATGCCGCTGGTGGTGCTCGCCGGCAAGGAATACGGCACCGGCTCCTCGCGCGACTGGGCGGCCAAGGGCACCATGCTGCTCGGCGTGAAGGCGGTCATCGCCGAGAGCTTCGAGCGCATCCACCGCTCCAACCTGGTCGGCATGGGCGTGCTGCCGCTGCAGTTCATGGACGGCGAGAACGCGCAGACGCTCGGCCTCAAGGGCGACGAGAGCGATCGCGATCACCGGCCTGCGACGACGGCGCCGCGCAAGTCGCCGACGTCGTCGCCACGCGTGCCGACGGCACGAAGCTCGAGTTCAAGGCGCAGGTGCTGCTGCTGACGCCCAAGGAAGTCGAGTACTTCCGCCACGGCGGCATCCTGCACTACGTCCTGCGCCAGCTCGCCTCGCGCAAAGCCGCCTGACCTCTCACTCGCTTCGTAGCGGCACGCCGGATATTTGGCGTCCGGCCGCCGGGGGCGGGGGGAGGAGGCGGTCCCTCCGTCGGGGGCATCCTGCCCCCGAGTCGGGCCCGCTCCTGCTCCTGCCCGCTCCGCCTCCTCCCCCCGCCCCCGACGTCCTCTAACCGGATGCAGCGCGCTACATAGCGCGGCTGTGCGGCGCGTGGCGCTGGCGCGCCCGCGAATCGAAGCGCGCTGCTCGCGCTTTGCAATCGGCGCGAAGCGAAGTGGTGAGGTAAGGACGTCGGGGATGCGGGGTGGAGTCGAAGCGGGCAGGAGCAGGAGCGGCCGGTTGTAACGGGCAGGACGCCCGTTCCAACCGGGCGACTCCACCCCGCATCCCCGGCGGCCGCGCGGCGCGGCAGTTCCGAAGTCCCCGGCGGCCGCGCGGCGCGCTGACTGCGAAGCTAGAGTTGTTCTTTCCAGCGGGCGGAGATGAGTTTCCAGTCGGCGCCTTCGAGGCGCCAGCCGGTTTCGATGGCGTAGACCTGCGCCTGGTCGGGCAGCAGGCCGGCACTCCCGCCGGTGATGGCGGCGGTGAAATTGGCGGTGGCGCGGTCGCCGAACAGCTTCACGTCCACCGGGCCGAGGGTCACGCCGATGCTGCGCTGGCGCATGCTCATCACGGTCACGTAGCGGCGGAACGCGGTGCGGTCCATGCCCTGCTCGCCGGCGAAATCTTCGGCGATCGGCTCGAACAGCGCGTCCACGCTGCGGGCCTCGCCCGCGGCCTGCATCGCGGCGATGGTCTCGCGCAGTGCCTGCTCCGGCGGGGTGCGCTTGCAGGCCGGCAGCAGCGCCGCCGCAAGCAGCAGCCAGGCGACGCTGCGCAGTCCCCAGGCCTGCGCCTTGCCTGAGTTTCGAGCGTATGCTCCAATCGAAGCCAACAGCCGATACGCACCCGAATGGTGCGCGGCGGGCGACTGGAATCCTGGCATGAGCATCGAGCGACCCTGGCTGGCGAACTATCCGGCGAACGTGCCGGCGCAGGTCAATGTAGACGAATTCCCTTCCATCGTCTCGGTGCTGGAACAGGCCTGCGAGCACTTCCGGGACAACCCGGCCTTCACCAATTTCGGCACGACCCTGAGCTACGACGACATCGACCGGCTCAGCCGCCGCTTCGCCGGCTACCTGCTCGGCGAGCTCAAGCTGAAGAAGGGCGACCGCGTCGCCCTGATGATGCCGAACGTGCTGCAGTACCCGATCGCGATCTTCGGCGTGCTGCGCGCCGGCCTCACCGTGGTCAACACCAACCCGATGTACACCGCGCCGCGAACTGCAGCCACCAGCTCGCGGATTCGGGCGCGAAGCGTCGATCGTGGTCTGGAGAATGTTCGCGCACGTGCTGGCAGAGGTCATCGCCGACACGCCGATCCAGCAGGTGGTCACCACCGGCGTCGGCGACCTGCTTGGCTTCCCCAAGGGGCTGGTGGTCAACTTCATGCTGCGGCACGTGAAGAAGGCGGTGCCGGAGTACGACCTGCCGGGCGCAATCGGCTTCCGGCGCGCGCTGGAGCTCGGCGAAAGGCATGCCCTGCCGTCCGTGGACATCCGCGCCGAGGACATCGCCTTCCTGCAGTACACCGGCGGCACCACCGGCGTGGCCAAGGGCGCGATGCTGACGCACCGCAACCTGGTCGCGAACATGCAGCAGGCCTCGGCCTGGATCGGCACGAACTGCATGTCCGGGCAAGGAAATCATCATCACCGCCCTGCCGCTGTACCACATCTTCGCGCTGACCGCGAACTGCCTGGTGTTCATGAAGTTCGGCGGCCTGAACTACCTGATCACCAATCCGCGCGACATGCCGGCCTTCGTCAAGGAGCTCGCGCGCAGCACGCTTCACCGCGATCACCGGCGTCAACACGCTGTTCAACGGCCTGCTCAACACGCCGGGATTCGACAAGGTCGATTTCTCCAGCCTGCACCTTTCGCTGGGCGGCGGCATGGCCGTGCAGCGCGCGGTCGCCGAACGCTGGAAGACAGGTCACGGGCGTGACGCTGATCGAGGCCTACGGGCTGACCGAGACCTCGCCGGCCTGCCTGCATGAACCCGCTCGACCTGCCCGAGTACAACGGCGCGATCGGCCTGCCGATCCCTCCACCGACTGCGTGCGTCAAGGACGAGGAAGGAAACGTCGTCACCGGCCAGGACGAGGTCGGCGAGCTGTGCGTCAAGGGTCCGCAGGTGATGGCCGGCTACTGGCAGCGCCCGGAGGAGACCGCCAAGGTCATCGACGCCGAGGGCTGGCTGCATACCGGCGACATGGCACGAGATGGACGACAAGGGCTTCTTCTTCATCGTCGACCGCAAGAAGGACATGATTCTGGTGTCCGGCTTCAACGTGTACCCGAACGAGATCGAGGACGTCATCGCGATGATGCCCGGCGTGCTCGAGGTCGCCGCTGTCGGCGTGCCCGACGAGAAGTCGGGCGAGGCGGTGAAGGTAGTCGATCGTGCGCAGCGACCCGACGCTGACGCGCCGAACAAATCAAGGCGTTCTGCCGCGAGAACCTGACGGGTTACAAGCAACCGAAGTTCGTCGAGTTCCGGACCGAACTGCCCAAGTCGAATGTAGGAAAGATTCTTCGCCGCGAGCTGCGCGAGGTCGCCAAGGCCGTTGCCTGAAGCGCAGACCGCGTTGGGTTTGTAGTTTTGCTTCGGGGTGTACACTCGGGCCGACCTGCTGAAGGCCGCCCCCCTAGCCGGAGAATCGCCATGTCCGCCATCACCCGCTCGCTCCCCGCGATAGGCTCCTCCCTGCTGCGCCACGACATCAGCGAACAGCGCGACACCGACTGGCTGCACATGCACGCAGGCACCGGACCCGGCTACCACCCCTGCTTTTCCGAACGCCTGCTGCACGAAATAAAGCGCGCCCAGGAGGCGATCCGCAATCGGATCGCGGCCAACGCCGACCCCCGCGCCGGCGTCCACCACCTGGTGCTCGCCTCGGCGGCGCCGGTGTTCAACCTCGGCGGCGACCTGGCTCTGTTCTCGCGCCTGATCCGCGCCGGCGATCGCGGCCGCCTGCTCGACTACGCGCGCCTCTGCGTCGAGGTCGCGTACAACTTCTCGCAGCTGTACGACGACCGCGTGCACAGCATCGCCGTGGTCCAGGGCGACGCCCTCGGCGGCGGTTTCGAGGCGGCGCTGTGCTGCCACACGATCATCGCCGAGGAAGGCGCCGGCATGGGCTTCCCGGAGGTGCTGTTCGACCTGTTCCCGGGCATGGGCGCCTACACCTTCCTCAGCCGCCGGGTCACGCCGCGCCAGGCCGAGCGGATGATGCTCGACGCACGCGTCTACCCGGTCGAGGAGCTGCTGGCCATGGGCGTGGTAGACCAGGTGGTGCCGCGCGGCGAGGGCCAGGCCGCGGCGCGCGAACTGCTGCGCAAGCACGCCCGCATCGGCAACGCATTGCGTTCGATGAATGCGGTGCGCCAGGCCTGCCAGCCGGTCAGCCTGGAGGAACTGCTGGCGGTCACCACCGAATGGGTGGACGCGGCGATGCGCCTGTCCGAGCGCGGCCTGCACACCATGGAACGGTTGATCCGCGCCCAGCAGCGCCGCGCCGACTCGACGCCGGCAGCCGCCGCGGGCTGAGGTAACCTCGCCGGGCGATTTTGCCGCCGGGCTAACCGGCGGAATCGGGCCCCGGCGCCTTGCCCGGCGCCTCGGCGCCCGGCTTGGCGAGTTGCGCGACCTCACGCCGGGACTGTTCGGCCACCACCAGCAACTGCGCCGACAGCTCGGCCTGCATGCGCGGCAGTTCGCGCGCCAGCGCTTCGTCGGAAGCGCGCATGAGCTGCTGGCAGCGTTCCGCGATCAGCTGCGCGCCCAGGTTCTCGGCGATGCCCTTGAGCGCGTGCGCGGTCTCGCGGCAATCCGACCAGGCGCGCGCGACCGACTGCCGGCGCAGTTCGCCGAGGCAGTCGCTGGCGTCCTTGATGCATTGCTCGACGAACTCGCGCAGGAAGCTCTCGCCCAGCTGCATGCCGGCCAGTTCCTCGAGCACGGCCGGATTGATGCTCGGCCGGGCGATGTCGGACAGCGGCCGCACCTGCGGCAGCTTGGTCGGGCTGATCAGGTCGGCGATCGTTTCCAGCAGCCGCGCCACCATCACCGGCTTGGTCAGGAAGGCCGGCGCGCCCGCCTCCTCGGCGTCGCGCGCGGCCTGCGCGGTGGCGTCGGCGCTGAGCACGATCACCGGCGTGCGCCGTCCGCCGGCCTGCATGTAGCGCAGCTGGCGCAGCACGTCGAGGCCGCTCAGCCGCGGCATGTGCATGTCGACGATGGCCAGGTCGATGTTGTCGAGCTCGAGCAGGTCGAGTGCCTGCTCGCCATCGTTGGCCTGCTGGACCTTGTGCCCGGCGCGCTCGAGGATGCGCGTCAGCACGGTGCGGTTCGCCTGCTGGTCGTCGGCGACCAGGATGCGCAACGGCCGGACCCGCGCCTTGTGGCGCACGAAGGGATCGTCGAAGGCGACCACCTTGCCGGCGTGGCCGGCGTCCTCGAGGCGGTCCTGCACACCCTGCGCGCGCATCGGGATCTCGACCCAGAAATGGCTGCCGCCGCCCGGGTTGTCGTCGAGCCCGATCTGGCCTTCGAGCAGTTGGGTCAGCGTCTTGGCGATGGTGGTGCCCAGGCCGGTGCCGCCGAAGCGCCGCGTCGGTCCGCTATCGACCTGCTCGAAGGCCTGGAAGATGCGCTCCTTGTCCGCGGCCGGAATGCCGATGCCGGTGTCGCGCACCGAGAAGCACAGCCGCAGCACCGAGCCCTCGGTTGACTTCAGCAGCACGCGCAGGTTGACCGAGCCCTGCTCGGTGAACTTGACCGCGTTGTGCATGAGGTTGAGCAGGATCTGCGTCAGGTGCGCGCCGTCGCCATGCAGGCGCACCGGCACGTCGTCGTCGATCCGGCTGCGCAGCACCAGGCCCTTGTCGGCGGCCGGCTGCTGCAGCATCTTGTTGATCCGCTCGATCAGGTCGTGCAGGTTGAAGTCGCTGTCGCGGCGATGCAGCTTGCCGGCCTCGATGGCGGAGATATCGAGGACGTCGTCGACCAGCAGCAGCAGGGTCTGCGCCGAGGCCTGGATGACGTCGGCGTATTCGCGCTGCTCGGGACCCATGCGGGTGCCGTGCAGCAGCTCCGACATGCCGATGATGCCGTTCAGCGGCGAGCGGAACTCGTGGCTCATGGTGGCGAGGAAGCGCGACTTGGCGGCATTGGCGCGGCGCGCCTCGTCGATCGCCTGGCCGAGCGCGCGCAGCAGCGAAGACAGGTACAGCGGGATCGCCACCAGGCCGATCAGCAGGCCCACTGACAGGTTCGGCTGGTCGACCCAGTAGCTCGACTTCGACACCACGGTCGAGAAGGCCACTACGCCCAGCACGGTCGCGCTCAACAAGTAGCGGCTGCCGTAGCGCAGGCCGTTGCCGATCGTCACCCAGAGGATGATCACGTACAGCGGCGCCAGCGCCACCGGGCTCAGCACCATCAGCCAGGTCAGCGTGGCGTAGTCGGCGAGCATGCCGAGCCAGCGCCGGGTGTGCGACACGCCCGGCTTGAGCGCGATCGCGGTGAGCAAGCCGAGGCCGACGAAGCTCTCGAGCAGCATCACCAGCAGCATCGGCCAGACTTTCTCGCCGGACAGCTGTAGCGCCCACAGGTAGCCGACGATGATCAGCGCGATCGCCAGTCGGACCAGCGCCTGCTTGTGCTCGCTGTCCGGCCGCGCGCGGAAGCGGCGAGCCACGATGGCGACGAGTTGCTTCACGGTCGCGTGCCCGCCCGTTCCCGGCGCTCGCTCAGTTCGACTCGAAGGAGTGGTGGATGGCAACCACGTCGCCCTCGCAGGCGTCGAGCGCACGCACCACTTCGGGGTCGAACAGCGAGCCGGCATTGGCGCGGATGTGCCCAAGCGCCGCTTCCAGCGACCACTTCGGCCGGTACGGCCGCGGACTGAGCAGGGCGTCGAGCACGTCGGCGACGGCGACGATCCGCGCCGACAGCGGGATGTTGTCGCCGTGCAGCTGGTGCGGATAGCCGCTGCCGTCCCAGCGCTCCTGGTGCGCGAGCGCGATCTCGGCGCCAAAGTGCAGCAGGCCGCTGCCGTCCTGCAGCACCTCGTGGCCCAGCTTCGGATGCTGCTGCATGACCTGGCGCTCCTCGGTGGTCAGCGGCCCGGGCTGGCGCAAGATGGAGTCCGGAATGCCGATATTGCCGATGTCGTGCAGCTGCGAGGCGTGGCGCAGCTCGCGCGCACGCTGCTCGTCCCAGCCGAGCGCCCGGGCCAGTACGCCGCTGAACGCGGAGATGCGCTCGAAGATGCGCAGGTCGGCGCCCTCGCGCCGGCTGGCCAGCTTGGCCAGGCGTACCAGCAGCTCCAGCTCGCGCTGCTCCGTCTCGTGGGTGCCCGACACGAGCTGGTGCTCGAGCACCTGGGTGCGGGATTTCAGCGCCTGCTGGCGCTGGCGCAGGTCGAGCAGGTTCTTGCAGCGCGAGCGCAACTCGCGCGGCCGTATGGGTTTCACCATGAAATCGATGATGCCGGCGTCGAGCGCGGCCTGGCGCAGCGGCTCGTCGCCGACCACGGTGACCAGCATGACCGGCACGTCGCGCTGCGACAGCGGCCGGCGGAAGCGGCGGGCGAACTCCAGCCCGTCCATCTTCGGCATCCGGTAGTCGAGGATGACCATGTCCGGCGGCTCCTGCTGGGACCACAGCAGCGCCTGCACGGGGTCAGCGAATTCGGTGACGTGGATGTCCTCGCCGATGTCCTGGACGAGGTGGCGCAGGATGGCCCGCTGCGATGCCTGGTCATCGACGATCAGAACGTTCATGGCCGCATCCGTTTCGCCATTCGATGAGACCAGCATACGCGCTCGCCGCCGGGGCCGGAAGCCGGGGCTTATACCTACTCGACCGGCTGCGGGCGCATGTAGGGGAACAACAGCACGTCGCGGATCGAGGCGGAGTCGGTCAGCAACATCACCAAACGGTCGATGCCCACGCCCAGGCCCCCGGTCGGCGGCAGCCCGACCTCCAGCGCCCGGATGTAGTCGGCGTCGAAGTGCATGGCCTCGTCGTCGCCGCCCTCCTTTGCCTCGACCTGGGCGGCGAAACGCTCGGCCTGGTCCTCGGGGTCGTTGAGCTCGGAGAAGCCGTTGGCCAGCTCGCGGCCGCCGATGAACAGCTCGAAGCGGTCGGTGACCTGCGGGTCGCGGTCGTTGGCGCGGGCCAGCGGGCTGACTTCGGTCGGGTGCTGGGTGATGAAGGTCGGCTGGATGAGGGTGTGCTCGACCGTCTTCTCGAACATCTCGAGCAGCAGCTTGCCCCAGCCGTAACCATCCTTGACCTTGATGCCGAGGCGGCGGCAATGGCCGCGCATCGCGGTGACATTGCGCAGTTCCGAGGCGGCGATCTCCGGGTTGTGCTCCAGCACCGCATCGCTCATCGCCCAGCGCCGGAAGCGCGGGCCCAGGTCGATGGCCTGGCCATCCCACTGCAACGCGCAATGGCCGAGCACCTGCTCGGCGACGTCGCGAATCATGCCCTCGGTCAGGTCCATGATCTCGTCGTAGGCGGCATAGGCCTCGTACAGCTCGAGCATGGTGAACTCCGGGTTGTGCCGGGTCGACACGCCCTCGTTGCGGAAGTTGCGGTTGATCTCGTAGACGCGCTCGAGGCCGCCGACGATCAGGCGCTTGAGGTACAGCTCGGGCGCGACCCGCAGGTACAGGTCGAGGTCGAGCGCGTTGTGGTGCGTGGCGAAAGGCTTGGCCGCGGCGCCGCCGGGGATGTAATGCATCATCGGCGTCTCGACCTCGAGGAAGCGCCGGGCGTCGAGCCAGCCGCGCATCGCCGCGACGATCTTCGAGCGCTTGACGAAGACCTCGCGCGCTTCCGGATTCACGATCAGGTCGACGTAGCGCATGCGGTAGCGCTGCTCGACGTCGGCCAGGCCGTGCCACTTGTCCGGCAGCGGACGCAGCGACTTGGTCAGCAAACGCAGCGAGTCGGCCCGCACCGACAGCTCGCCGGTGCGCGTGCGCGTCAGCGTGCCGCTGGCGCCGACGATGTCGCCGACGTCCCAGCCCTTGAAGGCCTCGTAGCTCTCGCCGAGATCGTTGGCGGTCAGGTACAGCTGGATGCGCCCGGTCATGTCCTGCAGCTGCACGAAGCTGGCCTTGCCCATCACCCGCTTGGCGACCATGCGCCCTGCCACGAACACGCCGCGGCCGATGCCTTCCAGCACTTCGGCGCTCCAGGCCTCGGCGTCGCCGTACTCGCGCTGCAGGTCCTCGGCGTAGTCGCCGCGGCGGAAGTCGTTGGGGAAGGCAATGCCCTGCCCGCGCAGCGCCTTCAGCTTGGCGCGACGCTCGGCGATCAACTGGTTTTCAGCAGGCTGGATCTCGTCTCTTGGCGTTTCGGTCATCGTCGTCATCTTGTAGGAGCGGCTTTCAGCCGCGACTCGATCTTGCGAAAAAGCAGTCGCGGCTGAAAGCCGCTCCTACAGTCTATGCGGCGTCGGAGCGCTTGGCGCCGGCGGCGAGGCCGGCCTTGAGGCTGGCCGCGAGGAATTCGTCGATGTCGCCGTCGAGCACCTTCTGGGTGTCGCTGCGCTCGATGCCGGTGCGCAGGTCCTTGATCCGGCTCTGGTCGAGCACGTAGTTGCGGATCTGGCTGCCCCAGCCGATGTCGGACTTGCCCGCTTCCAGCGCGTCGCGCTCGACGTTGCGCTTCTGCACCTCGAGCTCGTACAGCTTTGCCTTCAGCATCTTCATCGCGGTGTCGCGGTTCTGGTGCTGGCTGCGGCCGGTCTGGCAGGCGACCACGGTATTGGTCGGCACGTGGGTGATGCGCACCGCCGACTCGGTCTTGTTGACGTGCTGGCCGCCGGCGCCGGAGCTGCGGTAGACGTCGGTGCGCAGGTCGGCCGGGTTGATGTCGATCTCGATGTCGTCGTCCACTTCCGGCGACACGAACACCGAGGTGAAGCTGGTATGGCGGCGGTTGTCGGAGTCGAAGGGCGACTTGCGCACCAGCCGGTGCACGCCGATCTCGGTCTTCAGCCAGCCGAAGGCGTAATCGCCCTCGACGCGGAAGGTGGCGCTCTTCACGCCCGCGACTTCGCCGGCGCTGACTTCCATCAGCTCGGTCTTCCAGCCGCGGGTCTCGCAGAAGCGAAGGTACATGCGCAGCAGGATCTCGGCCCAGTCCTGCGCCTCGGTGCCGCCCGCGCCGGCCTGGATGTCCACGAAGCAGTTGGAGGCGTCGAGTTCGCCGGAGAACATGCGGCGGAACTCGAGCTGCTCGACGCGGGTGGCGATGCTGGCGACATCGGCGAGCACGGAGGCGGCGGTGTCGGCGTCGTCGTCGGACTCGGCCATGTCCAGCAGCTCGGCGGCATCCACCAGCCCGTCAGTGTTCTGGCGGATCTCGCTGACCGTCTTCTCGAGCGTGGAACGCTCCTTGCCCAGCGCCTGCGCGCGCTCGGGATCGTTCCAGATCGCCGGGTTCTCGAGTTCGCGCGTTACTTCTTCGAGGCGTTCGACCTTGGCATCGAAGTCAAAGATACCTCCGGAGCGAATCGAGCCTGCTCTTCAGGTCGGCGATGCGCTGGCGGTCGAGGGCGAGTTCCATGGCAGCGGGTCTGCGGCGTATGCGGGCCGCAGATTATAACCGCTCAGCCTTCCAGTCCGGCGAGCGGCCGGCGCCAGAAACGCCAGCCCTGGCCGCGGCCGAGCTTCCAGCGCGCGCCGTCGGCGAAGTCGAGTTCGAGTTCGATGCCTTCGCGGCCGGTTTCGGCCAGCACGGCTTCCACCTTCTTCCAGTCGCGTTGCCGGCGCAGGTCCAGCAGCGAGTCGGCGCGCTCCCGACCAGCGTGCGCCTCGCCGAGCCGCGCCAGCGCCAGCACTTCCGGGTCTTCGGACAGTACCGTCGTCGCCGCGCAATGCACCGCGTCCGGCAGGCCGCCCCCGCCCCAGAACCACAGGCCATTGACCGGCAGCAGGCCCTTCGCGGTGCGCGCGGCATTGCGCGGGTGCTGGTGCAGCAGCACCTGCGCCTCGTTGAACAGGCTGCGCCAGCGCCGCCCTTCCAGCCCGGCCGGCAGCATCTTCAGCAGGTCGTCGCCCAGCGCCTGCGCCGGGTCGGCGAATTCCGGCAGCGGCGCGCCGCGCGGCAGTTCGAGGTACCAGCGCTCCTGCGCGGGCGCGGTCAGCGACATGCCGGCGTCGCCGAACAGCGGTCGCAGCACCGCGAGGAACTCCGCCGTTTCCTCCGCCTCCAGGCCCAGCGTGCCCCAGGCCTGCAGGCGCGCACCGGTGGCATCGGCGGACACGTGCACAGGATCCGCGCGCAGCCAGGACAGTTCGCCGGCGTCGCCGACATCGGCGTCGCGCGTGATCGCCGCCATCGGCCAGTCGCGCGGCAGGATGTCGAAATGGCGCATCAGCTGCGCGCGTTCGCCGGCTTCGCCGTCAGGCAGGCGATCGCCGCGGCCGAGCCGGCGCGCGGCCTCCGCGGACAGCGGCTGCCCGGCGAAGCGGCGTCGCTCCGGCAACAGGACGATCATCGGGCCGGCACTGGCCATGCTTCGTGTTCAGCCGACGTAGCGCACGGCGATGATGTCGTACTCGCGCTGGCCGCCGGGCGCCTCGATGGTGATGGTGTCGCCCTCGTGCTTGCCGATCAGCGCGCGCGCGATCGGCGAGGAGATCGAGATCAGGCCCTGCTTGATGTCGGACTCGAGGTCGCCGACGATCTGGTAGGTAACCTCGTCGCCGGACTCGGTTTCCGCAAGTTCGACGGTGGCGCCGAACACCACGCGGCTGCCGGCGTCGAGCTTGCCGACGTCGATCTGCTGCGAATGCGAGAGCGTGTACTCGAGTTGCTGGATGCGGCCCTCGATGAAGCCCTGCTGTTCGCGCGCCGCGTGGTACTCGGCGTTCTCCTTCAGGTCGCCGTGCGCGCGCGCCTCGGCGATCGCATGGATCACCGCGGGGCGCTTCACCGACTTCAGGTTCTCAAGTTCCTCGCGCAGGCGCAGCGCGCCCTTGGTGGTCAGCGGCACGATCATCCGCGCAGTTCCTCGTGCAGTTCCTGCAGCGACCATACCCGGGGATGGTTGCGGCTGTCGATGGCCTGGATCAGCGCCCGCGCGCCCGGCACGGTGGTGGAATAGGTCAGCCGGTGCTGCAAGGCCTCGCGCCGGATCGAGAAGGAGTCGGCGATCGCCGCTTTTCCTTCCGTGGTGTTGATGATGTAGACGATCTCGCCGTTCTTGATCAGGTCCACGACGTGCGGGCGCCCTTCCGCGACCTTGTTGATGCGTTCGCAGGCCAGGCCCTGGCCAATCAGGTAGTCGGCGGTGCCGCCAGTGGCAACCAGCGAGTAGCCGCGCTCGATCAGCAGGCGCGCCACATCGAGCACACGCGGCTTGTCACCGTCCCGCACCGACACGAAGGCCTTGCCGACCGGCGGCGCCTTGATGCTCGCCGCCTCCTCCGCGCGCCCGAAGGCCTCGGGGAAAGTGCGACCCACGCCCATCACCTCGCCGGTGGAGCGCATCTCCGGGCCGAGGATCGGGTCCACGCCCTGGAACTTGGCGAAGGGGAAGATCGCTTCCTTCACCGAGTAATAGCCCGGGATGATTTCCTTGGTCGCCTTCTGGGCAGCGAGCGACTGGCCGACCATGCAGCGGGCGGCGATCTTCGCCAGCGGCCGGCCGATCGCCTTGGACACGAAGGGCACCGTGCGCGAGGCCCGGGGATTGACCTCCAGCACGAAAATCTCCTCGCCCTGGATGGCAAACTGGGCGTTCATCAGCCCGACCACCTTCAGTTCGCGCGCCATCGCCGTCATCTGCACGCGCAGGCGGTCCTGGATCTCCGCCGACAGCGTGTACGGCGGCAGCGAGCAGGACGAATCGCCGGAATGCACGCCGGCCTCCTCGATGTGCTCCATGATGCCGCCGATCAGCACCTCGCCGTCCATGTCCACGATCACGTCCACGTCCACTTCCACGGCGTTGTCGAGGAAGCGGTCGAGCAGCACCGGCGAGTCGTTCGAGACCTGCACGGCCTCGCGGATGTAGCGCGACAGGTCCTCGTCGGAATGGACGATCTCCATCGCGCGGCCGCCGAGCACATAGCTCGGGCGCACCACCAGCGGGTAGCCGATCGCCTCCGCGTGCGCCAGCGCCTGTTCGGCGGTGCGCGCGGTGCGGTTCGGCGGCTGCACCAGGCCGAGCTTGCTGACCAGCTGCTGGAAACGCTCGCGGTCCTCGGCCAGGTCGATCGAGTCCGGCGAGGTGCCGATGATCGGCGCGCCGGCGGCCTCGAGGGCGCGCGCGAGCTTGAGCGGCGTCTGTCCGCCGTACTGCACGATCACGCCGTCCGGCTTCTCGACCTCGATCACCTCCAGCACGTCCTCGAGCGTCAGCGGCTCGAAGTACAGGCGGTCGGAGGTGTCGAAGTCGGTGGAGACCGTCTCCGGATTGCAGTTGACCATGATGGTCTCGTAGCCGTCCTCGCGCAGCGCCAGCGCCGCGTGCACGCAGCAGTAGTCGAACTCGATGCCCTGGCCGATGCGGTTGGGGCCGCCGCCGAGCACCATGATCTTCTGCCGGTCGGTCGGATTCGCCTCGCACTCCTCCTCGTAGGTCGAGTACAGGTAGGCGGTGTTGGTGGCGAATTCGGCCGCACAGGAATCCACGCGCTTGTACACCGGACGGATGCCGAAGGCGTGGCGCAGCGCGCGCACCGCCGACTCGCCGGTGCCGACCAGTTGCGCCAGGCGGGCGTCGGAGAAGCCCTTGCGCTTGAGCCGGCGCAGGCGCTGCTTGTCCATGCCGTCCAGGCCCTGCTGCTCGACCTCGCGCTCCAGCGCCACCAGTTCCTCGATCTGATCGAGGAACCACGGATCTATGAAGCTGAGCTTGAACACGTCCTCCACGCTCATGCCGTCGCGGAAGGCCTCGGCGACCTGGAACAGGCGCTCCGCGCCGGGCTCCTTGAGGTCGCGCTTGATGCGCAGCGTGCCGACCTCGCCCTGTCCCGCGAAACCGGTGGGGTCCAGGCCCACCTTGCCGATCTCCAGGCCGCGCAGCGCCTTCTGCAGCGATTCCTGGAAGGTGCGGCCCATCGCCATCACCTCGCCGACGGACTTCATCTGCGTGGTCAGGCGGTTGTCCGCGGCCGGGAACTTCTCGAAGGCGAAGCGGGGAATCTTGGTGACGATGTAGTCGATGCTGGGTTCGAACGAAGCCGGGGTCTTGCCACCGGTGATCTCGTTGCGAAGTTCATCCAGGGTGTAACCCACGGCCAGCTTCGCCGCCACTTTCGCAATCGGGAAACCGGTGGCCTTGGAGGCCAGTGCCGAAGAACGCGACACGCGCGGGTTCATTTCGATCACCACGACGCGGCCGTTCTGCGCGTTGATGCCGAACTGCACGTTCGAGCCGCCGGTGTCCACGCCGATCTTGCGCAGCACCTGGATCGAGGCGTCGCGCAGGCGCTGGTATTCCTTGTCGGTCAGGGTCTGCGCCGGGGCGACGGTGATCGAGTCGCCGGTGTGCACGCCCATCGGATCGAGGTTCTCGATCGAACAGACGATGATGCAGTTGTCGGCGCTGTCGCGCACGACCTCCATCTCGAATTCCTTCCAGCCCAGCACCGATTCCTCGATCAGCACTTCGCCGGTGGGCGACAGGTCGAGGCCGCGCTTGGTGATCTCGACCAGCTCCTCGCGGTTGTAGGCGATGCCGCCGCCGCTGCCGCCGAGGGTGAAACTGGGGCGGATGATGGTCGGGTAGCCGACGCGCGACTGGATGTCGAGCGCCTGCTCCAGCGAGCGCGCGATCTCGGCCTTCGGGCAGTCCAGGCCGATCTCGGCCATGGCGACGCGGAACAGCTCGCGGTCCTCGGCCATGCGGATCGCTTCGCGCGAGGCGCCGATCATCTCGACGCCGTACTTGTCCAGGGTGCCGGCGTCGGCCAGTTCCAGCGCGCAGTTGAGCGCGGTCTGGCCGCCCATGGTCGGCAGCAGCGCGTCGGGTCTTTCCTTGGCGATGATGCGTTCCACCGTCGCCGCATTGATCGGCTCGATGTACACGGCGTCAGCCATGTCCGGGTCGGTCATGATCGTGGCCGGATTGGAGTTCACCAGCACTACGCGGTAGCCCTCCTCGCGCAAGGCTTTGCACGCTTGCGCGCCGGAGTAGTCGAATTCGCAGGCCTGGCCGATCACGATCGGACCCGCGCCGATGATCAGCACGCTCTTGATGTCTGTGCGCTTCGGCATCTCAGCGGCCCTTCATCGGATTGGATTCCATCGACGCCACGAAGCGATCGAACAGGTTGGCGACGTCGTGCGGCCCCGGGCTTGCTTCCGGATGGCCCTGGAAGCTGAAGGCCGGCGCGTCGGTGAGGGCGATGCCCTGGTTGCTGCCGTCGAACAGTGAGCGATGGGTGACGCGCACGTTGGCCGGCAGCGTCGCCTCGTCGACCATGAAGCCGTGGTTCTGGCTGCTGATCATCACCCGCCCACTGTCGAGGTCGATCACCGGGTGGTTGGCGCCATGGTGGCCGAACTTCATCTTCGAGGTGGTGGCGCCGGTCGCCAACGCGAGCAACTGGTGCCCGAGGCAGATGCCGTAGATCGGGATCTTCGCTTCGATCAGGCGGCGGATCGCGGCAATCGCGTAGTCGCAGGGCGCCGGGTCACCCGGACCATTGGCGAGGAAGACGCCGTCGGGCTGCAGCGCGAGCACCTGCTCGGCCGGCGTCTGCGCCGGCACCACCGTAAGGCGGCAGCCGCGGTCCACCAGCATGCGCAGGATGTTGTACTTGACGCCGAAGTCGTAGGCCACGACGTGGAAGCGCGCCGGGGTCGCGTGGAAGGCGTCGCGGTCGAGGTCGAGCGTGCCTTCGCTCCACTCGTAGGGCGCCCGCGTGCTGACTTCCTTCGCCAGGTCCATGCCCTTGAGGCCGGGGAACTTGCGCGCGCTCTCGATCGCCTTGTCGGCGTCGATGGCGCCGGCCATGAGCGCGCCGTTCTGGGCGCCGCGATCGCGCAACAGGCGGGTGAGGCGGCGGGTGTCGATGTCGGAGATGGCGACCACGCCGCGGTCGCGCCAGCCATTCCGGCAATGGCGCCTGGCTGCGCCAGTTGCTCGGCCGGCGCGGCACGTCGCGCACGATCAGGCCGGAGGCGAACACGCGCGCCGCTTCGTCGTCCTGCGCCGTGCAGCCGGTGTTGCCGATGTGCGGGCTGGTGAGCGTCACCAGCTGCCGGGCATAGGAAGGATCGGTAAGGATTTCCTGGTAGCCGGTGATCGCGGTGTTGAACACCACCTCGCCGACCGCCATGCCGGGTGCGCCGACGGAAATGCCTTCGAAAACGGTGCCGTCTTCGAGGGCAAGGATGGCGCTTTCAGTCACGGGACTCGCCTTGTCTGGGTGGATCCCGGCCGCGGGCTGCGGCAGACCGCGAGCCTGGCGCAGCCGGGCTCGAACGGGAAGGGATTCAGGCGAGCGGGAATTTTAGTCGCAAGGGCCGCAAAAAGAAACGCCCGGCCGAAGCCGGGCGTTCCGTGGTGCCTTGTGGAGCGGATCAGCTGCCCAGCGAGGGCTTGTAGATGGACACCTGGTCCTGCGCGCGCAGGCGCTGCTCGGTCGAGAAGGTGTCCATGCAGCTGTCGTAGGTGTAATCCATGAAGTTGGTGATCGGATCCAGGCCTGTGTAGCCCTCACCCGTGCAGGTATCGCGTCCGACCGGGCAACCCGAGGCCGGGCTGGCTTCGGCCGGCGTATCGGAAACGTAGTCACCCGGGGCAGCGCAGCCGCCCTGGAAGGTATGGTACAGGCCCAGGTAGTGGCCGACTTCGTGGGTCATCGTGTCGCCACCGTTGTAGTTGGTGGCCGAACCGCCCGGGAAGGTCGAGTGCAGCACCAGCACGCCGTGCATGAAGCTGCTTTCCGGGTAGTAGCTCGGGAAGGTCGCGCGGCCGAGCAGGCCGCCGGCCGGACCGCAGGAGTACGAGTTAAAGACGTGCGCCGGATCGATCGCCAGGGTCTTGCGGATGGTGCGCTCGGTCGAGGTCTTGGAGCAGTTGTTGAACCAGGTGGTGTTCTTGATGCGGCTGGTGCCGTGGAACGAGAACTGGAAGCCCGAACCGGCATACGCGCCATTGAGCACGGCCAGCTGCGAGGCGATCTGCTCGTCGGAGACGTTGCCGACGCCGGTGTTGGTGGTGATGATGTGGAAATGCATCGGGATGATCTTGTCGGCGACGGCAGCGCCCTTGATCAGCGAGGCCTGGCCGCTGCTGCGGAAATCGCGAAGCTTGGCTTCGATGTTGATGCGCTCGGCCGCCGAGGGATTCTCGAAGCCGCAACGCAGGACGTTATGGACGTGGCCGGTGGCCTTGTCGACGAAGGTGACGCGCGGGCTGGAAATGGTGCGCGTGGCATCGTCCGGCGCGGCGTAGGCCTGGGAAGCCATGCCCAGGGCAGTAGCGGCGACGAGAAGCTTGAGACAATTCATTGTGTGAACCCCATGCAGGAAAATGCCGTCACGGCGACGGACCTCCGAACTGTGACTAAACTCCGGCTGAACATCATTCTGCACTGCACCAATTGTTCCAAATCAGTAACTTAGTCTGCCGCGGATGGTCCGAAGACCAACTCGGCCAGGCTGCGGGCGCCCGCCGGCAAGCCGTGGAGGCGCAGCGCGGCCTCGATGGCCCCCCTGGCGAAGATATCCCGGTCGGTGGCCACGTGCGCCAGTTCCAGGCGCTCGCCCGGTCCTTCCAGGCTGACGCGGTGCGTTCCCACCACTTCGCCTTCGCGGTGGGACTCGATCCCGGGGGCCTGCCCCCGGATGTCGGCCACCGCCGCCGCCAGGGTGATCGCGGTGCCCGAAGGCGCGTCCAGCTTGTGCACATGATGCGTTTCGCTGATCGCCACGGGCCAGGGCACGGCGGCAACCGCGCGCTGCAACAGTTCCTCGAGCACGACCACGCCGAGACTGAAGTTGGAGGCCCAGACGATCGGAATGCTGGACGCGGCGACCGCCATTTCCCGGCGCAGCTCCGGTCCCAGGCCGGTCGTGCCGCTGGCCAGGCCGGCCCCGCGCGCGACGCACAGGGCCAGCAGCGGCGGCAAGGCCGCGGGCAGGCTGAAGTCGATCGTGACGTCGAAGGCCGGGCAGGATTCCAGCGCGCTGCCGGCCAGCACCAGGCCCTCGTACCCGGCCACCGGCGCGCCGCTGCGTGAAACGGCGGCCACCACGCGCAGGCGCGGATCCGCGGCGGCGAGCCTGAGCACGGCCCGGCCCATGCGCCCGCTGGCCCCGTGCACGAGCAATCGAATCGGTCCGGTCATGCACGGACGCTAGCCCGAGCGCGCCGGCCGGTGCAACCGCCGCCGCGCAGGGTGTACGCTTCCGGCGGGGTTTTCGGGGGAATGCACCATGCGTAAATTCGTCCTGTGTTGGCTTTTGCTGGTCGCATTCAGCCCGCTTGCGCAGGCGCAGACCGCCAGTCAGGCGCTGGATTCGTCCTGGGTCGCGGCTTGCGCGGAGGCCGATCCGGGCACCGCCTTTTACGTGCGCTGCCAGGAAATCCTCAACGCGGGGCCCGGCTCCGGCGCGCGCCGATCGGCCGCCGCGCTCGGCAACAACCTCGAGATCTTCGCTTCGCAGGCGCGGATGATGATGCGCATGGCGCGGGCGCGCGGGCGCGCCGCGGCGCGCGTCGCCGCCAAGCAAGCCGGCCAGGCCCAGGACTTCCGCCTGGCGGATGCCGATCCCGACGGCGAAGCGACCGATGTGCTGGCCTCCGGCTCGCGCTGGATGATGTTCGGCGGCGCGGCGCTGGTGGATGGCAGCTCACCCGACACCGGATTCGAGCGCGGCTACGGTCAGCGCGGCCACACCTTCCTGGTCGGCGCCGAATACCGCTGGAACGCGCGCTGGACCACCTTGCTCGGCCTGCAACGCGAACAGGCGAGCATTGATTTCCAGGGCAACAGCGGTCGCGTGGACTCGAGCACGGACCAGGCCAGCCTGGCGCTGACCTACGCCGGGCCGCGCAGCTTCTCCGCGTCGCTGGCGCTCAGCGCCGGCCGCCAGCATTCCGAACTCGAACGCCGGATCGCCTACACGCTGCTGCTCAACGCCGGGCAGCCCAACCAGCAGCAGGTAACCGTGGTCAGCGCCGGGCTCAGCGAGAATTCCACCGGCACGCGCGGCGCCGACCTGGATTTTGGCTGGGACAAGGGTGTCGGCGCGTGGACGCTGCGCGCCGGCGGCAATGTTTCCTGGCAACGCACGAAGGTGGGCCGCATCGCCGAGAACAACGAGGTCGGGCTGGACTTCCTCATCCTCGACCAGGAAGTGCGCAGCCTGCGCGCCGGCGTGGAACTGCAGGCGGCGCGCGCCTGGTCGGTGGACTACGGCGTGTGGCAGCCCTACCTGCGCCTGCGCTGGTCGCACGAGTATGGCGACGACCCGCGCCGCGTGTTCGCCGCCTTCCGCGGCGGCCGCAACATTTTTCGCCTGAACTTCATGACCAGCGAGCCGGATCGCAATTTCGGCGAGGCCTCGATCGGGGTGATCGGCGTCTTCCCGCATGGCTGGCAGACCTACGCCGGCTGGCAGCGCACGATCGGCAACTCGCAGCTCGACGAAGACCGCTTCGACGTCGGCTGGCGAAAAGAGTTCTAGCTACGAGGTCATGCGTTCCCAGAAGGCGCGCACACCGTCGAGGAATCCGCTGGAGCGCGGCGAATGCCGGGCGCCCTCCTCGCCTTCGAAGGTGGCCTCGAAGTCCTTCAGCAGGGCCCGCTGCTGCGCGGTCAGGTTGACCGGCGTCTCCACCACCACGCGACACAGCAGGTCGCCGTGCGAATGGCTGCGCACCGACTTCACGCCCTTGCCGCGCAGGCGGAACAGCTTGCCGGTCTGCGTTTCGGCGGGAACCTTGATCAGCGCCTCGCCCTCCAGGGTCGGCACCACCACCTCGCGCACCCAGCGCGGCCTGCGCGAAGCGGATCGGCACTTCGCAGTACAGGTCGTCGCCCTCGCGCTGGAAGATCGCGTGGTCGCGCACGTTGACCTCGACGTACAGGTCGCCCGCCGGCGCGCCGGCCGGGCCGGCCTCGCCCTCGCCCTGCAGGCGGATGCGGTCGCCGTTGTCGACGCCGGCCGGGATCTTCACCGACAGCGTCTTGTCGCGCTGCACGCGGCCGTTGCCGTGGCAGTTCCTTGCAGGGCTTGGCGATGGTCTTGCCCGCGGCCGGCGCAGGTGCGGGCACGGCTGCTGCACGGAGAAGATGCCGCGCTGCATGCGCACCTGGCCGTGGCCGTGGCAGGTGCGGCAGGTCTCGACCTTGCCGTCCTCGGAACCGGTGCCGTTGCAGGGTTCGCAGGCGACCAGGGTCGGGATTTCGATCTCCTTCTCGACGCCGAACACGGCCTCTTCGAGGTCGAGCTCGATCACGTAGCGCAGGTCGGCGCCGCGGCGCGGCCCCTGCTGCCGGCCGCCGCCGAAGATGTCGCCGAAGATGTCGCCGAAGATGTCGCTCACGTCGCCGAAGCCGGCGATCCGCCGCCACCGCCCATGCCGTGCTCGAAGGCGGCATGACCGTGCTGGTCGTAGGCGCGGCGCTTGGCCGCATCGGACAGCACTTCGTAGGCTTCCTTGGCTTCCTTGAACGTTGGCCTCGGCCGCCTTGTCGCCGGCTCGTTGCGGTCCGGATGGTGCTTCATCGCCAGCGCGGCGATAGGCCTTCTTGAGCTCGTCCTCGCTGGCGCCGCGCGCCACGCCCAGGACTTCGTAGTAGTCACGCTTGCTCATCGAGGCTTCCGGAACGGTTGTACAACGAAGCGCCCGCGACGGCCGACACGGAGTCGGCGCGGCGCGGGCGGCTTGCACGGCCCTGCGGGGCCGAGCCGGCGTTACTTCTTGTCGTCGTCCTTGACCTCGGTGAACTCGGCATCGACCACGTCGTCGGCCTGGCGCCGCCTGGCCGCCGGCTCGCCGGCGTCGCCGCCGGCCGCTGGCCTGGCCGCCGGCGGCCGCCGCATACAGCGACTGCGCGACCTGCTGCAGGGCCTCGGTCTTGGCTTCGATCTGCGCCTTGTCGTCGCCCTTCATCGCCGTCTCGAGGTCGGACAGCGCGGTCTCGATGCGCCGCCAGCTGCTCGCCGGCGACCTTGGCGCCGTGCTCCTTGACCGCCGTGCGCGTGGCGTGGATCAGGCCGTCGGCCTGTGTTGCGGGCGTCGACCAGCTCGTGGAACTTCTTGTCTTCCTCGCGATTGCGCCTCGGCGTCGCGCGACCATCTGCTGGATCTCTTCCTCGGACAGGCCCGAGCCGGCCTTGATCTCGATCTTCTGCTCCTTGCCGGTCTTCTTGTCCTTGGCCGACACGTGCAGGATGCCGTTGGCGTCGATGTCGAAGGTCACCTCGACCTGCGGCATGCCGCGCGGCGCCGGAGTCGATGCCGGCCAGGTCGAACTTGGCCAGCGACTTGTTGTAGCGGGCCTGCTCGCGCTCGCCCTGCAGCACGTGCACGGTCACCGCGGTCTGGTTGTCCTCGGCGGTCGAGAAGGTCTGCGAGGCCTTGGTCGGGATCGTGGTGTTCTTCTCGATCAGCTTGGTGAACACGCCGCCCAGGGTCTCGATGCCGAGCGACAGCGGCGTCACGTCGAGCAGCAGCACGTCCTTGACGGTGCCGGCGAGCACGCCGCCCTGGATCGCGGCGCCGATGGCGACGGCCTCGTCCGGGTTGACGTCCTTGCGCGGCTCCTTGCCGAAGAACTCGGTCACCGCCGCCTGCACCTTCGGCATGCGGGTCTGGCCGCCGACCAGGATCACGTCGGCGATGTCGCGAGTCGCGCAGGCCGGCGTCATTCATCGCGATGCGGCAGGGCTCGATCGTGCTTCTTGATCAGGTCCTCGACCAGCGACTCGAGCTTGGCGCGCGTCAGCTTGATGTTCAGGTGCTTCGGGCCCGAGGCGTCGGCGGTGACGTACGGCAGGTTGACGTCGGTCTGCTGCGAGGTGGACAGCTCGATCTTGGCGCGCTCGGCGGCGTCCTTCAGGCGCTGCAGGGCCAGCGGGTCCTTGCGCAGGTCGATGCCCTGCGTCCTTCTGGAATTCCTCGACCAGGATAGTCGATGACGCGCTTGTCGAAGTCTTCGCCGCCCAGGAAGGTGTCGCCGTTGGTGGCCAGCACTTCGAACTGCTTCTCGCCGTCGACTTCGGCGATCTCGATGATCGACACGTCGAAGGTGCCGCCGCCGAGGTCGTACACGGCGATCTTGCGGTCGCCGCCCTTCTTGTCCATGCCATAGGCCAGCGCGGCCGCGGTCGGCTCGTTGATGATGCGCTTGACGTCGAGGCCGGCGATGCGGCCGGCGTCCTTGGTGGCCTGGCGCTGCGAGTCGTTGAAGTAGGCCGGCACCGTGATCACCGCTTCGGTGACTGGTCTCGCCCAGGTAGTCCTCGGCGGTCTTCTTCATCTTCTCGAGCACGCGCGCGGAGATTTCCTGCGGCGCCATCTTCTTGCCGTCGCTGGTCTCGACCCAGGCGTCGCCGTTCTCGTGGGCGATGATGCCGTACGGGCACCAGGTCGAG
Source organism: uncultured Gammaproteobacteria bacterium (assembly GCA_963707625.1). GTDB lineage: Bacteria > Pseudomonadota > Gammaproteobacteria > Xanthomonadales > Xanthomonadaceae > Arenimonas. The sequence continues at coordinate 352,654 of CAVPQV010000004.1, forward strand.
GTCCTTCTTCACTTCGGCGTCGGTGAACTTGCGGCCGATCAGGCGCTTCACCGCGTAGAAGGTGTTCTTGGGGTTGGTCACGCCCTGGCGCTTGGCGGAGGCGCCGACGATGACTTCGCCGTCCTTGGTGAAGGCGACGATCGACGGCGTGGTGCGGTCACCCTCGGAGTTCTCGATGACCTTGACCTTGCCGCCTTCCATGACCGCGACGCAGCTGTTGGTGGTGCCCAGGTCGATGCCGATGATCTTGCCCATGTCATGGTTCTCCGTTGAATGCTGTCGGGCCGCGCAGGCGCAGCCGCCGATGAAGTGATGCTTGCTAGAGTGGTGGTCAAGGCCGATGTCTTCAAGCCTCAGTCGTGCGTCGCGCGCAACGACCACCAGGGCCGGACGCAACAGCCGCGATCGTGCAGGTAGCCCTTCTGGAAAACCTGCGGTGACGGTGCCCGGCGCGACCCCGGCGCCGGCCTCGGACTGGCTGATGGCCTGGTGCTGGTCCGGGTCGAAGGGCTGGCCCTGCGGATCCAGCCACGGTCAGGCCGTTGTCGCCGGCCACCTTGAGCAGCTGCCTGCAGGGTCAGCTCCAGGCCGTCGCGCAGCGGGCCGGTGTCGTCGCCGCCCGCCCGCAGGCCCGCGTCCAGGCTGTCCAGCACCGGCAGCAACTCCGACAGCAGGCGTTCGTTGGCGAACTTGCGCGCCGCGTCCACGTCGCGCGCCAGGCGCTTGCGCTGGTTGTCCAGCTCGGCGCGCTCGCGCAGCGCCTCTTCGCTTCAGGCCGACGACGGTCGCGCGCAGCTGGTCCAGCTTCGCGACAGCAGCGCCTCGAGTCTCGTTGACGGGCGCGGCATCGCGCCCAGTCGTCGCCCTGGGCGGGGGGTTGGTTGTGCATTGCAGGATCCTTCCGTGGCTGCACCCGCGTGCGCGCGGGCCTCGGCCGCCTCTATGGGGCCGACGATTCCGGATTCAAGGCCTGGCCGAGCAGGTCGCGCCGTGGTCTGCACCATCGGGATGACCCGGTCGTAGGCCATGCGCGTCGGGCCGATCACGCCCAGCACGCCCAGCACCTGGCCGTCGGCGCCGTAGGGCGCGGTGACCACGGTGCAGCCGTCCAGCGGCGCCAGGCCGGTTTCCTCGCCGATGAAGAGGCGCACGCCCTGGCGCGTGGCTGCAGCGTTCGAGCAGCTGCAGGATCTCGCGCTTGCGCGAAAAGGCCTCGAACAGCTCGCGCAGCCGGTCCAGGTCGGACAGGTCCTGCAGGCCCATCAGCCGGGTCTGGCCGGCCAGCAGCATGTCGTCGCCGCGGCTCGGCCTGCAGCGCCTGCTCGGACAGCTCGACCGCCGCCGACAGCACGCGCTCCATTTCGCGTGCGCGTCTCGCGCAGCTCGCGCAGCAGCGCGGCGCGGATCTCGTGCAGCGGCCGGCCGGCGAAATTCTGGTTGAGGTAGTTGGCGGTCTGCTCCAGCTCGGACGGGGCTGTAGGCGCGGCGCAGGTTGATGATGCGGTTCTGCACTTCGTTGTCGGTGAACACCAGGATCACCAGCACGCGCTGCCCGTCCAGCGGCACGAAATCGATCATGGCGAAAGGCGAACTGCGGTCGCGCTGCGGCACGGTCACCACGCCGACGAACTGGCTCATCGCCGACAGCAGCTCGGAGGCGTTGGACAGCAGGTCCTGGGTGCCGGCGCCGGCCGGCATGTCGGCTGCGCAGGTCGTCGACCTCGGCCTCCGGCAGCGGCTTGCACCTGCAGCAGCGAGTCGACGAACACGCGGTAGCCCTGCGCGGTCGGAATGCGCCCGGCCGAGGTATGCGGCGCCGCGAGCAGGCCGATCTCCTCGAGGTCGGACATGATGTTGCGGATGGTGGCCGGACTGACGTCCAGGCCCGAGCTGCGCGCGCCAGCGTGCGCGAGCCCACCGGCTCGCCGTCGCGGATGTGCTGGGCGATCAGGGTACGCAGCAAGCTGGCGGGCGCGCGGATCGAGGCCCGTCGCTGGGTCGGCGCGTCGGGCGCGGTTTCACTACCCATCGATAAGGCCCGGCGCGCGTCGGCGCAACGGTGCTCGGCCGCGGCGATTCAGGCAAAATCGCTCCGCCCATGCTCACCCACCTCACGCTCAGCGATTTCGCCATCGTCAGCGCCGCCGAACTCGCCCTGCGTCCCGGCATGACCGTGGTCTCCGGCGAAACCGGCGCCGGCAAGTCGCTGCTGGTGGACGCCCTGCTGTCGCTGACCGGCGCCCGCGCCGACGCCGGCATGGTGCGCCACGGCGCCGAACGCGCCGAGCTGGCCGCGGAATTCGAGCTCGCCGACGCTCCAGGCGCGCGCGCCTGGCTGCGCGAGAACGAGCTCGACGACGACGGGCGGCTGCCAGCTGCGCCGCGTGATCCGCGCCGACGGCGGCTCGCGCGCCTGGATCAACGGCCGGCCCGCCACGCTGGCGCAGCTGGCCGAGCTCGGCGCGCCTGCTGGTCGAAATCCACGGCCAGCACGAACACCAGGCGCTGCTCGATCGCGCCCACCAGCTCGGCCCTGCTCGATGCCTTCGGTCGCCACGCCGAGCCGCTCGCACGGACCCGCGCAGCAGGCACGGCGATGGCAGGTCGCGTCGCGCGCGAACGAAGAACTTGCGCGCGCCGGCGACGTCGGCGAGCGCATCGCCTTCCTGCAGCACCAGTACGACGAACTCGCGCGCGAGCAACTCGAGCCGGAAGCGATCGAGGCCCTGCTGGCCGCGCACCGCCGCCAGTCGAACGCCGCCGCGTTGTCGGAGGCCTATGGCCGTGCGCTGGACCGCCTGGGCGGCGATGACGAGCGCTCGCTGTGCACGCGGCATCGGGCAGGTGCAGGCCGAGCTTTCGCGCCACCTCGACAGCGAGCCGCGCCTGGCGGAAGCCCTGTCGTTGTTCGAGTCGGCGCGCATCCAGGCCGACGAAGGAAGCGTCCTGCTCGCGCGCCTGGCGCGACGACGTGGACACTCGATCCCGCGCACCTGCAGGAGCTGGAGGCGCGGCTGTCGCGCCTGCACGAACTGGCACGCAAGCACCGCCTGTCGATGCCCGAATTGCGCGCACGCCGCGAGGCGCTCGCCGCCGAGCTGGAGGAGCTGCGCGGTGCGGAAGGACGCGGCGCCGCGCTGGCGGCGGAGCGCGACGCCGCCCTGGCCGACTGGCGCGCGGCGGCGGCGGCGCTGACCCAGGCCCGGACCGCTGCGGCCTACCGTCTCGCCGCGGCCGTGGGCGGATTACTGGGCGAGTTGGGCATGGGCGGCGGCGTCTTCGCGGTCGAACTGCAGCCGCAGCCCGAGGCCGCGCCCTCGCCCGCCGGCGCCGAGCGCTGCGAGTTCCTGGTATCCGCCAACCCCGGCCAGCCGCCGCGGCCACTGCGCAAGGTCGCCTCCGGGCGGCGAGCTGGCGCGCATCAGCCTGGCGATCGAAGTGGCGGCGTTGGGCCTGGACGCGGTGCCGACCATGGTCTTCGACGAAGTGGACACCGGCATCGGCGGCGCGGTCGCGGAAGTGGTCGGGCCAGAAACTGCGCGCCCTCGGCGCCGAGCGCCAGGTGCTGTGCGTGACCCACCTGCCGCAGGTGGCGGCCCAGGGCCACCAGCACCTGCAGGTGAGCAAGTCGGTGCAGGACGGCGGCACCCACAGCGCGGTCGTGCCGCTGGACGACAAGGGCCGCGTGGAGGAACTGGCGCGGATGCTGGGCGGCGTGGAGATCACCCGCGAGACGCGGGCCAACGCCCGCCAGATGCTCGCCCGCGCGCAATCCGCGCCGTAGGAGCGGCTTTCAGCCGCGACTGCCCTTCGCACTCTCCTTCGGCCGCACATACAGCACCAGGCTGTGCTCTTCGATGACGTAGCCGTGCTTGTCGGCGATCTGCTTTTGCAGCAGTTCGATTTCCGGGCTGGTGAATTCGATCACCTTGCCGGACTCGACGTCCACCATGTGGTCATGGTGCTGGCCGTGGTCGAGCTCGTAGACCGCCTGGCCGCCCTCGAAATTGTGCTTCAGCACCAGGCCGGCGGATTCGAACTGGGTCAGCACGCGGTACACCGTCGCCAGGCCGATCTCCTCGCCGCTGTTGATCAGCTGCTTGTAGATGTCCTCGGCGCTCATGTGGCGCACGCCGGCGGTTTCCAGCAGCTCGAGGATCCGGGTCCGGGGATGGGTGACCTTCAGGCCGGCCTTGCGCAGATCCTCGGATTCCATCTTCCCCCCCGCGGCGCGAAATCATTTGGCCGGTGCTTGCTATAGTATCGCCCGGCTCCCCACTGTGACCACGCTCCCGATGCGCAAGGCCTTCATACTGCTGTTTTCCGCCCTCCTCCTTTCCGGCTGCGGCTTCATCTATCGCCCGCCGGTGTTCCAGGGCAACCTGCTGGAAAAAGCGAACGTCGAGCAGCTCAAGCCGGGCATGACCAAGGCGCAGGTGATCTCGCTGGTCGGCACGCCGCCGGTCGCGGATCCCTTCCACCATGAGCGCTGGGACTACGCCGCCAGCGAGCGCCGCGGCCACGACAAGATCCAGGTCAAGAACCTCACCCTGTGGTTCGACGACGGGCAGACCCTCTCGCGCATGGAGGGCGAGTACTTCCCGGAGAACGACGCCCAGCTGCTGGTCGACCTGCGCCGCTTCGGGTTCTTCAACCTGCCGAAGGAAAAGGAAGGCCAGGGCGGCCAGCGCCGCTAGCGGCGACCGCCGGCGCGATCGCGCCGGCGCTGCTTGGGATCGGCCTGCAGGGGCCGCAGCAGTTCGATCCGTTCGCCGCCGCGCAGCAGCGTGCCTGGATGTACCAGACGGCCGAAGATCGCGAGCCTGTCCGCGCTCGCCGCGGCGGCGGGCTCGAAGCCGGCCCCGGCGGCACGGAGCAAGGCCTCGGCCACGGTGGCTTCGGCCGGAAGGATCAACTTCAACGATTCGCAGTGCCCGGGCAGCGCCCAGGCGATCTCGACCTCGATTTCAGTCATCGCTGCGGTCGGCTTCGCGGCAGAAGTCGTCCACCATGCGGTCACCCAGGCCGCCGAAGGCGATCGCAAGCGCGCTGCCCACCAGTTTTCCGGCCACGTCGAAATCCAGGTCCAGGCTGACCTTGCAGGCATCCTCGGCCAGCGAGTGGAAGCGCCAGCGGCCCGCGAGCGCGCTGAACGGGCCATCCACGAGCTGCAGCGCGATGCTGGTCGGCAGCTCGAGCGTGTTGCGGGTGGTGAATGCAAGCCCCAGGCCCGCGATGCGCAGATCCAGTCGCGCGAGCATGTGCGCGTCGGACTGCTCCAGCACCTGCGCCGATTCGCACCAGGCGAAGCGGCGCGGGTAGGCCGCGACATCGTTCACCAGCCCGTACATCCGGGCGGCGGAATGGCGCACCAATGCATGCCGGTGGATCTTGGTCATCGCCGCCCCGCGAAGCCCGCAATCGGCGACAATGACCGCAAGGAAGCGAGATGTCCAAGCACGAAGCAAAGCATAACAAAGGCACTGGCGGTGCCGGCGGGGGCAAGGCGGTCGGCAAGACCATCGCCCTGAACAAGGCCGCGCGCCATGATTACCACCTCGAGGACCGCTTCGAGGCCGGCATGGCCCTACAGGGCTGGGAACTGAAGGCGATCCGCGCCGGGCGCCTGAACATCGGCGAGAGCTACGCGCTGGTCAAGGGCGGCGAGATCTTCCTGTTCGGCGCGCAGATCACGCCGCTGATCTCCGCCTCCTCGCACGTCATCGCCGACGACCGCCGCACGCGCAAGCTGCTGCTGCACCGGAACGAGATCGACCGCCTGGTCGGCCGCGTCGAGCGCGAGGGCTACACGCTGGTGCCCACGGCGATGTACTGGCGCGGCAACAAGGTCAAGCTGGAACTGGCGCTGGCCAAGGGCAAGAAGACCCACGACAAGCGCGCCACCGAGAAGGAACGCGACTGGCAGCGCGAAAAGCAGCGCACCATGCGCGCGCACAACAAGAACGCCTGAATCCCGCGTTCAGCCTGGCCTTGTGGGACGGCCTCCCTGCACCCATAATGATGGCGTCGGAAGATGCTGTTTCCGCCTGTCTGCCGGGGGTGTCCTGGCTTCGACGGGGGTTGCGAAGTCGACCGGTGCATGCCGAGGGGGCGACTTTCCTCGTTAATCCAGTAGCAAAATTTAGTTGCCAACGACGACAACTACGCTCTCGCCGCTTAAGGCGTAAGCCCCGAACCCACTTGTGCCCGTGCTCGTGGATGTAGGGTCATTATCACGGAACCGGCCTCGGTGGCGACCCGCCAACCGAACGCTTGAATCTAGCGGGTGTGACTGACGGTGTGCCTCGCACGTTGTGTTGCCGGCAGTCGAGAACCAACAACGCGCTAAGCATGTAGTACCGGAGATGGAGTGCTCTCGGACGGGGGTTCAACTCCCCCCACCTCCACCATTTAAGAAATTCAAGCATCCCAGAAAGACATTAACCCCGTGATTCCACGGGGTTTTTTCTTGTCTGCCCATCTCAAGCGTCCTTTTCGTCCCTTGCGTTCCCGCCATTTGCGGGGGTAGCGTTCGGGGTACGGGCAGTTCGCCCAGGGGTAGATGGGGGTACGGGATGCTCACCGACACAGCAATCCGCAAGCCGAATATGCACGGTGCGAAGGCGCGAAAGCTATTCGACGAGCGCGGCCTGTTCCTGCTCGTAAGCTCCGCCGGCGTGAAGGCCTCGAAGCTGTGGCGCCTAAAATACCGCTTCGACGGTAAGGAAAAGCTGCTGGCGCTCGGCGCGTTCCCAGACGTGACATTGAAGCAGGCACGCGAGAAACGCGACCAGGCCCGGGCCCAACTCGCCGCGGGCCACGATCCAGGCGCTGCTCGCAAAGCCGCGAAGGCGCAGACGATCGAGGCCGACACCTTCAAGGCCATTGCCGAGGACTGGTACACGCGCCAGCTCACAAACTGGACGCCGGGCCACGCCGTGACCGTGCGCAGCCGCCTCCAGCGCGACGTGTATCCCTATCTGGGCAGCGAGTCGCTGCGGTCCATCACCGCGCCGGCGCTGTTGACCGTGCTGCGGCGAGTCGAGGCTCGGGGGGCAATCGAGACGGCGCACCGAATCAAGACCGTGCTCTCCCAGGTGTTCGCCTACGCGGTCGCCACAGGGCAAGCCGAACGCAACCCCATCGCTGACATTGGCGCGGAAGCGCTGACTCCGGCAATACCGAAGCCGATGGCGGCCCTGTTGAAGCCGGCAGACGTTGCGGCCTTGCTCCGGGCGATCGACGGCTACAGCGGCACGCACGTCGTGCGCTGTGCGTTCAAGCTGGCGCCGCTGGTATTCGTGCGCCCGGGCGAGCTGCGCGCTGCTGAGTGGTCGGAGTTCGACCTAGAAGCGGGCCAATGGGAGATCCCGGCGGTTCGCATGAAACTGAGCAAGGCGGCGAAGGCCGACGCCAGCCGCTCGCACCTGGTGCCGCTTTCCAATCAGGCGCTGGCGATCTTGCACGAGTTGCACCAGCTAACCGGCGACGATCGCTTCGTGTTTCCAGGCGCGCGTGATGCTAGCCGCCCGATGAGTGAGAACGCGATTACCGCGGCGCTGCGGCGCATGGGCTACGACGGCGACACCATGACCTGGCACGGCTTCCGCAGCATCGCGTCGACGCTACTCAACGAGCATGGATTCAATCCAGACGCCATCGAGGCGCAGCTCGGGCACGTCACAGGTAACAAGGTCCGCGCGGCTTATAACCGCGCGCAGTACCTGCCCGAGCGGCGCCGAATGATGCAGGACTGGGCCGACTATTTGGATAGCTTGAAAACCGGCAGCAACGTGCAGCCGATGCGGCTGAAGGTGAGCTGAGCGACGCCCGACCTCATTCGCGAGCACTTTCCCATACCCCTCGCCGCTGCCAGAGGCAACCCTGTGACCAAATCAGTGCGCTTTCTAAAGAATTGCCCAATTTGGGCACGCGAGAGCATCTCCCGATCGGTCAAGGATCATGGGTACAACATTCGTGTCGGCGAGGACCGCCTGACGATTGAAACGAGGGAACTCGATCCCCGCAAACGTCCTGAGGACCTATTGCCCGCGCTAGGCACGGATGCGCGAGCGCGTGAGGTTTGGGACCAACTCAAAACCCCCTTTGATGTCGAAGAGCTCACCTCGGCTTGCTGGGGAGCCTTGAGCACTAGCGACCGACTCACCCCGCGCGGAAGGCGTGAGCTGGCAGCATATATTTCCGGCCTCACCGGCCCCCTTGCGGCCGAACTTCGAACTCGGAGTCGGTTTGAAGATTGGCAGCATCACTTCAGGGACAAACTCACGGACCGCCTTTACGCGATTAACGGCGTCGGACAGAACGCCGTCCTCACCCTAGCGCTCTCAATCGAGAGTTGGTTGCCGGACTTGATCGATGACATTGGTACAAGCAGCGCCGCGTGGGCGGCCGAACGGCCGACGGTCACACATTCTAGAGGGCGGGACCCGAAACGCCTGCTGTTCTATCGCGGTCTCACAGCGTTCATGCGCGCCCGATTTCACAACCGACCTCATTACCTCGTCGTGTTTGCGCTCGCGCACTTTTTCTTTGACATGAGAGGGCAAACCGTCGATTCGGTAAAGCGTGCCCAGCGCGGGGTCCCTAAACCTCGTGAATATTCGACGATTTAGGGACTTCTGCGTTTCCCAGCCTGAGCGCAGTCTTAACTCCGAGTCCCAAGCGTATCGGAGCACCCATGTCGTCCCTATCGAAACAGTACCTTCGTGACCAGGAACGGGTTGCGGCCGCGGGCGTGGAGCGGAAACTGATCCGCCGACCCGCGGTGCAGAAGAAAACTGGTTTGTCCCGCAGTTCAATTTACCGCCTCAGTGCAGGTGGAAGCTTCCCGCCCGCAGTCCGCCTTGGTCCGCATAGCGTTTCCTGGGTGGAGAGCGAAATAGACGCTTGGATCGCCAAGCGGATCGCGGCGCGCGAACCTGTCTTGGACGCTTAGTGAACCTCACGTCTCCGAAATGGCGGCTGGACCAGCCCGCGGTGGGCGACCGGCTCGCGAGTCGCGATAGCCCCCTGGTGGTGCATTGGAAGCTCATCAAGGCTGCCTTCTCTGACCCACTCTTGCTGCCTTCCGATCCGAAGGTCTTGTTCGCCATCCTGGACCGTGTGAATCGAGAGCGTGGCGAAGCGTGGCCCAGCCTTCGGACGATCGCGAAGACAACTGGGTTGGCCCGAACCAGCGTTGTACGCAGCGTTAAGCGCTTGGTGGAGGGTGAGTACCTGACCCGCCATAGCGGCCATAAAACCAAATCCAACCGGTACCGGCCGGGTAGGCGCGCCGATGCGCCTAGGTGCGCGGACGCACTTAGCCTTAGGCGCAAGGATGCACCTGAGGTAGGTGCGCACGAGTGCGATCGGGTAGGTGCGCCCGAGCACCCCGAACCTGCTTCTAGAACCTCTTCATTGAACCACAAGGCGAATGTTCGGCTCCGCTCTGGGAAACTTGCACCGCCGACGGAAACGCAAGCCCAAAGCAGATCGGCGTTGGCGCAGTATCTCGAGGAATTAGGCCAACCCGATTTTGCCCGTGAAGCGCGAGAGGGATTCACGGACGGGCATCGCGCTTCTAGCACGGCCGACAAACAAAACTGCAGGGAAGACCGTAATGGCAAAGATGCCGCTTAACGATCACCTTATCCAGGTCGCGCGATGCGCAGGCGCGCGAGTCCGGAACCCATGGCGCTGAGCCGCGACCAGCTTCGGAAATACCGCGCCGAGCTAAGGCGTCTCGGATTTCGTCGCTATGATTCCTGGATTCACCCCGATTTGGCCGCGGCGCTCAGACGTCAGCGACTCCAGGGGGAGTGCAATGGGAGGACTCTCGAGCGGCTCATTTTGGGTGCTGCGAAGCCCAGGCCGAAGGGATCTAAGGTGCCCCCGTGATCCGAAATTTCCGACCACAAGACCGTAGCAGCCTCCCCGAAGGCCGTAACGAGAACGCAGGCAAGCGGGTGGCGCTGGTCGAGCGCGACGGCCCAGGGGTTCGTACGAAGGCCAAGCGCCTTATGAACACAATCGAGTGGAATCGCAAGTGCGCTCGCTACATCCTCGCGCGCGCGGACGAGTTGGAGGAGCGCCTACAGTCATTCCTGGTGGAGAACGGTCACCTGCCGCTCTAAGCCCAAATTCGTGCGCCACCAGGTGATCAAACGTCCACGGGGTACATCTGGGGGTAGGACGTCACGACAAACGGGATTTACCCGGGAAACCGTGGTTTTGCGGCAGCCACCCTGTCCACCATCGCGTAGAGCCCTAGCCGTTACTAACCAGGATTTGACCATCCCCAGGACGGCGGCGACCGAAACCGGCCCTCGGAAGCCCGAAATGACGGATTTCGCCTACCCGCCCCTCCGAAGTTGCCCAAAGTTGCCCCCGCGGACGCCGCGGCTGCGGGCAGCGGGCAGCGCCGCACTCGGTCGTCCAGCGCGGCGTCGGGATGCCGCGATCGGCGTGGTATGCGCCGCCGCTGGACTGGACGGTGCGCGATGCGGAGCTGATCGCGGCCCTGGCCCGGCTGGTCGAGGCCAAGCCCAGCCGCGGCTACTGGAAGTGCTGCCGGGCTTGGAGCGGACCCATCCGCAGTGGAAGACAAACGCATCTATCGGGTGTATTGCGTCATGAAACTGAACTTGCGTCGCGCTGCCACTCGCCGACTCCGCAAGCGCGAGCGCGTGCCACTGTACGTGCCCGAACAGCCGGATTCGGTGTGGTCGGCCGACTTTATGCTCGACGCGCTGGCCTGCGGCCGCGCCTTCCCTACCTTCAACATCACCGACGACTTCAATCGGGAAATCATCCACATCGAGATCGACACCTCGATCACGTCGGCGCGGCTGGTGCGCATCTTCGAGCAGATCCGACAGAAACGGGCGCTGCCGCAGGTGCCTGGTCAGCCAGGTCATCGAGTCGGTGCCCGCGCAGGCAAGCCGCTAAGAAAGAAGCCCCGCAGTGCGGGGCTTCGATGTATTTCTTGCAGCTTCTATGGACTCCAGCCGCATTTCACACCTGCCTCACGCTTGAACTTAGTGTCTGGACTAGCGGAATAGAACCCCGGCCCCTTTTCTTGGGAATAGCTTCAGAATGATCGCCGCTAACAGCCAACCCGACAAGAAAAACACCAGCGTCAACTTGACGTAACCAGCAAGAAAAGCTGCACTGACACTGTCGAGCTCGCTGAATAGCGCAATGTCATTGATGCCAAGGAATACCGCGGCAGACAAGATCGCTGCAGCGGCGACCGCGGGCAGCCGCGTCAATAGAGTAAGCAGCGTAGTAAAGGCCCCTCCCAGCAGGGCGGTCAACAAGCCTTCAACGATCAGGCCTGCCGTATTGGCTGCTTCCACGGATGGCCACCACTGCAGGCCCACTGTGAACATTAGAACGTGTTGCCACCCCGTGGAGTTGTACGCAAGACGGACGGTCAAGGCAGCCGCCAAGCAGACAACTAATACAGCGATGATACTTTTTGTCTTGAACACTTGGCTTGCCCCAAAAAGTTTGGCTTTCAATGCCGTGCGGCGCAATCGCAGGTCTCGGACACGTCCGAGAAAATGGCCGTGTCTACATTTCCGGATATCTTGTACTGTCCGTCTGGAGTTAGGCGCGTCCGCGTCTGGAAGGTCCCCGTCGCTTTCCCGATGGTTACTGATCCGGTTGCAACGCCCCTGGCCACCGTGAAGCGGATGATTGCCGTCCCAGTTAAATTCATGGGGTCCGGCGCGCCGTCTATTCCATCATTCAAGGTGAAATTGGTGGGAGTCAACCAATAGGGGCGTTCGATACTCCAATTCTTGAAGTCATCGACCTTGAATACGGGCGCGAACATCTCGCTGCTCGTTCTTTCTTCGCTCAGGAGGCCACCCCGTGTCTTGGCAAAGCACTCACTGTGCATCGTGAACAATGCTCGTCTCTGACGTCCATAAGGGATGAATCCAAACGCCATTTTCGGAATATCCTGCAGCGTGAGCGATTCGACATGCCACTCGGCCAACCCCAGACGATCGACCGAGTTGAGAGGACGACCACCAACGTAGGAGAAGGTTGAGATTCCGCCAATCAGTCCGACTGGATCACTCTCGATGTATCGGCCCGTGCT
>CAVPQV010000005.1:0-157529 GCA_963707625.1 uncultured Gammaproteobacteria bacterium
CTTGATGTTTTTCGCGACTACGAATCATCCAGCCTTCACGATGTATGCTCATTGCGACACCTCATCTCGGCTTGACTATCGCCTCGACGTGCTGCCAAGGACACTTCATGCCCGAAAGCTTAGCTTGCGAAACAGGTACTACCACGACCTCGATACGCGGAAGAGTTCTAGAGGTCAGCAGGAAACGATTGTTCAAGCCACGCTTTCACCGATGAGGCGTCCGAAATATCCATGTCTCGGAGCAGACAACGATGTCAGCCGCGGCGATCACCGGACTATGGGGTGCTCGTCTTCCTTGATTTCCTTGTATGCCTGCTCGTCGACGCAACTCGTGGTCACCATCACGCCAAACTGACGATGTCTCAATCTTGAAATTAGCCGTGAAACTTCCCTGACTCCAACCGCATTCTTTGACGCATAGCACTTTGCTTCGAGCGCAAAGTCTACGAGCACCGAACTAGGCCCATTTCCAATTCGATACTTCCCGATACCATCCCGACCGCCATCTCTCGTCCTTCTGGTGAGGTCAAGACTTGCAATGTTTGGCAACATCATTCGCGCCAACTCCGCGGCACATTTTTCAAACTCGAATGGATCAGCGGCGAAGTCAGGAGTGAATCAGAGAAACAATCTCCTGGTCAGCTTCGGAGTCCGGAAACTGCTCCTTCCGACGACGGTGCTGAATTGTCCTTGGCGAAAGAAGTGGAGTGATCGACCCCGAGGCGCGCCACTCCCGCCAAGCCTTTGGGGCCAGATTCGTTCTGCGGAGTGCCGGATATGATGCTGTCGAGCCACTCTCGCGACACCGATTCCGTTCGCAAAATGGTAAATCGAGCCCGATAGTTCTGGAATCGACTCTCACCATTGGTTCGCCAAATCGCCACAAGGTCTTCTTGAACCGCCCCACCGGTGGTTACTCTGGCACTCGCTAAGCCCAGGAAGAGAACATCTCTCCAGCTTCCAGCGTTGGTGAAAACCAGGATGGGAGGCACGCGCGCGCGACCACTTTCACCAGAACGCGCGTTCTCGAAGACACGCTGAAGGATCTCGTTTCCGAATCGTGGCGTGTCATGAAGGCTTCTACCCGGAACCTTGTTATCGCCGTAGTAGGTGTAGATGCCGGTTTCGCGATCTAGCTGATCTGGCCAGTCCGGATCCCGCTTGTTCGAGGTAAGAGCAACGAGGGATAGAGTTTCGCGAGGCTTCCTGGTATCTGAATCCGCCTCCGGTACTCAGTCCCACAAGAGCAGGAAGCGGATCGTCGCCCGCTCCGCCTGCGCGGCCTCCCCGATAGACCGCATCGATGATCAGATCGGATGTGGAAAGCTCGCTCTTCTCGAACGTCTTCACTTCGGTCTATGCAGCCTTCATGCGAGGGCCAAATGTGGCACTGCGCGCTTCTTGCCCACAGTTGGCTCAGGTGCTGATGTGAGTGAACGCACCACTGCCTCCATCACAGGTGGGCATACACCGTTTCCCAGGTAGTTTCACCTTGTCACGCCGTTCCGCGCTCAAGGCGTGCGATTTCGGGGTACCCCATGGCTCGCCTAAGCTCCGGGACTTGATAGCATGCGGAACGTGGGGACTCCATCGACCCAACGCACAGCGGAACCTGTCCAGGGTCGTCAGGGTGCGCGATCGGCCGGTCAAGCGGCTGCCATCCGCGAGCCCTGTCCGAACCGTAGTAGACAACCAGGAAGTCTCGGTTGGGCCCCGATGACTCCATTCCACGCTCGATGCGAGCGATCGTGTTCTGCGCAAGCCGACCATCGTTAATCGGCCTGGATCTCCAGGCCGGAGTAGGTGTCTAGGATCGTGGAGGCAAATATTTTTTGGGTGATCGCGCGCAACTTTCGCGGGCATTGCGAGGGCGGTCACCGAGAATAATAGGCGCTTTCGCGTCTGAGGAACACCGAAGTCAGAGGCGTCGAGCGGACTGCATCCTGAGGTGGTAGTGCTCCTTGAGTTCGGTCACCAGTTCATCAAATCCATCCCACCGCTTCATCCCCGACACATTCTCAATCACTATCCAGCCAGGCTGTATGCTCGGACGAAACGGAAGAACGAACCAGCCGGACCGGCGACTCGCCTCGTCACGAGGCTTCGCTCCACGCGCAATCGAATGATGCGTGCACTCTCGAGAGGCGATGAGCAGATCGACTTCGTCGACCGAAGAGAAGAACAGGCCGGCACCCGTTCGACTATGGAGTCTCGGTTGTAACGACTTCCGCATTAGGAAAGTTGTCCTTGTAGGTCGCGGTAGCGATGTCCCAAGCATCCACGGCACCGACCATTTTGATGCCAGCCGCTCGCGCACCGAGGCTGCTGCCGCCGGCGCCACAAAAGAGGTCAACGCCCCAATCTTGCGCACCCACCTCTCCTTTAACACCCTACTCGTCAATCGGCAGTTTACCAGGCTCGCGGGTGGTCCGGCGCAGCCCCTCAGCTCACTTCCAAAGCCAATGGCCGGGGTCCAAAATTGTCTGATGGACGTTCACAGCCCTGAAATCCGCAGCAAGAACATGCGGAGCGTGAGGAAAAGAGGGGACAGCCTGCGAAAGGAGGAAAATCCGCAGTTTCCTTCACTCCGCCGGCTACAGGTACCGGAAGCATGTCAGGTCGCTACCGGGCTCGCCGGACTTCGTCTTTCCAAAGCACCGTGTCGTTGTTCAGGTTCACGGATGCTTTTGGCACGGACACACGTGCAATGCATTCTCACAGCCAAGCACGCGCACCCAATTCTGGCGTTCCAAAATCGCAGACGAATCAGACTCGCGATAGCCGAGTCGAAAAGGAGCTTCTCGCTCTTGGCTGGCGCGTGCTCATCATCTGGGAGTGCGCCGCAGAGGACCGCGGAAGCGGACGACAAGGCGATCCTCTCCTGTTTAGGAATTTCTTGGGATCGAGTCGAGCTTCCGCTGAACTTTCCGGTCGAGGTCCGGCAAGCCTTGGTGAGTAGGCGTAATCATGTGAGCGTAAGTTGGGCACCACTCCACTTCAGGTATTCCAGAGGGGACCGGGGAATAGTAGCACCCCTCACGCCAACCCAGCATTCTGGCTTCTTCGCCCATTCGGAGATCATTCGGCCCGCTGCCGATTGGTGAAGGACAGAATTGACTTCCTCAGCCCACGTTTGTAGCAACAGCGATTGGAGCGGCTTTGAGATGTCCTGTTGAGCCCAGATCCGCTCCAAGTCGATTCTCTCTCCAAGTTTGTGAGCCACGAGGGAGACGAGGTACGTTGTGACGTTGCCCTGAAAGGCGGGAAACATCGGCCTCACAAGCGCTTGAGTCTTCTTGTACAGGATCGCCTTGGCGATCATGGCCTTGTAGGCAGCCAGGTCGAGCCGGGAGTCGCACAGGTGGCTGCTCCCTTCCTTATCCGCGAGGTTTTCCATGAACTTTTCAAAATTCTTCTGCGCACCAAAACTGACTTCATTAGGTTTCTGGCCCCAAGCGTTCAAGAATTTTGCCAGATCCGTCTTGTTGAGTTTTCTTGTCGGCGGGAATCGACCTTCAGTTTCCAAGTTCTTGGCTGGCGTAGTGCCTTCGCGCGCCAGTAGCGTGTTGTACTTCCGGCCGCGCGCTCATAGAACCGAGCGCCCGACACCGTCAGGACAGTATGTGTTGAGTGCAAGTTTTTCCAACTCGACATGAAATGGCTTGTTGGCGGACAGATCGGATTGTTTGACGGAGTTTTGGCTGTTCGCATATCGCGAGATGTTGGATATCAGCGACTCTTCTTCGGCGGCGTTGCTTGCTTTCAGAATGATCACCTTCGCTGGTACCCGCACCCGTTTCAGATCGATGCTCGGGTCCCGCTTCTTGCTGAAGTAGATGGACGCAGTTGTCTGCCCCCCGTTCACGATCTGCATGCCCTTCAGCCACAGAATTCCGGGCCGTTCTCCGAGGTGCGGCCCAGGTGCACTTCATCGGCGACGATCACCAGACCGTTGTTGTAGGCCAAGAAGCGCCTGGCTGGTCGCGAATGGTGTCCCGAATTCCTCGGTTGAATTTTCCGGTGACGCCGAGAAAAGCTCGGACGTTTGCCTCTAGTAGCCGAGCACCGTATTTTTCGTAAATGAAGTGCAGCGCCTCTGCCGGAATCACCGTGAGGGCGTAGTCGTAATCCTGCATTTCGCCTGGCACATAGACGACAAGGCAAGGCGGAGCCCGTGATACCTCGGTGAAATTCACAACAAGCTCGTCGCGCGGCTTACCCTCTGACCAATGGGGACGGTGAAGACGCTCGATGTCCATCACCTCGAGCTTCACGGTCTTCCCATTTACCTCGCGGGCTTTGAAGTTCTTGGCCTTTCGCCTGACGATCCGTCAAGACGTAGATTCTGATCTGATCAAGACTTGCGTAACAGCCTTGTATCGTAACTGCCAATGCGTGCGCGTCGTTCGACTCATCCATCTTCGACGCGCGCGTTGCCCTCAACGCACTTGGCAAGAAAGCGAAGGCACTGTTCTGCGGGGGCGGTTCGCGTCTCAGCGTCTGGTATCGGCACCACATCCGCCCCGCCGTCGTAAAGACTTACAAACAGGTCGAGCTGGTCCGCCTCGTCGGAAACGGCGAAGCCGCTCAGTCGGAGATTCGCGTTGCCTACTACGCGCAGAGTAATGGCAAGACCTCCGGTTCGAGAGTCATGCCAATTTCTGACATGTGCTGCATGACGACTTTCGGCGAAAATGGACTCCGGATACGGGTATGCGGCGCCGGAGGAACCCATTCGTTCATCAATTTCCGCTTGCACTTCTGCCTGGGTCTGCCTCAGGAACTCTTCTAAGGTCATCAGTAGCTCACTCCGATTTGCAACAACGCGTCGGAAAGCTCGACAGAAGTTGTCGATACAAGGTCAAGATCCAGCTCGTATCTGGCTCGACGAATTGGCAATGCAACATTCGCAGGCGTCAGTCTGGGAAACCCTTCACTGACCGGAAGTAGCCGTGTAGAGACCAACACAAAACGTCTTGTGTACTTGTCGGCATGCGCATCAATGAGTCCCCCATGAAGCAGCCGAGAGTTGAAGTTGCTCAATGCCAAATCGTCATCAGCAAGGGTCGCGCGCAGTTGCTCTGCGCGTTCGGCTATTGTGCTGCCGGAGTCGTTCAATGCGAGACGCACTCCCGCTAGATATAAGGGCCTAATAAGCGAGTCATCAAGCTGTTCGAGCGAGCTGATCTTGGCTATAAACCCGACCGGAGCCGCCGTGCTCTTTACTTCGATCGCGCCCGTTCCCAGCGGGAAGTCGTGAAGTCCGTCAAGCGGACCCTGCCAAAAATCGATGGCTTGCCAAGCAGGAATACCCGATGCGATGAGGCTGTCGAGGAACTCCATCTCGCCAAAGAGTCCAACTTCGGCTTCTGCGCTCAACAGGTTGTCCGCGCCCCGGCGCATGAATTCCTGCCAAGCCCTGATTCGAGAAAGGAACGCCTGCAGACCGACCATAGCGTTGGCGTTCCTGAGTGTTCTCAGGGTAGACCTCACGTCATCTGCCATGGTTGAAAAGAGGTCAAGATTCCCAGCGTCCTCCTTACACAAAGCGATCCAGGTACGACCTTCCGACTCGCTGCCCGAGATCCGCCCAGGACACGAGGAATCCCTGTCCTTGGGGAAGTTGGATGGAGATGCGGGCTTCTCGATTGCCGAGAAGCCGACCAAGAACGCCTCTTCATTACCAGGAAAATGCCGCCCGGCTCGAAGACGACAACTGCCTGCCGACGCGACCTCAATGGTGCGCCAACCAACGCTGGTCGCGTCGCCTACAAGGGCGCGCCACGCCGCTACCAGTTCATCGCGCTCATTCAGCTGGGCCATATTCCTGCGCCCAGAGTACGTTATTTACTTTGTACTCGACCGTCACACCAGCCTTACTCCCGGGGAAACTCTACCGCCATCGCGACAACACCAGGCGTATCCCGTGGAAAATCGGTCTCTGCTTTTTGTGGGTCGAGCGCGTAGAGCAGCAGCAGACCTCGTTCAGGGTGGGGCGAGACATCGGGGGCGCCGAATCCACGGACTTTTCGCACCGAAGGGCCATTCGGGGTGTCCGGTTCGGTCGCATCGCGGAGCCTGCCCGCATCAGCGTGCCAAGCCAGTCGAGTCGCGGCCAGGGCCGCAAGCCACGATGCTTCATCCATGTCGATGGCTTCATCGCGCGGTGAGAGCAGCCGGCCTATCGAATAGCGGTCCGCATGGGGCCCATTGTCCTTTCGCTTGACCATGTCGACTTCGATACCCGGGCCAAACTTGAAGTTGGCGCCTTCGCCGCCGCCGATGACGGCAACGGTCCAGTTGGTTAGTTCACCCTTCGAAGCCATTGACTGCACATACTCTGCAAGAATTGCACTGTTGACCTTGTGCGCCTCAGCGTGCGTGCGATACGCGATGAGAGAGTTGACGACCTCGTCTGCCGGCACGCCTTCCCAAAGAAATCCCTCCCACTTCTGCCTGCCTTCGCCTCGGGTCCTAACAGGATTCACTTCGGGCGTGCCGAGCGATCCGATCAGTCGCGTCGCCGCCTCTGCGTTCTTCTTAAGCACGTTTGGATCACGGAAGAGTGACACCGTTTCCAGAAGCTGACCGCTAAACGAAATCATCAGGTTCTTGGCACTACGCATTTTGAGCCGCGAAGTGACCATGAGTACGGGATGAGATTGAACTTTCAGGCCGTACTCTCGGGGCGTCGCGCCGCTCGCGGCCATCATGTCGAACTCTTCCCGAAGCTCTTCGGAAGCATCGGTGATGTGGCCGAACCATTCCACGAGCTCGGATGTGGTGTAAAGGCGGCAGAGGTCGACGATAGCCGGGCCTGTAGCCGAACCAGCGCCCCATCTGCATTAGCGTGTCGTACATCTTCGACGCCCTAAGGAAGTAGCTTACGCAGAGACCCTCAAGCGTCAGGCCGCGCGCAAGTTTATCGCCGCCGATCGCGATGACTTTCAGTCCGGCGCCTTCATGTTGACTGTAGTCCAACGCGTCCTTCGCAGTTCCGTTGATCATGCGGATGTCGATGTCCGCAATCATGTCAGGCAGGACCTCCAGCACCTCACGCCACGTCGGCATTGATTCGCTGGCGAACTAGGTGTTGCCAGGCGTACCGCATCGGTCGTCTGAAGAAAATCTGACTCCCAAAGCTTCCTCAGACGATCGATGTGAACTTCATGATCGATTTGACGGGCAATTCTTCGCCTTAGGTGCTGGACGTAGTCAGTAACCTGCCGATGGACTTCCTGTTGAACGGAGTTGAATCTGGTTACATGCACCAGCATTGAGCTGTGCTCCGCACCCTGGCCGCGCAGTCTACGTGCGGCACAGGAGAGAATGAATGCGTCAACCGCCTCGACTAGCGACGGAGGCATCTCGTCACGGCCGTCGTACATCGGCCTATGCCAGTTCGGGGTGCTTGAGTGGCATCCAGCCGCTCTTGCCTTCATTGGTGGCGAAGTCCCTCACCTCTCGGACAAGCGGCAATCCTCCTATTCTGCCTTCAGGAGACTGAAGTCCGAACACCCGAGCCGGGCCGATGTAGTTCGACGGGGCAGCAAGGTTGATGATGAATGCTGCGGGAAGGTCCGGACCTTCGTCGGTCGTCGCACCTTTCTCATGGATGAAGACGTTTGCGAACGGCGTCGCGGTGTAGCCCACGTAGGCGGACCGAGTGAACGAGTGCAGTATTTTCCTGATTCGGCTGTTGATGGCCGTTGGGGAGTGCTCTTCGTCTGGCGTTCCGTCCGCGAGGAACAGCTGTTCACCAGTGTCGACTGACGCGTGGTCCGCTTCGTCGTCGATCACCAGGAGCGGTAGATGAGTGACAATTCTCCTGCCTGTAGCAGGATCAGTTGCATCGGCCGCGTGGTTGCGGATCCAGTCGAGCAATCGCTGCAGCACGATCTTGTTCTTCTTGACCACGAATAGCCACGGCCGTTGTTCCGGAGTGATCGCCAGGTGTCGCGCCACTTTTGAGTTGAAGTCGCCAGCTTCGGTTCGGTTGGTAGCGCAGTTCGGCTTGATGTTGGCATCTCGGCCATTCAGTCCCACTCCGACGAACTCCAAGTCTTCCGGATCGGGATTAGTCGCGAATGCCAAGAAACCCTTCGTCAAGTCGGACTTGGGTTTGGGATCGCAGATTGTTGTGCAGTCCAGCCAGCACGATGATGATCTTGTAACCGGCATCGGCCGCTTTGCAGATCAGTCCGGTGTAGCTGCCAGCGTCTTGCCCGACTGGACATGCCCGACGACCAAGCCCCGCCGGTCCCAGACTCCCCCTCGAAGTGGGTCCTCTATGAGGCCGAGAATCGAGTCCGTCGACTTGTCGAGCGCGTCTGTCGCCTTCCAAGATAGCTTCGCCTCAAGCCATTCCTGGTACTCGCTGCCAGTAACGCCAGTCACCCTTGCGGTTGGCATTGAGCCATGGCTCGTGTCCTACGTCATTTTGGATCGTGGTGTCTTTGCCCATCCACAGACTGAATCTGCGTATGAGTTCGTCTGTGACATGCCATGGTCCAAGCCATCTCCCCAGGCGGGCTTCATGCCAAGGACCATGGCGATCTTCTCCTCGATCACCGCAGGGGTGATCGCCATGTGATCGTCCTCGTCGAGCAGCAACTCCTGGACAAACTTGAGGACGCGCTGGGTGTTGGCTGGAATCATGCGGCCATGATTGGTCACCGGCTCCGGCAGGAAGGTCGGGCAACGACGCTACCAAGTCCGGATGGTTGTTGAACGGTTCCGTCTGAATAAGACGCTGCCCGGGCGGCTTTGCAGGTCATTCCCTTCCTCGTAACGAGATTCTTGTACACCACGGATAGAACGGCCATGACTCCGGCCACGGGCTCACCCGCAAAACCCGTCCTCGGAGTCTCCTTCGATTCCGCAGTGTCAAGCCAGATTCGCTGCACGGGAACGGTTTCTTCAATTACTCGGAGCATGGCCTTAATTGTCCCCTTGTCCATGGCTCCATCATCCAATACTTGCTTGACGGCGGGGTGCTCGGTGTCAATTCGATAACGAATCCCCCCCTGAAAGTGTTCGGCGCGCCATGCTTGCACCACCGTACTCCAGCAACACGCGTTGCTTGCCCGCGATGAGCAAAAACGCGTCGGGCACGCTCGCGCGTGTCTTCGGCCAGCCGCGTCAGTTGCTCACGTATACCTACCGGTGGTCGGGCGGTGGATTTTCGAACATCGATTTTCCAGCTGACGTCGGCTGTATTGGGAATGTCCAGACGAATCCTCGCGAGACGATGGGGCTCTTCTCTGGTCCAGGGCGGCGACTCGGCCAAGTCCGAGCCAGCCCCCCGCCAAGCAAAAGCCTTTCGTTTCTGTAGACATAGAATCCCTGCTGACTGGTCCATCCGTCTGGCCCGGCGGCACGCTCTTGAGTCTTGGCGTCCAAGCGATCCTTGTGCGGCAGGACGTGACTTTGTACTTCGACCAACCCGTAAGTTGTTGGAATTCGAGCGACCGGAGACGTCCAGGTAGCAGGATTCGACGCCAGGAATGGATCCCAAGGGGCGATTCTGGGCGGGCGTTGATGGATAGCCGTAAGCGCGGAGTGGAACCTTCCAAGAAGCGGTGAAAAACCATCGCCAGGTGCCTCTCCACCCGATCCATCAGGTCCAGGTAATCCTGTTCTCGAAACCCCGCGGTGACGATTCGGTCAAGCACTTCCCACAGGACCAAGGTTCCGCTGGCACGACTTCCAAGTTCCGACAATCTGGATTCAGATGAGGGCGCCGGCCCTTCGAGCAAATACCACCCACCGCCACCGTCATCACCCGACGCGAGCATGTCCAAGTCCCATCGGAGGCAATTCGTGATCCCGGCCTTGCGACTTGCGACCGTCAATCGCCGGGCCTGAGAGAACGATGCAGTCTTCAGTCCCATGCCGAATCGGCCCAGGTCGTCGCTGGCCCTTTCGTCCAGTGGGCTTCTTGCGCCAAGACGCATCGCTGCGTCCAGTTGCTGTTCGTCCATCCCGTCGCCGTCATCCAGAATCTCGACCGTGCTATCACGCTGCTTCCATTGAAAAGTCAAATCAACGTGACTCGCATGCGCGGCAATGCTGTTGTCGATGATGTCTGCGAGCGCAGTGGCGGTTGAGTAGCCAAGTCCGCGCAACGATTCGACCATCGCCGACGCGCCAGGAGGCGCGTACCTGGCGCCGGGCGGAGCGCTCTTCATCTCAGCCACCTCAGTAGCCTCCAGTGAACGTGATTAGGACTTCAGAATGCGTGGGGTTTCGAAGCTTGCGCAAGGCTATGGCTTCAATCTGTCGAATCCGCTCTCGCGTCACGCCGAATATCTTCCCGGCTTCCTCAAGAGTCAGTTCGTCAGGCCGGTCGATTCCAAACCGCATTCGAATCACGTTTGCTTCCCTTGCTGGCAGCTCAGTGAGAATCGATCCAACAACCTCTCGAAGGTCTTGAGCGACCGCCGCGTCGAGCGGCGACAAGTTCGATACGTCTACGGCACCCAGTTCCTCACCCGCCATGTCTTCGTCTATATCGGGATCAATGTAATCGCCGAAGCACGCTTGGGCCGAAAGAACCAAATCCGCTTGCACCGTTGCAAGCGGAGTTGGATCCGGAACAATCTCCTGAATTCTTCTAATCTTTTCTCCTGAAATACCCATCAAATCGGCTAGCGTCGAGATTGTGGGATCCAATCCCGTCGTTCCGCTTGATTCGCGGACGAATTTCGCAAGCCTGTTAATTGTTTCAACCATGTGAACGGGTACACGTATCATCCTGGCCTTATCGGCGACGGCTCGGCTGATTGACTGGCGAATCCACCAAGTGCCGTACGTTGAGAATTTGAAGCCGCGGCGATACTCAAATCTATCGACGGCTTTCATCAATCCGATGTTTCCCTCCTGGATCAGGTCGAGAAACATCAAGCCGGATCTTGTGTACTTCTTCGCGATAGAAACGACCAAGCGCAAGTTGGCCTCAATCATCTCTTTCTTGGCTTTTCTGGCCTTGGCTTCGCCGTAGGCTATACCGCGGTTGATCTCCTTGATTTCGTCGAGCGGGAGCCCGCTGGCGTTCTCGATTTCCAGCAAAGCTTCCTGTTCGCCGACGATCTTGTTCTTGAACTTGCGGACACCCCAAGACCATTTCTGCCTGTTGCGGGTTATTTCGTCGACCCAGCCGGTGTTGGTCTCATTGCCAGGCCATCTGCGCAAGAATTCCTTGCGCGCCATCTTCGCGTCACCGGTAGCAATTTTCAGAATCGTTCGCTCGTGTTCTTTGATCGAATCCACAACGACACGAAGAACGCCGACCATGTCCGCAATCTGGCCAAGCGAAAACTTGAACTCAAGGAAACTCGCGGCCATCTTGTCCCGAAGTTGGCGGGTCTTGGTGTCTCCCGAGCCAAATTTGGCGTGTGTGCGCTGAAATTGTTCAAATAGTTTCCTGAGAGCCTGCATGCGGTCGGCAGCTTCACCCGGATCTGGACCGGCAAGCGCGTCAAGATCTTCGTCCGCTGCTTCGCCCTCAGCCTCATCCGATCCCCTAAGGCCGATCCCTTCCGAACTGGTTTCCGTAGACGACTCTTCGTCCGAAAAGCCAACGATCACTTCGTTTAGGCGCTTAAGACCGGACTCAAATTGCTCGTAACTCGCGATGAGTGTTCTGATTGACAATGGAAAGCGCGCCAAGCCCGAGCGGAGTTGGTCCAACCCGGCCTCAATTCTCTGAGCAATGGCCAGCTCGCTTTCTGGACTGAGCAACTCGACCGTGCCGATTTCCCGGAGATATAACCGGAGTGCATCTCCTTCGGAGCGAGCCAAGTGCTCCAGGTGGGCCGCTGCCTCCCGTGCTTCCGACTCATTCGCGTCCTCATCGATTCTGTCGGTGGCAGCCTGCCACTCTTCTTCGTCATCAACGACGATGCCGAGATCGTCGAGCACCGGTCCCAGCTGTATGCCTAACTCGGCCTCGATGGACTCCACCCATGAAATGGGAACCGCGGAATGCTGTAGTCCGTACTGAAATAGCCTGCGGATTTCCACGAGCTGGCTGGACTCGATGTCCCGCGCGCTTTTTCGGCTCTTCTCCGGGTCCGGTAAGAAGATCTCCACGTCGACCCAATCCATCTGGGTGCTGTCCATCGGCGAATGCTTGGACACCGTATGAAAAACGGACATGGCCTCAGCGAGCACGGAGGAGTCTCGGGGAGGCTCCAGCGTTGGCTCTTCAACGTGCCACTCGCTGCCATCCGTCCCCGGGGGCAGGTCGTAGGAGGCGGTATCAACCGGGGCAGGAGGTAGTTCGTACGACTGCTTGGGCGGTTCGACGAGTAGGGCCCGAAGCTCGAGGTTTTCCACGGAAGCAAAAGAATAGGCATCGCGGCCATCGCTACTCCGGAATGCCCGACTTGCCCCTGCGTCCAGCAATAGCCGACAGGCGTCCAGGTGGCCCCGGGAAGCGGCCATCATCAAAACGGATCGACCCGACGCATCCAGGGCATTGGGATTTGCCCCATGCTCGAGCTGCAATTCGATCGCCCTAACGTTCCCGCTCAGAACCGCCATTCGGAACATGCCGCTCGCGTGACCGTTCGGATCGGGTGTTGCCTCGTCGGTTGCAGTCACGCTCACTCGAATAATCTAACGCTCGCCGGTCCAGTGTTCCAAGTTTCCTGCGGAATTCGCAGCGGATTCACTTTGATTCACTCCCGACGGATGGCTCTAAGCGCTTGATCAGCCTCCGTTCTGGGAAGCCGGACCTCTCAATGAAAACTGAAGTGTGAGCGGCGGACGAAAATCAGGCGCTCGAACACCGGTCTCCCCAATTCTAGATCAATGCCACACCACGCCCACACTCTCAGGTTTCGGTGTCCAGTCGTCAAACTCGCCGCCCCTCGCTAGTCGGAAGTGCTCAGCCGTTCTTGCAGGCTTGGAACACGACATCATCCCAATCGCGGATGAAGTCGAATGTGCGGTCGTTTCCTACCAGCCGGTAGGCTTCATCGCGCCGGGCCTTCGCCGAGGCACACCGGTGTTGTGTCGCGTCGCTTGAGCCGGCCGAATACCCTGGCTGCCAGCCCCCCGCGTGTTGGCCGGTTAGCGCGGCGAATCGCCTTTCCTCCGCGCGCAGCCGTGCCTCCGCTCGCGCTTGCATCGCGGCTTGCTCGGCGACGTTTTGCTGGCGCGAATAGGCACGCCGGTGCGGGGCGTCCGCCCATGGGGCCCGGCAGGGGCCGAGCTGGTAGGTGTCCTGGTTTCCGTGCACGCAGCGATGGATGGCCTTGTCTTCGATCGACGCGCTGCCAGCCGCCTTGAGCTCGCGCGCGGCCTGTTCCTCCGAGAGGTAGTTGAGGACGATGCGCTCGTCGTGCGCTTCCGACTGGCGCAGGAGCGCCGCGGCGGCAATCGCCTTCGAGCGCTGCTGGGCGCTGAGGCTGGCCGACTCGAGTGCGACTTGGCTGCGCCAGGTCCAGGTTCCTGCCAGCAATACGCCCACCGAAAAGACGATCACGGCAGCGAAGGAGTTGTCCGGCTCCGGTGGCCGGCGACGGCGCGTCCAGCCGGGGTCGATGCGAGGAAGTTCGTGCATTTCGGCCAACAAGACGGGATGCCGGAGTGTCGGCGACTTCGTCTTCGACAAACACCGTAAATAGTTCGCATGGAGGACGGAGCCTGCCATGGCCCTGCGCCCCGCCTGCTCGCGCTGCTCCTCGCCTGTCGGCCGCGCGCGCTCCTCAACCCATAGCTTGAATCTCGCTAATTCAAGTGATATGTTGAAATCCTGACATTCAAGTCATCGCCTGAACCGCGGAGCAGCCATGATCGACCACCCCGTAAAGCATCCACAGCAACTGGCACCGTTGATCCGCGCGATGCGACGGCAAGCGGGACTGTCGCAGGCGGCCCTGGCCTCGCGGCTCGGGGTGAGCCACCAGGCGATCAGTCAGCTGGAGAAGCAGCCCGAGCGGGTCACCGTCGAGCGACTGATGCGAGTGCTCAGCGCGCTCAAGGTCGACCTGGTCCTGCGGCCACGCACGATCGCGACCACCTCGAACACTGGAGACTGGTGAGATGGCCGGGCGTCGCAGCCGCAATGCCCTGGACTTGTGGATGAACGGCGAGCGCGTCGGCATCTGGGACCAGCGCGACGATGTGCAGACGCTGTCCTACGATGAGGCCTGGAGTGGCTCGTCGCAGGGCCGGCCGCTGTCGCTCTCGCTGCCACTGCTTCCGGCGGGCGAGGCACATCGTGGCCCGGTCGTCGCTGCTTACTTCGAGAACCTGCTGCCCGACAGCGCGCTGATTCGTGGCCGGATTCGCGAGCGCGTGCGCGCGCGCTCGACGTCGGCCTTCGACCTGCTCTCGGAAATCGGCAGGGACTGCGCTGGCGCGGTGCAGATCCTGCCGCAGGACGACGAACCGCCAACGGTGCGCGCGATCGACGCCGCTCCCCTGGACGAGCACGGCATCGCGCAACTGCTGCGCGGCGTCCCCGCGATGACCGCCATCGGGCTGCGACCGGATGCCGGCTTTCGGATTTCGCTGGCGGGCGCCCAGGAAAAGACCGCCCTGCTCTGGCACGAGGGCAGCTGGTGCCTGCCCCGCGGGGCGACACCGACGACGCACCTGTTCAAGCTGCCACTGGGCCTGGTGGGGCACATGCGTGCCGACTTCAGCTCCTCGGTCGAGAACGAATGGCTGTGCAGCGAGATCGTGCGCGCGTTTGGTTTGAAAGTTGCGAAGACCAGCGTGGAGATGTTCGAGGACCAGAAGGCACTGGTCGTCGAGCGCTTCGATCGCCAGCTCGCACCAGGCGGCCACTGGTGGCTGAGGCGGCCACAAGAAGACCTGTGCCAGGCAAATGGCTTGCCGCCGGACAAGAAGTACGAGAACGAAGGTGGGCCTGGCGTCCTGGCGTTGATGGAACTGTTGGCGAACTCGGAGACTCCGGAGCTCGACCGCCGCGATTTCTTCCGCGCGCAGCTTGTGTTCTGGATGCTCGCCGCCATCGACGGCCATGCCAAGAACTTCAGCTTGTTCATCGGACCGCGCGGATCGTTCGCCATGACTCCGCTGTACGACATCATGTCGGCGTATCCAATCATGGGCCGTGGCGCCAAGCAGCTGGACCCGCGGCAGGCGCGCCTGGCGATGGCCGTGGCTGCGAAGAATCGGCACTACCTGCTGTCGGAGATCCAGCCGCGGCATTGGCTGGAGATGGGCAAGCGCTGCGGCATCGACGGCGAGGCGCTGGTCGCTGAGACGGTCGAGCAAGTACCGCAAGTGTTGGCCACCGCCACCGCGGCATTGCCTGCAGGATTCCCCGCCTTCGTGTCCGATTCGATCTTCGCCGGACTGCAGCGAGCGGCCGATCGGATCGCCCGAACCTAGGCGATCACTGCCCGGCCCGCCTGCCAGGGCGCAGTCGCGAAGCCCCCGGTCCCGGCTACCTTACGACGAATTGGCGGTGCGCCACGTTGAATCAGGCCGGAAAGGCGCCGAACAGCCGCCTGGCCGCTTCGCTCGCGGCCATGGTGGCGAACTTGTAGTCGCGCTCGAGCTTGCAGGCCAGCCACGACTCCGGGTTGCGGCCGCCGGGGAAGTCGAACTTCTGCGGCTGCTGTCGGCCCGCCCGATACGCGCAGTAACCGAGCCAGCTGCCGGCCTCGTTCTGTTCCAGCCCGACCTCGGCAATCTCCGAGGGAAGCAGGTTGCTGTCGGCCCGTAGTACGCAGATCGCCATTGCGCTCTCCGCGCGGACCAAGTGCGACCAATCTACGCGCGCGCCGGCGCGGATTCCGTGACCCACTGCCGGACTCTTAGCGGGCGTTCATCTGGTGCTGCAACCACGCCTCCGCCGCGGCCAGCACTTCGTCCTCCCCGCGCGCCATCCCGGCGATGGTCGGCGCGACGGTCACATGCGGCTGCAAGCCCATCCGCTGCAGCTGCCGCCCATCGGCGTGGCGCACGTCGTGCCCGGAAAAACTCACCGCATAGCCGCCCGGCAGCATCATGTAGGTGACATCGCCGTTGGCGCCGGCCGTGGGCGTGCCGATGAAGGTGACGTCGGTGGCGGCCTCGAAGAACAGCCCGGTGTGTTCGGCCTGGCTCTGCGTGTTCTCGTTGATCAGCATCACCACCTTGCCAAGGTAGGGCGTGCCAGTGGCCTCGGGAATGCGCTGCTGGAACTCGAGCATCAATCCGGTCAGGTCGCCGCTGCCCGGGCCTTCGAACAGGGGGCGGCGGAAGCTCGCGCCGACGGGCTGCGCGCGCGTGCCCAGGCGCGGCGCGATCGACCACGCGGTGCCGTGGGGGTAGCCGCGCATGTCGAAAATGGTCGCCTTCGTGCCGGCGATGGCGGCGAACATCTCGTCCACTTGCGCCGGCGTGAGCCGGGCGAGGTCCACGTAGCCGAAGCCGCCGGGTCTTACGCCAAACACCGGGTACGCGCGCGGCTTGAACTCGGCGACACCCAGGCGGTCGTCGTCGGGCGACACGGTGCGCTTCACGCTGATGCGGCGCACGGTTCCGTCCAGGCCGCGCACGTCGAGTTCGACCACGCTGTCGGCCTGGCCGCGCAGCAGGTTGCGGTGCAGGTCGCGCTGCCAGGTCTGCGAGGCGGAGGCGGAAACGTACTGGCCGGTGTCGGCGCGCGCTTGCTCGATCGGACGGCCATCGATGCGCTCGATGGCATCGCCCACGCGCAGGCCGGTGCCCTCGCCCAACACCTGCGCCACCACCGTGCGGCCTTCGACGAAGCGCAGCAGCACCGGCGGCTGGTGTCGGCCCAGGCGTTCGGCCGAGGCGAGCATCGGCGTGCGCACGCTGACATGCGAGTCGTGCGATTCGGCCAGCAGCCGGCGCAACGTGAGCTGGTAGTCGGCCAGGTCGCGGTTGCCTTCGAACTGCGGGATGTAGCGCTCGAGCAGGTCGTCCCAGCCCGGGCCGATCAGCGGCCGGTAGGGGAAGAAGCGCTCCATCACGCTCCAGAAGCGGAACAGGGCGAGCAGGCGGTGTTCGAGTGGCGGCAGCCCGGTGGTTTCGTAGGGGCGGTCGGCGTCGGGTCGCAGCGCGGCCGTGCCTGGCGCCGCCGTTGCCGCCGCGGCGCGCGCGAGTCTTGCACCGGCGGCGAGGCGGGCAACGGTGCTGGCGATCGCCCCCTCGACACCTTCCGCGCCCGGCTCGACATCGGCGCGGATGCCGACCTGGCCGTCGGGCGCGACCACCTCCGTCGTGCGCAGTCGCAGCTCGATGCCCTCGGCGAGTTTCAGCACGGTGGGCGTGGCGCCGAGCGCGTCGGCGCCGCCGTCGGCCAGCAGCCAGGCCTGGCCGCTGGCCTGCAAGCCGGCGATCAGCTCCGCCGGCACGGCCGACCTTGCATTGGCCACGATCAGCATCGGCGGCAGTGGCGCAGTGCCCTTGCCCGCCAGCTCGACCGGCAGCTGGCTCATCATCCCGGCGGCGTAACCGCCGGAACCCATCTCGCCAGTTTGCGACGGATAGCCGCTATAGCTGCGGTAGCGCAGCGCGCCCAGGCGCAACGCGCCTGGCGAGGCCTGGCGGATGAGCTCATGCAAGACTTCGCTGGTGGCGTAGTCGTCTTCCGGTGGCCGCGTACCGCGCGCGTCCAGCACCAGCAGCTTCGCGCCGGGCAGCGCAGCCACCAGCGTGGCGACTTCGGCTTGCACCGCCGCGCTCGAACCGCCGGCCTGCGCCTTCGCGCCGATGCGCGCCAGGTCGGCGCGGACGATGCCGTCTTTCTGCGCGATGAGCGGGCCGCTGCGTTCCGCTGCCGCGGCGGCGGGCGGTGACAGCACGCGCGTCGCCGGATCCTCGAGTACATCCAGCATGCGCGCCAGCGCGTCGCGGAACTCGGCGTCGTTGCGCGCCGCGCTGACGCGCGGGATCGCGTCGAACAGCGCGCGATCCCAGTCAATGTCGCGCGTGACCAGCGCAGGGTGTGCGTAGCGCACCTGGCCCCAGGCCCGCGCGAGCGCGGCCAGCCGCTGGATGCGCGCGCGCTCCGCTTCGTCCGGCGCCTTCGCACTGCGCGCTCGCGGTGCCTCGGCGGCAATCGCCTCCGGCACCAACGCGCTGACGCCCCCGAGCGCGACGAGCGCGCCCACCATCACCGTCCGCAGAATCGTTCCCATGCGACGCAGCGTAGCGCGTATACCCCCGGATTCAGTCGCAGCTGAAACCCTTGCCCGCGGTCGGCCGGCATTGCGGCGGATGACCGTGTGTCCGCAGCGCGAGCGCGCGGCATTGGCGAGCGCATGCTCGGTAGTCGCCGAGCGCGGATCGAGTTCCGCGGTGCGGTGCGTCAGGTGCGGCGGCCGGGGTCGATCACGGTTGCGAGCAGCTCCGTTTCCGCGCGCGGCACGCCAAGCTGCCGTGCCTGTTCCGGCCAGGTCGAAACTGCCGCCCGCACTTCCTCGCCAATGGCGCGCGCGCGCGCTGCGGACACCCGATAGAAGGGCGCGGTCTCGGCCACCAGCCCGCCATCGGGCGTGGGATTGGCTTCGTCGATCGCCAGTGCATGCTCGGCGCGGTCCGGGTTGGGGTTGATGTCGAAGGCCGGCGAGAGCCGCCAACCCCCCGCCCCGCGCAGGAAGCCGTGGTTGCGAAGGTGGTCGTCGCGATTGCCGACGAGGACGGAGAACAGCACGCGGCGGTACATCTGCTCCAGGTCGCGCGCGATGTTTGCCGGATCTCCGAGCAACTCGATCGCCTCGACGATGTCGAGGTAGCTTCCGCCCTCGCCATCGACGCGACCGGTCAAGCTCATCGCGGAAGCGTACAGCCGGCGCGAAGCGCCGACGCGGTCGAAGCGACGGGTCAGGAAGGTGTGACCCCGCGGCGAGTAGCGGACCGAGCGTGCCTCGGGCACGTCGATGCCGGCTTGTCGTGCCAGCCGATGCGCGAGCATCTCCCAGAGGCCGATGTCGCGACGATCGTCCGCGGCGGGAAACTTGGCCATCCACAGCGCGCCGTCCTCGTCCGTGCAGCTCGCCTTCGGCCGCGCCCCGCCGAGCGAAGCGCCGGGCGCCACCAGCTGCAGCAGCCACTCACGGTACTGCGGCAGCGCATCGACTCCCGGCTCTTCCAGCCGCGCGACCAGTGCCTCGAGATCGCGCAGTCGCGCCAGCGGTGGCGCGCCCAGGTCGCACCCATCCACGAACTGCGCCGACGCCGGATCACGCAGGCGCAGCGCTCCCTGGCGCGTGGCATCGTTCACTCCGACCAGGAAGTCCCAGTCGCGCAGCACGCGTATCGGCCGCGCGGCCTCCCGCGCCTCGATCGCCTCGCGTCGCTCCATGAGCACGCGGCCCCAGCGATCAGGGGCCAGATCCTGGAAGATGCCGGGCAACTGCCCCTGCGCCGCCGCTGCGTAGTGCGGGCCGGTAAAGGGCGGCAGGCCCGGTTCGAGCCCGAAGGGGTGTGGCGGCGCTTTGCCGCGCAGCCAGGCCGGCTCGTACTCGAAGCGGATCGCGTCGGTGCCGCGCGCGGCGGTGCGCGTCAGGCTGCCGATGCGCGTATCGGGCCCGAGTGCGTCGTCGCACAGCCAGACCTCGAGCGCATTCATTCCGGCGGATCGCCTCGCGGCGGGCGCACAGCCTTGGGCAAGCGACTGTCCTGGAGCAACCGCCCTTGCAGGTCCTGCGCGGCAATGGCATCGATGTCCGCGGCCATGCCCAGCACTTGCAGTACGCGCAGCATCGTCGCCAGGCTGGTGGTCGGCGTGCCGGACTCGAGTTTGAGGATGGTCTGGACATGCACGCCGACCCGCTCTGCGAGCATGCCCTGCGTCATCTCGCGGCGCAGGCGCGCCGCCCGCAGCCGCTCACCCAGGGCCTCGAGTTGGCGACGGGCGGCGGGGTGCGTGGGCGGTGTGCGCTTTGCCATATCCAATTAAATAGCATTATCATTCTTTTAATGCAATTTAATTCGCTTTTTCGTCCTCCGCGTAGCGCCGAGGGTGACCCAAGCCTGCCGCCGCTGCCCGGGCGCCGGATCTTTGCTAGCGTGGGCGTCATCGCCGACCAGGAGGAGTAGCCGAACCGTGCGCCACCTGTTCGCGCTTGCGCTGCTCTTCCCGGCCCTGGCCCTGGCCGCGTCCGATCCCACCGCCGCGCTGTTCGCCGCGCTGAAGGACGAAACGCCCGCGCGCGCGATCGCGGCGCTCGACGCCGGCGCCGCGGTCAATGCCCGCGACGAAGCCAAGAACACGCCCTTGCTGGTCGCCGCCGTGGGCAGCAACGCCGCGATGGTGGCCCTGCTGCTCGCGCGCGATGCCGACATCTATGCGCGCGACGACCAGGAGTACCGCGCCTTCGACCTGGCCGTCGAACGCTACAACCGCGATGCGGCGCAGGCGATGCTCGAGTACTGGATCAAGGAGAACGGCAGCGACGAGCAGCGCGAGGCCGCACGCATGGCGCTGGCGGCCGCGAAGAACGACTTGCCGGGCGTGCTCGCCGCGCTCGACGCCGGCGTGCCGGCCGACGCCGAGGGCAGTTCGGGCTACACCGCGCTGGCGCTGGCCGCGCGTTGGGGACGAATGGAGATCGTCGAGCTGCTGCTGGCGCGCGGCGCCAAGGCCGACCTGGCCACGACCAGCCGTTACGGCGCCACGCCGCTGATGGAGGCCTCGCGCGACGGCCGCGTCGAGATCGCCAGGAAACTGATCGCCGCCGGCGCGAGCGTCAATACCGGCGACCGCTACGGCGACCACGCGCTGAACTGGGCGGCCTACTTCGGACACGCGCCCTTCGTCGCGCTGCTGCTCGAGCACAAGCCCGACCTGCAGCGCGTTGGCCAGACCGACGACTGGCCAATCGAGATCGCCATCCGCGAAGGCCATGCCGAGGTGGTGGCGCTGCTGGCGAAGGCCGGCGCGGCGCCGCGGCCGGGCAAGGACAAGCCGGCGCGATGAAGACCGCCAAGGCCGTCGGGTTCACGCTGGTGTTCGCGGTGCCGGCACAGATGCCGCTGGCCGCGTGGCTGAGCGCGCACTCCGGCTGGCCCAACGCGATGTGCTGGTTCCCGCTGGTGTTCCTGTTCGTGCTGCTGCCCGCCTTCGACTACCTGCTCGGCCACGACCCGGTCAACGTGCCGGTGGACGAGGAGCGCAGCATCGCGCTGAACCCCTGGTTCCGCATGCTCACCCTGTTGGCGTTGCCCGTGCAGGTGGTGCTGCTGCTGTGGTCGGGATGGTGGTTCGTGCATGCCGAGCTCAGCGTGGTCGGGGCGGCCGGCTGGTTGCTCTCGCAGGGACTGGTCGGCGGCATCCTCGCCATCAACACCGCGCACGAGCTGATCCACAAGGACGCCGCCGTCGAACGCCTGGCCGGCGGGCTGCTGCTGACCAGCGTGGGCTACCACGGCTTCAAGGTCGAGCACCTGCGCGGGCACCATGTGCACGTGGCCACGCCCGAGGACGCGTCGAGCGCGCAGCTCGGGCAATCACTGTGGCACTTCATGCCGCGGGCGCTGTGGCGCAACACGAGGAACGCGTGGACGCTGGAGGCCGCGCGCCTGCGCGGGCTGGGCGGCCACTGGCTTTCGCCCCGCAACGAACTGCTGTGGTGGACGGCGCTGTGGTTGCTGGCCGCCGGCGCCTTTTTCGCCTGGCTCGGGCCGATCGGCCTGCTGTTCTTCCTGGCGCAGGGCCTGTTCGCGGCCGGCTCGCTGGAGATCATCAACTACATCGAGCACTACGGCCTGCGCCGCGCGCGCGGGGCCGACGGCCGCTACGAGCGCACCACGCACCTGCATTCGTGGAATTCGGACTACTCGCTGTCCAACCTGATGCTGTTCCAGCTGCAGCGGCACTCCGACCACCACGCCTTCCCGAAGCGTCGCTACGCGATCCTGCGCCACCACGCGGATTCGCCGCAGCTGCCCGGCGGCTATTCGGCGATGTTCGTGCTGGCGCTGTTCCCGCCGCTGTGGCGGCGCGTGATCGATCCGCGCGTGCCGACGTGACCATTGCGCGATTCCTCGTGCTCACGGCCTTGTACATCCTGGCCACGTGGTACGCCGAAGCCTTCATCCACACGCCGGCCCAGGTCACCTTGTTCTGGCCGGCGGCCGGCATCGCCTATGCCGTGGTGCTGCGCCATGGCTGGCGCGGCTCGTTGTTCATCCCGGTCGCGGTGCTGATCGCGCACATGATCTTCGCAAAAGTGCCGGCGAGCTTCCTGCCGTTCTCGGTCGCCAGCAACCTGCTCGGCTCGTTGGTGGGCTGGAAGGTCACCCAGGCGATGGGCGTGAAGCCGAACGTCACCGTGCGCAGCGGCTTCGGCCTGGTGCCAGGGGCGGTGGCGATGGTAGTGGTCTCGGCGGCGATCGGCACCGTCGGCCTGGTCTATTCGGGCATGATGCCGGCCGCGTTCGTGGTACCGGCCTTGGTGAAATGGAGCATGGGCGACCTGCTCGGCATCGTCTGCATGAGCCCGACCCTGCTGGTCCTGACCGCGAGGCCGGACTCCAGTCCCAGCCTGCCGGGCAGGGGCGACTACGCGCCGCCCTTCGAACGGCTCGCCTGGGCGCTGTGCCTGGTGCTCGCCTACTACCTGGTCTTCTGGGGCGGCCAGCAGAACTCCGCCTACGCGCTCGGCATGGTGGCCTTGCCGCTGTCCTTGCTGTTGTGGAGCGCATTTCGTTTCTCGCCGCTGTGGACCATGGTCGGCACCAGCGCGTCGATCTTCTTCATGACCACGCTCACCGGTCTGGGCATGGCCGGCTTCTTGCCGCCGAAAGACTTGCTCGACAACGTCTTGTTGCTGGGTTTCATGATCCTGTTCGGCAGCATCCCGCTGGTGCTGGGCGCATCCATCCAGCAGCAACGCATCGCGGCGCGCCGGCAACTCATTCGCGCCGCCAGCGAGGCCGAGCAGCGCCGCATCGAGCTCGAAACCCAGGTCAACGAGCGCACGCAGGAGCTCAACGAGGCCAATGCCCAGCTTGAGGCGGTGAACCAGCGGCTGGAAACGGCCAGCCACACCGACCAGCTGACCGGGCTGCGCAACCGCCGCTACCTGACCAA
Source organism: uncultured Gammaproteobacteria bacterium (assembly GCA_963707625.1). GTDB lineage: Bacteria > Pseudomonadota > Gammaproteobacteria > Xanthomonadales > Xanthomonadaceae > Arenimonas. Next base: position 23,033 of record CAVPQV010000005.1, read on the forward strand.
CCAGATCCCGACCGACCTTTCCTTTTATGACCGCGAGCGCTTGCGCACCGGCCGCGATGACCACTCGCTGTTGTTCGCGCTGGTGGACATCGATCACTTCAAGCGCATCAACGACACCTTCGGGCACAAGGCCGGCGACGAGTTGTTGCAGCAGTTTTCCGCCCGCATGACCCGGCTCGTTCGCACCGGCGACTACGTGGTGCGCTGGGGCGGCGAAGAGTTCCTGCTGGTGCTGCGCCCGGTCCCGCGCCAGTTCGTCGCGACGCTGGGCGAACGCATTCGCCAGTGCGTATCGGACGAGGTATTCGATGTCGGGCAGCCGGTGACGATGACCGCGTCGATCGGCCTGGCGGAGTATCCCTTGTTCGCGGAAGGCGGACAGCAACTCGGCTGGGAACAGATGCTCGAGCTGGCCGATGCCGCCTTGTACTGGGTCAAGGAGCACGGACGCGATGGCTGGGCGGCGTTGCGGCCGACGACCGGGGCGGACATCGACACGCTGAAGACGAGGCTGCGCCTGGGGGCGCAGGCGCTCATCGACAGCGGCCAGCTTGAGATCATCAGTTCGCGGATGCCCGGCTAGGTTGTTCTTGCGACTGGCTTGCTCCTCGCCGTCGGCGCAGGTGTCGTGCTTTCGGCGGCGCGGTTCATCCAGCACAGCCAGTGGGTGCTCGATACTACCAACATCCTGCGCGAGCTCGACGAGGTCGCCACGCGCGGCAACTGCGCTGATCGAGGCCGCAGACCGGGCGCTGTACGGCGCCAAGGCGAAGGGTCGCAACCAGGCCTGCCTGGCGCAATCTCAGGGCGCGGCCCGCATGTAGGCGATCATCAGTTTCACCTGGTCGTGGCGGTCGGAGAACATGCGCAGTTTCTCGTCGGTCACGCTGACCTGGCGGTTGAGCAGCGCGGCGAAGTGCGGCCCGGAATGGATCGCGGCCAGCGCCGACAGGAAACGAAGTACTCGTTGAGTTCGCCGTAATGCACGGCGAGGCGCTTGCGCAGCGCCAGGTCCGGGATCAGGTTCATCCGGCCGGCCGAAATCATCTCGTCATACGCACTGCGCGCGGGGTTGATCGGCCACTCCTGCGTGGCCTGGTAGGCGTCGATCAGGAACTGGCCGTTGGCCTGCCCGCCGGGCGTTTGCGTGGCGGCCAGCGCGTCCAGGGCATGCGCGCGCATGCGCCGGTAGTACGCGATGCGCGCTTCGATGCCGACCTGTTCGGCTTGCAGGTCGTCCGCCACGCGCTGCCGATAGATCGTGCTTTCCTCCCGGGCGCCGAGCGCCGCGTTCCAGTTGGCGACCTGGATGCCGAGGAACACGCCGACTACCAGCAACACGAACTCGATGCAGATCGCGGCCCAGTTCTGTTCCTGCAGGGAGCGGGAAAATCGTCGAAGGATCATCGGCTCAGGTCGCCATCGAGCGCAAAACGAGGCCGGTGATGTAGGCGCAGTAGGTGCCCAGCGCGTAGCCGAGCACGGCCAGCAGCACGCCCACCGGCGCCAGCGCGGGATGGAAGGCGCTGGCCACGACCGGCGCGGACGCGGCGCCGCCGATGTTTGCCTGCGAGCCGACCGCCATGAAGAACAGCGGCGCGCGGATCAGCTTCGCCACCAGCAGCAGCAAGCCGCCGTGCACGCCGATCCAGATGAAGCCGAGCAGGAACAGCCAAGGCCGGTCGAGCAGCGCGGACAGGTCCATCTGCATGCCGATGGTCGCGACCAACATGTACAACATCACCGAGCCAATCTTCGAGGCACCGGCGCCTTCCAGCGTGCGCGCGCGGGTGAAGCTCAGCAGCAAGCCGATCGTGGTCGCGAACACCACGATCCAGAAGAAGTTCGAGGTCAGGCTGTAGTCCTGCAGGCGCCACTGCGCCGGCAGCGAACCGATCCACGCCACCAGCGGCGCGGTGAGGAAATGCGACAGGCCGGTGGCGCCCAGGCCCACGCCCAGGATGATCATCAGGTCGGTCAGGCTGGGATTGCGCGCGTGTTCGGACTGGTAGGCCTCCATGCGCTTCTGCAGGTCGTCGATGGCGCTGACGTCGGCGCCGGTCCAGCGGTCGAAGTCCTTGGCGCGGCCGGCCAGGAACAGCAGCACCGCCAGCCACAGGCTGGCGATCAGCACATCCACCGCCACGAACTGGCCGAACAAGGTGGCCTGGACCTCGAACACTTCCTTCATCGCCGCCTGGTTGGCGCCGCCGCCGATCCAGCTGCCGGTCAGCGTAGTCATGCCGCGCCAGGTGTCGCCGGCGATGGTTTCCGGATGGATGAAGCCCATCAGGGTGAAGGACACCAGCGCACCCAGCATCACGCCGACAGTGCCGGTCAGGAACATGATGATGGCCTTCGGCCCGAGCCGGATGATCGCACCCAGGTCGATGGCCACGCACAGCAGCACCAGCGAGGTCGGCAACAGGTAGTCGCGCGCCATCGGGTACAGGCCCGAGGCGCTGCCGTCGATCAGGCCGAGGCTGTTGAAGATCGAGGGGATCAGGTAACACAGCAGCAGCGCCGGCACATAGGTGTAAAAGCGCTTCCAGAATCCTTGCGGCCGCGAAGCGGTCCAGAACACCGTGCCGAGGACGGCGGCCAACAGGCCGAGGACGACGGCGTCGTTGCTGATGAGCGCGGTGCTGTCTGGTGTCATGGGCCAAGTCTAGTCGAGTCCCGCGGCCCCGATAAATGCAAAATGAACGGCTGCGCGGACAAATCGCCCGATGGCCTGCGCGGGGCCCGGCGCGGTGCTACGTTGCCCGCATCTGCCAGTGGAGTTCCGCCATGTCGCGTCCGTCCCGGTACCTGCTCGCCCTCGTGGCGATCGTTGGCCTCTTCCTGAGCACCGTCGCCTCCGCGCAGCAGCGCTACTACGACCCGCCCGGCCGCGTCGCGCGCGTCACCGACATGCGCGGCGACATCAGCTATTCGCCGGCCGGCGACGGCGACTGGTACGACGTGCGCCGCAACCGCCCGCTGCATCGCGGCGATGCGCTGTGGTCCGACCGCGGCGCGCGCGCCGAGCTGCAGGTCGGCAGCATCTGGCTGCGCATGAGCGGCGAAACCAGCGTCGAGCTGCTCGAGCTGGACGACCGCATGCTGCAGGTGGAAGTCACCGAAGGCAGCATCCACCTGCGCATCCGGCGCATGGTTCCGGGCCAGCGCGTGGAGATCGACACGCCCAACCTGGCGCTGGTGATCGACCGGCCCGGCAGCTTCCGCATCGACGTGGACCGCGCCGGCGACAGCACCACCATCGAGGCACGCGAGGGCTCCGGCATCGCCTATGGCGTGCGCGGCCGCTTCCCGGTGCGCCGCGGCGACGTGATCGTGTTCTACGGCGAGGACCTGCGCGACTACGAGATGTATGCCTTCCCCTCGCAGGACAATTTCGACCGCTACGTGCGCATGCGCGACCAGCGCATCGACCGCTCGCTGTCGCTGCGCTACCTCGGCGACGACCTGGTCGGCTTCATCGACCTGGACGACAACGGCCGCTGGTCGCGCCACCCGGGCTACGGCAACGTCTGGTACCCGGGCAACGTCTACGCCGGCTGGGCGCCGTACCAGGATGGCGAATGGATCTGGATGGAGCCCTGGGGCTGGACCTGGGTGGACAACGCCTCCTGGGCCTTCGCGACCTCGCACTACGGCCGCTGGGTGTGGATCGACGGGCGCTGGGGCTGGCTGCCCGGCCCGCGCACGCAGCGCGCGGTGTATGCGCCGGCGCTGGTCGCCTTCATCGAGGCCATCGGTGGCGCCATCGGCTGGTTCCCGCTGGGCCCGGGCGACATCTATTACCCGAGCTATTCGGTGAGCTCGCGCTATTTCAGCGCGGTGAACGTGGCCAACACCTCGGTGAGCGCGGCGAACGCCGGCAGCGCCTGGACCCGGTACGGCCGCGCCAATACGGTGCCGCTGCCGCAGGCGCAGGCGCAGGGCGCGGCGCCGGTGCGCGGCAGCTATCGCAATCGCAACGCCCCGGGCGCAGTGACGGTGGTGCCGACGGACGTGTTCACCAATTCGCGGCCGGTGCGCGATGCCATCAAGCGCGGCGGCGAGCGCGAACTGCTTGGCCGCGGCGAGCTGCGTCGCAGCCTGGACGCGCGTCCGGCGGCGGCGGCGATTCGCGGCGACGCGCCGCGTGCGCGCGTGCGTCCGCCGCGCGAGGTGCAGGAAGCGCAGGTGTTCGTGCGCAACGCGCCGCCGGCGCAGCAGGCCACGCCGGCGCCTTCGGCGGCGGCCGAGTCTGCTCCGGCAGTGCGCGAGCCGCCGCGCCGCGTGCGCATGCTCGGCGAGCAGAATGCCGGCGCCGATGTGCGCGCCACCACCAAGCCCAAGCCGGCCGAAGCCGCCGCGCCGGCGGCGGGTGCCGCGCCGGCACCGGCGGGCCAGCTTCGCCCGCTCGACCGCGAGGCGCTGCCGCGCGTGCGCGGCGGGCGCCGCGCGCAGGAACGCGAGCCGGAAGCACGCACGCCTGCGCCGGCAGCGACGCCCGCTCCGGCAGCGACGCCGGCGCCGGCGCCCGCCGCGGCCACGCCCGCCGCCCAGAACGAAGCGCGCCAGGGTGAAGAAGCGCGCGTCGCTGCGCGAGAAGGCGCGCGAAGAGCGCCGCCAGGCAATGGAAGCGCAGCGCAAGGCCGACGCGGAACAGCAGCAGGCCCAGCGCGCCGAGCGCGAGGCGCGCGTGCAGCAGGAGCAGGCGCGCGTCGATGCGGACGCGCAGCAGATGCGTGAAGCCGCGACGGCGGAAGCCAAGGCCGTCGAGGAACGGCAGCAGGCGTCGCGTGCGGCGGCGGAGTCGCAGCGCCAGCAGCGCGAGTCCGAGCGCGCGCAGCGCGAAGCGCAGAAGCAGCAGGCCGAGGCAGCGCAGGCGACGGCGGTGGCCGAGGCCGCCGCCAGCCCGGCGGCCGCCGCGCCCGAGCCCGCGCCCGAGCCCGCGCGCGGCGCGCGGAGCGAGTGCGTGACGCCCGAGCGCGTCGAGGCCATGCGCAAGCGCGGTGTGTCGGAAGAGCGCATCGCGGCGCTGAAGCTGTGCCCGGCCGAGCCTGCACCGGCGCCGGTGCAGTAATCGTTCCACGCGGAACATAAGAAAAGGCGGAGGGGCACCCTTTCGTACCCGCATTGGGTACGAAAGGGCAGTTCGCCGGACAAGCTCAACCGCCGGCTTCGAATTCCTGCACGCTCAGCTCGCCGTTGTTGTTGATGTCCATCTTGATGTACTTCGCCGCCGCGGCATCGGCGTGCTCGCCTTGCGAGACGACGCCGTCCTGGTTGGCGTCAAGCCGCTGGATCTTCTCGGCGGTGCTCAGCTCCGCCGGGCCGAGGATGTTGCCGGTAGTGAACACGTGGCGGAGGAATTTCTCCTCGTTGGCCATGATCTCGGCAACGGTGAGCTTGTCGTCGGCGTTGGCGTCGATCTCGTCATAGACCTTGCGCGCGTACACCTCGTGCTCCGAGGAGGAGACGCGGCCATCGTCGTTGGTGTCCACGATCGCGAACTCGGCCGCGCGCGGCGACGCCGCAGCCAGCATCGCCATCAGCACCAGGCTTGAGATATTTGGCATTGCGATCCTCCAGGCGCCTCAGCGGCAAGTGTATTCCCTCGTCTGGCCGCCCGGGCGCACCGAATGCGTGCTTTCATGGAGACCTTGCCGCTGGGGAGCACCGCATGACGCGCAGTACGACACTCGCCTTGACCATCGCCTGCGCGCTCGCGCTGCCGTCGCCTGCACTGGCCCAGTCCAAGGGCTCGAGCAAGCAGGTCGTGCTGCCGGTGCAGTTGCCTGCGGTGGAGCCCCCGCCGGCGCCGGACGCCCCCCGCGAACGGGTGCACCGCTACCGGGTCAGCATCACCGGCTTCGTGGTCGAGCAGCAGACCTGGGACGACGCGATGCAGCGCGACGGCAAGGACGATGAAGTCTTCCTGCTCGCCGAGGTGCGCACGATCCAGATGGGCGGCGCCGGCCCGCAGGTGAGTGCGCCGGTGACCGTGCGCAGCATCGTGATGGGCGATGTCCAGGGCTTCGAGCCGGAAGACAGGCTGCGCGCCGGGCAGGCCAGCGACGACGGCGGCCTGCGCACCGGGGACAAGGTCGGCACCGTCGGCCAGCGCCGGGGCGAGCCGCGCAACGATCGGGTCCCGCTGCTGCTGTGGGAGGGTGAGCTGTACGAGGGCATGGCCGTGATGGTCGTGCCGACCATCTGGGAGTGGGACGGCGACGTGGGCAACCTCGAGCGTCTGGGTCGCAACCTGCTGGCGCCGCTCGACGCGGCCGGCGCCGCGGGCTTCGATTCCATGGCCGGCATGCCGGGCAAACACATCCACGGCAGCCAGCAGTTTCCGCAATTCGTCGGCACCGGCGAAATCCGCCGCTACAGCGAAACGCAGCTCGGCCGCGATGTCGTTGGCACCAACCAGGTGCAGGCGCATAGCGTGGTTGGCGCGCGTGCCAACCGGCCGATCGGCATGGAGCTGGCCCCGGACGGCCTGTACCGTTTCGATCCGTGGGTAATCACGCTGGCTTACGGCACGGCGGGAAGCGTTGCCTGGGGCGAAACGGGCTACGGTCGCGGCGTCTACCGCCTGCCCTACATCGATGCCCCGGCCTTGAACGGTCGCTACCAATTGCACGTTCAGGTCGAGGAACTCGGGGGCGAGTAACGCGCGTCGCGTTCAGTCCGCCGTGGCGGGATTGGGCAGGTGTGCCGGCGCGGGCCTGCCAGCGGTGGCCTTCGGCAGGGCGAGCACGGCGGCGACCAGCGTGGCGCAGGGCAGGGTGCTGCGTTGCTTCATGGCGAAGCGTTGTCCTTGGCGATGTCGGGCGGCCCGTACGTCGCCCACAGCTCGGGGAAGCCTTCGTCGCGCAGGTAGGCGCGGTACTCGGGCATCGCGCGCATGTAGGCGCCGGCGGGGCTGAACAGGTAGACCATGAAGTCGCTGTTGTCGCCCTCCACGCGCGCGTGTTCGACCTCCATCGCCTGCATGCCGCCGCCCATTTGCGCCAGCACCAGCGGCACCAGGCCGGAAATGTTCCCGGGCTTGGCCAGTCGCGCTTCCAGGAACGCGATGGCGCGCTTGCGCGCGGCGGCGTCGCCGAACAGGCCCTCCGGCAGCACGGTCGCCGCCTCCGGCGGCAGGCTCCGGAGCAGCATCTGCGAGCCTTCCACCCACAGCCGGCGCGCGTCCTCGCGGTTGCCGCGCCGCGCCTCGATCTCGGCCAGTTCGCGCCCGGCCAGCTTCAGCCCGACCGCCTGTGCGCGCTTGAGGAACTGCTCGGCGCCGTCGAAATCGCCGTTGCGCAGATAGACGACGCCGCGCCAGCGCATCACGTTCGGCACCATCGGGTCCACGGCGAGCGCGTGCTCGATGCGCTCCACGCCTGCGCGGCTGTAGCCCGTGCGCAGCAGGGTCAGCCCGTACCAGAAGTTGGTGGTGACATCGTCCGGATCGATAACCAGTGCCTTGTCGAAATTGCGCCGTTGCTCGAGCAGGTCGGCGTTGCCGAAACTGCCAGTCATGCCGAGCACCGCCCAGGGTTCGGCCAGGCTCGGGTCCAGCGCGATCGCGCGCTGCGCATGCGTGCGCACGCGCGTGCGCGCATCGGCCATGGCGCCGCCGGTGTAGGTGGGCAGGATCACGTGCACCGCCGCCAGGCGCGAATGCGCGCGCGCGTAGTTGGGGTCCAGCGCAATCGCGCGCTCGAGTTGCTGCACCGCCTCGAGCATGTGCGGGCCATCGCGGCGGTCGAAGGTGGAGGTGGCCTTGAGGAACAGCGCGTAGGCCTCCGGGCTGGTGGTCGCCACCGGCACCAGGCGTTGTTGCTGCTCGCCCTGCAGCACCACCTTGAGTTCGTCGGTGATGGCGCGGGCGATGCTTTCCTGCAGTTCGAACACATCCTCGAGGTCGCCGTCGTAGGTCTCCGACCACAGGTGGGTGCCGTCGGAGGCCTGGATCAACTGCGCGGTGATGCGCACCTTCTGGCCCTGCTTGCGCACGCTGCCCTCGAGCACGTGGGCGACGCCGAGCGCCTTGCCCACCTCGCGCAGGTCCACGTTCTTGCCCTTGTAGAAGAAGGACGAGGTGCGGCCGGCGACCTTGAGGTCCTTCACCTGCGCCAGCGCGTTGAGGATCTCCTCGGCCATGCCGTCGGAGAAGTACTCCTGGTTCTTCTCCGGGCTGAGGTCGGCGAAGGCGAGCACGGCGATGGATTTCAGCGGCGTGGCCGCAGGCGGCGCGGCGGCCGCGGCGGCGAGCGCGCTGGCCGGTGCACCCGCGCTGGCGACGGCGGCGGCGATCTCGCCTGCCGGCGCGGCGGCGCGGCGCGGCACCAGCACGTACTTGTCGAAGGCGAAGTAGGTGATCGCCACCAGCAGCACCGCGATGATCATGCGGTCCATGCGCCGCGCGGTCTGCGGCGCGATCGAGTGTTCCGGCGCAACCTCGGCGTCGCGCCGGATCCCCTGCGGCGTGAGCTCGAACACCCAGGCGAAGATCAGCGCCGGCAGGAAGCCGACCGCCAGCAGCAGCACCACCGTGCGCGCCACCCATTCCGGCGCGCCGAACATCGGCAGCACGGTGCCGGTGACCTGCGTGACCAGCCAGGCGGCGACCAGGTACAGGCCGGCCATGCGGATGACGTTGCGGCGCTTGAGTTCGTCGAACAGGTTCCCCGCCACGCGCCGCCCCCCGCTGCCGAGCCCGCGACTACCTTATCATCAGGAATGACCAGCCCCCTCCCCGACGCCCCCGCCACCGCGCGCAATCGCGACCCCATCCTCGCCGTGCTGCGCGTGCAGTTCGCCAACCGCGTGCGCGTGCTTGAGATCGGCAGCGGCACCGGCCAGCACGCCGTGTATTTCGCGCGCGCGCTGCCGCATATCAAATGGCACACCAGCGACCTGCCGGAGAACCACCCCGGCATCCGTGCCCGGCTTGCGGAGGCAGGACTGCCGAACGTGGTGCCGCCGGTGGCCCTGGACATCGGCCGCGCCGAGACCTGGCCGATCACCCGCCACGACGCGATCTTCAGCGCTAACACGCTGCATATCGCCAGCTGGCCGGAGGTGGAGTCGCTGTTCGCCAATTTGCCGCGCGTGCTGGCGGCCAAGGCGACGGTGATCTTCTATGGGCCGTTCAACATCGGCGGCGAATTCACCTCGCCCAGCAACGCCGATTTCGACGCTTCGCTGCGCGCCGAGAACCCGGCGCAGGGCATCCGCGACCTCGAAGCGGTGCAGGCCCTGGCCGAGCGCGCGGGCCTGAGCTTGCTCGCCAACGTCGAGATGCCCGCCAACAACCGCTGCCTCGTCTTCGTCAAATAAAGGCGCCGTGGAATCCAAGCGGTAGCGTGTGCGGCAGCCAGGCCTGTGCGAGCGGGCCGGCGGCGAGGTTCTCGGCGTCGAGGATGCACAGGCCCGTGCGCATCGCCTTGTAGTCGAGCACGGTGCCGAGCAGCCAGCCCTGGCTGGCCCGGCGCGCGCCGGGCGCGGCGACGAAGCGGTGTTCCTCGACCAGGTGGTGTGCGCCGTAGCGGTAGCGATCGCTGAGCTTGCCCTCGTCATCCAGGCGCAGCACCTGGTCGAAGTAGCCGCTCTCGGTTTCGTCGGCGCCGCCCAGCGCGTAGAAGGCGCCGCTGGCATCGGCGCTGTTCCAGTCGGGAAAGTCCACGGCGCCGTCGAGCAGCGTCTCGATGCGACCGCGCCCGCTCGACAGGTCGAGGCGGATGCGTTCGACACTGCTGCCCAGGTTGATCCGCCGCGGAACGCCCACCATCTCGCTGCGAAACGGTGACACCGCCTCGACGCCGTCGCGGTTCCAGCAGGCGGCGAGCTGTATTTCGCTCCCGCGCTGCACGGCCGGGCCGTAGTGGTAGGCGGCGCCGGCGGGCAGTTCGAACCAGCGCTGCTGGTCCAGGTCGGCCTTGTCCAGCACCAGCGCGCGGCAGCCGCGCTCGGGGCGCCAGCGCAGCGAGTCCATGTAGGCGGTGTCGGCGAGGTCGCCCTCGAGCACGTAAGGCAGTACGACGAAGACCAGGTATTGATCCGTCATCGAGAACGCGTGCAGGTAGCCCGGCGCGTCCAGCGTGATGGTCTTCATGGTGTGCAGGCTGCCATCGCGCCGCAGCCGCCAGACCACCAGCTTGCTGCCCATCAGGCCGAAGTTCCAGGCGCTGCCGTCGGATTCGTGCAGCGGGTGCGCGGAAAAGGGCATCGCGCGCGCGTCCTCGCGCCAGGCCTTCGGGCCTTTCGCGTCCAGCGTGTCGCGGTCGAGCTCGTAGGCCGAGCCGCCTTCCCACAGCGCGTAGAGTTTTTCGTCGTGCACCATCACCGCGGTGTTGGCGGTGTTGAGGTCGTCGCTGTTGCGGATGCCGACCGCGTCCGGCACGCGCGTGCCGATCGCCGGCAGCAGGAACTTGCCGGCCACCTGCTCGCGCCGGAACTTGGCGGTGCCGACGAAGCGCGCGCGGTGGCTGATGCCCGTCGCGCCGATGTCCCAGGCCTGCATCAGGCCGTCGCCGTCGAACCAGTGCTTGTAACGCAGGCCCGCGCGGGTGAAGCGACCCGGGCCGTTGCGGAACAGCGTGCCTTGCAGGCCGGCCGGCACGCGGCCTTCGACCTGCAGCGTGCGCGCCGCCGCCGCCGTGCCTTCACCAAGCGATGCGTCCTGCCAGCCGGCGAGCCAGGGATGGCGGCGCAGGCCGGCGGCGAAGGGATCGGCAGCAGCAGCGGGCAAGCCGGCGGCGAAGCCGCGGCCGGCCAGGCCCAGCGCAACGCTGCCGAGCAGCCCGGCCTGCAGGAAGTGGCGACGGTTCATGCGCGTGCTCAGCGCATCACGATGGTGATCGCGGTGCCGTCGGCCGGGACCTCGAACACCGCCTCATCGAAGGTGGCGGCGCGCATCACGCGCGGGTTGTTGGAGAAGCCGTAGCCTTCGGTAGGCATGCCGACCGCGTTGCTGTCGAGCTTGCCGTTGTCGTTCTCGTCGTGCATCAGGCGGATGGCGTACTTGCCGGGCGCCAGGTCGGCGAACACGACTTCGAGTTGGTCGCTGTCCACCTTGGCGTGGCGACCGGTGATCGGTGCGCCCTTGCCGTTCCAGGCGGCATCGGAATCCACCACCAGCATGCTGATGGTGCCGGAGTGGACGCGGATCTCGGTCACCTGCACGCGCAGCTCGGCGGCGGAGGCCGCGCTGGTGGCAGCGAACAGGAGGGCGGAGAGGATGGCGGTGCGGAGCATGTTCGATTTCCTGGTGAGTGGCGGTGAAGCCAGTCTCCCCGGGACATCGATCGGGTTCAGGTGCCGCCCGTCATCACTTCGACCTGCCAGAAGTCAGGAACGGTTATTTTTCGAAGCGGTAGCTGATCTTGACGAGGATCTGGTCGGCGTCGCGCAGCGAGAAGCTGTCGCCGAGCAGCGAGCCCTGGTTCTGCGAGAACTCGTTGAACAACGAGCCGCCTCGGCCGTAGACGATGAACAGGTCCGACAGCGGCGCCAACTCACGCCGGTAGCGCACCTGGAAACCGAGCTGGTTGAGGCTGAAGTCCGCGACCGGATCGGACGCCGCGAACGGCGTGCCGTCCGGCAGCGTGCGCCAGGCCTGGCGCAGCGGCGCGTCCAGGCCGAGCGCCTGCAGCTTCACCCGCAGCTCCTGCTTGTCGCCGATGCTCCAGTTCAGGCCGGCGTCGAGCTGCAGCGCGCGCTCGTCGAAGGTGCCGAACAGGTTGCCGTCCTGCCACACCATCCACTGCGGGGTGGCTTCGGCGTAGAGCTGCACGAACACGCTGAGCGCGTCGGTGAAGTAGTAGCTGGGCTTGAAGGTGGCGTTCCAGCCGAGCTTGCGCTCCTCGCCGATGCCGCCATTGTTGGCGCCGGCGCTGGCGTAGATCTCCCAGTTGCCCTTGCGCGGGCGCGAGTACTCGAAGAAGGCGTTGAAACTCCACGGCGTGGCGACGATGCCGTTGCCACGCAGCAGGCGGTCGTCGTGGCCCGGGCCATTGACGTTGACCTGGCCGAACTCGCTGCCGCCGTCGCGGCGCACGCTGTAGCGGCTGAAGCGGAACTGCCGCTGCAGGTCGAGGCCGTGGTCGTTGTTGCTGCCGCTGATGCGCCAGCGCCAGTCGTGCGAGGAATAGCGCGATTCCTTCGGCAGCTCGGTGACGCGGCGCGACAGCTGCCAGTGCCCGTAGTTGAGGTTGGCGCGCGACAGGAAGCCGAAGTCGTTGATCTGCAGCGAGTCGCGGAAATGCATCGCCAGCCACTGGTGGCGCCAGCCCTTGCCCATGTCGTAGTCCACCAGCATGGTGCCGCCGGTGCCGCTCACGGTCTCGCCGGCCTGGTCGATCTGGCTGCCGATCAGGCGCGTGGCGACGTTGAGCCGCGCGTTCGGGCGCCAGCCGTGGTCGATGCCGAACACCGTGGCCTGGCGGTCGAGGAAGGGCCGGTCCACCTGCGTGGCCATGACCCCCAGGCTCTGCTCGCTGAAGTCGCGCACCAGGCGCAGCGCGCGGAACGAGCGCCCCACCGCGTCGGCCTCGTCGGCGGCGAACACGCCGTACTTGAAGCCGCCCAGGCTGCCGTTGAGCTTCAGCGCCGCGGTGATGTCGCCGGGACCGCTGCCATCATCGGCCGGGCCACCGACGCGGCGCGTATACAGCAACTGGCTGAAATCGCTTGGCGTGGTGAACTCGAAAATGCCCTGGTTCTCGGTGAAGAAGGGGCGCTTGTCGCTGAAGAAGGTTTCGTTGGCGCTGAAGTTCACCACCAGGTCGTCGCTCTCGACCTGGCCGAAATCGGGATTGATGGTGGCGGTGAGCTGGGTCTGCCCGTTCGGCTTCCAGACGATGTCGGCGCCGGTGTCGGTGTGGCTGCGGCCATTGAGGTTGTCGTAGCCGGCCACGGCGTAGGGCGTGATCGCCAGCAGCGACTGGCTGTACTGCGGGATGCTCAGCCTGTGCCAGTCGGACACGAAGCGCGGGCGCTGGTAGCTGGCGTCGGGCCAGGACACGCGCTCGCCGGTGGAGCCGATCACGCGGTCCAGGTAGATGCCGATGGTGCGCTTGCCGTCGGCGCCCTTCTTCATCGGCGCGATGTACCAGGGGATCAGGTACTCGGCCGACCAGGTGTCGCCTTCTTCGCTGACCGCATGCTTCCAGTTGCCGTCCCAGTCGTTGTTGAAGCGGTTTTCGTTGGTGATCGTCTCGTCGGTGATGCCGTTGGTGAGGGTGAGCGTGAAGTCATAACCCACGCGGCCGTCGCCATCGAAATCCACCATCAGGTTGACGCGGTCCACCTGCGCGCCCTGGTCGCGCTGCGTGCGCTGGCGCGTGCGCGGCACGCTGGCCGGCTGGGTGTTGCGGAAGCCCACCTTCAGCCCTTCCGGTGTCGCCAGGATCCAGGCCTCGGTCGGGTACGGGCTGGGCTTGCCGGTGAGCGGGTCGGTGAGCACGAAGTTGCTGATGTGCTCGGCGCCGGCGTACTCGCCCTCGCTGATGCGGCCGTCCACGGCGCCGTCGGCAAGCGCGCTCGCGGGCGCGAAGACCGCGAACACCGCCAGCGCAAACGCGGAAGGGGAAGACTTCATTGAACCGCCGGGCTTTGTGGAAGGCCCCGGTAGGATGCGGAATCACGCGCCCGGGTTTAAGGGCCGTAGGTCATGGGCCGGGGCTCAGCAAGGCCTGCAGTTGCGCTTCGCCACCGAGCACCCACACGCGCGGCTGCGCCAGGATCTGCTGCACGAACCTGCCCGGCTCGGCGACCTCGTTCTTCCTGAGCGGCAGCGCGAAGATGCGGCGGCCCAGCCGCCGGCCTGCGGCCTCGAGCACCGGATTGAGTTCCGCCCACGGCAGCGCCTCGGCCACGAGCAGCATCTCCAGCTCCCGGCGCCCGTTGTTGATGGTGCCGCCGATCGGTTCGTGCACGAACGCGAGCTCGACCCGGCGCGCGAGCGGCGCGAAGGCCTCGCGCAGCGGCTGCGCCAGACCGATGGACTTGCGCACCATGCTGGCCAGTTCGGCGTAGAGGGGCCCTTGGCTGTTGGCCCGGTACAGCCTGCGGACACCGCGATGGCGCACGGCCACCAGGCCGCTGGCTACCAGCCGTGCCAGCTCCCGATGCGCGGCGCCATCGCCGCTGCCGGTGCGCTCTATCAGTTCGCTGGCAAGGAAGCTGGCGTCCGGCTGCCCCAACAGCAGGCCGAGCATCCGCTGCCGGGTGGCGCAGAACAGCGCGTCGAGCTGGCGGCAGGCATCCGCTGGCTCGGGTGCTTGCGCGTGGTCACCGGCCGCGCCGAGCTCCTCGTCGCCCGGAGCCTCGGCGCCATTTTGGAAATTGGTGGCTGGGACTCCCATATTGGGAGTGAATTTGCCGTTTTCCGGAAATCGGCGCAGTCCACCGGCGGCGCTCCTGCGCGTCGGGAAAGTTCGGCGGCTGCACGACACCGCGCGGCTGCGCGTCCGGGCGGTGCTCAACTCACTCGGCGGCGCCGTTCCAGTCCACCAGCGGCGGCGTGCTGCCGTCGCCGCATACCCAGGCGGTGGCGCGCACGCCCTTGCGCAGCAGGCCGGGCTTCTTCTCGATCACCGCCCAGTCCTTGACGCCGAAGGGCAGGCCACGCAGCAGGAAGCGCGCGCGCGCGTCCTTGGCGGCGCCGTGGTCGATGCTGACTTCCTCGATGGTGTCGTAGTCGGTGGCGATGCGCAGCCAGGTCTGTTTCGCGTTGCGGCGATAGCCGATCACGTGGCCGAAATAGGAGGTGAGCTGGTTGGGGTCGCAGGTGACCTGCGCCGGCGCCATGACGCGGCCGCCGACGGTGCGGCCTTGCGCCGCGGCGGTGGTGGCGGCGACGAGCGAGGCGGCAGCCAGGCCCGCAAGCAGGCAGGGGCGCATTGCGCGCCCCTGCCCTCGTGCCTGACGCGGCCCGTTCTTACTTGGTGTAGCGATACGCATTCCACTGCTGCTGCATGCGCGTGGACTGGTTCGGGGTGAACTGGACCATGCAGGAGTCGTCGGTGTAGTCCATGAAGTTCAGGATCGGATCCAGGCCAGCGCCGGTGCAGGTGTCGCGGCCGACCGGGCAACCGTAGGCGGCGGAACGCTCCGACGGGGTGTCGCCGACCATGTCGCCGGTCTTGGCGCAGCCGCCCTGGAAGGTGTGGTACAGGCCGAGCCAGTGGCCGACTTCGTGCGTGGCCGTATCGCCCTCGTTGTAGGGCGCGGCCGTGCCGCCGGGCACCGAGGAGTACAGCAGCACCACGCCATCGTCGAGCGGCGAGCCGCTGTAGCTGGACGGGAAGGTGGCCCAGCCGAGCAGGTTCTGCCCGATGTTGGCGCTGTAGATGTTGAGGTCGTCGGCAGTGCCCACGCGCAGCGCATTCTTCATCTGGTCCTCGGCAGCGGTGCCGGGCGTCACCGCATACCAGGTGTTGTTGGCGGTGACATCCGTACTCACCAGCTGGAAGGTGAAGCCCTTGCCGGCGTAGGCCTGGTTGAGCACGTTGATCTGGCCGTTGATGTCGCCCGAGCTCAGGTTGCCCTGGCCGCTGCTGTTGGTGATGGTGTGCCAGTAGACGTTGATGGTGCGCGGGAAGGTGTCGCTGGCACCGCCGCCGCCGCCGCCGCCCGGCTTGCCGCGCGCATCGACGCGCGCCTGCAGCATCGCCAGGAAGTTGTCTTCGCGCAGCAGGACTTCGCGTTCGGTGGGCTGCTTGGTGCCGCACTCGCGACGGAGGTGGGTCGGGGCGGCGGCAAGGGCCGGCGCGACCAGCGCGACACCGAGGCTGAGGACGAGGAGGCGTTGCGAAAGACGCATGGGTTGGCTACCTGGGGTTGGGAAGGCAGGCGGCATAATCTGACATTCGTCACACTGAATTCGTGAACTACGTCTCAGTTTGGACTTCTGGCACTTGACGACTTGTGCTGCGTCGCAGCAACGCCCGGCGCGAATTCGGCGAGGAAGGCGGCGGCGGGCTGGGGGCGACCGATGTGGTAGCCCTGCACGTAGTGGCAGCCCATGGCCGCCAGCAGCTGCATGGTTTCCTCGTCCTCGACGCCCTCGGCGACCACTTCCAGTTCCAGGCTGCGCGCCAGCTCGATCATCGACTGCACCAGCCGGTGCGTGGCCGCGTTCGCCATGTCGAGCACGAAGCTCTTGTCGATCTTCAGCTCGGTGGCGGGGATGTGCTGCAGGTAGGCGAAGGTGGAATGGCCAATGCCGAAATCGTCGATGGCGATGCGCAGGCCGGCGTCGCGCAGCTGCCCGAGCAGGCGCTTGCTCCGCTCCGGGTCGTCCATCACCGTCGTTTCCGTCACTTCGAGCACGACCTGTTCCGGCGGCACGTCGAAGATGCGCAGCGCGCCGGTGATCTGCTCGACAATGCCGCGCTCGGTAAAGACCCGCGGGCTGAAATTGATCGAGAAGGGAATCTCGATCCCGGCCTGGCGCGCCTGCGACCAGTGGTACAGCGCGCTGTTGACGCTCCAGCGCGTCAGCGGCGTGATCAGCCCGGTGCGCTCGGCCAGGCCGACGAACACGGAAGGATCCACCGCACCCCAGCGCGGGCTGTGCCAGCGCGCCAGCGCCTCGACGCCGCCGATGCGCTCGCTGCGCAGGTCCCAGATCGGCTGCAGGTACAGCTCGAGACGGTTGTTGGCGAGCGCCTCGTGCAGCTCGTCGTGGCCCAGTTCGATCTCGCCGGGCACGCTGGCGAACAGCGCGTAGCGCTCGACGCTGCCGCGCGCGGCGGCATAGGCGCGCTCGGCGCAACGGAACAGGCGGTCGGGCTCGTCGCCGTGGTCCGGGCACAGCGCGACGCCCAGGGTGGCGTTCACCGGCACCCGCCGGCCCTCGATCGAGATCGGCTCTTCGAAGCGGCGCATCAGCTTGGCCGCCGCCAGCGCGGCGTGTTCGGCATTGCCCAGCCCGGGCAACAGCAGCGCGAAATCGCAGGCGCCGATCTGGATCAGCTCGTCCACCGGCCGCAGCGTCTGCAGCGCCAGCTCGCCGATGGTGGCGACCAGGCGCTCGCCCTCCTCGAAGCCGAACTGCACGTTGAACTCGCGGAAGCGGCGCACGCGCAGCAGCATCACCGCCAGCACGCCGCCATGCGCGCGCTGCCTGGCGACCAGCCGCGCGGTCGCGGCGAAGCAGGTGTCGCGGTTGAGCACGCGGCGCTAGCCGAGGTACAGCGCGGTGGGATCCAGGCCCCAGGCGCCGGGCTCGGGGATCGCGGCCACGTCCACCGGTTGCTCCGGGTGCGCCTCGTTGTGCGCCAACAGGTCGATCACCGGGAAGCGCGCGTAGAAGTCCTTGTTGGCGTCGAGCAGCAGCATCACCCGCGGGCGCAGCCGGCGCGCCTGGTTCTGCGCGATCACGATGCCGACCTGGCCGGTGGTCAGCTCGACCAGCGAGCCGGTCGGATAGATGCTCATGCATTGCAGGAACTGCTCGACGACATCGCGCTGGTACAGCGTGTCGTTGCCGCGATAGAGCTCCTGCAGCGCGGCGTGGCGCGAGGTCGGCGATTGCCAGGCGCGCTCGGAGGTCATCGCGTCGAAGGAATCGACCACCGCCGCCATGCGCGCGAACAGCGGGATCTGCACGCCCTTGAGGCCATCGGGGTAGCCGGAGCCATCCCACCGCTCGTGGTGCCAGAGCACCATCTCGCGCACGTAGGCGTCGACGATGCCGGCCTCTTCCATGATGCGCAGGCTGCCCTGCACATGCTTCTTCATCGACCAGAACAACTCCGGCGACAGCTGCTCGGTGGCATTGAGCACGTGGTCGGGCAATTCGGCCTTGCCCACGTCGAGCAGCAATCCGCCGCTGGCCAGGCTGCCGAGCAGCTCGGGCGGGAAGCCCATGTGCCGGCCGAGCGCCGCGGCCATCGCCGCGCAGTTGACCGCGTGGCTGTACAGGTAGGCGTCGCGGCGCAGCAGGCTGGAGACCCAGAAGAAGGCGTCGGCGTTGCGCAGCACGGATTCGACAATCGGGGCGACCGCGTCCTGCACCCGCTCGGCGGACAACTTCCGACCGGCGCGCACGTCCTCGATGATCTGCGCGGCGATGCGGGTGGCGTTCTGGTTCGCGGCGCGCGCGCGCTCCACTTCGGCATTGAGCGAGACCGAGTCGGAGTAGCGCACCTGGCCGCGCAGCGCCTCGGCGCCGACCGGCTGGGCGCCATCGGCGACCGGTCGCAGCAGCCGCTGGTCCTGCGCCGGCCACTTGCGCTCGATGTCCACGAACACGTGCTGGCAGTAGCGGCGCAGCACCTCGATATCCTCGGCCGAGCTGACGAAGAAGCCCTGGATCGGGAACGGGGTCTCCAGCCAATCGCGGTCGAGCCGATGGACATACATGCCCAGCTGCAGGTGCTCGATCGCGAATTGTTTCTCGACCAGGTGCATGGCGCTGGACGCAGCGGGTTGCGGAGTGGAGCCTACGATAGTGGAAGTCGGCCGCCGGGAACAGGCCGGGGGCCTAGGGTGCGGCGTTTGCGCCCTCGTTCCGCACCAGCCAGGCATCGATCACCGGCAACTGCTCCTGGCTCACCTTGATGCGGTTGCGGATGTTGGCCACGGCGGTGTCGGCGGCGCGGCGCGAGCCCTTGTCCAGGTATGTTTCGGCGTAGGCCTGCACCTTCGCGATCATTTCCGCCTGGCCCGAGGCGGCGGCCAGCCCGGGGTAGTAGACGCTGCGCGAGGTCGCGTCCACGCGCTGGTCCACCGCCGCCATGTTGGCCAGCGCGAAGTCGAAGGCCAGTTCCGGGTAACGGCCGGCGACGACATAGATCATCGTCGCGGAGTTGGTGGCGCCGGGTTCATCGCTGATGGCCATCGCCAGCGCGCGCTGCGCCAGTGCCGGATCGCGCGCACTGGCGAGCAGTCCGTAGTACTGGTCCTTGACCTGCGCGCTCTTTTCCACGCGCGCGGCCGCGCGCAGTTCGTCCCAGGTCGCCGCGTCCGCATTCACTGCCACGATGCCCAGGATGGTCTTGCGCAGCGCCGCCGGCATCGCCGCCGGGTCGCTGGCGGCCGCGCGGTAGCGGCGGCGCGCCTCGGCGATCACCGCCGGGTCCCCGAGCGCACCAAGGATGCCGATCAGCTGCGCGCGCAGGATCGGCACGGTGACCGCTTCGCCCGCGCGTGGCTCCCAGCCCACCTGCGCCATCACCGGCGCCAGCCGCGGCAGGGCGAAGGCGCGGAAGCGCTGCCGCCGCGCCGGGTCGTCCTTGTAGTACTGGTCCACGCCCTCGAAGGCGCCGGCGATGCGCGCCCACACCTGGGTGTCGGCCTCCAGCGGCGTGGCCAGCGCCAGCTCGAGCACATCCGAGGCCGGCTGCAGGCCGGCCAGGCCCAGCGCCCAGCTGTCGGCGAGCAGGCCGAGCTGGTCCACGGCCTCGAGCTGCGCGAAGCCGTCGCGCAGGCTGGCGAAAGCCGCCGGCGCGTACAGCGTGCGGTAGTAGCCGCTCTGGCCGAAGTTCACCACCGCCGGCCCGCAGCCTTGCAGCGACAGCGTGCCGCGGCCGTCGACCACCGCCCGCGTGGGCGTGAACGCGGACACGCTGCGCGAGCGCGGATGTGCCTTCGACACCGCCGCGATCACCGGCACCTGCCAGTGCAAGGGCGTCTTGTCGGGACGGTCGGCCGTGAATTCGCCCTGGCTGAGCACCAGCTCGGTGCGGAAGTCCTTCGTGCAGGTGGCGCTCTCGACGCGGATCAGCGGAATGCCCGGCTGCAGGGTGAACTGGTGCGCGATGTCCAGCACCGGCTTGCCGGCGGCCGCGGCCTCCACTTCCTGGAACAGGTCGTCGGTGACGGTGTTGCCGTAGGCGTGCTTGCGCATGTAGCTGCGCACGCCCTCGCGCCAGGCCTGCTCGCCGACGTAGCCCTCGAGCATGGTGATCACCGCCTGGCCCTTGGCGTAGGTGATCGCGTCGAAAGCCTGGTTGGCCTGCTCGACCGTCTCCACGTGCTGCACCACCGGGTGCGTGCTGTCGATCGCATCGCGCTTCATGGCGCGGTCGCGGGCGCCGACCACCGACAGGTGCGAGTTCCATTCCGGATGCAGGCGCGCCGTGGTGCGGTACTCCATCCACGAGGCGAAGCCTTCGTTGAGCCACAGGTCGTCCCACCACGACATCGTCACCAGGTTGCCGAACCACTGGTGCGCGATCTCGTGCGCGGCGATCTCGAAGATGCGCTGGCGATCGGCCTGGGTGGAGATTTCCGGATTGACCAGCAGCGCGTATTCGAAGCTGAAGATCGCGCCCCAGTTCTCCATCGCGGCGAAGAACTGGCTGCTGCCCGGGGAGGCGACGTTGTCGAGCTTGGGCAGCGGATAGGGCACGCCGAAGTAGTCGTTGAACTCGCGCAGCACGCGCGTCGAGGCCTCCAGCGCGAAAGCGGCCTGCGGCAGCGCGCCGCGCTGCGTGACCACGCCCACCTCGGTGCCCTCCGCCATGGCGGTGGCGCGCTCGAAATCGCCGAGCGCGAAGAACAGCAGATAGGTGGACATCTTCGGCGAGGTGCCGAAGCGCACGCGCACCAGGCCATTGCCCAACTCGGTGCGCTCGGCCACCGGCAGGTTGCTCAGCGCCAGCTGCGCCGCCGGCACCGTGGCCTGGAGGTCGAACACGGCCTTGTGGCTGGGTTCGTCCCAGGACGGCACGAAGCGGCGCGCGTCGGAATTCTCGAACTGGGTGTAGAGCGCGCGCTGCTTGCCCGCGGCGTTCTCGTAATCGATCGCGAAGAAGCCGTTGGCCTGGGTCTGGATCTTGCCGCTGTAGTCAAGCGCGAGCGTGTAGCGGCCCGGGGCAAGCTCGCGGCCGAAACCGAAGCTGGCGGTCTGCGCCTTGGCGTCCACCTGCGTGCTGCTGGCGGCGATGGCGGCGCCGCCGGCAGGCGTCAGCATTGCCTGGTGGAACTCGAGCTCGAGCGCGTTGAGCACGACGCGCGCGGTCGGGGCCAGCACCTCGATGTCGATTTCGACACGGCCGTCGAAAGCCATGCGCTGCGCGTGCGGGGTCACCGCGATGCGGTAGTGGCTGGGGCGGATCTCGCGCGGCAGCTGCGTGGTGACCGCGGCGGCGGCGGCGGTGGCGAGGTCGGCGCGGGCGGGGGGCGCGGCCGCGGACAGGGCGCCGGCCAGGGCCAGGCAGATCGCAGCAGACAAGGGGTGGGGCATGCGGTGCACTCGCGAAGATCTGACCTGACATGGTGCGGCGTGCGCCCCGATCGGGCGCAGGGCCGAAAGTCACGGTATGTCCGCTATCGGCGGCGGAGGTTAGAGGGCGTGGAGGCGGAGGCGTTCGAAGTCGGCCTGGCTGTGCAGGCCGATGCCGTCGGTAGTGCCCTGCAGGTAGAGGGTGACGTGCGCGGGCGTGGGCGGCACCGGTTCGCGCAGCAGGGTGCCGACCTCGCGGCGAAACGCGTTCAGTGCCGGCATGTCGAGCAACTCGATGACGCTGTGGGCGTCAGCTTCGGGCCGGGACTCCATCAGCAGCCAGCGCGTGCCGGTGCGGCGCCAGCGCCAGTCGCGCGCGGCGAACAGTGCCGGCAGGCGCGCGGCCATCGTGCCGCCCGCGGCGGGCTCATGCAGGCGCGCGGCGAGCGCGCGCCCGAGCAGGGTGACGTGGAACTCGGTCTTGAGGCGCAGGTCGAACGCATCCACGCGCAGGCGCGGCTCCAGCCCGCGGAACTCCGTCGCCGGCAGCGGCAGCAGCAGCGAGCCGCGCGCGGTGAACCCGGGCCATTCTGGATGCCAGGCGCTCACCGCGGCGCGATGCGACGCACCCAGCCGGCGCGGTGCCGGCCCTGCGGATCGTGGTGCGTCCAGTGCACCACGCCGCCCTTGTCGTTCCAGGCGTAGTCGCCGGCGAACTCGAGCTCGTCGCCAACGGCCAGCGGTGCGACCCGCGCCGACAACGCGATGTTGTGCGCGATCAGCACGGTGCTGCCGCCGGCGACGCGCACCAGGATGCGCTGGTGCGGGTTGCCCTCGGTGTCGTCGCTCAGCAGTTTCACCACATTGCCGCGGCCAGTGACCGGTACTTCGTCGGCACGCGCATCGATCGCGCGGCGCAGCGAGCCGTCGTCCGCGTACGCGGGCGTGGCTGGCTCGGCGGCGGGTGCGGCGGGCTGCAGGCCGCGTCCGGCGAGGAAGGCCGCGATCACCACCACGACCAGGACCAGCAGGAATCTCATGTTCATGCGGCAATTGTGCCGGGAAACGTCCGCGCGGTGTCTCGCTGCACCGTCTGCAAGAAATCCGGGGCGGCTGGCGGGCGGCACACAACGGTGGCAGGCTCACCTCATGACCGAGAGCCACCCAAAGGCGGCCATCCGACCGCGCAGCCGCGCCGGCATCGGCCTGCGCATCCAGCTGGTGCGCAAGGAGCTGGGGCTATCCCAGGCCGCGCTCGCCGACGCAATTGCGCGCAAGACGGACACGCGCGCCAGCCGTAACCAGGTCAGCCAGTGGGAAACGGCGCGCGCGCCCAGCCCGCAGGACTCGATGATCAAGGCGATCGCCGCGATCCTCGGGGTGTCGGCGACGTGGCTGGCGACGGGCGAGGGCCCGCGCGGAGACGCCCGCGGCGACCAGCAGCTCGATCGCGCGGTGCAGATCGCCTGCTGGGCAGTGGATGCGAAGAAGGTCGGCCCGCCCGGCCTGGCAGCGGCGATCGTGCAGGTGCGCGAAGCGCTGTTCGAGGATCCTGCCGCCTCCGACCGCATGCTGGCGCGCATCGCGCGCCTGGCGAGCGAGTCCGTCCGCTGAGCCCGCGCGCGCCCTTCACACTGCGCCGCCTCGCGGCCGGGTTGGCGATCGCGGTGCTGCTCGCCTACCTCGGCTTGTGCGTGCTGCTGTACACGCGCCAGCGCGCGCTGCTGTATTTCCCGACGCCGCTGCCGCCCGGCGCGGAGGCGGCGACGCAGCCACTGCATGCCCGGGGCCCGCGCGTGCTGGTGAGCACGCGCGCGCTGGACGGCGACGACGCCATCGTCTATTTCGGCGGCAATGGCGAGAGCGTCGCGCACAACCTGCCGGAATTCAGCGCCGCCTTTCCGCGCCATGCGCTGTACCTGTTGCACTACCGCGGTTACGCCGGCAGCGCGGAGTCGCCGACCGAGGCCGGGCTGGCCGCCGACGCGCTGGCGCTGTTCGACAAGGTGCAGGCGCGGCACGCGCGCGTGATCGTGGTCGGGCGCAGCCTGGGCAGCGGCCTGGCGGTGCGCGTGGCGGCGCAGCGGCCGGTGGCGCGGCTGGTGCTGGTCACGCCCTACGACAGCATCGTGGGCGTCGCCGCGGCGCAGTACCCGCTGTTTCCGGTCGCGCTGCTGATGCAGGACCGCTACGAAAGCTTCCGCTACGCGCCGCGCGTGCGCGCGCCGACGCAGGTGATCATCGCCGGCGCCGACGAAGTGATCCCACGCTGGAGCACGGAGCGCCTGCTGGCGCGCTTTCGTCCCGGCGTCGCGCGCGCCACCGTGATCGCGCACGCCGGCCACAACGACGTGTCGCGGGACGCGCGCTACCTGCCGCTGTTCATCGCGCCCTGAGCGTGGCCAGGGCGATGCCGCCCAGGGTGAGCGCCGCGGCGAGCGCGAAACGCCAGCCCAGCGGCTCGTCGAGTAGCGCGCTGCCGCCCAGCGCCGTCAGCAGCGGCACCGACAACTGCAGCAGGCCGGCGCTGCTTGCGCGCAACGCCGGCAGCGCCGCGTACCACAGCGCGTAGCCGAAGCCCGAGGCGAGTGCGCCGGAGGCAATCGCCGCCAGGCCGGCGGCGGCGGCGAGCACGCCCAGCCATTGCCGCGGCCGCAGGCGCTCGCCCAGGGCGTAGCCGCGCGCGAGCATGGTCGCCTGCACCGCGCCGAACAGCAGCAGCGCGCCGCTGGCGGCTTCCAGGCCCAGGTAAGCGAAGGAAAAAGCCGCGGCGTAGGCGAACAGCGTCAGCGCCGACAGCCAGTCGCCACCACCGGCCGGGAGCCCGCGGCCGCGCCGGGTCAGCGCCACCAGCCCGACCAGCATGGCGGCGCCGGCGGCCAGGCGCAGGGTGGTGAAACTGGCCGCGTCCATGCCGCCATCGCGCAGTGCGTAACGGCACAGCAGCGAGTTGCCGGCGAAGGCCAGCAGCGCGAGCGTGGTCAGCAGCGCGAGTCGGGGCCTTGTCACGTCGGCTAAACTACTCCGGTCCCCGCCCGCAAAGCCCACCCATGACCAAGCCGCAAGCTCCCGACCGCGTCCAACTCGGCCCCCTGCCCACGCTGATCTTCGGCTCGCGCTGGACACAGTTGCCGCTGTACCTGGGCCTGATCGTCGCGCAAGCGGTGTACGTGGTCCTGTTCGTGAAGGAGTTATGGCACCTGATCCTCGGGGCGACCAGCCTCAACGAGCAGGAGATCATGCTGATCGTGCTCGGGCTGATCGACGTGGTGATGATCTCCAACCTGCTGATGATGGTGATCGTCGGCGGCTACGAGACCTTCGTGTCGCGACTCAACCTGCAGGGCCATCCCGACCAACCGGAGTGGCTGAGCCACGTCAACGCCAGCGTGCTGAAAGTGAAGCTGGCGATGGCGATCATTGGCATCTCGTCCATCCACCTGCTGAAGACCTTCATCGAATCCGGTTCGATCGGCCTGCCGCTGTGCAACACCGTCGATGGCGTGCAGGCGGTGCAGGCGCTGAAGGCGACGGGCAGCCTGCTCAAGGCCTGCACCACCGTCACCGCCACCGGCGTGATGTGGCAGACCATCATCCACACCATCTTCATCCTGTCCGCGGTCGGCATCGCCGGCACCGACCGGTTGATGGCGAACACGTCAGCGCGCAACAGCCACTGAGGCTGAGGCTGAGGCTGAGGCCGCGGCGCCTTATTCCGCGGCCGGTACCGCCACGCCCTTCTTCGCCGCCAGTTCGTTGGCGATCTTCTTCGCGGCGTTGTTCATGAAGAAGTTGGTGGTCTGCAGCGTGGACATCGAGGCACCGATCGGCAGCGGCCAGCTGTTGCGGTCAATGCTCAGCGTGGCGAGGCTGCTGCCGCTGTCGGCGTCGGCCACGTCGATGCTGGCGTCGAAGTGGGTCTTGCCGACGAAGCCGGTCAGGCCACGCGCCACCAGGTTGCCTTCGTCGTAGCGGCTGATGTCGCCGCTGATGCGCAGCGCCGGGCGCGCGCCCGGCGTGCGCGAGACTTCTGCGAAGGCGCCGGTGGCGCGGATCTCCTCGGCGATCTTGTCGGCGAAAACCTTGCGCGCCTCGGCCAGCGCGGCCGCGTGTTCCGACGCCTTGCGCGCGTCCTCGAAGGTGGTGGCGTCGCTGCTGCTGAAGTCGATCACCTCCACGCGGGTGTAATCGGCGATGCGCGCGGGCGCGCTGGCCTGCTCGCGAGTCAGGCCGGAAACGGAACCACAGCCCGCCAGCAACAGCGAGGCGAACAGCAGCGGGGCGTGCAGGACGGGCGGCGACAGGCGCATGGCGGTGGTTCCTCGGTCAGGTGGGGTGGGGCAACAGGTGGCGCATGGCGGCTCTCCTTCCGTGGAGGTGGGACGTTCCGGCCGCGTTCCTTCCCCTGCAAGCGAAGGAACGCGGCCGGCATGGACTAGCGGTCAGGCCCGCGCTCATGACCGGCTGCGCGAGTGGGGGTTGGCGCGCAGTACGGGTTCGAGCTGGATCTGGATCCGGCTGCGGCCGGCCACGCCGGGGCGGGCCGCCGCCGGCCGCACCGGACCGGCGGGCGCGAGCAGGATGCGTCGCGGGTCCACGCCGGCGCCGCCGAGGTAGGCGGCGATCACCTGCGCGCGCTGCTCGGCCAGGCGCGGGTTGGAGGCGCCGATCACCGAGGCGTCGGCGCGCACCTGCACGCCCACCAGCATGCGGCGGTATTCGACCAGCACCTGCGACAGCGCCGCCAGCTTGGCGCGCAGCACCGGTGGCAGCGTGTTGCCGCCGACCGGGAAGGCCGCGCTCGCGGGCAGCACCACCACCACGTGCTGGCCGTGGCGGGCGATGCCGGTGTCCGGGCCGAGCCGCTGCTTGAGGCGTCCGACCAGCACGTCGAGGTAATAGCCCACCTCGGCCGCGCCGATCGCATTGCGCGGGTCGGCGCTGGCCAGCTCCAGCTTGCGGCGCGCCTTTTCCTGCGCGAAGTTGCGCGCCGCGGGCGGCGGCGTGGCCACCGGCGGCGCC
Organism: uncultured Gammaproteobacteria bacterium; assembly: GCA_963707625.1. Classification (GTDB taxonomy): domain Bacteria; phylum Pseudomonadota; class Gammaproteobacteria; order Xanthomonadales; family Xanthomonadaceae; genus Arenimonas. The sequence continues at coordinate 49,224 of CAVPQV010000005.1, forward strand.
ACCGGCGGCGGTGTCGGGCGTACCGGCGTTCTCACCGGTGGCGGCGCGGGCCGGGTGATCTCCACCTCGGGCGGCGACGGCCGGCGGGGCTTGGAAGCGCAGCCGGACAGCGCCAGCAGCAGCGCGGCCAGCGCCAGCGCGCAGGCCGCGCGCGCGGTGCGCGCGCTCAGGGCAGCGGCTTGCGGTTCGCGCGTACATAGTCGAGGAAGCCGCCCACCGGCAGCGCGACGCTGAAAAGATACCCCTGGCCGTAGGCGACGCCATGCTCGATGAGCCAGTCCTTCTGCGCCGGCGTTTCCACGCCCTCGGCGACGGTCTCCAAGCCTAGCGACTTGGCCATTTCTATGACATGAACGATCACCTGGCTGGTGGCCGCCTCGGTGCCGATCGCCTCCACGAACACCTTGTCGATCTTCAGCACGTCGAGCTCGAAGCTCTGCAGGTAGGACAGGCTCGAGTAGCCGGTGCCGAAATCGTCCACCGCGACCTGGTGCCCGAGCTGGCGGAAATGCCGGATCAGCGCGCGCGAGGTGTCGTTGTTGACCAGCGCGCGCTCGGTGATCTCCAGCTTGATCGCGCCGGCGGCCAGCCGCGCCTGCGCCAGGATGCCTGCCAGCTCCTCGCCGAAGGCGGGGTTCTTGAGATCGTCGGGCGCGAGGTTGACGTTGATGGTGAGGCCGGGGAATTCGGCCAGCATCGGCTTGATGTCGGCGACCACGGTCTGCAGCACCGCGCGCGTCACTTCCTGCACCAGGCCCACTTCCTCGGCCAGCGGGATGAACACGTCCGGGCTCACGCTCTCGCCGTTCTCGCGCTGCCAGCGCGCCAGCGCCTCGGCGCCCACGCAGCGGCCGCTGCCAAGCTCGACCACCGGCTGGTACTCGACGGCGATGCGGCCGCCGGCCAGCGCCTGGCGCAGCTCGGTGGACAGGCTGAGCTGGTAGCGCGAGAAGCGCAGGATCATCACCATCCAGGCCAGCACCAGCAGCAGGCCGAGTGCGGCGCCGAGCGCCAGCGACTGCGAATGCCGGCCCCAGAAGCTGTTGATCGGCTCGCGCGCGACCACCTCGATCGGCATCAGCGCGTTGCGCGAAGAGCGCGACAGCACCACCCCTGCGCTGCGGTCCACGCTGACGCCGACGCGCACATCCTGCGGCGGGGGCAACTGCGCGCCGGCCGGCACCGAGACCATGCGCAGGCCTTCCACCCACAGGCTGGCCTGGCGGCGGGGGTTGGGCCCCAGGTCGAGCAGCAGGCGCGGATCGATGGCGACGTCGTGCTCGCCGTAGCGCATCAGGAACAGCTGCACGCCGCCGACCTGCGTGTGCTGGCTCGGCCACCAGGCGATCACGCCGTTGTCGTAGATGCGGTCGGCGCGCGGCGGCTTCAGGCCCTGGTGGAAGCCGACGCTGCACAGGCGCTCGGTTTCCTGCCAGTAGCCGATCGCGCGGATGTAGGGGCGCGCCATCGCCGCGTCCTGCATCGCCTGCAGGTGCGGGCGCGAGCAGGGCGTGGCCTCGAGGCGGTTGAAGCGCGCCAGCAGGTCGCGCGTGTCGAGGAAGATCTGCTCGGTGTGCTCGCCCAGGGAATTGGCCAGGCCGACGTTGTAGTCGGCTTCCGCCGCCACCGACTCCTGCCACAGGAACCAGGCGATCGAGGCGAACAGCAGCGCGCCGCCGAGCAGCGCGGCGAGCACGGAGCCGAGCAGGATCTTGCCGCGCCGGCGCATGGCGCGCAGTCAGCTCGCGGGGTCGCCGGCGTGGTGATCGAGCAGCAGCTTCGCCAGCCAGGCCTCGCCCTTCTGCATGATCTCCAGCGGCGTCAATTCCCAACCGCACAGCACCATCGCCTCCGACAGGCTGAACTCCAGTTGCGCCTTGGTGAAGCTGCGCTCGCCGGCGATCACTGCCTCGAGCACGGTCTGGCCGGGCATCGGCGCGTTCAACTCCTCCTCGCGCGCGGCCTGCAGCGCGCTGGCGTCGGTGCCGGCGTGGCGCGCCAGCCACTCCACCCGGCGCAGGGCCACATGTTGCGGCTCGCCGTCCTCGTCGCCGTCGAAGCCCGGCGTGGCCGCGTCGATGGTCCGTTGCAGGGTGTTGAGCTGGCCCTGCACGCGCATGCGCAGCAGCTTCTCGGCGTCGCGGTCGCGTTCGGCGTTCTCGACGTCCTGGCGCAGCCGCAGCACGCGCGCGTCCTCGGCCTGCAGCACGGTGGTGAGCCGGTCGAGCTGCTTGAGCCAGGCGATGCGCCCGGTCTCGCCGGCCGAGGCCAGGATCGCCTCGCGCAGTTGTTCGATCAGGTCGCCATGCACGGTCACGCGCGCTGGCCCCCGTTGGCGCCGACGAACTGCAGGAACTCGGCGCGCGTGCGCGCGTCGTCGCGGAAGGCGCCGAGCATGGCGCTGGTGACCATGCTGACGCCGCGCTTGTGGATGCCGCGGGTGGTCATGCACTCGTGCACGCCCTCGATCACCACCGCCACGCCGCGCGGCTGCAGCACGTCGAGGATGGTGTGGGCGATCTGCGCGGTAAGTTTTTCCTGCACCTGGAAGCGGCGCGCGTAGGCCTCGACCACGCGCGCGAGCTTGCTGATGCCGACCACGCGGCCGCTGGGCAGGTAGCCCACATGCGCGCGACCGATGATCGGCGCCATGTGGTGCTCGCAATGGCTTTCGAAGGCGATGTCGCGCAGCACCACCAGCTCGTCGTAGCCCTCGACCTCCTTGAAGGTGCGGCGCAGGTACTCGGCGGGGTCCAGGGCGTAGCCGGAGAACCAGTCGCGGTAGGCCTTGGCCACGCGCCGCGGGGTATCGAGCAGGCCCTCGCGGTCCGGGTCCTCGCCCGCCCACTGCAACAGCGTGCGGACCGCGGCCTCGGCATCGGCCTGGGTGACGGCGGGCTCGGCCATGCAGACGTCCTCCCTGGGTCGGACCCCCATCCTAGACCAGGCCGGCCCGGCGCGTGCTGCGCCAGGCCAGCCACAGCCCCAGCCCCAGCATCGCCGCGGCCATCCAGAAGGTCAGCCCGACCCAGGGGTTGTGCGTGCTGCCGGCGGTGAGGCCGGAGAACACGCCGCTGAACAGCAGCGGCCCGCCGATGCCGGCGACGCTGGACAGGCTGCCGATCGCACCCTGCAGGCGCCCCTGCTCGTGGGGCGCCACCTGCCGCGTCATCATTCCCTGCGCCGCGGGCATGGCGAAGCCCCACATCGCGGTGATCGGCATCGCCGCCCAGAACCACCACCCGCCCGGCGCCAGGCCATAGAGCGTGAAGCCCAGCGCCCCCATCGCCAGTCCGAACAGCAGCGTGCGGCGTTCGCCCCAGGCATTGATCGCGCGCCCGATCAGGCCGCCCTGGATCACCGCGCTGAGCACGCCGACGATCGCCAGCGTGTAGCCGACCATGCGCGGCCCCCAGTCGAAGCGGTAGTCGGCGTAGAGCACGAAGGTGCTCGGGTAGACCATGTGCGCGAGCTGCATCAGGAACAGCACGCCGGCGAGCGCGAACACTTCCGGGTGCTGGCCGAGGAAGGACAGCGAGGCGACCGGGTTGGCGCGCTTCCAGGAAAAGGGCGCGCGCCGTTCCTTCGGCAGCGATTCGGGCAGCACGAAGAAGCCGTAGCAGAAGTTCGACAGCGACAGTCCCGCCGCCACCCAGAAGGGCGCGCGCGGGCCGACTTCGCCGAGCATGCCGCCGATCGCCGGCGCGATCACGAAGCCGATGCCGAAGGCCATGCCGAGCTTGCCGAAGGCGGCGGCGCGCTTTTCCGGTGGGGTGACGTCGGCGATGTAGGCGTTGGCGGTGCTGAAGCTGGCGCTGGTGATGCCCGAGAGCACGCGGCCCAGGAACAGCAGCGGCAGCGTCTGCGCGACCGCCATCAGGATGAAGTCCAGGCCCAGGCCCAGGTTGGAGAGCAGGATCACCGGCCGGCGCCCGAAGCGGTCCGACAGCGCGCCCTGGATCGGCGAGCAGACGAACTGCATGACCATGAACACGGCGGCGAAGAAGCCGTGCGTGGTCGCCGCCTGCGACACGTTGCCGCCATAGAAGCTGGCGATCAGGTGCGGCAGCACCGGGATGATCATCCCGAAGGCCAGGATGTCCAGCAGCACGGTGATGAAGACGAAGGCGAGCGCCGCGCGGCGCACGGGAACGATCGGAGTGGCGGATTCCACGAATGTCCCCGGGATAGAACCGGGGCAGCTTACCGGAACGAAGTCCGGGTCAGCGGGCGGCGAAGGCGCCGGGCGCCATGCCGGCACCGGCGGCGATGCTGGTGTTGGCGGGCGCGGACTTGCAGTTGATGTAGGGCGACTTCGCCAGCCAGTTGCTGTCGGGGTAGTAGGAGAAAATCATCTGCCCGTTCTTCAGGCTGTCGATCACCTGCTTGGCCACTTCCGGACGCACCGCCGGGCAACCCCAGCTACGGCCGAGCCGGCCCTGCTTCTGCGCGTTCTGCAGGTTCACGTAGGGCGCGCCGTGCATGACGATCAACCGCTTCATCGCGGCGTCGTTGGTGCCGGGCTCCAGGCCCACCATGCGCATCGAATAGCCGTTGCCGCCCACGTAGGTGTCGGCGGTGCGGAACAGGCCCAGGCTGCTCTGGTGGCTGCCGTCGCGGTTGGAGAAATTGCGCGCCATGTTCTCGCCGGTGCCCTGGCCGTGCGCGACGACCTCGCGGAACAGCAGCTTGTTGGCGGCCAGGTCGAACACCCACAGGCGCGGCGTGGTCGAAGGCAAGGAGTAGTCGATCACCGCCAGGCGCGGCGCCTGCGCCTGGCCCATCGAGTTGGCGGCGCAGTTGCGCGCCTGCAAGGCCAGCGCCAGCACCTTCGGGTTCGCATCCGGCGCCAGCTTCTGCAGCTGGGCCACATCGGTTTGCGCCTGCGCGGTGCTGCAGGCGGCGAACATCGAAAGGGCGAAGCAGGCGAGCCGTTGGCGCATCGGAAGGTTTCTCCGTTCAGGGCGCAGCAATATACCTGCACGGAGGTTAGCAAAACATTCGCTGAATGCCAGTTTTTTCCGTTACATATCTTGGGCTTCCCTGAGATTCCTCATGCTGGACCTGAACGGTTCAGCCTCGCGCGGCTGTTTCTTCGGACGCCGTCACGAAAAAAGCCGCGCTGCGGACCCTTTGCACCCGGACGCGGCAAACAGGCAATTTTCGTTTCTGTGGATCAGGGCGCGAAACTGCTGCGCGCGACATTGCCGCGCGCGCGGTCAGAGGATGCGCAGCAGCACGGCCTTGAGGTAGCGGCTTTCCTTCACGTGCGCCATGAAGGGATGGTCGCCGCCGGCGCCGCTCACCTTCAGCACCTGCGCCTCGCGGCCGGCGTAGAAAGCGGCGCGGCGCAGCATGTCGAGGAACTCCTCCTCGCTCACCAGGCCGGTGCACGAGCAGCTGAGCAGCAGGCCGCCGGGTGCGACCACCGACATCGCCAGCTTGTTCATGTCGTTGTATTTCTTCAGCGCCTGGATCACCTGCTCGCGGTCGCGGGTGAGCTTGGCCGGGTCGAGCACCACCACGTCCCACTGCTCGCCGCGCGCGCCGGCATCGCGCAGCCAGGGGAACAGGTCGGCCTGCACGAAGCGGATCTTCGCGTCGTTGAGGCGCGCGTTCTTTTCCGCGATCTCGAGGATGTCCTCGTCCAGGTCGATGCCGGTCACGTCCTCGGCGCCACCGCGGGCCTTGGCGTAGATGGCGAAGCCGCCGGAGTTGCAGCAGATGTCGAGCACGCGCTTGCCGGCGCAGTAGCGCGACAGCAGCTCGCGGTTGTCGCGCTGGTCGGCGAAGAAACCGGTCTTGTGGCCGCTGCCCGGGCTGGCGCGGAATTTCAGCCCGTGCTCGGTGATGATGCTCGGCGGCGGCGCCTCGGGGGCGCGGAAGTCGAAGCTCTCCTGCTTTTGCACATGCTCTTCGGCGAAGCTGTAGAAGCGGCAGCCGGGGAACTGCGCCTTCAGCGCGGCGTAGACCCATTCGCGGTGGCGGAACATGCCGGCGGAGAAGAACTCCACCACCAGCAGGTCGCCGTAGCGATCCACCACCAGGCCGGACAGGCCATCGCCTTCCGAATGCACCACGCGCCAGGCGTCGGTGTGCCCGTCGAGTTGCAGCACCTCGCGGCGCAGCCCGGCGGCGGCGGCGATCTTGCGCGCGAACCACGCGGCGTCGATGGCTTCGTCGGGATTGGCGGTGAGCACGCGCAGGGCGATGCGCGAATGGCCGTTGTAGAAGCCGCGGCCGACCCAGGCGCCGGTGTTGTCGACGATGTCGACGATGCTGCCGGGCTTGGGCTTGGCGACGGGCTTGTCCACCATCTTCTGGAAGATCCAGGGGTGGTTCGAGCGCCGCTCGATCCTCAGCTTTACTGTCGGCAGGGGTTCGGTCATTTGACCATTCTACGTTCCTGCTGCTGCGCGGCCGCCGGGGAGGAGAGGGGGTCGCGCGCCCGGCGACGAAAACGTCCTGTTTTCGACGCCGGCCGCTCCTGGCGTCCTGCCCCGCTTCGCGCGACCCCCTCTCCCCCCGACGTCCCGATTCCGGGTCACCGCTTCGTCCAACCAATTGCCTGCCAGCTGAGCTTTTCCATATGGAAAGACGGCGGCTTCGGCTGGCCACCCCGCCCCCGGCGTGGCGTCGCCGCAGCCCGCGAACCGCTCTTGCTTTGGACCGGGGATCGCCCAATCTTGCGGGGATGGACATCGAGATCGTCGACGAGGACCCCGAGCTCCAGGCCGCGCCCGCCGTGCTGGCCCGCTTCAAGCGCGCCCTCAACCTCAGCCTGGCGGCCCTGATCGTGCTGGCGCTGGTGTTCTGGCTGCAGGTCGAGGGCGGCCTGCAGACCGGCGCCTTGTCCCTGCGCCCGGGCGACACCGCGCATTTCATCGGCATCTTCACCGCCCCCTTGCTGCACGGTTCGCTCGGGCACCTGGGCGCCAACGCGGTGGCGCTGCTCGCGCTCGGCACCCTGGCCGGCACCGTGTTCCCGCGCGCGAGCTGGCGCGCCGTGCCCTTCATCTGGGTCGCCTCGGGCCTGGGCACCTGGCTGATCGCCACCGGCGGCAGCCACATCGGCGCCAGCGGCGTCACCCACGGCCTGGGCTTCCTGGTGTTCACCCTCGGGCTGCTGCGCCGCGACCGCCCGGCCATCGCGGCGGCGCTGATTGCCTTCTTCTTCTTCGGCGGCATGTTGCTGACCGTGTTCCCGCGCGAGATCGGCGTGTCCTGGGAGTACCACCTGGCCGGCGCGGTGGCGGGCGTGCTCGCGGCGCTCGTGTGGCGGCGCGCCGACCCCGCGCCGCCGCGCAAGCGCTACAGCTGGGAGGACGAGGCCGAGGAGGCCACGCCCGACGAGGACGCGGCGGTGCTGGAACCACCCTCGCCCGACGCCGTTCCGGTGATCTGGGAACGGCCCTTGCGCGTGCGCGGGGTGGTGTTGCCGTTCCGCCGTCGCGACGCCGCGGCAGGCAATGATGAAACCGTGGACTAGTTCACGGTTTCACCTGAACCGCGGCACGTAAGTTGCAAGCCAGTATCCGAGACGATTTTCCGTTCGGGGACCCACCGTGGGCTGGCAGTTCGACATCCGTACCGCGCTGTTCCTGGGGGCCGTGCTCACGCTCCTGATCGGCGTGCTGCTGTTCAGCGTACGCCGCCATTTCGCCGCCGCGCTGCAGCCCAGCCTGCGCTGGTGGATCGTGGCCACGCTCGTGCATCCGATCGGCTTCCTGCTGGTGGGCATGCGCTCGATGGTCAGCGACTGGTTCGCCACCGTGCTGTCGAACACGCTGATCGCCGTGGCCTTCGCCGCCTTCGCGATCGCCCTGCGCACCTTCAACGGCAGCCCGCAGCGGCGCGGCCGCCTGTACGCGCTGGTGCTGGCCGCCGCCGGCCTGGCCGCCTGGTACAGCTATGGCGATCGCGACGAGGCGCTGCGCGTCGGCACCATCTCGCTGCTGTACGCGCTGCTGCTCGGCTCCAGCGCGCGTTCGATCTACCGCCAGGGGCAGGAACGCAGCGCCATCACCCACCTGACCGGCGGCCTGTTCCTGCTCGGTACCGCGATGATGGCCTGGCGCGGCGTGGTCTACCTGTTCGTGCAGCAAGGCATCCCCGTCTCCGCCTTCTCGGCCACGCCGATGCAGATCGCCGCCTACGCCGCCGGAGGCTTGCTGCCGGTGGTCAGCACCATCGGCTTCCTGCTGATGTGCACCGAGTTCAACCAGCGCGAACTGGCCCGCGCGGCCAGCCTCGACTACCTCACCGGCATCTGCAACCGGCGCTCGATCGAGGACCTGGCTACGCGCACTATCGCCGCCGCACGCCGGCACGGCATCCCGATGGCGATGATGATCGTGGACGTGGACCACTTCAAACGCATCAACGACGAGTTCGGCCACCAGGCCGGCGACGCCGCGCTGGTGGAGACGGTGCGGCGCATCCGCGACAGCCTGCGCTCGGAAGACCTGGTCGGCCGGCTGGGCGGCGAGGAATTCGTGGCAGTGATGCCCAACACCGACGGCACCGCCGCGCTCGCCGCCGCCGAGCGCATGCGCAGCGCCTTCTCCGACCAGCCAATGCTGATCGGCGGTCGCGAACTGACCATCACCGTCTCGGTCGGCGTCGCCGTGCTCGATGCCCAGGACCAGCAATACTCGCAGCTGCTGCGGCGCGCCGATCGCGCCATGTACGCGGCCAAGGCCGCGGGCCGCAACCGCGTGATGCTCGACGGCTCGCCGACCAGCGGCCACGGCCTGTCGCTGAGCTGAGTCGAAGCGATAGACTGCACGTGTCCACTCCTTCGCGCCGACCGCCGCCATGACCCAGCCGCAACGCGTCGAACACCAGAGCACCGACAAGGGCTCCGTGCCGATCTACACCACGGCCGTGGTCGAGCAGCCGTGGGACCAGCTACAGCGCCACCGACCACGAGGTGTGGAGCACGCTGTTCAAGCGCCAGCGCGAGCTGCTGCGCGGTCGCGCCTGCCGCGAGTTCCTCGACTGCCAGGACGAGATGGGCATCGGCGAGGACCAGATCCCGAAATTCGCCGAACTCAACCTGCTGCTCAGCGCCAAGACCGGCTGGACGCTGGTCGGCGTGCAGGGCCTGCTGCCGGAGCTGGATTTCTTCGAGCACCTGGCCAACCGCCGCTTCCCGGTGACCTGGTGGATCCGCCGGCCCGAGCAGCTCGATTACCTGTCAGCGAGCCGGACCTGTTCCACGATCTGTTCGGGCATGTGCCGCTGCTGATGAACCCGGTGTTCGCCGACTACATGCAGGCCTACGGCAAGGGCGGCGTGAAGGCCCAGGGCATCGGTCCGGACGCGCTGGCGCAGCTGACGCGCCTGTACTGGTACACGGTCGAGTTCGGCCTGATCCGCACCGACGAAGGCCTGCGCATCTACGGCTCGGGCATCGCCAGCTCCAGCGGCGAGAGCCGTCTACTGCCTGGAATCCGAGGCGCCGAACCGGCTCGGCTTCGACCTGCTGCGGGTGATGCGCACGCGCTACCGCATCGACACCTACCAGAAGACCTATTTCGTCATCGACAGCTTCGACGAGCTGATCGCGGCGACCCGGCCCGACTTCGTGCCCTATTACCAGCAACTGCAGGCGCAGCCGACGATTCCCGCGGGCGAGATCCTCGACACCGACCTGGTGATCAGCCGCGGCAGCGGCGAGGGCTGGGCCGACCGACGCCGACTTCTGAGCGCCGGCGCGGCGCCGGACCTCACTCGGGCTGCACGGCCGGGTGCAACCGCGGCGCGTGCGCCGGTATCCATCGGGCATTCCCGAAGGAGTTGCCCATGGTCCTGCTCGCCCCCTGCCTGTTCGCCGTCGCCGCCGCGACCGCCGCACCCCCGCCGCCGCCTGTGCCTACCCTGCGCGCCGGACCGGAAACGCTGCGCATCGAGGAGTGGCCGGCGCGGCGCGACCTCAACTTCGAGTTGCTGGTGGACAACGCCGGCGGTCCCGCGCGCGAACTGGTGGCGATCGAACTGGCGGCCTACGACGCGCAGGGCAGGCTGCAGCTGCGCCGCCTGCTCGATGGCAATGGCGTGCGCCCGGGCATCCAGACCGTGCCCGAGCGCAGCCTGCCCGCCGGCGGCAGCCTGACCGTGTTCAATCCCTTCGCCTCCTTCGAGCGTCGGCAGGCGCTGGCGCGCCTGCACTACACGCTGACCTTCAGCGGCCCGGAAGGCACGCCGAATACGCGCGCGCAGATCGAACTGGCGCCGCGGGCGATCGACACCGCCACCGCGCTGCGCCTGCCGCTGCGCGGGCCGGTGCTCAACTACGACGGCCACGACCTGTATTCGCACCACCGCCGCTTCGACACCAGCTTCGCGCCGATCGCCGCGCTCGGCTTCCGCGGCAACTTCATGCGCTACGGCTACGACTTCGTGCCGGTGGACGCGAAGGGCGAAAGCCACGGCGGCGAGGGCAGCGACAACGCGCAGTGGCTGGGCTTCGGCCAGGAGGTGCTGGCGGCCGCCGACGGCGTGGTGCTGGCCGCGCACGGCGCCGATCCGGACAACCGCCAGTTCGACCAGTCGAAGCTGGCGACCACGCCGATGGTGCTGTTCGGCAACCACCTGGTGATCGACCACGGCAACGGCGAGTTCAGCGTCTATGGCCACCTGCAGCAGGGCAGCGTGCGCCCGGCCGTCGGCGCGCGCGTGCGCCGCGGCGAGGTGATCGGCAAGATCGGCGCCTCCGGCAGCGCGATGTTCCCGCACCTGCACTACCAGCTGCAGGCCGCCGCCGACCTGCGCGCGGAAGGGCTGCCTTCCTACTTCGACGGGCTGCGCGCGTGGCCCGCGTCCGCCGGCGATCAGCCGGCGCGGCGCAGCGTGGACACCGGCGAGATCGTGATCGGCGACTGAGGCGCGCTTGCCGCGGGCGTCGCGGCCGGCACGGGCAGGTACTTGCGGCCCAGCCAGCGCGCGGCGAGGAAGGACAGCGCCAGCGGCGCCAGCCAGGAGAAGGTCTGCAGCGCCGGTCCGTTCCAGCCGGCCGGTAGCAGACGCGGCAGCCCGATCAACAGGAAGGCGATGTGCGTGGCGACGCCGCAGCCCAGCACTGCGCCGATGTGTTCGGCCAGCCACCAGCGCGCATGCGCCGGGCCGCTCTCGGCGAGCAGGAGCATGCCGCGTCCGCTGAGGATGCCGACCGCGGAAAAGCCCAGCAGGATCGGCTGCATGGTGGCCGCGCCGATGCCGAGCACCGCCGCGCCGCCGGCGATGTTGGCCCAGCCCAGGCGGCGCAAGCCAACGCCGGCGTAGGCGGCGAAGTCGCGCTTGCGCCGCACCGCGGTCCACGCGCGCCACAGCGCGGTGGCGGTGATCAGCAGCAGGTAGAACAGGAACAGTCCGAACGTCAGGCTGAAATGCTGCAGCGCCCGCCACGACAGCGGGATCGCCGGCAGCAGCAGGCCGAGCATCGCCAGCACGTACACCTTGCCGGCGAGCTTGTGCGGCGCGCTGCCCTTCTTCGCCAGCGCCGCGGTCCAGAAGCTCAGCAGCGCGGCGACGCCGAGACCGGCGTGCATGTACAGGCTGAAGTGGTAGGCGCTCATTGCGGTTTCCTGGTTCGCGGTGCCGCCACGATGCCGCGCGGTGCGGCATGCGGCAGGTGCCGGCAGTCATCGCGGCGTGGTGCCGGAAGTCACCTTTTCGTGCGCAAGCCTTGAGCCGGCGGCCCGCCCGCGCGAAGCTGGCGCCATGGACACGCGCCTGCGGCAGATGCTGGAACCGATGAACATCGCCGCCTACGTGGCGTGGGGCGCGATCGCGGTGGAAATGTGGAACACCACGCCGAGCGGCACCGGGCTGCTGCCCGGCCCCGACGCGCGTGCCCTCGCCGCGCTCCTGCACGTGGCCTTCCTCGGCCTGTTCGTGCTGCGCCAGTTGCTGTGCACGCGGCGCGGGCCGGAGTTGGCCGCGGTGCTGCTGCAGGTGTTGCTGGCGATGGCGATAGCGGTGCTGATCCGCGCCGGCACGGCGCCGATCCTGCTGGTGATCGCGCTGGCGCAGCTGGCCTCGATGCTGCCGCCACGCTGGCTGGCGCTCACCTTCGTCGCCATCAACGCGGCCATGTACGGCATCTACAGCGAGCTGTGGCAGGCCCCGTCGGCGGCCATGTCGACGCTGTTGCACGCCAGCTTCCAGCTGTTCGCGATGGTCACGGCCTGGTACGCCACCACCGCCGAGCGCTCGCGCGACGCGCTGGCCGCGGCCAACGCCGAACTGCTGGCGACGCGTTCGCTGCTGGCCGAAAGCGTGCGCGATTCCGAGCGCCTGCGGCTGGCGCGCGAGCTGCACGACGTCGCCGGCCACACCCTGACCGCGCTCAAGCTCAACCTGCGCGCGCTGCAGCGGCAGCCGGCGCTGGCCGCGGACGCGCAGTTGGCGCTGTGCACCAGCCTGGCCGACGGCCTGCTCGGCGACATCCGCGGCCTGGTGCAGCAGATGCGCCTGCACGACGGCGTCGAACTGGGCGAGATGGTGCAGCGCCTGGCCGCGCCCTTCCCGAAACCACGCCTGCACCTGGAGCTCGAGCCCGGCCTGCGCGTAGCCTCGCTGGAGCAGGCCGACGCGGTACTGCGCACGGTGCAGGAGGCGCTCACCAACGCCGCACGCCACGGCGGCGCCGAGAACCTGTGGCTGCGCGTGCATCGCCACGATGGCCGCGTGCGCGTGGACATCCGCGACGACGGCCGTGGCCGCGGCGAACTGCGCTTCGGCAACGGCCTGACCGGCATGCGCGAGCGACTGGAAGCGGTCGGCGGCGGCGTCGACGCGGGCCGCGGCGAGGACGGCGGCGTGCGCCTGTCGGCCTGGCTACCGGCCGAGCCGGTGCCCGGCAACGCATGACGCCGGCCGCGGTCACGCAGACGATCCGCATCGCGCTCGCCGACGACCAGGCGCTGGTGCGCAGCGGCCTACGCGCGCTGCTCGAGGGCAACGCTGGCGTCACGGTGGTGGTCGAGGCCGGCGATGGCGCCGCGCTGCTCGCCGCCATCGCCGCCACGCCGGTGGACGTGGTGCTCTCGGACATCCGCATGCCCGGCCAGGACGGTTTCGCGCTGCTCGAGGCGCTGCGCGCACAGGGCGATGCGCCGCCGGTGATCCTGCTGACCACTTTCGACGAGCCCGAGCTGGCGCTGCGCGCCGCGGCCGCGGGCGCGCAGCGGCTTCCTGCTCAAGGACGCCTCGCCGGAGGACCTGCTGGACGCGATCGCACGCGTGGTCGCGGGCGAGACGCTGCTGGCGCCGGTATCCACCGATCCGGTGCGTGCGCGCTACGCCTACCGCGAGCAAAGCGCGCCCACCGACACCTTCAGCGAGCGCGAGGTGGCGATCCTGCGCCTGCTCGCCGGCGGCTACTCCAACCGGGAGATCGCCAAGGCGGTGTTCCTGTCCGAGGGCACGGTGAAGAACTACGTGTCCGACATCCTCGACAAGCTCGGCACCCGCGACCGTACGCGCGCCGTCCTCAAGGCGATCACCCTGCGCATCATCTGAACGACGGACCCAACCTCGCCGAAGTGCTCTTCGCTTCGTAGCAGCGTTCCAGAGCTTTGGCGTCCGGCCGCCGGGGGCGGGGGAGGAGGCGGCCCCTCGGTCGGGGGCATCCTGCCCCCGACTCGGGTCCGCTCCTGCTCCTGCCCGCTCCGCCTCCTCCCCCGCCCCCGACGTCCTCTAACCGGAGGCAGCGCGCTACGTAGCGCAGCCTTGCGGCGCGTGGCGCTGGCGCGCCCGCGAAACGAAGCGCGCTGCTCGCGCTTTTCTGTCGGCGCGATGCGAAGTGGCGGGGTGAGGACGTCGGGGGTGAGGGGTGGAGTCGAAGCGGGCAGGAGCAGGAGCGGCCGGGTGTAACGGGCAGGACGCCCGTTCCACCCGGGCGACTCCACCCCTCACCCCCGGCGGCCGCGCGGCGCAGTAGTTCTGGCGCGCTCAGTTAAAATGGCGGTTGGTGTTCGAGTTGGGGTGGTCTATGTCCGTGAAGCCGATTTCGTTGACCCGCTTCCTGATCCAGGAACAGCACGCCGAGCACATCAACGCCGACCTGCGCCTGCTGATCGAAGTGGTGGCGCGCGCCTGCAAATCCATCGCCACCGCGGTGGGCAAGGGCGCGCTCGGCGGCGTGCTCGGCGACGCCGGCACCGGCAACGTGCAGGGCGAGGCGCAGAAGAAGCTCGATGTGCTCAGCAACGAGATCCTGCTGGAAGCCAACGAATGGGGCGGTCACCTGGCCGGCCTGGCGTCGGAGGAAATGGAGCACGCGCACCCGATCCCGATCGCCTACCCGAAGGGCAACTACCTGCTGCTCTTCGATCCCCTGGACGGATCCTCCAACATCGATGTCAACGTCTCGGTCGGCACCATCTTCTCGGTGCTGCGTTGCCCCGACGGCGTCACCGAGCCGGGCGACGAGCATTTCCTGCAGCCCGGCCGCACCCAGGTCTGCGCCGGCTACACCATCTACGGGCCGAGCACGCTGCTGGTGCTCACCGTCGGCCGCGGCACGCACGCCTTCACCCTCGACCGCGAGCAGGGCAGCTTCATGCTCACGCGCTCGGACATCCGCATCCCGGCGGAGACGAAGGAGTTCGCGGTCAACACTTCCAACCAGCGGCACTGGTTCGAACCCATGCAGCGCTACGTCGCCGACCTGCTCGCCGGCAAGGACGGCCCGCGCGGCAAGGACTTCAACATGCGCTGGGTGGCCAGCATGGTCGCCGACGTGCACCGCATCCTCACCCGCGGCGGCGTCTTCATCTATCCGGCCGACCGCAAGGATCCCTCCAAGCCGGGGCGCCTGCGCCTGATGTACGAAGCCAACCCGATGGCCTTCATCGTCGAGCAGGCCGGCGGCGCCGCCAGCACCGGCAGCCAGCGCATGCTCGAGGTGCAGCCGACCAGCCTGCACCAGCGCGTGCCGGTGTTCCTGGGCTCGCGCGGGGAGGTGGAGACGGCGGTGCGCTACCACGAGGAAGAATCCGCGGCCAAGCCCAACGCCACCTGAAGCGCCGCGGTGCGGTGCCTTGCGGCCCGCCTCGGGCGCGCGTAGTTATGGTGCCGCCCCGCCGCGTCGCGGATGGCATCCCATCGCATTCACGGAGGAAGCCTCATGGATTTGCAAGGTCTGATCATCATTCTCGTCATCGGCGCGATTGCCGGCTGGCTCGCCGGCATGATCGTCAAGGGTTTCGGCTTCGGCCTGCTCGGCAACATCGTCATCGGCATCATCGGTGCCTTCGTCGGCGCCTGGGTGCTGGGCATGCTCGGCGTCTCGGTCGGCGGCGGCATCGTCGGTTCGATCATCGGCGCCATGATCGGCGCGATCCTGGTGCTGCTGATCATCGGATTGATCAAGCGCGCCTAGGCCAGGGCCGAATGGAATGGAGGAAGGCGGCCACGGCCGCCTTTTTCTTGGGCTAAACTCGCCTCGTCACGCCCGCCTCCTTCGCGGCGCGGAGTCCCCCATGCACTGGTTGTACCTGCTGCTCGCGCTCGCCTGCCTGTTCGCCGCCTGGGCCCTGAGCGGCTGGTTCGTGGCCTTGCTGCTGGTGGCGGCGCTGGTGCTGATCGTGGCCTGGGTGCTGGGCTGGGCCACGGGCCTGGCGGCGCGCGGCGGCGGCAACGAGCGGCGCATCCTGGGCCCCGAGGAATTGCGCCGCCTGCGCGAGCGCTCGGAGGCACGCAAGGCCGCCGGCGCCGCGGAACCGCCCCCGGCCTGAAGGCGCGATGGCCGCGGCCCCGACGCCCCCCGACCTGCCGCCGCTGCTCGCGCCGCCGCCACCGTGGCCGCCGCTCGCTGACGACGATGCCGCCAACCTGCCCACGGACGAACTGCGCCTGCTGTGGTGCCCGGCCGCGGACGTCGAGGCGCCGCGAAGGCAGCGCATCGATGCGCTGTTGCGGCAGGTGCTCGCGCCGCTGCTCGAACGGCCGCCGGCGGCGCTGCGCTTTGGCCGCGAAGCCAAGGGCCGGCCATTTCTCGACGCGGCCGGCGCACCGGATTTCAACCTCAGCGATACCGGCGGCGGCACGCTGATCGCGCTGACCCATGGCGCGCGCGTCGGCGTGGACCTGGAGCTGGCCGGGCGGCAGGCGCCGGCGCGGCGGCTGGCCGCGCGCTATTTCGACGCCGGGGAAGCAAGCGCACTGCAGGCGCTGCCGGACCCCGGGGCGGCGCGCGCCTTCATCGACCTGTGGACGGCGAAGGAGGCCAGCTGCAAGGCCACGGGCACCGGCATCTTCGGTTTCCTGACGCGCTGGCGCTTTGCCGCCGGCGAGCCGCAGCCGCGCCTGCTCGGCCTGCCGGACGAGGCGGGCGCCGCGAAGCGCTGGCGTTTCCTGCGCCTGGCGCCCTCGCCCCTGCACACGGCCGTGGTGGCGCTGCGCGATGCCGAACCCGGGCTGCGCCTGCGCGCCTTCACCGTGATCGGCTAGACGTCCTCGCCGGTATCGGCCTCGACGCGGTTGCGGCCTGCGCGCTTGGCGCGGTACAGCGCCGCGTCGGCGCGCCGCAGCAGGCTCATCGAATCGCCCTGCATGCTCGGCACGAAACCGGCCACGCCGATGCTGATGGTGGTCTCGCCGATGTGCTCCTGCATCGCCACGCGGATCTTCTCCGCGCGTCGCATCGCCTCGTCCTGGTGCACGCCCGGCAGCAACAGCGCGAACTCCTCGCCGCCGTAGCGCGCCAGCAGCTCGCGCTTGGGATCGTGCAACGAGGACAGCTGCTTGGCGATCGAGCGCAGCAGCACGTCGCCCTCCAGGTGGCCGTGCGCGTCGTTGTACTTCTTGAAATGGTCCACGTCGATCATCAGCGCCGACAGCGGCCGGCGCTGGTCGTGGCAGCGGTACCACTCGCGCTGCAGCCCATTCTCCAGCGCGCGCCGGTTGGACACGCCGGTGAGCGCGTCCTCGGTGGCCAGTTCGGCGAGCTTGCGGTTCACTTCCTCGAGCTCGTGGGTACGCTCGCCGATGCGCGCCTCCAGCTTGCGGTTGGCCTCGACGTAGCGCTGCGTGCGCCGGCGCACGAACTCCTGCACCAGCAAGCCGACCAGGCCGAGCAGCGCGAGCACGCCCACGCCACGCACCCACGCGCGCTCGTGCCAGCGCGGCATGATCTTGTAGCGGTAGCTGGTCGGTGCGGCGATGCGGCCGCTGCGCGTGCGCGCCTCCACCTGCAACAGGTATTCACCCGGGGTAATCGCGCGGATGTACAGGTCGCGGTCGGTCCACGCGCTCCACGGGTCGGGCAGGCCGCCGCCGTTGAGGCGATAACGGAACTCCAGGCCCGAATCCATGCTGACCATGCCGTAGCGGAAATGCAGCCGGTAGCCGGAGGGAATTTCCACCGGCGTGCGCTGGCTCACCACCGGCAAGCGCAGCTTGTCCTGGCCGTCGGGGCTCTCGGCGCTGATGCTTTCGAAACCCAGCTGCAGCGGCGCCGGCGGCGGCGCCTTCTCGCCCGGGTTGAACTGCAGCAGTCCGCTCCAGGTGGCCAGGCGCAGCACCTTGTCCTGGTTGTAGCGCAGGCGGCTGTAGCCGGCGGCCAGCTGCGAACCCAGGTGCAGTTGCTTCCAGCCGTCCTGCCCGGCCGCGCGGAAGTAGAGCTGGCGGCGGCTGAAGGCGTAGGTGCCCAGCGGCGTCTGTTCGACGACCAGCTCCTCGGGCCGGTCCACCAGGGTGAAGGGCGGGCCCGCCTCCGGGATGAAGGTCGGCGAGCGGAAGCGGTAGCCGCGCTTGCCGGTGATCACATGCACCTCGCCATCGAGCAGGTACAGCGTGCTGCCCGAGGCCGGATCGAGGTCCAGTCCCTGCTTCTTGCCGAACACCTCGCGCTTGGCGACCTTGCGCTGCGCCAGGTCGAGGGTCCAGCGCTGCGGGCCCCCGCGCGAATCGCCGAACCACAGCTCCTGCGGTCCGGTTTCGATCAGGCTGGCGGCGCTGGCGCCCTGCAGCGGCACCGAGAAATCCAGCTGCCAGCGGCCCTCGCGCAGCACGAGCACGAACATGCTCAGGTCGCCGAGGGCGTAGATGCGATCCGGGTGGTGCTTGGAGTGCAGCTGCTCGAGCACGCTCTCGGCCTGGGTGCTGAACAGCGTGCGCGGTGCGCTGGCGCCCGGGTCGAGCACCAGCATGCCGTTGCGGTACGCCACCACCAGGCCCTGTTCGGTGCTGGACACCGCGAAGGCCTCGAGTTCGACCCAGTGCGTTTCCCGGGTTTCGATGCCGCCGTGCGCGTTCGGCGCCATGCGCACCAGGCCGCGGGTGCCGGCCAGCCACAGCGCGCCTTCGTGCCATTCGAAGTCGAACACGCTGCCGCCCAGGCCCTGCGCGGCGCCGATGAAGCTCCATGGCGAGGGCAGCGACATCCGCATCAGGTCACCCTCGGTGGCGGCCCACAGGCCGCCCTCGTGGTCGGTGCCCAGCGCGGTGATGCCGAAGCTGCCCAGGCTGAAGTGGTTGCGCAGCTTGAAGTCGGCGCCGAAGCGGAACAGGTCGCCGCGCAGCGAGCCAACCACGAAACTGCCATCGGGCAGCGGCAGCACCACGTAGGGACGCGCCTCTCGCAGCTCGGCGCCGGCATTCTCCGCCAGCGGGCGGATGCCACTGGCGTCGGCGCGATACAAACCGTCCTCGGCCACCAGCAGGCGCCAGCCCGGGCGGTTGATCACCCCCGGCAGACTCTTGTCCGCGAACAGGGCGCCGCCCGGCTCGAGCACGAACTTGCCGTCCTCGAAGCGGCAGAAGCCCAGGCCTTCGATGCGCGCGTAAAGCTGGTTGCCCTGCGCGTAGAAGCTGCGCTGGGTCTCGCCCAGCGGCCAGTGCTTGACGCGCTTGCGGTCGTAGCTGAGGAAGTGCAACGCCGTCTCGCCGCGGAAATACACGCCCTCTTCGGTGGTGATGATCTGCCACACGCTGCCGACGTTGCGTGCCGCGCCCTTCAGGCCGACCGCGGTCATCAGCTCCTGGTACACCGTTTCACCATCGGGCGTGGTGCGCAACCAGCCGAAGGTGTCGTAGCTGCCGATGTAGATGGCCTGGTCGGCGCCGGTGACGACGTCACGGCCCAACTGCTTGCCCGGCAGCTCGATCAGGCTCCAGACCTCGCCGTCGTAGCGCAGCACGCCTTCGCTGTTGCCGACGAACAGGCGGCCTTCCTTGTCGGTCG
The DNA here is from genome assembly GCA_963707625.1 of uncultured Gammaproteobacteria bacterium. Lineage (GTDB taxonomy): Bacteria > Pseudomonadota > Gammaproteobacteria > Xanthomonadales > Xanthomonadaceae > Arenimonas. The sequence continues at coordinate 68,419 of CAVPQV010000005.1, forward strand.
CCAGCGACCAGTGCGAAGGGGTGGCGTTGTAGTCCTCCGGCGAGAAGCGTCGCAACAGTGGCGCGCCTTGCAAGGACTGCGCGCAGGCGAGCACCGGCAGCCACGACAGCAGCAGCAATGCGAGCAACTGCAGCAGGCAGCCGGCGGCCAGGCGCGGGTGCGGGGGGCGCATCGGCGCAGTATGCGCCGCGCCGGGGGCGCGATACTGTGCGCTGCGGCGCGTCCCGAGGGCGGCCAGGGCCAGGTCCATCGACAAAGAGTCACTCCCCATGACTGTTCTTAGCGTCAATGTGAACAAAGTGGCGGTGCTGCGCAACTCGCGCGGCGGCGAGGCGCCCAGTGTAGCGGCGGCCGCGCGGGCGGTGCTGGCCGCCGGCGCCGCGGGAATCACCGTGCACCCGCGTCCCGACGCGCGCCACATCCGCAGCGACGATGTGCAGGCGATCGCGGCGCTGGTGGCGGCGCCGGCCGAGCTCAACATCGAGGGCAATCCCTTTGCGCCGCCGCGCGCCGGCTATCCGGGACTGCAGGCGCTGGTGGCGGCGGCGCGCCCGGCCCAGGTCACGCTGGTGCCCGACAGCGACGGCCAGCTCACCTCCGACCATGGCTTCGCGCTGGAGCGCGAGTGCGCGCGGCTGGCGCCGCTGGTGGCCGCGCTGAAATCCACCGGCGCGCGCGTGTCGCTGTTCGTGGACGCCGGCGTCCAGGGCCTGGCGGGCGCGGCGGCGATCGGCGTGGACCGCATCGAGCTGTACACCGGCCCGTTCGCCGCGGCGCATGCCGCGGGCGATGCCGCTGCCGAACTGGCCGCCTGCGCCGCGACCGCGCGCGAGGCGGCCGCGCTCGGCCTGGGCGTCAACGCCGGCCACGACCTGAGCCAGGGCAACCTCGCCGACTTCCTGGCCGGCGTGCCGGGCGTGGCGGAAGTGTCCATCGGCCACGCGCTGATCGCCGAGGCGCTGTACGCCGGCCTCGACGCCACCGTGAAGGCCTACGTTTCGATCATCAACTCGGTGCGCTGACAAAACCCCGCTACCGCCGTCCCTGGCTCTCGCGGGGTACCCCCATCCTGGGGGCAAGAAAAAGGCCGCCCGGGGCGGCCTTCGCATCAACGGTTTGCGTACGCGATCAGGGCTGGGCGCTGGGCTCGACGAAGCTGATCTTGGCGAGCTCGGCGTTCTTGGCGCGCGACAGCACCTTGGCCAGCGTGTCGTACTCGGCGTCGCGATCGGTCTCGATCTCGACGGTCGGCTGCTTGGTCGCGTCGATCGCGCCGGTCGGGGTATCGCCACGGGCGCCCTCGACGTCGAACTGCGACTCGAGGATCTGCATGTTCACCGGCGTGCCGTTCCAGGTCACCGAGCCGCCCGCGTCGATGCGGAGGCGGATCGGCTCCGGCGGGGTGCCCGGCGGCGGCGGATTGCGGTTGGGCTGCGGCAGGTCGACCTGGATCGGTACGACAGCGGTGGGCGCCGTCACCATGAAGATGATCAGCAGCACCAGCATCACGTCGACCAGCGGCGTGACGTTGATGTCGGCCATCGGGCCGCCGCCGGAATTGGAGGTAAATGCCATGTTTCTTTCCTCGGGGTTTATTGCGCCTCAGCGCTCGGGGGTGGAGACGAAGCCGACCTTGCGCATCCCCGTTCGGCGCAGCATTCTTCACCACGTCGTTGATGACCCCGTACTGGGTGTCGTTGTCGGCGCGCACGTCCACCTGCGGCTGCGGGATCCTTCTGCACCAGCACGGCCATGTTCTGCTCGAGCACCGCGGTGGTGACCTGCTCGTCGTTCCAGTAGACCTCGCCGTCGGCCTTGATCGCCAGCGTGATCGGCGGCGTCTTCGAGCTGCGGCTTCACCGCCAGGGACGCCTCCGGCAGCTTGACCTTGACCTTGTGCGTCATCAGCGGCGCCGTGATCATGAAGATGATCAGCAGCACCAGCATCACGTCCACGAGCGGGCGTGACGTTGATGTCGGCCATCGGGCCGCCACCGGCGATCGCCTGAACTGAAGGCCATCGCTGGGGCTCCTGGTTAACTCGTGACCAGCGCTTAGCGCGTGATCTCGCCGACGCGCGAGCCGGTGGCGAAGAAGTCGTGCAGGTCGTGCGCGAAGGTGTCGAACTTGGCGTAGGTGTTGCGGTTGACGCGGATGAAGTAGTTGTACGCAAGCACGGCCGGGATCGCGACGAACAGGCCGAGGGCGGTCATGATCAGCGCCTCGCCGACCGGGCCGGCGACGGCGTCGATCGAGGCAGAGCCGGTGGCGCCGATGTCGGATCAGGGCGTCGTAGATGCCCCAGACGGTGCCGAGCAGGCCGACGAAGGGCGCGGTGGCGCCGACGGTGGCGAGCCAGGTCATGCCGTTCTCGAGCTTGGCGCTTTCGCGGGTCACGGCCTGGCGCAGCGCGCGGTCGATGAACTCCGAGCGGTTCAGCGCCTCGACCAGGCGGCTGCCTTCATGGCGCTGGTGGTGGGCGGCGGCCTGGGCGCAGTCGAGCGCGATCTTGGAGAAGGGCTCGTTGGGCGGCTGCTCTTCCATGAAGCGGATCGCGTCCTGCGCGTTCGGGGTTTCCCAGAACGTGCGGATGACGCGTGTCGGCGCGCGAGCGGATGACCGTGTTCTTGATCAGGTTGACGATGGTGTACCACCAGCGACGCCACACGACGAGCATGATGAGACGACCAGGAAGATCAGCACGCCGGCGCTGACGATATCCATGTTGTGGATCATGTGGTTGAAACCCAGCTGCTGACAGGGCTTCGGCGTTGTTGGCGCCCGTCGCCGGGGCAGCCGCGGCCGCGGCAGCGGCGGTGATCAGGATGTCCTGCAGCATAAATATGGCCTTCTTGGGGTTGTCAGTTATTGAACGAATTCAACGTTGGTTCTTGCCTTGCCGGCGACGCGAACGCCGCCGCGCATGCCCGGGTTCACCTTCCACTTCAGCGCCGTCCTTGACCGCAGCGCGGTCAAGGTTGCGGTTTCCGCTGGATTTTATAACGTCCACCGCGGTGACGGAGCCGTTCGCGTCGTAGGTGAGCAACACGGTGACGGTGCCGGTGATGCCGCGGCGCTCTTCCTCGCGCGGATACACGCGGCGGATTCATGGCGCGGCCGGTCGGATCGACCTCGCCGCCTTCGAAATCGGCGGGGGCGGAGACAGGCGCGGGCGGCGCCGGCGGCGGGGCCTGGATGGCGATCGGGCTGGTGTCTTCGTAAACGATCGGCGGCTCTTCCGGCGGCGGCGGGGTCGGCGTCGGCTGCGGCACTTCGACCACGCGGTTGATGACCTTGGGCGGTTCCGGCGGCGGCGGCGGCGGCGGCGGTGGTGGCGGCGGTGGCTCGATGAAGGAGACCAGGGTGATGTCCTCTTCCTCGTCGGCGGTCTGCGCGGGCGCCACCGGCGCCATCAGCGTCATGAAAACCACGACGTGGATGGCGATGGCAAAGGCCGTGCCGGCGATGCGCGCCCAGCTGAGCGGCTGCTTCGGGGTTTCGTACGCTGGAAGAAGGCTATCCGTCATGCGGGTCGCGGCTCGGTTTGTTTCTCGTTGTGCTCAGGCGCAAGGACCCGCCGCATTCCGGCGGCGGGAACGTACAAGCTTATACCAAGGTTCAGGCCGGACCAAGGGTGCCGGTCGGACTACTTCGCCAAACCTTGACGCAGTGCGGCTTCCGCCCACCTCTGGGTCTCCGGGAACTTCGCGGCCTGCTGCAGCGCGGCCCTCGAGGCGGCGGCATTGCCCAAGCTGTTCTCGGCGCGCGCCTCGACGCTCCAGGTATCGCCCTTCCGCTTGACGCCCTTGGCGCGGGCGTTCACCGCTGCCGCCTTGGCGTCGGCGAACCTGTCCTTGTCGAGCAGCAGCTTGGCCACGTTCAAGTACATCTCGCCGTCCTTGGCCAGGGGCGCGCCCTTGCTCCAGGCGCCGATGGTGGCGTCGATGTCGTCGGCGGCGTAGTAGGTCGCCCCCTGGAAGGCATACATCTCGTAGCTGGGCTGCAGCACGCCCTTCTTCAGGCCCTCGTCGATCACCGCCATCGCGTCGCGCTCGCGACCTTCGAGGTTGGCCAGCAGGCGGAAGGCGGTCTCGTAGTCCTTGCTCTCGGTGAGCAGGCCGGCGGCGCGCATCTTGTCGAACATCGCGCCAGCCTTGGCGTCCTCGTCGGCCTGCATGTACACCGAGGCGAGGTTCATCATCGTCTTCTTGTCGTTCGGCTTGCTGGCGAGGATTTTCTCCAGCGCGGCCGCGGCTTCCTTCGGGCGGTCCATGGACATCAGCACCTGGGTCTTGATCGCCCAGGCGTTCGAGTCCTCGGACTTGGTCTCGCTGAGGAAGCGGTCCACCATCGCCAGCGCCTCGGCGTGCTTCTCGTCGGCCTCGAGCATCTGCGCCAGCTGCAGCATCGCGCGGTAGTGGTTGTTGTTGTGCAGGCCGTTGTGCTCGATCGCCAGGCCGTAATACTTGCTGGCGTTGGCGAAACCGTTGCTTTCCTTCGACTGCCAGGCCGCGCCAGCCAGGTAGGCGGCGCTGGACTTGTCGAAGGCGGTGGCCTTCGGATTGGCGAGGATTTCGTCCGCCTTGGCGATCATCCGGTCCTCGCTGCCGTCCTGCTCCTGCAGCTTGAACAAAGCGTCCATGTCGGCCTGCAGCGACTTGTCGCCGCTCTGCTTGGGGCTTTCGCGGGTGGCGCCCGGGTACAGCGGCTCCTGGTTGGTGGCGGCGTTGGACTTGGCCTCGGCGGCCTTGCGCGCCGCGCGCGTGTTGGCGGTGCGCTTCTCGACCTGGGCGAAGCCGGGTTCGACGGGAAGGGCCGGCAGCAGCAGCGCGAGCGCCGCGGACAAGAGCAAGGGCGATTTCATGGCGACACTCCGGAAAGCGGGTTGCAGGATGGTAGGCGGATGCGGCGTTATGGCGCAAATCGCCTTAACGGCGCGTGTAGGCCCGCTCAGACGTCGAGGTTGGCGACGCGCAGGGCGTTTTCTTCGATGAATTCGCGGCGCGGTTCGACCACGTCGCCCATCAGCGTGGAGAAGATCTGGTCGGCGGCGACGGCGTCCTCGATGCGCACCTTGAGCAGGCGGCGGGTCTCCGGGATTGACCGTGGTGTCCCACAGCTGCTCCGGATTCATTTCACCCAGGCCCTTGAAGCGCTGGATCGTGCGGCCCTTCTTGGCTTCTTCGAGCAGCCAGTCCTGCGCCTGCGCGAAAGCTGGCGACCGGCTGGCGTCTTGCCGCCGCGGGCGATGCTGGCGCCGGGCTGCAGCAGGCCGTGCGAGCGTGCGCGGCGATCTCGCTGATCTGGCGCAGCTCGCCGCCCAGCAGCTGCGCCGCCGCCAGCGTCTGCGTCGCTGGCCAGGCCGTGGTGCTGCTTTGCCACCACCAGCGCGCCGCGCCTGGCCGTCGTCGCTGGCCGGCTGCACGCGCAACGCGTAGCGCGCGCGACCCAGGCCGGTGGCATTGTCCAGGCGCGTCTGCGAGCGCGCGGCAGCCAGGGCGCCAGCGTGGCGTCATCGGCGAAATCCTCGGCGGCGAGCGGCGGCAGTTCCAGCAGCGCTCGCAGCACCGGCGGGATCGATGCGGTAGGCGAAGCGTGCGATCGCTTCGTCGCGCGGCGACGAAGTCCAGCAGCAGTTTCTCCAGCGCCGCGCCGGCGATCGGCGGCGCGCCTTCGGCCGGGCGCAGCTCGGCGCCCTCGACGGCGTTGCTGACCAGGTAGGCGTTGAGCGCGGCGTCGTCCTTGAGGTACAGCTCGTTCTTGCCCTGCTTGATCTTGTACAGCGGCGGCAGGCCGATGTAGATGTGGCCGCGCTCGATCAGCTCCGGCATCTGCCGGTAGAAGAAGGTCAGCAGCAGCGTGCGGATGTGCGAGCCGTCGACGTCGGCGTCGGTCATCAGGATGATGCGGTGGTAGCGCAGCTTGTCCGGGTTGTACTCGTCCTTGCCGATGCCGCAGCCCAGCGCGGTGATCAGCGTGCCGACTTCGGCCGACGCCAGCATGCGGTCGAAGCGCGCGCGCTCGACGTTGAGGATCTTGCCCTTGAGCGGCAGGATCGCCTGGGTCTTGCGGTTGCGGCCCTGCTTGGCGGAGCCGCCGGCGGAGTCACCCTCGACGATGAACAGTTCGGACAGCGCCGGATCTTTTTCCTGGCAGTCGGCCAGCTTGCCGGGCAGGCCGGCGATGTCGAGCGCGCCCTTGCGCCGGGTCAGGTCGCGCGCCTTGCGCGCGGCTTCGCGCGCACGCGCGGCGTCGACGATCTTGCCGGCGATGGCGCGCGCTTCATTCGGGTCGTTCCTGCAGGAATTCCTCGAGCTTGGCCGCGATCACCGACTCCACCGCCGGACGTACTTCGGAGGAAACCAGCTTTTCCTTGGTCTGCGAGCTGAAGCTCGGGTCGGGCACCTTCACCGACAGCACCGCGATCATGCCTTCGCGCATGTCGTCGCCGGACAGCGCGATCTTGGCCTGCTTGGCGATGCCGTTCTGTTCGATGTAGTTGCTGAGCGTGCGCGTGAGCGCTGCGCGGAAACCGATCAGATGCGTGCCGCCATCCTTCTGCGGGATGTTGTTGGTGAAGCAGAACATCGTCTCCTGGTAGGAGTCGGTCCACTGCACGGCGATATCGACGACGATGCCGTCCTTTTCGCCCTGAAGCGGAGATCACGTTCGGATGCAGCGGGGTCTTCAGCGCGGCCAGGTGCTCGACGAAGCTCTTGATGCCGCCTTCGTACTCGAACACGTCGCGCTTGCCTTCGCCGCGCTCGTCCACCAGCTCGATGCGCACACCCGAGTTGAGGAAGGACAGCTCGCGCAGGCGCTTGGCCAGGATGTCGTAGTGGAACTCGACGTCGGTGAAGATCTCGGTGCTGGGCAGGAAGCGCAGCTCGGTGCCGCGCTTGCTCGAAGCGGCCAACGTCTTCAGCGGGTACACCGGCTCGCCGAGCGCGTATTCCTGCTGGTGGTGGTGGCCGTCGCGCCAGATGTCCAGCCACAGCTGCGACGACAGCGCGTTGACCACCGAGACGCCGACGCCGTGCAGGCCGCCGGAAACCTTGTAGCTGTTGTCGTCGAACTTACCGCCGGCGTGCAGCACGGTCATGATCACTTCGGCCGCCGACACGCCCTCTTCCTTGTGGATGTCGACCGGGATGCCGCGGCCGTTGTCGGACACCGATACCGAGCCGTCGTTGTGCAGGGTGACGATGAGCTGGTCGCAGTGGCCGGCCAGCGCTTCGTCGATGCCGTTGTCGACCACCTCGAACACCATGTGGTGCAGGCCGGTGCCGTCATGGACGTCGCCGATGTACATGCCCGGGCGCTTGCGCACGGCCTCCAGGCCGCGCAGCACGGTGATCTTGCTGGAGTCGTAGTTGTTGTTGGGCAGGCTCGGCGGGGTCGACTCGGTCATTCAGGGCTCTCGGCACGGGCGGCGCGCGGCTGCCCCGCCGGGGCGATAGCAGCAGTCGCGCGCGTAACAATAAGGAGTGTCGATTATAGCGCGGCGGTGGCGGCGCCTGCAGCCGCGCGGACCGCGCCGCGCGGGCGACCTGCCGCCAACTGCTCAGCTCGAGCAGCCGTGGAACAAAGTCAGTCTATAGTTCCACGCACGGAACCGTGTTCCACGTGGAACACCGGTGGCGACAGGTCCAGCTCCGCCAACGCCTCTGGTGGCTGCGTGCCAGTGAGCAGGACCTGGGCGCCCGACTCCAGCACGGAAGCCAGCACCTGCCGCTGGTGGCGGCGGTCCAACTCCGAGGCCAGGTCGTCCAGGCAGACCAGCGGCCAGCCCTGCCCTTCGGCGGCGACGCCGGCCGCCTGGCCCAGGATGCAGGCCAGCGCGGCCAGCTTCTCCTGGCCGCGTGACAACGCCTCGCCGCCGGGCAAGGCGGCAAAGCCCAGGCGCCAGTCGGCCCGGTGTGGGCCGACGCTGGTGTGGCCGGTGGCGATGTCGCGCTCACGACTGAGTAGCAGGGCATCAGCCAAAGGGAGCTCCGCGCGCTTCCAGCCCGGGCGGAAGTCCAGGCTGGCGGGGCCCAACTCGGCCAGGTAGGTCGCCCCTTGCGCCATCACGAACGGCTCCAGCCGCTGCAGGTAGGCGTGGCGCAGGCGGGTGAGCACCTCGCCCGCCTCCGCCAGTTCGCGTTCCCAGGGCGCCAGGGCGGCCGGCGAGGGCGCCGCCTTGAGCGCCGCATTGCGCTGCTTCAGCGCCCGCTGGTATCGGCGCCACCACGGCATGAACTCCGGTTCCACGTGGAACAAGCCCCAGTCGAGGTAGCGCCGGCGGTGCTCTGCGCCGCCCGCGATCAGGTCGTGGCTGCCCGGTTCGAAGGTCACCACCGCGATCCGGGCGCACAGTTCGGTCAGGCTGGGCACCGGCGCGCCGTCCAGCCGCGCCTCCCAGCGGTCGCCGCCGTGGCGCAGCCCGGCCCGGTGGCTGCCGCCCTGGGGGTCGCGCCACTCGGCGTAGATCTCCAGCGCGCTGGCGCCGGTGCGCACCAGGCCATCGCGGATGCGGCCGCGGAAGGAGCGGCCATAGCCGAGCACATGGATCGCCTCGACCAGGCTGGACTTGCCGGCGCCGTTGGCGCCGGTCACCAGGCTCAGGCGCGGGTCCGGGCGCAGTTCGGCCTCCACCAGGCAGCGCAGGTCGCGGATGCGGAGCAGCTCGAGTTGCAAAAGCAGATTCCAAGAAAACGAAAGGCCCGGTCGCGCCGGGCCCTCAGGTTAACGCGGGGCCGGCCGGGGCCGGCCAGCGGGCCGCTCCGGGCTTCCTGCCCGTCGCGGCACTTGGGCGTCCTGCCCGGCGTCAGAGACGCAGCGGCATCACCACGTGCCGGCTGCGTTCGTGGCTGGCTTCGCGGATCAGCGCCGAGGAGTTGCCGTCGCGCAGGTTGAGCAGCACGGTGTCCTCGCGCAGGGCGGACAGCGCGTCCAGCAGGTAGGTGACGTTGAACCCGACCGCCAGGCCGTCGACCTTGGTTTCCGCCTCGACTTCTTCCTGGGCCTCTTCCTGCTCGGGGTTGTGCGCGACGATGCGCAACTGGCCGGGCGACACCTCCAGCTTCACGCCGCGGTACTTCTCGTTCGACAGGATGGCGGCGCGCTGCAGGGCGGCGCGCAGCACTTCGCGATCGACCTTCACTTCCTTGTCGGCGCCGATCGGGATCACGGCGTCGTAGTCGGGGAAACGGCCATCGATCAGCTTGGAGGTGAAGCTGACGTCCTCCCGGCGCATGCGCAGGTGGTTGCGGCCCACTTCCAGCTCGACCTCGCGGTCGCCGCCTTCCAGCAGGCGCTGCAGCTCGAGCACACCCTTGCGCGGCAGGATGATCTGTTTGCGGGTCTGCACCGCCACCGGCAGCTCGGCCTCGCACATCGCCAGGCGGTGGCCATCAGTGGCCACGCAGCGCAACGAGTTTTCGCTGCAGGTCGAGCAGCAGGCCGTTGAGGTAGTAACGCACGTCCTGCTGCGCCATCGCGAAGGCGGTGCGCTCGATCAGTTCCTTGAGCGCCGACTCAGACACACGCACGCGCTCGACCAGTTCCAGGTCCTCGATTGCGGGGAAGTCATTGGCCGGCAGCGTAGCCAGGGTGAAGCGGCTGCGTCCGGCCGAGCACGGTGACCTTGTCGCCGGTCTGGCTGATGGTGAGCCGGGCGCCGTCGGGCAGGGCGCGCACGATCTCGAACAGCTTGCGCGCCGGGATCGTGGTTTCGCCGGGCTGGGCGTCTTCCACCGCCGAGCGCGCCACCATCTCGACCTCGAGGTCGGTGCCGGTGAGCGAGAGCGCCCCGTCGGCCACTTGCACCAGCAGGTTGGCCAGGACGGGCAGGGTCTGGCGCCGTTCGACGACGTTGACGACTTGCTGCAGTGGCTTGAGCAGGACTTCGCGCGAGAGGCTGAAACGCATTCGTAAGACCCCAAGAACCAAGTGGATTAAATTAATACAGGTGGTGGTAGAGGGGCCCGGTTTTGCCTGGGTATCAGCTACAACCTGTTGATTCAAAACAACTTTAACGCGATAAAGGCTGTGGGTGGCGGTGCTTTGGGGGGTGGCAGAAGCTGTGGATAAGATCCGCCGCCGAAACTTCTCCCCACTTGTCCACAGGCTGTCCCCATCGAGCGCGAACATCCCCGAAAACCCCTCACTCCGTCAGCTTGCGCACCAGCTTGTCCCAGTCCTCGTGCAGCTTGCCGTCGGTCGCGGTCAACTCGCGGATCACCCGGCAGGCGTGCAGCACGGTGGTGTGGTCGCGGCCGCCGAACGCATCGCCGATTTCCGGCAGGCTGTGTTCGGTCAGGTCCTTGGCCAGCGCCATCGCCATCTGCCGCGGGCGCGCCAGGGAGCGCGTCCGCCGCTTCGACAACATGTCCGCCATGCGCAGCTGATAGTAGTCTGCCACGGTCTTCTGGATATTGCTGATGGAGATCACCTGTGCTGCGCGCGCAGCAGGTCGCGCAGTGTTTCCTGGGCGAACTCCGGCGTGATCGGCTTGCCCATGAAGTTCGAGCGCGCGGCGAGGGTGTTGAGCGCGCCTTCCAGGTCGCGCACGTTCGAGCGCATGCGCTTGGCGATCAGGTAGGCCACGTCCTCGGGCAGCAGCATCTTCCGCTCGCTGCGCCTTGGCGGTGAGGATGGCGGCACGGGTTTCGAAATCCGGCGGCTCGATCGCCACCGACAGGCCCCAGCCCAGGCGCGATTTCAGCCGCGGCTCGAGGTTTTCCACTTCGCGCGGATAGCGGTCGCAGGTCAGGATGATCTGCTGCTTGCCGTCGAACAGGGCGTTGAAGGTGTGGAAGAACTCTTCCTGGGTGGTGTTCTTGCCGGCGAAGAACTGGATGTCGTCGATCAGCAGCGCGTCCACCTGCTGGAACTGGCGCTTGAACTGGTCCATGGACTTTTCCTGCAGCGACTTCATCATCGCGCTGAAGAACTGTTCCGAACGCAGGTAGAGCACGCGCATGCCGGGGTTGTTGGCGCGCATCAGGTTGCCGGCGGCATACATCAGGTGGGTCTTGCCCAGGCCGGTGCCGCCGTAGAGCAGCAGCGGGTTGTAGGCGCGGCCCGGGTTCTAGCGCCACCTGCAGCGCCGCGGCGCGTGCCAAGCTGGTTGCTGCGGCCCTCGACGAAGTTGTCGAAGGTGTAGTGCTTGTCGAGGTTGCCGTGGAATTCCACCGCCGGTGCCGGCCGGGTGGCCCCGCCAGCAAAGCTCGGCGCCGGGGCGGATTCGCGCGCGGTGGAGCCGACTTCCAGCGTGACCGGGGTCGGCAGCCCGGCGAAATGGGCGATCAGCTCGCGGATCCGGGCCAGGTAGCATTCGCGGACATGGTCCACCACGAAGGCGTTGGGGGCGTACAGCACCAGCCCGTCGGCCTGCGGCGAGGCCTGCAGGGGCTTGAGCCAGGTGTGCACGTCTTCGGCGGAAAACTCGGCCTCCAGGCGTTCAAGACAGCGGGGCCAGACGGTTTCCATCGAAAAAAGCGCTCTTCAGGCCGTTGCCGGCCGGCTGTGGATAAGTACGGGGAGTCGGCAGTCTAGTCCCCGCCGGCCGCGCCTGCCAAGTGCGCTCCGGTTGACCCCAAGCCCGCGGCATTGCTAGACTTCGCGGTCTTTCCGCCACATAACCTCGAGCGCCGCCATGGCCACCAAGCGTACCTACCAGCCGTCCAACCTCAAGCGCGCGCGCGACCACGGTTTCCGTGCCCGCATGGCCACGAAGGACGGCCGCAAGATCCTGGCCCGCCGCCGCGCCAAGGGCCGCTCGCGTCTCTGCGTCTGACCTGAGCCGGCCACGAGCCGCTCCGACGCGGCGATGAGCCGCGCCCTCCGCTTCCCCCGCCGCGCGCACCTGCGCGCCTCGGCCGAGTTCCAGGCCGTGTTCGGCGGGGGAGCGCGTTTTTCCGGACCCCTGTTCCGCCTGCAGGTACTGCCTGCGCCCGCCGATGCCGCCGAACCGCAGGCGCGACTGGGCATGACCGTGTCCAAGCGCGTGGACAAGCGCGCCGTGGGGCGCAACCGCGTCCGCCGCCAGATTCGCGAGTGCTTCCGCCTGCAGCGCGCGCAGCTGCCACCCGGCGATTATGTCTTCATGGCCAAGCCCGAAGCGGCGCGCGTAGACAATCCCGGGCTGCGCGCGGCGCTATTGAAGTTGCTGGCACAAGCCGCCATGACGTTGAAGCCGCCGGTCGCGACCGGCACAATGCCGCCCGCTGCGCCCGTCGCTGCGAATCCCACCCGCTTCTAATCCCACCGCTCCCTGACAGGCGCTTCGCGCGCCGGATGACGCATCGTCGATGAACCAGACCCGTTCCTTCCTCCTGATTGCCTGGCTCGTCGTCGCGGCTCTGCTGTACATGGAATGGGCCAAGGGCCCCGCGCCGGCGGCCACGCCGGCCGCGATTCCCGCCGATATCGCCAGCGCGCCCGCCGCCCCCTTGCCCGGCACGAGCGCTACACCCGCGCCGCTACCTGGTGCCGCCGCAGTTCCGGCACCGCTGCCGGGTGGCAGCCCGGCCGCTCCCGCCGCGACCGCGGCGCCCGGCATCGCCGCCCCGGTGATCCTGGCCAACGACCGCCTGCGCCTGCGCATTGACCTGGCCGGCGGCCGCATCGCTGGCGCGCAGCTGCTGGAATACCGCGTCGAAAAGAAAGCCGGCAGCCCGAACGTCAGCCTGTTCGACCCCGCACCGCAGAATTACTACGCCGCCGACGCCGGCCTGATCGCGCTTGACGCCAAGCAGGCGCAACGCGAATTGCCGCTGCAGTTCCGCACCGTGGACGGCCGCGCCGAATACCTGCTCGCCCCGGGCGCGGCGGTGGTCACGCTGCCGCTGCTGTGGACCGATCCGGCGACCGGGCTGAGCGTGCGCCGCGAACTGAGCCTGCGCCGCGGCAGCTACGTGCTCGAACTCAAGGACGCGGTCGCCAACACCGGCGCGCAGGCGCAGCGTGTGTATCCCTTCGTGCGCCTGTCGCGGGTGGCGCCGCCGGCGCCGCCCAAGCACAGCTTCATGACCAACCCCGACAGTTTCAGTTTCGTCGGCAGCGCCTGGTTCACCACCGAGGGCAAGTTCGACAAGACGCCCTTCTCCGATTACTCCGACCAGATGCCGCCGACCACGGAAGGCGCCGGCGGCTGGATCGGCATGTTGCAGCACCATTTCGCCACCGCCTGGGTGCCCGACCCGGCGCAGAAGCAGTTGCTGCAGGCGAGCGAGTCCGGCCATGCCGGCCGCACGCTGTACCAGTTGCGCAGCATCGGCACGCCGCTGGCGATCGCGCCGGGGCAGGCGGCCACGCGCGCGAGCAAGTTGTGGGTCGGCCCGAAGCTGCAGGCGCCGATGAAGCAGCTCGCGCCCGAACTCACCCTGGGCGTGGACTACGGCATGCTCACCTTCATCTCGCAGCCGCTGTTCTGGCTGCTGGCCAAGCTGCATGCGCTGCTGGGCAACTGGGGCTGGGCGATCGTCGCGATCGTGGTGATCCTCAAGGCGCTGCTGTACTGGCCCTCGAAAAAGCAGTACCAGAGCATGGCCAAGATGCGCGCCGTGCAGCCGCGCATCGAGGCGCTGAAGGAGCGCTACGGCGACGACAAGCAGGCGCTCAACGTCGCCATGTTCGAGCTGTACAAGAAGGAAAAGGTCAACCCGGCCGCCGGCTGCTGGCCGATCCTGATCCAGATGCCGATCTTCCTGGGCCTGTACTGGGTGCTGGTGGAAACGGTGGAGCTGCGCCACGCGCCGTGGATCGGCTGGATCCAGAACCTGACCGCGCCCGATCCCTACTTCGTGTTGCCCGCGCTCAACCTGGCGGTGATGTACCTGACGCAGAAGCTGACGCCGATGCCGGGCATGGACCCGATGCAGAAGAAGATGATGCAGATGATGCCGCTGGTGTTCGGCCTCATGATGGCCTTCTTCCCGGCCGGCCTGGTGTTGTACTGGGTCACCAACGGCGCGCTCGGCCTGCTGCAGCAGTGGCACATGCTGCGCAAGTACGGGCAGAAGCCCGCCGCCGGCAGCGCGGTCAGCCGCTGACCGGCGCATGGCGATGACGCGCGATACCATCGCCGCCATCGCCACCGCGCCCGGCGCGGGCGGCATCGGCATCGTGCGCCTGTCCGGTCCGCGCGCGCGCGCCATCGCCGAAGCGCTGTGCGCAAGCACGCTGCGGCCCCGGCACGCGCACCACGTGCACTTCCATGACACGGGTGGCGAGCGCATCGACGACGGCATCGCGCTGTGGTTTGCCGCGCCGCATTCCTACACCGGCGAGGACGTGGTCGAACTGCAGGCGCACGGCAGCCCGCCGCTGCTGGCGCAGCTGCTCGCGCGCTGCCTGGCGCTGGGCGCGCGCGGCGCGCGTCCGGGCGAGTTCACCGAACGCGCCTTCCTCGAGGGCAGGCTCGACCTCGCGCAGGCCGAGGCGGTCGCCGACCTGATCGGCGCCGGCAGCGCCGCCGCCGCGCGCGCGGCGCGGCGCTCGCTCGACGGCGCCTTCTCGCGCCGCGTGCACGCGTTGATCGAAGCGCTCACCGTGCTGCGCGTGCATGTCGAGGCCGCTTTCGACTTCCCCGAGGACGACATTGACGCGCTGGCCGCATCCGCGCTGGAAGCGCGGCTGGCGTCGGTGCTGCAGGCGCATGCCGAGTTGCGGGCCGAGGCCGCGCGCGGCCTGCGGCTGGCCGACGGTTTGCACGCGGTCATTGTCGGCGCGCCCAACGTCGGCAAGTCCTCGCTGCTGAACGCGCTCGCCGCGGAGGAGCGCGCGATTGTCAGCGACACCGCCGGCACTACCCGCGACCTGCTGCGCGAGACGCTGCATCTGGATGGCGTCGCGCTCACGCTGGTGGACACCGCCGGCCTGCACGCGTCGGAAGACGCGATCGAGGCCGAGGGCATGCGCCGCGCCCGCGCGGAGCTGGCGCGCGCCGACCTGGTGCTGGTGGTGCTCGACGCACGCAGCCCGGACGCGCCACTGCCGTCGTTGCCGGAACTGTCGCCCGGCGCGCAGCAGCTGTGGCTGCACAACAAGAGCGACGCGCTGGCGCAGCTGCCGGACCAGGCGCGTCCCGGGCACCTGTGGATCTCGGCGCGCAGCGGGCTGGGCCTGGACACGCTGCGGGCCCGGCTGCGCAGCCTGGCCGGCGCCGACCCGGCGGGCAGCGGCGGCAGCTTCAGCGCGCGCGCGCGCCACCTCGAAGCGCTCGACCGCGCCGGAGCGCACCTGGCGCAGGCCGGCGCCCAGCTGGCTGCCGACCAGGGCGAACTGGCGGCCGACGAACTGCGCCGGGCGCAGGCCGCGTTGGGCGAGATCGGCGCGCCGCTGGACGCCGACGCGCTGCTCGGGCGCATCTTCGCCGGCTTCTGCATCGGCAAGTAGCGGCGCAGCCCCGCCGGCGGATGCCATGGAATGGGACCACGCTAACGGAAATGCCTTGACAAACAGGTCAAAGTGATCTCAGCTGAATCGCCGTCTTTTCCTTCCGCGAGTTGCCGCCATGTCCTTGAACGCCCCCTCCCCGACCCTCCGCTGGGCCGTCGCGCTTGCGCTCGGTCTTGGTCTCGCCGGTTGCTCCGGCGACAAGCCCGCCGAGCCGGCCGCTGCCCCCGCAGTGGCTGCCGCCGTCGCCCAGCAACAGCAGGCGGCCGAAGCCGCCGCCGCCAGCGTCGCCGCCCAGCAGGCGGCCGCCCTTGCCGCGCTGTCCGCCGACGAGCTGCGCACCCGCGGCCGCCAGGCGCTGCGCGAGCAGCGCATCTACACGCCCGCCGGCGACAACGCGATGGAGTACTACATCGCCCTGCGCAAGAAGAGCGACAAGCCCGACGCTTCCGCCGAAAGCGCACTGATGGACCTGCAGCCCTACGCGGTGATCGCCGCCGAGCAGGCGATCGGCCGCAAGGACTACATCGAGGCCGAGCGCCTGCGCGCGCTCATCGCCGCTGCCGACCCGCAGGCGCCTTCGCTGGCGCGCATCGCCGACGCCATCGCCAAGGGCAAGAACGCCGTGGCGCAGGAGGCCGCGCTGGCCGAGACGCGTACCGCCGAGCAGGCCGCCGCCGCCGAGGCGGCACGCCTGAAGGCACTGGAGGACGCGCGCACCGCCGCCACCGAAAACCAGGCCGCCGCGGCCGCGGCCGCCACCCGCCCGCCGCCGAGCCCGGCTGCCTCGACGCCGGTGCCGGCGCCCGCCACCACTCGCCCGGAGCCGGTCGCCACGCAGCCGGCGCGTCCGGATCCGGTGCCGCCGCGCGCCGAGCCGGCCCCGGCCCGCGCTGGCAGCGACCTGGTTCCGATCAGTACGCCGCAGCCGGCTTACCCGCCGCAGGCGCAGCGCGCCGGCACCGCCGGCCAGGTGGTGGTCTCCTTCACCGTCAACGCCGACGGCAGCGTGGGCGAGGTCAACGTGGTCAGCGCCCGCCCGCGCGGCGTGTTCGAGCGCAGCGTGCAGTCGGCGGTGCGCAAGTGGCGCTTCCAGCCCATCGCCGGCAACCAGCAGGTCACGCGCACCTTCGAGTTCGGCCAGTAGGAGCGGCTTTAAGCCGCGACTGCTTTCGCGCTCAATAACAAAAAACGCCCGGGCAAGCCCGGGCGTTTTCTTTTGCGCACGAGCCCCGCGATCAGGCCGCGATCGCCAGCCGCTCCTGGTGGTAGCGGCGCGCCGCAAGCCACCACAGCACCAGCCCGGCGCCGAAGCCCGCGGCCAGGTACGCGCCCCACTCGGTCATCGAGATGCTCTCGCTGCGCACCAGCTTGAGGATCATCTGGTTCTGCGCCAGGAACGGCACCGTCAGCATCCACAGCTGGTTCTTCACCGGGTTCACCATCAGGATGATCGTCGGCAGCATCGGCAGCAGCATCAGCACGCTCATGTAGCTCTGCGCTTCCTTCACGCTCTTGGCGCCGGCGGCGATCAGCGTCAGCAGGCAGGTGCCGACCATGATGATCGGCAGCAGCACGAACAGGATGCGCGCGATCGTCCACATGGACACGTCGAGCTTGATGCCGAAGGTCGGTGCGAGCTGGAAGCTGAGCTTGAAGGCGACCAGGGTGAGGATGATCGAGACCACGCCCATGGTGCAGGCGGCGAGGATCTTGCCGCTCATGATCGTCGCGCGCTTCGCCGGCGTGGCCAGCAGCGGTTCCAGCGAATTGCGCTCGCGTTCGCCGGCGGTGGCGTCGATCACCAGGTAGGAGCCTCCCAGGAAGGAGAACAGGATCAGCATGTAGGGCAGGAAGGCGAGCGCGGCGCCGCGCCGCGCCTCCGGCGTTGCCAGGTCGCGGTTGCTGATGCGCAGCGGCTGCGCGGTGGTCGGGCTGATCCCGCGTGCGATCAGGCGCAGCGCGCCCACGCCCTGGCCGTAGTTCTCCAGCAGGCCCTGCAGGCGTTCGACCGGTATCTGCGCGTCCTGGCGCGAGGAGTCGTGCAGGATCTCCACCACCGCCGGCATGCTGCCGCGCCACTGCTCGCCGAACTTGCCGTCGATGCGCAGGATCACGTCCTCGCGCTGCGAGCGGATCTCGTCGTCGGGGTCGGCCGGCGCCGGCTTGATGACGATGTTCTGTCCTTGCAGCCAGGCGATCAGGTTGGGCGCGTTGCTGGCGCCGATCACCGGCACCGCCAGCGGCTTTTCCAGCTGCGTGCTGATGCGGTCGCTGGCCAGCTTGCCGATGCCCAGCATCAGCGCCGGCATCAGCAGCGGCCCCATCAGCAGCGCGATCGCCAGCGTGCGCCGGTCGCGCACCAGGTCGACCAGTTCCTTCATCCAGACGGTGTAAAGCGCCTTCATGCGTGCAGTCCTTCTTCCGAGCCGATCGCCTTGACGAAGGCGTCTTCGAGGTTTTGTTCGCCGGTCTGCGCGCGCAGCTCGTCGGGCGTGCCCTGCGCCACCGCGCGGCCGTGCGCGATCACCACGATGCGGTCGCACAGTGCGGCGACCTCCTGCATGATGTGGCTGGAGAAGATCACGCAGCGCCCCTCCGCGCGCAGCTGGCGCAGGAAGTCGCGCAGGCCGCGCGTGGTCATCACGTCGAGGCCGTTGGTGGGTTCGTCGAGGATCACGTTCTTCGGGTCGTGCACCAGCGCCCGCGCGATCGCGGTCTTGGTGCGCTGGCCCTGCGAGAAGCCCTCGGCGTGGCGGTCGAGCACGTCGTCCATCTGCAGCGCCGCCGACAACGCGGCGGTGCGCTGCGCGATCTCGGCTTCCGACATGCCGTGCAGGCGGCCGAAGTAGGCGATGTTCTCGCGCGCGCTCAGGCGCTTGTAGATGCCGCGTGCGTCCGGCAGCACGCCGAGCCGGCGGCGTACCGCTTCGGCGTCGCGGGCGGCGTCGAAGCCGTCCACCTTGACGCTGCCGGAGTCCGGCGTCATCAGCGTGTACAGCATGCGCAGCGTGGTGGTCTTGCCGGCGCCGTTGGGGCCCAGCAGGCCGGTGATCTCGCCGTCGCGGGCGGTAAAGCTCACGCCCTGGACCGCGCGCACGGGCCCGGTCTTGCTGGCGAAGCTCTTGTGCAGGTCGCTTACTTCGATCATTTGATTAGGGCTCCCAGCCATAAAAACCGGTGAAGGGCACTGCGTAGGGCACGGTGTCCAGGCACTTCGCGTCCAGGCCTTTTGCGTCGGCGGTATCGACGAAGCGCGCGAACAGTTTCGGCAGGCAGCCGACCGGCAGCACGTTGTGGCCCTGGCCGCGCACCACCAGGTGGCGGCCCTTCGGCAGTGTCCTGAGCACTTCCTCGCCGTAGCGCGGCGGCGTCACCGGGTCGAACTCGCCGGACAGGATCAGCACCGGCGTGTCGCCCGAAAGCGGCTTGCGGAACTCGGCCGGCCGCTGGCCGCGCGGCCAGGCTTCGCACTGCGCGACCAGGGTGGTGATCATGTCCACGCCGAGCAGGCTGTCGGCATCGGCCGGATCGGCCTTGAGCTCGGCGGCGTCCTCGGTGCAGATCACCGACAGCTGCATGCCGTGCATGATCTGCCCGCCGATGGTGCTGACCAGCAGCTTCGACAGCGCCATCAGCGGCTCGTAGCGGCCCTGCGCGGCCTCGTTCAATTCCAGCGGCAGCAGGCCCGCGGCCTGCGGTGCGTACGCGAACATGCGCGCCAGCATGGCCAGGTGCCCGGGCGTGAGGCGCTCCTGCTTGTGCTCGCCGGTGATCGCGTCGCGGTAGTCGACCAGCGGCGGGTCGGTCTTGAGCACCGCCATCACCTTGTCCAGCTGCGCGCGCGGATTGCCCAGCTTCTCGACGCAGCCCGGCGCCAGCGCGCAGCGCTTGAACTGGCTGTCGAGCGAACGCTCGAGGTTGCGCGCGTGCTCGTTGCCCAGCACCAGCGTGTTCGGGACGATGCCGTCGATGGTGAGGGTGCGCGTGCGTTGCGGGTAGCGTGCGGCGTACTGCTGCGCGACGCGGGTGCCGTAGGACACGCCCATCAGGTTCAGTTGCGGGGCGCCGATCGCGGCGCGCACGGCGTCGAGATCCTGGATGGCGTCGCTGGTGCTGTAGAAGCGCAGGTCGGCGCTCTTCGCCAGCGAGGCCGCGCAGCGCGCAGCGAAGTCCTTCGCCGCGGTCAGCGCGTAGTCCTGGTCGTCGGTGACCGCGCTCTTGCCCTCGGCGTCCTTGCAGATCAGCTTGTTCGACCGGCCGGTGCCGCGCTGGTCCACCAGGATGATGTCGCGCTTCTTGCGCAGCTCGGCGAAGGCGGGCGCGATGGCGGGGAAGGAATCCAGCGAGGACTGGCCCGGGCCGCCGGCGATGAACACCACCGGGTCGGGCGCGCCTTCATTGCGCGCGGGCAACCAGGCGATCGCCAGCTCGACCTTGCGGCCGGCCGGCGCGGCGCGGTTCTCCGGCACCTTCAGCGTGGTGCACTGCGCTTCCACCGACTGCGTGCCGAACTCCGGCGCCAGCGTGCAGGGCGTGAAGGCCAGGCTGCCGAGGCGGCGGGTGATCGCGGCCGGCGCGTTGCCGGCGGCGCCGACGGCGGGGTTGGCGGTCGGCGTCGAAGCGAGCGTCGCCGCTGCCGCCGGCGCGGTCGGTTGGCGTCGCTCGTACCAGCGGTAGCCGAAGACGAGGGCGACCACGGCGATGGCCAGGAGGATGCGGGTCTTGCGGTTCATGCGGGGTCCTCGTTCAACGGGGTTCGTCGTGGAAAATCTGTTCGATCGGTTCGCCGAACATGCGTGCGATGCGGAAGGCGAGCGGCAGGCTGGGGTCGTACTTGCCGGTCTCGAGCGCGTTCACCGTCTGCCGGGAAACGTCGAGCTGCTCGGCCAGCGCGCCCTGCGACCAGCCGCGCAACTCACGCAGTTCGCGCAGGCGGTTGTTCACGCGTAAAGCCTGGCAATCACCACCTTGGTGATGCCGTAGATCAGGCACAGCAGCGGGAACACCCACAGCATCGCCACCTTGGCCGGCACGGCGATCAGGTCGGCCGACTGCAGGAAGCCCGCGCCCATGTAGATGGCGCTGACCAGCAGGCCGGCGATGGCGCCGGATTCCAGTTCGATGCGCCGCTGCAGTTCGTCCGAGTCGCGCACGTAGCGCACGAAGGCGCGCAGCATCCAGCACACCAGCAGGGCGGGGAGCAGCGCCACCAGCACGCGCAGCCAGGTGGCGTCGACCAGGTCGAGCAGTCGCTTCCAGAACAGCATCACGCCGAAATAGGCGGCCATGGCCAGGCCCATCTCGCGCTGGTAGCGGCGCACCAGTCGCTTGGGCATGGCATCGCTCATGTCCGGGCTGAACCACAGCAGCGCGGCGGCGAACAGGCCGCCGACCGCCATGCCGACCAGGATGCCGAGCACCGTGTCGGACAGGGTCAGGGTGGCGTGCAGGCCCCAGGTAACGCCCATGGTGGCCAGGCTCAGGCCGAGCGCGAGCATGGCCTTGCGGCGGCAGGTGGGGAAGGGTTCGGCGGCGGTCACGGGCGTGGTGTCAAGGAGACTTGACAGGCACGATATCGTCGGGGGACGGAGCTGTCAAGCACCCTTTACAGGGCAGAGGCATTCGCGGCCAAAGGCCGCTCCTGCGGGGACGCTACTTGCTGCTGACGTACTTCTCGCGGCGGATGTGCGGCACCGGCAGGCCGCTGGCCTTCAGCGCCTCGAAGCAGGCATCCACCATGTTCGGGTTGCCGCACAGGTAGGCGACATCGCGCTCCGGATCCGGTGCGAACTCCGCCAGCGCCTCCTGCACGTAACCTTTGCGCACATCCGCATGTGCATCCGCTGGCAGTTCGCGGCTGAAGCAGGGCACGAATCGGAAGTTGGGATGGGCGGTGGCGAAGGCATAGAAATCCTCGCCGTAAATCAGCTCGGCAGGCGTGCGCGCGCCGAACAGCAGCACCACCTCGACGTTGCGTTGCGCGATCAGCTGCGCCAGCTGCGGCAGCATGGCGCGGTAGGGGGTGACGCCGGTACCGGTGCCGATCAGCAGGTAGCGCTGGTTCTTGTCCGCCGCGCCCAGGCAAAAGCGCCCATAGGGGCCGCTGGCCTCGATCTGCTGGCCCTCGTCGAGCGCCTCGAACAGCGCCGTGGCGGCGCCGCCGGCGACAAAGCTGACCGCGATCTCCACCGACTCGCCCGGGCCCAGCGCGTGGTCGTGCATGGTCGCCAGCGAGTAGCTGCGCTTGGTCGGGCTGCCGTCGGCGTAGTTGAAATGCACCTGGATGAACTGGCCGGGGACGAAGTCCAGCGGCTGCCCGTCGTCGCGGGCGAAATCCAGGTGGCGCACGCTGGGCGCCAGCATGCGGCTGCCAACGAGCCGCAGCGGGAAATGGATGGGCGGCACGCGGTCTCCGTCGGGGCGCTCGGGCGCGACGCCTATAATACCGCCCATGAGCATTCCCGCGTTGCACATCCAGGACCTGCGCAAGGTCTACGACAATGGCGTCGAGGCGCTGAAGGGCGTTTCGCTGACCGTCGAGCCCGGCGACTTCTTCGCCCTGCTCGGCCCCAACGGCGCCGGCAAGTCCACCCTGATCGGCGTCGTCGTCCTCGCTGGTCAACGCCTCCTCCGGCCGCGCCGAGGTGTTCGGCATCGACGTGGCGACGCAGCGTTCGGCGGCCATGCGCCAGATCGGGCTGGTGCCGCAGGAGATGAACTTCAACTTCTTCGAGAAGCCGTTCGACATCCTGTGCAACTACGCCGGCTTCTACGGCGTGCCGCGCGCCGAGGCGCTGGTGCGCGCCGAGGCAGGAGCTGAAGACCGCCGGGCTGTGGGACAAGGCGCACATGATGAGCCGCACGCTGTCGGGCGGCATGAAGCGCCGGCTGATGATCGCGCGGGCGATGATGACGCGGCCGCAGCCTGCTGATCCTCGACGAGCCCACCGCCGGCGTGGACATCGAGATCCGCCGCGGCATGTGGAAGACGCTGCGCGAGGTCAACGCCGCCGGCACCACCGTCATCCTCACCACGCATTACCTGGAGGAAGCCGAGAGCCTGTGCCGCAACCTGGCGATCATCGACCACGGCCGCATCATCCAGTCCGGGCCGATGAAGTCGCTGCTGGCCATGCTCGACATCGAAGGCTTCGTGTTCGACATCGACGGCGCGCTGCCGGCGACGCTGCCGGTAGCTCGAGAACATGACGCTGGAAGCGCCGAACGACCACACCCTGACGCTGGCGATGCCGCGCAGCCAGGACCTCAACGGCGTATTCGCGGCGCTGTCGCGCCGCCGGCATCCGCGTGCGCTCGATGCGCACCGAGAGCAACCGCCTGGAGGAACTGTTCCTGCGCCTGACCGGCGAGAACAAGGTCGCGCTGGCCGCGGCCAAGAGGAGGCGAAGGCATGAACGCCTCCACGCAGGCCGAACTGGCGACCCTGCCCGACGCCGATGTCGTGCGCCGCGCCAACCTCGTCGCCATCCGCACCATCGCCCGCCGCGAAGTGATGCGCATCCTGCGCATCTGGGGCCAGACCCTGGTGCCGCCGGCGATCACCATGACCCTGTACTTCCTGATCTTCGGCAAGCTGATCGGCTCGCGCATCGGCGAGATGGGCGGCTTCAGCTACATGGACTTCATCGTGCCGGGCCTGGTGATGATGTCGGTGATCCAGAACGCCTACGGCAACATTTCCTCGTCGTTCTTCGGCGCCAAGTTCGGCCGCCACGTCGAGGAGCTGCTGGTGTCGCCGATGCCCAACTGGGTGATCCTGGGCGGCTACGTCGCCGGCGGCGTGCTGCGCGGGCTGATGGTCGGCGCGATCGTGCTGGCGATCGCGATGTTCTTCACCCACGGTGCGCGTGCCGCACCCGCTGATCACCATCGTCACCGTGCTGCTGGGCGCGACCATCTTCTCGCTGGCCGGCTTCGTCAATGCGGTCTACGCCAAGAAGTTCGACGACATCGCCATCATCCCGACCTTCATCCTGACGCCCGCTGACCTACCTGGGCGGCGTGTTCTATTCGGTGCGCGTGCTGCCCGACTGGGCCGAGACCGCCACCCACGCCAACCCGATCTTCTACATGGTCAACGCCTTCCGCTACGGGCTGCTGGGCCCTACGCGCCATCGACATGCCGCTGTGGAGCGCCTTCGCGGTGATGCTAGGCTTCGTCGTCGCGCTGACCTGGCTCGCGCTGCACCTGCTGACCAAAGGCATCGGCCTGCGCAGCTGACCGCGGGTCAGATGGGATTACTTGCGTTGTTGCGAACTAATCTCGCGCGACCCCACTCGCCGAGGTCATCGAGCACGGTGTAGGCGGCGGGGATGACCAGCAGCGACAGCAGGGTCGAGGTGACCAGGCCGCCGATCACCGCGATCGCCATCGGCGCGCGGAAGGATGAGTCGCCGGAGAAGCCCAGCGCGATCGGCATCATGCCGGCCATCATCGCCAGCGAAGTCATGATCACCGGCTGCGCGCGCTTGCGGCAGGCGTCCACCAGCGCGTCGTGCTGGTTCAGGCCGTGCTGGTCCTCGGCCATCACCGCGTAGTCCACCAGCAGGATCGAGTTCTTGGTGGCGATGCCGATCAGCATCAGCAGCCCGATCAGCGCCGGCAGCGACAAGGCATTGCCGGTCAGCAGCAGGGCGCCAAAAGCGCCGCCGGCGCATAGCGGCACAGCGGTGAGGATCGTCAGCGGCTGCAGCACGTGGTTGAACAGCAGCAGCAGCACCATGTAGATGCAGATCAAGCCGGCCGCCATCGCGATCGCGAAGCCGACGAACAGCTCGACGAACACCTCGGCGTCACCGGTGTTGAGGAAGAACACGCCGGCCGGCAGGCGCTGCACGCTGGGCAGTTTCTGCACCTCGTTCATGACATCGCCCAGTGGGCGGCCGTTGAGCTCGGCGGTGAAGGTGACGTTGCGCTGGCGCTCGTAGCGGTCGATGCGCGAGGGGCCGCTGCCGTTCTCGATGCGCGCCACCGCCGACAGCGGCACCGGGGCGCCATTGGTGCCGGGCACGCGCAGCGTCGACAACAGCGAGGGGTCTTCCAGCGCGCTGCGCGCAAAACCAACCCGGATCGGGATCTGGCGTTCTGCCAGGTTCAACTTCGCCAGCCGCTGGCGGTAATCGCCGGTGGTGGCGATGCGCGCGGCCTCGGCGATGTCGGCGGTGGCCACGCCCAGGTCGGCGGCGCGCGCCGGGTCGGGCAGGATGATCAGCTCTGGCCGCAGCAAGGAGGCCGACGAGGACACGCTGCCCAGGCCGGGAATGGTGCGCAGGTCGCGCTCCAGCGCCTGCGCTGCTTCCATCAACTGGTGCGGGTCGTCGGAAGCCAGCACCAGTTGCATCATCTCGCCCGGTTCGGTGCTGATGTAGCTGATGCGCGCGCCCGGCAGGTCGGCGACGCGGGTTCGCGCCTCGCGCTCGAGCTCCTTCTGGCCGCGTTCGCGCGATTCCATCGAACCCCAGTCCAGCACCAGCGTGGCCTTGCGCGGTTCGCCGACGCCGGTCTTGGTCGGGTCGCCGATGTCGATGGTGCCGCCCACCGTGCTGTACACGTGCTGCAGTTCGGGAATGGAGGCGAGCTGCTTGCGCGCCTGCTCGGCCAGCGCCACCGTGTCCTGCAGGCGCGCGCCGGGCGGCAGCTCCAGCAGCAGGTTGCTGCGGCCCAGGTCCGAGGAGGGGATGAAGGTCGCCGGGATGAACAGCGGGATGGTCATCGACAACAGGAACATCGCCGTGGCGATGACCAGCGTCCACCAGCGGTGGCGCAGCGCGCGGTCCACCCACTTCAGGTACCAGACCATCAATCGGGTGTCGCCGGGCCGCTCCGGATGCGCCTTCAGCTGGTAGGCCGCCATCATCGGCGTCAGCAGGCGCGCCACCAGCAGCGAGAACATCACCGCGGTGGCAGCGGTCCAGCCGAACTCGAGGAAGAACTTGCCGGCGATGCCGGGCATGAAGGCCACCGGCACGAACACCGCGGCCAGGGTCAGCGAGGTGGCGATCACCGCGGTGCCGATCTCGTCGGCGGCGTCGATGGCCGCCTGCATCGGCGTCTTGCCCATGCGCAGGTGGCGCACGATGTTCTCGATCTCGACGATCGCGTCGTCAACCAGGATGCCGACCACCACCGACAGCGCCAGCAGGGTGATGATGTTCAGGGTGAAACCGAAGAAGTACATCACCGCGAAGGTCGGGATCATCGACAAGGGCAGCGCCACCGCGGAGATCCACGTGGCGCGCCAGTCGCGCAGGAACAGCCACACCACCAGCAGCGCCAGCGCCGCCCCCTCGTACAGCATCGTCATCGAGGAGGAGTAGCTGCGTTCGGCTTCCTCGACGGTGGAGTTGACCAGCTGGAAGGACAGGTCGGGGTTGTCCTTCCGCAGCTGCTCGAGCGTGCTGCGCACGCCCTTGGCCACCTCCACCTCGCTGGAGCCGCGGGTGCGCGAGATCGAGAAGGCGACCACCGGCACGCCGTCGAGCAGCGCCACCTGCGCAGGATCGGCGGCGCTGTCGGTCACGGTCGCCGCGGCCGACAGCCGCATCGAGCGGCCGTCCGGCAGCGACAGGGAAAAATCGCGCAGCGCCTGCGCATCGGCCAGCGTGCCGACGGTGCGGATGGTCTGCTGCGCGCCGCCGAACTCGGCCTTGCCGCCCGGCCGCTCGACCTGCGAACGCGCCAGTTGCTGCGACACCGCGCCCGCGGTCAGGCCCCAGGCCTGCAGCGCCTGCGGGTCCAGGTCCACGCGGATCTCGCGATCCAGGCCGCCCTGGCGGCCCACGACTGCGACGCCGGGCACGCCGTACAGCGCCTTGCTGATATCGCGGTCAACCAGCCAGCTCAGCTCGGAAGTGCTGCGCTGCTTCGAGCCCACGGTGTAGGTCATCAGCGAACCGCCGATCTCGACCTTCGCCACCACCGGTTCCTGGATGTCCTGCGGCAGGTCGGCGCGCACGCGCGTGACCGCATCGCGCACGTCGTCGAGCGCGGTGCCCAGGTCGGTGTCGAGCACGAATTCGATCGCGGTGCTGGACAGGCCTTCCGACACATTCGAGGTGACACGCTTGACGCCGGTGATGGTGGCGACCGAATCCTCCACCTTGCGCGTGACCTCGGTCTCCAGCTGCGAGGGCGAAGCGCCGGGCAGGCTGATCGCCACCGTCACCATCGGGAAGGCGACGTCGGGAAAGCGCGCGATCGGCAGCTTGTGGAAGCCCCACAAGCCGGCCACGCACAGCACGAAGAAGATCATCAGCGCCGGCAGCGGCCGCTTGATCGCCCAGGCGGAGATATTCATTTCGCGGCGTTCGCCTTCGGTGCGTCCACCACCCGCACGCGGTCGCCATCGGACAGGAAGCCGGCGCCCTGCACGACCACCTGCTGGCCGACCTTCAGGCCCTGCAGCACCTCGACCACCTCGCCGAGGCGTTCACCGGTGCGCACGCGCACGCGGCTGACCACCGAACTGCGCGCATCCACGGTAAACACGAAGGGGTAGCCGTCGCGCACCACCACCGCCGCTGCCGGCACCACCAATCCCTCCGAGGCATCGGTGATCACGCGGCCTTCCACGAAGGCGCCGGCCTTCAGCCCGCGCGGCTCCGGCAGCTCGGCATAGACGACGCCGGTGCGCTTGCTGGCATCCACGCCGGGCGAGACGGCGCGCACGCGACCTTCGACGACGGCGCCGCTGGCCTCGCGCAAGCGCACGGCGTCGCCGACCTTGACCCGCGCGAGCTCGGCCTCGGGAAGTTCCGGCCGCCATTCCAGCCGGCCCTGGCGAATCAGCGCGAGCAGTTCGGCTCCCGCCGCGATGACCTGCCCGGGCTGCACGTTGCGCCGCGAAACGATGCCGGCGTCCGGCGCGCGCAAGCTGGCATAGCCGCGGCGCAGTGCCACGCCGTCGCGTTGCGCGCGCGTGGTCGCCTCGCGCGCCTGCGCCTGCACCAAGGAGGCGCGGAGCTCATCGAAGGCGGCCGCACTGATCAGCCTCGAAGATACGAGCCCTTGACCTCGATTCAGGTTGACCTGCGCCAGCTGCACGCCGGCGGCGGCTTCGGCATGCGCGGCGTCGGCCTGGCGCAGGTCGCTGTCGAGCGTGCGGTGGTCCAGCTCCAGCAGCAGCTGGCCGCGACTGACCTGCTGGCCGACGTCCACGTGCAGGGCGGTGACGCGCAGTCCGGAAAGCTCGACCCCGAGCTGCATCTCTTCCCAGGGCGTGATCGGGCCGGAGGCGAGCACGCCGCGCTCGATGCTGCGTGAGGTGACCGGCGCCAGGGTGACCGCGAGCGCGCTTTCCGGGGCCGCGCCGGTCTGGCCCTGGCTGGCGTCCACGGCGGGCTTGTCGCCGCCGCAGGCCACCAGGCCGAGCACGAGGACCAGCATCAGCGCTGCCCGCTGGGCAGGCGTTTTAAACGGGTGAATGTTCATCCGCGCATTGTACCGGCGGGGGCCGCGACCTGCCCCCGGTAGACTGTGCGCCGCATGTCCGGTTTGAACTCTCCCCAGCGCCTCGCCGTCGAGTACGTCGACGGCCCCCTGCTCGTGCTCGCCGGCGCCGGCAGCGGCAAGACGCGCGTGATCACGGAAAAAATCGCGCACCTGGTGCAGCACGGCCACGTGCAGGCCCAGCACGTCGCCGCCATCACCTTCACCAACAAGGCGGCGCGCGAGATGCGCGAGCGCGTCGGCCGGCGCGTGCGTGGCGAACAGGCGGAGGGGCTGACCATCAGCACCTTCCATTCGCTAGGCTTGCGCTTCCTGCAGATCGAGCACGCGCGCGCGCAGTTGCGCCGCGGCTTCTCCATTTTCGACAGCGACGACTCGATGGGCATCATCAAGGATCTGGCGCCGCCGGGCTCGAAGAAGGACGCGGTCGAGGCGCTGCGCCACCTGGTGTCGAAGGCGAAGAACGAAGGCGCTGTCGCCGGCGCAGGCCAAGGACGCCGCGCGCAGCCAGCGCGAGCTCGAGGCGGCGGCGATGTATGCGCGCTACCAGGCGCGCCTGCAGGCCTTCAACGCCGTGGATTTCGACGACCTGATCCGCCTGCCGCTGCAACTGCTGGAGGACGATCCCGAACTCGCCGCCGGCCTGGCGCGAGCGCATCCGCTACCTGCTGGTGGACGAATGCCAGGACACCAACGGCGCGCAGTACCGCCTGCTCAAGCAACTCGCCGGGCCGAAGGGCCGCCTGACCTGCGTGGGCGACGACGACCAGAGCATCTACGCCTGGCGCGGCGCCAATCCGGAGAACCTGGACCAGCTCGCGCAGGACTACCCGCAACTGAAGGTGGTCAAGCTCGAGCAGAACTACCGCTGCAGCGGCCGCATCCTGCGCTGCGCCAACACCGCTGATCGCGCGCAACCCGCATGCGCACCCCAAGCAGCTGTGGAGCCAGCACGGCGACGGCGAGCCGGTGCGCGTGTGGCAGTGCCGCGACGACGAGCACGAGGCCGAGCGCGTCGCCGCGGAGATGCAGTACCTCAACCAGGCCAAGGAAATCCCCTGGTCGGAGTTCGCGGTGCTGTTCCGCGGCAACCACCAGTCGCGGCCGCTGGAAAAAGCGCTGCAGCTGCTGCGCATTCCCTATCACCTGAGCGGCGGCACCGCCTTCCTCGACCGCGCGCGAAGTAAAGGACGCGCTGTCCTGGCTGCGCGTGCTGGCCAACCCCGACGACGATGCCGCCTTCCTGCGCGCGATCACCTCGCCCAAGCGCGAAGTCGGCGGCACGACGTTGGCCAAGCTCGCCGAGCTGGCCGCGCACGCGCACCTGCCGCTGTCGAAGGCGGCCTCGCGCATCGACCTGCTCAAGCAGCTCACGCCGCGCGCCGCCGCCGGGCTGGACGAGTTCACCCGCATCGTGCAGAAGCTGCGCGCGGCCAGCGAATCGCTGACGCCGGCCGAGCTCGACCCGCCAGCTGATCGAGCAAAGCGGGCAGCTGGCGATGGTGCGCAGGCCCAGTGCAAGGACGAGGCCGCCTTCCTGCGCCGCAAGGAAAACCTCGACGAGCTCGCCGACTGGTTCGAGGCCGCGCGTGGCGGCGGTCCGGGCGAGCTGACTGCGCAGCTGGCGCTGCTCGGCCACGCCGATCGCGGCGAGCCCGGCAACGCGGTGCGGTTGATGAGCCTGCACGCGGCCAAGGGCCTGGAGTTCCGCGTGGTGTTCATCGTCGGCTGCGAGGACGGCACGCTGCCGCACGAAGCAGGCGGTGGCCGAAGGCAGCCTCGAGGAGGAGCGCCGCCTGTTCTACGTCGGCATCACCCGCGCGCGCGAGCGCCTGGTGCTCAGCCACGGCGCCGAGACCAAGCGCTGGGGCGAGACCCGAGCACCTGCTGCCCAGCCAGTTCCTCGACGAACTGCCGGCGGGCGACCTGCTGCGCGACGGCGGCGACCCGGTCGCCGAAACGGCAATGAAAAAGGAGCGCGGCCGCGCGCACATGGACGCGATTTCGGCGCTGTTCGACTGATTCGCGCCCGCTGCGCGGCGTTACGTCAGCGCAGGATCGCGCTCCAATCCAGTTCTTCGAGTCGCGGCAGCGTGCGTCCAAGCGCGGCCTCGCCCGCGCGCCGCTCGCCCGCGCACAGGGGACCACGCGCGCGATCGATGGTCTGCACCGATCCCCGCGCGTCGTTCATGATGCAGCCCGCGCCCTCGGCCAGATGCGGCAGGCCGAGCACGTGTCCGAGTTCGTGGATCGCGACCTTCACCGCGCGTTTCGTGACCAGCTCCGGTTGCGCGCCGCGCCGCAGCCGGAACGAAGAGATGACCGCGACGCGGCCGCCCCGGTAGGCAAGACCGAGTACGCCCCAGTCGTGATGCGCGCCTTTTGTCATCGATACGTCCACTGCAGTGATGCCGAGCACGGCATCGCAGCCGGGCTCGGCGCGGAGCACCGAGTCGCGCAGGTGATCGAGCAGCAAAGCCGCACGGTAGCGGCCTCGCGGCGGGTACCAGGCGCGGCGAGGCAGCGGCCGCGGCCCCAGCTCGCGCACGCCGAAGCCGTACGCCTGGCGGATTCCCCGGCCGATGGACGCCGGCAATCGCGTGTCATGCGCGCCGAGCGGTTGCAGGCACACCGTGTAGCCAGCGGCGCCGCGCGATTTCGCTACGCCCGCCGCCGGTGCCATCAGCGCGAGCACCAGCAGCGCGAGGACCGGGAACCGGCAAGCGGAGGACATGCGGCTCATCCTCGCATGCGATACGGCTTGTGGCCCTTTTTGCGACAATGGCCGCCCCGCGAATTGTTAAGGTCCGCTCCATGCCCCTCGCCCGTTCCCTGCTCGCCGGCGCGCTGCTGCTCTGCCTGGGCGGCTGTGCCGCCACGCTATCGCCGCGCGCGCAGGTCATTCCCGCCGATGCCGCACCGGTGCAGGAAGCGCAAGCCCCGGGTGCCGCTGCCGCCGGCCCGCACGCGAACGACAACCTCAACGCCGTGGTCTGGATGCAGACCTCGGTGGAGTTCCGGCTGATCTCGGGCCAGACCTTCCGCGCCGCGCTGGTGCAACTGGACAAGGCGATCAAGGCGCCGGCCTGGGACGCACTCGCGCCCACCGAGCGCGACGTACCCGCCGCCGGCTTGCCGCCGGCGATCATCGTCGACGTGGACGAGACGATGCTGGACAACTCGCCTTACCAGGCGCGCAACGTGCGCGAACAGCGCGGCTTCGACGACGCCAGCTGGAACGACTGGGTGCAGGAGCGCAGCGCGCGGCCGCTGCCCGGCGCGCTCGAGTTCGCGCGCGCGGCCAACGCCCGCGGGGTGACCATCTATTACCTTTCCAACCGTACCGCCGACCAGGGCGCGGCCACGCTGGACAACTTGCGCAAAGTCGGCTTCCCGGTACAAGGCGACGCGCAGTTCCTCGGCCTGGGCACCGTCGTCGATGGCTGCGAGTCGGAGGGATCGGAGAAGGGTTGCCGGCGCCGCCTGGTTGGTCGCGGGCATCGCGTGCTGATGCAGTTCGGCGACCAGATCGGCGACTTCGTGGATATCGTCGCCAACAATCCCGCCGGTCGCGAACAGGCCGTGCGGCCGTACCTGGGCTGGGTCGGCGAGCGCTGGTTCGTGCTGCCCAATCCCACTTACGGCAGTTGGGAGCCGGCGCTGTTCAACAACGCCTGGTCGCGGCCCGAGGCCGAGCGCCGCGCGGAGAAGCTGAAGGCCCTGCGTTACTGAGCCCGTCGATGACCAGGTTGTACGCCCGCGTCCTTGTCTGCCTGTTGCTGGCCTTGCTGCTGGCCTTGCCCGCGTGCAAGCGCTCGGTGCAGGCGCCGGGCGACCCGGTCGCGGCGGTGAAGGGCCTGGCGAAGGCGCTGCGCGACGACGACCTGGTGCGTTTTTCGAAGCTGTCCATGCCGCCGGAACTGCACGAGAAAGTGCAGGCGCGCTGGCGCGAGCGTCTGGCCGCCGCCAAGCCGCCGACCGAGGCGCAGCGCAAGGATTACGCGCGCTGGATGCAGCGGCTGACGGCGCCCGATGCGGAAGCGAAGCTGTATGCGCGCTTCGACAGGCGCATGCGCAAGATCGAGGCCGAGCTCGGCGCGCAATGGCCGCTGATGCAGGCCACCGGCGGCATCTTCCTCAACGGCCTGGTCAAGGCCAACGACAAGCTCGGCGCGGGCGAGAAGGAACACGCGCGCGCCGTCGGCGAAGCGCTGCTGGCCTGGCTCACGCCCGAACTGGTCACCGACCGCGCGCGTGCGCGCCAGGCGATCGCGGTGCTGACGAAGACCGCGCGCGAGGTCGAGCTGCCCACGCTCGACGACACCCGCCAGCTGGAGATGATCCCCTCGCTGGAGAAGGGCGGCGCGGCGTCGCGCGCACTGAAGGAAATCGCGCTCATCTATGGCCTGGATTTCAACGCCTCGCTGTCGGCGGTGGAGGCGCGCGTCGTCTCAGCCAGTGGCGACATGGCGGTGATGGAGGTCAGCTATCCGCTGCTCGGGCGCACCGTGAAGTTCCAGATGGAACTGCTGCGCCGGAACAAGCGCTGGTACCCCGCCGATGCCGTGCGCAAGGCCGAGACGGAGCTGCTGCAGGCTCCCGCCACCGGTGCGCGGACCTGATGCGCGCGCCATGACCGAGCAGCCGCAGCTGCCCCTGCCCGCGCCGGCCACCAGTGACCCCCTGCCGGTCGTCGCGTCGTTGCCGCGCTCCTCGGCGCCATGGTGGCTGCGCCTGGCCGGGCGCCTGCTCGCGCCCTGGATCGAGGTCAAGCGCGAGCCGGTGACGCCGCCATTCGTCGTCGATCGCCCGGTCTGCTACGTGCTGGAGGACTACGGGCTGTCGAACACGCTGATCCTCGAGCGCGCCTGCCGCGAGGCCGGCCTGCCCTCGCCCTTTGCGCCGCTGCCCGGCGATCCGCTCGGCCGCAAGCGCGCCTATGTCGCGCTGTCGCGCCGCGGGCAGAGCGTGGCCGCGACCCTGACGCGGCCGCCGGCGAAGAAGAAGAGCTATTCGCAGGGCCTGTCGCGCCTGCTGATGTCGCACCGCCTGCATCCGGAGCAGGACGTGCAGCTGGTGCCGGTGTCGATCTTCGTCGGTCGTGCGCCGACCCGGCAGTCGGGCTGGTTCTCGGTGCTGTTCTCCGAACACTGGGTGCTGGTCGGCCGCTTCCGCCGCCTGCTGGCGATCCTGCTCAATGGCCGCGACACGCTGGTGCAGTTCTCGCCCAGCGTGCGCGTGCGCGACATCCTCGGCGAAGGCCTCGAGCACGAGCGCACCGTGCGCAAGACCTCGCGCGTGCTGCGTGCGCACTTCCACAAGCTGCGCGCCGCGGTGATCGGCCCGGACCTGTCCACGCGCCGCCTGCTGGTGGACCGCGTGCTCGACGCCGAGCCGGTGCGCAAGGCGATCACCGACCAGGCGCGGCGTGACGGCAGCGAGTACCTCGAGGCCTGGAAGAAGGCGCATGCCTTCGCCTGGGAGATCGCCGCCGACTATTCCAACCCGGTGGTGCGTTCGCTCAGCTTCATGCTCACCGGCTTCTGGAACCGCATCTACGACGGCGTCAGCATCAACCACCTGGAGCAGCTGAAGGCGGTCGCGCCCGGCAATGAAGTCGTCTACGTGCCCTGCCATCGCCGCCACATGGACTACCTGCTGCTGAGCTACCTGCTTTACCAGCACGGCATCGTGCCGCCGCACATCGCCGCCGGCGACAACCTCAACCTGCCGGTGATCGGCGCGCTGCTGCGCCGCGGCGGCGCCTTCTTCTTGCGCCGCAGCATCCGCGGCAACGCGCTGTACGCGGCGGTGTTCTCCGAGTACGTGGCGCAGCTGGTGGGCGAAGGCTTCTCGCTCGAGTACTTCATCGAGGGCGGGCGCTCGCGCACCGGCCGGCTGCTGGCGCCCAAGGGCGGCATGATCGCGATGACCGTGCGCGCCTTCCTGCGCGCGCCGCGCCGGCCGGTGGTGTTCGCAGCCGGTGTACATCGGCTACGAGAAGCTGATCGAGGGCAAGAGCTACCTCGACGAGCTGACCGGCCAGCCGAAGCAGAAGGAATCCATCTGGGCGCTGCTGCGCGGCGTCGGCGAGATCCTGCGCCGCACTACGGCAAGGTGACGGTGAACTTCGGCGAGCCGGTGCGCATGGACGAGATGCTGGTCGACCACGCGATCCGGACTGGCGCAGCGCAGATCGCCGGAGGACAAGCCCGACCTGGCTCGGCGACGTGGTGGACGGGCTGGCCCAGCGCATCCAGGTCAACATCAACCGCGCCGCCGACGTCAATCCGATCAACCTGCTGGCGGTGGCGCTGCTGGCCACGCCCAAGCACGCGATGGGCGAAGGCGACCTGCTGGCGCAGCTGTCGCTGTCGAAGAAGCTGCTGGCGGCCTTGCCGTACTCCGACCGCGTCACGGTGACGCCGATGACGCCGGCGGAGATGATCGCCTACGGCGAGAAGATGGACGTGCTGACGCGCGCACGCACCCGCTCGGCGACGTGGTCAGCCTCGAGGGCGAGACGGCGGTGCTGCAGAGCTACTTCCGCAACAACGTGCTGCACCTGTTCAGCGCCGCCGCCTGGATCGCGCTGTGCTTCCAGAACAACCGCCGCCTGTCGCGCACCGGCGTGGTGCGCCTGGGCCGCACCATCTACCCGTTCATGCAGGAACGAGCTGTTCCTGCCCTGGAGCGAGGACGAGTTCGCGGCGCGCCTGGACGCCACCATCGGACCTGTTCATCGCCGAAGGCCTGCTGCATCCGGTCAGCGACGAGGAAGGCGGCATTCTCTCGCGCGGCCCCGGCCAGACCGACGAGGTGTTCCGCCTGCGCGCGATCGCGCACAGCCTGCAGCAGGCCTTCGAGCGCTACTTCATCGCCGTCACCACGCTGGTCAAGAACGGCCCGCGCACGCTGTCCGCCGGCGAGCTCGAGACGCTGTGCCACCTGACCGCGCAGCGCCTGTCGCTGCTGTACGCGCCGGCCGCGCCGGAGTTCTTCGACAAGTCGCTGTTCCGCGGCTTCATCCAGACGCTGCGCGACCTGAAGATGGTGTGGCCGGCGGCGAACGGCAAGCTCGACTTCGACGAGCGCCTGAACGCCTGGGAAAAGGACGCCAAGCTGGTGCTTTCCCGCGAGCTGCGCGCCACGATCTCGAAGATCTCCCCCGAAGCGGTGAAGAAAGCGACGGGTTGAGCGACCTCAGGCGTCGAGGTCGGGGATCAGCTGGTTCTCGAGGTAGGCGACCATGTCCTTGATGCGCAGCTTGCGCTTCTTCAGGCGCTTGATCGCCAGGTCGTCGTTGCCCGGGCCGTCGGCGATCAGCCGCGCGATGGCGGCGTCGAGGTCGCGATGCTCGGTCCGCAATTCAATGAGTTGCGAGGTGATCTTCGCCGGATCCGGTGGCTGCGACATCCATCAAGCTTAGCGCCGCGTCGGAGCACGCGACAAGGGTAAAATGGCGCCTCGAATTTTCCCCATGGCGGCACGATGTTCTTTCGCAATCTCACCCTGTTCCGATTTCCGCTCACCCTGGTCAAGGCCCTTGCTGAACTCGAACCCGCGCTGCAGGACTGCCGGCTGAAGCCGGTGGGCCCGCTCGAGCCCGGCTCGCGCGGCTTCGTTTCTCCCTTTGGCGGCGACAGCGAGGTGCTGGTGCACGGCGTCGGTGCGGCGCGCTGGCTGACGCTGGGTGGCGAAGACCGCCTGCTGCCCTCCTCGGTGGTCAACGCGGAACTGGAAAAGCGCCTGGCGGCGCAGGAAGCGCGCGACGGCCGCAAGCCCGGCAGCAAGACGCGCCGGCGCATCAAGGAAGACCTGGTGCACGAGCTGTTGCCGCGCGCCTTCGTGCGCCCGAGCCGGCTCGACGCGATGCTCGACCTCAAGCATGGGGTGCTCGCGGTGGACACCTCCTCGCGCAAGGCCGCGGAAGGTTTCATGACCGAGCTGCGCCACGCACTGGGCAGTTTCCCGGCACTGCCGTTGAACGCGGAAGTCTCGCCGCGCGCGCTGCTCACCGGCTGGATCGCCGGCGAGCCGCTGCCCAAGGGCTTCGCGCTTGGCGACGAGTGCGAGCTGAAGGATCCGGTGGACGGCGGCGCGGTGGTGAAGTGCCAGCGCCAGGACCTGCTCGGCGACGAGATCGGCAAGCACCTGGAGGCTGGCAAGCAGGTCAGCAAGCTGGCGCTGGTGTTCGACGACCACGTGTCCTTCGTGCTGGGCGAGGACCTGGTGCTGCGCAAGCTGAAGTTCCTTGACGGCGCGGTGGACCAGCTGGAGAACAGCGAGCGCGAGTCGCTGGCGGCCGAACTGGATGCACGCTTCGCGCTGATGTCGGCGGAGCTGGCGCGGCTGTTCGTCGCGCTCGAGGGCGCGCTGCAGTTCAGCCGCGCGGAAGCGGCCTGAACCTGCCCGGATCGCGCGCCGTGCGCATCCGGCACCGGCGCGGACTAGAATCGGGACGATGGACGCCCAGCACCCGAACGCGGCACTGATCGCCCGCTTCTACGCGGCCTTCGCCGCGCTCGACGCGCCGGCGATGGCGGCCTGCTACGCGCCGGACGTGCGCTTCCAGGACCCGGTGTTCACCCTGGAGGGCCGCGAGCAGGTGGGCGCGATGTGGGCGATGCTGTGTGCCGCCACCCGCGAGCGCGGCCGCGATGCCTGGCGGCTGGAGGCCAGCGGCATCGTCGCCGACGCCGATGCCGGTTTCGCGCACTGGGAAGCGCACTACCGCTTCAGCGCCAGCAACCGGCTGGTGCACAACCGCATCGACGCCGCTTTCATCTTTCGCGACGACCTGATCGCCGAACACATCGACCGTTTCGATTTCTGGGCCTGGTCGCGGCAGGCGCTGGGTGCCCCCGGCCTGCTGCTGGGCTGGACGCCGCTGCTGCGCAACAAGGTGCGCGCGCAGGCGGCCGCCAAGCTGGTCCTGTTCCGGGCCGGCGCGCGCTGATGTTCAGCTGGCTGCGGGCGCCGGGCTTCGCGCAGGCCGGCTTCGACACAGCGCGTACTTCGGACGAGGCACAACGCACGGTGCTGCTGGCCAGCGGCGAGACGGTGCCGGTGCGCTGGGTGCGCGATGCACGCGCGCGCCGCTTGCGCCTGATCGTCAACGAGCGCGGCGTGCGCCTGACGCTGCCGCGCGGTGCCAGCATCCGCGCGGCGGAGAGCTTCGTGTTCGAGCACCGCGACTGGATCGGCGCGCAGCTGGCGAAGCAACCGCGCGTGGCCGAGGACCCCTTCGCCTTCGGCCGCGATCTCGAGCTGCCGCTGCGCGGCGAGTCGCTGCCGATCCGCTGGGGCGAGGGTCGCTACGCGCGCGTGCAGCGCGACGAGCGCCCACATCGCCTTCGTGCGCCCGGAAAAGGCCAGCGACCGCCAGCTGCGCGCGGCGCTGAAGGAGTTCTACCTGCAGCAGGCGCGCGCCGACCTGGGCGCCTGGCTGCCGAAGTACCTGACCGGGCTGCCGGGCGGTCCGGCGAACTTGCGGCTGCGCGCGTTGTCTTCCCTGTGGGGCTCGCTCAGCGCCAGCGACGGCCTGCTGCTGGACCTGGCGCTGGTGCTGGGCCGCCCTTCGGCCTTCGAGTACGTGCTCGTGCACGAGCTGTGCCACCTGCTGCACCGCAACCATTCGCGCCGCTTCTGGCGCGAGGTCGAGGCGCGCTGGCCGGGCTGGCGCGACGAACGCGAATACCTGCACGGGGAAGGCCTGGCCCTGAAGTCGGCGCTGCGGCGGCTCACTGCGAAATGACCAGGATGGCGATGCAAGCGAAGACGAAAGCAATGGGCGCACTGCTGCTGGCGCTGGCGATCACGCCGGCGGCGGTTGCGGTTGAGGTGGAAGCGGACGACGCGCGCGAGGCCTTCGCGCGCATGGACAGCGACCGTGACGGCCAGCTGAGCCTGGAAGAGTTCGAACAGGGCATCCGCCGGCCCTTCGGTTCGCAGGGCGAGGGCGTGGTGTACCAGAAGCTGCCGGCGCGCTTCCGCGCACTCGATGCCGACGAAAGCGGCTATCTGGAAGCGCAGGAGTACGCGCGGCTCGCGCAGCGCTGGCACGCGGCCGGCGAGCCGCCCGCCTTCGGCGTGGCCGACCAGGGCGGCGATGGCCGCGTGGATTTCCGCGAGTTCGCCGCGGTGCATGCGCCGCCCGCGGTCCCGGAGGCGGAAGCGCCAGACGCCGAAACATCGGACGCCGCGGCCGCGGAAGGCGCCGCCGCTACGCGCTGAGCAGGAAGGGCCGCAGCAGCGCGGCCACGGCCTCGGGCTGTTCCATGTGCAGGTGG
Organism: uncultured Gammaproteobacteria bacterium; assembly: GCA_963707625.1. Lineage (GTDB taxonomy): Bacteria > Pseudomonadota > Gammaproteobacteria > Xanthomonadales > Xanthomonadaceae > Arenimonas. The sequence goes on from CAVPQV010000005.1 coordinate 106,567, forward strand.
TGCCCGCCGGGCAGCAGCGCCAGTTGCGCATCGGGCACTTCGGCCAGGCGCGCATCGCGCAGCGCCGGGGTGAAATAGGGCGGCGCCGGATCGGCGCAGAGCACGAAGGTCGGCACGTCCAGCGCGCGCAACCAGGCGCGGATGAAGCTTTCATCCACGCGCAGGTGGCTGGGCAGGGTCAGGCGCGGATCGCTGCGCCAGGCCCAGCCGCCGTCCACCGCGCGCAGGTTGCGCTCGACGATCAGCCGCGCCGCCGCGCGCGTCATGTTCGACACCGCCAGGCGCGCATCCACGGCCTGTTCGACGTCGCGGATGGGCTTGGGCGGGCGACCCGGCCTGAGCGCACGCCGCGCGGCCACCGCGTGGCGCAGGCGCGTGCCGGCATCGGCGGCGTCGCCGGCGAGCGGGCCCAGCGCCTCGATCAGGGCCAGGCGCTCGATGCGCTCCGGCGCCGCCACCGCGACCATGGTGGCGATGGCGCCGCCCATCGAATGCCCGAGCAGGCGCGCGCGTTGCCAGCCCAGCGCGTCCAGCGCGTCGAGCACGTCGTGGATCCAGTCCACCAGCATGTAGTCGTAGCCCGGCGCGCGGTGGTCGCTGCCGCCGTGGCCGGGCAGGTCGAGCGCGACCAGCTCGAAATCGCCCAGGTAGGGCAACAACGGCAGGAAGCTGGCGGCGTTGTCGAGCCAGCCATGCAGGGCCAGCAGCTTCGGTGCGCCGGCATGGCCGGCGTGCAGCGCCGAGAGCGTGCCACGGCCGGTGTCGAGGCGGATCTCGCGCGGCTTCATCGGCGCGGCCGCGGCGGCGTCGAGGCGCCATTCGCGCCGCGCCAGCGCCGCCAGCGCCTCGGCATGCGCGTCGCCGGCGTTCAGCGCCGGGATGTAGCGCAGCGCCTCGCCACCGGCTTCGACGAAACGCGTCGGCGTTCTCCACCGCGATTTCTTCCAGCGTCTCCAGGCAATCCACCGCGAAGCCCGGGCACAGCACGTCCACGCGGCGCACGCCGGCGCGCGCCAGCTCGCCGAGCGTGACATCCGTGTAGGGCTGCAGCCATTCGGCGCGGCCGAAGCGCGACTGGAAGGTCTGCGTCCATTCGTCCGCGCGCAGGCCCAGGCGCTGCGCGAGCGCGGCGGCACTGGCGCGGCATTGCTGCGCGTAGGGATCACCGGCGCGGACCTGCGCCAGCGGCAGGCCATGGAAGGACAGCAGCAGCTTGTCGCCGCGGCCGTGCGCCTGCCAGTGCGCGCGCACGCTGGCCGCCAGTGCCTCCAGCCAGCCTTCGTCGAGGTGGTAGTCGGCCAGCATCGCCAGCGCCGGCCGCTTGCGCCAGCGCGCCAGCTCCGCCGCCACCGCGTCGTGCACCGAGCCGCTGGTGGAGGCCGAGTACTGCGGGTACAGCGGCAGCACCAGCACGCGCGCCGCGCCCGCGGCATCGGCCTCGCGCAGCACCGGCGCCGATCGCCGGTTCGCCGTAGCGCATCGCCAGGCGCACGTCCGCGCCCGGCAGGCGCGCCTGCACCGCGTCCGCAAGCGCGCGGCTGTACGCCAGCAGCGGCGAGCCTTGCGGCGTCCAGATCTCGGCGTACTTCTTCGCCAGCCGCGGCGCGCGCAGCGGCAGGATCAGGAAATGCAGCAGCGGGCACCACAGCCAGCGCGTCAGCTCGACCACGCGGTGGTCGTGCAGGAACTGCGCCAGGTAACGGCGCACGGCGGCCGCGGTCGGCGCCGCCGGCGTGCCCAGGTTGACCAGCAGCAGCAAGGGGCGGGGCGAGGGCGCGGCAGCGCTGCCATCGCGAAAGCGTGCGCTCATGGGGAACTGTTTCCGGGGCGGATGTTCAAATTATGATTCAGAATGCCCCTGTCGCACCTGTATCCCCCACGGAGACCCGCCATGCGCCAACCCCTCGCTGCCTTCGCCACTGCTGTTTTGCTGCTTGCCGCGGTGGTGCCTGCCGCCCTGGGCGGCGAGGTCGAGGACGATCGCGCCAAGGATGCCGCGCGCGTGCTGGGCGAGATCCTGCGCATTCCCGAGGACCGCATTCCCGACAAGCTGCTGGCCGAGGCCGAGGCGATCGCGGTGGTACCCAACGTGATCAAGGCCGGATTCGGCGTCGGCGGCCGCCGCGGCCGCGGCCTGATCTCGATCCGCAGCCCCGACGGCACCTGGTCCAACCCCAGCTTCATCACCCTCACCGGCGGCAGCTTCGGCTTCCAGGCCGGCGTGCAGTCGGCCGACGTGATCCTGGTGTTCCGCACCAAGCGCGGCGTGGATTCGATCGTCGGCGGCAAGTTCACCCTCGGCGCCGACGCCTCGGTGGCGGCAGGCCCGGTCGGGCGCAGCGCGCAGGCCAGCACCGACGAGCGCCTGAAGGCGGAGATCCTGAGCTATTCGCGCGCCCGCGGCCTGTTCGCCGGCGTCGCCCTCGACGGCACCCGCCTGGGCATCGACAACAAGTCCAACCAGCGCGTGTACGGCGACGGCAACACCGCGCGCGCGATCTTCGAGGGCCGGGCCGGCGGCGGTTCCAACGCCACCGTCGCCTTCCGCGACAAGCTCGAGGAAAGCACGGTGCCGCAGAAGGTGCGCTGAGCGCCGCTGCGGTAGAATTGCGCCGCATTCCACGAGGACACCACCATGGGCTTGGGCTGGAAGGAACTGGTCATCGTCCTGGTGATCGTGCTGGTGGTATTCGGCGCGAAGAAGCTGCGCAACCTCGGCGGCGACCTCGGTGAAGCGGTGAAGGGCTTCAAGAAGGGCATGAAGGACGACGAGGCCGACAAGCCCCAGCCCCGCGTCGACGCCGAGCGGCGCGACGACAGCGGCAAGGACTGAGGCCCGCCCGCCGCGGCGCAGGCCCCCGGCATGTTCGACGTCGGCTTCAGCGAACTCCTGATCATCGCGGTGGTGGCGCTGCTCGTGCTCGGGCCGCAGCGGCTGCCGCATGCCGCGCGCTTCGCCGGCCTGTGGGTGCGGCGCGCGCGCGCGCAGTGGGCCTCGGTGCGCGCCGAGCTCGAGCGTGAGCTGGAGGTCGAACGCCTGCGTACCGACCTCGACGCCGCCAGCCAGGGCATGCAGGCGCCGATGCAGGAAATCGAATCGGCCTTGCGCGCCGCCGAGGCGGAAGTCGCGGCCACGAACGACGCGCCGGCGGCACCGCCGCGCGATCCGCCGGGAGCGGCATGAGCGCGCCCGAGGGCCTGGGCGAGGGCCTGGTTTCGCACCTGCTGGAGCTGCGCTCGCGCCTGCTGCGCGCAGTGCTCGCGGTGACACTGGTGTTCGTCGCGCTGCTGCCTTTCGCCGACCGGCTCTACACCTGGCTGGCGCAGCCGCTGCTGGCGAGCTTGCCCAAGGGCGGCCAGTTGGTGGCGATCGAGGTCGCCTCCACCTTCTTCGTGCCGCTGCGGCTGGCCTTCTTCGCGGCGCTGATGATCGCCATGCCGGTGGTGCTGTACCAGCTGTGGGCCTTCGTCGCGCCCGGGCTGTACCAGCACGAGAAGCGCCTGGCGCGGCCGCTGTTGCTGGCCGCCACCGTGCTGTTCTACGCCGGCTGCGCCTTCACCTACTTCCTGATGCTGCCGGTGATGTTCGCCTACCTGTCGGCGAGCGCGCCGCAGGGTGTGGCGATGATGACCGACATCGGCAAGTACCTGGACTTCGTGCTGGTGATGTTCCTGGCCGGCGGCCTGAGCTTCGAAGTGCCGGTGGCGGTGCTGATCGCGGTGATCCTGGGCTGGGTGACGCCGGCGCAGCTGTCGGCCTGGCGCGGCTACATCATCGTGGCGATCTTCATCCTGGCGGCGATCATCACCCCGCCCGACGGCCTGTCGCAGATCATGCTGGCGGTGCCGATGTGCCTGCTGTACGAAGTCGGCGTGCTGCTGGCGCGGCTGCTGCACCGGCGCGAGGCGCCGGCCGTCGAGTGATGGGCACGGCGGCGGCGCCGGCCGGCTTCTGGCGCCGCTATGCGGCCTGGAGCCTGGACTGGGCGCTGCTGTCGCCACTGCTGGCCTTCGCGCTGGCGCCAATGCTTGCACGCGCCTGGCTGCAGGCCGCGGCACTCAACCAGCTGCTGCAGGACTGGGTGGCGGCGCGCGTCATCGCCGCCGACGGCGCCTTTCCTTCGCCGGTGGCGATGGCTTTCGAACTGCTGGCCGATCCGGTCCTGGGCGGCGCCGCGCGCGAGGCCAGCGCGCGCCTGGGCGCGAGCCTGTGGCAGTTGCTGGCGATCGTGCTGGGCGCGGGCGCGCTGTACTTCATCGCCGGCGAAGCCAGCGCCTGGCAAGGCACGCCCGGCAAGCGGCTGCTGGGCTTGCGCGTGCACCGGCTCGACGGTTCCCGGCCGGGGCTGCTGCGCGTGGCCGCGCGCCATGTTGCCGGGGCACTGAGCTGGCTGATGCTCAACCTCGGTCACGCCATCGTCGCCTGGCGCGAGGACCACCGCGCGCTGCACGACCTGCTCGCCGGCACGCAGGTGCTCGCGCACGCACCGATGCCGCGCTGGGCGCGCGCCTGGCTCGGTTTGCAGGGCGGCGCGCTCGCCGCGTTGCTGCTCGGTACGCTGGGCTGGTTCGGCTGGCAGCTGCTGCAACTGCTGCCCTACCTGTGATCCGCTCAGGCGGCGATTTCGTGCGGCGGCGGCACTGGCGGTGGCGTGTCGGTGTCGAACAGCTCGCGCCACCCGAAGTAGAAAAACGTGAACAGCAACGAATACATCACCAGCACCAGCAGCAGGCTGAAGGCCAGCACCACCATCGGCGCCAGCGCCGCGCTGAGCACGGACAGCATCGCGCCGATCAGCACCGCCGCCAGCGCCACCAGCATGAAGGCCAGGAAGCCGAGCACCAGCAGCGGCAGGTAGCACAGCAAGAGCACGGCGAAGTTGCGCGCCACCGCGCGCAGCGCCGCGCCGATCGCCGCCAGCGGCTGGCGCGCGCCGAGCGCGAGTTCGGCATAGGCCAGGCCCTGCGCGCTGACCAGCGCCATGCCGAACAGCACCAGCACCGCCAGCAGCGGCAGCACGCCGGCGGGCAGCGGCGGCAGCGCGGTGGCGCCGGGCTTGAGCGCGGACAATTGCTGCAGGAACTGCAGCAGCGCCTCGCCCCCCAGCACATACGCCAGCACGCTCACCAGCAGCAGTGAGCCGGACACGAACAGCACGTTGGCGATGATCATCCGCCGCAGCATCGGCCCGTCGCCGAAGGCGGCCAGCAGCGCCGAGGGCGGCGCCGGCCGGCCCTGCGCGAGCGCGTGCACCACGCGGTAGAAGCCGCCTGCCGCCGGCGGATACAGCAGCAGCGACAGCAGTACGCCGAGTAGCTGGCCCACTTGCGGGGAGATTGGCGCCAGCAGCAGTTGCACCATGCCCGGCAGCAACGCGACCGCCAGCAGCAGTGAGGCGGCACCGGTGATCGCGCGCGGCTGCGCGCGCAGCAAGGCCACCGCCTGCTGCAGCCAGCGCCAGGGCGCGTCCACGCCAAGCGAAGTGCCCGCCACGCTCAGGCGTGCCTGCGCGCGTGGCGCACGAAGCGGCGCAGCACGCGCCGCGCCTGCGGCGCGGGGCGCACCGCCTTGAGCAGGCTGCGGTGGCAGGTGCCTTCGCTGGTCAGGGCCTCGCGCCGCGCGTGGATGTAGCTGCGCATCAGCGCGGTGCTGAACTCGGGATGGAACTGCACGCCCCACACCGACTCGCCCCAGCGGAAGGCCTGGCAGGCATCCTTGTCCGAGCGCGCCAGCACGGTCGCCGCGGTGGGCGCGGCCAGCACGCTTTGCCGGTGCGTGGCCTGCACGTGCATGGTGGCGGGCAGGCCGGCGAACAGCGCGTCGGCGCTGGCGGCGTCATGCAACCGCACCGGCACCGTACCCATCTCGCGGCCCTGCGGGTTGTAGTCCACCGCGCCGCCCAGCGCATGCGCCAGCAACTGGTGCCCGTAGCAGATGCCGAACATCGGCGTGCCCGCGTGCGCGGCCTCGCGCAACCACTCGGCGCTGCGCTCGCTCCAGTCCAGGCGCTCGGTCACCATCGACCCGGAGCCGGAGATCAGCACGCCGGCATACGCCGAAGCATCGGCCGGCAGGCGCTCGCCGCCGATCACGTCGCAGTGGCGCACTTCGCGACCGTGCAGGCCGGCGGCGACGCGGATCCAGTGGCCGAAGCTGCCGTGCCGGCGCAGCGGATCGAGCGGGTGGCCGGCTTCGAGGATGAGGAAGGGTTTCATGCGGGGCGTGCGCGGGAAAACCGGGCGGAACGCCCATGCCCGCTATACTAACCCTTGCTTTCGCCAACACGAATTCGACGCCGCACCACGCGCATGAACACCGACATCGCCCCGACCTTCCAGGAACTGATCCTGCGCCTGAACCACTACTGGGCCGCGCAGGGTTGCGTGCTCGTGCAGCCGCTCGACCTCGAGGTCGGCGCCGGCACCTTCCACCCGGCGACCTTCCTGCGCGCGCTCGGACCCGAGCCGTGGAACGCCGCCTACGTGCAGCCCTGCCGGCGCCCCACCGACGGCCGCTACGGCGACAACCCGAACCGGCTGCAGCGCTACTACCAGTACCAGGTGGTGATGAAGCCCAACCCGGACAACATCCTCGACCTGTACCTGGGTTCGCTGCAGGCGCTGGGCGTCGACCCGCTGGTGCACGACCTGCGCTTCGTCGAGGACAACTGGGAGTCGCCCACGCTCGGCGCCTGGGGCCTGGGCTGGGAAGTGTGGTTGAACGGCATGGAGATCACCCAGTTCACCTACTTCCAGCAGGCCGGCGGCCTGGAGTGCCGGCCGGTCACCGGCGAGATCACCTACGGCCTCGAGCGCCTGTGCATGTACCTGCAGAACGTGGACAACGTCTTCGACCTGGTGTGGACGGTCGGCCCGCAGGGGCCCGTCACCTACCGCGACGTCTACCACCAGAACGAAGTCGAGCAGAGCGCCTACAACTTCGAGCACGCCAACGTGGCGGACCTGTTCGCGCGCTTCGATGCCTGCGAGACCGAGGCCGCGAAGCTCGTCGAACTCGGCCTGCCGCTGCCGGCCTATGAAAAGGTCTGCCAGGCCTCGCATGCCTTCAACCTGCTCGACGCGCGCCGCGCCATTTCGGTGACCGAGCGCCAGCGCTACATCCTGCGCGTGCGCACGCTCTCGCGCAGCGTCGCCCAGGCCTACTTCGCGCAGCGCGAGAAGCTCGGCTTCCCGGGCCTGCGCGCCGGCGCCATCGCCGCGGCGGAGAAGCTGGCATGAGCGCGCCCGCGAACGGCAACGGCCGCGCCGCGCTGCTGGTCGAGATCGGTACCGAGGAACTGCCGCCCAAGGCGCTGCCGGAACTGGCGCAGGCCTTCTTCGAGGGCGTGTGCGCCGGCCTGGAAAAGCGCGGCGTCGGCTTCGAGCGCGCGCAGGCGCGGCCGCTGTACACGCCGCGCCGCCTGGCCGTGCAGATCGACGCGGTCGACCTCGAGCAGCCGGCGCGCAAGAGCGAAGTGCTCGGCCCCTACCTCAACATCGGCCTGGACGCGAACGGCCAGCCGACGCCGGCGCTGCTCGGCTTCGCCAGCAAGAATGGCCTCGCCGTCGACGCACTCGAACGCAGCACCGACCAGAAGGGCGAGCGTTTCCTCGCCCGCAGCGAAAAGCCCGGCGCCAGCACCGCGGCGCTGCTGCCCGAGATCGTCGCCGAGGCGCTGAAGACGCTGCCGATCCCCAGGCCGATGCGCTGGGGCGATCGCGATACCAGTTTCGTGCGCCCCGCGCACTGGCTGTTGATGTTGCTCGGCGACAGCGTGGTCGAAGGCGAACTGCTCGGCCTGCGCGCCGACCGCATGAGCCGCGGCCACCGCTTCCACCACAACAAGCCGGTGTGGATCAGCGCGCCGGCGATTACGTCGAGGCCTTGCGCGACGCGCACGTGCTGGTCGATCCGGTCGAGCGCCTGGCGAAGGTGCGCAGCGAAATCGACGCCGCCGCCGAGAGCGCCGATGGCAGCGCGCGCGTGTCGCAGGCGCTGGTGGAGGAAGTGTCCTGCCTGGTGGAATGGCCGCGCGCGATCCTGTGCAGCTTCGAGCCCGAATTCCTGCAGGTACCGCACGAGGCGCTGGTGTCCACGATGGAGGGCAACCAGAAGTTCTTCCCGGTGCTCAACGCCGAGCACCGCCTCAGCGACCGCTTCATCGGTATCGCCAACATCGAATCCAAGGACCCGGCGGAAGTGCGCCGCGGCTACGAACGCGTGATCCGGCCGCGCTTCGCCGACGCGCGCTTCTTCTACGAGGAAGACCTCAAGCAGGGCCTGGAGTCCATGCGCGAGGGGCTGGCCAGCGTCACCTACCAGCAGAAGCTGGGTAGTTACGCCGACAAATGCGAGCGCGTGGCGCTGCTGGCCGAGGCGATCGCGGTGCAGTCCGGCGCCGACCCCGCGCAGGCGCGCCGCGCCGCGCAGCTGTCCAAGGCCGACCTGCAGTCGCGCATGGTCGGCGAGTTCCCGGAGCTGCAGGGCATCATGGGCCGCTACTACGCCAGCGCCCTGGGCGAGCCCGGCGCGGTCGCCGACGCCATCGACCACGCCTACATGCCGCGCTTCGCCGGCGACGCCATCGCGCCGTCGAAACTGGCGCAGGTGCTGGCGGTGGCCGAGCGCCTCGACAACCTCGCCTCCGGTTTCGGCGCCGGCCTCAAGCCCAGCGGCAACAAGGATCCCTTCGCCCTGCGCCGCAATGCGCTGGGCCTGGCGCGCACGCTGATCGAGGGCGGCCTGGACGTGCCGCTGCGCCGTCTGCTCGCCTACGCCTGCGGCCTGGTGGCGATCGACATGGCCGACCTGCCGGTGGACCGCCTGCTCGACAAGGCCGCCGAGCTCGCCAGCGAAGGCGTCGCCATCAACGCCGAACTGATCGATCGCAAGATCGCCGCCACCTACGACGCCGCCAACGCCGACCCGGCGCTGATCGAGGAACTGCACGGCTTCGTGCTCGAGCGCCTGCGCGGCTACTACGCCGACCAGGGCGTGTCCTCGGCGGTGTTCGACGCGGTCGCGGTGGTCTCCGGCGCCGACACTTCCACGTTGCCGGACTTCGACCGCCGCCTGAAGGCGATCGCCGAGTTCGCCGGCATGGAGGAAGCGCCGGCGCTGGCCACCGCCAACAAGCGCATCCGCAACATCCTGCGCAAGGCCGAGGACGCGATCCCGGCAGCCGTGGACGCCGCGCAGCTGCGCGAGCCGGCCGAGCAGGCGCTGGCCGCCGCGCTGGCCAGCGCCATCGCCGACACCGATCCGCTGCTGGCCGAACGCGATTATGTCGGCGTGCTGCGCCGGCTGGCGCAGCTGCGCGCGCCGGTGGATGGCTTCTTCGACGGCGTGATGGTGATGGCCGAAGACGCGGCGCTGCGGCGCAATCGCCTCGCCTTGCTCAAGGGCCTGGCCGATCGCTTCGCCGCCGTCGCTGCCGTCGAGCAGCTGTCCAACGCCTGAAAGCCGTGTCTGCGCGGCAAAGAAAAACGCCGCCCGAGGGCGGCGTTCTTCATGGCAGCGGCCAGGCCGCTGCGGGTGCCATCAGTTCCGGTACGGCTTCGGCTCCATGACCGGCTCCGGCTCGGCCGGGACCGGGCAACCGTCCACGCCGATGGCTTCGCCAGAGGGCGTGGCCGGGCACTTGTCTTCGCAGTTGTTGACGCCGTCGCCGTCATCGTCGAGGTCGACGCAGCTCGGGGCGACCGGCTCCGGCACCACTTCCGGCTCCGGCGCCGCTTCCTCACCACCGAACTCCCAGCGCGCGCCGATGCGGATCGAGTTGAAGTCGCGGCTGTCGTCGCTGAGGCGACCGCGCCACGCGAAGTCGAGCACGGCGTTTTCGCTCATCTGGTAGCCAAAGCCCAGGTCGGCTTCAATCCACTCGTCGGCCGGCATGTAGCCTTCGAGGGTGAAGTGGCCGTTGAGGGTGTTGGAGCCGGCCTGCACGAGCGCGGCCTGGTCGCGGTCTTCCATTGCGTAGGCGAGGCGGCCATAGGGGCGGAACGCGCCGGCCTGGCCCTGGATCTGCCAGCCAAGGCGGCCGACGGTGGACTCGCGGGTGAACTCGCTGAACCACATCGCGGTGGAGCTCAGGCCTTCCTCGGCGTAGTCGTCCACGGTCACCTGCTGCCAGGTGATGCTGGCGAAGGGACCGTGCAGCAGGCTGTCGCTGCCGAAGTTGAGGCCGCCGCCGAACTCGAAGGCCACGTGGTTGGCGCTGGTATCGCCCGATTCGATGCGGGTCGCCGGGCCGAGCGTGATGCTGCGGCTGATGTCGAAGGCGCTGCGGCCGCCGCTGAGGATGGCGCTCAGGTAGCCGTGCTTGGCGTGCATGACGCCGTACAGGGAGAACAGAACTTCGTTGGCATCGGTCGCGGTGGCGTAGCCGTCGCCGCGGTTGGAGCCGAAGCCCACCGACGCACCGACGCTGAACATGTCCGTCCAGCGCACGTCGGCGCCGAGGGTGGCGCTGAAGGTATTGCTGTCGAAGGCGCCGGAGTGGCTGTCGCCATTGAATTCCAGGCGGCCGCCCTGCACGCTGGCGTACACATTGGACTCGCCCTCGGAGCGCTGCTCGCGCGCCATGCCGAAGATCTGCGTGTTGATCAGGTTGCTGTGGCTGTCGTAGACCTGCAGCGGCAGTTCGCCGGCGATGGATATCTGGCCGGGGGCCTGGATGGTGGCGAGCACGACGTTGGCGAGCATCGCGTGCGCGGCGCCCGACGGATGCACGCCGTCGGCGAACAGGTAGGTGGAGTTGGTGCCGGAGGCGTAATGGTAGAAGTAGGCGGGGTCGCCGGCCGGGCCGCAGGCCAGCGAGCCGGACAGCGTGCCGCAGGCCACGCCGGTGATGTTGGTGAAGCCGTAGGTGCTGGGGTCGGCGATGATCTCGTTGAACAGGCCGAACACGTTGATCGCGACGATGCCGTCGTCCAGGGTGGCGATGCCGCCATCCAGGGTCTCGTTGTAGGCGTAGGTCAGGCCGGCGAAGGAAGTCTGCGCGCTGACCGCGGCCGCGTATGGCGTGGCGCCGAGGTTGGGCAGGTTGAAGACCACGATGGTCTCGGCGCCGGCGTTCTGCAGCGTGTCGACGAGGCCGACCATGGTCAGCGCCGACAGGCCGGTGAGCTGCTGCGCCTGCGTCGGCGTGATGAAACCACCGCCGGCCAGCGCCGCGTAAGTGAAGATGTCATTGGCGCCGCCCCACATGGTGTAGAGCGCGTTCGGGTCGGCCGAGCCACCGTTGGCAGTCAGGTAGGTGCCGAGCTGGGTGGTGAGCGAGAAGGATCCGGGCGACTGGCTGCAGGTGAAGGTGATGCTGTTGGCGCGCACGCAGCCGCCGCCGTAGGCGTAGTTGCTGCCGCCCGACAGCGAGTTGGCGCCGGTGTAGCCCAGCGCCTGCGCTACGATCTGCGCATAGACCTGGTCGGGATTGGTGGTGAAGCTCGCGCCCGGCGGGGTGAAGGGATTGCCATCCACGAGGGCCACGTTGCCGGCATCGGTGAGGCTGTCGCCGAAGCTGATCACGGCGGTGAAATCCGTTGCCTGTGCCGTGCTCATGCCGGCGAGGGCGAGCGCGAGCGCGCTGACGAGTTGCTTGGTGCGGGGCATGCGAGGCTCCTGGATGAACTGCCGCTTAAGACGGCGGGCGGGATGTGAAGAATACATTAATACAGCTTGGCGCTCCGTACCATAGGGAATGGTCGGCCACTCGGCCATTCCGGTAACGCGGGGCCCACCCCCGCGTAATGGTGTACATGAGCAACCCCGACTTCAGCGCCCTGTACCGGACCCATGCCGAGGCCGTGTTCCGCCTCGCCTTCCTGCTGACCGGCCAGCGCGCCGATGCCGAGGACCTGACCTCGGAAGCCTTCGCCCGCGCCCTGGCCAGTGCCGGTACCCTCCGCCACGAATCGGTACGCAGCTACCTGTACGCCATCGTCCGCAATCTGGTGGCGTCGCGGCACCGGCGACCCGCGGCCGAGCAGCCCGACCAGGAGGCGGCGGCGCAGGCCGCCGACCCGGACCCGGGCCCGGAGGAGCGGCTGGCGATCCGCCAGCGCCTGGCGCGGGCCGGCGCCGGCCTGGCAGCCATGAAGGAGCGCGATCGCCAGGTGCTGCTGCTGTGCGGCGTGGATGGCCTGGACCCCGTCGAGATCGCGGATGCGCTCGGCCTCGAACCCGGCGCCGTGCGCGTGCGCCTGCATCGTGCCCGGCGGCAGCTCGCTGCCTGGCTGCAACCCACTGGAGAAACGCAATGACCGTGCATGAAAACGTCGTCCTCGACCTGCTGCCCGTGGTGCGCAGCGGCCACGCCAGCCCCGAGAGCCGGACCCTGGTCGAGGCGTACCTGCAGGCCCACCCGCAGCTGGCCGCCTACGCGGCGCTGCTGCCCTCGCCGGATCCGCAGCTGGAGATGCGCACGCTGGCGCGCACGCGTCAGGAAGTGGTGCGCAACGGCTGGAACAAGGGCCTGGCGATCTTCTTCACCTTGCTGCCCTTCAGCTTCATCGTCGACGACGATGGCTTCCGCTTCCTGTTTGGGCAGTACCCCGCGCTCATGTCCCTCATGCTGGCCGTGGGGATCTTCTTCTGGGTGCGCGACTACTGGTACGGCCGCCGCTGGTCGGCACCCCGGTAGCTCAGGCAACGCGGCGGCGCCGGGCAAGCTGCACCAGCAGCAGCGACACCGCCGCCGGGGTCATGCCGGGGATGCGCTGGGCCTGGCCGATGGTCTCCGGGCGCACGCTGGCCAGCTTGCCCTGCAGCTCGGCGGACAGCCCTGGGATGCCGCTGAACTCGAAACCTTCCGGGAAGCGCGTGTCCTCGTGCCGGCGCTGCCGGGCGATCTCCTCGTGCTGGCGCTCGAGGTAGCCGGAATAACGCACCCCGATCTCGACCTGCTCGGCCACGCGCGCATCGGCCACGCCCGGGCCCAGCGAGGGCGCCGCCATCAGCGTGGCGTAGCCCACCTCGGGGCGCTTCATCAGTTCCAGCACGTTGCATTCCCGGCTCAGCGCCAGCCCGGCATGCTCGGCCAGTTCGCGCCCGAGCGCATTGTTCGGCGACGCCCACAGCGCGCCCAGGCGCGCGCGCTCGGTGGCCACCGCCTCGGCTTTTGCCGAGAAGGCGGCCCAGCGCGCCTCGTCCACCAGGCCCAGCTCGCGCGCCGACCGGCGTCAGGCGCGCGTCGGCGTTGTCCTCGCGCAGCAGCAGCCGGTACTCGGCGCGCGAGGTGAACATGCGGTAGGGCTCGGTGGTGCCGCGGGTGACCAGGTCGTCGATCAGCACGCCGATGTAGGCCTGGTCGCGGCGCGGCATCGAAGGGTGCGCGCCCGCGCGCGGCCAGCGCGGCGTTGGCGCCGGCCATCAGGCCCTGCGCCGCCGCTTCCTCGTAGCCGGTGGTGCCGTTGATCTGGCCGGCGAAGTACAACCCGGCCACCGCCTTGGTTTCCAGCGAGGCCTTCAGGCCGCGCGGGTCGAAGTAGTCGTACTCGATCGCGTAGCCCGGGCGGGTCAGGTGCGCGTTCTCGAGGCCCGGGATCGAGCGCACCAGCGCCAGCTGCACTTCGAAGGGCAGCGAGGTGGAGATGCCGTTCGGGTAGACCTCGTAGGTGTCCAGGCCCTCGGGCTCCAGGAAGATCTGGTGCGAGTCCTTGTCGGCGAAGCGCACCACCTTGTCCTCGATCGAGGGGCAGTAGCGCGGACCGACGCCCTCGATCGCGCCGCAGTACATCGGCGAGCGATCCAGGCCGGCGCGGATGATGTCGTGCGTGGCGCTCGCTGGTGTAGGTGATCCAGCAGGACACTTGCCGCGGCCGCGCGTCGCCATGCGCCACGTAGCTGAAAGCGGGCACCGGCACCTCGCCCGCCTGCTCGGCCAGGCGCGAGTAGTCGATGCTGCGGCCGTCGATGCGCGGCGGCGTCCCGGTCTTCAGCCGGTCCACCACGAAGGGGCCCTCGCGCAGGCGCGCGGCCAGGGTCGCGGCCGGCGGGTCACCGGCGCGGCCGCCTGTCATACTGCTGCAGTCCGACGTGGATGCGGCCGGCGAGGAAGGTGCCGGCGGTGAGCACGACGCACGGCGCCTCGAACTGCAGGCCGGACTGGGTGCAAGACACCCCGGACCCTATCGTCCTTCGATCACAAGGTCGTCCACCGCCTGCTGGAACAGCGACAGGTTCGGCTGCTGCTCGACCGCGCGGCGGATGGCGGCGCGATACAGCGCGCGGTCGGCCTGCGCGCGGGTCGCGCGCACGGCCGGGCCCTTGGAGGCGTTGAGCGTGCGCCACTGGATGCCGGCGGCATCGGCGGCGCGGCCCATGGCGCCGCCGAGCGCGTCGATCTCGCGCACCAGGTGGCCCTTGCCGATGCCGCCGATGGCCGGGTTGCAGCTCATCGCGCCCACCGTCTCGATGCTGTGGGTGAGCAGCAGCGTGCGCGCGCCAAGCCGCGCCGCGGCCAGCGCGGCCTCGGTGCCGGCGTGGCCACCGCCGACCACGATCACCTCATAGCACTGGGCGGGGTGGGAGCTCATCCGGGCATTTTCGCACCAAATGCCTGGCACGCTTCGTGCTTTGTTCCAACGGCAACCAATGCAACCTGGCGCCGGGGGGCGTCGCTGGATCCGTTTTCTGATCCACTCAGGATTGCGTGGGATTGCGGCTGGGAGCTCCGGGGGGAGCTCCCAGCTTTTTTTTTGGCCCGCCGAAGGTCACAAAGCGACGCATCGCGTCACTCCATAACGGGGACAGGTACAGTTAATTCGCCAATTAACTGTACCTGTCCCCGTTATCATGGCCGCCGATATTGGGACGGAGCATGGGATGGCGCTGCACCAGGCCTCGGGCCGCTGGAAGCTCGGGCTGGCGATGGCGCTGCTGACCGCGGCGAGCTGGGCAACCCTGCCGGTGGCGCTGAAGATCACCCTCGAGCAGCTCGATCCCTACACGCTGACCTGGTTTCGCTTCCTGGTCGCGGCGCTGTGCATGCTCGCCTGGCTGGCCGCGCGCGCCGGCTTCGCCGACTTCGCCCGCCTCGATGGCCGGCGCTGGGGCTTCCTGCTGATCGCCGCGCTCGGCCTGATCGCCAACTACGTGTTCTACCTGCTGGGCGTGCAGCACACCACGCCCGGCAACGCGCAGCTGCTGATCCAGCTTGCGCCGCTGCTGATGGCGCTGGGCGGCATCTTCATCTTCCGCGAGCGCTTCCGCGCCGCGCAGTGGGCCGGACTGGCGGTCATTGCCGGCGGTTTGCTGCTGTTCTTCCGTGATCAGGTGATCGCGGCGAGCAATGGGCCGGCCTATACGCAAGGCGCCCTGTTGGTGGTCGTCGCCGCCATCGTCTGGGCCATCTACGCCCTGCTGCAAAAGCAGCTGCTCACCCGGCTGGGCTCGCCCGCGATCCAGGTCTTCATCTACGCGCTGGCCACCGTACTGCTGCTGCCGCTCGCGCATCCGCGCGCGCTGCTGGCGCTGGACGCGCGGCATTGGTGGCTGCTCGGCTTCTGTTCGATCAACACGCTGATCGCCTACGGCGCCTTCGCCGAGGCGCTGGCGCACTGGCAGGCATCGCGCGTGTCGGCGATCCTGGCGCTGACACCGCTGCTCAGTTTCGGCACCATCGCCCTGGTGCACACCCTGTTTCCCGCCAGCATCGCGGCCGAGCGCATCGGCGCGCTGGGTTACGCCGGCGCGCTGATGGTGGTCGCCGGCTCGGCGATGTGCAGCCTGCTCGGCGCCGCCAGCGGCAAGCCGGCGGTCCCGCCGGTGGAGAGCTGAGCGATGGCCGCGACCACGCTGCCCGGCTTCGCCGACCTGCTCGCCGCCGCCGCGCGCATCGCGCCGCACGCGCAGGTCACGCCGGTGCTGCGCTCGCACTCGCTCGACGAAATGTCAGGCGCGCAGTTGTTCTTCAAGTGCGAGCACCTGCAGCGCGGCGGCGCCTTCAAGTTCCGCGGCGCCTGCAATGCGGTGTGGTCGCTGACCGACGCCGAGGCTGCGCGCGGCGTGGTCACGCATTCGTCCGGCAACCATGGCGCGGCGCTGGCGCTGGCCGCGCGCACGCGCGGCATCGCCGCGCACGTGGTGGTGCCGCGCGGCGCGGTCGCGGCCAAGCTCGCCGCCATCCGCGCCTACGGCGCCACGCTGCACGAGTGCGCGCCGACCATGGCCGCGCGCGAGGCGATGGCGGCGCAGCTGCAGGCCGACACCGGCGCGCGCCTGGTGCACCCCTTCACCGATCCGCTGGTGATCGCCGGCCAGGGCACGGCAACGCTGGAGCTGCTGTCGCAAGCCGGCGAACTGGATTTCGTGTTGACGCCGGTCGGCGGCGGCGGACTGGTCGGCGGCAGCGCGATTGCGGTTGCTGCGCGCGCAGCCAATGCGCGCGTCATCGGCGCGGAGCCCACGGGCGCATCCGACGCGCACGATTCCCTGGCTCGCGGCGCACGCGTCACCGAGCACCCGGTCGACACCGTCTGCGACGGGCTGCGCGGCACCCTGGGCGAGATCAACTTCGCGCTGCTGCGCACGCACGCGGTGGAGGTGCTGACCGTGGACGACGCCGACACCCTCGCGGCGATGCGCCTGCTGTGGCAGCGCAGCAAGCAGCTGGTCGAGCCGTCTTCGGCGATCGTGCTCGCGGCGCTGTTGCAGCACCGCGAGCGATTTGCCGGACGCCGCGTCGGACTGGTGTTGTCCGGCGGCAACCTCGATCCGGCCGCCTTCGCCGCCTGAGCGCGGCGCGCCGCGCTAGCCGTTGTCGGTGACGACGCCGGGCGTGCCTGCCGGCGGCGAGGCGGGCATGTCGGAGTTCCAGATGTCGCGCACCATCAGCCACTTGCGGTCGGCGCCGCGCTTCCACACTTCCAGCCACTTGCCCCGGTCCACTTCCTTGCCGTCCTTCATCACGATGAAGGTGCCGCTGCGCACCGCAAGCCGGCCATCGATCCATTCGTCGACCGGCGTCAGCTCCAGGGTGAAGCCGGCGTCGATCATGCCCTTCATGTAGGCGGCGATGCCTGCACGGCCCTGGATGCGCGGCGAGTTTGGCGGCAGGATCACGCCGTCCTCGGTATAAAGCTCGGCCAGCGTCTGGATGTCGTGCTTGCGCAGGGCATCCTCGAAATCCTGGGACTTGCCGGCCAACGGGCTCCCGGCGGCGGCGACACTGGCGACGGCCAGCGTGGCAGCGCACAGTGCCAGGCGGATCAGACGAGGACTCTTCATCGCGAACTCCTGCGGGAATGGGCGCCCAGCATACCCGCGACCGGCACCGCGCATTGTCCGGCCGGGGCGGGCGTGCTTGACTAGGGGCCTCGGTTTTTCCAGGGTGCGGCGATGAACGAAGAGCAGGTGGTGTGGTCGGGCAGTCCTTCGCAGTGGCAGAACTTCGGCTGGTTCCTGCTGTGCGTGCTGTTGATCCCGATTCCGTGGGCGATCTGGAAGTGGCTGGAGACGCGGCACACCATCTACACGCTCACCGACCAGCGCCTGAAGTTCACCCGCGGCGTGCTGACCAAGACTACCGAGGACCTCGAGCTGTACCGCGTGCGCGACACCAAGTTCCAGCAGAGCTTCTGGGAACGCATGGTCGGCCTGGGCGAGATCGAGCTGTACACCACCGACGAGACCACCACCACGGTGCGCCTGCCCTTCATCCGCGCCGCCGAATCCGTGCGCGAGAAGATCCGCGGCCTGGTCGAGGCGCGGCGCGACGCCAAGCGCGTCCGCTACCTCGATACCGAATAGAAAAATGGGGTCAGAGGAGATTAAACGCGCTTCTCGCGTTTAATCTCCTCTGACCCCATTTTTCTGGCGCAGGGGGATGCGGTCGGCGGGGAAGGTGGCGATGTCGGCCGCGGCGTCGCGGCGGGGCACGCCGGCGGGCGGCGCCCAGGCCATGGCGGTGATGATTTCCCAGGTGCTGGACAGCACGCCGTCCGCTCGCGCCGCGCTTCGTAGGCCGCGATCATGCGCGCCTGACGTGACTTGCCGCCGAGCCCGCGCGGGCGCGCCGTTGCGCGCATCGCCGGCGCCGATCGCGCGCAGCTCGCGCATCAGCGCCTCGCATCCGGGTAGGTCAGCGTGAAGTCGTCGCGCTCGAGCACCGGGTTGCGGAAGCCGGCCGCAGACCAGCGCATCGCCCACCTGCTGGATGGCGGCGAAGGGCGACAGCGGCGGGTGGCTTCGCCCGCGGCGAGGTAGGCCTCGCGCAGTTCCAGCAGCGTGTCGGGGCCGAAGCTGGTGAACAGCAGCAGGCCGCCCGGGCGCAGCACGCGGCGGAACTCGGCCAGCGCCACCGGCAGGTCCGGCACCCACTGCAGGCACAGGCTGGAGAAGATCAGGTCGAGCTGCACGTCGGCGAAGGGCAGCACCGCCACGTCGGCGCACACGCGCCGCACCGGCCGCCAGAAGCGCGTGTGCCGCGGCACTGCGCGCAGCATCGGCAGGGCCGATGTCGAGCGCGATCACTTCGGCCTTCGGCCAGCGTCCTCTTCATCGCGCCGCGGCGCGGCCAGGGCCACTGCCGAGGTCGAGGACGCGCGCGGGCACGCGGTCGTCGAGGTAGTCGAGCTGCTCGAGCAGGCGCGCTTCGGACTTCGCGCTGCAGCGCGGCCACTGCGGCGTAATTCGGCAGCGGCGCGGCCGAAGCTGCGGCGCAGGCGGCGGCGGTCGAACAGCGCGGGCGCAGCGGCGAACTCATGCTGGCAATGCCGCCGGCGTGGCGAAGTCCAGCACCTCGGCCGCGATCTCGTCGGCGTGGGTGAGGAAGGGCGCATGCCCGGCGCGATCGATGCGGCGATAGCGCGCGTGCGGCGCCGCCTGCGCGGCCAGCTCGCAGTCCCTGCGCCATCACCAGGCGGTCGCGGCGTCCGGCCAGCCACAGGCTGGGCATCGCCAGCGCCGGCAGGCCCGCGCGCAGGTCGGTGTTGTCGCAGCAGGGCCAGCCCGTCGCGCAGCGCGCCGGCGCGCCGGTTCGCCGTGCGCGAACACTTCGCGCGCGCAGCAGCGCGCAGTTCCGTCGCGCACGTGGTCGGAACCCTGCGCCTCCAGCATCAGGAAGCGGTCGAGCGTGCCGCGGTAGTCGCGCGACAGTCCGCCGCGCGAAGGCCTGGAACACCGCCGGCTCCATGCCCTGCGGCCAGTCGTCGCCGCGCACGAAGCGCGGGCTGGCGCGCACAGCATCACCAGGCCGCGCACCGCGCGCGGCATGCCGCTGCGCCATGCGCAGCGCGACCAGGCCGCCGAGCGACCAGCCCAGCCACAGCGCGCGCGCCGGCAAGCGCCGCATCAGGTCGTCGGCTGACCGCATCCAGCGTCCAGCGGCAAGCCGGCTGTCGCGCGCTGCGGCCGTGGCCCGGCAGGTCCACCAGGTGCAGGGTGAAGTGCGCGGCCAGGCGCTCGACCAGCGGCGCGAACACGCCGCCGTGCATGGCCCAGCCGTGCAGCAGCACCAGGGCCGGGCCGCTGGCCGCGCGTTTCATGTGCATCGAGCGCATGCTGGCATCGGGTCAGGCTTCTGCGCGGCTCGGGTCCAGGCAGGCGGCCAGCGAGCGCGCCGACCAGCGCCGTCCACGTCGCGCTTCGCCATGGTCAGCGCCGACAGGGTGATGCGCAGGCGCGCCTCGCCGGCGGGCACGGTCGGCGGCCGGATCGCGCCGACCAGGAAGCCGCGCTTCCGCAGCGCCGCGGAAACCGCCAGCGCGCGCTGCGTTGTCGCCGAGCACGATCGGCTGGATCGGCGTGTAGGATTCCATGCAGCGGCAGGCCAGCGCGCAGGGCGCCGCGGCGGAAGCGCGTCACCAGCGAGGCCAGCTTGGCGCGCCGCCAGGGTTCGCTGCGCATCAGCCGCAGGCCGGCGCGCATCGCCGCGGCCATCGCCGGCGGCGGCGCGGTGGAGAACAGGTAGGGGCGCGCGGTTTCGGCCACATGCCCGACCAGCGCCGTCGCTGCCGAACAGCAGCGCGCCCTGGCCGCCGAAGGCCTTGCCCAGCGGCACCAGCAGCAGCGGCACTTCGCGCGCGCGCGAGGCCGGCCGCCGCCACGCTGCCGCGGCCCTCGGGGCCGATCACGCCGATGCCGTGCGCGTCGTCCACGTACAGCAGCGCGTCCTGCGCGCGCGACAGCAGCGCCAGGTCGCGCAGCGGCGCCAGGTCGCCGTCCATGCTGAAGACGCCGTCGGTGGCGAGCATGGCCGCGCCTTCGCGGCGCGCTCATCAGCTGGCGCATCGCCGGCTTCGACGTCGCGCGTGCGGGTAGCGCTTGAGCTCGCAGCCCGCCAGGCGCGCGCCGTCGATCAGGCAGGCGTGGTTGAGCTTGTCCTGCACGCAGAGATCGCCCGGCGCCGAGCAGCGACTGCAGCACCGCCAGGTTGGCCAGGTAGCCGCTGCCGAACAGCAGGGCGCGCTCGGTAGCCCAGCCACTGCGCCACCTCGCGCTCCAGCGCCGCGTGCTCGGCGTGGTGGCCGCAGACCAGCGCCGAGGCGGTGCTGCCGACACCGTGCCAAGCCGCGGCTTCCTGCAGCGCGCGTGACCACATCCAGGTGCTGGCGACAGGCCGAGGTAGTCGTTGCCGCAGAAGTTCAGCAGCTCGCGGCCGTCCACCGCGACCCTGCGCGCCGTCGCGCGCCTCGATCACCCGGCGCGGACGCAGCGTCGCGGTGCGCGATGCGCTCGGCGCGTGCGCCGGCCATGACGCGATCCGCGAGGCGGATGCGCGCCATCTCAGGCGGCGCAGGGGTGGCGGTCATCGCCACCGGCGTCGACAGCATCGCTGGCGAGGACATCGACATGCACCGTGCGTGCTGCTGCTTCCGGCGTCGGCACCGGCATCGGCACCAGGCCCAGGCGCGCGAACAGCGCCTGGTCGGCTTCGACGTCGGGGTTGCCGGTGGTCAGCAGCTTCTCGCCGTAGAAGATCGAGTTGGCGCCGGCCAGGAAGCACAGCGCCTGCAGCTCCTCGCTCATCTCGGCGCGGCCGGCCGACAGCCGCACCATCGACGCCGGCATCAGCAGGCGCGCCACCGCGATCGTGCGCACGAACTCGAAGGGATCGAGCAGCGCGGTGCCGTGCAGCGGCGTGCCTTCGACCTGCACCAGGCGGTTGATCGGCACCGAATCCGGGATGCTCGGGCAGGTTGGCCAGCGTCTGCAGCAGGCCGGCGCGCTGCGCGCGCGTCTCGCCCATGCCGACGATGCCGCCGCAGCAGGTCTTCATGCCGGCGTCGCGCACCTGCTGCCAGCGTGTCGAGGCGGTCCTGGTACTCGCGGGTGTGGATGATGTCGCCGTAGAACTCCGGCGCGGTGTCGAGGTTGTGGTTGTAGTAGTCGAGGCCGGCGCCCTTGCAGCGTCTGCGCCTGGCCGGCGTTGAGCATGCCCAGGGTGGCGCAGGTCTCCAGGCCCAGCGCCTTCACCGCGCCGACCATCTCGGCGACCTTCGCCATGTCGCTGTCCTTCGGCGCCGCGCCAGGCCGCGCCCATGCAGAAGCGGGTGGCGCCGGCGGCCTTGGCCGCGCTGGCCTTCTCCAGCACCTCGTCGAGGCTCATCAGCTTGTGCGCCTTCAGCGCCGGTGTCGTAGCGCGCCGCCTGCGGGCAGTAGGCGCAGTCCTCGGGGCAGCCGCCGGTCTTGATCGACAGCAGCGTGGACACCTGCACCTCGCGCGGATCGAAGTGCTCGCGGTGCACGGCGCCGGCGCGCGCCATCAGCTCCGGGAAGGGCAGGTCGAACAGCGCCAGCACGTCCTCGCGAGACCAGTCGTGACGCAGCGCGGAGGACATGGGCGGTTCCGGGAAAAAAAGCGGGTACAGGAGTCTGGTAACAGGCCGCGGCGCTGTCAACTTGCGGTGCAGGCTTTGCCGCGCCGGAAGCGGAAACGGCCCGGCTTCGTGAACGGGTACGCAGAATGCCTTCGCCCGACGCCAGAAAATGCCCACGGACGTCGTCGTTTTCGCCTGGCTTTCAGTCGGATGCGCGCGCTGCAGGCTTGCCCCATGCAACTCGACTGCCTGCCGGCGCTGGCGCGGATCGCCCGCTGGGGCAGTGCCGCGTTGCTCGCGCCACGCTGCCTGGTGTGTGGTGAGGCCGGCGCCGATCGCCTCGACCTGTGCGCGGCCTGTCGGGGCGCGCTGCCCTGGAACGCGCCGGCTTGCCCGCGCTGCGCGCTGCCGCTGCCTGGCGATGGCGCTGGCGAGTGCCCGCGTTGCCAGGGCGCCGCGCCGCCCTTCAGCTGGGCGCATGCGGCTTTTCGCTACGAGTTCCCGGTCGATCGCCTGCTGCCGCGCTTCAAGTTCCACGGCGACCTGGCCGCGGGCGCGTTGCTGGCGACGCTGCTGCAGTGGTCGCTGGACCCGGCGCAGCGCCCGCTGGCGCTGGTGCCCGTGCCCCTGCACCGCGCACGCCTGCGCCAGCGCGGCTACGATCAGGCGCTCGAGCTGGCGAAGGCCTTGTCGCGCGAGACCCGGGTGCCGCTGCTGGCCTCGCGCCTGCGGCGCGTGCGGCGCACGCAGGCGCAGACCGAGCTCGGCGCAGCCGCGCGGCGGCGCAACGTCGCCGGCGCCTTCGCGCTCGCGCCGGGGCCGCCGCTGCCGGCGCACGTGGCGCTGGTGGACGACGTGCTCACCACCGGCGCCACCGCCGGCGAGTGCGCACACCTGCTGCTCGACGCGGGCGTGGAGCGCGTCGACCTCTGGGCCGTGGCGAGCGCGCCCTGATCAGCGCGAAGCGAGGTCGAGCGCGATCCCGAGGAAGAGCACCAGCCCGACCCACTGGTTGGCGAGGAAAGCCCGGAAGCAGTTCTCCGGCCGCCGGTCGCGCGCAATCGCGAACTGCCAGCCGATGAAGCCCGCCGCGACGGCAAGCGCCACCAGGAAGGTGAAGCCCAGGCCCGCCTGGACGCCGAGCAGCAGCATGGTGACCAGGAAGCCGGCGTAGAGCACGCCCAGCGCCAGCAGGTCGAGCTCGCCGAACAGGATCGCAGTGGACTTCGCACCGGCGCGCAGATCGTCGTCGCGGTCCACCATCGCGTACCAGGTGTCGTAGCCGGTGGTCCACAGCAGGTTGCCCAGGAACAGCAGCCACGCGATTGCCGGCACCCGCCCCTGCACCGCCGCGTAGGCCATCGGGATGCCCCAGCCGAAGGCCAGGCCCAGGTACAGCTGCGGCAGGTAGGTGTGGCGCTTGAGGAAGGGATAGCTCGCCGCCAGCAGCACGGCCGACCACGCTCAGGGACACGGTCAGCCGGTTGGTCAGCAGCACCAGGCCGAAGGCCAGCAGCATCATGCCGGCGAACAGCAGCAGCGCGTCGCGCGGCGCCAGCTCGCCGGTGGCCAGCGGTCGCGACTGCGTGCGCGCCACCTGCGGGTCCAGCCAGCGGTCGGCGTAGTCGTTGATCACGCAGCCGGCCGAACGCGTCAGCCACACGCCGGCCAGGAAGATCGCCAGCGTGCCCAGCGGCGGGATGCCGCCGGCCGCCAGCCACAGCGCCCACGCCGTCGGCCACAGCAGCAGCAGGGTGCCCACCGGCCGATCGCCGCGGATCAGCCGCCACCAGGGCGACAGGCGCGTGCGCCAATCGAAACCGGCTGCTGGGGAATTCATTGCGCTAGCCTAGCAAAGCCCCTCGGCGCCGGCGGTGACTTCCGGCCCATTGAGAGGGCGGCCCCGCGCCCGCATCTTTGCGGCGTGGCCCTCCTTTTCGCCACGAGGACAACGAAAAATGAGCAACGGTCAGGGTTCCGCGGGCAACGTCGTCGCTGCCCTGTGCAGCTTCTTCATCCCCGGCCTGGGCCAGCTGATCCAGGGCCGGCTGATGTCGGCGATCGGCTGGTTCCTGTTCGCCTGCCTCGCCTTCGTGATCACCTGGCTGGTCACGCTGAGCCTGCTGCCCTTCGGCTGGTTCCTGGTCAGCGTGTTCTCGTGCATCAACGCGGCCATGTTCCGCACGCCCGGGAACGCCTGAGCGAGGCGAAAGCCCCGGCAAATTGGCCTGCCACGCGGGCGCATGCGAGAATGCGCCCCACGCGCTCGTAGCTCAGCTGGATAGAGCACCACCCTCCGAAGGTGGGGGTCACAGGTTCGACTCCTGTCGGGCGCGCCAACTACCTCGTGCCCTTTTCGTGCCCTGGGCCGACTGTCAGTTACAGAGAAAATTCTCTGTTTCTGGTGGTCTTCCCGCCTAATGCCAGTCGAACTCACCTCGCCCGCCCCGAAGCAGCGCGAGAACCCCGAGTCTTATGGTGGTTCCCGGCACAACCTCGGATCTGCTCCCTTGCACCTCGAGCATCGCCCAACTTTGGCGCACGCGTGGTGCAGAAAGACGCCGACGAAACTTTCTGCCATTCTTCTGAGGCTAGCTCGTCGGCTAACTTCTTGATTTTGAAGGAGTTGTGGCTGCTTGGTTTTCACCGTGGACTGGAACTAACCGGCGCCGGACGGCAGCGGGAAGCCCCTGATTCCCAATTAGGTGGTGCACGCGCTTATCCCACCCTTCGATACGCATGACTTGTCCAACTCCAGCGTGCCGTCCGACGTCCTCGGTCATGCCTACGACTACCTCATCAAACAGTTCGCAGACGACGCAGGTGCGAAGGCTGGTGAATTCTTCACTCCGCCCGAGGTGGTGGACACGCTAGTGCGCATTCTGGAGCCCCAACCCTGGGACACGGTGTACGACCCCACCTGCGGCAGCGGCGGCATGCTGGCCCACTCGGCCGACTTCCTGCGAGAGAACGACCACCACGCAACCGCGGCCCAATATTTCGGACAAGAGATGGACTGGGGTAATGCGGCCATCGGCAAGATCAGTTCGGTGCTGCATGGACTTGAGGCTGACATCAAGGGACCGTCGATCATAAGAAGCGTGATCTGCGGTTCGGAGTGGGTTTTCTTGGACAGACTTTATTAATGGGCAACACTCTGGGATTTTCGTTGGTCACAATGCTCGCCCAGCGCCGTCAGTGTCTGTACATTCCACCCGGCGGAGCGTGCAAATGAGCCAGAACACCCTCGATTCGAGCATCCAGACCTACCTTCCGTCGGCGGCTCGCGGCGATCGGGCCGCGTACGAGCAGGTCGTCCGAGGCTGCCAGGGCATGGTCACCAGCATCGCCTGGGCGATCGTCCGCGACGTACCGGCCAGCGAAGACATTGCTCAGGAGGCATTCCTGTCCGCATGGCAGAACCTGCGCAAGCTCGGCAATCCGTCGAGTTTCCTGCCGTGGCTGCGCCAGATCACCCGCAACCTGGCGCGCGATCACCTGCGTTCGCAAAGCCATCGGGCCAACCCTGCGGGCGACATCGATGCGCTGATCGCCTCGGTGTCCGATCCGGCCTTCGATCCGGAGCATTCGCTGGCACACGAGCAGGACGCGCGCATCGCCGCGGCGGTGATCGACGCCCTGCCGGAAGAGTCCCGCGAAACCTTGCTGCTGTATTACCGCGAAGGGCAAAGCAGCAAGCAAGTGGCCGCACTGTTGGGCATGCAGGATTCCGCCGTGCGCAAGCGCCTGTCGCGGGCGCGGCAAAGCGTGCGCCAGGAATTGCTGCAACGCCTGGGCGACTACGCCCGGCACAGTGCGCCGACCGCTGCCTTCACGGCCGCGGTTCTGGGCTCGCTGGTGCTGGTTAGTCCGCCCGCCGCCGCGGCCATGGTGCTCGGCACCGGTGGCGCCTGGCTCGGCAAGGGCTCGGCGAAGCTCGCGCTCGCTTCGGTGGGGAGTGCATGCGCCGGCATCGTTGGCCCGCTGGTCGGCGTGTGGACGAACGTGCACGATCACCTGCAGGCGCCGCTGGATGCGCGGGAGCGACGTGGACTGATTTGCTATGGACTGGCGCAGACCGGGTGGGTCGTCGGCCTCGCCATCGGAGTCGTCACCGGCGCGCAAGCTTCCGACTGGAAGCCGCTGGTTTTCGTGACCTTACTGTACGTCGCCGGGTTTGTTGCCATGCGCGAATTCTGGTTGCCGCGCATTCTTGCGCGGTTGCGCGCGGGTGGCCTCGAAACCGCCCCGTCCCGGACCGCCGACGCGTTTTCCTGGACGAAGCAATTACGCTCGACCCGGGGCCAGCCCCGGGCTGTGGTTACGCAGGTCGCCAGTGCGTTGACTGCCTGGCGGCCGCGAGCATGAACCCGGACCGACAACGCGGTGCGATCGGCCTGCAACCAGAAGAACCACCGCGAGCCAGTGCTGGAAGCGGGTGAAGTCGGCCTGGCGCAAGCGCCATGCCTAAGCGCGGCGCAAGCAGGCGATGCACCAGATCGCCAGTCCCCCATGCAGCGTCGCCGCCGGCCACAGGCCGGGGCCAGGCAAACCCTGGGCAAGGCGCAAGCTCACCATCAGGCCTGCGGTGGCCAGGCTTGCGGCAATGGTGCGCACTTGCGCTGACGAAACCAGCCCGTCTGGTGAGGGGGCGGCGAACGTTCTCGCGCTGTACAACGACTGCTTGGCCTCCGGGCGTATATCGCCATGATGTGCACCTCGTCTCCTGCGGGTTAGAAGCCCCGGCAGGTTAAGTTGGAGACCCTGGTCAATTCTCAGCGCGCAAAACCTCGGTTTGCTGGTCAATTTTCAACGCGCGGCAACAATCCGGCACTTATTCGGATGTGGGACAAGCGGCAGCACGGTTATCGGTCGATGGGCTATCAGATCCGGGATCTGATCCAGGCGCCAAGTTAGTGCAAATCGACAATCGATCGCGCGATTTATTCCGCAGCGTGTTTGCGCTCAAACCGGTTCGCAAAGCCATCGAACGCTTCCTTGAGCGCGGTGCGTACCTCGGGAACGGTCGCGAGCAACTCACGGTGACGAACAAGTTCGCTTTCGACGGCCTCAAGCAATTGGCTGATCCGGAATGCGGGCTCGGCGACACGGCAGCGGCCGGCGAATTCGAGCAAATGCAATCTGGATGCAAACAGGCTCTTGGACCCGCCCAAGGTCAAGGCCAACTGATCATCGCGGATGTAAGCCGTCGTATTGACGATGTCGTAGGCTGGCGCCAGCCGCACATCGTTTTGACTCGGGTCGGAGTACAGCACCCCGAAGTTCTTCAAGTGCGCGTCGCCGTTGCCGAGGATGCAGGACAGGGCCACCTGATCAAATAGTTGGGCGAGTCCGGCCACATGCTGGTCCTCGGCACAGAACAATTCGACGCAGCGCGCTACTCGCTCGTAGCTGCTGTCGTATTTCTCGGACGTGCCCTTGCCCATCAGGGCCGCCATGTCTTCGAAGCCCAACGAGCTGGCATCGGGCTGGCGATCGAAGCGGCGCATCACGAACAACTGGTGGTTGTCCGAGAGATGGAACTCAGGCACCGGCAACCCGGCCGCCTTTACCGCCGACATGCAGACGTATTCGTTCAGGGCCAGGCCCGGGAAGTCCGCGCCGCCACTCTTCACGATCAAGTCGGAGGTCGTAAGCGAAGCCTTGCCCGCGCCAGCCGATTCCGGCGTCTCCGGCACCAGCAACTTCGGCTGCACGCCGGAAACACCGGTGCGAAGCAAGTAGCGTTGCGCCAACGCGTTGAAAAGATCCTCGGCACCATCCCAGGCGAGAATGCTATTCAGACTTTCGCCCTTGCCCGTGCGTCGGCCATCGCCGAGACTCGCTTCCAGCTCGGGCGCTTCGACCCGCACGCGGCCGATCGCGGCCTCGCGCCCGGTCAGGGCCAATAGCAGCATGGGATCCAGCGGCGTCGCCTTGGCGAGGCGATTGCGCAACTGTTCCAGGACATAGCCTTCCGGCAGATTCATCTGGAAGATCGGATGCAGGGTCGGGCTGGCGTACTGTTCTGCGCGGTGCGGCATCAGCAGGCTGATGTCTGCCGCGGCAGGAGCGTCCGGCGCGTAGGTGAACAAATACCGTCCATCCTCGAAGGACAGAACGCCGCTTTCGCCTTGCGGGGTCGAGACGCGGGCATGACGGACGCTCGCTAGCTCAGCCATGGATCATCAGCTCCCGGACTTCGTCGAGCGTCGGGCGTCTGGCCGGCAACGGGGTGAATTCGGCGCCCAGCGCGCTGGCAATCTGGGCATAAGCACCGATCGAGACCGAGCCATCACCCCTCTCCACCTGGATTACCTTCAGGCGTGGAACTCTTGCGCGCGCGGCCAGCGCGGCCTGAGTCAGTCCACGCTGCTGTCGCAGTCGGCGCATTGCGGCGCCAAATCGGGAGAGCAGGGTTTCAGCATCCATGTATTGAAAATACTACATGAATCACATAATGTCTACTGTGCGATACATACGTATAATTCTGCCCGATTTGCCGCAGCGGCGGCAATGATTCCAAAACCGCTATTCATTCAAAGCTTCAACTCAGCCAGCAGGCGGTAGTCACAGGCATGGCCGTCCGGGAAGTGGTTCGCGCCAAGCATCGCCTCGATTGATCGACTTCATGCGGCGAAAGACTGCCTGACAAATTGCCGGCGGCTGGCCGGTTTGGCTGTCGTGACGCCCGATATGTGGAGCCAGCGCCTATAGCGCGTAGGATGGCTTTGACCGCCCCCTACGGTCGGACGGGCATCCGTGGAACCCGAGGCAAGTAGTTCGATGTTGCGGGCTCTGTCGCTCCAGTTCCCGAAAAAATCGGATTCGGTGGCGATCGCGGGCGAGTTTGTCCGCATATTGCAGGACATCCGCAACGTACTCACCCCCATCCTCGGCGTTCGCGGAATGGCGGCCCTGCTGCAGCGCAGCTTGCACCTGGTCCGGCTACAGCAACCCTGGCTGTCGGATCCGCTGGCCGACGGGGACTTCGTGGACGTCGCCGCGCTGCAAGCCTCGCTTGCCGCCCAGGACCCCGCCTCGGCACGGGCCGCGGTGAATGGCGTGCTGGCCTCCTTCCATGCCTTGCTCATCAGCCTCATCGGGGCGCCGCTGACCGAACGCTTGTTCGCTTCAGTGTGGACGCCCTCCCCCAGCGGCCGTGTCGCCCAGGAAACCCAAACATGAACTCCAGCGTCACCATCAACCGCTTGGCCACCGGTGTGCCCGGCCTCGATGTCGTTCTGGGCGGCGGACTGCCCGAATTCTCCTTCAACCTGATCGCGGGCCCCCCGGGCTGCGGCAAGACCACGCTGGCGCACCAGATCATGTTCGCCCTGGCCACGCCGGAGCGCCCCGCGCTGTACTTCACCGTGCTCGGCGAACCGCCGCTCAAGATGTTGCGCTACCAGCAGCAGTTCGGCTTTTTCGACCCGGAGGCCTTGAACCGCTCGGTGCGCTTCATCAACCTGTCCGAGGAACTGGCCGGCGGCGACCTGATCAAGGTGCTGCGCCGCATCGTCGCGGACGTGGCGACGTTCCAGCCGGCGCTGGTGTTCGTGGACTCCTTCCGCTCGGTGGTCCAGGCCCAGCGCAACGACGAGAATCCGCACACCATCCTGCAGCAGTTCGTGCAGGAGCTGGGCGTGCTCATGACCAGCTGGCAAGCCACGACCTTCCTGATCGGTGAGTACTTCACCGAGTCGGATGCCAATCCCGTCTTCACGGTCGCCGATGGCCTGATCTGGCTGCGGCAAAGCGTCCAGCGCAACTCCATGGTGCGCAAGATGGAAATCATGAAGATGCGCGGCCAGCCGACGCTGGCCGGGCTGCACACCTTCCGCATCGGCGCGGACGGCATCGAGGTATTCGCGCCCGCGGACATCTCGGCCGTGCAGGATTCGAAGACAACTGCCGGCAATCCCGCGGTGCGACTTTCGGTGGGCGTGGCCGAGCTAGACCGCATGTTGGGTGGCGGACTGCCGCGCGGTTACTCGCTGCTGGTCGCCGGGCCCTCCGGCTCCGGCAAGAGCATCCTGGCCGCGGGCTTCCTGGCCGAGGGCGCCCGCCAGGGCGAGACCGGCGTCATCGCCGCTTTCGAGCAGCGCGCGGGTCGCTCGGGCCATGGCGAGCTCGCCGAGCTGATCGCCGCCGGCAAGATCGGCGTGGTCGACACCACGGCGCCCGATCTGTCCATCGATGAGGTCGTGCATCTGCTGCTGGCCGAGGTCACGCGCCTGAAGGCGACCCGGGTGGTGATCGATTCGCTGTCCGGTTTCGAACTGTCGCTGGCGCCGACCTTCCGCGAGGATTTCCGCGAATCGCTCTCGCGTCTGGTCCGCGCCCTCTCGCGCACCGGCGTGACCGTGG
Source organism: uncultured Gammaproteobacteria bacterium (assembly GCA_963707625.1). GTDB lineage: Bacteria > Pseudomonadota > Gammaproteobacteria > Xanthomonadales > Xanthomonadaceae > Arenimonas. The sequence continues at coordinate 136,696 of CAVPQV010000005.1, forward strand.
TGATGACTTCCGAGCTCGAGGATCGCTATACGGACCTGCGCTTCAGCCCCTACGGCACCGCTTTCCTGACCGATGCGATCATCGTGCAGCGCTACATCGAGCTGGAAAGCCGCCTGCAGCGCGTGCTGGCCGTGGTCAAGGTGCGCGCGAGCGCGCACTCGGACGAACTGCGCGAGTTCAGCATCAGAAACGACGGCATCCACGTCGGCCGCACCCTGCCCGAGCAGGAAGGCCTGCTCGGCGGTCGCCCGACGCACAAGCGCGCCGGCGATGTTTCGACTGCGGTGCCCGGCGCCGACGATGGTTGAGCGCTTGCCCCTGGGTGCGGTGGTGCCACGTGACGGCGACGCCGTCGTCGCGATGGGCGAATTGCACCGCCTGCGCGAGTTGTTGCGCCAGGCGAACATCGAAATTGATCGTCTGCGCAAGGAGGCCAGGAACGACCCGGAAGACAGTGTGCTGCTCGAGGCAAACCAGCAGCTCGTGTTGGCGCTGCTGCGCTCCCAGGTAGACGGTGCGCTGCCGGAGGGCATGCCGAACACCGAAGTGCGCGCCGCTCACCCGCATGCGGCATCCGGCACCCGTGACCGGCTCCGCGAGGGCCGGATGCAGGAAGCCAACGAGAATTTGCTGCTCGCCGCCCTGGGCGCACAGGAACTGCAATCAGCGGCCGAGCTGGCCCAGGATGACCAGAGCACGCTGCTGGCGCTGGTGGCGCATGAACTGCGCAACCCGCTCACGCCGATCCGCATGGCGGCCGCGCTGATCGATCGCGCCGGCGCCGATGAACTGCCTCGTCTGCGCGCGGTGATCGAGTGGCAGGTGGACCACGTCGCGCGCCTGGTCGGCGACCTGCTCGACCTGTCGCGCGTGTATTCCGGCAAGCTGCGCCTGCAGCGTGCGGTGATGGATGCCTGCGCCGTTGTTCCGGAGGTCCTCGAGACGTGCCGGCCGGCGATGGATGCCAGGCGCCAGCATCTGCAGGTGTATTTGCCCGAACACCCGCTGTTGGTGGATGGCGACCACGTCCGCCTGGTGCAGGTGCTGTGCAACCTGCTCGACAATGCCTCCAAGTACACGCCCGAGGAAGGCACCATCACCCTGGCAGTGCAGGGCAGTGCGACCGACGTGGTGATCAGCGTGTCCGACACCGGCATCGGCATTCGTGCCGCGGCGATGCCCATGGTGTTCCACCCCTTCGTGCAGGACTCGCACGCCGTCAACTTCAACAGCGCCGGCCTGGGTATTGGCTTGACCGTGGTGCGCGAGTTGGTCGAGGCTCACGGTGGCAAGGTGCAGGCCTTCAGCGAAGGCGAGGGGCAGGGCAGCCGCTTCGTCGTGACCATCCCGCTGCATGCCGGCGGCTAGATTCCCCCGTCGCCGCGGCTGCCTGCGCGCCGCAACCAGAAGTAGCCGAGCACGCCAGCCAGCAGGGAAGCGATGAGCACCGCCATCTTCGAGGCGTTGATCATGTCTGGCTGGCCCTCGAAGGCGAGGTTGGTGACGAAGATGGACATGGTGAAGCCGATGCCACCGAGCATTCCGGCGCCGGCGATGTGCCGCCAGCCCAGTTCCTCGGGCAGCCGGCACAACCCGAGCGCGACCGCGAGCGTGCTGGCGGCGAGGATGCCCAGCGGCTTGCCCACCACCAGCCCCACCATGATGCCCAGGCTGTTGCTGTCGAGCAGCGATTGCGCCCAGCCCGCCGAGATCACGATGCCGGTGTTCGCCAGCGCGAACACCGGCAGGATCAGGAAGGCCACCGGCTTGTGCAGCGCGTTCTCCAGCCGGTGCGATGGCGACGCCGCGTCCTCGGATTTAGAGGAAAAGGGAATGGCGAAGGCCAGCAACACGCCCGCGATGGTGGGATGGATGCCCGACTTCAACATCAGCACCCACATCAGCACGCCGCCCAGCAGGTACGGCGCCAGCCGTTGCACCTTGCCCACCCGGTTGAGCAGCGTCAGCGCCACGAACACGCCGAGCGCGCCGAACAGGAAGGCGATCGAGACGGTGTCGGTGTAGAACAGGCCGATCACGATCACCGCGCCGAGGTCGTCGATCACCGCCACCGCGGTGAGGAAGATCTTCAGCGAGGCCGGGACCCGGCTACCCAGCAAGGCGAGGATGCCGAGCGCGAAGGCGATGTCGGTGGCCATGGGGATGCCCGCGCCGGCCTGGCTCGGCGTGCCGGCATTGAAGCCGTAGTGGATCAGCGCGGGCAGGGCGATGCCGCCGGCCGCGGCCGCGATCGGCAGCAGGGCGCTGCGGAAGTCGCTCAGCTCGCCGCTGTACAGCTCGCGCTCGAGCTCGAGTCCGACGAACAGGAAGAACACCGCCATCAGCGCGTCGTTCACCCACTGCACGATGCTCAGGCCACCCAGCTGTGCATGCCAGAAGCCGACGTAAGCCGGGCCGAGCGTCGAGTTCGCCACTCCCAGCGCCGCCAGCGTGCAGGCGATCAGCAGCAAGCCGCCGGATTTCTCGGACTTGAAGAAGGCGTTGTAGGTGCTGGAAAGAATCGTGGGCACGCGCAATTCTATCCAATCCGCGGAACACCCCGCTGCGCCTCTTGTTTGCCAGAGACTCCGTACAGGCCTGTGAATCGAATCCATTCATTCACGCGATCGGCGTCGTGCTGAGCAGCGACGTGTCCACCTACCTGTACAACCGCGGCACCATCTCGGCCGATGGCGGCTACGCCAGCTACGCGATCTGGACGCCCGGCCTGGGCGACGACACCATCGTCAACCAGGGCACCATCAATGGCTCGATCCACACATGGAGCCGAAGCCGTACCGCGGCTGATCGCAGCCACATAAACAAGCAAAAGCAGGCCCGGCGGAGCGATCCGCCGGGCTTTTTGTTGTCCGCACGGGATAATGGGACAGTTCAAAGCGCCGGACTGCCCGTGACCCTGGTCTTCATCTGCCTCGTGGCCTTGCTCGCGTCCGGGCTGACCTTCTTCAGCGGCTTTGGCCTGGGCACCTTGCTGATGCCGGCCTTCGCGCTGTTTTTCCCGGTGGAGCAGGCAATCGCGCTCACCGGCGTCGTGCATTTCCTCAATGGCCTGTTCAAGCTCGCGCTGGTGGGCAAGGACGCCGACAGGGGCGTCCTGATCCGCTTTGGCTTGCCGGCGCTGGTTGCTTCCTTCGTTGGTGCGCTGGTGCTGGCCCGGCTGGCCGACGTGCCGCCGATCACTTCCTATGAGCTGCCTGGCATGCCCGCGGTCGTCACGCCGGTGAAGCTGGCGATCGGCGCGCTGCTGCTGGTGTTCGCGAGCCTGGAATTTTCCGAGCGTTTCGCCCGGCTTTCGCTGCCGCCGCGCTACCTGCCGGTCGGCGGGGAGGCTCTCGGCGGCCTGGCCGGCATGCAGGGCGCGCTGCGCTCGGCCTTCCTGCTGCGCGCGGGACTGGACAAGCAGGCCTTCATCGGCACCGGCGTGGCCATCGCGGTGCTCATCGACCTGTCGCGCGTGGGCGTCTATGCGACCGGCCTGCGCCAGCAGGCGCATGAGCTCGACTATCCGCTTCTGGCCGCTGCGGTGCTGTCGGCGTTCGCGGGCGCGTACCTGGGCAACCGCTACCTGAAGAAGCTGACCATGAAGCATGTGCAGGGCATCGTGGCCGTGCTGCTGTTCGCGGTCGCCCTGGGACTGATCAGTGGCGTGATGTGAGGCCGCGGCGCTTGACCCAGGTCATCGCGCGGCAGGGCCGCGCCCGCTTCAATGGCCGCATGCGCCACCCTGCCGAAGCCACGAGGGCCCCGCCTTGCGCGCGCTGCTGATTGCCATCGGCCTGCTGGCGCTGGCGCTCGGGCTGCTGGGCCTGCTGCTGCCGCTGCTGCCGACCACGCCCTTCCTGCTGCTGGCCGCCGCCTGCTTCTCACGCGCGTCCACGCGGCTGCATGCGTGGTTGCTGCGTCTGCCCGTTGCCGGCCGCATGCTCGCCGACTACGAGCGCTGCGGCGGCCTGTCCCCGCGCAGCCGGCGCTCGGCGCTGCTGCTGGTGTGGGGCGGCATCGGCGTCAGCGTCATCGTGTTCGCGTACTCGCCGTGGCGGGTGGCGATGCTGCTCGCAATCGCCTTTGCGCTCACCATCGTCATCGCCAGGCTGCCCGGACTGGAACCCGCGGCCTGAACGCTACTCCATGGCGGCGCCCTGGTCCTTCAGCGGCTTCATCGCGCTAGTGCTTGGTCGGCTCTTCGAGCAGCCTGGTCGCCCAGGGCGCGAAATTGACGAGGTACAGCCAGGCCTTCAGATCGGTCTTGGCGGCTTCGGCAAGCTCGGCCCAGGTGTGCCAGGTCTCGTGGTGGGTTTCGCTGGACATGCATCGAGTCTGCGCGTGCAGCATTACGGCAGCATGAATCGTAGGAGCGGCTTTCAGCCGCGATTACTTGCCGTTCAGGGAGTCGCGGCTGAAAGCCGCTCCTACAGCTTGGCTCAGGTAAAGCTGCGCGGCGGCGCCGGGGCCTGGCCGTCCACGTAGAACCAGCGTCCGTCTTCCTTCACGAAGTTGGCGGTTTCGTGCTGGCGTTCGATCGGCCAGCCCGGGCCGCCGACGCGGTAGCGGGCGATGAACTCGATGCGCGCACGGGTCAGGCTCGACTGCTGCGCGCGGATCTCCAGGCCCAGCCACTGCAGCACGTCGCTCTCGAGCAGGTCGAGCATCGGCGGGCGGGTGGACTCGTGCCAGGTGTCGAGCAGGTACTGGTCCAGGCGCAGCACGTAGGCGCTGTAGCGCGAGCGCATCAGCTTGACCGCGTTGTCGGCGGCGATCCCGGCATGGAAGCGGCCGCAGCAGTCGGCATAGGCGCGCGGATTGCCGCAGGCACAATGCGCGAGGGCGGGCGTCGGTTGCAGGGCGAAGGCAGTCGCGGACACGGGAGCGGCCTCGGAACGGTCGCCGGCGGCGGGGGAACCGCAGGCGGAAAGGGCTGAATTCCAGAATACGCCGGGCACGGCGGGGCGGAAGGCCACGTTACGTGACCCGGTTCACGATTCCGGAAAATCGGTTCGGCTAGTGGCCGCGCTGGGCGTTGGCGATGATGCTGGCGATCTTGGCGTCGCCCTGCTCGATCAGTTCCATCGGCGTGAGCGCGAAGCCGGACAGCACCATCGCCTCGCCCACGCACCACTCGCGCTGCGCGTTGGTGAAGCGGCGCGCGCCGGCCGCCACCGTCGCCAGCACTTCCGCGCTGGGCACGCGGTTCTCTTCCTCGGCGGCCACGCGTGCGCCGTGGACTGCGCTCGCCGCCGCCCTTGGTCGCCTGCGTCTTCAGCGCCTCGATGCGCGCCAGCGCCACGCCCACGCGGTCGCCGCCGTCGGCCAGATCGGGCACCGCCGTGGCCAGCGCGCCGAGCAGCGCATCGCGCTCGACCTCGACCTGGTGCTTGAGACTGTCCGCCACCTGCTGCTGTTTCTTCAGCTCGGCGACCTGGTCCTCGAGCTGGCGCAGCTCGTCCACCTGGTCCACCAGCGTCTTCACGCCCAGCTTGGACATCACCTTCTTGCTCATCTGGTCGTAGAGCGTGGGGTGGCTGAACTTGAGGTCGCGCGAGGCCACCTGCCAGGCCAGCGCCACCTGGTTGGAGGTTTCCTTCACCTCGCGCACGGTGTTGGCGGTGGGCGCCTGCTTGAGGTCCAGCTCGCCGTCGGCGTTGCCCAGGGACTGCACCGCCACGTCGAGGCGCTCGCACAGCTCGGTCTTGTGGAAGTCGCGCACCAGCTTGCGCAGTTCGATGCGGCAGTCGATCAGCAGGGTGCGCAGTTGTTTCATGGCCGCGATTGTAGGCGTTTAACGGGACAACAAGAAATACAGCAGGTTGTCCTGGAAGAACAGGTTATGGGTCAGGCGCCCGTGCGACTCGCACAGGAAGAAGCTGCCCTGGATCGGCAGCATGGTGAAGCCGGGGTCCTCGGCCGCCACGCCGGGAGGCCGGCGTGCGGTCTGCGAGGTGCGCGTGACCAGCCCGTCGCCGGGCTCGAGCATCAGGCGCTCGAAGCCGCGCCGCCCGCTGCGGCCATTGGCGCCCTTGCCCGGAACCTGTCCCGGCCGGAACAGCAGCCGGCCGCCCTCGGCCTCGTCCAGCAGCACCGCGCGGCCCGGGGTCATCTCGCAGTCGCCGCCAAAGGAGGAGATCTGCACTTTCAGCGGCGGCAGGGGCGCGGTCAGCGCCCGCTGCATGCGCTCGGCGCGGCGCAGCTGCGCCTCGAAGTTCGCCTGCAGCTGCGCCACCGCCTGCTCGCCCGCGGCCGGCGTTGCGGCCGCGCCGCGCATGCGCTCGGACACTTCCGGTGCGTACACGCCCCACTTGCGCTGGCGCCACTGCACCGGGTCGTAGATGTTCACCGCGACCGGCTTGCCCGCCGTATCCATGATCGGTTGCGTCAGCGGGTGCGGCAGCGCCTGGTAGGGCGTGGAGAAGGTCGCCATCACTTCCACCGGCACCGTGCGCAGGCCCAGGCGCGTGCCGTACATCAGCCGCTCCAGGCTGGTGGCGGCGCCGAGCAGCGGCGTACCCAGCATCAGCACGCGGCGAACGCGCTGCTCGCCCTCGAGCCAGGGCGTCGGCGCCGCGCCGCTCGCGGGCAGGTCGTTGGGACCGTAGCGCAGGTACCAGTTGGTGACCACGCCGCCATTGCTGTGCGCGATGATGTCCACGCGCAGCGTCGGATCGTCGTAGTCGCGGCGGATCTGCTCGATCAGCGCGTGCAGCTTGCGCACGGTGGCCAGGTTGTCCTTGCGCCAGTCGTAGAGCAGCACGTAGTAGCGGCGGCGCTCGTTGCCGACCGGCTGCCCGGGCGAGCTTTTGACGAAGCGGCCGACGTTCTCGAGCGTGTGCAGCAGCTCGCCGTAGAAGTCCACGCCGACGACGTCTTCCATCAGCCCGCCGGGCACCAGTCCCGCGCCCTCGCGGTCCTCTGCGCTGCTATCGCGCAGGACGCTGAAGTTGCTCAGGGCGAGGGTGCTGAGCGAGCCGGGCCAGACCTGGCGCCCGGAATTCGGGTCCACCAGGGTCGAGCCGCCGAGGCCGTGGATCAGGATCACCGGCGGCTGCCCGGGGTCGTGGGCCATGTCGGCGTACAGCCGGGACAGGTCCGGACGCGTCGGCGCGCAGGCACTCGCCAGCAGCACCGCCGTGAGCAGCAGCAGGATGCGCAGGAAACTCATGCCACCATTTTAACGTGCCTACGCGGCGGCGGCGGTCACCTCGTCATGCGCGGGGTAGTCGGCGTAGCCCTGCGGGCCCGGGGTGTACAGCGCGCCGGCATCGAAGCTGGCCAGCGGCAGGCGCTCGCGCAGGCGGCGCGGCAGGTCCGGGTTGGCGATGAAGGGGCGCCCGAAGGCGATCAGGTCGGCGCGGCCGGCGGCGAGCTCCGCCTCGGCGCGCTCGCGGTCGAAGTCGCCGGCGAGCATCAGCGGCCCCGCGTAGGCTGCGCGCGCCGCATCCACCGTGGTCGGGGGCACCGCGCCCGGCGTCGCGATCAGGTGCAGGTAGCCGATCCGGCGCGCGGACAGCTCGCGCACCAGCGCCAGCAGCTCGGCCTCTTCGCCGGCGTAGTTGGCTTCCAGGTCGTTGAAGGTGTTGAAGGGCGACAGGCGGATGCCGACGCGCGCCGCACCGACCGCGGCCACCACCGCGTCCAGCACTTCCAGCACGAAGCGGCGGCGGTTCTCGCCCGAGCCGCCATAGGCGTCGCCGCGCGCGTTGCTCTTCGGATTGAGGAACTGCGCCAGCAGGTAGCCGTTGGCGGCGTGCAGCTCGACCCCGTCCGCGCCGGCGGCGACGGCGAACTCGGCCGCACGCACGAAGTCCGCGGTCACGCGCGCGATGTCCTGCGCATCCATGGCCTTCGGAACTGGATGCGGCTGCATGCCTTCCTGGTCGGTCCACATCTGGCCGGCGGCGGCGATCGCCGAGGGCGCCAGCAGCGGGCCGGCGCCGGCCGGCAGGTTGAGTTCGTGGCCAATGCGGCCGGTGTGCATCAGTTGCACGACCAGCTTGCCGCCGCGATCGTGCACGGCGCCAGCGATCTCGCCCCAGGCCCGCGCCTGGGCGACGCTGAACAGCCCCGGGATGCGCGCGTAGCCAAGCCCTTCCGGCGAAGGCGAGACGCCCTCGGTGATCAGCAGGCCGGCGCTGGCGCGCTGCGCGTAGTAGTCGCGCATCAGCGCGTTGGGCAGGTTGCCGACGGCGCGCGAACGGGTCATCGGCGCCATCGCGATGCGGCTGCGCAGCGACAGCGGGCCGGCCTCGAAGGGCTGGAACAACGGGGACGGGGTGCTCATGGCGGGACTCCAATGCGGGTACACCCCCAGACTGGCGTTGCGGCCGCGTCGGGCCAAGCCCCGTGGCCATGATGCAGCGTTGCGCTGGCGAAACATGGGAAACTCCGGCGGCCCCGCCGACCACCGACAGGATCGCCATGTTCCGACGCACCGCCCTCGCCGCCGCCCTTGCGCTTGCCTTCACCTTCGCTGCGCCGACCGCGCTGGCGCACTCCGAGCCGGTGCTTGCCGCCGAGGCGTACCCGGGCACGCTGAAGCTGCACGTGGATGCCACCGACCTGGCGCACCGTGTGTTCGCCGTGCGCGAGGAAATCCCGGTCACCCCCGGCCTGTTGCGCCTGTACTTCCCGCAGTGGCTGCCCGGCGGCCACGGCCCGTACGGGCCGGTGCAGCTGATCGGCGGTCTGCAGTTCAGCGTGGATGGCAAATCGCTGTCCTGGCGCCGCGATCCGCTCGACGTCTACAGCTTCCTGCTCGAAGTGCCGGCCGGCGCCGGCACGCTGCTGGCGCAGTTCCAGTACCTCACGCCCATGGACCCGGTGCAGGGACGGGTGGTGATGACTTCGGAAATCGTCGGCCTGCAGTGGAACGCGGTGCTGCTGTATCCGGCCGGCTACGACGCCAGCCGCATCAGCGTCGAGCCCAGCCTGACCCTCCCGAACCACTGGCAGGGCAGCAGCGCGCTGGCGGTGCGCAGCACCAGCGTCACCGGCAATCACATCAACTACCAGCCGACCACGCTCGAGCGGCTGGTGGACTCGCCCTTCCTGGGCGGCAAGTACTACAAGCGCTTCACACTCGACGAGGGCGCGCGGCCGGTGTACATCGACGCCGTCGCCGACCGGGCGAAGGAACTGGACGCGAAGCCGGAGATCCTGGCCAAGCACCGCACGCTGGTCGCACAGGCCGACAAGCTGTTCGGCGCGCGCCACTTCCGCGCCTTCCACTTCCTCACCTCGATCTCCGACCGCTATTCCGGCATCGGCCTGGAGCACCTGGAAAGCACCGAGGTGGGCGTGGACCCGGGTTACCTGACCGACCCGAAGCAGACCGGCGACCGCGACCTGTTCGCGCACGAATACGTGCACAGCTGGAACGGCAAGTTCCGTCGCGGTGCCGACCTGAGTACGCCGCACTTCAACACGCCGATGCAGGACAGCCTGCTGTGGGTGTACGAGGGGCAGACGCAGTACTGGGGCAACGTGCTGGCGGCGCGCGCGGGCATGCGCACGCCGGCCGTGGCGCGCGACGGGCTGGCGCTGGTCGCGGCCAGCTACGAGCATCGCGAAGGTCGCGCCTGGCGCCCGCTAGCCGACACCACCAACCAGCCGATCATCGGCGCGCGCCGGCCGCAGGCCTGGCGCAGCTGGCAGCGCGGCGAGGACTACTACAGCGAGGGCGAGCTGATCTGGCTCGACCTGGACACGCTGATCCGCGAAAAGTCGGGCGGACGCAAGTCGCTGGACGATTTCGCGCGCGCCTTCTTCGGCGTCGAGGACGGCCGCCTCGAAGTGCTGCCCTATACCTTCGAGGACGTGGTGGCGGCGCTGCACCGCGTGCAGCCGCATGACTGGGCGGCCTTCCTGCGCGAACGCGTCGAGGAACGCGCCGAGCGCGCGCCGCTCGATGGACTGGCGCGCGGCGGCTGGAAGCTGGTGTATCGCGACGAACCGAATGCGGCTGCGGCGGCGTACAGCCGCGGCGGCGCCGACTTCAGCTATTCGCTGGGCATGAGCCTGGGCAAGGACAACAAGATCGGCGAGGTGCTGTGGAATGGCGCCGCGTTCAAGGCCGGGCTGGCGCCGGGAATGCTGCTGGTGGCGGTAAACGGCGAGGCGGCGACGCCCGAGTTGCTGACCGAGGCAGTGAAGGCGGCCAAGGGCGGCGACAAGCCGATCGTGCTGCTGGTCAACAGCTTCGATCGCATCAGCGAAGTGTCGATCCGCTACCACGGCGGCCTGCGCCATCCGCACCTGGAGCGCATCCCCGGCACGCCCGACCGCCTCTCGCATATCCACGCCGCGCGCAAATAAGGGAACTCCGATGTCGGTGCTGTGGTTCGATGGCCTGCTCACCCAAACCGACGACGCCGGTGTCTACTTCCTGCCCGACGCCGACGTGGACGAGCTGCTCGAAGCTGCCGCGGTCAACACTTTCCCGTGCCTGCGGGTGAACCTGCGCGGCTGCCACGCCCGCGAGGACCTGATGCTGCGCCTCGCCGGCATGCTGGCGATGCCGCCGCACCGCATGCTCGACTGGTCGCAGTTCCCGCTGGCGATCGGCGAGGCGCGGCCCGAGGGCGCGCCCGGCATGGTGCTGTTGCTCGAGCACAGCGAGGAGCTGCGCGCGCAGGCACGCGAAGAATTCAAGCTGGCGATGGAAGCACTGCAGGGCGCCAGCGCCGCCTGGGCGCAGCAGGGCCGGCCGCTGTGGAGCTTCATCGTGCTCGATGAAACCGAGTTCGACGCGCTGGGCTAGGCCGCGGACTTCGCCGGGCGGATGCGCTGAACCTTGCCCCGGAACGCGCGCTGGGCGTGCCACAGATCGAAGGACCCCTGCATATTGAGCCAGGTTCCCGGGGTGGTTCCCAGCGCGCGATGCAGGCGCACGTCCATCTCGGCGCTGATGGCGGCGGCGCCGTTGAGTACGCGCGACAAGGTCACCCTGGAAACGCCCAGCTTGCCGGCCGCCTCGGTCACCGTGTGGCCATCGAGCCACTCGCGAAGGACAAGCCCGGGATGCGGCGGATTGAACATCGGCCCGACCCGCGGATAGAGCTTCTTGTCAGTGGTAGTCACAGTAGTCCACCTCGATGGCATGTCCGTCGCGAAACGAGAAGACCAGGCGCCAGTTCCCATTGACGCGCACCGACCAGTGCCCGGCGAGCAAGCCGCCCAGGGGGTGCAGCCTCCAGCCCGGCGCCTGCATGTCTACTGGACCAGCGGACGCATCCAGCCGCGACAGTTGCATCGCAAGCTTTGCCGCGTGGGCCGACGCAATGCCGCGCGTCGATCCTGAGCGGAAGAACGCCTCCAGGCCCTTGTGTCTGAAGCTCCTGATCATCGTATGCCGTATCGCATAGCGATACAAGTTGGGAGAGATGCAGGATGCAGCGAACGCCGGGCGGAAGATGTCAGGAAGCGTCCTTCTGGAGGGTCGGAGTACTGCGCAAGATCCCGTCATGCGCCATTGGGGCGGAGGGGTCTGTCGGGCGTGGCCGGCGATCGATTTCGGGAAATTGCCCGTATTGCTCCCAGATTGGGAGCGATTGCCGGGTTTCCCGGAAATTGCCGTGGTGGCATCCTGGAAGCCGAGGCACCGGCAGGCTCGCGCGCTCGGGCTATCATTCGGCCATGCCACGCACCGACCGCCCCGCACCCGCCCACCTCGACGACCACGAGGTCGAACGCCTGGGCGAAATCCTCGACCAGCTGGCGACGCCGCACGGCGGCTTCAACATGGAAGCGCTGGACGGTTTCCTGTCCGCGCTGGCGGTGTCGCCGGAGCCGATCCCGGCTTCCGAATGGCAGCCGCTGGTGTGGGGCGACCAGCCCGCTGCCTTCGCCGGCACCGACGAGTCCGACGAGGCGCAGCGCCTGCTGCTCGGGCAGTGGAACGCCTGCGTCGCGCGCGCCAAGTGGCAGGGCGACGACCTGCCCGACGCGCTGTCGCCGCTGCTGTGGCTGCCGGAGGATCCCGAGGCCGAGCAGCCCGACGAACTCGACGTCGGCGCCGACTGGGCGCATGGCTTCTTCACCGCCGTCGAGCTGCGCCCCGACGCCTGGCAGAAGTGGCTGGACACGCAGGACTGGATCGACGAGATCCTCGAATACCTCGAGCGCCTGGCTTCCGGCGTGGTCGAGGCCGAGCACGAAGGCGACCCGCCGGTGAAGCTCAGCTTCAAGGAGCGCATGGAAATCATCGCCTCGCTCCCCGACATGCTCGCCGACCTGCACCAGCACAAGATCGAAGCCGCGACCCCGCGCGTGCCGCTCAAGCGCGAAGCCGGCAAGCAGGACCGCAATGCGCTGTGCAGCTGCGGCTCCGGCAAGAAGTACAAGCACTGCCACGGCGCCGCGAAGCCAAACTAGTCAATCGCGCGTAGCGCTAGACCGGAGGTACTCCCAGGTCGCGCAGGTAGCGGTAAGTGCGATCATAAAATTCCGGTTGCCGCGTGCTGTCTTCTGCATCCCCCGGTGGCACGAAGATCACCATTCCTTGGCGAGCGCGCGTCAAGGAACTGCTGTACGTCTGCCTGATAGTTAAGGGGCGCCAAACCGGGACATCGATTGCCCCGGCCTGGCGCCAGGATAGCCGCTGGCGGTCGACTTGGCCGTCCCGCGAGCTGGCGATGCTCACGCGCCCTGCACGCCGCGGTCACGGTGCCTGCACTGGCGCCTGCGTACCTTCGCCGCAAGCACCGATGCGTGCTTTTCCCCAAACCAGGAGCCACCCATGAAGATCAAGCAGCTCGTCGCCGCGCTCGCGCTCGGCCTTGCCCTCGCCACTGTCGCCACTGCGGGCGGCACCAAGTCCACGATGGTCGGCGGCGCGGCGATGTACCCGACCCGCGACATCGTCGACAACGCCGTCAACTCCAAGGACCACACCACGCTGGTTGCCGCCGTCAAGGCTGCGGGCCTCGTGGAAACGCTGAAGGGCGACGGCCCCTTCACCGTCTTCGCGCCGACCAACGCCGCATTCGATCTGCTGCCCGCCGGCACCGTGGACACGCTGCTGAAGCCGGAGAACAAGGGCGCGCTCACCGGCGTGCTGACCTATCACGTGGTGCCGGGCGCGCTCGACAGCAAGGAGCTGGCGAAGCGGGTGAAGGCCGGCGGCGGCAGTGCCACGCTCGCCACCGTGCAGGGCGGCGAGCTCGTCGTCAGCGGCAGCGGCAAGGACCTCACCGTCACCGATGCCGCCGGCAACACCGCGCGCGTCACCGTCGCCAACGTCTACCAGAAGAACGGCGTCATCCTGGTCATCGACAAGGTGCTGCTGCCGAAGTAAGCGTCACGGATCGGGGCCCGGTTTCCGGGCCTCGATCTCTCGTGCGGCAGCCGCGGCGGCTTGCGGGTGTTCATGGCGGACAGTGTGGTGGATGGCGTCTCATCGGCCGCGAAGCACAGCTACTCCACCGATTTCACGTACAGCGCCTTGGCCTCGCCCTGGCCGCGCTCTTCGACCGTGAACAGCTTCGGGTGCGTGCGGAACAGGTCGCTCAGTTTGCGGCAGCCGTACAGGCGCGGATCGAAGTCCGGGCGCACCTTGCTGATGTACTGCCCGACGGGGCCGAGGCCGGCCCACTTGCTGTCGCCGGAAGCCTGCTCGATCGCCTTGCGCAGCAGTTCCAGCGGCAGGCCTTCGGCCTTGCTGCTGGCCTTCGCTGGCGCGGCGGGCGCGGCTGCCGGCGCGGCTGCCGGCGCGGCGGCTTCCGGCGCGGCGGCTTCCGACGCGTTGCCCGCGCGCTTGCGGCCTGGCTGCTTGCTCGCCGGGCGCGTGGGCTGCTGCGAGATCGGCCGCAGCACCTCGGTGAAGATGAAGGTGTCGCAGGCCTGGCGGAAGGCATCCGGCGTCTTCTTTTCGCCGAAGCCGTACACCATCAGCCCCTCTTCGCGCAGGCGCTGCGCCAGGCGGGTGAAGTCGCTGTCGCTGGTGACCAGGCAGAAGCCGTCGAAGCGGCGCGTGTACATCAGGTCCATCGCGTCGATGATCAGCGAGCTGTCGGTGGCGTTCTTGCCGCTGGTGTAGGCGAACTGCTGCACCGGCTGGATCGAGTGCTGCAGCAGTACCCGCTTCCACTGCGACAGGCCGGTGGAGGTGAAGTCGCCGTAGATGCGCTTGACGCTGGCGACGCCGAAGCTTGCGCGATCTCGGCCAGCAGACCGTCGATGACCGAGGCCTGCGCGTTGTCGGCGTCGATCAGTACCGCCAGGCGGCGCTGGCCGTCGTCGGCATTGCCGCCGCGGAGCTTCCCTTGCCCGCCATGGCCTGCTCCCGCTGGAATCCTGCGGCAAGAGTGCCAGAATCGGCCCGCCACCACCCGCGGGAACGGCGGGTAATCGGTTACGCGCACCGCGCGCTGCCGGACCGGCCAGCGCCCTTGCCGCGACGCCGAGCGGAGCGCCAGCAAATCGGCTTACTTCTTGTGGCGCAGCCCTGGTCGGGGACGCGGTGGCCGCTCTGGCGGTGCATTTCCTCGGGCTCGATGCCGCGGCGGAACTTCACGTTCTCGTGCATCTGCTGCTCCTGGGACTTGCCGGCGTCCTTGGGGTCCTTCGGCAGCGGCTGCTTCTGCTTGTCGCTCATGGTCGCGGCTCCTATTTGCAGGGATTTCAGCATGGAACCGGGAAGGTGAGCGGCAGCTGAAAGCTCAGAACAGACGCGCCGCCAGCCCGCTCCAGCGCTGCGCGCGACGGGCGATCGCTGCACGCAGCACGTCCTCGCTGCCCCACAGCGTGACTTCGCGCCGGCAGCGGGTGAGCCCGGTGTACAGCAGCTCGCGCGTGAGCACGCGCGCGTCGTGCTCGGGCAGCGCCAGCAGCACGCGCTCGAACTCCGAGCCCTGCGCCTTGTGCACGGTGAGCGCGAAGGCCGGCTCGTGCGCCGGTAGCGCCGCCGGCAGCCAGGCGCGCGGGCCACCGTCGGCATCGAACCACACGCGCATCTCGCCGGTTTCGTCCGGCCAGGCGATGCCGATGTCGCCGTTGAACAGCTGCTGCCGATAGGAGTTCTCGCTGACCAGCACCAGCCGGCCCGGATACCAGCCCTCGCCGCTGCCGCCCGGGTCCAGGGCCGCACCGATCAGGGCATTGAGCGTCTGCGCGCCGCTGGGCCCTTCGCGCAGCGCGCACAGCACGCGGTAGCCGCGCGCGGCGCGCAGCGCGGCCTCGACACTTTCCGCATCGCGCAGGGCGCGGTAGGCGGGCACCGCTTCCGCCAGCACCGCCGCGTGCAGCGCGGCTTCGCCGCCCTGGCGCCAGTGCACGCCGCGGTAGGCGCCGGCATCGCAGTGCGGCCAGCAACGGCTCGAGCTCGCCGTCGCGCACGCGCGCGGCCAGCATCGGCACGTCGACGTCCGCGCGCTGCCGGTGCGGGTGCTGCAGGTGCAGGCGCGCGGCATGCAGCGACGAGCCCGGCGCGCTGCTGGCTTCGCACAGCGCCGCGAGCACGTCGCCGGTGTCCACCGACGGCAGCTGGTCGGGATCGCCGACGATCACCAGCCGCGCCTGCGCCGGCACCGCTTCCGCCAGCCGGCACATCAGCGGCAGGTCGATCATCGAGGCCTCGTCCACCACCACCAGGTCGAGCGCGAGCGGATGTTCGCGGCCGTGGCGGAAGCCATCGCGCTGCCAGCCGAGCAGGCGGTGCAGCGTGCTCGCATCCGTCGGCAGCGTGGTCGCGAGCTGGTCGCTGAGCGCGCCCGATTCGACCTGCGCGGCCAGCGATTCGCGCACCGATTCCTTCAACCGCGAGGCGGCCTTGCCGGTGGGCGCGGCGAGCGCGATGCGCGGCGGCGTTGCGCCGGGCCAGTCGCGGGCGAACTCGGCCAGCAGCTGCGCCACCTGCGTGGTCTTGCCGGTGCCCGGCCCGCCGGTCACCAGCTGCAGATGGCCGCCGGCCAGCCGCGTGGACAGCGCGCGCGCCAGCCGCGTTTCGTAATCCCAGTAGCGCCGCAGCGACAGCGCGTCGCCCTCGAGCACCAGCACGCGCTCGGGCGTCACGGCGCGCGCATCCAGCGCGACAGCGCCCGCGCTCGCGGCGACCCAGGGCGAGGCGCGCAACACTTCCAGCCACTCGCCGGCTTCGGGCAGCGGCGGTGGCTCGCGCTCGGCGTCGATTTCCGCAAACAGTTCCGGCAAGCGCGACAGTGGCAGGCGCGCGTGTCCGTGCGCGAGCGCGCGGCTGGCCAGTGCGGCCGCGACCTGCACCCAGTCGGGCGTCTCGTCGTGCGCGTGGCGCAGGCTCAGCGCCAGCGCGTGGTCCACGGCGCGCAGCCAGCCGCCCTGCCACAGCGCCGCCAGCAGGCTCATGCGGCCTCCCGGCGCTGCAGCAGCGCATCGAGTTGCAGCACCAGCGCATCGGGCAGCCGCAACGCGTGGATGCCGGGCGCAGCGGGATCCTCGCGTTCCAGGCCACGGCAAAACAGGTAGCGCACGCCGCCCAGGTGCGTGCCGATGTCGTAGGCCGCGCCGAGGCGGAAGCGCAGCCAGCGGTGCAGGGCCAGGGTGTAGATCACATACTGCAGGTCGTACTCGTGGTCCTCGACCGCGCGCGCGACGGTGTCGGCGCCATAGTCGGCGAGCTGGTTGGACTTGTAGTCGAGCACGTAGAAACGCCCGCCCGCTTCGTACACCAGGTCGATGCGGCCGGTGAGCAGTCCCTCCAGACGCTGGCGCAGGCCGAACTCGCGCCGCGCCGGCACCACGCCATGCGCGTGCAGCAGCGCCAGCATCTCGGACACCGCTACCGGCGCCAGCTGGAAATGAAACTCCATTTCTACGCACAGCGACTCGGCGGGAAGCGCCGCCAGCTGCGTGCCTTCCGGCATCGCGGTGTTGAGCGTTTCGCCGATCATCAGGCTAAGAAGAGGCACGCCTTCTTCGAGATCGGCCTCGCTGGCGAAGCCTTCGCGGCGCAGCGCCTCCTGCAGCGGCTCGAGTTGGCCGGTCGGCGGCATCGGCCCGCGGAAGTCGCGCCAGTCGGCGAAGCGGATCGCTTCGAGCGCACCATGCAGCGCGTTGCCGAAGCGGGTGCCGGAAAAGCGCGAGCGCACCAGCGGCGTCGGCCCGGCCTCGTCTTCGGCGCCGCGTTCCTCGGCGCCGCGTTCCTCGCGCGCCAGTTGCGAGAAGCTGTACACCCACCAGTCGCGGTCCAGGCGGCGGCGCACCTCGCGCGCCGACGGTAGATCCTTCGCCGACTGGAAGGACAGCCGCGGCAGCGTCGCCAGCAGCGCCGGGTCCACCGCAGGCAGCAGGGCAATCGCCTGCGGCGCACTGGCCTGCAAGCCTTCCAGCGCACGCTGCGCGACATCGGCGTCGAACTTCTTGGGCGGCGGCAGCTTGCCATCGGCATCGCGATGCAGCAGCCAGCCCAGCGCGGTCTTGAGCGCCTCCTTGCACGCGCCCCAGCCGATCCAGGTGGCGTAGCGCGCGCGCGTCAGCGCCACGTACAGCACGCGGATGTTCTCGGCGGCGGCTTCGCGCGCCTCTTCCGTGCAGGCCGGATCGGCGCTGTTCTGCACCAGCTTGCCCACGCGCGACAGGCCGCGATGCCGGCGCGCCATGCGCGGCTTGCGCTGGCGTCCGCCGCTGCCGGCGCCGCCGAGCGCGGCGAAGGGCACGAACACCAGGTCCAGGTTCAGGCCCTTGCTCACATGCGTGGTCATGATGCGCACGCGCGCGGCATCGGACTCCAGCCGCGTCAGTTCGGCGTCGTTGCGCTCGTCGGCGTCCTCGATGCGCCGCTCCAGTTCGGCGAGCAGGCCGGCGATGCCGTTGGCGCCCGTTTCGGCCGCCTGCAGCTCCTCGACCAGTTGCAGGTAGTTGCTCAGCCGGCGCTCGCCGCCCGCCTGCGCCAGGATGCGCGCCGACTCCAGCGCGCAGGCCGCGGCCAGCGCCGACATCGGGCCGCGCTGCCCGGCCTGCGCCAGCCAGTGCTGCAGTGCGTCCTGCCAGTGGCGATGGCGGGCGAGATCGGTGTCGAAGGCGGCGATCGCGGCGGCGTCGAGCCCGAACAGCGGCGTGGCCAGCAGCGCGCGCAGGCGGCCGTCGTCCGCCGGTGCCGCCAGCGCCGCGAGCCAGGCACGCACGTCGCGCGCCTCCTCGCTGTCGTAGAGGCTGCTGCGCCCGGCGGCGACGCTGGGAATGCCGGCTTCCGACAGCGCGCGCTGCATCAGCAGCCCGTCCTTGTTGCGCCCGACCAGCACGCTGATGTCGCCTGGCCGCACCGGCCGCGTCGCGTGGCTGCCGTCCGGCTGGCGAACGGTGAGTTCGGCCTGGCCCGCGCGCGCGTCCGACAGCAGCGCATGGATCGCGTGCACGCAGTTGGCCGCGCATTGCTGCCGCGCGTCCTCGGCGTACTGCCCGGCAGGGATCGCGTGGATGTGCAGCGCCGGGGCGTCGGCACCATGTCGGCGGAAATGTTCGTCGCGGCAGGCGCCACCGGGCGCGACCGCCTCGAACTCGATGCCCGGCGTGTCGAAGGCGTTGCCGCCGCCGCGGCCGAACAGCGCCGCCACCGCCTGCAGGGCCAGCGGACGCGAGCGGAAGTTGCGTTCCAGGCGATGCCGGCCGACCGCCTCCTGCTGCGCGACGAGATAGGTCTCGACGTCGCCGCCGCGGAAGCGGTAGATCGCCTGCTTGGGGTCGCCGATGAGGAACAGCGCCCGCTTCACTTCGCCGTCATCGGCGGCCGGCTGCGCGAACAGCGTGCGGAAGATCCGCCACTGACGCGGGTCGGTGTCCTGGAACTCGTCCACCAGGCCGACCGCGTACTGGCGCTGCAGCGCGCGGGTAAGGACTTCTGCGTGCGCGCCCTCGAGCGCGTCGGCGACGTTGCGGATCAGGTCGTCGAAGCCGATCAACTGGCGCTCGCGCTTGAGCTCGGCCAGGCGCGTGGCGGCAAAGTCGCGCGCGTCGTGCACCATCGCCGTGCGCGCACGCAGGCGCGCTGCGAGGAAGGCGTCGATGGCTTCGAAGAAGGGATTGGCAGGCGTGATGCCGGATTTCATCGTCTCCGCCGCAAGCGAAGCGGCGCCGTAGTCGCCGAGCCTATCGGCGCGCGGATCGCCTTCCAGCGGCGCCTGCGCCCAGCGCCACAGCGCCCGCCATACCGTGTCGAGCAACTCCGGCTTGCGGATCGTGGCCTTCAGGTCCTTGCACTCGAAGGCTTGCACCAGCGCCGCGTGCGCGTCTTCGCCATGCGTGGCGAAGGCTGCGGCGAAAACGTCGCGCGCAGCGCGCATGTCCACCGGCTCGCGCGCCGGTTCCAGCGCGTCCACCGACAGCAGGTCCGGCAGCGCCTCGGCCAGCTCCGCCGGCGATCGCCAGATGCCGAGCAGGCTCTCGACCGCATCTGCCTCGCGCGATTGCCGGCGCCAGAATTCGGTGGCGACTTCGCGTCGCAACGCCGCCTCGTTCGTCACCAGCGTGCGCGCGCCGAGTGGACGACCGGCTTCGAGCGCGTGTTCGCGCAGCGCACGCTGGCAGAAGCCGTGGATGGTGTGGATCGGCGCCAGGTCCATCGCGGCGAGCGCCACGCGCAGGCGCTGGCGTAGTGCCGGCAGCGTTTCGCCGCGCGCCAGCGCCTCGCGCAGCAGCAGGCGGCTCGAGGCCTCGGCACTGTCCGCGCCCGCGCGCGCATCGCCGCCGCCGGCGCCATGCTTCTCGAGCATCTCGCTGGCGCGCGCCAGGCGCTCGCGCAGCTTGTCGCGCAGGTCCTTCGCCGCCGCCTCGGTATAGGTGACCGCGAGCAGGCGCGACACCGGCAGGTGCAGTTCGATCACCAGGCGCAGGTACAGCGTCGCCACGGCAAAGGTCTTGCCGGTGCCGGCGCTGGCCTCGATGAGCTGCACGCCGAGGATCGGCAGGCGCAGGCCGAGTTCGCGGGACTCAGTCATCGGCGGCTCCCGCGAGCGCGTCGTCGCTGGTCATCGGCAAGCCGGGCATCCCATCGAATACTTCGCGCGCCAATGCCGCGAAGCGCTTCGTCGCCTCGGCATCCGCGAAGGGCGCGGCGCCACGCAGCGCCAGCGCTACCCAGCTGTCGCGGCCTTCGCCGTACTCGCCGTTCCATTCCTCGCGTGCGGCCTTCTCCGCTTTGGCCGGGTCATCGCAGTTGAAATACTCGAAACCGGCCTTCGGCATGAAGGGCAGCGGCTCGATCCGCGTGCGCAGCGCCAGCGCCAGCAGTGCCTGCAGCTTGGCGCGTGCCTGCGCCGCCGGCAGCGCGGGCAGCTGCTCGCGCTCTTCGTCGCAGACGATGCGGTCGATCGGCTGGCCGTGACCGAGCGCGCTCCACACCAGCGCGTCGAAGCCGAGCGCGAGCAGGGTCTTGCCGTGGCCCTTGCTGGCGGTGAACTGGCGCAGCCCTTCGGGATGCACGCGCGGCAGCACGCCGCTGAGGCGAAACTCGCCCAGCTCCAGTGTGTAAGGCAGTGACTGCAGCGGGCGCGGATCGTCGCGCCAGGCGCGCAGGGCCGGCTCGATCGCGTCCAGCGATTGCTGCAGGGCGGCCCGCCCGGCGGCGCCCGGGGCGATGCGACCTTCGGCGAGCAGGCGCCGCGCCAGCGCGGCTTCGTCCAGCTGCCGATCGGCCAGCAGCAGATCGAGCACGCGCCCGCTGCGCTGCCAGCGGTCGAGGCCATCGTCGAGCGCGAAAGGCTCGGTTTCCGGCAGCCGCTCGCTTGCACCCGCCAGGCGCAGGCCCAGGCGCTCGGCAAGGAACTCGCGCGCGGGATTGGCCAGCGCGCGCAGCAACTGCTCGCGCGTCCACTCGGTCTGCACGGCGACGTCGGGCACCGGCAATGCCGGCGCGA